>NZ_JABVXF010000050.1 GCF_013349995.1 Pseudoalteromonas sp. 0303
CAAGAGCGATAAAGCCTAAGCCATCAAAGTACCCACATAAAAAAAGAAATGCCAGTCAGCTTAACTGACTGGCATTGGCCATTAGGCGCTTTTTTTGTTTCTTTCGTCGGTTAAAGCTTGAAATGCAGCGCCGAATTATTCACATTGGGCTTACAAACTAAAATAAAATAAATATAAGTGCCCCTATGTTAAAAACATTACTCACCTCAGCCATTGCCCTTAGCGCATTATCATTTAGTACTTTAAGCCACAGTAGTGATCAACCTTTTGCTATCGCCATTCATGGTGGTGCAGGAACAATTGAAAAGAGCCGCTTCACGCCAGAGCAAGAAAAAGCTTACCGTGCAAAACTAAAAGAAGCCGTTGAAACAGGCTATGCCGTGCTTGAAAAGGGTGGTGAGAGCCTAGATGCTATCACTGCGGCAATTAATGTGCTGGAGAACTCGCCGTATTTCAACGCTGGTCGCGGTGCTGTATATACTTATGACGGTGCACATGAGCTTGACGCATCGATTATGGATGGTCGTACACGCCAAGCTGGAGCTGTTGCTGGGGTTAAACACATTGAAAACCCAATTAACTTGGCGCGCTTAGTGATGGAAAAATCAGTGCATGTTATGCTCAGCGGCCAAGGTGCTGAAGAGTTTGCAAAAACTCAAGGTATGCCGCTGGTTGAAAACAACCTATTTGATACTGAGCACCGTTATAAAGCGTTATTAAAAGCAAAAGAAAAGCTCGATAAACAAAAAGTAACTAGCAAAGACTACCAAGCTGCACACAAAGCCCTGCCGGTTAATTACAAAATGGGCACTGTCGGTGCAGTTGCACTTGATAAAAACGGTAATATCGCTGCAGGTACTTCTACAGGTGGTATGACAGCAAAACGTTTTGGTCGTGTAGGTGACTCACCAGTGATTGGTGCGGGGACCTTTGCTGAAAACGAATCATGTGCAGTATCTGCAACAGGGCATGGCGAGTACTTTATTCGCTACAATGTGGCAGCTGATATTTGTGCTCGCGTAAAATACCAAGGTAAAACTATTGTAGAAGCGGGGAACGAAGTGATCCACGATGTATTAATGCCTATAGGGGGCACAGGCGGTGTGATCATTATTGATGCTAAAGGTAACATTAGCTTGCCGTTTAACACCGCTGGTATGTACCGTGCGAGTAAATCAAATACATCACCAACTTATGTGGGTATTTTTAAAGACGAGTAATTATCTGTAACGAATCTTCAGACAATAAAAAGCCGAGTTCACAACTCGGTTTTTTATTGTCACCAAAGTTATTGGCGATTAATTTTTACCTTGAAGGGTGTTTCATCTTGGTTCGTTGAGCGATAAGGGTTGATATCTAAACCACCACGGCGTGTATAACGGGCATACACTTCTAACTCTTCAAGGTTTAACTGCTGCATTAAATCGCAGTAAATACGCTCTACACATTGCTCATGAAATTCGTTGTGAGTTCGAAATGAAATTAAATATTTTAATAAGGCTTCATGGCAAATCGCTTGGCCTTTATAACGAATAATCACACTCGCCCAATCAGGCTGTGAGGTGATCAAACAGTTCGATTTTAGTAAGTGACTGTGTAGGGTTTCTGAGACAATCTCATCACCATTATGGCGAAGTGAGCTTGCATCAATATCATAGCTGGTGATTTCGATATCAAGATCATCAATACATTCGCCCGGTAACGCTGAAAATGGCAAACAATTGAAATCATCTGCTTGGTATAAAGTAACGACCACCGGTGCATTAACTGCATCTGACAAGTCTTTGCTAAGCGCTTGATGTACGCCATCTAGCGTCTCAAAACGTGTTTGATTAAAGCTATTTAGGTACAGTTTGAATGACTTAGACTCAATGATATGGCTGCTCTGACAAGGAAATACAAACGTTGCCACAGCGACCATTGGCTTACCCTTGCTATTTAGCCACGATAATTCATAGCCAGTCCAAATATCTTGGCCTTTAAACGGTAAGTTATCTTCGCTAATACCTAATGCATCACGGTTTAATTTACGGGCAATAGGAAACAGTAAACTGGGTGTGTAGGTATCTACATACTCTGTGCTTTTACCAAGAACACTGTTTTTCAGTTCGGGTGAGTTGCTGTAATCTGTCATCTTTACACTTTTGTAGTTACAATGGCGGCATTATACCTAAAGCCAATGAGTTTCGCAGTATGTCTGTTTCTACAAAACTAGATAAGTTACATCAAGCATTTAGTGAAAAATGCCTCGAACGCACAGGAAAGCTTCCTGTTATTGAACATGATACAGCATGGCCAAGTCCATGTGAGCAGGGCGAAGTAGATGAGCAGGGGCTTATTCAGTGGTGTGCAGTTCCACAACAACCTGCTGGCAGTTTAGAAGACTTAGCCAAGGCACTAGAGTTATCGTTTCCTGAAGATTTAAGCCCATTGTTTGGTCATGTCTATGCGGGTAATTTGTTATTAAGTATTGATGATCATCACATTGAACTGCTACAAGCATGGAATGAAGATGATTTTAGCCGCTTACAGCAAAATATTACCGGTCACGTGTTAATGAAGCGCAAGCTAAAGCAGCCAGAAACCGTATTTATTGGTCTTACAGAGCAAGATGATCTGCTGATCACTGTATTAGTCGAAAGCGGTGAGGTTTGCTTAGAGTATGTGGGTAAAAAACCACATCATGTGCTAGCGAATAGCATCAGTGAGTTTTTAGACAAAGTAACGGTTTAAATTCAATAAGTAAAAAGGGGCGGTTGCCCCTTTCGTGTATTTGGTTATTGCTTTTTAATTTATTGCCTTAATTAAGCTATTGAAAGTCCCACGAGATATTCGAAACAATGCCACAGGGCTCACAACGAAAATCAAATAAGCCAAACCATGGCTCTGGTAATTTCCACTCGCCATCGCAGCTTGGGCAGCGACGTTTAAGCTCTGACTCTTTGTCAACGCCGCCTACACGGTATAAATAATAATAAACCGGCTTCTTGGTTAGAAAACTAATACGTTTCGTGATATCACGACCACGGCGGTATAAGTCACTCTTGATGCTAGTTAGCTCTTCAAGCGCAGGAAATTCACAACGGGTTGCACCATTGATCTGAATTTGATCGCACGCTTGCCAGTCTTCTTGCCATTTAATGAGTGTTTTGTAATCGCCATTGGCAATTGCTGGAATGCGAAATAACGGCACAGGCAAAAAGTCATCACCACAATAAAGCGGGCTACAGGTGTGCACGTACGTGGTATACAAAATATAGCACGACGGATCATGACACATGTCTGCGCCATTTGAGTGAATGTCTTGGCCGACCACTTTAACTTTTGGTGCCAGTAAGCCTGCAGTGTTTAATTGCTCAATGCTATGTTTTACAAACGGGCTATGGTTGAGCGGATGCATCGCATTTTCAGTTGGGCACATTACACGAGTAATGAAAAATCCATCTTTTAAAACCGTTGGAAATTCATCACCAATAATTTGGCCGTTAAAACGAAGCGCATTCACTAGGCGGTTTATCGCCTGCTCAGCAAGCTCTAAGGTAGTATCTTGGTAGCAATCAAAAGTCAGATCGACAACAAACATTATTTTTTCTCAAGCAGTGCTAATAACCTATCTAATTTAGCTTCAATACGATCCAATTGACTTTCTTTTGGTGTACTCAGTTGTTCATTTGACGGGTTATTGATGAAATTATTAATTGAATCCGGATTGTTTTTATATTGGCTAACCGCAGCGATGATCACAGGCATCGGCATTGGTTGGGCTAGCTTACTTTTAGTTAAGGCAACTGTCGGGGTTTTACCTTCATCAAGAAGGGTTTTAATTGCATCAAATACAACGGCATTCATTTTTGTATAAACTCTTTTATAAAGACTAAAAAGCACCGCAGTATATGGGCTGCAGTGCGCGCGTATGGTAGCAATAATAGATGTGGAGTGAAATTACTTTCCTAATTTACGAGCTAAAAGAATGTTATTTAAGCTCGTAAATTTGGTCGCAGGCGTTACTGGCGTAACCTTGCGTCTAATTCATCAATCACCTCGCTCCAAGCACCATCTTCTGCAAGTGATTCTGCTAAAAAGTGTTGCTGAGCTTCATCCCAAAAAGGCGCTTCCTGCAATAGGGTTGTATCAGACAGTTGATGGGATGCTATAAAAGCATCTATTTCACTTTCTTTGCTCGGTAAACCAAGTTGTGCAAATAGGGTCGAAATATCATGTTTTGTCGTATCCATAGTTCTGCTCCTTGTGTATGGCGATAATTATTACTGCTTGAACTTAATGATGATGAACCGCAGTTTAACTTACGCTGAATTTGTCTTTAATCGCTGTTGGGTATATACCTTATAGTCTAGTACGAAAATAATAAAACAAATAAAAGGATGAGTATTTTGACAGTTGCTGAACCCGAAACCTTAAGTGTGCAATACCTTAGTGCTGAAGATATCAGCACTGCCGCAAGCCTTATTTATCAAGCCTATCATGATGATCCCGTTCTTCAGAATGTATTAGGTTTTCAACAAGATAACCCAAGTAAATATGAAACTAAATTACGTGCTCTAGTACGTGAAGAGCTAGCAAGTTTCTGGCAAGAAAAGCAGCCTCTAATAGGTCTTTACTCACAAAGCAGATTAAAGGCTATTGCCTGTGTATTCGATTCGGCAAGTGAACTACAAGCTGAACGATACTGGCATTGGCGCTTAAAACTGATGCTTAGTGCGGGTTACTTGCAAACCAATCAGCTTATAGAAAAAGAGCGCACTATTCGCGAAGCGCTTTCGAGTAAAGGTCATTATCTGTTTTTAGCCTTTATAGCCGTTGACCCACATTTTCAGGGGCAAGGTTTAGGCAGATATCTGCTACGAGGGCTTGATGATTTAGTTGAGTCAAGCAATCAAGCAAGTGGTTTAGCCGTATTTGTTACTCGCTCTGAACAGCGTGAATTCTTTAGCTCTGAAGGGTTTGAAGTGTTCAAGGCCTTGAGCTTTAACCAAGTCGAAGGTGACTTGATGTTCAAAGCAGCAAATTGACAAAAGGACGTTTTGGAAATAGCAATGTGAGATAAATCTTACATTGCTGTGCGTTTTATCAGTTTAATGCCTTTAAATTTGTACCCATAATTGCTTATTGTAATGATTTTAAAGGATTTATTGTTTTTGTCATTTTTGTGACTTAGAAAAAATTACTTTTTATACCTACCAAGATATCCGCATTTCTCTAAACTTAATCATGTCAAGAAGACGCAGGTTCAACGATTGAACTGATGCCAAGGATTAGGATTATGGCAACAAAGCAAAATGCTTAGCAGGA
Organism: Pseudoalteromonas sp. 0303; assembly: GCF_013349995.1. Lineage (GTDB taxonomy): Bacteria > Pseudomonadota > Gammaproteobacteria > Enterobacterales > Alteromonadaceae > Pseudoalteromonas. The sequence goes on from NZ_JABVXF010000050.1 coordinate 5,311, forward strand.
AGCAAAGGGACAAGAGCTAGGGAAGCAAGGAAGAACGAGGACACTGCCAGGATGCAGTACAATCGCGGAGCGATTGAAAAGGACTGACCAAAGGATGATTTTAGCAGGAAGCTAAAGGAGCGTTTGGAAAACGAAGTGGATAGCCATTGACGGCAAGAGGACGGCACTAGGATGTGTTAAATGTTACATGAAGTAGCATGGTGGGTGTATCGGATGTATACCCGTTCAGGGGAAAGATAAAAAGGCAGCTTCGGCATAAGTAAGGATACTTAATCATGGAAGTAGCAAGATTGGGGCGTGGCTATTAGCTACGCCTTAGTTCTTTGTGGAGGTTACACTTCTCAAACAGGCAATTATTTTGTAAAACTCGCAACTCGCAACTCGCAACTCGCAACTCGCAACTTAAATCTTATGCGGCGGTATTACTACGCTTTTAAGTAATTCGTTTTCCATGATCAAAACGCCTTGATACACGTTTTGTCCATCACTTGAAAACTCAAAAATAAATTCGCTTTTTATACCTGGTTTACCGCTTTTTAAAATGCCAAGTCGGCGCTTATTGCAAGCAACACTCATCAATTGCACATTTAATTGCTCAATTTGTCTTTGTGCATGAAGATTAGCTGCTTCGGCCACTTTTCTGTTTAACCAAAAAAAGTAGATGATGCTGCCAATGATGATGAGTGTCCACAAGCCTGCCATTTACGAAAATAACCTTCCAATTGCTCGAGCGAGTGTTTCGCTACGATTTTCTTTTCTTAATAAACCTAGTAGGTGAGGGCGAATACTAGGAATTGCAACTAAATCGGTGAAAATACTCACAAACAGTTGTTCAATTTCAGTGTGGTGTGCACAGCAATCCATAAACACGTGTAAGCGTTCTGGGTCTTCAAGTGTGCTAAAACAGCGCCCTGCAATCGTTAATAGTACATCTGACTGGGTATTCATATCAGAGCGTAATACAGCATCAACAAGTTGCGCAGTTAAACCTTGTGCTGGTGTTTTTGATAGGCTTCTAAGAGCTGCAACAAGGGCGATCTCGTCTTTATTTTCTATGGCGTTTAAACCATAGGCTAACAATTGCTCTGCAAACACGGGTTCGATTGCAACATGTTCAAGCATTGCACTTAGCGGCTGTAATACTTCGACTGGTAATTGCCCCCAAGCGGCTTGTAGATTTGCTAAATTGTTGTCGTTATCTAAACGCATCGCAAAGTCTGCAATACCTTGTACTGCAACACTTTGCCAATTATCAAATCCTAGTTTGCCTGAAAAATACAGCTGCGCATATTCGTAATACTGTGAAGCACTTTGTTTAAGCAAACATTTAACCTGTGCATTAAATGCCGCTAACTTGTTGGCGTTTGGCGTAAATACATACGGGTTGTTGTCTAATTTGCCTTCGGCATTTTCACCGGTAATTTCTGTACCAAGTGCTTCAATTACCATATTTGCGAAATGATCGCGGCTTGCGCTTACAAGACGGCTTTGCTCATCTAGGGGGAATTTTAAAAACCATACATAAGGTTCTTTAGACGCTTTTACATCCCAAAATTGAATAGCAAGCCAAGCATGACCAGCAAGCGGGTATGGGTAAGGGATTTTTGTTTCTTCAATGGCAAGAAATTGTTTTTTGTCTAATTTAGTGATGTGTCTGCCAATATCGAAGGCACGCCAAGTGGTGCCTGCTGCATCCAGAAGTTGACCTAATGTGGCGATCTGCTCAGTCATAAAATCTCAATTACCATTATTAATCTATATCAGCCGCGAATTATACGCCATACCATGGCGCCTTGGAACAGGGTATACTAAGCACAAAGGTATTAAGAGTTTTACAATGCATCAACAGACTTTGGCGCTGCTGCGCGAATTAGAATCCACATTACAACGCCATTCACTTTGGCAAACAACACCGATTGACCCAAGTGCACTCAATTCTAGTGTACCGTTTTGTCATGACACCATGGCTTTTGAGCAATGGCTGCAATTTGTTTTTCTTGAAAAAATGCATGCCTTAATCACACACGCTCAGCCTTTACCCCGTAATTTTGCAATTGCGCCTATGGCTGAAATGATGCTGGCACAACACAGCGGCGGTAATGATGTGATTAACGTTTTACAAAAACTCGATCAACTTTTGAGTGATGACTAAGATGCAAGAGAGTGTTAAGCCACAATTTGACGAGTTAACGATTCTGTACCGCGATGAAAATTACATTGCGATTGATAAGCCATCCGGTTTATTGGTTCACCGTTCGTTTTTAGACAAACACGAAACCCAATTTGCGATGCAAATGCTGCGTGACCAAATTGGTCAACACGTGTTTCCTGTACATCGTTTAGATAGACCAACCTCAGGCGTATTACTGTTTGCGTTAAGTTCAGAAGCAGCCCGTGATATGAATCAGTTATTTATTGATGGGCAAATTGAAAAGCGTTATTTAGCTTTAGTAAGAGGCTTTTTAAACGAATCAATCTTCTTAGATAAACCTTTAAAAGAAGAGCTTGATAAAATCGCTGACAAGTTTGCTGATCAAAATAAAGCACCGCAAGAAGCACAAACGCAATTTCATTGCCTGCACCAAGCAAGCTTGCCTATTCCAATTGGTAAATACCCAACAGTTCGTTACTCGCTGGTGGAGTGTTTTCCAAAAACTGGCCGCAAACATCAAATTCGTCGTCATTTAAAACATTTATCATTGCCAATTATTGGTGATGTAAATCATGGTGATAATCAGCATAATCAATTTTTTAGAGAGCATTTTCAGCTTCGTCGTTTAATGTTATTTGCCTCTGAATTAAAGTTTGTGCACCCTTATAGCAAGCAACCAATAACAATTAGAGCGCCTTTAGGCGATGCAATGTTAACGATTTGCCAGCAACTTGGCTGGCCAACAGAAGAAAAGGATTATTATGGCAACCATTAGTATTTTTGTCGGCAGTGTTTACGGCGGTGCTGAGCGTTTAAGTGAACAAGTTATTGAAGTTATTGAAAAATCTGAGCATCAAGCGCAATTAGTTGAAAATGGCACGGTCGATGACATGCTGGCTGCGTCACATATTTTAGTGATCACTTCAACGACGGGTCAGGGCGATATTCCTGACAATTTAATCGCTTTATATAGCCAATTAAATGATCAATTTCCTATGTTAACAGGCAAGCAATACGGCATTATTGCTATGGGCGACCGCAGCTATGGCGATACGTTTTGTGGTGCAGGTCGCAGCTTTGATGAGCTATTTCGCGATTTACAGGCAAAACCTGTTGGTCATCGTTTAGAAATTGATGCCTGTGAAGATTTTGAACCTTGGCCTGTAACTGAGCCATGGTTAAATGAGTGGCTGACAAAAATTAGTTAATACCTCTTATCAGCTAGTGTCTCTTAAAAGTGCTGATTGAATAAGCAATTGGCACTTCCCCCTTGGTTTTTCGAGTACAGAATCTGTGACCTTGGTGATATACTAATGAATCATTTTATGAGGCTGTTATGATTTCAAAAAACCAACTGAAACTAATTCGTGCATTAGGTCAAAAGAAATACCGTAAGCAATATAACCAGTACCTTGTTCAAGGCGAAAAAAATGTACTTGAATTACTAAACAGTGGGTTAAGTATTGCTCATATATTTGCGACTCCTGCATTTATTTCTGCGCACCAATCAGCGCTTGCAGCCCATCAAGTCATTGAAGCAGATGAAGACAGCCTAACTAAAGCCAGTACGCTTGTTAGTAACAACGCAGCCATTGCTGTTGTTGATATGCCAAGTCAGCAAGCATTACCAACATCGGGACTTATTTTAGCCCTTGATGGCGTGTCGGATCCGGGGAATTTAGGAACGATTATTCGTGTTGCTGATTGGTATGGTATTAAGCATATTGTTACCAGCACAGATAGTGCGGATGCTTATAACCCGAAAACCATTAGCGCAACCATGGGTTCATTTGCTCGCGTGTGTGTCTCACAAACTGACTTAACTAATTACTTACCAAGCTTAAATCTTCCTGTGTATGGTGCATTTTTAGAAGGTGAGAACATCCACAAAACTGCTCTTAAACAAGATGCCGTATTACTAATGGGCAGTGAATCTCATGGTATACGTACTGATTGCGAAAGCTTAGTTACTGATAAAATCACTATTCCGGCTTATGGCCAAGCAGAATCGCTTAATGTAGCGGTGGCAACGGGTATTATTTTAGATAATTTTAAGCGCCACGCTTAACCTTTTACCCTAAAATGGGTTAAATTGAAGAATAACAATAAAAATCGGTAAAACAATTAGATGCGCTTAAGCACCATAAAATTAGCGGGTTTCAAATCGTTTGTTGAACCCACTAAGATCCCATTTCCTGATCAGATGACGTGTGTTGTCGGCCCGAACGGCTGTGGCAAATCAAATGTCATCGATGCAGTGCGTTGGGTGCTCGGTGAAAGCTCAGCTAAAAACTTACGTGGCGATGCCATGACCGATGTTATTTTTAACGGCTCAACTAATCGAAAACCTATTTCACAAGCCTCTGTTGAGTTGGTGTTTGATAACACCAGTGGCCATCTTCCGAATACCTTTGCTGATCGAAACCAAGTGGCGATTAAGCGCTTAGTGACCCGAGATGGCCAGTCAATTTATTTTCTAAATGGCAGTAAATGCCGTAAGCGTGATATTACCGATATCTTTTTAGGCACAGGTCTTGGCCCGCGCAGCTATGCAATTATTGAGCAGGGCATGATCTCGCGTTTAATTGAGAGCAAACCTGCTGATTTACGTGTTTTTTTAGAAGAAGCAGCGGGGGTTTCAAAATACAAAGAGCGTCGTCGTGAAACGCAAACCCGCATTAAAAGCACCCGCGAAAACCTTGAGCGATTGCTTGATGTAAGGCAGGAGTTGCAAACACAGCTCGATAAACTTGCAGTGCAATCAGTCGATGCAAAAAAATACCGAGAGCTAAAAGCCACTGAGCGCACCTTAAAAGGGCAAATTGCGGTTTTAAAGTGGCAGAAGTTACACCAACAACAAATCGATAAAGCTGAGCAAATCAATAAACTTAAAGAACAAGTCAAGTTCTTTAAAGAAGCGCATTCTGGCCACGATGATGTTTTAGCAAGCCTTGAAAATCAGGTACAGCTTGAGCAGCAAAAACTGCAAGACGCACAGCAGGCTCAGCATCAAACTCATACTGATTTAACCCGCAAAGAGCAGCAACAGATCAGCTTAAAGCAGCAACAGCAAACACTTAGCCAAAACCTTATCAAACAGCAACAACTGCAGTTACAAAATAAAGAGCTGCAAGAAGAGCAACACGCCTCAGCCGCCATTTTACAAGAGCAGCTACAAGAAGCGATTGAGCAAAGTTTACTGTGCGCCGAGCAAGTTGCAGAGGTTGAAGAACAAGTTGCACAGCAACAGCAACAAACGCAAAGCGCCAATGAGCAATATCAAAGCACCTTACAGAAAAGCCAAGCTCATAGCAGTGATATTAATGTTGCAAAGAGTCAACAGGCTCACTTTGCCCAGACTGTTGCGCAACTTGAGTCTCAGCAGGCACAACTTGCTGCTGAAATTAATGAACTTGAAGCGACTCCAGTTGCAGCGCAAATTGCAGAGCAACAACAGCAAATTCAATCACTGACGAAAGAGCTTGCGCAGCAACAAAGTGCGCTGAATAAGCTCACTCAAAATCTAGAACAAGCGGATAAAGAGCAACAGCACTTAGAGCAGGACTTAAAGCGGGTTCAGCAGCACAGTAATGAAAATAGAGCCAGCATAGCTGCGCTTAACTCTTTGTTATCAGAGCAAACCGACAACGAAAGTGTTTCTCTATTGGCGCAGTTAAAGGTGGCTTCTGGCTTTGAGCCGCTAATTGAACAAGCCCTACTTGGCCTTGAGCATCTAAAGGTCAGTCAACATAAAGAGCCTAACAGTGTTTGGTCTGTAACTAATAATGCTAAGTTACCAAAAGAGTCATTAGCAAATTACATCGAATCGGGTGCTTACCCTGATTTATTAGCACGCTTTGCTTTTCAACCTTGTTTTGATGACGCTATTTTGGCGGATCCATATTGGCTGGCTGTGATTGATGAAGAGGGCTGTATGCATGGTCGTAACTTTCATACCGATGCCAATAAAGATGCCGACAATTCTTTGCTTTTAAAGCATGCTCAGCTAAGTGATGCTCAGCAGTTAGATGAAGAACTCAACGAGCAATTAGAAACTAAGCAGCAATTGCTAAATGAGCATCTAGCTCACAAGAAAACACTTATCGCCGACAAAGAGCAATACAGAGAACGAATTCACCAAGCAGCTCAGCAGATTGCATCGGCCAGCACTCGACGCGATATGCTATTAGAGCAGCAAACCCAGTGGCAAAACCAGCTTATTAAGTTGCAACAGCGTCAAACCTTACTGGCTGAGCAAAAGCAAAATGCTGACGAACAGCAACAAACTCAGCAGTGTTTACTAGAACAACTGCTAGAGCAGCAATTAGAACTTGAAACTGAGTTAGAGCAAGCAAAACACCAACAAGGTGAGACAAATAACCGCTATCGCCAAGTGGCTTCTATGCTTGAGCAATATAAAACGCAAGCACATCAAGCAAATTTGGCTGAACAAAAAGCTCGCAGTGAATGTCAACTTAGCGAAACCAAACTACAGCATGCAAATGCCGCACAAAGTGCTGCCAGTGAAGCTGTATTAGAGCTCAACGAGCAACTAGAAGAATTAGTGATCCCGCTTGAAGAAGTAGCAGAGCAAATTATGCTATTGCTTGAAAAGCATCAACAAAGTGACGTTGAGCTGAAAAACTTGCAAGCGGCCTTGAGTCAAGCTAAAAAGGAGCTTGCTGATAAGCAAACAGCGTTGAAATCATCGCAATCTGAGTTGGTGACGTTACAAGAGCAGTTGCAAGCATTAGCGCTGGATGAGCAAAGTTTAATCGTGAAGGCGCAAGCTGCGTTAGAGCCACTTGAAGAACTGGAACAAAATTTAAAAACAGTACTTGAAGAACTGCCTGACAATGCCAATTTAAATAGCATGCAAACGAGGCTTACAAAAACCACGCAAGCATTAAATGAACTTGGCGCGGTGAACTTAGCGGCAATAGATGAGTTTGAGCAGGCTAAACAGCGCAGCGATTATTTAAATCAGCAGCTTGATGACTTAACACAAGCATTAAATACCCTTGAAGGGGCGATTCAAAAAATAGACCGAGAAACAAAAAATCGTTTCAAGGCGACCTTTGAACAAGTAAATACAGACTTTGGGGAGTTATTCCCAAAAGTGTTTGGTGGCGGTAGTGCTTACCTTGAATTGACCAGTGATGATCTACTTGAAAGTGGGGTGAGCATCATGGCAAGGCCACCAGGCAAGAAAAATTCGACAATTCACCTGCTTAGTGGTGGAGAAAAAGCGCTGACCGCATTATCATTGGTGTTTTCAATATTCAGGCTCAATCCAGCTCCATTCTGTATGCTAGATGAAGTGGATGCGCCATTGGATGATGCGAACGTGGGTCGTTTTTGCCGTTTGGTAGAAGAGATGTCACAATCAGTACAATTTATTTATATCAGTCATAACAAGATTGCTATGGAAATGGCAGGCAGATTGACCGGTGTAACTATGGCGGAACCAGGTGTATCACGTATGGTCGCTGTAGATATAGAACAAGCTGTGCAAATGGCACATGCATAAAATTTAGGCATATCAAATAATAAAGGTGAGGGGATGGCCGAAGAATTAAGATGGGCTTTAATCGTAATCAGTGTATTTGTCATTGGTGGTTTATTAATTCACGGCTTATGGTCGGTGCGTAAAAAGGACAGCCCAGATACGCCTTCAGTAGAGCGGGTTGAACCGAACGAAACAACCAGCGAGGTTCAAGAGCCTGCGACTGTAAAACCGCAGGAGCGTGATGAGCCAGAGTTTGGTGATTTAAGCTTTTCAGCAGAAAGTCACGACGAGCCGTCTGTTTCAGAACAGGTTGTTGAAGAGCCTGAAGCTGAGCAACAAGAAGTTGAAGAAGAGCCAGCAGATGCACAAGCTCCAACCGATTTCATTATTGTGCATTTACAAATGCCAGAAGGTTTAACAATGGATGGCAGCCAATTATTGCCAGCTGTTAATATGTTAGGCTTTAAGTATTCTGAAGAAGGTTTCTTTAATCGTCACTTAGACCCAGCAGGCACAGGCCCGGTGTTATTCCGTTTAGTGAATATGTACAACCCAGGCACGTTCGATATTGATAATATGGAACAGTTTAGTACGGCAGGTGTTAGCTTATTTATGACCTTACCATGTGATGGCGACGGTCTAAGTGCATTCAACATGTTGCACAGTGCAGCTAAAAAGCTAGCTGATGAATTTGGTGCAACGATTTTAGATAGCAACCGTGAAGAAATGACGGTTGAAAGCGTTCGTGAGTATGTTGAGAAAGTTCGCAGCTTTTCAGCTTAAACGTTCGTATAAATGATAAGTGTTAGGCCACTTGGCGTTAAGTCGTCTAAGTGGCTTTTTTATGTAGATTTTTGAGGTTTTCATGTCCAGCCCTATCTTTGAGCAAATTAGCCAACTTCGTGCCCAGTTAGAAGAGCATAACCATAATTACTATGTGCTGGATGCACCAAGCATTCCTGATGCTGAATATGACCGTTTAATGCGTGAATTAAGCGCCCTTGAGCAAGCTAATCCTGAGTTTCAAAGCCCTGACTCACCAAGCCAAAAAGTCGGTGGCGCTGCACTTGATAAGTTTGAGCAAGTCACTCACCAAGTGCCAATGCTGTCACTTGATAATGCCTTTTCAGAAGAAGAGTTTGCCGCCTTTAACCGCCGTATCAAAGAGCGTTTAATGGATAACAATGAGCTGACTTTTTGTTGTGAGCCTAAGCTTGATGGTTTAGCGGTATCAATTATTTATCGTGATGGTGTTTTGGTCCAAGCTGCTACCCGTGGCGATGGTATGGTAGGTGAAAACATCACTCAAAACGTGAAAACAATTCGTAATGTGCCGCTTAAGTTACGTGGCGATGACTTCCCAGCAGAGCTTGAAGTGCGCGGTGAAGTATTTATGGACAGCGCTGGTTTTGCCAAACTAAACAGTGAAGCCGAAAAACGTGGCGACAAAGTCTTTGTTAACCCACGTAATGCTGCTGCCGGTAGCTTACGACAGCTTGACTCTAAAGTAACAGCAAAACGTCCACTGATGTTTTATGCCTACAGCACTGGGCTTGTTGCCGATGGGCAGTTACCAGAAGATCATTACCAACAGCTTGCTAAACTTACCGATTGGGGTTTACCACTTTGCCCAGAAACAAAGCTCGTTGAAGGTCAGCAAGCTGCACTTGATTATTACCAAGATATCTTGACGCGTCGAAGTAGCCTAGCCTACGAAATTGACGGTGTGGTTATTAAAGTAAACGACAAAAAACGACAAGAGCGTTTAGGCTTTGTGGCACGAGCACCACGCTGGGCAATTGCTTTTAAATTCCCGGCACAAGAAGAAATCACCCAATTACTTGATGTTGAGTTTCAGGTAGGGCGCACAGGTGCAATAACCCCTGTAGCACGATTAGAGCCAGTATTTGTAGGTGGCGTAACGGTATCTAATGCAACGCTTCATAATGGCGATGAAATTGCCCGTTTAGGCGTTAAAATTGGCGATACCGTGATTATTCGCCGTGCAGGTGATGTTATTCCACAAATTACCCAAGTTGTCCTTGAGCGTCGTCCAGACGATGCTAAAGACATTGAATTTCCTGCTACCTGCCCAATTTGTGACTCACATGTGGAGCGCATTGAAGGTGAAGCGGTTGCCCGTTGTACTGGTGGTTTAGTGTGCCAAGCGCAGCGTAAGCAAGCAATTAAACATTTTGCGTCACGTAAAGCACTTGATGTTGATGGCTTGGGCGACAAAATTGTTGATCAACTTGTTGATCGTGAGCTTATCAAAACGCCTGCTGATTTATTTATCCTTAAACAAGGGCATTTTGAATCACTAGAGCGAATGGGCCCTAAATCTGCTAAGAACTTAGTTAATGCACTACAAGATGCGAAACAAACAACCTTAGCTAAATTCCTATATTCGTTAGGTATTCGTGAAGTGGGTGAAGCAACCGCGCAAAACTTAGCAAACCACTTTTTAACGCTAGAAAAAATCACTCAAGCAAGCGTTGATGCGTTAACTGAAGTAAGTGACGTAGGTGAGATCGTTGCTAAGCATGTACGTGGCTTCTTTAGCGAAGAGCACAATATGGCAGTTGTAAATGCGTTAGTTGAGCAAGGTATTCACTGGCCAGAATTAACAGCGCCGAGCGCCGATGCGCAGCCATTAGCTGGCTTAACTTACGTACTGACCGGCACATTGAGTGAGCTTAATCGTAATGATGCAAAAGCACGTTTACAAGCGTTAGGTGCAAAAGTGTCGGGTAGTGTATCGGCTAAAACAGATGCACTGATTGCGGGTGAAAAAGCAGGCTCAAAATTAACCAAAGCCCAAGACTTAGGCATTGATGTGTTAACTGAGGCTGACCTTATTGCACTTTTAAGTGAGCACAATGGATAGTCTATTGCAGGCATTGTCGTCAGTTGCTTTAACAATTGGCAGCTGGCTGCAACCACACCTTTACAATATTTCATTATTGCTGGTGGTGTGCTTTATATCCTTGTATGCAAACGATATTATTAAAGTGACCAAGCGCTTTGTCGCGCGTCGTCACTTTATTATTCGCGTGCTTTGCTTTGTGTTGGTCACAGGGTTTGGCATGGGCTTACTTGTGGTGTTTGTAACTCCATTTTTAAGTAAGTTGCTACTGCTACTCGGTGTTAAATGGCTGGCGCTTACACTTACAGCTGCGTTTTTTGTACTTGGCATTATTGCCGATAAGAAGAACCAAATATGAATCGCTACGGTCCAGAATACTGGGATAAACACGGCGCTTATCGAACCCCAGTAGCGTTTCATTTAACGTTGTTAGTGTTGTTACGCAGTTACTTTATATGGATTATGGCGGCGCTCAGCCGTCGCCCAGATTTAGATATCATGTCGCTGTTTTTTAAGTCGAAAAGCGATTTCTTTACAGCCATTGCCATAGCTGCAATCGCCTTATTACCGGCGGTGATCTTTTGTTTACGCCGACCTCAAGAAAATGCTGAAGGTGCGAAACGTCTCGCGTCTATTTGGCGATTTATGCGCTGGCCATTAATTTTGTGTGCAATCACAGATTTAAGTTGGTTAACCTATCAGGCTGCGCACAGTCATTATCAGTTTTCGTTTTTCTTAGCGTGCCAAATGGTGCTGGTGTTATGGGTACTGTTATATTTATTAAAAAGCAGATATCTGTCGGTCTTTTTTAATGATTGGCCAGATCCAATTGAAAAGAAATAGGGCTGCAATATGTTGGCAATTAATAAGCTTTTAGCAAAAATTTCACTCACTATCGCGCTGGTATTAATTGTTTTATGGGTATTTACGCCACTTTGGCACAGTGCTGCATTTTCGTTGTTTGTGATGTTATGGGGCTTTATTACTTTATCAAGCCTTTATCGAGTAACTCCGTTATTTGTAGCGCGTAACCCCATTACTGATTTACTAAAGCGTGATGTGAATCAGCTAGCGTTGATAAGTCTGGCTGGTTTATTCGATTTTAAACGCAAAGCTGAGTTTGTTTTAATTGGCCAAATTAAGCAAATTGAAATCGGCGAAGGGATAATCCATGTAACTGATGTCAATGACCAGCTGATAACAGCCGTATTAAGTGTTAACAGCAGCCAAATAAATAGTCATTTAGCACAGCTACTTTCTGAGCGTGAACGTGCACAAATAGATATCAGGTTACAAACACAGTAATTACTAGACACACGTTGCTTGCCCTTAGTAGTGCTTGTAATGTACTGTGCAATTGTTGTATTCAACCCTGAGGGAGCATTATGTTAACTTGGCAAGATATTTTAGAGTTTGCCCATAACGGTAACCCAACACCTTCACGTCGAGTCGAAAAATCGCCTTCTGAATGGCAAGCTGAGCTCGAACAAGATACATTCTATGTAACCCGTTTAAAAGGCACCGAACGTCCGCACAGCTCTGATTCATGTACGATATTTGAACCAGGTCAATATGCGTGCGTATGTTGTGACAACTTACTTTTTGATGGCGATGAAAAGTTCGATAGTGGCACAGGCTGGCCGTCATTTACTCAGCCTAGCAGTGTTGAAAGCATTGCCTATATCGCGGACTCTAGCCATGGTATGCAGCGCATTGAAGCCGTATGTAATGTTTGCGATGCACATTTAGGACATGTATTTCCTGATGGTCCACCGCCAAGTGGCTTACGCTATTGCATGAATGCTATAGCGATGAAAAAACGCAACTAATGCGTGTTTAGTCTCTATCTAATTATTACCTAATCTAAGTATTGAGCAATGATGAAAATAAGGTGCTCACGGTGAATTGGCTTACTGATTATGTAGTCTGTCAAAATACTGGATTGCGCCTTATCATCTTTTAATACCGATGCTGTAACCGCAATGATTGGAATATGCTTGAAGCGATCATCACTGCGAATTAACTGACTTGCTTCTAATCCGCCCATCACCGGCATTTTTAAATCCATGATGATTAAATCAGGCTGATGCTGCTCAATTTTTTTAAGGGCATCTTCACCATTGATAGCCGTGTCTACGGTAAAGCTCCAGCGCGATAAAAAGGACTCTAAATAGTCACGGTTGTAGGGAATATCATCAACAATCAAAATTCGAGCAGGATTAAAGTGGTAGCTCGAAATAGCGGGGTAGTTACGATGTTTCACTTCATTTTTAGATTCAGCTAATTCAACATTTGGTAACGACACGATAAACTCACTGCCTTTATCTTTATCGCTGATCACCGATAATTCACCACCCATTAGCTTGATAAAACGCAGTGAAATCGCAAGACCTAAACCCGTACCACCAAACTCCGAACTACGTTGGCCTTGTACTTGTTCAAAATCATTAAAAATAAGATCTTGTTGATCTTTAGGAATACCTTTACCTGTGTCTGTGACATGAATTTTGATATCAATATTGCTGTTGTCATCGTGGGCTTTAAAATCGAAATACACTTTAACACTGCCTTGTGCAGTGAACTTAATGGCATTACTGATTAAGTTGGTTAGTACTTGGCGCACTTTATTGCTATCAAGTAACACAGGGGTTGTTAACTCAGGATGAGAGCTTATTTGTAAGTCGAGATCCTTTTGCGCACTGAGTTGTAAAAACATCATATTAAGCTCATGGCACATTTTAGGAATTTCTACACGCTCAATATCGAGTTGCATTTTACCAGCATCGATTTTTGATAAATCGAGAATGTCATTCAATACATTAAGCAGTGAATTACCAGAGATTGATATTGCTTCTAAATAACGACGCTTATTTTTATCTGTTTCGCTATCTTGTAGTAATTGGCTAAAACCTAGCACTGCATTGAGCGGAGTTCTTAACTCATGCGACATATTAGCTAAAAAGCGACTTTTAGCCTGATTTGATTGCTCAGCTTGCTCTTTAGCATCAAGGTACTCTTGAGTGCGCTTTGCAACTGTGTCTTCAAGCAAACTATGTTGTTCATGCATGCTGTTTATCTGCTGTCTAACCGCAGCGCGCATCATTTTAAAGCCACTGGCGAGAGTACCTATTTCATCTTGGCTCTTTATATTAATAGGGCAGTTTAAATCACCCGTGGTCACGGCATGAGAAAACTCCACGAGCTGATCAATGGGCTGCAAAATAATACGGCGAATAATGATATAGGCGATGATAAGTGCGGTTAACAAGTAAATAGCAAACAGCGAAACCGCATTACTAATAATCGATTTAGTCTTTAACGCTAAGTCTTTATCTGAAAAGCTTACGATAACGTAACCGATATTTTCGCCCTGAAAGTTGCTAATTGGCACAGCAACAACATATTGCTGCTCCATGGCTACAATGACATTATGCTTAGGATTGAGCTGTTTTAGCAGCACTTGGTTAGTTTCTAGGGTATCGACTTTACTGTTATCCGGGTGGGCGGCGATAAAACTATTTTGGTCGATAAAGTAAATCGTTTTTAAATCATCAAAAGTATTATTTTTTAAAATGTTCTTTAGGGTAAGACCCTGAATTTTAAGCACCCAACTCCCCACGGTATTATCTTTTGTGAGGCTATTTATTTCTGACAACATGGGCGAGACAATCGCATCAGCTTTTTCACTCATGTTCAAAAGTGTTTGCTCTTTAAGCTCCATTACATGCAACGACGTACTTGCCCCTAAAATAAGGGTAATGGTAAAGCCAATGATCATTAAAATTTTGTGGGCAATACTAACTCTCATTGCTCAATATTGCTCCGTACTTTTAATGCCTGCATATTAGCGTTAATTTTTGCGTCTGTGCTTTTGATTGATTGTTTTATATCTGCACCATAGAAAATTTGGCTAAAGGTTTGCGAAATAACTTCGCCAATAACCGGAAACTCGACCATGCCAGCCTGAAGGCGATCAGGCGTTGCATGCTCAAACACCCATAACATGGCTTTATTAAAGCCAGGTTTGTTTACTAGAGTAAATAGCTTCTCGTGCCACACTTTTTGTCTAGGCGGTGAGCCACCTGTACTAAGTAGTGCGGCGGTCTGCTCACTGGTTGCCCATTGAATAAATAACCATGCAGCATCTTTGTTAGTTGATTTGCTATTAATTGCAAATGCCCATGCCCAAGGAGATGTTTCTCTGGCGATTGGACCAGCAGGCAAGGGGGCAGCTTCCCATTTATTCCAAATATCTGACTCTTCGGCAGTATCGATTTCATTATAAAAATGAGAAGCCAAAAAGGCCGAGGCAAGGCGGCCTTCTTTAAACAGGCGACGAATTTCATAAAAATGCAGTAAGCGGCTGTTATCTGGATTGCCGAACCCTGTTACAAGGTCGCGATACACTTGTAGGCTTTGTGCTGTTTGAGGGCTATCAAAAACAGACTGCCCCTGCGCGTCGATAACTTCAGCGCCATAAGCACGCATAACAGGTAATACAGTCCAAGTGTTTAACCCTGCCCCCGGCAGCGTACGTGAGGCAAATGCATGCATTCCACTTAAAGAAGGTGTGCGGTCGATTTCCCGTTGTAAGTTAACTTTGGTTGCTTGTAGTTGCTCGTAGGTATCGGGTACTGCTAAGTTAAAACGTTCGAAAAGATCTTTTCGATAAAAATAAATCGGCGCAGAAAAATCAAATGGTAACGAATATAGCGTGTTATCAATTTTACAAAGCGCTAGGCTACGTTCACTAATGTCTTCTAACTGATACCAAGTTTTATCTGTCAATTTTGGGTTATTAATGTAAGGCTGCAAGGGCTCAATCCAGCCTTGGCTTTGCGCTTCACCTAAAAAGGTAATCCCCATCGGCAGTACATCGTAAAGCCCTGAAGCCTCGCTTAAGTCTTGATGGCGACGAGCACGCATTTGTGATTGTTCCAAAGCATGAAAGCCAACAGAAACCCCTGTTAGCTCCTCAAATAAAGGAATGTAGGGTTTTAACGCCATAAATGCAGGCTGCTCATCAGCCAAAATGTTGATATGGCTACCTGCTTTACTTTGCCAATTGATACTGGCTTGTTGCCAATGTTGTAATGTTGCGGAGGCAAAGCTGTATTGGCAAAAGATTAAAAGAGCAGCGCTCAGGAGGGGCTTTTTAAATTTAAACAAAGAAGATGCCATACGCAATTACTCAGCAAGCTCAATTTTTAACTTTGCAGCCAGGGCTTTAATTTTTTCAAAGCGGATTGCTTGTTCATCTTCTAATGCTTGTGCATCTAGCAAGGCAAAACATTTTTTCGCGAGTGCTAAATTAAATGATTGGCCTTGGTTATTTGTATCGAATAAGCATTGCAGTAGGTTTAAAGCTATACTGGTATTTTTAGGCATGATCCTAAATGCTTGGGTGAAGGCTTCAAGCGCCGTATTGAGCTGACCTTTATTAAATTGTGTTACAGCGTGATTATTGAGCTCTTTTGGTCCGAGCTTAATATCACGTCGTTCAGTTTGTTGTTGTTGAATATAACGTAAATACACCGGATCGCTAACCGATGGGTGGCGTTCACAGTGAGTGATAATTTGGTTAAACAGCATCTGTGCTTTGTGGTGAAAACCAAGCTCATGAAACGCTTTAGCTTTATCGAGCGCACCATCTACAGAACGAATTTGAGTGTCACTTTCGTCAAGTTGATTGATAAGTGCTTTAGCTTTTTGATGTTCATCTTTTAAATAATGCAAACGCGCATTGAGAATATCAATTTGTGTTTGATTATTACTGTTTGGAAATTGTTGTTTCAAATCACTTAAGTATTGGTTTGTCTGTCTTGAAATACGATTAACTTGGTCGGTTTGATCCGTTGTTAAAGCAAAGTCAATCCCTGCGCGCGCCGCATTTAAATATATGTCAGGGTTATCGTGAATTGAGTGTTTTGCGTAACTGGCAATGTCTTTTTGAGTTAAGTAGTTTTTTTCATAATCGCGATTAAGCAATGATACATGACTCAAGGCTTTTTGGCGGTCAATGTTACGCGGGGCAATCTCAACAGCTTTACTAAAAAAGTCCTGAGCCTCATCAAACTTATTGAGTTTTATTTCTAATCGACCCAGTAAATCAAGAGCAACTAATCGTGTTTCACTGCGATGAAGCATCGTTTTTAACATACGTTGCGCTAAGGTATGCTCGTTGTTTGCAATAAGTGCTTCGACTAAACCAACCTTTGCCCAAGTAAATTTTTGAATATCGAGTACAGATTTAAAAAATGTTTTGGCATCTTCAAAGCGCTTAAGGCGAAGTAGGGCGTCGCCTTTTAATCTCAATAGAATGGCGCTGTAACTATTACCTTTGTTTTGCAGCAAGGTATCAATTTGTTTAATTGCTTTGGAGTCATTCCCATCATCAATAAGTTGATAAATTTGATGTAGGTTACTTTTGCGCAATAACACTTTTTCAATACGATTTTTTAGTTCATAAATTGTAAAGGGTTTAACTAAGAAATCATCCGGTTGTAGCTCGAGCACACTGTGGACTAAAGAGCCACTTGTTTCAGCTGAAATAAAAATAAAGCCGGTAGAGTTTTTTATAAGACGTTTAGTTTTCAGCTCTTCATAAAGCTGATAACCATCTTGATGTTTACTAAGGTTAAATGAACAAACGATGAGGTCGAACTGCTCAATTTGACATTGCTCTTTTGCTGCAATTGCATGCTCAGCAAAACGCAACTGACGAAAGCCCAATCCCTCTAAGGACTGTTTCATATAGCTTTGAGCAAGTGGTTGCTCTTCAACTATTAAAATTTTGGCTTTCGAAAAAATCTTTGCAGGCATTGGACTTGCGACTAAGTGATATTAACGATGACTATAATAAACAGTCTAGCTGCTGACAAGGCAAATTACAGCTTTTGCAATGATTTAAAGTTTCGCTTTGGGTTATATCAATAAAGGGAGTATTGAGTGATAGGTTTTAGAAGTTAGATATTAGAAGTGATTATTTATATGTGGTGGGTCGTACTGGACTTGAACCAGTGACCCTCGCCTTGTAAGGGCGATGCTCTCCCAACTGAGCTAACGACCCACATATAAATTTTTATTTTAGATTAAATGGTTGGTTTTACTGAACTTAACCACCGAGTCTTTTCGTTGTAAAGAGTTGCGATGCTCTTTGCTTCAAAAAAGTAATGGTGGGTCGTACTGGACTTGAACCAGTGACCCTCGCCTTGTAAGGGCGATGCTCTCCCAACTGAGCTAACGAC
>NZ_JABVXF010000051.1 GCF_013349995.1 Pseudoalteromonas sp. 0303
GATAGCTGATAGCTGATAGCTGATAGCTGATAGCTGATAGCTGATAGCTGATAGCTGATAGCTGATAGCTGATAGCTTTTTCTCTAAGCAGCCACTTCAACACAATTACGGCCATTACTTTTTGCTTTATACAATGCTTTGTCGGCAATGGTGAGGGTTTCTTTCACGGTTGTTGAAGCATGAGCTACGCTATGTACACCAATACTCACGGTAAATTGCACGGTTTGTACTTCATCAATGGTGATGTAGGTTTCTTGGGCTTTTTGGCGAATTCGCTCTGCAATTTGCTTGGCATCAAGTAGGTTACAATTGAGTAGTAACACAAACTCTTCGCCGCCGTAACGGCAGGCTATATCAGCAAGGCCTTGCTCTGAGGTGAGTATGTTGGCAAATGCGATAATGACTTTATCGCCAACATCGTGACCATATGTGTCGTTGATGTTTTTGAAGTGGTCGAGATCAGCAATTAGGAGGGTTAACTCTTGCTGATTACTTGCCATAGCGGCAATCAGTTCTTCACTTTTTCTGTCAAAGTAACGGCGGTTGTAAAGGCCTGTCATAGGATCTGTATCGACCAAGCGATTGAGCTCAGTTTGCTGTGCTTTAATTTTTTCGAGGCTCTTAATTCGATAAGAAAGAATAAACGCCATCATTAATGCTTCGAGCAAAATACCTATGCCTACACCGTGGCTATTTATCACGTTTGCGTCGCTGATCCCCTTGTAATAAAGCACCGCCAGCATATTGAAAATGACAAACATAGAGTGACCAAGTAAAAAGTATTTTGCTAGCGGGTTTCCTTTGCGCCACAGCGAAATAGATACTCCAAATGTCACCGTCATCATTAAAGCAGCCAAGCTGCTAGCAGGTTTTAAGGCACCTACAATATCGAACAAGCTATAGATAAAGTCAGCAACCAGTAAGAACAAAATAATCGACAGCGCGATATGCTCTTTAGGGTAATGCTTTTTGGTTTCGAAAATGAGCATTACAAAAATCACTAAAAAGCTTGGCATGCTCAGTAAGTTAGAATTTAGCTGTAGTAGCTCGGCACTAAAAATACCAAAGAAGTTAGCAGCAACACCATAAGATAGCGCCACCCAAACCGTGCCAGAGATAAGATACAGTGCGTAAACAATGTTCTCGATTTTACGTGCCGATAAATACAAGAAGAAGTTATAAATCATTAGCGCTAACATCATCCCGACAAGTAGCGCAATGTAATTACCATTCCCGACAAGGGCTCGTTTTGAATGCTCTTCATCATAAATCGTTAATGCAAACCACTGATGTGAAAAGGTGACGGTTTTTATATAAATTGTTTTTTGCTGGTTAGGAGCAATATAAAACGAAAACACGGCACTGCCACCAAACATGTTGGCTTTAGGCCCTGTTTTATCAAGTTGAATAACCGATTGGTTTATCAATTGTCCTGATTGCGTTTCGTAAAAGCTGACTTCTTCTAAATGATAGGCATCTGGGTTATGCACAAATAAGCGTAGGGTATCGCTGTAGCTATTTTTTATTACTATTTTTGACCACGTCGTTTTAGCGTTGGTGCCTAAAGTAAGCTCGTTTTGACTGTTGATAAAGTTTTGCTGCTGAACTTGTGAAAGAGGCATAGTGCCTGTGCTATCAATAAAGTAGCTCATAGCAAATTGAGTGAGATCAACGCTACGTTGTTCGATATTAACAATCGGGGAATTATCGGCACGGCTTTGGCTAGTTATGCTTAGGCATAATGAGTAGAAAATAAAAAGCAGTAAAAAGCGCGCAATCATCCCTAATGCCTGTATCCAAATAAATATAATGATAAAGTTTTATTTTTAACGTAAACCGCTGCCTTGTCGAGTAAATTATCAACGAAAATAAAAAAAGCCGCTAACTTAGCGGCTTTGTTGGTTGCGAAAATAAGAATTAACGTAGGTCGAAACGATCTAGCGTCATCACTTTAGTCCATGCTGCTACGAAGTCATCAACGAACTTCTGTTTAGCATCGTCAGAGGCATACACTTCAGCAATTGAACGTAGCTCTGAGTTTGAACCGAAGATTAAATCTACTGGTGTTGCTGTCCACTTAAGTTTGCCTGACTTACGGTCACGGCCTTCGTAAACACCTTCCTCAGAAGACTTAGACCACTTCGTTGACATATCTAATAGGTTAACGAAGAAATCGTTGCTTAATGTGCCAGGCTTTTTCGTGAATACACCGTGTTTAGTTTGGTCAGTATTCGCGTTAAGGGCACGCATACCACCTAGTAGTGCAGTCATTTCTGGTACTGATAAGCTTAGTAAATCAGCGCGTTCAACTAACATTTCAGCCGGTGATTTCCATGCTGAGCTGTAGTAGTTACGGAACGCATCTGCTGTTGGCTCAAGTACTTCGAATGACTCAACGTCTGTCATTTCTAATGACGCGTCCATACGACCTGGCTTGAACGGTACTGCGATAGAGAAACCTGCGTCGCTTGCTGCTTTTTCGATTGCAGCCGCACCACCAAGAACAATCATATCTGCTAGTGAAATTTCTTTACCGCCAGATGCTTTTTTGTTGAACTTAGTTTGGATTTTCTCAAGTTTGCTAAGTACTTTAGCTACTTCTTTCGGGTTGTTTACCGGCCAATCTTTTTGCGGAGCAAAGCGAATACGTGCACCGTTTGCACCACCACGCATATCTGTGTCGCGGTAGCTTGCTGCTGATGCCCAAGCAACACGCACTAGTTCAGATACAGATAAACCTGAATCTAAGATGCTAGCTTTAAGTGACGCGATATCTTTGCTGTCTACTAGTTTGTGGTCAACTGCAGGGATATAGTCTTGCCAAATTAATACTTCTTCTGGCACTAAGTCACCTAGGTAACGAGCACGTGGACCCATATCGCGGTGGTTTAGTTTGAACCATGCTTTAGCAAATGCCAGTTCGAACTCTTTCGGGTCGTTTAAGAAACGCTGTGAAATCTTACGGAACTCAGGATCTGCTTTTAACGCGATATCAGTTGTGAACATGATAGGCGCATGACGCTTACCTTTAATGTGCGCATCTGGCACTAGGTTAGACGCTTGACCATTTTCTGGGATCCACTGAGTCGCACCCGCAGGGCTCTTAGTTTTAACCCATTCAAAGTTGAATAAGTTTTGTAGGTAGTTGATTGACCAACGTGTTGGTGTCACTGTCCATGCACCTTCAAGGCCTGAAGTGATGGTATCTTCAGAGTGACCTTTACCACATTTGTTTTTCCAACCTAAACCTTGCTCTTCGATACCTGCTGCTGCTGGCTCTTTGTCTAAACACGTCGCTTTTTTCGCACCGTGTGCTTTACCAAAGCTGTGACCACCGGCGATTAGCGCAACGATTTCTTCATCGTTCATTGCCATGCGGCCGAATGATAAACGAATGTCTTCTGCTGCTAGAAGTGGATCAGGGTTACCGTGAGGGCCTTCTGGGTTTACATAGATTAAGCCCATCTCTACTGCCGCTAATGGGCCTTTAAGTTTACCTTTTTTGTCACGACGTTCGTCAGTTAACATTTTGCCTTCAGGGCCCCAGTATACGTAATCTGGTTCCCAATCGTCTTCACGACCACCGGCATAACCGAAGGTTTTGAAGCCCATTGATTCAAGCGCAACGTTACCTGTTAACGCCATTAAGTCAGCCCAAGAAATGCTGCGACCGTATTTTTGTTTTACAGGCCAAAGTAAGCGACGCGCTTTATCAAGGTTCGCGTTATCAGGCCAGCTGTTTAATGGGTCGAAACGTTGTTGACCACCGCCTGCGCCACCACGACCATCAAAAGTACGGTAAGTACCTGATGCGTGCCACGCCATACGGATGAAGAACGGACCATAGTGACCGTAGTCAGCAGGCCACCAATCTTGAGAATCAGTCAATACTTTCTCAATATCAGCTTTCACTGCGTTTAGGTCTAACTTTAAGAATTCTTTTTTGTAATCAAAGTAAGGACCCATAGGATCAGACTCTGCGCCATGGGCACGAAGTTGGCTAAGATCTAATTGCTCTGGCCACCAGAATTGGTTTGATTTGATGTCGTTTGTAGCTTGTACGCCTGTTGCCACCAACAGTGATACCGCAACAGCTACTTTAGACAAAGCTGACGTTGATTTCTTAAACATTGTGTTGTCTCCAGTTAGAAGTTGGGTGAAATATAGTTATGTTCTGGTTAACTTTCCACTTACAAACTGGGGTTTAAATCGATTGATAAAATCGAAAAAATAGATGGTGTGATTGATTTTATAGAACAAAGCCAGCAAAAATGCTGGCTCTGGGGAGGTGTGCAGTAAGCTTAAATTCAGCTTATTGCTTATTCTTCAATAAAGGGTACGCCGTTTTTGATCCACTCAGCGGCTGGTTTGCCTTTTAAGTAGTGATCAAAATATTCCATCATGCGTACTGAGAAATCCACTTGGTTAGGGAATTTCTTCAGGTGATGTGGTTCACCCTCGTATTGTAAGAAGGTGGCATCTTTACCTGCACGACGAAGCGCGAGGTAATATTGAACCCCTTCGTGCCATGGCACAGCGTCATCTTTGTCGCCAAACATAATCAGAATTGGGGTATTTACTTTATCGGCAAAGAACACCGGTGAGTTTTCGATGTATAGCTCTGGCGCTTCGAATAACGTTTTACCAATGCGGCTTTGCCCTGTTTCGTATTGGAACTGACGCGCAAGACCTGATTTTAAGCGAATACCGCTATATGCACTGGTCATGTTAGATACTGGCGCACCCGATACAACCGCCTTAAACATATCTGTTTGCGTGATCATAAAGGCACTTTGGTAGCCTGCCCATGAGTGACCTTGTAAACCAATTTTATCTGGATCAGCAATGCCTAAATCAATCAACTTTTGAGTGGCGTTGATCATCGTTTGAGTTGACGATTTACCTGGGTGACCAATTTCAAAACGGATATCAGGTAAGAAAATCGCATAACCATTTGAGGTAAACATCGGAAAGTTAGGGCGATGATTTAACTCCATTTTCGGGAAGTCATACATGCGTTGGCTCATATAGCGGTAGAAGTACACAACCACCGGAACCTTATCGCCTTTTTTGTAGCCCGCAGGTTTGATCAATACGCCTTGTAAATCTTCACCATCAAAGCCTTTGTAGCTAATAAGCTCAGGTTTTTCACCCCATGCAAAGTTGCTAATTTGTGGGTTTAGGTTGGTAACACGTTGTGGCTTTTTAAAGCTAAAGTCAGTTTGGTAGTAATCAGGGAATTGCTGATATGTTTGCGCAGTAAATAGGTATTTGTCGGCATTTTTCGCCTTTTTCACCACATCATAGCGCTTTTTACCTGAAAGTACTTTGCTCACTTTATTGCTTGATAAGTCAAGTTTGGCAATTTCAGTTTGCTTATCTTGCAGGTTCTTTGCACTTAGCAATAATGTTTCGTCTTTGGCAAAGCCCACTTGGTCTTTATCAAGTTTAATAACACGATATTGGGTATTGCTTTCTTTACCTTGAGTTAGGCGCGTTGCTTTTTGTGTTGCGACATCAAAAGCCCAAATATCAAATTTACTGTAAACCAGTACTTGGCTGCTGTCGTTTAACCAGCCTGCAAAACCATAACCCGGTTGAGGCGAAGGGTAGTCATGTTTATCATCAGCAAAAATAGCGTTAATTGCTTTAGATAAGGTTGAAACCTTGTTGTTACCTAAATCTTTAAGCTGCACTTGGCTGTCTTGGAAAAATGCCGCAAATTGACCATTAGGCGCAAGGCTTGGTCTAAACGGATAGTCGCTGACAATAGCGGTTTGTTTACCAGTTTTAACATCAACACTGAAGTAATCTGCGTAAAAGCCGCCATACATAACACGCTCTAGGTATGGAAGATCTGAATAACCTAATAGCGCTTCGCGATGAGTATTTAGCGAAACCTCAGGCATGTTCGGCGTGCTTAACTGCACAACTTGCTGAGCATTTACATGATATACCGCTTGGTAATGACGAAGCTTATTCGCTTTGTTCCATTGCTGCTCTTCGCGTGGCTTAATTTCAGCGTCTTTATTGTGCCAAACGTTAAGGCCCTTTTGGTCGCGAATGGTATCGAAATCATATAAAGAGGCTTCATCTTTGTATTCTTTTAGGGCAACTTTTGCAGCGAGTTTAGGGTGGTTTTCAAAGTATAAACGAGCACCATCTTCAGACCATTTTAGCGATGCTGTTTTGCCAATAGTCCAGCTACTATCTGCAGAGTGAATGGTTGAAAGTGCCCCATTTTGTAAAAGCTGTAAGCTGTGATCACGACGGCGTGTATCATCATTAACGTAATTACCAATTAATAGCGCTGCTTTATTGCTGTTTGGTTGCCAAGCTATTTTATTTGCCACAACACCCGGCTCATCAATCAGTACACTCGTTGCAAAGCCATTATTAAGATCAACTAATACAACTTGGTTGTCAGCACCATCACTGTAGCTTTGGCTTGCTAATAATTGCTCGCCAGTGCTACTCATTGCATAACTAAATACATTATCTACAGTGTGAGTGGTTTTGTCTTGAAGGTTAACAAGCACTAAATCAAAGCTTTTATCTTTTTTATCTGGCTTGATTTCGCTGCTGTTTTCGTCTTTTTCTTCGCCGTCTTTTTTATCTGCTTTCTTATCTAGTCGGTAAGCAAGCCATACACCATCATCCGATAACGCATAGTCTTTTACATCGTTAAAGGTTTGTTGCTCACCATTGTTAGTATTCACTAAAACAAGGTTGTTTTTTAGCTCATCTTTTTTCTTGGTGGTTTCTTTTTCAAGTAGGGTAGGTACCTGAGTAAAAGCCACCCAGTTTGCTGCTTTATTAATAGTTGGGCGAGTACCACGCTCAACGCTAGTTAGTAGGGTGTTGTTGTTTAATGTATAAACCTGACCTTGTGCATTACCGCGATAAGGGTCGGCACTAAAGCTAAGAATTTGGCCATCTTCAGAAAGTTGGGTGCCTTTTGCGTATTTAAAATCAAACACGTCTTTAAATTGCAGAGCTTCTTTCGCACTAACCTGTGCACTACCAAGGCTTGTCACCAAGGCTAAGCTCAAAAGTGATAATTGCGCTTTCATTTATCTTTCTCGTTGTTTTTAAATTGATGCACCCAGTGTAGCGTTTTTAATAAACAATTCGAGTAGATACGATAAGTGGCGTGTTTGGGGAGGTGGAAGGGGAAAGTTACAAGGGGAAGAGGGAAGTTGGAATATGGGAGTTGCTAGGTTATAAGTAGAGATATGTTTTAAATAAGGATATTTAAAATGAAATTTGAAAACTTAGATGTTTGGAAGCGTGCTGCTACGTTAGCAATTGCAAGTTTCCAACACTTTAAATCGAGTCGTGAGTATTGCTTGAAAGTTACCTATTACGCGGTGTAAAACTGCGCCTAAGATAACTCGCATCTCAATGGTATGGACTCCCCACCTTTGTCAAAATCGACTAAGGTGAAAGTGACAAACAAAAAGGAGCCCACACCATGACACAGTCTAGCACTATAACGATTGATGTAGCCAAAACGGTCTTTCAAGTCGCTTTCTTTAATAAGTTCGGTGTTTTAAAGTCGAATGAGAAAATGACTGAACACAAGATGCTTTCGTTTATTGTTAACCATCCAGAAGCACTTATATGTATGGAAGCTTGTAGCAGCGCTCACTATTACGGTCGTAAATTTGAAGGACAAGGACACAAAGCTAAGTTACTCCCTCCTCACATAGTTGCCAAGTATCGAGCAGGTAATAAAAACGATGCAAATAACGCTTTGGCAATTTATGAGGCACTTAAACGGCCAAATATTTATTCTGTTGCGGTAAAATCAATTAGCCAACAAGACCTTGCATCATTACTTAAGCTTCGCAAAGGGTATATAAAACAGCGAACGCAGGTGTCGAACAGAGCTAGTGGTTTAGGTGCAGAATATAGTGTTAAGCTGCCTGAAGGTATTACCTCACTCAAAAAGCGTTTACCAGATATCCTTGAAGATGATGGTAATCAATTAACGCCAGCAAGTCGTTTCATTTTAGCTGATCTGCTTGAAGAGATTCATCGGTTAGATAGTAAAATAAAGGATGCGACAGCGCAGCTAGTTGAATTGGCCAAATCTATCTCGGAGTGTGAATTACTGACAAGTTTACCTGGAGTTCAGTGGATAACAGCAAGTGCTCTTTATGCACGTTTAGGTAATGGCTCAGAGTATAAATATGGTCGCAATGCGAGTGCGTCAGTAGGACTAGTGCCAAGTCATAGTGGCTCAGGAGGAAAGAATAAGTTACATGGGATCACGAAGCGCGGAGATAAGTACTTACGTTCTTTGATCACACATGGAGCGCGTGCGGTAGTATCAAACATACGCGATAAACAAGATAAGCTGAGTTGCTGGATCAGGGTATTATCAAGCAAACATCACTTTAATAAGATCACGATAGCAGTAGCCAATAAACTAGTACGGATGGCATTAGCCATGCTGAAAAGCGCAACGCCTTATAGAGCTGATTTAGCTTAGTCACAGCTATAAGGGGAATAACACTGCTAGAGTAAGCCGAGTAAAGGTAAGTAGAAAACGAATGTAATGTGATGACAATCACGCAAGGTGAAACCTGAGAGTTGCGGTGGTACGTTGATACCTTAATCTCGATAAGGAGCCTTGAATACAGCGGATTAAGATTAAGATTAAGCCATTCAGGTCTCGGGGTAGCTCCCCGTAATAAGGCCGAATATACGTGAACTTGCTATTATCAAATTACACTTTGAATTTTCTTGCCTTACAGGGGAGTCCATATACGTTTCTCACAACTTTTACTGCACCTTATTCATTTCTTTCCAGCTGGCTTTTAGGCTGTTGGCAAAGCTGATGAACTTTTCTTTCATGGTGCGTTTAACTGAAATCTCGACTGAGCCTAGCCATACATTCCCTTCAATAGTGATGGTTGGGCCTTGGCCCTTATTTAAGGCAATTGATTTATTTTCTACGCTGCCAATCACGCTAAACAGTTTAGATACCACATTAACATGTTCTGGTACGTAGATTTCGTCGTTACCTAAAATACAGTTCACGTAAATGGTGACGTGCTGATGTTGGAAAATTGCTTCGCTAAAGTCGAGTTCGATTGAACCTAGGCAGTTTGTTAGGTGAATTTCTTTTGGTACTACCCATTGGCCGCTGCGCTCATTTGAACCCAAAATACTACGAAGCTGCAGGCTTTCGTTGTCGCTGCTGTGGCTATAGTGAGGTTTAAATTGCGCATGCTTATGCGATTTGTAATCAATATCCGCCTTCAGATCTAAATCAGCAACCAGTTCAACCAGTACATCGTTGCTGGTGGCTGCCATTGCCTGGTCTAGGCGGCGTTCAAATGCTTCGGCTGAAATAACAGCATGACTGTAGTTATAAATGAGTTGATCAATAACTTCTTCTCTTACTTGATCGGTTGGGCGATCTTCAAGTTTAACGGCCATGGTAGTTCCCTGTTGTGATTTTAAAGGTGATTTTTAGTTATTAATTACGAAGCAAGCCTTAGGCCAAAGTTTATTTTTATATAAATCAATGTTTTGTGTTTTTTGCTAAAAAACAACTTCGTTAAATTAACCACAGATTAATAAAATCAGCAACTAAGTGGCCATTTTTGCAACATCGTGAACTTCTTACCGAGCAGCTTGTAAATCTTTACCTAAATGAATATAAATAGCTGCTGAATGGGTGTTTAAATTACTGAAAATAAACAAATAAATAGTTGGCATTATAGTCGCATTAGTAAAAGTGTCTTTAATCAAAAGGAGAAAGATTATGAACACTTTTAACAAATCTATGATTGCCGCTTTAGTAATTGGTGCAACTAGCATGTCAGCTCAGGCAAGCAGCTGGGAAAATGAAAGTAAAGATGCTTGGATTGATGGTAAGGCAGAAACTGTGCTTCTTATGAACACAAACCTTAACAACTTTGACATCAACACTGATGTAACGAATGGCAAGGTTGTACTTACAGGTAAAGTTGATAGCGAATTAGATAAAGAGCTTGCTGAAGAGCTAGTTCTTAGCCTAGACGGTGTTAGCTCTGTTGATAACAAACTAACTGTTGTTAAAAACATGAAAGCTAAGCACATGAAATCAGACAAAGCTGATTCAGCAGAAAGCGACTTAACCGACGCAAAAATCAGTACTGTAATCACGACACGTTATTTATTTAACTCAGAAGTAGGTGGTACAGACATCGATGTTGATACCGACATGGGTGTAGTAACACTAAAAGGTACTGTTGAGTCTGATGCAGAAAAGCAATTAGCGGTTAGCATTGCTGAAAATGCTGAAGATGTTCGCAAAGTAATCGATGAATTAACGATTGTTGCTGAATAATAGCAAGCCCTATATAGCCCAGCTTTGGCTGGGCTTATCTTATTCAAGGAGTGAGTCATGGATTTAATACATATTATTTTATCGGTTTTAATTCCACCTCTCGGCGTATTTTTACAGGTAGGTTTAGGTGCGCAGTTCTGGATTAATATTCTTTTAACCTTATTAGGGTACATTCCAGGTTTGATTCATGCTGTGTATATCATCGCTAAGCGATAATTACCGCATTAATCTACAAGGATGGGTAATGGAGCACAGCAAGGAAGGGCTGTAGGAGTAACGGACGATAAACCGCAAGGAGTTTACAGTATGGATAATGTAACTACGCACAAAGGACAACAAGGAAGTAACAAGGCGTTATGGAGCAGCGCACAATGGCAACGCTTTATGGATAAAGTGAATGGAGATGATAGCAAGGAATAAGCTTAGGCAGGAGCCAAACAGGATGAAGCTAGCGTAAGGAGGAGACTATATGGAACAAGTACAAACGCAACCAATACAAGGATTGACCGACAAAGGAGTTGCTTTATGGAACAAGCAACAGTGGCACGAATTTATGGAACACGCGAAAGCGGTTGCGCCACGACTAACAGGGAAGGCTGACGATAAAAAACCGATGTCATCTTCAGGTGACATCGGGTTTTTAACTACTTCAGCAATTTATCTTTATAACTTAAATTGATTCACCGTCTTATTTAAAGCGGCTGCCAATTCATTCAGATCACGTGCTTCATCCGCCAATTCATGGGCATGATCCGCAGTGCTATTCACTAAGTGATTAATCGCTGCCAAGCTATTGTTAATATCTTCTGCAACCACAGTTTGCTGCTCTGTCGAAGTCGCAATTTGATGACTTTGATCTTGCACATTTGTCACAGATTGCGCGATATCTTGTAGAGCTTGCAATACAATTTGTGTTTGCTCAACTGAGCCTTCAGCACGTTCTTGTCCTTGTTGCATCATAGTCGATGCTTGTTGAGCAATTTGTTGTAAACGGCTGATCATGTTGCGAATATCATCTGTTGATTCTTGCGTTCTGCTTGCCAGTGAACGAACTTCATCAGCAACAACTGCGAAACCTCGACCTTGCTCGCCAGCACGGGCTGCTTCTATCGCCGCGTTTAGTGCGAGTAAGTTGGTTTGCTCTGCTATTGAGTTGATAACATCAACCACCGCACCGATATTGCCACTTTCTTGCTCAAGACCCGCAACCACTTTAGACGCTTCACCAATATGGCTTGCAAGAGCGGTCATCACTGACTGAGCTTGAGTAGAACGTTTCGTACCGTCAACGGTGATGGTTTGCACTTCTTCTGCGGCATTATTGGTGTGCTGGGCATTACGCGAGATTTCCAACACAGTAGACGCCATTTCGGTTACCGCCGCACTTACACTATCAACTTGCTGCTTTTCTTGCTGAATTTCATCGTTGGTTTTTTGCGATACAATTTTTAACTGGCTCGCAGCTTGACTTAGTTGCTCAGCCTGCGCAGCAGTATTAAGCATCATTGCACGAAGTTTATCGATGAAGGTATTCATGTGATGAGCAAGTTGGCCCACTTCATCATTACTCTTGATTTCGATTTTCTGTGTTAAATCGCCATCACCTGATGCGATATCACGCATGATGTAAGTTAGCTTAGTCAGCGGCTTGGTGATCATTTGCGTGGCCCAGAAGATCATCGTAATGATAATGGCAAGAATGATGATCACAGAAGTTGTGGTTGTCATCACTGCATCGTTTACTGGTTCATCAATCATGCTGGTTGGAATTAAAATACCTACGTACCAATCAAGGTAAGGAGTTTCTAGCTCAAGACGGTTGTATACAACGTAATATTGTTCACCTTTGAAAGTAACAAAGCTGCTGCCATCTTTTTGGCTTTTCATCGCGCGGTTTAATTCACTAAAGCCTGATGTGTCGCTAAATTGCTTTTCGAGGGCATCTAAGCCTTCCTTGCCATTCGGACCTTCGTCAGTCACAGATAGCTTGTGGCTAGTGCGCTTAGATAAGTGCACAACCTTTTGATTGCCATCAAGTAAGAAACCAAAGCCTTGGCCATTAAAGCGAATTTCTTCAACCATGTCGTTAATGTTGTTTAGCTGTAAATCAACACCACCGAAACCTATTAGTTTGTTTTGTTTATAAACAGGCTGCTGTACAACTGCAGAGGCATTACCTGTGGTTAAGTCCACAGAGATTGGGCCTACATAGAGTTTGTTGATTTTTAAGGCATCTTGCCACCAACCACGTTTGTAAGCGTAGTAAGGTTGGCCGTTATAATGAGTGGTTCGTTCATTTTCTTTGAAGTACTCACCTGTTGTTGCAGATGCAAAGAAGGCAGATAAGATGTTGTCATCGTTGCCACTGATACGCACAAAATCTTGATTAATGCTGTCGTATCCAGGTTGGTTATCAAGGCTTTGATTGCGCTGAGTCCAATTGTCGAACCAATTCACTAAATGCGGATTTGTAATGAAGGTTTGAACCACTTTACCGTATTTGGCAAAGTAACCTTGCATTGAAAGTCGCTCACTTTGTAAATAGCTGTCGGCTTCGCGTTGAATAGCTTGGCGCGATAGATCAGCAATATGGCTAACAAAAAAACTAGACGCGATGATCAGTAGTACACTTATCGTCCCGCCGATGAGTAGTAATATTTTTTTACGTAAAGAGAGGTTATTTAACATAGATGCACGTGTTTTTATTATCGGGTAGAGTTATCTATCTAATCATATTTGCACCCAAATCGCTATACCGTTAAGCGAACGTTAATAATAAATACTATGAGGTTGTTGGATGAATGAGTAATGAAAATAATAAACTGGTCGTTTTAGGTGCAGGTTGGCTTGGGAGTGCGCTTTGTGTTGAGGCAAAAGAATTAGCATGGCAAGTGCAAGGCACACACCGTAGTAGCGAGCACGAATATGATTTTCAGCGTCAGTTTGCACTTGACTGCGATGTGCTTAAACACGATGTTTCACTTGAAGATGCATGGTGGGTGTGTGCAATTCCGCCGCGTAGTCGAAGATCAGAAAGTAATTATTTAGCCACTTTGCAAGCAGGGCTTGAGCTTGCCAAGCAACTAAATTGCAAAGGCTTTATTTTATGTTCTTCGACAGGTGTTTACCCAACTGACAATGGTCATTATGACGAAAGGACAGTAATTAATTGCCAATCAGCGCGTCAGCAACTGCTATTTGATGCTGAACAGTTAGTGCTAAATGCCGGTGGTAAAGTATTGCGTTTAGCGGGCCTTGTTGGTCCTAGGCGCGACCCAGGTAAGTTTGTTGCAGGTAAAGAGCTGTCTAGCTCAAGTCAGCAAGTGGTGAACATGGTACATCAGCAAGATGTGATAGCGGCGATTTTTTCTGTAATTGGAAACTGGTCAAGCGCGAGCAGCATTTATAATGTGGTCAATCCGTCGCATCCTACAAAAGCAGATTACTACCAGCAAAAATGTGCTGAGCAGGGTAATCAGCCACCGACATTTACTAGCCATGATAAAGGCCTGCGTATCATTGATGGCTCGGCGATTGAGTCATTTAATTTTCGATATCAAATGTCTATTTAGTTATTTTTTAAAAGTAAGGTGGCCGCCTAGTCGATATTTACTGCCCGGTGAAACTAAGCGTGCAAAGCTTACAATACCTTGCGATGACCAGGTTCGGCGGATCACTTGTAAGCATGGCTCTTCGTTGTAAAGGTTGAGCCATTCACACATTTCTTGATTGGGCATGATCGCTTCGACCGTATGGCGAGCCTCAGTGAGCGGAGCGTTTTTCGATAAGTATTCGTGGGGTGTTAGGCTGTGAAAATCTTGTTGTAAGTAGTCTTTAGCAAGAGCGGGGTTCACAAAGCGTTCTTCAACTTGCAAAGGTTGCTCGTTTTCATTGTGCACAATCACACTTCGATAAACATGGCTGTCGACCTCGACACCCAAAGCAATCGCGATGGGAGCAATAGCGCTGATTGATTCCATCACTAAAATCGTACAACTGTAATTGCTGTTGCGCGCTTTAACTTCATCGGCAATGTTTTTGATTTCTAGTAACGATGATTGTGATTTGAAGCTGGCAACAAAAGTACCTTGGCCTTGGCTGCGGGTTAAAATACCAGCATCGGTTAACTCACTGAGTGCACGCCTAGCTGTCATGCGACTAACTTGAAATTGACTGGTGAGTTCGTTCTCTGAAGGGACACGGTCGTTTTCTTGCCATTCTCCCGATTGAATATTTTCCAGAATGAATTCTTTTATTTGCGCAAACTTAGGGACGCTCATTATGAAAAGTTTATTTATAAGTTAACAGTGTGTTACAAGGTGACATAATTTCCTTGTATATACAAGATGAGTTGATAAACTTTAAGCAAATTTAAATTTAGGCTCATGCTGAGCCTTTAGCAAGCATCAAGATAGGTGAAAAATGCACACAACCAACAATGATCAAGCGCTCTGGGATTTACTGATCACAGATGCCAATATCGCCACAATGGATCCTGCCGTTGATGCACCATACGGCGCCATTGAAAATGCAGCGATTGCCGTTAAAGATGGCAAAATTGCCTGGTTAGGTGCACAAACCGATTTACCTAAATTTGACGCGTTAGCAACGCCAACTGTATCTGCAAAAGGGCAGTGGTTAACACCAGGGTTGATTGATTGTCACACTCACTTAGTGTTTGCCGGTAGCCGCGCAGAAGAATTTGAGCAGCGTTTGCAAGGTGTTAGCTACGAACAAATCGCTGCAAACGGTGGTGGCATTGCAAGCACCGTACGTGCAACTCGCGAAGCCGACCACGAAACACTGTTTGTTAGTGCTAAAGAGCGCTTAAATGCGCTATACGCAGAAGGCGTGACAACTGTCGAGGTTAAATCTGGCTATGGTCTTGATTGCGAAAATGAAATTAAACTACTCGAAGTAGCTCGTTTACTTGGTGAGAACCACCCGGTTGATGTTAAAACCACGTTTTTAGGTGCTCATGCATTACCGCCTGAATATAAAGGCCGTAGTGATGAATACATAGAGCTTGTTTGCGGTGAGATGCTTGACCGTGTTGTTGAAGCTGATTTAGCTGATGCGGTTGATGCTTTTTGTGAAAACGTAGGCTTTAGCAATGAGCAAACTCGTCGCGTTTTTGAAGCCGCTAAAAAGCACAACTTACCGGTTAAGTTGCACGCTGAGCAGCTATCTAATCAACATGGTGCAGAGCTTGTTGCAGAATTTAATGGCTTATCGGCGGATCATATTGAGCACTTAGATGAAGCTGGTATTCAAGCAATGGCTAAAGCGGGTACTGCAGCGGTATTGTTACCAGGTGCATTTTACTTTTTACGCGAAACAAAGTATCCGCCAATTGAACTACTCCAGCAGTACCAAGTTCCGATCGCCATTTCAACAGACTTCAACCCTGGAACTTCACCATTATGTTCATTGCACTTAATGATGAATATGGCGTGCACTATTTTCCGTATGACACCAGAGCAAGCATTAGCAGGCGTAACACGAAACGCCGCGGGTGCGTTAGGTCTTGACGATCGTGGTGTGTTAAAAGTGGGGGCTCGGGCTGATATTGCTCATTGGCAAATATCCCACCCGGCACAATTAAGTTACCAATTCGGCGTAAATAAACTGTTAAATCTGTGGATTTTGGGTAGACTTAATTAGATAAGTTTTATTATGCAGTTTGGATTACATGTCATTGATTTTTAGTTTAGCGAGTAGTAGCACGCAACTCGTAAATTTAACAAGTGATGTAGTGCCAGTGTTTTTAGCTGGTAGCGTTTTTATGGCAATGATCTGTGCCCTATGCGTAACCCAAAACCCTATTTTAAGACTAAGCCTAGTCGTTAATGGCGTACTAGGTTTAGCTATTTTAAGCTTAGGATTACCTTGGCTGGTGATCTTACTTGCTTTAGCTTTATGTTTTCATTTATGGCAAGCATTTCGCACCACAAATTGGCTTGCCATAATATTGAGTGTCTCTGCCGCAATTTCGTTCGCGGTTTTATACTCTGCCCACCTATTACTCGACACAGCCTTATATTGGCTTGTTTTCTCGGTAGTTATTTTATCTATTTCAGGCTTTTTTAATTACGAAGAGCCCGAAGAAGATGAGCAGGTTGAAGTAGAACCGCTCCATAACGATGACTTAGATGCTGCTCCACTGACTGGTTTACCTGACCGTAATGCACTTAGAAATAGCTTTGTTGCATGGACCCAAGAGCACTCAGCAAACTGTGCATTAGTGATGATCCGCCTAGAAGGCTTTAACGATGTTAACCAGCATATTGGTCGTGACTTTGGTGATTTATTATTAGCGCAATCGGCCACACGTATTAAACAACAACTCAGTGTTGATGCTGTGCTGAGTATGATAAGCAACACCGCAAATACTGAAAAATTAGCGCATTTAGGGGGCTTAAACTTTGCGTTTATTTGCTCACTCGAAGAGCAAAAACATCTTCATGAGCAGCTGATCAGTCAAATTAGGCAAGTCACATTAAAGCCATTCAACGTTGCTAATTGTACAATTGAAGTTAAAGTGCGCGCCAGTTACGTGAACTGTGACGAACCAGAATACAGCTTTGAGAACTTAATTTCATTTGCCAACCTTGCCCTTGATTCAAACCCAGAGCGAGAAATTGTGCCTTATCACCCGCAAATGATGATCGAGCAATTAGAGCAACAAGCACGTCTACGCGAATTAGCTCACTTAGATTTTGCCAGCGAACTTGAGCTTTATTTTCAGCCGGTGATTCGTAATAGCGACGAGCAAATTGAGTTTTTAGAATTGCTGCTACGTTGGCAGCATCCAAAACAAGGCATTCTTTCGGCTAACAAATTTATTGATGATATTCGTGTCGCCGGCCTAAGTTACCCTGTGGCAGCGTATGTTATTGAACGTGCTGCTGAGCTTGCTATGGCACTGCGTATGGAGGGAATTGAACTGCCACTCAGTATTAATGTGTTTGGCCCAGAAATGCTGCACGAAGAGTTTATTGAATTTGTTGACCGCATAATGACTGAGCACCGCTTAGAGCCGGGCGATTTAATCATTGAATGCCCGCTCGATTTATTCATGAACTTAGATGACCAAGGTAAAGCCATGGTCGCTAGACTACATGGTATTGGTATTAAGCTGTGTATTGATGGCTTTGGTGACACACCGATTTGGCTTGCGAAGCTACCTAATCTTAATGTTGAGTATATTAAAGTAGCTGCATCGCTGACCGCTGACTTTGCCCATCAAAGCCAAGTTCGTAGCCTAGTCTCTGGCATGGTGGATATGCACAATCAAAATAATGCCAAGGTGATTTGTGAAGGGGTAGAAACCCTAGAGCAACTTAAATTTGTTAAGTCGTTGAACACCTACGCTGCCCAGGGTTATTACTTTAATTACCCGCTTAGCAGCGTAGGCATGATGTCGTGGTTAAAACAGTGGCGGTTAGAGCATCAGGGGAAAAGCTAAAGCCGCTGCTACAGGTAGGCGTGAAACTTGTTTCGCGGGTCTGAAGGCTGATAGCTGACCGCTTCTATGTGTTGAGCATCGCTACGTTCGACCCGACCTCTTCAAAACCAGTCGTTACACCGCTTCTTTCTAACTTGCTTCTCTCGCCTGCAAATACGCATTCACTAGGGCGGTGATGATTTGGCCGGCGTCGTTCATACCTGCTTCTAAGCCTACTGGGTGTTGTGATGGGGCGCCTTCGCATAAATGTAGGTAGCGAGCAGTTGTTTGGCTAGCTGCTAAATGCACAAAATGTTCTGCATCACTTACACTAAAGCCACAGTTAGTGTATGCACTAACCGGCATTAGTGAGATGCTGTCTAGGTCAACTTCGACTCCAAGCGGTGCATTATCAAACTGCGCTAATGCGTGTTTACACGCTGAAGATAAATCAACTTTGCGACGCACTTGAATATCTTGGTAACTATCAAACGTGAAGTTTGCGCTTGTCAGGGCATCCATAATCGCTTGGTTATTTTTAAATTCGTGTAAACCCATCACATGGTAGTCAGCAAGGTAATTTTCGCTGTAAGCATATCTAAAGCCATTACCGCTATGACGGCCTTCACACTCTCTGAAGTCAGCATGAGGGTCTAAGTTGATAGCGTTGACTGGTTTGCCATGTTGCTTACTAAGGGCGCGTAAAATACCTAAGCAGTTGTTATGGCCGCCACCAATCACAATTGGCTCAAGGCCAGCTGCAAAAATCATTGCAAGCACTTGCTCAACGCGGGTGTCTATATCAGCGCATAATTCACGTAGTTTGGCTAAGTCGGCGTCGTTTTTATTATCAAGGTCAGCAGCTTGTTGGTTTAAGTCATCAAGGGCCACTTCGCCGAGTAGCAACACACGCTCGTGGTTTAAAAACTGGTTATGAGTTTGGTTTAAAAAGCGTTTTAAAAATGCTTGCCACGCTTGCCATGAACCACCGTTACCTAAGTTAGCGCGAGGGCCAATATCTTCACATACGCCAACTAATACATAGCGAATACCGAAGTGTTTTGCATCGATGAGTGCTTGTGGGGCGTTAACTTGAGTGTCGAGAAGGGCAAGGGCTTGCCAAGCTTTAAGTTCGTTAGCGCGGCGGACGCATAAGTGCTTTACCGCCGCTTCATCATAAATTTTAAGGTAGTTTGTCACCGAGATTAGTCTTCTATTATTTCTAACTCTAATTCTTCAGCAGATAATATAATACCGGTGCTATCAGCGTAAACAAAGTCGTCATCAAAGAAAGAGACGCCTGCGAAGTTAACGCCAATGCCATCTTCACCTGCGCCTTCGCTATCGGCAGCAACAGGAATAGAGGCGATTGCTTGAATGCCTAAGTCTAGCTCTTCAAGTTCATCAACATGGCGAATGGCACCATAAACGATAATGCCTTGCCAGTTGTTTTCTAATGCGATTTCAGCCAGCTCTATATCAATCAGGGCGCGTCGGGTAGAACCACCACCATCAATCAATAACACGCTGTCGGTGCCATCGGTTGATAAAATTTCGCGGATCAGCTCGTTATTTTCAAAGCATTTAACGGTTTTTACTCGACCACTAAAGCTTGGGCGTCCACCAAAATTGATAAACATTGGTTCGAGCACATCAACCACATCTGCAAAGTGGTCGCATAAATCAGAAGTGCTGTAATCCATTTTTTCATCCTCTAAAGAGACTGTCTGTTTAGTACTCAGTATACCCTGATACAACTCAATAACAACGACTTAATAGCGGATTATTGGTTTAAATCAAAGGAATTTCGCCATCGCAACATTAGTGTCTCAAAAGCGTCACCTAATTGTTATTTTTAGCGCCTAAGCTGAGATGAGTATAAAAATTAGACGCAAAGTATGACAAGGAGCTCACCATGGCAAACAACATACTTACTAAATTGGCTAAAGTGGATGAACAACTGTTTTTAAGTGTATTCAACGACGCTTCGCCAATTTGGCTTAGAAGATCAGCGCTTGGGTTTTCGAAAAGCGGCGATGGCGGACTTTACGTGGTGTTGTTTCTTGGGTTTTGGTGGTTCACCGAGCAGCTGCACTTTCAACAACTGGCGATGAGTATATTGGTTGGCTTTGCCATTGAGCGACCTATTTACTTTTTAGCTAAAAAGCGTATCGCGCGGGTTAGACCTTGCGACTGCTTAGTGCAAGGCGCGTATTTGGTGCCGAGCGACCAATTTAGCTTACCGTCGGGGCATAGTGCAGGGGCATTCGTGGTAGCGACGATTTTGACTATCTATTTTCCGGAATTTGCTGTGCTGTGGCTAATGTGGGCATCAGGGGTGGCGGCATCGAGAGTGATTATTGGTGTGCATTATCCTGCTGATGTGGTGATTGGCGCAGTAATGGGTTCAAGTTGTGCAGTATTAGCGGTAATGGTGGTGGGATCTATATGAAAATTTTGTACGGTATTCAAGGTACGGGTAATGGCCATATTACTCGAGCACGAGTAATGGCAACGACCTTTAAAGCATTAGGAGTCGATGTTGACTATGTGTTTTCGGGTCGTAAAGAGCAAGACTACTTTGATATGGATGACTTTGCCGACTACCGAGCTTTTCGAGGTTTGTCGTTTACCAGCAAATCGGGGCAAGTTGATAGCTTTAAAACTTTAAAGAATGCGCGCCCACTACAATTGATTAAAGATATAAAAAACCTTGATTTACGTCACTATGACTTGGTGTTTAATGACTTTGAGCCGATTACAGCATGGGCTGCTAAACAGCAAGGTATCCCAGTTATTGGTATGAGCCATCAAGCGGCGTTTTTATCTGATAAAGTGCCGATGTTTGGCCGAGCTTTCTTTCGTCGTGCCCTGATCCGTAACTATGCGCCAGCGAGTGTTTATTTAGGGGTGCATTGGCAGCCTTATGCAGAAAACATCATTCCGCCATTTATTGCAAATCATCATCATGATAACCCGGTGATGGTCGAAAATAAGGTGTTGGTGTATTTGCCTTTTGAGAATTTAGACAGTGTGGTCGACTACCTTAAAGACTTTCCTGAGCGTGAGTTTTACTGTTATCACCCAGATGCGCAGGATTGCTCAATCGGAAATATTCATCTGCGGGCACCTTCACGCGTTGGGTTTTTAAATGATTTGGCCAATGCTGGTGGTGTAATTGGCAACGCCGGATTTGAACTTGCGAGTGAAGCGTTACAATTAGGTAAAAAGCTATTGCTAAAACCACTTGGAAAACAATTTGAGCAGGGGATTAATGCGCAGACGCTATTGTCGATGGGTGCAGCCCATGTGATGAGCTATTTAAACCCCAATGCGATGGATGATTGGTTGCAATCGCCACAGAACAAAAAACTCAATTTTCCGAGCGATCCAGCGCCTTTGGTTGATTGGTTGCAAAAAAAACAATGGGAAAAGCTGGATAAATTGCATAAACATCTATGGCAACAGGTTGATTTAGAACAAAAACTGATTGTTTAAAAGTACCTTATATTGGAAAATGCGCGGCAAGTTTAACCACTTTTTATTAGCTGCTTTAAATAGTTTAGCTATACTTTAAATGCATGTTTCTATAGGGCACTTTGAATGAATGTATTACAAAACTTAACTATAAAGCGACGTTTGCAGTTAAACGCGCTCGTTGTTGGTCTTGCAATGATTGTGATGCTGTGTGTAATTATCTTTGAGTCGCGCATGATGCTAAAGCTCAACGAAACAATACAAAATGCGGAGGAGCTCGACATTCATGAACTTGCGATGCGTAAACATGAAAAAAACTTTTTGTTTTACAAAGATGTCGATAGCCTTGAGCTTTTTGAAAAAGAGTATTCGCAGCTAAAAAATAAAATGGCGCGACTAGACGAGTTAGTGAAAGATTTGTCGATGGACTCATCTAAGCTAAATGAATTTAGACGTCTTGCGAAAACTTATTACGATGACTTCAATGAAGTTGTGGTACTACAAAAGAAAATAGGTTTACACCCTAAAGATGCACTTTATGGTGATTTACGTGGTGCGGTGCATCAAGTAGAAACATTATTAAGTGAGCGCGAAAACTATAAATTACTAACTTTAATGCTACAGCTTCGCCGTGCAGAAAAAGACTTTATGCTGCGCTTTGATTTAAAGTACATGGGTAAGTTTGATGATTTAGTTGCTAGTTTTAGCTCAGAGATTAAAAACGCAGGGTTCGATGCAAATTACGAAAACCAATTACTTAGTTTACTTACTACTTATCAAAGTAAATTTAAAGCCTTGGTTGATGCACAAGTTGCCCTGGGCCTTGATTTAGAATCAGGGGCACTCGGTGAGATGAAACGCAGTGTTGAGCTTAGTGATGCAATTGTTTCGGAGCTTACAGAACAAACAAAAGCGTTTGTAGAATCTAGTGCTGCTAGTGCGCAGTTGATTGCCATGCTTGTGTTTATTATTGCGAGCATTTTAGTGATGGTATTAGTTTACTTTACTAGCCGCTCAATTATTCAGCCTATCGAACGTGTGTACCACACGATTAACGAGATTCGTCGTAATAACGACTTAAGCATGTCGATTACTCAATCAGGTAAAGATCACGGCTAGCGCATTTTAATCCCAGATTCTAACAGGGTTGAGCGATAATCATCGTCTAGCCCTGCCATTTTCTTTTTTCT
>NZ_JABVXF010000052.1 GCF_013349995.1 Pseudoalteromonas sp. 0303
AGAGCTCGTACATAAGCACGCATTTATTCTTTTGATTGTAAATTATTGTTGTTGACAAGGGGGAGTCCACATAAGCGTAGCGAAACCCAACACACTCAGAGCTGTCAGGTTTAAAAAAGCTGGCGAGCTACAAGGGGAAAGAGTAAAGCAGTACCGTAGGCGTGAAATTTATTTCGCGCGATGGTTTCCCCGAGATTCCAGACTGACGGCTGACGGCTAACGGCTAACGGCTAACGGCTAACGGCTAACGGCTAACGGCTAATACTCCGCTCTTTACCTCGCTTTTCCTACCAATAATCGCACATTGCTCTAATGTTAATAACAATTTAATGCTGAACCAGCTAGGCTAGTAACATCGTGTTTAAATATTATGGAGTTACCATGAAAAGGTCTTTGTTTAACAGTTTAATCATTGCCTCAGTTAGCTTATCGAGCT
This sequence comes from Pseudoalteromonas sp. 0303, assembly GCF_013349995.1. GTDB lineage: Bacteria > Pseudomonadota > Gammaproteobacteria > Enterobacterales > Alteromonadaceae > Pseudoalteromonas. The sequence goes on from NZ_JABVXF010000052.1 coordinate 437, forward strand.
TGCAAGCGTGTGCTCAGCCGGAGCAAAAGATTCCTCTGGATGCCAGCGCTAATAACTACAAACTAGAATTAGTAAGCGAAGGAATTCAAATTCCTTGGGGTATGGCTTGGCTTAACGAGCGTGACTTACTCGTTACTGATCGACGTGGCGAGCTTAGATTGATTCGTGATGGCAAACTCGTTGAGCAAGCAGTTAAAGGCACACCTAAAGTACATGATGAAGGTCAAGGAGGCTTACTAGATATAGAACTTGATCCGAACTTTGCCGACAATGGTTGGATTTACTTTTCGTACTCGGGCTATGAGGGCGATGGTGAGGGTTACAATACCTCGATTATGCGTGCCCGCTTTAAAGATATGGCTCTTGTCGATCAGCAATTATTGTTTGATGGCGAGCCAAATATTGAAACAACAAAACACTATGGTTCGCGTATTGAGTTCGACAAAGAAGGTTACTTGTACTTCTCTATTGGCGACCGTGGCAAAAGAGACGTTCACCCACAAAGCTTAGACTATGATGCTGGCAAAATTCACCGTATCAATAGCGATGGCTCTATCCCTAAATCAAACCCGTTTTATAACCATAAAACAACTCACAAAAGTATTTATTCGTATGGACACCGTAACCCACAAGGTATGGCAATGCACCCAGAAACGGGAGTTATTTGGAGCCATGAACATGGCCCACGTGGCGGCGATGAAATCAACATAGTTAAAGCAGGTGCAAACTATGGTTGGCCTAAGATCACTTATGGGATCAACTACATTGGTACAAAAATTACCGACGAAACTAGTCGCGAAGGAATGGAACAACCTGATTGGTATTGGGTGCCTTCAATTGCCCCTTCTGGAATGGAATTTATCACCAGCGATAAATACCCACAGTGGCAAGGCCAAATTGCCGTAGGTTCGATGAAGTTTGGTCACCTTGTTTTGGTAAAACTTGATGGTGACAAAGTAACAGGCCACAGCAAGGTATTTGAAGGTGTAGGTCGCGTTCGTAGCCTAGCCACTCACCCTAATGGTGATTTATATCTTGGTGTTGATGGTGTCGGTGTTTATAAGGTTGTACCTAAATCGTAGGTTGGGTAGAGCGGAGCGAAACCCAACGAGTTAGCGAGTTAGCAAGTTAGCGAGTTAGCGAGTTACAAGGGCAAAGAGTAAAGCAGTACCGTAGGCGTGAAATTTATTTCGCGCGATGGTTCAACGAGCCGTCAGCTATCAAACTTGAATATGCAAGTCATCGAAATTCAAGCAATAAAAAACCACAGACTTCTCTGTGGTTTTTTACTTATAACTTACAGCTTACAGCTATTACTTATAAAACAATAATACTCGTTACAAGGTAAGCAATGAAGGTTAATGCGCCGCCGAATAAGGCGTATGGCATTTGGGTTTTTACGTGAGTTAATAAATCACACCCTGATGCAATAGCCGATACCGCGCTGGTATCTGAGATTGGCGAGCAGTGATCGCCAAACACACCACCACCTAAAATAGCAGCAATGACCAATGAAGGTGGTAAACCTAAAGCTTGAATGAGCGGTACACCAATTGGAATAAGTATTGCGAAAGTGCCCCATGAGGTACCTGTGGTAAATGAAATAACCGCACCTGTAATAAATAGCACTGGCACAACTAAATAAATTGGTAAGAAATCACCTACTAGGCCTGCTACAAACACACCGGTACCAAGGTCTTTCAAGCTCGCGCCTAACGTGAGTGATAGCAATACAATAGACACTAATGGCAGTAACTCGCCCATTCCTTTAAAGCCAATATCTACCAGCTTATGGTGTGTAAATTCACGCGAGCTAATCATTAAGAAGTAAGCTACAACACAAGCTAAAATAGTTGCGTACAGCACTGATTTAGAACCACTACCGCTGGCAATATCGCCATCGCCAGTCCAGAACATAAAGCCAACCATGCTACCAATTAAGGTAATAAGTGGCACAAGCATGTAACGTGCTTTTGAGCCTTTTACTTCTTCTGTAAGTTCGGTTTCTTGTTGCTCTAGGTTTTCTTCTGCTTGCTTTAATGGGCCATGTACCTTGTCAAAGGTGATGGTGTAGAACACGATAAGTAAAGTGATAATTGCGTAAAAGTTATAACCAATACTGCCCCACAACACCGATACCGCAGACTCTTCCATTTCGTAGTTGCCAAGAAGGCCGAGCACATAGGCGCCCCATCCATTTAGCAAGATTAAAATACACACAGGTGCGCTGGTACTATCGATAATATAAGCAAGGCGTGCTCGGCTCATTTTGAACTTATCGAATAAACCACGCGATAAAATTCCCGAGGTTAATACGCTTAAGTTCGATTCAATGAATACCGCAATACCTGAGAACATGGTTAAGTAGCCCACTTGGCGCTTACTTTTAGCAACCCCTTTGTTCATCAGCAAATTAACCGTAGCGGCTACACCGCCAGATTCACGAATATAGGCAAGTAAAGCACCGATTAAGATACTAAAAATAAGTATGCGGCTATTACCAGGGGAGCTGGCAACCTCAATGACTCGCTCGATAGTGTTGATAAAGGTGAAAAACAAGGTATTACCTTCACCATTCAGAGCAAGCAAAAACTCAGACGACGCAACCGCGACCAATAACGCCATGATCACTTCTTTGCGCCAAAACACAATTAAGATAGCAATCAAGGGTGGTAAAATTGAATACCAAGACATAAAAACCCTTTTAAATTAAGAACAACATTTTATTTTTATTATGCGAAAACTCGCTAAGCTTAATGGCTTTGCCACCAAACTCAACTTAATTCGACTAGTGATTTAATATACTCTCATAAATCAGTGAGATAATAGAGCCATACTTACCTGTTTCGAAACGCTTGCCGACAAACTGGTAATTTTCTTGTGAACCTTCAATCGGTGTATGACGGGCATTGGTTAATAGCACAATAGCAAGGTCATACTCGGGGTCAATGACGGTCACGGTGCCTGTCCAGCCAGTATGACCAAAAGCCCGCGGGCTGGCATAAGGGCCAAAATGCCATTTACGTGCTTGATGCCCCGCGCGTCGCCAACCTAAACCATAGGTCTCATCACTTGCTTGGGAGTTTGTGAATTGCTCAAGTACTTGTGGCGTAAAAATTTGCTTGTTGTCGTAGCCCCCCCCATTGAGTAACACCTGCATAAGCACGGATAAATCACCGGCAGTACTAAAAAGCCCTGCATGCCCTGCTACGCCACCTAGAGCATAAAATGCTTTTTCATCATGCACTTCACCTTGCAGTACATCGGTTCGAATATTTTCAAACTCGATGCGACCGCCTCGAGTGTTGCCGTTAATCTCAGTGGCAGCAATTTGCGAAGCTAAAAAAACTTTCTGTAATGGATTATAAACCGTATGTGTTAAACCAAGTGGCTGATAAATTTGGCTTTCTACATAGGTATCGAGCGCCATACCACTGATACGTTCAACCAGTACACCAAGCAACATATAATCGATATCAGAATACAGGTGTTTTACGTTACGACCAGCCACGAAAGGGACACCTGTTAACAGCAGGTTTTTAGTACGCAGGCTATTTTGTGAAAAAAAACGTTCACCAAATTTATTGTCTTTACGATGAAAATCGACCACCGCAGGATAACCCGCACTGTGGGTGAGTAAATCTTTTACTAAACGCTGTTCACGGCCGCTGCCCCTAAATTCTGGTAGGTAATAAAACAGTGGCTTTTCTACGTCGAGTTTCCCTTCACTGGCAAGCTTCATCAGCGCAAAGTTAGTGGCAAACATTTTTGAATTTGAGGCTATATCAAACAAGGTATCGTTTTGCATAGCTTGTGGGCTTGCAAGCTCACTGCCATCAGCATGATACTTTTTAGCTGCGCCATAATGGCTTAATTTAATCAACTTGCCATCTTTAACAACGGCGAGTACCGCGCCTGGAAAGCCCTCTTTAATCTCTTGATTAATTAATTCATCAACAGCACTAAAACGCTTTTGAGTGCTGTTTTTATCAAGCGTTGGATAAGGAAAACGTAAGGTTAAGCTTGCCCCTTCTGGCAATACATTTTCTACTTTATAGGTGTTAATGCCATCGCGGGTGCGTTTAGCCAAACTGTATTGATATATTTTTTCGGCTGTTAATGGCGAAGCAATATTAATTTTTTCACCATTTATGAAAATATCAGCACTGGTTGCATCTTGGTTTTCAATGATGATCTCACCGCGACCTTTATAGGCAGTAAATGTGCCTCGGTCGTTAACAAGCGCGCGACTACTCGGATCAAGCGCCGGAATACGCGCTATAACTTGTGCATTGGCCAGTGTTTTTGACGCAGGCTCAACCGCTTGCTGTTGCTGCTGATATTCTTTAAATAACCGCTCTAACTTTTTAGGAAAGTATTTATCTAGTAATGCAAATAGCACTGCGGCACTTCTTGCATCACTATTACCGCTTACATGCCAAGGTAAAAAGTGCATTTGAAAGGCACTTAGAGCATCTAGCGTTTGCGAATCAAGCTGACCCGTTGCAATCACCTCATAGCCGTAACTGCGCAATGCTTTTTGCATTAACTCAACAGAAGGCTTTGATGCACTAAATAGCTGCCAATATTTATCAACGGTGTCGCTTTCATACCATGCACCGATACCAGCTTTATACAGTTGATACCAAGGAAAACGCGGGCCCGGGTCGTTCTTACGGCTTGGAGCAATATCAGAATGGCCAATAACTTGAGTTGGGCCAATATCAGGATTCCGAGCAAGAATATCTTTACTAAGTTTTATTAGTAGCTCTATTTGCTTGGCATCATAGTCTGGAAAAATACATAACTTACTGGCGTCATTTTCCATCGCAAGCTTAGTTTGCTCAGGAATATGACAGGTTGGTACATTAACAATTTCAATACCAATAGAATGATCATTTAAATCTTCGCGGCCTTGCCAAAAACTGCGTCCGGCGTGCCATGCTCTATCTTTTTCATCAACTAGCTGAATAATTTCTAATTCATCTTTTGGATAACTAGGATCGCCTGATTCTGGTAATAAATAATGTGAACTTAAGCCCCCTTCATCCACCAAAGCACGCATTGATTTTTCGTAATCAATGGCGGTGTAATGCATCACTAAGAATTTAACACGATGACTGTAATTAGCTGATTGTGTATAGGTATATGGATTACTGGCACAGCTTACTAATAATGCCGCACTACTTAGATAACACAGCTGTTTAAGTAATGTTTTCAAAGGGGTAAAACTCATAACAGATTCATACCTGATGATTTAAGCGTTGACGATTCTCAGCAATACAGTAGCAACCCCCACTTAACATGTAAAATATTTTATTTTACAATTTAAGAATAAAAAGCATACATTATCGCTAAGTTACTAAAAATAGAGCTATCTCAATAATTAGAGTTGTATCTATTATGGAATAAAACTATATTATTCCATCTAAATTAAGAAAAATATTCCAAACTTAGGTCTGCTAAAACAAAAATAAGTCGTCGTGTTAAGCAAACAATGCGCCCAAGCCCTGTGTTTATAATAGAACCATCGCTTTGCGCTTTGACTAAGTTAAGCAAACAAAGTGAGCCCTATGTCTACTTTTGTAAAAATTAAAGCCTTACGCCAATCTCTATCGAGCAGCGAAGCTAAGCTTGCTGACTTTACGTTAAATTCAGCGAATGCCATTCGTAATTTATCATCGGTTGAACTAGCAAAAGTGGTTGGTGTAAGCCAATCAAGTGTGGTGAAGTTTTCGCAAAAGTTAGGTTATAAAGGCTTCCCTGCATTTAAACTTGCGGTAATTGATGCACTTAACGATGAAAGCAGCGAACCTAAGCTACATGGCAAGATCACTCTGAATGACTCGCTAGAGCAAATCGCCGAAAAACTATTAAGCAGTAAATTGGCGGTGTTAACCGAAACCAAAAACCTCAACGAAGCACCAGCTGTCGAAAAAGCGGTAGAGCTATTAAAATCTGCAAAGCGCATTTTAATTTGTGGTTTAGGTGGCTCAGCACTGGTCGCAAAAGATTTTTCTTATAAATTACAAAAACTCGGTATGCCGGCTATTGCAGAGCCAGATGGCCATGCACAACTTGCGTATGTTGCGACGTTTTCAAAAGGTGATTTGGTTATCGCGATAAGTGAGTCAGGGATGACTCGCGAAATTGCCGAAGTTGTTAAACAAGCTAAGAAAAACTCAAGCTCAGTGATCTCAGTGACTAAATTTGGTAGTAGCCTTGTTGCTGACTCAGCTGATGTAAAACTTTATTCGGTTGCTGAAGGCGAATCTGTACGTTTATCGTCAATCTTAGCGCGTACGGCACAAGATTTTGTCATTGATATTTTGTTTATTGCTCTAACACAGTCAAGCCGCCAAGGTCGTAAGTTACTAGAACATTCTAATGAAGTTGTTGGCGAATTTAAGAATAACTAATTTCTTCAATAAGGTTATATAAATACTTTAAAGCAGCTCAGGCTGCTTTTTTTATGCATAATTTAGGATGCAGTTTAACAATCCCCTTTCTCCTCTAAACTACCAAACAATTGCGATAAGCGACTGACTTTAAAATCATAATTTCTTACAAAATTGTACTAAGAATAAATTAGCACCCCGTTAAAGCAAGTCATTACTGATCTTTACCTAAAATCGGTTATATATTTTATTCCTAAAAACCAACCTTTAAATGAAAAAATATTCTTGACCAACTTAAATAACACCTGTTTAATATATGGGCAACATAATTTTAAAGTTCATAAGTCTCAATTGGGTAAGTAGTCCAGCAAAGCATATAAATATAAGGACGGGAAACAATGAAACAACATGCATCCACACTCGCAATGAGCTATATAGCGAAAGCGACTAGCAATGCACTTCGCGCAAAGAAAACAGCCTTTACAGGTGTTGTTATGGCCGCGGCGTTAGCCAGCGCGCCAGCCTTTGCAAATCTAACCGGGGGTATCAAAGGTAAAGTATCATCACCAGAAGCACAGCAGTCACTGGCGGGGATCACAGTAACAGCAAAAAGTAATGTGATGCCAAAACCACGTACCGTTGTTACGCGAGAAGACGGCAGCTACGACTTACCACAATTAAAACCGGGTACTTATGAACTGACCTTCACCGATAAAAACGGTGTAACTCAAACCATGACTGTAGATGTTTTACTTGAACAAACTTCGAGCCTAAACGTCACTATGGGTGGTGCTAACGAAAACGTTGAAGTTATTACAGTCACTGGCAGTAAATTATTCCGCCAAGGTAAGTCTGCACTGACTAACTCACTTGGTGAAGAAGCAATCAATAGCGTACCAGTTGGTCAAGATTACCGTGACCTATTAAAACTTGTACCAGGTGTTGAGCTATCTGAAAACTCAACTCTTGGTCCGTCTGCGGGTGGTTCAGGGGTTGATAACTCGTATGGTTTTGATGGTGTTGATGTATCTCTACCTATGTTTGGTAACTTAGCATCAGAGCCATCAACTCATGACGTTGCTTACGTAACTATGGACCGCGGTGGTGCAAAAGCCGTTGGTTTTAACCGCTCAGGCGGCTTCTCAATCAATACTGTATCAAAATCAGGCACTGACGAATTCCACGGTAATGTTGAATACAAGGTTCAACCTAAAAGTTTAGTGGCAACACCAACAGGCCAAGAAAGCTATGAGCTAGATAAAAGCTGGTTAACAGCAAGTTTAGGCGGCCCGCTTATTGAAGATACCTTGTATTTTTATACTTCTTATTATCGCCCAGAAGAAGAGCGTACCAATAAAGATACTGCCTATGGTGCTGTAAAAGACTATAAGAGTGTTCGTGATGAGTACTTTGGTAAATTAACTTGGGCGCCTACTGACGATATTTTACTTAATATTTCACAGCGTACCTCAGAAAAGACCATTGAAGGTCGCTCAGTTGGCGCTTACGAAACTGACAGTGTATCTGCAGGTGATGTAGCTGACCAAGATATCTTTACCTTAGATGGTTCATGGCTTTTAGGTGATGCCACAACCCTTTCATTCCAGTACAGTAAATTTGAACTTGAGTCTGGTACCACACCTGATACAGAGCTATCTGTAGTGCCATCGTTAACGGGCCAACTAGACATCAGCAATCTCGCTGAAATGGGTTACTTCAGTGTACCAAGCTTATTAGATGCTGATGATAACTACACAGCAGAGCAAATTGCTGCATTTAATGCAGGCGCTGCACCTCTAATTGCACAATACGGTTATACTGAAAACGGCGAATTGCTTGGCGGTGGTGGTGTTGGTGCGTATTACCAATACGATAATATCGACTTCTACCGTGATAGCTTCGAGTTAAACCTAGAGCATGAATTTAGCTGGGGCGATACTTACCACACGTTACATGTAGGTGGCGAATGGAAAGAAGGTAAAGAAGTACTGTCTCGCCTTTCAAATGGTTGGGGTAGCATCTCTTATGTTGGCGGCCTCGACGAGAGCTTAGAAGAAGGCAGCTCAGCACCAGTTATTTACCGTGCTCGCGTGCAACAAATGAGCTTAGTTGCTGGTGAAGACGCCGTTTCTGCAATCAACTCAGAAATGGAAACGCTGAACTTCGAAATCAACGATACCATTGAAGTAGGTGATTGGACTTACAATGTGGGTGTACTTGTAAGCCGCGATACTTGGTATGGTCAAGGTCTTAAATCGGCTTCTGGCACGTTATCTGGTTATGAATTAGCACCAGGCGAAAAATACAAAATGTACCAAACAGATTGGTCAGATATGATCCAGCCTCGTTTAGGTGTGAATTGGAACTACGCTGATCAAGACGCCATATTCGCTAACTTCTCAATGTATAACCCTGAAGCAAGTTCATTAGCACGCGCAGCCTCTTGGGACCGTAATACTCGTGCCGAAATCGAAGTTGAATTTGATGAAGCTGGCAACGTAATTTACGCTGAACCGCGTCAAGGTTCATCAGGTAAAGTATTTGCTGATAACTTAAAGCCTCGCCAAATCAAAGAGTTTACACTTGGTACCACTAAATATGTGGGTTCTGATTTAGTGTTACGCGCTCACGTTCGTCACCGTAAGGCATCGCATTTCTGGGAAGATATGCCAAACAATGCGCGTTTAACTGACTACTCTGGCGTTGATGCTGATGGCGTACCACAACATATTGCAGATAAAGGTTTATATGTAGATAACCTAGATGAAATCCGTGATGAAATTGGTGGTTCTTCTTATGTTATTGCCGAAGTAGATGGCGGCGAAACCAAATACTGGGAAGCTAGCATCGAAGCTGAATACCTAGGTGAAAACAGCTATATCAATGCTTCTTATGTTTGGAGTCATTACTACGGTAACTTCGACCAAGATAACACCACAGCAACAACAGATGCTAATACCTTCATTGGTTCATCAAACTATGGCGATGGCCGTGGTCGTTACCCTTGGGATTACAAATACGGTACATTATCAGGTGATAAGCCACATAAAGTAAAAGTGTATGGTTACTACACTGTGCCATGGGATGCGAACATCGGTGCATACTTTGTATTCCAGTCGGGTAAACCTTGGGAAGCATGGGATGGTTCAATCTACGGTTACTCAAGTGGTACCACACGTTACAGCGAACCTGCAGGTAGTCGCCGTAGCCCAAGCCACTGGCAACTTGACTTAAACTACACCCAAGACTTTAAGTTCTCAGGTAACATGGAATTACAATTCCGCGCTGATATCTTCAACGTATTTGACCGTCAAACAGGTTATAACAATAACCCTTATGTCTCGTCAGAAACCTTTGGTGAGTATCGCAACTACTACAGCCCACGTCGCGTGCAGCTGTCGTTTAACTTCAAGTTCTAAATTTATCAATCCTGTTGGGGGCCGCTATTGCGGCCCTTTTTATGCCTCAAAAACAGTAAAAGCTTAAATTGTACAAAATGCTTTTGCTGCATCCATATTAGTCGCTTCTTTCATAAAGTAGTCGAGTTGCACAGTTCGAATAATTGCTCTCGATTCGCTGTTACTTTCCCTTGCCTGCCAGTGCCAAGTTTTAAGCGACTCTCGCGACACATCGACAAATAGCCCTTCAGGGAAGCTCTCTACAAAACGGATATCGGTGGTATTACCTTGTTTATCAATAGTAATAATAAAGCGCGCACAGCCCGTCTGCTTAGATATTAAAGCTGCTTTAGGGTAACTGGGCTTTGTTGCATGTTTAAGTGTCCACAGCTGCTCTGCTGCGTTTTTATCATCTCGAAGGTCAAGTACATCGGTTGAGTTACTTGTTGTACTGTTTGGGAGCTGTGAGCAGCCAGCAAGTAATGCAAATGCGGCAACTAAATGAACTTTCATGGTATATCCTTGTAAATCAAGTTCCTTAATTTAACACAGCTTTTTATGGGTATAAAAAACGAGGCAAGCGCCTCGTTGTTATTTATCTAGTTAGCTAATTATCTAGTTATTATTGATACAGCAAATATGGGGAGCGCTTGCGTTTAAAAGCACTTAAGTCGGTTTGCCAGCTTTGCTTTATTTGCTGCTCAGTTTGGCCTGCTTCAATGGCTAAGCGTAATTTATCAGTCCCTGCAAGTTTATCCATAAAATCTGCGCGTTCAAAAAACATTTGCTCATTCGCACTTAGCTTTTGATAAGCCGAAATAAACAAGCTTAAATCTAGGCCGTGAATATCAGCATCTCGTAAGTCTTGACCAAATACTTCGACCCCTTTGAATTTAGGGTGCATTGAAGCGCCTTTAATCGCCCTTGGCGTAAAGCTAAATTCACCGAGTTTAACTGGCGAGTAACCAACGACTTGAAACGGAAAATCAGTACCCCGGCCAATAGTCACAGGCGTAGCTTCAAAGAAACACAATGATGGATACAGCGCAATTGATTGGGCATTTGGTAAGTTAGGACTTGGCTTTATTGGTAGCTCATAAGCCATAGTGCGGTCATAATTCGCAACAGGCACTACACTCAGCTTAAGCTTATCAGCGTCATTTATCCAACCTTCGCCTTTGATCATCTGAGCAAGCTCAGCCACTGTCATACCGTGTAAAACAGGTATTTCGTGCATACCAACAAATGAGCGAAATTGTGGGTCAAGGATAGGCCCATCAACATAGGCTATATTTGGGTTTGGTCTATCGAGTACCACAACCTGTTTACCATTTTCAGCGGCAGCTTCCATTACGTAGTGCATTGAGCTGATATAAGTGTAAAAACGCACACCAACATCTTGAATATCAAAAATAATAACGTCTAAATCAGCAAGCATCTCAGGACTTGGCTTTTTATTACTGCCATAAATCGACACAACATCGATACCTGTTTTAGCATCTACTGTGCTTTTAACGTGAGCACCAGCGTCATGGTCGCCGCGAAAGCCATGCTCTGGGGCAAATATTTTGCTAACCACAACGCCTTTATCAAGTAATGCATCAACTAAATGTTGACCATTCACCACTGATGTTTGATTAACTACCAAGCCAACACGTTTCCCAGTTAATGCAGGTACATAAGCTTGAAAATTGGCCGCGCCCACCTGTAAAGGCTGTGCATTTTTAGGCGCTTGTGCAGGTGCTTCTTGGCAACCCAAAAGCGCAAAACAACTAACAAATAAAACAGCTAAAAAACGCATTATTCTTCAACCGCCTTACGTAAAAAGCCACCCGCTTTTGACAATAACTGTTTTGCTTCAGGAGCTGGTTTTCCGGTTAACACGATTAAAATGGCCAGTTTTGCACTTTGCTCAGCTTGCTTTAATGCATCCACGGCTTGCTGCTGAGAACACTCTGTTGCTTGCATCACAATACGAATAGCACGAGCGTGCAGCTTTTCGTTACTGGCATTCACATCAACCATCAGGTTTTTATACACCTTACCTGTGCGGATCATGCTGGCTGTACTTAGCATATTCAACACCAGCTTCTGTGCAGTACCCGATTTCATACGTGTAGAGCCAGTTACAGCTTCTGCACCCACCACGGGGCAAATGCCGATTTGTGGCAAACGCATCACTGCTGAATCAGGATTGCAAGTGACACCCACAGTGACACAACCGAGTGATTTAGCGTATTCAATTGCCGAGCAAACATACGGTGTACGACCGCTGGCGGCAATGCCAACCACGACATCTTTACTGGTTAAATTGGCATTTTTTAAATCTTCAATAGCAAACGTGGTGCTATCTTCAGCGCCTTCTACGGCTTTTTTAACCGCGGTGTCACCACCAGCAATAATACCGAGCACTTGCTGATCGCTTACGCTATAAGTAGGCGCACATTCAACCGCATCCAAAATACCCAAACGACCACTGGTGCCAGCACCAATGTAAATTAACCTGCCACCTTGTTGAAATGCTTCAACGACATGATCGACAGCTTCACTAATTTGTGGGATCACAAGTTTCACGGCACCCGCTACTTTGTGATCTTCATTATTGATTTTAGTGAGGATCTCAGTGGAGCTGAGCAGATCGATATCCAAAGTGTCTGGGTTTTGTCCTTCAGAGACAATACCGTTTAACTCTTCGAGTAACTCACGTTGTTGCTTAAAGACGTGCTCAGGGCTCATTGGGTTGTCCTTTTTCAATAATGTCATGGTAATGCTTTGCCGCTAAAATGGCGGCACCAGTTAATGAATCTCCCTTACAAGGAGATAATTCGTTTTGTAAGGCAAGTGGCAATAACGGTTGGCTGACTTTCGCCAAACCACCAATTAAAATCACCGGTAACGGCGAGTTACCTCGGCTTTTATTTATTAACCGAACCACCGATTGGCTGTGCTCTGTTAATACCGCTTTTGCCGCCTCACAGTCGTTTTGTAAGCTAAACACCAACGGGCTAAATGCTGCATAATCCGCGGGTTTTGCTTGTTTAAGCCAACTACTAATTGTTTGACGAGTGCATCCTAGCTGCTCACTCAAACGAATCGTTAATCGGCTTTTTGGTAAATCGTAAATATCTATATCGGTTAATAATTGCTGCACAGCCATCAGGCCGATACGTGCGCCACCGCCAAAATCATCAACGGTAAAACCCCAGCCGCTCACCAACTTAGTTTGCTTTTGTGCGTTTAATCGTGCCCCGACAGCACCGGTGCCAAGAGCAATAACCACACATGGGTCACCAAGATTAGCACCATATAGTGACGTAATTGCATCGCTGGTAATTTGCAAACTGGCAAATTCTATTTCGTAAATCAGCTTGAGCATCACTGTTAATTGTTCAGCAAGACTCTGCGATGAGCCACCAGCAACACCCATAACGGTGACAATTTCACTTGGATCTGCGCCACTTTGCTGGCAAACATCACGGGTCACTTTAACAATATTTTCTAACGCTAAATCAAGATCATTCGAAATTGATGCCGAACCCGCTTGGGCACGAAAAGTCGCGCCACTTGCCTGCTCTTTTAGCTCTGCTAACACTTTGGTGCCGCCACCATCGATGGCTAAAACATAGCGTACAGCCATTTACGCACTCTTCTCGTCTGCCGCTTTACCAAGGCAACACACCAATGTTGCGAGCAATGTACCTATGCATAGCTGCCAAGTAAATCCTAAGTAAAAGCGCATTGATTCGGGTAGTAACCAGTCAATCATGTACGGCTGCATTAATAAGGTCACCATAAAGCCCGCTATTAGCGCTGCTAACACTGAGCCTTCACTGCCTCGTTTGGTGAACAAGATAGTAAAATACACACCTAACAAACCGCTGTACGAGAACACCATTACACTTAGCGCAAATTTTGATAATGGCATATCACTGTATTGCTGCCAGAAATAACAAAGAATAGCCATCAGCGCTAAGGCAAGGCTAACCAGTGCCATCCCTACACGACCCGCTTTTACAAAGTGATGATCGCTTACTTGCTTGTTATGTTTTTCTAAATACGGGCGATAGATATCCTGTACGATGACTGAAGACATCGAACTAAGTCCAGAGTTCAAAGTAGAAATAGCCGCAGCAATAATACCCACGCTAACTAAGCCTTTAACCCCAGCTGGTACTTCGTTTAATACGTAGTACATAAAGATAGTGATTTTTTCGCCGTTAAATTCTTGTACAACCGTTTGCCCAGCTTCGTTATTCATTAGTGCAGGTTGCTGATAAACAATATAAAGCAGCAAACCAATAAAGATAAAAATAGCCATAACCGGGATCACCATCACCACCGATAGTAATAACGCTTTACTGCCTTCTTTAGGGTTTTTACAGGTTAATAAACGCTGCGTCATATCTTGGTCTAAACCAAATGCGGCGATATTTAACAGCACAAACCCCGTTAACACAGAGGCCATGTTAAAGACCCCTGACGGACCAAAATCTAAATCAAATTTAAACAGCGCAAGTTTTGAGTCTGCACCAGGACTTGGCTCACTCAAAGTTGCAATTATGGTTGAGAAATCAGCCGGAATAACACTCAGCAAGCACCAAATAACCGCAATAGCCGCACTGACATAAACGATACTTTGCAGTACATCAGAATAAATAACACTGCGAATGCCACCCAAAAAGGTATAAAGCAGACCTGCAAGCGCCAGTACTAAAGTCGCGATAACCACACTGTCGGCATCGATATTGCCATATAGAATCATCGCAACAGCAATCGCTGCCATATACAAACGGGCGCCACTGGCAAACACACGGCCAAATAAATACATCAAGCCACTACGGCGCTTAGCTTTTGGTCCGATACGTTTTTCAAGCAGTTCGTAAACGGTATACACTTTTTGCTGGTAAAACTTTGGAATTAAAAACGCCGATACAATAAATGCCGCAATAAACGCGCCGATATTGGTCGCAATATATGAAAAATCACCTTGATAGCCTTGATCTGGCCCACCAATAAACGTTGCCGCAGATTGCGAAGTCGCTAAAACAGAAATAGCCACCATCCAAGTTGGCATGCTATTTCCGCCTAGAAAAAAATCTTGGCTTGAGTTAGCGCGTTTGCGATTAAACCACCAGCCACTTAGCAATAAAATTGCACCGTAACTTGCGAATACGAGCCAATCGAGAAAAGCGTAATTTGCACTCATTTATTATCCTAACCCAAACCTTGATGGAATATATTATTCCATCATTATGACAAAATTAAAATACTTTTATTTTATTATTTTTATTTAGCTAAGTTAGGTAATTGCCACTGACTTTGCTTTTGTTGATATTGCGCTTTGGTCAAGCTGACTAATAGCGGCTTTTTACGCTCATCTAACCAAGCAAGTAGAACATCCATATCGCTTTCTGTCATTGCTGTACAACCAGCTGTAGGCTTACTTGGCGCCCGCCATAAATGCATAAAGATACAACTACCCGCACCATTGATATTGCTTGGGTTATGCTTAACAACAATGCCTTTTTTATAAAGGTTATCTTGGCTGTATATATCACGACGCATCCATTCTGAAGAGTCTTTTACGGCGTCTTCACCTACTTGTGCTTTATCAACCAACTGGTTGTAAAACGGTGAGCCTTTCACATCAATACAATAATCATTTGCTGTCATTGCTTGATAACTGAGGTTAGTTTGTAATGAATCTAAATAACCAAATGCAGTACCAAGCTCAAAAATACCCGCAGGCGCTTTACCATCGCCTTCTTGTTTTTGCTGACCAGGTTGTGCAGGATGCAGCCCCACTCCCCAAGCAAGACCAGTTCGACCTAATACCACCGCGTGTTGCTGACCTTGTTGTTGCCAGCTGCCAGCGGTTTTTTCAAAGCGATAAAGAGTGGCATCAATGGCATCACTATCATTAGCGACCACCACCACGAGCTGTTGATGACTGTTATCAATAACAGGTTTAGGTAACTCTTTGCTGGCACAAGCCGATAAACTCATAACTGCAATAAGACTGAATAGTTTTTTCATGCTGGCCATACTCCATTTGTGATTAGTTCAAGCCCCGTTATTGATTCAATGCCAAGACCTGGGGCATCCGATAAGCGTATTTGTGGGCCGCTAAATTCAACGCCCCCTTGCACTGGGTCATACTGACCAAGGGCTGGGCCATCTAAATCAATTTTACTGATTTGCTGTGCTTTGGCAGAGGCTAAATGTGCAGCACCAGCTACGGCAATACTGCCCTCTAGCATACAACCTATCATACACTCTGCTTGGTATTGGGCTGTGATATTAGCAATCTCAATAGCTCGGCTTAAACCGCCCATTTTCATTAATTTAATATTGATAATATCAACTGCGCCAAGCTCTAAAAGTTGGATCACTTGCTTCGGTGAAAAGGCGCTTTCATCGGCCATAATCGGGGTGTTCACTCGCTCAGTAATATATTTCAGACCTTGAATATCACTGCTTTTTACCGGCTGCTCAACCAATTCTAATACCACACCTGATTGCTCAAGTTGTTGCAACGCAAACACAGTTTGTTTGGCATTCCAACCTTGGTTTACATCTAAACGCAGCTGCGCCTTAGCGGCAAACCCAGCATGGATTGCTTTTACTCGTTCAATATCTTGATTAAGGTTATTGCCGATTTTTATTTTTAATACATCAAAACCTTGCTCAACCGCTCGCTGACAATCACTGAGCATTTTATCTATGTTATCGACGCTAATAGTGATATCGGTTTTCAGCGCTGACTTACCACCGCCAAGTAACTTATATAAAGGCGCTTTATAGAGCTTGCCCCACAAGTCGTAAACCGCCAACTCTAACGCCGCCTTTGCACTACTGTTACCAACCACCGTTGATTGAATAATGTGGGTAAGCTGGTTAATGTTTTCGATTTCTTGCCCCACTAATTTAGGGGCAATAAACTGCTGAATGACCGCGATCATTCCTTGATGGGTATCGCCTGTAATAACCGGAGTTGAGGCCGCAGAGCCATAGCCAATTTGGCCACATTCGGTGTCGATTAAAACCACTAAGTCTTCGATAAAACTGACTTCTCTTAGTGCTGTTTTAAATGGAGTAACTAATGGCACTTTGAGCTTTGCAAAGCGAACAGCTTTAATTTTCATATTGGCCTCTAGCGAATACGCTTAATGTTATAAATACGATCTAAGTAGCTGGTTTCTTGAGATAATCTAAGTGGCAATAATGGCGTGACCGACACCCCATTTAAGGCACTACTATAAAAACTACCATCGCCTTTGTTATAACCTAAGCCTTTAACGTCATGAATAACATAAGGCTCACCGTGGTGCTCCCCTAGGTACATCATTACATGACCCGGAATATAAATTAGATCGCCAATCGCCATGTTTTTAACCTTTGGCAACTTAGCATCCGCCGCTGTATTTTTATCAAAGCGATTATTTTGCCCGTATTCACTACTGCCTTGCTGCCCTGAATTACGCGGCATTAGTAGGCCAAAGCTCTTATAAATTTCACCAACAAACCCAGTGCAGTCACGGCCATTATAATCATGACCCCAACCATAACGCTCACCCAAAAACTTAAAGCCCTGTTTAATGAGATTCTGCTCGTTGTAGTCTAGGTAGCCTAAATTTACATCGGCAGTTTTACTTATCATTGCAGGTTTAATAACAAGTTTGCCTTGCTCATCGCGGGTAGGTAACTGTACAACATGGCTAGCATAGCTGTTTTGGCCGTTGAGCAAATACGGTACTTGCTCACTATCAACTAATGGTAAGCGCACTCCCATATCGAGCTGAACTTCTGAGAGGCCTTCATCATTTGGCACATAAGCAGTATTTACTTTTGCACCGGTTACCACCAAGAAGTCATCTTGTTCGCGATAGGCTTTTATTTTATCTGCATCAGCAATGGCAAGATCTTCTGCAGGCGTCCACGCTAGGTAGTTGTAAGCACGTACTAACAACCATTTTTTATCTGCGCTTTGATGCAATACAGCAACCGCTTCGCCCGGAAACATTCCGCTTTCTTGAAAGCGATCTAAGTCTTGATCAAGGCCGCTATTTAAAACCCGATCCCAAGTTGGAAAAGTACGTAATGCCGTGCGCTTAACGACCACAGCAAAGCGTACCTCATTGTTATCTGCGACCTTGTTAAGGTTTAAGTTTTCCTGATATTTGGCAAAGTCTTTCGCGGTGAGTTGGCGGCCGTCGGTAAAAAAGCGCGGGCTTTTTGGAATTGAACTTGCCGAATGAATGGCGCTTGTTAACTCGTCTTTACTGAGCGATTTTTGAAATGACAGAGGATCAACAATGTATTTATTATCTTTTACTAGTTTCTCGTTGAAGGCCGCAATTTGCGCCTCTGTCATGATCACTTTTGCCGATGCACCTTGTGCTAGCCAGTAGCTGGGCGAAAGCTGTGACTGCGTGACCCCGATAACATCTGATTGCCAACCCTCAGCATGCATAGGTGCACTAAAAGCAACACCTAAAGTAATTGATAAAGCGATAATTGAACGACGCATAGCTGTACCTTAATTCTTATTGAACGCGTTAATCTAATAATTTTGTAAAAGCATGCTGCAACTTTTGCTGCATTTGCTTACCGACTATTGGCAAATTGGCTTCGTCGGCCCCCGAAGTTGACTGCTGTACACTAAACGTAAACTCACGGCCACCTTGGTAATTGCCTAAACACACATGTGCCAACATTACGGTTTCTGTGGTGGAGCGTGTTTCACTTGGCCCCCAACCAATTTTTTGCCAAACACGCCACTGCCCATTCGTCGCGCTATCGAGCACTTCTTTTGCAGAGCGACTATCATTTGGCGCAATAACATTTGCTAATGCATTTGTAACGATATGACTGATACCTACCATCATACCGCCAACTTGAGCATGTTCATCTGTATGATCTGTGCCGTTAAGTAGCACATCAACATCAGTTGCTTGTAGAAAAGGCATTTGCGTACTTGGTTCACGCTGGTGACTAACCAGACGTTTTAACCATTCCGCTTGAGCAAGTGTGGTCATTGCTTTGTTGCCCGTTAAACCACAACTCTCACAACGATACCCTAAATAGCCAGGATCATCACTGCTTGCTTTGTATCGAGCAATCTTTGCATCAAGCTCATTATTGGCAGAGTTATGCCAGTATTCGTCTGATGGCATAAACTGCTCTGAGCCATATGCGCCGTTAAATAACAAACGCTCATCCTCTAGTTTTAGCCAGCCGTCATTAAAAAGCCCACGTAAATATTCGCGCCCTGCCACATTGACAAAATAACTAGCTATCGCATTTGAGTTACCATCGGCTTTGCCAAATGCTTCGTAACTATTAATACTGCTGATCAAATCAGCCAGTGCAGTATCGCCGGCAAAAGAAGCTGCACCAAGCTCTGGGTGGGATTGCCTTACTTTTGAGAGCGCACCGCTAAACGCTTGAATTTTTGATGAGCTCCAAGGTTCATACAACTCATTATGGCTGCCGTCACTTAAATACCGGTAAGCTAATTGCCCTGCTTGAACTTGATAATCAATTAGGAGTAGCTTGCCCGGTTGCTCTGGGGCTAAAAAATACTGCCAATCGGCCGCAACTCTGTTTTGCCAACCCGCCTGCTGGTAATTAACCTCAGCCGCTGATTTATAACCTTGCTGGTTGCTTTCATTTTCGAGTGATAAACAGCCGCTATTAGATAAGTCTTTTGGCAAAATAGCGGGTGCTAACATTACTTGCTCAAAGTATTGTTGGTCGGTTAATGGGGCTTTTTCTGTGTTCGCTTCACAACCAGTCAAAAGCATCAAGCCGCAACTTATAGCCAGCCGTTTTTGATATGCACCTTTCGTATACATAAAATAAAATTCCCACTTGTTATTATTTTTGGAATATTTTATTAAATCTAACACAAATTGACCGTGAAGCAAATTAACTCGATTTCTTAAAGTATTTTGCATCCAATTTATAGGGTTATTCGTTTTTAGGTTAACATCTTCAATGTAAGGAATTATGAAATGAATAAGCTTTGCATTAGCATTTTAAGCTTTAGTTGCTCTTTTAACGTGTTTGCTAATATAGAAAAAATAACAGTGTATGGTCACCGTACTGGATTAATTGGTGATTCTATCAGCGCCTCTAGCGGTATTATAGGCCAAGGTGAAATAGAAAATCGCCCTATGCTTCGCTCCACGGAAATGCTTGAATTAATACCTGGAATGGCTGTTACTCAGCACAGTGGTTCTGGCAAAGCTAATCAATATTTTATCCGTGGCTTTAATCTTGACCATGGTACTGACTTTGCAACAAACATTGATGGTATGCCTATTAATATGCGTAGCCATGGTCATGGGCAAGGCTATACTGACTTAAACTTTATAATTCCAGAAACAATTGCCACTGTCAGTTACAAAAAAGGGAGTTATGATGCCCGCCAAGGAGACTTTTCAACGGCTGGAAGTGCTTATTTTCAATTAACAGATAATCCAAAACATCAACATATAAACTTTTCGGTGGGTGAAGATAATTACTTAAGGGCTGTGGGGTTAGGGGCAATTAAACTAGCTAATGGCACATTGATTGGAGCAACCGAGTGGCAAGGCTATGATGGACCTTGGCAAGATGTAAAAGAAAACGTTAATAAGAAAAATGCTTTGCTACGTTTCACTAATCAGAGTAAAAAAGGCAACCTCTCAATCACTGCGATGGCTTATGATAATAGCTGGAATTCAGCGGATCAAATACCACAACGAGCCGTTGATCAAGGCATCATTTCAGAGCTTGGCTCACTCGATAAAACACTTGGCGGAGAGTCAAGTCGGTATAGCTTATCGACAAATTGGCAAGGACAAAACTTATCAGTAAGTGCATACCTCATCGACTACGAGCTAAATTTATACTCTAACTTCTCATATTTACTTAATGATCCAATTAATGGCGATCAGTTTAACCAACGAGACAACCGCACTATCTCAGGTGGTACGCTAAATTATCAATTTACAGACAATCTAGGTGCTATTCCTGTTAATCACACTTTTGGAGTGGAGCTTAGAAATGATAATGTGAGTAAGGTTGGCCTCTATAATACTCAAGCCAGGGAATACCTATCAACGGTGCGAGAAGACAGCGTTGATGAGACAAGCTACGCAGCATATTGGCAAACACAACTAAGTTTAAGTCAACAACTAGAAGCAACTGTTGGTGTTAGGTATGATTATTTAGATACGCAAGTTGATAGCGACAACAGTTTAAACTCTGGTGATGCAAATGATGATTTACTTGGTTTTAAGACAAGCCTCACTTATTTGTTTACAGAGAATGTAGCTGGCTATGCAAACTGGGGGCAATCTTACCACTCAAACGATGCTCGAGGCGCCACCATTACTCAAGATCCAGTGTCACTTGAAGCAACAGACACCGTTGACTTATTGGTCAAGAGTGAGGGCGCTGAAGTAGGCATGCGTTACTTCGATGAGCAGCAATTTAACTTCTCCGCTGCACTTTGGTGGTTGAAACTAGATTCTGAATTACTTTTCGTCGGCGATGCAGGTAACACCGAAGCCAGCGATGCTTCAAAGCGCTATGGTTTAGAGCTGAGTGCCTACTATTGGCTCGCAGACACATTAAGCCTAGATGCAGAAGCATCCTTTACCCACTCACGTTTAAACGTAGACAGCCAAAACGACCGTATTGAAGGAGCTGTACCAGTCGTTGCTAGTGCCGGCATTAGCTGGCAGATTGCACAACAGTGGCAAAGCTCATTACGTATTCGTCATATAGGTAAACGTATGTTGAGTGATGATGGCAGCAAACGTTCAGAGTCTTTAACTGTGGTTAATGGTTTAGTGAGTTATCAGCAAACTCACTGGAAAGCTGAATTAGAACTACTTAACTTGTTTAACAGTCATGACCACGATATTGACTATTACTATGCATCAAGATTAGCTGGCGAGCCTGAACAAGGGGTCGAAGATAATCACTTTCACCCAATTGAGCCTCGCACAGCTCGAGTAAACTTGAGTTTATTATTTTAAGAAATACGCGACTGAAATCGCTCCTACCTTTAGGTAGTCATTTATGGCGACACTGTCATGATTCGCGTGAAACAAGTTTCATGCCTACGGGTGCATTTTTTGTATTTTGATACCATTCCGCTTAAATATCTGATCTAATATAGGCTATATAAAATCACTGGTGATTAGCATTGAACCCAAACATAT
>NZ_JABVXF010000053.1 GCF_013349995.1 Pseudoalteromonas sp. 0303
TGGAGCGGCACACGAGGCTCGAACTCGTGACCTCAACCTTGGCAAGGTTGCGCTCTACCAACTGAGCTAGTGCCGCAAATTATAACTTTCAACTATAAAAGTTTAGCTAAAGACACACTAACCCCGCGGGGGTTAACGTCTTAAGCGGGGCAGGATTCTACAATAATCCGATGTGTTTGCAAATGTTTTTTACAAATTAAAGAATTTTTCTTGGTAAACCTTTAATTCCATGATCGAATCTTTGATATCGTCGAGGGCTAGATGTGAACCTTTTTTGTTCACTTGCGCTAATACGTCAGGTTTCCAACGACGTGCAAGCTCTTTAACTGTACTCACATCAAGGTTACGGTAGTGAAAGTAGTCTTCCAATTCAGGCATGTACTTATTCATAAAACGGCGGTCTTGGCCGATAGAATTACCACACATAGGTGAAGCACCCGCAGGTACCCATTGCTTTAGAAATGCCAATGTTTGATCAATAGCATCTTGTTCAGTGAATGTGCTTGCTTTACAACGAGCTGTTAAACCAGATTGACCGTGCTGAGTCGTGCACCACTCGTCCATGCCATCAAGCAGTTCATCGCTTTGATGAATAGCAATAACAGGGCCTTCAGCCAAGATGTTTAAATCACTGTCGGTGACAACAGTGGCAATTTCGAGTATTTTATCTGTTGCTGGTTCGAGGCCTGTCATTTCCAGGTCGAGCCAGATAAGATTTGATTTATGAAAAGACATAGTTACCTTAGCGGTGCTTTCCTTTAGATCCAACGCATTTAGATATATCATATTAGTATCATCAGTCGACCTAAAGCTTTTTTTTCAAAAAGCCCGACATTTACTCAAGTTATAGGCCAAAAGTGGCAAAACAAAAGAAATTAAGTAAAGGCCAATCGCGTCGAATTAAGGCCAATCATCAAAAACGCCTCTCTAATGCAGACAAAAAGCAACAGAAAGGGGCAACTGTGCAATGGCAAAATGACAATTTAGGCCCTGCCGAAAATGCGGTTGTGATCAGTCGATTTGGCCAACACGCCGATATCGAAACCGAATCAGGCGAAGTATTGCGCTGTAATATACGCAGAACAGTATCGAGCCTTGTATGTGGTGATGAAGTTATTTTTCGCCGTGCAAAAGTTAGCGAAGGCGACTTAGCAGGCGTTATTGAAGCAACTCATGAGCGTCGCTCACAACTAACTCGCCCTGATTTTTATGACGGGGTGAAAGTCGTCGCTGCCAATATTGACCAAATTTTAATGGTCTCTGCTGTATTGCCTGAGTTTACGCCAAACATTATCGACCGCTATTTAGTTGCCTGTGAAGACATGGGTATTGAGCCTATTTTAGTGCTTAACAAAATAGATTTAATCGACGATGAAGGCCTTGCTTTTATTGATGAAATTCTCGATATCTATCGTGAGCTAGGTTATCAAGTACTGTTAGTCAGTAATAAAACCGGTCAAGGCATTGATGAGCTTAAACAAAAACTGGTCGATAAAAACAGCATTTTTGTTGGTCAAAGTGGTGTGGGTAAATCAACCTTAGTGAACACTGTACTGCCAGATGCTGACATCCTAACCCAAGAAGTATCTGAGAACAGCGGCCTTGGTCAACACACAACAACCGTATCGCGATTACACCATTTACCAAGTGGTGGTAACCTTATCGACTCACCGGGAATTCGTGAGTTTGGCTTGTGGCATTTAGATGTTGAGCGCGTTACATGGTGCTTTAAAGAGTTCCGTGATTTTATTGGTGGCTGTCGTTTTCGAGATTGTAAGCATTTAAACGATCCTGGCTGTATAATTCGCCAAGCTGTTGATGATGGTGAAATTTCAGAACTTCGCTTTGACAGTTACCACCGAATTTTAGAAACTATGGCCGACGGCCGTGCCGGTGCACGCGCTCCTCGCGTATAACTATTTAGGAAATAACAAGTGAGTTTAGATAAATTCAAAATTGCTATGCAATATGCCATGCCAAAACATTTCATTTCGCGCATGGTTGGCAAGTTGGCAGCAGCAAAAGCGGGTGGCTTAACAACGGCCTTAATTAAATTGTTTATCAAACAATACAAAATTGATATGACTGAGGCTAAATACCCAGATCCAGCTCATTACAAAACCTTTAATGAGTTTTTCACTCGCCCATTAAAAGAAGGCATTCGTCCACTTGCTGAAGAAAGCGACATTATTGCACACCCAGTTGATGGGGCAATTAGCCAATTAGGCGATGTAGTCGACGGTCAAATCATCCAAGCAAAAGGCCACGACTACAGCTTACAAGCACTTCTTGGTGGCAAAGAAGAAGACACAGCGCCGTTTTTAGGCGGTAAGTTTGCGACTATTTATTTAGCACCAAAAGATTACCACCGTATTCACATGCCTGTTGATGGTACGCTGAGCAAAATGATCTACGTACCGGGTGATTTATTTTCGGTAAACCCGTTAACAGCACAAAATGTACCTAACTTATTTGCTCGTAACGAGCGTGTTGTGGCTATCTTTGAGACCGAAATTGGCCCACTAGCCATGGTGCTTGTAGGTGCGACAATTGTTGCTAGCATCGAGACTATTTGGGCAGGCACAGTAACGCCACCAGCAGGTAAAGATGTATTTAGTTGGAATTACCCAACCACAGGTGACAACGCGATTACTCTGAAGAAAGGTGAAGAAATGGGTCGCTTTAAGTTAGGCTCTACCGTTATTTTAGCCTGGGGTGCAAATCAAGCTGAGTTCTTATCAGATCAACACCCAGAAACAGTGACGCGCATGGGCACACCATTTGCGAAAATTAACGACTAATAAGTTCAATTAAGCAAACCACTTGAGCAAAAGTGGTTTGCTTAAAATTCACTATAAATCGCGCCTATACCCCACGATTACACTCTGAGCACTCACTATCTTTTTGAATATTAAAGCGCTGCTGCATTAGTGTTAGCCCATCAAATTGAATAAACTCGCTACCTGTTTTATAGCCAAGCAATATATTGATAGCCAATAAACTTTGCATGCTTCCCATAACACCCAGTAACGGGCTCAATACCCCAGCATTGTCACAATTAAGTGCTGTTTGCTCCTCCGTTTGCGGGAATATACAGCCATAGCAAGGGCTCTGTTCATCGCGAAAATCAAAACTCATCACCTGCCCCTGCGTTGCAATAGCAGCAGCTGATACAAGTGGGATAGATTTAGCTAAACAATAGCGATTAACCAAATAACGGGTAGCAAAGTTATCACTACAATCAAGGATGATGTCAGCGCCATCAAGAAGCTCAGCACAGTTATTTTCATCAAGCTTTTGGCATAGGGGCTTAACCGTAATTTGATTATTTAAACTGCCTAACACCTTGGCAGCCGCCTGTGTTTTTGCCTGCCCCATGTGGTTTACTTTATAGAGTATTTGTCGCTGTAGATTTGAAAGCTCAACCTTATCATCGTCTATTAAAGTGAGCGTTCCGATTCCTGCAGCCGCTAAATAAAACAGTGCTGGGGAGCCAAGTCCACCCGCTCCGACAACCACAATATGAGCAGCCTTTAACTTTTGCTGACCCGCAAGCCCCACCTCTTTTAATAGCAAGTGGCGGCTATAACGAATTTGCTCTTTGTCGCTTAACGCGCTCATATTAAGACTGACCTTCGACCAGCAGTTTTAACTTGGCAATGGCTGCTTGGTAGTCTTCGGCTTCAGTAATCGCACGTACTACGGCAACACTGCCAACCCCCGTGCTCGCAACTTGCTCTGCACGTGATATATCAATTCCACCAATTGCCACCGTTGGATAATCAGCCATTAGCGGTACAAATTTTTCGAGCTTTTCTAAACCTTGAATTTGCCCCGTCATGTCTTTGGTGGTGGTTGGATAAATAGCGCCAAACGCCATATAACTTGGCCTGTAATTATGTGCACGTAGCATTTCATAAAAGCCATGGGTCGACACACCTAAGCGTAACCCTGCCTCTTTTATGGCAATTAAATTAGCAGTTTGTAAGTCTTCTTGTCCTAAATGAACACCATAAGCTCCGTGCTTGATCGCCAATTGCCAATAATCATTGATATATACCTGCGCATCGTACTTCTGCCCCAGCATAACCGCACTTGCAATCGACTCTTCAAGTGCTGCATCGTCTGCATTTTTCATTCTTAATTGAACGGTTTTAACTCCTTCGGCTAAACACTTCTCTAACCAATCAACCGTATCAACAACGGCATATAAACCTAGCTGTTTAGAGTCGCACTCGGCAAAACCTGCTGCCATGGTAAAATCAACCGGGCAATCAAAGTCGAGCTCATCACCCAGCCAACTTCCCGCTTCGATGACTTGTGGGTAATCTGCTAAATTTGTTGGAAAGCAAGTATGCGCAACGGGGCCAATCCCTTCACCATAACGAACGGCTGCTTTTAATCCTTGGTTGATATAGGCTTTCGCTAAAATAAAGGCATCTTTGAGTGGATACTGTTTGGCTAAACACGCGGCAATCACAGAAGCCATACTACATCCTGTGCCATGACTATGCGGAGTTTGAATTTTTTCATTGCCAAGCCAATATGCCTGTTCACCTTGCACGCAGTAATCAATGCAGTAGCCACTTGGGTAATCCCAATGACCCCCTTTGATGATCACCGCTTTTGCACCATAGCCTGTTAACTTCTCGGCGGCTTCTTTCACTGCGCTTGGGCCAATCAGGTAAACACCAGTTAATAACTGCGTTTCGTGGGTGTTCGGTGTTACAACATCGACTAATGGCAATAAACACTCTTTAATGGCACTAACAGTATCTTCTTCTGTTAATAAATCACCACTTGAGGCAATGGCAACCGGATCATAAACAACCAAAGGCGGCTCTGCCCAAGTTGCTTTGTAATGTTTTAAATGCTCACTAATAAGCTGTATTTGCTGCACATTGGCAAGCATGCCAATTTTAATCACGCTGGCAGGCATATCACTGGCTAAGGCTAATAGTTGCGACTCAATCACTTCTGTTGATATCGGGTTAAGTGCTTCTACACCTAGACTATTTTGTGCCGTTAAAGCAGTAATAACCGTACAGCCATGTACATTAAAACTTTGCATTGCTTTGATATCGGCTTGAATTCCTGCACCGCCGCCCGAATCTGAGCCAGCTATGGTCCATACAACCTGATTCATGTTATTCCTCACATTTTATTCTTGATGCCAAAATGGCATACCGAGCGTCGGCGTTGATGGGCTTGCTACGTCTTTCTCTGGCATCGCTTTAGCCAAATAGCTATATCGCCCCGCTTCAACAGCACTTTTAAACGCTTTACTCATCGTTACTGGGCAACCTGCACCTGCAATTGCCGAATTTAATAATACGGCATCATACCCTAATTCAAGCGCTTGGCAGGCATGAGATGGTAAACCTAAGCCCGCATCAACAATTAACGTATGGTTTGGCAAGCGCTCACGGATCATTTTTAAGTTGTAAGGATTCAGCAAGCCTTTACCCGTGCCAATCGGTGCGCCCCAAGGCATTAGTACTTCGCAGCCTAAATCAGCGAGGCGCTGACACAGCACTAAATCATCAGTGCAATAAGGCAAAACTTTAAAGCCATCGGCCAATAAAATTTTAGTGGCTTCGAGAAGTGCGAATGGATCGGGCTGTAAATTATATTCATCACCAATCAACTCTAACTTGATCCAATCAGTGGCAAACACTTCGCGGCACATTTGTGCCAAGGTCACTGCTTCTTTTACACTATGGCAACCCGCCGTATTTGGCAGCACCTTTAACCCGGTATTTTTTATCAATTGCCAAAAATCATCACCCGCAGCAGCGCTTTGCTGGCGTCTTAATGAAACCGTGACAATTTCAGCCTGTGAGGCCACTATCGACTCAGTCATAACACTTGGCGAAGGGTACAGTGCTGAGCCAATCAGTAAACGACTCGTAAATTGCTCACCATAAACCGAAAAACAATCCATCTTAGCCTCCTTGAATTGGCGACAATAACTCAATGCTGTCGCCTTCGTTGAGGGTTTTAGCATCGTATTGGCTGCGCGGTACAAAGTCACCATTAACGGCAACGGCAAATGGAGGTCTCGCGCCAAACTGGCTCAACGCCTGAGTGAGCGATGTATTGTCGTTCACTGTAACTGACTGACCATTAATTAAAATATTCATTTTTATCCTTAAGCAATTAAGCTCACTGCATCATCAACCACTTTAGGCGCGAGTAGATAGCCATGACGGTATAAGCCATTAATACTGATCACTCGACCTTGTTTTGTGACTTTCGGGCGGTTGTCTGCAAACGCAGGACGAAGCCCTGATTGCAAGCTCTCGATACGCCCTTCAGCAAAGCCGCTATGCACGGTATAAGCAGCAGACAATAACTCCAGCGCCGAGCGCACGGTGACTTTACCGCGGTCTTGCGATTCGATTTCAGTCGCACCAATCACAAATTGATGGTTTGGCTTAGGAGCAATATAAATTGGGTAACGCGGATGCATCAGTCGTATCGGCCTGGTCAGGTTCACCTCTGGTGCATATAAACGCGCCACCTCCCCTCTTACTCCACGCAGTAAGGGTTCAGCCTTTTTAGCACCTAAGCCGCGACAATCAAATACATAATCATAGCTTTGGCCATTCACTTGATGGGCGTTCAATTCAACTTTACAGCCAAAGTTAAATTGCACTCCTTGCGAGGTTAGCTTTTTAAAACTAGTGCTATAAAATGCCTGATTATCGAGTTGCCCTTCACAAGGTAAATACACACCTTGATGGAAACGCCCAGCTAGTTCTGGCTCAAGGTCTGCGATTTGAGTGCCAACCAATGCCTGTGCCTGATAGTTTTCAAGTGGTTTTAAGCGGCTCACAAAACTTTGTAAATCGCCCTTATCTTGCTGATGAGCAACCACTAAACTGCCCGTTTGTTGAAAATACACAGCGTCATCGAGCTCACTTAAAATGTGCTGCCAACGAGTGATGCTATAAAGCCCTTGTAGGGCTAAATCCTGTTCACACAGGACTGACTCAGCAAGGGGTGCCAACATCGCTGCGGCAACGCTGCCAGCACTGTTGCTAGCATGTTCATTATCTTGCTCAAACACACTTAGCTGATGCTCTTTAGCAAGTGCTAATGCAGTTAAACGGCCAGTTAAACCAAAACCCAGTATCGCTATCTTTAATGACATAAACTTTCTAGGCCTAAGCTCTAGGCCCTAGGTAAAACCCAGAGCCTATCGCTGATGCCTAGCTCCATCAATTAAACTGCTTTATGGTAAATCTCAGAGCCTGTTTTTTTGAACTCGTCTGATTTCGCTTTCATTTCGGCTTCAACATCGACCATTTTGATTTCGATAGCATCACCTACGTTATTCGGATCAATGCCTCTTGATTCAAGATCTTTGGCATAATCACGTACTTCTTGAGTGATCTTCATCGAGCAGAACTTAGGGCCACACATAGAGCAGAAATGTGCAATCTTGCCTGATTCTTGTGGCAATGTTTCGTCGTGATATTCGCGGGCGCGTTCAGGGTCTAAACCTAGGTTAAATTGGTCGTGCCAACGGAACTCAAAGCGCGCTTTTGATAAAGCGTTGTCACGCTCTTGCGCACCCGGGTGGCCTTTTGCCAAATCGGCAGCATGAGCAGCAATTTTGTAAGTGATTAAACCTTCTTTAACGTCTTCTTTGTTAGGTAAGCCTAAATGCTCTTTAGGGGTTACATAACAAAGCATAGCGCAGCCGTACCAAGCAATTTGCGCAGCGCCAATACCTGATGTGAAATGATCGTACCCCGGTGCAATATCCGTGGTTAATGGACCAAGAGTATAAAACGGTGCTTCTTCACAGTGTTTTAGCTGCTCTTCCATGTTCTCTTTGATCATATGCATTGGCACATGGCCAGGGCCTTCGATGAACACTTGCACATCATGTTTCCAAGCAAGTTTTGTCAACTCACCTAAAGTACGTAATTCGCTGAATTGGGCTTCGTCATTCGCATCGGCAATAGAGCCCGGACGCAGGCCATCACCTAATGAAAAACACACATCATACTGTTTTAAAATTTCACAGATTTCTTCAAAGTGAGTGTATAAGAAGTTTTCTTTATGGTGCGCTAAACACCATTTCGCCATGATAGAGCCACCACGCGAAACAATACCGGTAACACGCTTTGCCGTCATCGGCACGTAACGCAGTAATACCCCAGCATGAATAGTAAAGTAATCAACGCCTTGTTCAGCTTGTTCAATCAAGGTATCGCGGAAAATCTCCCACGTTAGGTCTTCAGCCACACCGTTTACTTTTTCAAGCGCTTGGTAAATTGGTACGGTGCCAATTGGTACTGGTGAGTTACGTACCACCCACTCACGAGTTTCGTGAATATAGCGACCCGTTGATAAGTCCATTACCGTGTCGGCGCCCCAACGAGTAGACCACACCATTTTTTCGACTTCTTCTTCAATTGATGAAGTCACAGACGAATTACCAATATTCGCGTTCACCTTAACTAAAAAGTTTCGGCCAATGATCATCGGCTCGGTTTCTGGGTGGTTAATATTGTTAGGAAGCACAGCGCGGCCACGGGCAATTTCATCACGCACAAATTCAGGGGTAATAAAATCAGGAATACTAGCGCCAAACGATTCGCCTTTGTGCTGGGCTGCAAGTAACTCTTCACGAATTTTAGCGCGCCCCATGTTTTCACGGATCGCCACATATTCCATTTCAGGCGTCACAATGCCTTGTCGTGCATAATGCATTTGCGTTACGTTTTTACCGGCTTTTGCACGGCGGATCTTTGGTAGGTGTTCAAAGCGGATGTGATCTAACCCTTCATCTGCCATTCGCTGTTGAGAAAACTGCGAAGTCACTGAGTCTAAAATTTCAGTGTCGCCACGGCTTTCAATCCACTTTTCACGGTATTTCTCAAGGCCCTTGCGCACATCAAGTTGAAAATCTGGGTCAGTATATGGACCTGATGTATCGTAAACACGAATTGGCGCGTTAGGCTCAAGTACAGGGTTCTCTTCAGTGCCACCGATAAAGGTATCGCTGAGACTGATTTCACGCATCCCTACTCGTACATTGTCTTGTGTACCTTCTACATAAACTTTATGAGAATTAGGAAACGGTTGCCCAGTTAAGTTATAAATATAATCTGATGCTGCCGCACGAACTTCGCGGCGAGATGGTTTAGTTGTTGTGTTTGACATGACTTACCTCATTGCTTTAAGGGTTGTCTTGTCAGATATTGCAAGTGCAATAGAGAGTGGCAAACGCCATTGGATCGTTAATAAGCTAAGTGCTTACTAGTGCAGCCTGTGCCGCTTCTGCCCCAAAAATTTGGCGCACAAGCGCCCAGTGAGGCAGCTTGTTCCCTACGCAGGTGTTAGCCTGATCAGGTTCACGGATCCCGCTTTCGCGATCTCAGCCTTATTAAAGGCACTCCGACAAGTATAAATTCGTTTCTTTTAAAACGCCCTGAGTGTACGCCAGTTAAAAAATTGCTGCAAGCTCAGCCACTTTAGTTTTTTGCTATGAAAGTAAAGTGGTGTTCACCTTGCAAGGTTAACTGTTCACCTTCTAAGTCAATTACCGCGCCTTCTTTCAAAGTTGAAAGTAATTGCTGTTCAAGGTCATCAATTTGCTCACCACAAGATTTACGCGTCATACCTAACTTATTAACCGTTAGCGTATCTTCGCTTAACGCACCTTCACCAAAAAACTTATTACAACCCGCAAAACCATTAATCTGCATCGCTTCAATAAAGCGTATGGAGGCAGTTTGGGAAACAGGAATGGCTAAGCCATTTACTTTTGATAACTGCCACTGAGTATATTTTAATTGCTCGCTGGTGACCGTTCCTGTTGTTGTACAGCCCACACAAAAAAGTGCAAAGAGAAGGGGTAAGGCTACTAACTTCATATTTTTTATGGCTCAAGTTTCAATATTGTCATCATAACAATATTTAACGTGTTTGATCGTTAAAAAAACATGTTTTATCTGTAAAAAATTGTTCTAAGTTAGCTTTTTAAATAACAACGCAGACTATTTGAATAAGTTATCGACTTCTTCTGGTAAAAAAGGACGACCTTTTTCATTTACCGACGTGCCAATCACCAAAGCTTGCAGCATCACTTTATCGTCATGTTTACGATACACCGTTTGCCTAAAAGCAAACTTTAAACGGCTGATACGCTCAGGCTCAACGGCAACGTAAAACTCATCGCCCGGCACTAATGATGCCTTGTAATCCATTTCGCTTCGCAGCACGACAAGGTTTACTTTTTCTCTTGCTAGCTTTGCAAAATCGATACCTTGAGCATGTAAAAACTCATGGCGAGCATGCTCTAGGTAATTAAAATAAACACTGTTATTAACAATGCCTTGTAAATCACACTCATAATCACGCACTTTAAAGTCTACTTTAAAGGTCATAGTCGTATTCCTAATCAATTTACGTATAATTGCCTGCGTTTATACCATAAAAATTGATTTTATAGCCATTTGGCTAGCTAGGTTGCTAGAATAGCAGTCCCGAAAATGGAGTTAAGAATCCGCATGAAACGACGTTTATCATTATTATCTGCTGCCATCCTGCCTTTATTTGCAGCATCTTCGATTGCTTACGCTGAAGACGGTGATCTAGAAACGATTGAAGTTACCGGTGATTTCAAAAGAGAAAGCATTCAAACCCTTAGTGCCAGCGCAAGCTTGTTTTCAGACCATGAAATCAATCAACGCGGTGCAAAGTTTTTAGATGAGATGCTTGCTAGTGCAGCGAATGTAAACTTTACCTCTGGTGCATCTCGTGGTCGTTTCGTGCAAATTCGTGGTGTTGGTTTACGCTCACAGTTTGTTAGCCCTATTAATCCTTCGGTTGGCTTAGTGATCGACGGTATTAACTACTCTGGTTTAGGTGGCAGTTCACTGTTATTTGATATCGACCAAGTTGAAATTTATCGCGGCCCACAAGGGACTCGCTTTGGTGCTGATGCCTTAGCTGGTATGATTCAAATGGAATCTGCAACACCCACTCTTGACCCAAGTGTGAAAATACAATTAGGTGCGGGCAACTACAATAGCTATGAAGCAGGTATTGCCGCAGGTACGGGTATTACCGACGACACAGCAGTACGCGCTAGCATTTATCAACGTGAGTCTGATGGTTATGTAGAAAACCGTTATTTAGGTGAAGATACACAGCAACAAGATGAGCTTGTTTCTCGCTTTAAGTTACACAGCCAATTTACCGATCATCTGCGTACTGAACTGAATGTACATTACATCGATATAAATAACGGCTATGACGCCTTCACACTAGATAACAGTCGTTACAGTGTTGCTGATGAACCTGGACAAGACAACCAAGAAAGCATTGCGGTTGGTTTAGCAAACATATACACCGGCTTTGACTTTTTTGATGTTAGCCTAAACCTATCTGGTATCGACAGCGAGCTGTTATATAGCTTCGACGAAGACTGGGTGTGTAATGATGAAGCCCAGCCGGAGTTATGTGCTGCAGGTTTGCATGAGTGGGGCTATAGCTCAACAGATACTTACTTTCGCGATCGCCAAGATCAAGCGGCAGAGCTGCAATTTAGTGGTAAATCTGGTGAGTGGGTCGCAGGCATTTATTATCAAGGCCGCGAAGTTGACTTAGAACGTCAATATACTTGGCTTGCGCAACCATTTGCATCAAATTATGAAACCAGCAATATTGCTGCATACGGGCAATTAGCAACATCTATCGGCCCAAAAACAACCTTAATTACGGGTTTGCGTGTTGAGCAGTATCAAGGTGACTACATCGACAATAACGGTTTTATTGAAGAAACCGATGATGTCATGGTGGGCGGTAAGCTTGCACTTGAATACCAAGTCATTGATCGCACCATGATCTACACTAGTATTACTCGTGGCTATAAAGCTGGCGGTATTAACTCTGAAGCGTTAGCAAAAGCAAAAGACGAAGGCTTAAACCTAGATGCTGACTTCTTTGCTAATCACACATCATTTGCCCCTGAATACCTTTGGAGCGGTGAGTTTGGTGTGAAAGGCAGCTCTTTGGACGATAAGTTTGTGTTACGTCTTGCTGCTTTCTACATGTACCGTGAAGATATGCAGCTAAAATCGTGGCAGGTTGAAGGTCAAAAATTCACAGGCTATATCGATAACGCAAGCTCTGGCGAAAACTATGGTTTAGAAATTGAAGGCAGCTTCCAAGCTACTGACAATTTACTACTAACAGGTAGTGCAGGTTATCTACATACAGAAATCAACGACTTTGTTGCGCAATCAGGCCTAGATCAAGATGGTCGAGATCAAGCACAAGCACCTAAATACCAATACGCATTCACTGCGCGTTATAACTTTACGCCAGCACTTTACGCATCAATTGGTGTAGAAGGCAAAGACGAATACTACTTCTCTGATAGCCATAACTCACAAGCACCAAGCACTAATTTAGTGAATGCTTCATTTGGTTATGAAAGTGATAATTGGAGCATTAATGCATGGGCACGTAACTTATTTGACGAAGACGTACCGACTCGTGGTTTTGAGTTTGGTAACGACCCATTAGATGGTTACACCACTCATACATACACACAGCTTGGCGAACCTATGGTTGCCGGTGTGACATTTATTTACGAGCTATAAGCAATTAGGTGCTAGGTTTTCTACCTAGCACCTAGAGCCAAATAAGTTAAGCCCTTTCAACATCAAAGGCGAGTACGTCTTTAATCTTTTGTTTATTCGTTGCCAGCATAATGAGTCGATCAATACCCAGTGCGACACCCGCACATTGTGGCAAACCATGCTCTAGTGCAGCTATTAAGCGTTCATCCATTGGCACTTGCTTTAAGCCATTTGCTTCACGGTACTGATTATCTTCACTAAAACGAGCTGCTTGCTCTTTGCCATTGGTCAGCTCATTAAAGCCGTTTGCCAGTTCCATATTTTTAAAATATAACTCAAAGCGCCCTGCTACTCGCTCATCGTGCTGACAAATTTGCGCAAGAGCTGCTTGCGAAGCTGGAAAATGATAAACGAAACAAGGCTTTTCTTGGCCAATCGTTGGCTCTACCTTCATACAAAATAATAGCTGTAACAAGGTATCGCGGTGCGTTTCATTCGCAGCAATATCGGCAAAGCCCTGCTCTGTTGCTAGTTGCTGCAATGTGCTGATATCAGCAGTTAAAGGATCAACACCTAAGGCGTTCATAAAGGCTTGCTGATAAGTGAGTCGCTCTGCGCTTTCTACGCCAAGCACTAATTGCATAAGCTCATCCATTTCATCCATAAGCGCAAATTCATCAAAACCCGGACGATACCACTCAAGCATTGTAAATTCAGGATTATGATGACTACCCGCCTCTTCATTACGAAAGGCTTTGCATAGCTGGAAAATAGCCCCAGAGCCTGCAGCAAGTAAACGCTTCATGGCAAACTCAGGTGACGTTTGCAAATAAAGTGGTAAGCCACCAGCATGACCAGGACCAACAAACTCGGTACTAAATGTCGCTAAATGCACATCGGTTACACTGGCCGCACTTAAGCTTGGCGTTTCAACCTCCATAACATCACGATCATAAAAGAACTCGCGAATACGGCGGATGATAGCGGCACGGTGGCGTAAAGTTTCAATATCGGCGCTTGGTTGCCAAAGGACATTAGACATAAAGTGTTTCCCAAAAAAAATCCCAGCAGAAGCTGGGATTTTAAAATAAATTGCTTAATTTAGCCTATTACTTAACACGGCTCACGTATTCACCGCTACGTGTATCAACTTTGATCACTTCGCCGATTTGTACGAATAGAGGAACACGAACAACAGCACCTGTGCTTAATGTTGCTGGTTTACCGCCAGTACCCGCTGTATCACCTTTTAGACCTGGATCTGTTTCAGTGATTTCTAGTTCAACGAAGTTTGGTGGAGTAACTGCGATTGGGCTACCGTTCCAAAGCGTGATTGTACAAACGTCATTTTCAACTAACCATTTTGCATTGTCGCCAAGCGCTTTTTCGTCAGCAGCGATTTGCTCAAATGTTTCGTTGTTCATGAAGTGCCAGAACTCACCGTCAGTGTATAGATACGCTAAATCTGTATCCATTACGTCTGCACCTTCAACTGATTCACCTGACTTGAATGTTTTTTCTAGTACTTTACCTGTGATTAGTTTACGAATACGAACACGGTTAAACGCCTGGCCTTTACCTGGTTTTACCATTTCATTTTCTAAGATGCTGCAAGGTTCGCCATCTAACATAATTTTTAGGCCGCCCTTGAACTCATTGGTGCTATAATTCGCCATCGTTTCCTCTGTCTAAATAATTTCGAGTAATCTACGTGTCAATGATACAAAGAAATGAAGTAAATTTGCATAAAAACTGGCAAAAAGAATTGGCAAATGTTGTCACTTGTCCTGAACGCTTGCTAGAAATGCTAGGATTATCAAGCAAAGTAGACGAAAAAGACCTCAAAGCACGCAGTCTTTTTCCTGTCCGCGTGCCACTGCCTTTTATCAAAAAAATGCGTTATGGCGACATAAACGACCCTCTTTTGCTGCAAGTGATGCCAAGACACCAAGAGTTTTTAGCAAAAACAGGTTACGACAAAGATCCTCTAAAAGAGCAAGATAACAACCAACCTGGTTTGTTACACAAGTATCGCTCTCGGGTTTTAGTGATGTTTAAAACCGGCTGTGCTGTAAATTGCCGTTATTGTTTTAGACGCCATTTTCCTTATCAAGAAAACCAATTAAACAAACGCAGCTTGATTGACGCACTGGCTTACATAAAAGCAGACAGCAACATCAACGAAGTCATTTTAAGTGGTGGCGATCCATTGATGGCCAAAGACGATGCTGTTAGTTGGTTTATGGATGAGTTAGAGCAGCTTCCGCAAATTAAACGCATGCGTATTCACAGCCGCTTACCTGTTGTGATCCCAGCAAGAATTACCGATGAGCTGTGCGCGCGTTTTGCTTCATCACCGTTAAAAGTGGTGTTTATAAACCATATCAATCACGCTAACGAAATTGATGATGACTTTAAAATGGCCATGCAAAAGTTAAAAGCTGCAGGGGTTACGTTATTAAATCAGGCGGTGTTACTAAAAGATGTGAATGATTCTGTCGAGTCGCAAGTTGCACTTAGTGAAGCGCTATTTGAGGCAGATATACTTCCTTACTACTTACATCTACTTGATAAAGTTGAGGGTGCTAGCCATTTTGACATAGCTGAGAATCAGGCACGGGAAATCGTGACGGCTATGCTGGCAGCATTGCCGGGGTTCTTGGTTCCTAAGCTGGTGCGCGAGATCGGCGGCGAAAAAAGTAAAACGCCTATCGATCTCAATATACTGTAGCTACACATATACGTTTACGTTGTTACCTAGTGTCGCAGTTACCGACTTAGTAGGTGTTTGTGCGGCACTAGTATTCATTGCTGCGCCTTCGATAAGTGCAAGTGCCGCAGCACCATCAGCCTTTTGCTGTTTTTTAGCAAGCGATGCGCTGTAAACTTCTGCGCCTTCACCACCGCCACTCATCGCTGGTAAGCTTGATCCTGATATATTCATAGTTCATTACCTGACTTTTTATGACAATCCACGTACTATATCGGCATTGCAGTCTAAAGCTTTAGGAAAAAAATGGATTCAATTATTGAACAACTCAATGCTAACCTAAAAATCGTTTATCGTCAGGCACTTGATGCTGATAAAAAATTAGATGATTTACAGCAGCAAGGCCATGGCAAATTCACAGCCTTATTTGCAAAAGATGCTGGCTTTGATTTTGAAGCGAAACGCTTTAAACCTTACGTTCTCGATGTTGCTGCTGATGTAGAAAGCTTAAGCAACGACGGTATGGACGAAGAAAAACTGAAAAAAACCGTTATTAAACTGCAACAGTTACTACAATTGTTAGCGACGTTTAAGTAACGTAGAAGCCTCTATTTTATTTATTGTAAATAGAGGCTATCGCACGAAATAAATTTCACGCCTACATGTGGGAGCAGCTTTAGCCGAGTATTGTTTTTCGGCGTTAAAACGCCTCCCACGTTGCAAGTCTTTTACAAGACCCACAAACAACACAGTTCAACTTTAAACTGACAGCTGATGGCTGACGGCTTTAAGTTATCATTCACCCAAATTTAACGATGGCAATAACTCATCTTCAAACCAATCAGTGATTAAACGCTTGTCGTAATAATAGGCTTCATCGCGCCCCATTTTCATGCGATCCATGAAGCCCATGTCTTTAAGCTTTACATCGTTTGCTTCACTTATCACTTTACCGTCTTTATCCGTAACTGAATAATTTAGGTCGATACGCGGGAAGTAAATTGGTTTGATGATACGTAATTCATTCATAGTACCAAAACGCACATCACCCGCTAGGTCGAGCTCAGTCACTTCAACATTGAAGGTGTAGCCTTCAGGTAACTTTTCAGCAAGTTTATTAAAGTGTTTTTCAAAATTCTTTGCCACATTTTTATGAAATGCACCTTTTGGTGAGTTGTTTCCGGGGCGAACATCGCGGTAATCGTTAAAGTCATGCCATTTAACTTTTGCTTCTCCTGCGTGAGCAAAAGCAGGTAGTGCAATGATCATTGCTAAGGCAACTTTTTTTACTGTATTCATCTGTTTCTCCACTTAACAGGTATAGCTAATGATTAAATTTTAGCTGCTGACAATTAACTATAGCTTAATATCTAAACACTTAGGTGTAACCAATATGGTGCAAAATGTAATCAAAAACAAGCGATTCATGTTTTTGCTTTATCGCCATAAATCACAATTTATTCATGTAATTTAGGCCGAAATGTGATGAAATAAGGCTAATTCAACCAGGTATAGTTCATGGATATTTTATGACCATTTTAGTCACCGGCGGAGCCGGATACATCGGTTCTCACACCGTATTAGAGTTATTACAACAAGATACTGACGTTGTTGTACTCGATAACTTAAGCAATTCATCAAATGAGTCATTGGCTCGCGTAAAAAAAATAACAGGTAAAGACGTCACGTTTTATCAAGGTGATATTTTAGATAGAGCCTGCTTAGACAAAATCTTCAGTGAACATACTATTGATAGTGTTATTCACTTCGCAGGTTTAAAAGCGGTTGGTGAATCGGTTGTAAAACCTATCGAGTATTATCAAAACAACGTACAAGGTACACTGACTCTGGTTGATGCTATGCGTGATGCTGGCGTATTTAAGTTAGTATTTAGCTCATCAGCAACGGTATACGGTGACCCAGCAAGCTTACCAATTCGCGAAGACTTCCCCGTTGGTGGCACGACTAACCCGTATGGCACATCAAAGCTTATGGTTGAAATGATGCTGCAAGATATCTCGAAATCAGATGAACGTTTTGCCTTTGTTATCTTACGTTACTTTAACCCTGTCGGCGCACATGAATCTGGTCTTATTGGTGAAGACCCAAATGGTATTCCTAACAACTTATTACCTTATATTTCGCAAGTAGCTGTGGGTAAGCTAGAAAAGCTAGGCGTATTTGGGGATGACTACGATACTGTAGATGGTACAGGTGTTCGTGACTATATCCATGTCGTCGATTTAGCATTAGGTCACTTAAAAGCGCTGAACCGAATTGCAAGTGATACAGGTGCGCACGTATTTAACCTTGGCACAGGTAATGGTTACTCAGTACTGCAAATGGTTACTGCTTTTGAGAAAGCCAGCGGTCAAGCTGTACCATACCAAATATCGCCGCGCCGAGCGGGCGATATTGCAGCTTGCTACGCAGCCCCAGAAAAAGCGTTGAACGAGCTTGGCTGGCAAGCTGAGCGTGGTATCGATGAGATGATGCAGGATACATGGCGCTGGCAAAGCAATAACCCGAACGGTTACAAATAGTCAAAGTCATTATAAGCCAATAAAAATTAAGCCTGCACTATATGCAGGCTTAGTTATAAATTACTAACCGCCGGGGCCGCCTCGACCACCGCCACCACCTGGGCCAGTTTGCCCTCCTAACTGAGTAACAACATCAGTAAGAGTAAATGACTCTGACAAACTAGCTCCGTCTAAAGAGAACTCTCCTGAAGTATACAAACCATTAAAGCTTTCACCGTCACTCACACTGCCGCCAACATAAATATCGTAGCTTTCAGACAAGCTCAATTTGGCACTTGAATAGAGTATGGTCGCAACTTGTTTAGGCACTAAAAAAGTCAGCGCTTCGTCTTGTGATTCTGAGTGAATATGTAAAATACTGTCTTTAGCAACCCCATCGAGCACGATACTATTTTGCGTGCTTTCGGTTGAGCTTGGTAAACTTGTGGTTCCACCGAGCCCAAGAATTGTGCCCCCTGTGAACTTAACCGTGTTGCTATCTGCATCGATCCCTGCCTCTGGTGCACTGCTACCAATCGCTATCAGGACACCACCGGTGATAGTAATTTCACCATTTGAGTCAACCGAGTCATTTGAACTGCTATATGCGTAGATCTGACCGCCATTAATATAAATCATATCGCCTGCATTTATAGCATCGTCATAAGCGTTGATCTCGAATTGCCCATCGTTAATGGTTATTTCACTTTTCGCTTCAATTCCTTCTCCTTCTGAGGTTGATATCGTAAAAGTGCCGCCATTAATCGTTACATTAGGAGTGATTGATTCATCTGGTTCGTCTTCTTCGCTAATATCATAAGATGCAGCAATACCATCATCTAGCACGTCAATATTAAAGACTCCATCATTGATAATAATGTAGCCCTCAGATGCATCAATACCGTCGCTTTGTGCTGCAAGCGTAAAGCTACCACCATCAGCAATAAAATAATCATTGATATGAATGGCATCTTTTACTGCGTCAGTCACAATAATAGTGCCATCACGTACACGGATATAATCATCACTAACAATACCGTGCTTGTAATTAGCCGCCACGGTTAACTCACCTGAGCCACTAAAAATCAGCTGCCCTTCACTAAAGAAGGTCGCTTTAGCGTCTTCATCGTCAGGAATATCAGAATACGCTGTACCGTCGATAAGAGAGCTCTCACCTTCTAAAATGACGAACACCGTTTTTTTAGACTGAATATTAATGGCAGGGCCATCGCTATTTACAAGCTCAAGATCTGATAAACCCAGTTTAAATTTATTATCGCTGTAGATTTTTAATGATCCCTCAGTACTCGAGCCTGCGACGTTATACGCAACTCCCGAGATGGTTGCCACAACAGTCACATCAGCACCATCAACGCTAATCTCAACACCATTGTCTTCAAACGGATTTGTTACCGATACGCTGGTATCGGCATAACTAATAATGACAGTGCCATCAAAGCTAGCATTTTCAACAAGGTCGTCTTCATCTTCACCTGTGTTGTCAGTATCTCCTTCTGCTGCTCCTGAAGGGTTGTAGTCTAAAATAGTAATGGTATCTGCAGATGATGTACTCGTGGTCGCTGTAATGCCTACCGTATCAGCAGTACTATTTTGAGAACCATCATTGACGATTAGTTGAATGGTATAAACACCGTCTAAATCAGTTGTGAATGAGGGGGATACCGTTGTTGCATTCGTTAATTCGGCTTCACTGTCTGTCGGAGTTGATAATAATGACCATTGATAAGTAAGTGTATCGCCGTCTTCATCGCTACTTGATGAACCATCTAAGGTCACCTCAGCTCCAGTTTCAACGCTTTGACTGTCGCCCGCTTCCGCTACGGGTGCGGTATTAGTTGCAGCTGT
Organism: Pseudoalteromonas sp. 0303; assembly: GCF_013349995.1. GTDB lineage: Bacteria > Pseudomonadota > Gammaproteobacteria > Enterobacterales > Alteromonadaceae > Pseudoalteromonas. The sequence goes on from NZ_JABVXF010000053.1 coordinate 19,707, forward strand.
CGATGAGGCAGTAATAGTCACCGTATCTGCACTACTCGACTCTGCTCCATCATTCACTATTAACTGTATTTCATAGTCGCCATCGCTATCTGCAGTAAAAGTAACAGAGACACTCGTTGCATTTGAGAGGGTTGCTTCGCTGCCTGATGGAATACTTACAAAAGACCATTGATAAGTTAATGTGTCACCATCGTCATCACTACTCGACGCCCCATTTAAGGTGACGAGCGTGCCCGTTTCAACAGTTTGATCTGTACCAGCATCGGCTTCAGGTGCTGTATTTTCAACGCTAGTGGTACTTGCCGTGATAGTAACCGTATCTGCGCTACTTGTTTCTTCACCATCACTTACAACAAGCTGTACTTGGTAGCTCCCCGCTACATCTGTAGTAAAAGTAGCAGATACGCTGGTTGCATTCGTAAGACTGGCTGAGCTGCCCGAAGGTACGCTAACAAAAGACCATTGATAGGTTAACGTGTCACCATCTTCATCACTACTTGATGAGCCATCTAACGTAACCACAGTGCCCGCTTCGACACTTTGATCGACCCCTGCAATCGCAATAGGCGCCGAATTCACCGTTTCTTGATTGTCTGAGCTGCTGTCACCGCAGGCGACTAAACTTAAGATAATACTCAGTAAAAGCAAACATTTTACAATATGTGCCATAAATACTCCCTATTTCTCAGAATTGATAATAGGTGTATTCTTAGCCAGTTAAAGGGTGTTCTACCATAGCCTAAGAGGCATCTTTATTGTATGAGCACAATACCTCCACACTATAAACACAATTTGGCAACCTAAAGTAGCAACGCCGCTCATCAGCGCATCGCTTGAATACTCTCAAGCGCTACAGCTAGCTGTGCTTTTAGTTTTTTATAGCGTACATAAACAGCCAGCACGATAATGCCATTAACACCAAGCTGGATAAGCCATAGGCTGTATGTTTTAAACATAACCATATTAAACAAGGCAACGATTAACAATGCGCACCAAAGCACAACGCAGCCAATAAAACTCACATGCCAGTAATGAACTTGGTGCTTCAACTGATTCTCTTTAAAATGTTCTGGTCAACTCCAGCCGGACACTTTTCTTAAAGAATTTTCATACTCTACTGGTGACTGTTCGTCATTAGCTGAGTGCAGCCTTTCCAGATTGTAATACTTCATATATTCAGTAACATCACTTTTCATATGTTCACGAGTTGGCTGAGCCACTTTTAACAACCAATCATGTTTCAAGCTACCAAAGAACCTTTCAACAACAGCGTTATCCCAACAAGCCCCCACATCACCCATGCTTGCTCGCATACCAAACTGCTTTAACAGGTTGCGATATCGCTTACTTGTATACTGGGACCCTCTATCAGAATGAAATACCAAGCCTTTGGCTGGTTTTCTTAGGTTATAAGCCTTAACCATAGCTTTCATTACTAAATCAGTCGTCATACGTTTATCAATATGCCAGTCAACAATTCGACGAGAATATAAATCCATCACAACAGCAAGGTACATCCAGCCTTCGCCAGTTTTCAGGTATGTCACGTCGCCAGCCCAAATCTGATTGGGTGCTACCGGATTAAAGTTCTGGTTAAGCAAATTATCTGCAACTGCATCAGAGTGCTTACGCTTAGTTGTTA
>NZ_JABVXF010000054.1 GCF_013349995.1 Pseudoalteromonas sp. 0303
GTTGAATCAGCTCGTGAAAAACTTGAGAGGGCTTATGGTGCCCTCAACTAGTCAGAACTTGTGTGATGGAGTACTAGTAACTCGCCTTTCTATTTCAACAACGCCACGTTCACAAAAACCGCCGTCATTAATAACGGGCACACAAAGCGAATGTACTGGGCAAACCAATAATGAGGGCCGCTCGATACTTGATGCAATTTATTACCACGCTGCCATAACCAGCCAACAGTAATGAAATAGAACAGTCCCATTAAAGGTAATTGGTACTGTGTAAGCACCATTATGACTAAACCAAATAACCAGTCAAAGTTTAAGATAATAAGTGATGAGGCAATAAATACGATTAGGGTTACAAATAAGGTTGCTTTTTTACGCTCTACACTGTGATTCTCAACTAAAAAAGCCACTGGAATTTCGGTCGATGAAATAGTTGATGTCACTGAGGCAATCGACATTAATACAAAGAATAATAAGCCAACGAGTAAACCCACTTGACCCATAGTGCTAAACAGTTCAGGTAAAATCGCAAAAATTAACTGCCCTTCACCCACCAGTTTACCGCCGCTAAATACCTCTACACCGTTATGTTGAGCAACAAAAATAGCCGGAATAATCAATAAACCCGCTAAAAAGGCCACACCAGTATCAAGCAGTGCCACAGTGCCAGTTAATTTAGGCAGGTTCGCATCTGGTTTTAAATAAGAGCCGTAAACCATCATACAACCAACACCTAACGACAATGAAAAGAACGCTTGCCCCATTGCCGCAATAATTAAGTTTGCATCAAGAATTTGACTAAAATCTGGCACTAAGTAGGCTGCAAAACCATCCATCGCACCATCTAGGGACGCGATATAAGCAATTAACGCCACTAATAATACTAGCAATAATGGCATTAAGCGACGTGACCAAGTCTCGATACCTGATTTAACGCCTTTTAAAATAATACTCGCAGTAAGAATAAGCATCAGTGGTGTAAACACAAAATTACGTGCCATCGAGTCACTGTGTAAAAAGTTACTTAACTCAGTAAAACCAAAGAAGCTTGCGAGTGGCTCAAGCGCATAAGCGAGCATCCACCCTGCAACTATCGAATAAAAGCTTAACATCACAACCGCACCAAATAGGCCAATATAGCCTGCTGCAGCGCCCACTTTAGGCGCTGTGTCTTGCCATGCATTAGATAATGCTTTTACTGGATTCGCTTGCGCTTGGTGACCTAAATACAGCTCAGTATACAGAGCCGGAAGCGCTAATAAGAAGATAACAATGAAGTAAACGAGTAAAAATGCACCGCCGCCATGGTTTGCCGCTTGTGTTGGAAAGCCCCAAATATTACCTAAACCTACCGCCGCACCAGAAGCTGCTAAAACGAAACCTAATCGACTTTGAAAGCCGTCACGAACTTGTGCCATACATCTACAAATCTGTTATTATTTTTCCTCATTAAACCATAATTACAGTCAACTGCGTAAACTATTTGCGTTTGTTCGTGCCTATAAATGTGCATCTGCTGTAAAAATAAACAAAACTAAATACGAGCCTTCGTGTAAGCGTTAAACCATGAGCAGTCACTACTTTTCGAATACTCTTATCATCGGGCAACAAAGCAAGACAACAGCCAAAAAAATTATGCTTATGGATGCAACACGTATTGATGTTGCAAGTTTACCCCTTGATAAATTACTCAGTGAGTTTGAATTAAGTGTGTTTGAAAAACGCAAAGTGCCTAGCGCCAAGCAAGAGTACTTAGCGACTCGCCTAACGTTAAAGTATTTGTATCAACATGCTTACCCTCATGATGATTTAGCCCTCAATGAAATATCGAGCCAGTTTGATGACAAAGACAGCAAGCTTAAATTACATACCCCAGTTAGAGAACCTGTTTGGGCCTGTTTATCACATTCAAATGGTTTAATTGGCGCAGCCCTTAACCCTGAACAACAGCTATTTGGTTTTGATATTGAACAAAGCAGTAAGCCTCGCCCTTTTATCAAACTCGCCAAGCATTTTTATCATCAAGATGAAGTTGACTTAATTAGCCGTTTTGATGCTCCCGATGAACAGGCACAGTGCTTTTTTAGAATTTGGACATTAAAAGAAGCGCTTGCCAAAGCAAGTGCTCAGCCTATTGCGAAACTACTTGCCCCTAATGTATTTGAAGAATTGAGCAAACATAATTTCAGCGCGAGTAGTAACTCTATTGAAGGTTTTGATATAAGTGTTGTGGCACAAAAAAGCACTGACTGGCAGTGCTCTTTTATTAATTTTAACGACCTACGCCGCGACTTGGCTTTCTAATAGTCGGCTATGAATAGCCTGCACGACTTCATCTGACTCGCTTTGCTCAACTAAGAAGCACAGGTTATGTTTACTTGCACCGTGGCAAATTAAACGAATATTAAAATCACTCAATACCTGCATTAAATTCATTTCTTGCTGACGTAATTGAATTTCAGAACCAATTAAAGCCACCAGCGTTAAGTTATTCTCAACCGACACATGACAAAACTCAGAAAGCTTATCTAAACAAGCTTGATCAAGCTCAGGACGTGATGCATTCGGCGCGTTATCTAAAGTGATTGCAACACTGATCTCGGAGGTAGTAACCAAATCAACTGAAATATTAAACTCACTTAAAATGGTGAAAACACGTGCTAAGAAACCACTCGCTAGGAGCATTTCTGGGCTTTTAACCGTTAACAGAATTTGATTTTTACGCTGTGTTACGGCACGTATACCTGGTTGCTGAGATTTTTCTTTTTCAATCCATGTACCACCTAACTGTGGTTCACGACTTGAACCAACAAACACACTAATATGGCTACGGCTTGCAGGTAAAATGGTTGCAGGATGCAGTACTTTTGCACCAAACGTTGCCATTTCGGCCGCTTCATCAAAGCTTAAGCGTGCAATTGGGCTTGCTTTAGCGCATAAACGCGGATCAGTACTGAAAATACCCACAACATCGGTCCAAATATGCACGCTTTTTGCGTTAATTGCTTCTGCTAGTAATGCAGCACTGTAATCTGAACCACCACGGCCTAAGGTCGTTGTTTGATTGTGCTCATTGCTACCAATAAAACCTTGAGTTACCACAACATGGTCATCAAGTAATGGCACTAAATGCTCTTTAGCAGCCGCAGCGGTTGCTGCAACATTTGGGGTAGCTTTAGCAAATTGACTATCTGTTTTTAGCACTTTACGTACATCAAAACGCACCGCATCAAGACCTTGCCCGCGTAATACTTGAGTAAATAAATACGATGATAAACGCTCGCCAAAGCTCAGTAGTTCATCTTGATCTGCTACTGACTTAGCCCCGTCTGATGCTAGCTTTTGAAAAGCCTTAAGCGTTTCATTAAAGCCATGTGCTAAATCAGCATCCAGTGACAGCTTTGCCAAGATTGCTTCTTGAATGGCGACAACGCCAGTAATGTGATCATCACGTTCAGCCGCACTCAAATCAGCTTTACACAATGCAACTAAATGATTTGTCACGCCCGCACTGGCACTCACAGCAACTATACGTACTTGATTATCAGCACAAATGATTTCAGCGCAGCGGCTCATAGCATCAAAGTTAGCTACACTGGTGCCACCAAATTTTGCAACAACGTAATCTAATTTTGTGTTGGCGGCTAATTGGGTATTCATGTCGTCTCCTTTTGTGGAAAACCATCCACAGTAATTCAAGAAGAACTCGGCAAGGGGGTGCTTTGAAAATAAAGAGTAGTCCATGCCAGAAGCTCTCCACCTAGTTTGGTGACAGTTTTGAGGATTCAGCCCCATAAACCGAAAAATAACCGTGACGTCCGGTTAATTTTCTCGGCGAGTACTTCCCTCATTAATGGTCATTGGCGTTCGTCACCTCACATTAATTACCTAAGTATCGCACCTCTTCTGAATGTTAAGTTAACACCTGGTTAAAATAACAAAGCCTGCTGTTAAAAGCAGGCTTCGAAAGTTAACGTTTAGACGTCTAGCTGTCAAGTTGTTTTATGAAATTAAACTGCCCGCTAAGTGCGAACCGTAATAACCAACGGTATAAGCAATTAATAAATAAACCGACATTTTAAGATAGCTCATAAAGGTCAGTGCCTTAACCTTACTCATGGCAATAATACCTGCCGCAGAGCCGATTATAAGCATTGAGCCACCGACCCCAGTTGCGTAAGTAAACGACAGCCATTGCTGAGGGCTCATCACAATATCAGCTTTTAAAAGTGCTGCTGTTAGAGGTACGTTATCTACCGCCGCTGATAATAGCCCCATCAAGTAGTTGGCATATTCCGGTGCCATCAACTCATATAAATGAGTAAATTTAGCAAGCATACCAACTTCTTTTAATGCGCCAACGAGTAATAATACACCGACGAAGAACAATAAGGTGTCGTATTCAATTTCACGAATATAATCGATGATTTTTTTGTTAACGTCTTTTTTGCGCATTAAGAATTGCGCAACCAAAAACATCAGAGATAAACCAAATAAAAAGGTTAATAACGGCGGCACACTATAAAGCACACTCAAAGTTAACGTAGCAATAATCGTCGAGAAGAAGATAACCGCAATGGTAATATCTGTCTTTTCTATACGACGGGCTGCTTGCTTTTCAAACACAACATTACCCGACATACCCACCGACAACATCGCCGCGAGCAGTGCAACACTTGTCAGAGCAGGGGCAATTAATAATAGTAGATTAGCAATAGTGACTTTTTCGTCTAAGAAAATCATCAGGGTTGTAACATCACCGGTGATCAGCGATACCCCACCCGAGTTAACACTAAATACAATTAAGGTCGCATATTTTATTAATTTTTTAGGATCTAATTTCAGCGACATCACCACCGCAAGCGAGATTAAAGTTGCAGTTATGTTGTCTGATATTGATGAAAATAAAAACGCAAAGCCACCAATCAGAAACATCAGCTTTCGTTCACTGATTTGATTTGGCATAATTTTATGAACAATATTCTGGATAAAACCTTTAGAGTTTAAATACGCTACAAAGGTCATCGCAGCCATTAAGAACAGCCACAAAGTCGCGATTTCTAATATGTTGTGATCCAGTTGATGTTGTATGGTTTCTGGGCTTTGCCCATGAATTGGAGAGATAAATAAGATAATCCAGCATAAAGTGCCAAAAAAAAGCGTCGTTTTGGCCTTGTTTACATGGATAATATCCTCTATAACGATAAGCAAAAATGCCACCGCTATCAGGGTTAGGATAAGTGGGGTTACCATGGTGTTTGAACAACCTTTATAATAATGTAAAAATTGTAAGTCGAGTGTTTCGGCGCGGATTCTAGCAGCATAGAAAGCATAAAACTATTCTCAATTACATAATTTAATACTAATCGCTAACACCAAAGTCTGAATTTACTGGAGCCTTATGATCCCAGCTAAAAAGTTATTAAATACCCTTACTGAACATTGGGGGGTGTTAGAACTGCTATTTAAACGTTTTAAGATGGCTGATTTCAGCTTGAAAGACGTACAAAATGCGATAAAACAAAAACAACCTTCATGGTCAAATGAACGCATTTATAAAGAAACAAATCGTTTGTTGAATCAAGATATTATCATTCCACTGGCAAAATCATCGCAGTTAGAAATTAACCGTGCGATCGCCGATTTTGCGACTTTCTTGCTACAAGAAGAACACTTAGGTCTTGCCCAAGAAATTAGTGTGCTTGTTGATGATTTAGCTCGCCTTGGTAATCGCCTTGCTAAAGCCGGTGAAATTGAAGATTACGACGAGCTTCGCCGCTTTAGCCGTATTATGGATGATCGGGTACGCAAAATAATGAAATTGTTTGCCCACAACGAAAACGCGATTTTAAATATTGTTGAGCAAGCAAAAGCAGACAACGCGGTGCAATCACTGCAAAAACGCTACCAGGCTGTAATTGAAGCATTCGATGAATACATCGAGCCTATGCTGGAAATGGTGGATATTCGTGGTGACTTCCACGCTTGCTTTAATACCATCGAAGCGCAAATTAGCGCGCAAATAGAGCAAATTGACCGCCTTGGTAAGTCATACCAAGACAAACGCATGCTAGAGCAATTACGTACCCGTATTTTAGAAATGCATTTAGTTGGTCGTGAAAGTTTACGTAAAAGCGCCGATATGTTGATGCCACTGCGTGAAGAATTACGACGCAACAACCTAATTACGCGTCAAGCGGCTAAAGTGCTTGGTTTAGTGCGTAAAAATGGCGTCGATAACATGTTAAGTGCAGTACAGCCTAACTTTGTCTCAGACGCACAACGTTTTTCACTTGGTCAGCAACGTCATATTGTGGCCTATATGGCAGGCTTAGTTGACTTTGAGCACGATGAATATCAGCTTCCTGAACATGATGATGTGCCCGCCTATCAAAGCCCACATATTCCTGATTATAACGACGTTAAAACACAATTTAGAAAACGCTTTAAAAAAGCCAGCAAAAAAGCTCAGCCGCTGCTTAGTTTCTTAGATGAAAGCTACCCAGACTTAGAAGCTGACGAAATGCTGTTCTTGTATCAAAAATTGATTAGCGATGGCGACCTTGAAATTAGCCAAAGCCAAGAGAAAGTAAAAATAAAAATTGCCCAGCAACACTTCTCTCTTTACCCATTTAACTCATCGATTGCTGACGATAAAAAAGCAACAGAGCAATAACCATGACAGATATTAATTTAGATGATTTAACGCATCTGCAAGCTATTAATAAAAAGCTCACATCAGGCTACCACATTAGCGAACAAGACACGCTGATGTGGCAAGAGCTTGACCAACACATTGATGCTTATCGTGCGTTATTTAACGCCCTTGGCCATGACCTGCAACATGATAGCCGTGGCTATTACTATTTTGGCAGTGATGAAAGCACCCCAAATATGGGTAAAATTTCGCGTGCCATCGCACTGACTATCTACATCTTGATTGAGCACTATGCCAATACCGGTAAAGATCCAATGCGTGCCTTGTTTGACGAAGTAAACGACCTTGAACTGATGCAAACCTTAGTGCAAATCAACAAGCACCTGTTTGATCAATTAGAAATCTTCTCAGGCTCAGATTTACGCAAAGACGTCTACTTACGTATGGTGCGTTTAGGTCTTGCTCGCGAAGTAGAAAACGGCTTTATGCTGCAAGCACCTATTTATCGTTATATCGATGCATTAATGGAAGTAAACGAAGAAACCTACCTAGGAGATGACGACTAATGCAAAGCCAAAGCCTATACGGACTCAGCAAACTTGCGCTTTTAAATACCGCTGGCTATGCAAAATGCGTGATCCCGCTGGATAAAAGTAGTTCAATCTGTGCACCTAATAATACCGGTAAAAGCTCGGTAATTAATGCCCTGCAATTTCCACTGATCAATGATTTACGTTTAACAGAATGGGATGGCCACGATTTAGACGAAACCCGAAAATTCTACTTTTCGTCAGACCAATCCTATATTTTACTCGAAGCTGACCTACCTAATGGCCCTGTGGTGATTGGTGTTGCCGGCCTTGGTAAAATTGCCGGTTACGCGCATCAGTTTTTTTGTTACCAAGGTAAGTTGAACCTTGAACACTACACGCAAGGCAAAACCATTGTAAAATTCACCAAGCTTTTTAATCACTTAAAAGAGCAAGGTTTCAATCCAATTGAATTAAAAGCGCAAGAGCTAAACGCCCTACTCACTGGCGGCGCAACGCCGTTTGATGGCGATATCAACTTAAAGATGATCCCCCTCAATAACGTGCAAGATTCAGCAATTTACAAAGAAATTTTCCGCCGTATTCTTAACTTGCATAAGTTAGGTGCCAGTGATGTTAAGCGCTTTATGTTACGTGTATTTGAGCGCCATATGTCAAACTCACGGGTCGACTTTTATGAAGTGTGGCGACGTTCATTTGATAAAGTGAATCGCGCTAAACGTGAATTAAAAGCCCTTGAGTCAATGCAAGAGCCTATCGCGGCTCTTGAATCTATGCTTGAAAACCAAACGGTTTTAAAAGGTAAACTTGCTGCCTATGCACCAAAAATTGACCAAGCATTGATTGACTTTGAAACCTATCAACAAGAGCAACTCTCTGAGCTCAATATTGCCCTTGAGGATATCGAACACGAAAAGCACGAATTCGACCAAAAGCAGCAGCTGTATATTCAGCAATCACGTGATATTGAACGTAAGCAAACACAAATTGAACAATGGTTTTTAGACTATCGAGCACTTAAATCTGAGTTTGAATTAGTTAATAAAGCCACCTTAAAAGTAAGCCTTACACAGCTTAAACAATATTATGAATCGCTATCGCATTCATTAAGCAGTGCCCAAGGGCAAAGCTTGCACACGCTTGATTACCGTATCAGCGAAACACAAAAGCAAATTAAGAGCTTAAAACTGCAGTTAAAGAACCTTGAGTTCAATTTATTCACCCGTATGCGTGAAGATTTATCTTTAAAAGAAGTTGAAGAGATTTCGCGTATTCTAAACCCTGATATCTTATCGTTTGCCACCACCAGCAATGGTGATGTTGATATCACAGACGAAGATGCCTTTGGTGAGTTTTTAGAGCAATTATCGGCAAATGTGAAAGGCGGTGTACTGACTCTTCCTGGTGCAAGCATCAAACTTAAAAAGCTAAGCCCAGTGCAAATGCAAACGGGCGAAAATAAAGAGCAATTAACCGCGCAACTCGCTGCCCTAGAAAACTCACTAAAAGAGTTTAAACAACAACGCGAAGTCGCTGCTAATGTCGCCGAAAAGCAAAAAGAAAAAGATGCTTTATATGATGAGCTAATGGCCTCAGAAGAAGCTTTAAAACGCTTTGAACAATTTGAAGTGATGCAGCAATCTATCGATGCACAAACTCTGCTAAAAGAGCAGTTAAATTCAGAACGCGAACAAGTTGACGACTATCTGCAAGACATTCAAAAAAATAGTGGCTCAATCAGCGACCGTCGCTCAATTATCAAGTCGAAAAAAGATCTGCTTGCCCGCCAAGCTGACCGTTTACGCCAAGTTAAATCTGAACGTATCGATCACACACTTGATTTTTATACAGGTAAAGTCACACCATACATGATTGAAATCAATATTGATTTTGATAACTTAAGTGACCTCATTCATCATTTTAACAAAGACTGCCAAGAGTTACGTAACTTTGATATCAACGTACGTAACACCTACATGCATATTTACAATGCGGGTATTACTAAATTTGATAACGAAAACGATGAGTTTACTAAATACGAAAAGCTTATCAGCGCGTTTCATAACATCGATAACGAGCGCGATGCCGTTGAACGTCAAGGCCGAGTTGCGTTAACCGAAGTAGCCGCCACTATTAAGGGCTTGCGCGAAGACCTAGACCGCCTACGCCGAGAAATGAACAGCTTTAATAAAGGCATTAGTCAGCACCGTATCTCTAACCTTCAAGCATTCAAAATTAATGTTATTCCGCGCAAGATGTTGGTTGATAGCATTGATACTATTATTAGTACCTCAAATCAGTTTGAGCAAGGCGATACCCTAGACCTATTAAGCCAAGAGCCATATAGCGAATCTGCGGTAAACGAAGCGAAAGATCATTTGATTAAGCTTGCCTCAGAAAAAGCCGGTCTAACACTGACCGACTTATTTGATATTCGTTTTGAAGTCGTGAACCGTGCTGGTGAAACTGAGCACTTCGAAAAAATCGATTCAGCCGGCTCTAACGGTACTCGTATTACCATTAAGCTACTTTGTGGCATGCTGTTTATTCGTTACTTATTAAGCGACCAAGAGCAAAACTTGTATCGTATTCCGATTTATATCGATGAAGCAGCCGATATCGACCCACAAAACCAAAAAGCAATTATCGAAACAGCGCTAAGCTTTGGCTTTGTGCCGATTTTTGCCTCAGTTAAACCACAAGTTAGCTGTGATTACATCGTCCCTATTCGTACTGTTAAAGATGGTGCACAAAACTGGGTGGATGAAAAAGACTGGATAGAAGTAGAACACACTGTTTAATTACAAACTATTACAGTACTTTTTTGTAAATGTGCCATAGTTTTTAAATAATCATTCAGTTGAGTATTATTTGTGTTATGTTATCAATCAAGTAGTGGAAATTTTGCCAAGGAGCAAACAATATGAAGAACTTATTAATCGCGACGGCTGTATTATTTTTAGCAGCTTGTGCTAAAACGCCTGATTGGGATTACGACAAATCAGCAGATTTTAGTAATTATAAAACCTTCTCTTGGGTACCTAATGCCAGCTTGACTAAAAACGTAGCGAACTACCAAATTAGCCCTTTAATGGAAAAGCGGGTTCGTGACGCTGTAAATGCTGAACTAGAAAAAAGCGGTATGAAGCTAGTTGATTTAGCGCAAGCAGATGTACTAATTAACTATCACGCCTCTGTTGATACAAAAATTGATGTAGATACCTTTAACGTAGGTTACGGCGCTCGCTGGAATTACTGGGGTATGGGTTACAACACGCAAACAACTGCTCGCGAATACGAAGTGGGTACGTTAATTCTAGACGTGGTAGACCGTGCTTCTAACCAATTAGTTTGGCGCGGTGCGAAAGAAGGTCGTTTGCAAAAGAACCAATCACCTGAAAAGCGCACTGAAGTTATCAAAGAGACTGTTGCTAACATTCTAAGTAACTTCCCACCGCAATCAATTAATCAAAACTAAACACTGTTTTAGTTAAAAGACCGCGCAATTAGCGCGGTTTTTTATTGCCTGCTGAAATCTGGTTGGAGTGGTATAACTCAGTGATTCAGATACAATACCCGCAATTTTCAGTGCGCCTAACTAGCCCACTACCCCAGATTAAACAAAATCAAGAGAGTTTTAGATGGTACGCGCAGTACAGCTTACACTTCCCGCATTATTCGTCACTTGCTCAGTACTAGCAGAAGACACCAACAATATTGAACAAATCACCGTTGAAGTTTCAGCAACCGCAAATAAAGAACCTGTAGGTACTTTTGATGCGCCGGTATCAAATTTAGAATATGACCCGCGTGTCGATTTGCAATCGCGTAATATGGCTGAAGCACAAGCTGATGTAACCATTCGTGGTGGTATCTTTGAAAATACTGGCTTTCGTGTTGGTAGCAGTACGTTATTTGATCCACAATCTGGTCACTACTTTGCTGAAATTCCAATTGCGCCGCAGATGCTAACAGGCCCTTCAGTGCTTACAGGTGCTGATAATGCCCTTTATGGAATGAATAGCTCGGTTGGTACGGTTTCATTTGGCTGGCGCCCTATCACGAGTACCGGTAGTGTTTCACTTGGCACAGGTACGAATGGCTTTAATTTACAAAGCATTCATGCTGCCCATAGTCAAAAGCTTGATAGCAAACCTGATTGGCGATTAGGTTTTGAGGGGGAATACTCACACTCAAAAAGTGATGGCTCAATTGATAATGGCGACCACGACTTTGAACGTGCCTCAGCGCGTATTCAACTTGCAAGCTCTACCTCGCAAACTGATTTAATGTTCGGCCGCCAAGAGAAGTTTTTTGGTTGGCCAAATCTATACACGCCATTTAATTTTAATGAAACCGAAGACCTTGAAACCAAGCTTTTCATGCTCAATCACAAGCAAATGTATGGTGAGAGCAATACCTTTGAAGTGACTGGTTATTATCGTAAACATAACGACCATTACGTATTGTCTCGTGAAAACCCTGCTATTTTTGAAGCGTTTCACGAAACCACAGTTAAGTCATTGGCACTCTCTGGACGCCACCGTTTAAATGACCGCTATGCAATTAATTATGCTGGGCAATTTATTGCTGATGAAATTGAATCAACGTCTCTTGAAAACAACTTTACATCACGTAATTACACTAAGCTAAGTATCTTGCCTGAGTACAAATCAGCCCTTACAGCGAACAAAGAGCTTACTTTACGTGTTGGTGCTGCATTTGATGATACCAACCGTGATAGCTCAGATACCTCATTTATTGCCGATGCCAGCCTTAAAGTAGCTAATCAAAATGGCAGTGAACATACTTGGTATGCGTCATACGCCGAGGCAACACAAGTTCCCGGTTATACCGCCATCGGCGGCAGTGAAACGGGCGGATTATTCAGAAGTAACTACAGCCTTGAGCGCGAAACCACCGATAACCTTGAATTAGGTTTACTGATTGAACAGTCTTCATGGCGTTTAGATTCAGCTATTTTCTACCGTAAAGATAAAAACCTTACGGATTGGACATATCGCTTTGATGCAACCTCAGCACGTTTTGCAAACCCAGTTGATATAGACACTTTAGGCGTTGAGTTTTTAGCAAATAAATCGTTTGAAAGCGCTGAGTTGATTGCCAGCTACACCTATTTAGAAAAGTCAGAAGACTATGGCACGGCAGATATTGATGCGAGCTTTTATGCGCTTAACTACCCTGATCACCGTGTAACACTGGGTGCTGTATGGCAACCAATGGATGTGCTTGAGTTGCGTATTGATAACGAATGGCGTAAGCAACACAGTAACCGCCTACGTAGCTCTGATGATGAAGCCTTCTTCACGCAGTTAACGCTAAAATTCACCCCAGCTCAGCTTGATAATGTGTTTGTTACCTTTGCAGCTGACAACATTTGGGATGAATCATTCGAAGAAGTACCGGGTACCCCCGGCCGCGGCGAACAATACACTCTTAGCGCTACCTATACGTGGTAAGCAAAAACAATAATGCCAGTCAATTGACTGGCATTATTGTGTCACGTTACCTTTCGAGGTATCTATCAAACCATAACCAAAATTATATTAAACGCCATAAAGAAAACTTTGGTTATAAAAAATACACCTCAGCAACCGTTAAAAAGTGTTAAAGGTTTAATCTTTTTTAAGTCATCTGCTCAAGTTCGGTAATTAAATACAGTGCTTGTTCGTTAGTGGTGCCACACACATCAATAGTGGCAGAAAAGTCACTACACACCTTAGGCCTTGATTCATCACCAAATAATTTACATAGGTTATTATCATCAAGTTGAATACAGCGTTCTCCCGCTGCTTTGCCGTTGGGCATTCCTGGGATCGGTGAGCTAATACTGGGTGCAATACAACAGGCGCCACAGCCTAATCTACATGCCATTTTATCTGTCATTGAGTACCTCTTATAGAACCTTTGTAGCGCCTTTGTAATATGTGTAATGGTTTGTTACATCTTCAAACGCCTTGTAAACACTTTATTGCGTATGCTTAGCCTATCAAATTTATTTTAATTACCGTCAACCGTGAGGGACTATCCCGTGGCTAGTAAAAAACAAATCATTCTCCCTATCGCCGTATTAGTCGGCGGACTTGGAATGGCATTCGCATTTGCCTCTATGAAGCAACCGCCAGTCGAAAAACCAGAACAAGATCTGCGCCCGCTTGTATCAATCAAACCGTTAAGTTTTGACGCTATTACCCTTGATGTAAAATCATACGGTATCGTTAAACCTAAAAACCAAACTGAACTTGTTGCGCAAGTGAGTGGTCAGGTTGTGTCGTTATCAGATCAATTTGTACAAGGTGGATTTGTTAAGCAAGGCGACATTCATCACGTATTGACCCAAATGATTACGAAGCGGCACTCATTGAAGCTGAAGCCGGTTTGGCACAAGCAAGCTCAGCGCTTGAGATAGAACGTGCACAGGTGTCAGTTGCGCAAGCTGAGTGGGACCGCATCAAAGGTGACTCAAACCAAATTATTCCATCTGAGCTTTATTTACGTAAACCACAACTTGCTGAAAAACTTGCAAGTTACCGTGCAGCGCAAGCAAGTGTAAAACGCGCAAAACGTAATCTTGAGCGCACATACATTAAAGCGCCTTACGATGCGATTATTGACGAGCGTCTAATTAGTTTAGGTAGTGTAGTAAACCCAGGTAACAGCTTTGGTAGCCTGAGCTCAACGTCACTGGCTGAAATTCGTTTACCTGTGGCAGATAAAGATCTGCAATACCTAAATAACCAAGGAATTGGCGCCAGCGTATCAATTAACGCTGAATTTGCAGGTAAACAAACAACCTGGCAAGCAACTATCGTACGTAGCGAAGGAGTTGTGGACCAACGTAGTCGCATGAATTACTTGGTAGCGCAAGTAGCAACGCCTTATGAGCAAAAGCAGCCATTACGTTTTGGCTCATACATTAACGCCACTATCGAAGGCCGAGCGCTGGATAATGCGATTGTTGTTCCGCACCATTTAGTTAAAGACAAAAAAGTCGCTGTTTTACAAGATGGCGAAACGCTTACCTTTAAAACACTTAACATCGTTCGCGAACAAAATGGCATGGTGATCGCCGATAATGGCCTTGCTAATGGTGAGCAACTGATTACCTCGGCACTTGAATACCCAACTGAAGGCATGGCGGTCAAGCTAGATGACGCAAAACTGAGTGTGCCAACAACGCAGTTAGCGTTAAAAGAGGAATAAGCCATGACCACGCACAGAGAAAAAGGGCTTATTGCCTGGTTTGCTCGCAACCCAGTAGCAGCAAACTTACTTATGATTTTCATTTTAGTGGGAGGCTTATTGACAGCAATGTCGGTGCGTAAGCAAATGTTCCCACAATTTGAAAGTAACTGGATCAGTATTCAAGCTGTCTACCCAGGGGCTGCGCCGCAAGAAGTAGAAGAAGGCATCACCATTAAGGTCGAAGAGTCTTTAGAGGGTCTCGAAGGCATTAAGCGTTTAATTACCTATTCGAACCGTGGTTTTTCACAAGCTTGGATAGAAATCGAAGAAAAGTACGACCCGCAAGAAGTACTCGATGAAATCAAGATGCAGGTTGATTCAATCAATACCTTCCCTGCGGAGATGGAACGCCCTATTGTTCGCCGTGAAAAGTTTGAGCAAGAAGTTATGATTCTCGCGCTGTATGGCGATATGAGTAACTACCAGCTCAAAGAACTTGGTAACGACATAAAAGATGAGCTACAAGCTTTACCACAAATTAACTTGGTCAACTTTTACAGTGGCTTAAACTATGAAATTGGCATTGAAATCAGCCCAGATAAACTACGTGAGTATGGTTTAACTTTCCGTGATATTGCCACAGCCGTTCGCAGCTTTTCTGCCAATATGTCTGCAGGTCAAATTCGCTCTGAAAATGGCTACATTTCGATGCGTGTTGAAAATCAAGCGTATCGTGGTAAAGAGTTCGAAAATCTGCCTTTATTACACCTACCAGATGGTGCACAAGTTTTCTTAGGTGATGTAGCAACAATTAACGACGGTTTTGAAGAAGGCTTACAATACTCTAAGTACAACGGTAAAAACTCACTGACTTTTGAAGTAAATGCGTCGAAAGATCAAGACATCACTAAAGTTGCTGCGGTATTAAAAAAATACCTAGCAGATAAAGCACCACAGTTACCAGCAGGTGTAAAACTATCACCGATTGTTGATTTAACTTACTACCTTGAAGGTCGTCTAAACATGATGATCGACAACATGATCTGGGGTGGTATTTTAGTAATGGTGGTACTGGCGCTATTTTTACCACTACGCTTAGCGTTTTGGGTAATGATGGGCTTACCTGTGTCATTCCTAGGTGCATTTTTAATGATGCCACTGGGCTTTATAGATATCACGGTTAACTTAGCTTCTTTATTCGCATTTATACTGGTGCTCGGGATAGTCGTTGATGATGCTATCGTCGTCGGTGAGTCTGCCAGTGCTGAAATTGAAAAGCACGGTCACAGCCTAGATAACGTAGTACGTGGCGTAAAACGCGTTGCTATTCCTGCAACCTTTGGTGTGTTAACCACGATTGCCGCATTTTTACCACAAACACTGGCATCAGGCCCTGGCTCTGCGTTTTCAAAAGCCATTGGTGGTGTAATTATCCTATGTTTAATTTTCTCATTAATTGAGTCAAAACTAATTTTACCGGCTCACTTAGCAGCCATGAAAAATAAACCTGCGAACCCTAAAAATCCATTACATCGCTTACGTTTAGGTATGGATAATGGCCTCAAGAACTTTGTTGATAATTACTACACACCATTTATTGGTCGCTGTATTCATTACCGTTACACCGTGATTGTTGGCTTTATCTGTGTGCTTATTGTTAGTGGCGGTATGTTCGCTGGTGGCTTAGTGAAATTTGTTGCGAATCCTAAAATTCCACATGATTTCCCACGTATCTCAGTTGAAATGAACTTATCTTCGTCTGAGCAAGCAACCCTTGAGACAGCGCAAACCATTGAAAAGCTGATTTTAGATGTCGATAAACAACTTGAAGAGCAATATGGTCAAGCGATGATCCGCGACTTATCGGTTAGTTTACGTGGTCGTACAAGTGCACGCATTATGGCGATTTTGGTTGAACCAGACTTACGCCCTATTGATACCTTCCAATTAAGTGCAATGTGGCGCGAACAAATGCCACCACTGCCAGGTGTGAAAACGCTGAATATTGAAGACAGTATCATGAATGGCGGCCGTGATGACGGTGATGTTAGCTTTCGCTTAGAAGGCAAAGATATCAATAAGCTCAAAGAAGTGGCTGCAAAGTTAAAAGAAAAGCTAAATAGCATGCAAGGCGTAGGTGATGTAAATGACTCGCTTCAATCTGCAACTGACGAGGTTCAACTTGAACTTAAACCGCTTGCTTACAGCTTAGGGTTAACCCTTTCAGATGTGGCATCACAAGTTAGCTTTAGCTACTACGGCCTAGAAGCACAACGTATTTTACGTGACGGTGAAGAGATCAAAGTAATGATCCGCTACCCTCGTGAATCCCGAAACGCAGTAAGTGACATCACAGATGCACGTATCATTACACCAACGGGTGTTGAAGTACCGCTTGCTGAAGTTGCTAAAGTTAACATTGTTGATGGTGTAAACCGTATTCGCCGTGAAAACGCTAAACGTACTGTAAACGTGTGGGCTGCGGTTAATACTGATCAAGCTGAACCATTTGCCATTGCAAAAGAAATTCGTGACGAGTACTTACCTAGCCTACTGAAAAGCTACCCAGGTGTAGAAAGTAATGTAGCCGGTCGTATTCAAGAAGAGATGGACAGTGTGGCAGAACAAGTACGTGACTTTGCTTTATCAATGATGATTATCTTTGCGTTACTTGCTATTCCACTACGCTCGTACTCACAGCCATTTATTATCATGTCGGTTATTCCATTCGGTGTAATTGGTGCGATGTTTGGTCATATGATTTTAGGTATGACAATGAGTAGCTTATCGGTATTCGGTATCATCGCTGTTGCAGGTGTGGTCGTAAACGACTCGCTAGTGATGGTCGACTTTGTCAATAAAGCTCGCGCCGAAGGTGTAGCAATCAAAGAGGCTGTAATGCAAGCCGGTGCGCGTCGTTTTAGAGCAATATTACTGACCTCAATAACGACCTTTATTGGTGTATTACCAATCATTATGGAAACAAGCTTACAAGCAAAAATCGTTATCCCAATGGCTGTATCTCTAGCATTCGGGGTGTTATTTGCAACGGTCATTACGCTTATTTTAATCCCTTGTCAGTACGTCGCGTTAGAAGACTTTAAACGCTTAATTGGCAAGCTAAGAGGTAAAAAAGCAGAACCAGAAGCAAAATTACAAACAACCAGTAATTAAGCCCCTCTCAAGATCCCAACCGAACGCTTGGCAATAAATTTGCCAAGCGTTTTTTATTTAAAAATATGTTCCTATAAATCGTATTGTTTTGCTAAGCTTAAATGAGCAAAAAAGAAACAATTCAAGAAATTACTAAATACGTTATAAGGACATAGCTATGAAAATTCTACGCTACACAGCTTTGGTAAGTTGTTTATCCATTTGTATGCCTGTGCTGGCTGAAAACCAATACTTACAACAACAGCTTGAGCCTATTCTGATTGGTGAATCTCACAGTATAGAAGGACAACAAATCCACTCTCCTGAAATGACCGTTGCCACCTATAAAGCAAATAATTTTGAACGAGTATGGGACAACGCAAAATATGCCAAGCAAGCGCTCAACTTAATTGCGCAAGCAGAACTTGAAGGGCTATCTCCTAACGACTATCACTTTGATACATTAATGGCGCTGGCCAGCGAAATAGATAAACGCGGAGCGGATGCCGTAGAAGCCCAGTTTGATGTTCTAATGACTGATGCCGTCATGACCTATGCAAAACACTTAATTCGCGGAAAAGTAAACCCTAAACAACTAGCAGCCACATGGAACTATGAACAGTTTGATGTCAGCCCAGATGCTGCAGCGGCCTCATTACTTAAACATGTAAAATCCAAAAGCCTTGATAAGGGACTTGAAAATCTAAAACCTGTTTTGCCTCATTATAAGCGTTTAAAAGACGCCCTTGTGTTTTATCGAGAGCTTGATGCTACCGGCGAGTTACCTGACTTCGCACTGCAAAATAAAGTATTAAAACCGGGGCAATCAGACCCAGCAGTGCCACTTTTAAGACAAAAGTTAAAACGACTAAAGTATTTTGACGGCAGTAACAGTGATGCCACTGATTATAACGATGAGCTAGTCGCAGCAGTTAAACGCTTTCAGAATGCGCATCAAGTTGCTGATGATGGTGTGATTGGCAATGCGACGTTAAAACTACTCAACAAAGATTACAGTGAGTACGTTAATGATATTTTAGTAAACCTAGAGCGCATTCGTTGGGTTGATAACACGCTAACAGAGCGCTTCTTAGTGGTAAATATCGCAGGTTACCTGCTGTATTTATTTGAAGACAATAAATTAAAATGGCAAACCAATGTAGTCGTAGGCAGAAACTACACCAAAACGCCAATATTTAAAGGGCAAATGAGCTATATCGTGATGAACCCAACCTGGACAGTACCGAGGAGTATTTCAGGTGGCATCATCAAAAAAATGAAAGAAAACCCAAACTACTTAAACGAGAAAGACTTTGTTGTGGTTGATAGTCGCCGTAACCCAGTTGATAGCGAGAGTATTGATTGGCCGAATGCTAGCCGCAAAAACTTCCCATATTGGTTTGTACAACAGCCTTCAGAGAATAATTCATTAGGGCAAATCAAGTTTATGTTCCCTAATAAATACTCAATCTATTTGCACGACACCCCTGCAAAAAGTTTATTCCAGCAAGACCAACGTGCATTTAGCCACGGCTGTGTAAGAGTTGATGATCCATTCACCTTAGCTGAGAAAATCTTAGAAACCTCGGATAATTGGAGCCGTAGTGAAATTGATGACGCCATTGCTGCAAAAGAAACTAAAAAAGTCAGCTTATCAAAACCGCTAGACGTACTTTTAATGTATTGGACCGTTGCGGGTAACGACGAGGGCCTACAATTTTATACCGACGTTTATAATCGCGATGGTGCGTTATTAAAAGCACTCACCACACCATTAGCAAACAATACAATTTAGAGGTCACTATGTATTTCAGCCGTATTATTTTTAGTGTGTGCTTAGCGTTAACTACATGCTCTGTTGCTGCCATTGAATTAACTGACTCGCTGCACAGCCTTGTACTTGATGCAAAACAAGTGCTCACACTTGATAACACGGCTGATTTTACAGCTACTACAGTATCAGATGTTGAGACTGAGCGATTAGGGCCAAATAGCATTGCCGTTTATGCCCCAGAAAATGCAGGGTTTTATAGCCTAGTACTGAGTAACAACAAAACCAGCAAACGCTTACTCGTTATAGTGAAAAAACCATTCAATGCTAACAATAAGCAATTGAATAATTATCAAATAGGCCTCTACCCTGCCCCTTATAAAGGCTACCCACAATACGGTGCGCCAAACGGGTTTATAGAAATTTTTGAGAAAGACCTAACACGCCAGTTGACTCCTCATGTGCAAGTTAAAAATGTAATTTGTAAGCAAGTGAGTGGCTTTCCGAAGTATCTTTATGTCAACAACAATGGCTTGATGATGCTCGAAGATCTGCTCAGGTTTGTACAAAATGAAGGGATTAAAGTCAGCAAATTTGCCTTTATCAGCGGCTATAGAACACCCTACTACAATCGATCAATTGGTAATGGCAAACACAGCCGACACCAATATGGCGATGCCTTTGACCTATATATAGATGAAGATGGTGATGGCCGAATGGACGATTTAAACGGTGATGGCAAACTATCGATTGCTGATGTTGATGTACTTTATAAAGTGTTTGAAAAGTTCCTAAAACACAGTCGCTATAATGGCGGTATTGGCCGCTATAAACCCGCCTCCCATCACGGTGGTTTTGTTCACATAGATAACCGAGGATTTACCGCTAGGTGGTAATTGCAAGCTTAATATAGCCCTTGAAGAAATATTATCCAATTGCATTATTACTGCTTGATTGGTAAGTCACGGCAAGATCATTATAAATTGAACTTATAGAATATGTAGTGATCAGATCAAGGCATAATAATCACCTTGGTCACG
>NZ_JABVXF010000055.1 GCF_013349995.1 Pseudoalteromonas sp. 0303
TAGCTGATAGCTGATAGCTGATAGCTGATAGCTGATAGCTGATAGCTGATAGCTGATAGCTGATAGCTGATAGCTGATAGTAGCGATAGAGGGAATTTTATGAAACTTGAAGATATTCGCCGTGAATATTTACAGGATGGTTTATCTGAAGACATGCTTGATGCGTCTCCAATCAAGCAGTTTGAAAAATGGCTTGAGCAAGCTGTTGCCACTAATTTGCCTGATCCTACGGCGATGGTCGTCGCAACGGTTGATGAGCATGGTCAGCCTTCGCAGCGTATTGTGCTGTTAAAGCATCTTGATGAAAATGGCTTTGTGTTTTTTACCAATACTGGCTCGCGCAAGGCGCAAGAGCTTAAAGGTAATAACAAAATTTCTCTGCACTTTCCGTGGCACCACATGGAGCGACAAGTCATTGTCTATGGTGAAGCTAAACCATTACCAACAACGGCTGTGGCTAAGTACTTTTTATCGCGTCCTAAAGAAAGCCAGTTAGCTGCATGGGCATCTCAGCAAAGTCGTCCTGTGTCATCGCGAAAGGTGCTAATGGAAACATTTGCGAAAATGAAGCAAAAGTTTTCTGAGGGTGAAATTCCACTGCCTGATTTTTGGGGAGGCTATTGTGTTGAGCCTACAAAAATCGAATTTTGGCAAGGTGGTGCACACCGCTTACACGACCGCTTTATGTATCAACGCCAAGCCGACGGTAGTTGGCAGTTTGGTCGTTTAAATCCGTAAATGCGTTTTATCGACTCCCACTGCCACCTTGATTTTAGCGAATTTGATGAGACTCGCACAGAGTTCATCAAAGCATGCAAGCAAGTAGGGATCGAGCATTTTATTGTGCCGGGTGTGAGCTTGGCACAATCTACAAAACTACTCTCTTTTGCTAAATCAGAGCCAAGTATTTCAGTTGCTTTAGGCTTACATCCTTATTTTTTATCTGACCACCAAGCTCATCACCTCGCTGAACTAGAGCAATTAGCAAAAGCCAATTCAGGGCAGTTTATTGCCATCGGTGAGTGCGGACTTGATCGCAGTATCGACAACCTCGATAAACAAACGCAGCTTTTTGAAGGGCAGATAGAGCTTGCCAACCAACTCGCTTTACCACTGATTGTACATCACAGACAAAGCCATGACTTAATTGCTCGCTCATTTAAGCGCTGCAAGCCAAAGTATGGAGGTGTTATTCATGCCTTTTCAGGTTCAGAGCAACAAGCTCATAGTTATATTAAACAAGGGTTTAAGCTTGGTGTTGGTGGCGTGATTAGTTACCCGCGCGCTGCTAAAACTCGTAAAGTTATCAGCACAATTGAACCCCAGTATTTAGTGCTTGAAACCGACTCGCCATCAATGCCGCTAGCTGGTTTTCAAGGGCAGATTAATACACCACTAAAGGTGCGCGATGTGTTTGCTCATCTATGTGAGCTTAAAGGCGCGACAGGGGATGCAAAGCAGCAATTGGCTGCTGAACTTTATGATTCTTGCTCTGCGCTTTTTTTGATGTAACGGTTGATTTGCCAGTGTTTTAAGCCGCGCCCTAGCTGCCAAGTAAAAATACAGGTGATCACTAACATTAATAACACTTGGCGACCTAAATCATGAAAACTACTGTGGCTGGTTGCAATAGAAGCCTGCGTTAAATAGGTAATCGACACAAAGCCTATTGGCCTTTCATCATCACTTATCACCGGCTCTACAAATGGGGTTT
Organism: Pseudoalteromonas sp. 0303; assembly: GCF_013349995.1. GTDB lineage: Bacteria > Pseudomonadota > Gammaproteobacteria > Enterobacterales > Alteromonadaceae > Pseudoalteromonas. Next base: position 1,715 of record NZ_JABVXF010000055.1, read on the forward strand.
TAAGCTTGCTGATACCCGGCGTTGAATCAGGTAATAAACCAAAAGTGTGGTGACTTTGCCAATTATCGCTGGCCGCAATTTGAATACCTTGCTGATCGTAAATCGTTGCCGCTAACACATACTCATCTTCAGCAATATGATTACACAAAGCATTTAACTCTGGTTTGTTTTTTTCTTGCAGTGGGGTTTTTGCATTTAGTGCCATAAACTTGGTTAAGCTTATCGCGGTGCTGTCAGCACTATCATAAAGTAATTGGTGGCTTTGAAAGCTACTATTCATGGCAACCCAACTTAACAGCACAAAACAGGCTGCAGCCAAGCTCAAGCGCACAACACGTTGGCGATAAGTGGCTGAAAAGGGAATTTTAAGTTGGTTATTTTTCATAGTCACCGTATACGTTACTGACAGCTTTTAAATTTGATGGTACAACATGATAACTTTAACAGCCCCTTGAGTGCGAGTGCCAAATGCACGACCAAGGACAGACATAAGTCTAATGTGGAGCCACTATGTCACAGCTTAGCTTAGCTGCTACACCTTCAGCAAATTTAGCAGAACAAATCAGCCTAAATTGCTGGTATAAAATTGAAAACAAACACCTTATTACAACAGACTTTACGCCAAAAGCAAATCAAGGCGTGTTCAGTGTTGCCTTTGGTAATGAGCTTAATGCTGAGCAATTACTTGCTATTAGCGATTTTTTAGCAGCGCAAGGGGTTAGCAATTTATCGCTTTGTTGCTATCAGCCAATTGCCGATTTGCCTGCAGCGTGGAGCTTTCATAGCGATACAACAAGCGTACTAAGTCCGCTGGTATTAGTTGAGTTTGCTAAGCAATTGGGTATTCAACTGGTGCAATTAACGAATCCACCCACGGTGAATGAACCCGGTTTATTACTAATGGATATGGACTCAACAGCCATTACTATTGAGTGTATCGACGAAATTGCACGCCTTGCCGATGTGTATGATGAAGTTGCCGCTGTAACCGCGCAAGCAATGGCCGGTCAGCTGGACTTTGCACAAAGCTTAAAGCAGCGTGTCGCTAAACTAGAAGGTATCGATGTAGACTTAATTGATGGCTTAAAAGCGCGTTTACCGCTTATGCCGGGCGTGAGTGAATTATGCCAATACCTAAAAGCGCATAACTGGCATTTAGCGATTGCATCAGGTGGTTTTGTGCCATTTGCTGAGCAAGTACAGTCACTGCTTGATTTAGATGAAGTGCATGCCAATACCCTTGAATTTAAAGATAACCGTTTAACAGGCAAGGTCATAGGCACGATTGTTGATGCTGAAGAAAAAGCCCGTGTACTTAAACGAATCGAACAAAAGCTTACCTTAAACAATCGCCAAACTGTTGCTATGGGTGATGGTGCGAACGATTTGAAAATGATGGCTGCGGCAGGGCTTGGTGTTGCTGTGCATGGTAAACCTAAAGTAGTTGAGCAAGCACAAACTGCAATTAATGAAGGCTCATTACTGCAAGTTGTTTACTTACTCTCTCTACCGTTAGATTACTCGCTTTAACCAAGTTGCTTTGCGTTTACTCATTTCATTGATCAGCCTTTGGTCAATATCAAAATGGGTAAGCGCTTCTTCGGTTATATCAATTAAATCACCCACACCAGCTACTGCCCATAGTGCTTCTTCTAAGTCTTTTGCTTTATGTAATGCGTACTGACTAATGTATTTGAGTTCATTCGCTAAGTAATCAATATCTGGGCGACCAGTTCGTGATACATATAAACGAAATACAAAGACTAAATCGTTTTTCAGCGCTTTTTTCACAAACAAAGTTTGTGGTATGTAATCATCTTCACTAATACAGCGGCTGGTAATTGCATCGCTTATTTCGGCTTGGCGCGGATCAAAGCGAACAAATAGGGTAAATGGCAGAGGTGGATCTTGGCGACTACGGTCTTTGATCAACGGGGTGATCACTTCTGTAATTTGATCCGTTGATAAGAATCCGTCGATGCTGGTTGTTTCGTTCAATAACGCAAAATTTTGTAGTAGTACATGAAGTGGGCTTGGATATAAGCCTTGGCCAATAGCGCCAGCTTTAAAGTGGGCAGCTTCTTTATGTAAATAAAACGGGAATTGGCATACGCTTTTGGTCACCATATTTCTGAGTGCAGTTGATAGCCCCGGAATTTTAGGGGTTTCTTCACAAACACGTAATTTGTCTTTGTTGTTATCGATTAATACGGTGAAAAACTTAATCGCCATATGCGGTAAGTCACCAACTTTATGCACTTTTAAATTTACCGTTGTCAGTGATTTACTTATAGCCATTACTTCATAAGCCAGATTTGTTAAATCGTGCTTTTTGGTAATTTTTTGCAAATCAGGCAAGTTTAGTTTGATGATATCGCCTTTTTTGAACTCAACCGGTTGGTCGCATTCAATTTGCAAGCCCATCACAGACAAATCACGAGTATGGCCTGTAATTGTTTGCTCATGATGTTCAATGCTGATAGCTGTTTTGTATAAATAGCGTTTATGAGCACGAAGGTTCACATACTCAAGCGCCACAGGCTCTAAATGAGGGGGCGTTTTATGCTTACTGTGACCAAACTGTTTAAGTTGGTTTACCGCATCTTTATTATAATCAAGCTGTTGGTATGTTTGTTGTTCAAACTTAGTACCCACCGAGGTCAAAATCAGTAGATATTTAACATCTTTAATCAACCCCTGCACCCGTGGTGTCGGTGGCTTATTTAGTTTTTCGATGTTTTTACCAGCACTGCTCGGTAGCGACAGCGGAATATACGAATCTTCCGGATGGCTTGGCATCAACTGAAGCTTAAAGCATTGCCAACTGTCTTTTTGGCTACCAAAGCCGAGGAACAAATTTCTCAGTTGTGGTTGGCTATCAAGCTCAGTTCGCGTAGCTGAGTAGTAATAAATTTTGCCAGCAACGGTATGAGTGAAGGTATACAGGTACTCTTCTTTTACCGCATCAGGTGAACTGAGCAAGTGACCTAAACGTTGCTGATTGATAATGCTATATAAGCATGACAACTTACGCTCATCACAAAAATAGCGCTGAATAAAAATGTTATTTTCTGTGGTTAACGCAAGGCTAGGATAAAGTTTGTCGCCTTGTAAGCTCAAAAAAGTATAAAGCGAGGTGACACGTGGAATGTAGTATTGCTCGTAGCCTTTTGATACAACCGCATCTAAGGTATTGTCTAAGTTCACTTTATAGCGACGTTTATTACCGTGAATAAAGCTCTCTAAGAACTCATCAAACTTAACATTATTTTCAATAAAGGTGCGTTTTAAGCGTACATGGTTGTATTCACGAGATACTTTTTCTACCGCAACTACTTCATATTGAATTCCGTTTTTTAAGCCCAGTTCAAAATCTTGCTCTAGGCCAACTAAGCGCAGACCAATTAATTGGCCTTTTTTAACTACTTGACGGGGGGATAACTTGATTTTTGCGCCACTTAAGGAGATATCAGAGGTAGAAGCGGCAACCTTATTGTCTTTATCTAGTTCAACGGTAATTTTAATTGAGTAGTTCATCCGCTCTTCGCGGCGACTTTCATAGGATGCAAACTTAATGACCTTAGCAGACTGCTCTGTCGCGGTACTATCGTCAGTTAAAGCTTGTTCAGCGGCTTTTTTTTGCATTACGCGGTGATTGTTTTCGGTATTCATTACCGCTTCGTAAACGGCAAGGGTGTAACCACCGTGGCGCTTTATAGCATCTTCAAACACTTCAATGGCTGTATCGTCCATAAAGTGTTGTTTACCATCATATTCGTAGGGTTTGACTTGGCCGGTTACCTGGCCACGTAAATCAATAAAGCGTGCTACAGGCTGAGATAAGCGCGACATTTCCATTTTGATCAGAAACTGCTCTGGCTTTGTTAAGCTAGCTGTTTTTGATTTAAACAGTTTGTCGAACTGGGGAGTGCCTAAATGTGCCTTTAGTTCTTCAACTAGGCTTTCATATTTAAGCAGTATGTCTTCAGCCATTTATAAAACCATCACCGTCTATCTAAAAAAGTAGGTATACTAGCTGGCTATTGAAAGCCAAAGCAGTGTAACTAGTTTTTTATTTTATTAGTTATTGTTATATGTATTCGCCAATTAAATGGCAAGCACTGTAAAGTTTTATTTGTAAGCAAGAACTGTGCCCTTAACCACTTCTTAATTAAGCACTTAGCATGATTAAGCGTTTTTCATGGGGCAAGTTACAGCATATTATCTTTTGTGACTACAAAAGTGACTCTAGTTTAATTACCTGAGTCATATGTTTTACTTTAGCTATTATATGCTTGAAAATACAGAAATAGTCACAAAACAGCGACCAAAATAGGTAAGGCCGAATGGCAAAATCAGCAAAAATCGAATTTGTCTGCACTGAGTGCGGCATGAACTATCAGCGCTGGCAAGGTCAGTGTAAGTGTGGAGCGTGGAATACGCTGGCAGAATTTAAGCCTTCAGCGGGGCAATCAAAGCAAGCGGCAAGCCGTGCGGCAGTGGCAGGTTATGCTGGTATCGCAAGCGGTGGTTCAAAGAAAATCAATGAAGTGGCGACCACTGAGGCCGAAAAACGCCTCACGGAAATTGGTGAGCTAGACAGAGTATTGAGCGGTGGTGTAACCACAGGCTCTGTTAACATTATCTCAGGCGACCCTGGTGCCGGTAAAACCACCTTGCTATCAGATTTAGTCGCACGTATGTCAAAGCTAATGCCTTCTTTATACTGTACAGCTGAAGAGTCTCTATCGCAGTTTAAAAATCGTGTGAATCGCTTACGTTTAGATTACAACGAAGATGAGCTTTACTTGCTGTCTGAAACCAGTGTTGAAGCCATCATTGAAGAGCTTGATAAAAACAAAATTAAGTTCGCGGTTATTGACTCAATTCAGGCTGTGGTAACAGAAACGGCAAATGGTAGCCCAGGCTCGCCATCACAGGTTAAAAGTGCAGCGCAAGCTTTAACACAATACTGTAAGCAAAATGATGTCACTATGTTCATCATTGCTCATGTAAACAAAAATAACGAAATTGCTGGGCCGCAAACACTTGTGCATATCGTTGATGCTTTATTGCATATCGATACCAATGATGGGCAAATTAGAACCTTACGTGCTAATAAAAACCGTTTTGGCGATATCGACACTGTGGGTATTTTTAGAATGTGCGAGCGCGGAATGCTGAGTGTTGATAACCCAAGCGAAATCTTTTTATCTGGTTCTAGTACCGAGTCTCCGGGCTCAGCTATTACCTGTATTCGTAAGGGTAACCGTAACTTATTACTCGAAATACAATGTTTAACCACTGAAACCGAAGCTGAATTCCCGCAGCGCGTGTGTGTTGGTCTAAATATGAACCGTATCAAGATGCTAACGGGTATTTTACGTAAGCACACAAAAACAAAAATCTTCCACGATACTTTTTTCAACATTGTTGGTGGTTTAAAAATCGATGAGTCAGAGACTTGTATCGATTTAGCATTGGTTACAGCACTTTTAAGCAGCTTGAACGAATTTGTTGTACCGCGTACCACCTGTATTATGGGTGAGCTAAGTTTAAATGGTGATGTAAGACCAATCGACAGCGGCGTACCTCGAGTTAAAGAAGCTGCGCAACACGGTTTTACTGAGATCTTTATTCCATATCGTAATTACCATAAATCAATGGAAGGCCTTGGGGCTAAGATCACCCCAGTAAAAACCGTGCATGAGCTATTGTCGTTAATAAACTAAATACAATTTGATACACTGATAAAAAATTTACACCAATTAAAGGAAATAAAATGAAGAAGTTAATTATTGCAGCGGTTGTTGCTGCGGCTGTCGGTGGCGTAGCTTACGCAAATTACGCAGCTACACAGGAAGTGAAAAAGGTGGTTGATAAGCAAATCAGTGCGTTATCAATCCAAAGCGGTGTAGAAATTAAATACAGCGATATCTCAGCTAGTATTTTTGATAGCAGCATGCAGTTATCTGATATCACGGTTTCAAATAGTTTAAGCAATGAGCCTGTCGCAACAATCGATAGCATTGATGTGTCGGGTTACGAAGTAGATGCCGTGCCGCCTCATACTGGTTTTGTTATGAAGAACTTTCGTTTTAGCGATGAATTTTTAGCGCAGCTGCCAGAAAACTCTAATAACAAGCTAGCATCAACAAGCTATAACGTTGACTCATCGCTTGATTATAATAAAGCTTCAGGCGACAGCGACTTTGCTCTTAAAGTGACTGCAAATGAGGTGGCTGACGTTAACTTTAATCTTGGTTTAGCTAAAACCACAGCGCTGATGGAAGCATCACTCGCTGTGAGCCAGATGCAAAATGAAGCAACTGATGGTCAGCTTACTTTAGAGCAGCAGCTACAACAGCAATCAAAGATGATGGCAGCACTCACGCAGTTAGAGCCACGTAGCATCAATATGTCGATTGCTGATGAAGGTGAGCTTAAAGCGGTTGTTGATAGCTTCTTAACTGCGCAAGGCATGACTCATGAGCAATTTAAGCAAGTCGTTGCTATGCAGTTACAACAAGTGCCAGTAAGCGAAGAACTTACAACAGCGATTAATAACTTTGTGAATGGTTTATCGTCTTTCTCAGTGTCAGCTAAATTACCAGAAGGTAAGACTATGATGGAGATTAATCAGCAAATTCAAATGCTGATGGGTCAACCTGAAGAGCTTGCGAAATTCATCAACCTACAAGCAAGTGGCGAATAATCTCAAGCCTCTTTTGTAAACCTAACCTTAAAGTGACGAGTGATTTAACTTACTCACTTTAAGGTTGTTTTTTATCTGCATCACACCTTGGCTGTGTTCTAAAAATTTCTGTGCTAAAGCGCGTTGAAAGCCTGTTTCTGCAGTACCTTTTAGTTCAACAGTTTCACCTTCAACAATCACTTGTAAGTTTTCAATGTGAAAGTTAGGGTTACGAGTTAACTTCTGCAATGCCATTTGCTGTAAGCGCGGTTGCGCAGATGTGCTTGTTGTTAGCACACTAGTATTGGCGCTAACAGTCGTTGCGCAAGCAAGTAAAAACATACAACTCAATAAAGTAAGTACTACGGTTAATTTGAAGCGGCTCATACAATTCCCTCGTTAATCTAGTCTGCTGTGAACTATTGCTGAACCTGTTACAATTATTATTCCAATATTTAAGTTGCTGAATTTTATTGTTTTATTTTTATTGGTGTGATGGGTGGGTAATAAAGTGTGAACTAATTACACAGTTAATAAGTAAAAAGGGTATGGCACAAAAATGCCGAGACAAGCTCGGCATTTTCACAGTAATGATGTTAAAGTTAAAACTACTTTTTCTTCTTCGTTTTAGCTTTGGCTTTTTTCTTTGCCTTCATTTTTACTGGATCTTTTTTCTTTTTAGATGGGATCTTCGCTTCTTTGTGCTGTGGCTCAAGCCCTTTAATTACTCGGCGTTTCAATTTTTGCTCAATGTAGCGCTCAACCTTACCAACAATTGCCACGTCATGAGCTTCAATAAATGAAATCGCAATGCCTTTTTTACCTGCACGACCAGTACGTCCAATACGGTGTACGTATACGTCTGCGGTACGTGGCATATCAAAGTTGATAACATGGCTGATATCAGCAACATCAATACCACGAGCAGCAACATCCGTTGCAACTAAGATATTGTTGCGACCAGAGTGAAAGTTCTCCATCGCTTTCATGCGCTTGTCTTGTGGCATTTCACCGCGTAACCAAGCAACACGAAGGCCTTCGTTGTTTAACTCACCAACTAATGTTTCTAGGCGCTCACGGGTTTTTACAAACACAATTGCTTTATGAATGTCGTCACCATTTAATGTTTCAACCAACATTTTTAGTTTGTGATCGTAGTCATCCGCAAGGTGAACCCATTGGTGGATTTTGCCTTTCTCTTTGCGTGAAGATTCGGCTTCAAGCAGTGCAGGGTCGTTTAAGATACGTTCTGCAAATAACTCAACGCTGTCACCTTCAAGGGTGGCTGAGAATAAGAAACATTGGCGGCGGTTACGTGCTTCATCACAAATGCGTAGCATTTCTTTACGAAAGCCCATGTCTAGCATGCGGTCAGCTTCATCAAGAATAAGCATTTCAACGTTTTCAGCATGGAAGTTCTCTGTTTCAAGGTACTCCATTAAACGCCCAGGTGTGGCAATGAGAATATCGTTATTGCTTTCGAAAATTTCTCTGTGTGTCCCGTAGTTTATACCACCTGTTACAACTCCAATTTTAAGATGAGTTTGTGCTGCGAGTAATTCACATTGCTCATGAATTTGATAAGCAAGCTCACGGGTTGGTGTCATGATCAATACGCGCGCAAAGCCAGGATCGCGACGTGGGAAATCAAGCAAGTATTGAATTGCAGGGATCAAAAATGCGGCTGTTTTACCCGTACCAGTAGGGGCAGATGCCAAAATATCACGACCTTGAAGAGCTTCTGGGATCGCTTGTTGTTGAATACTGGTTGGCGTATCAAAACCCATTTTATTAATGGCATTTAACAGCTTGTTATCGATATCAAATTCAGAAAATTGCATAGAGTGACATAAATAGAGGACAATTGAGCCTAATTATACGCGTTAACGCGGCTGTGGTGAATGAAAAGGTGAAAAAATGTCAGGCTTTGTGTTTAAACAATTTACGGTAACGCAAACGCGCACGGCGATGAAAGTATCGACTGATGGTATTTTGTTAGGGGCGTGGGCTGATGTAAGTGGTGCTAAGGGCATTTTAGACATTGGCACAGGCACAGGGTTGTTGGCGTTAATGGCAAAACAAAGAGCGCCTGAAGCAAAAGTAAGTGCCATCGAAATTGACGCGGGTGCCTGTAATGATGCTCGAGAAAACTTTGCGGCTAGCCCATGGCCTGATATAAACCTTTTCGAAGGTGCTTTGCAGTCGTTCAACGCAGCAGAGTCTTTTGATGCGATCATCACCAACCCACCGTATTTTAATGCGAGCCTAAAAGGTGAAAACGATGCTCGAAATACTGCCCGCCATACTGACGGTCTTAGCTTCAGCGAATTAATAGCAGCGTGTACAAGGTTTAGCCACGGCAAAACGCTTTTGAATGTGATTTTGCCTTGCGTAGAGGCAAAACAATTCATTGCGGTAGCTGAGCAAGCAGGCTGGTACTTAAATCGCCATTGCTTGGTACGTACCACCGAGAAAAAACAACCAAGTCGCAGCTTGTTGTTACTCAGCCAAATCAACGGCGAATGTGATACATCATCGTTAACCATACATGCAGCTGATGGCAGTTATAGCCAAGATTACAAAGAGCTCTGTAAAGCTTTTTACCTAAAGATGTAATTATACCTGTGGTTTTTGTATGGAAGGTGGCTGTAATTGCATTACTTCATCAAGCTGAATTTGTTGCACATATTCAAGCTCTAATAGGGCGTCTAACACGGCTTTACTGTGCGACTTTTCTATTTCGGCACTGCAAAAGTCAATAATGCTAAAGCGGCGTTTTATCAGCAGACCGTTGATTTCAGGTAAAGGATGTGTGGTTTCAATTAGCACGCGGGTCGTAGGGCAGGGGTCGGCATAGCCTGAACGTAATAACTTTTTTAAATTAAACAAGTTATCATCGAGCCGACCCAGCTCAATGGCGGCTTTAGCGCTATCAGGAATAAATAATGGCTCAGCAAAGCGATTTATTTTTATTTCGCCCGTGGCGTTAATTGTAGCTACCTGATTACTGTCGTAACTGACAATATCACCGGTAATTAATGTGAATTGACTCATTGTGTTCCCTCGCAATGTTGTGTCGATTTCGGAGCTTAGCAAAATGGTGTGTTTGGTTAAGCCCTGATATAGTGCCAAAGTCTTAAGTTTTATACGAGTTTTTTATGTTCCGTTTATCAATTGTTTTATCTACCTTATTATTTTCTCAGTTGAGTTTTGCTGCATTGACGCCTGTGGGTCTTTGGAAAACTATTGACGAAGAAACGAATGAAGCGAAATCTTTAGTACGTATTAGTGAGCAAGATGGTGTGTTGGTTGGCAGTGTTGAAAAAATCCTTAACCCAGCCAAGCAAGACGCAATCTGCGAAGAGTGTAAAGGTGATAAGAAAAATCAGCCTATTTTAGGGTTAAAAATTATAGAAGGCGCTACAGATGCTGGCGATGGTAGCTGGCAAGAGGGTGAAATTCTAGACCCAAACAATGGTAAAACCTATACCCTTAAACTAACACCACAAGAACAAGGTAAGGTGCTTGAAGTACGCGGCTATATTGCCTTTTTCTATCGTAATCAATATTGGCAACGTGTTGAATAACCATTAAAAAAGCCAAGCGATGCTTGGCTTTTTTATTCATGACTTACAAGCTTTCGCTGTACTCAGTCATGACTTGTTCAACCCAGCTTGCGATACGCTCATCGCTAAGCTCGTATTGACTGTCCTCATCAAGGGCTAAGCCAACAAATTGTTTGCCATCTTCAGTGAGTGCTTTTGAAGCCTCAAATTCATAACTTGCATCATTAGGCCATTTGCCTAGCAAGGTAATGCTTTGATCACAAATTTCATCGTGTAACATGCCAAGTGCGTCTTGGAACCACTGACCATAACCTTGTTGATCGCCCATACCAAACAGAGCCACGGTTTTGCCGTTTAGGTTAACATCTTTAATGTCGTCCCAGATTGATTCCCAATCTTCTTGCAACTCACCAAAATCCCAAGTTGAAATGCCGAAGATCACGAAATCAAATTGCTCTGCATTTTTTAATGGCTCATCTTTGATATTGTGAAGGCTCACGATGTCGTGACCAATAATATCGCGAATTTTCTCTGCCGCTATTTCTGTGTAGCAGGTTGTAGAACCATAAAATAAACCAATCTGCATCGTATTTATCACTGTGTATTTGCCTGATATGATAGGCGTAAGTTTACCGTAAGGTATAATCAATTGATACCTTGATAAGGATGAGAGTACGCGTGGCTGATAATAATTCACAAGCCCAAAAAGGTGTAATAACAGCAAATAACGCCGAACATTTAGAGTTATTTTTAGATACGCTGTATCTTGAGCAAGGGGTCAGCGAAAATACACTCTCTGCTTATCGCAGTGACCTTGAAAAGTTTTGCCAATTTTTAAAAGATAAAGACCTATTAGCCGTTCGCGCTGATGATATTGAAGCGTATTTAGCATACCGTGTTGATTTAGGACTGAAGTCGCGCAGCACAGCACGTAGCATCAGTGCACTTAAGCGTTTTTATCAGTATTTTGTGCGCGAAAAAGCCATTGCCGATTCACCGATGGTCAATATTGCTCAGCCAAAAGCTGGGCAGTCATTACCAAAAACGCTGTCAGAAGCCGAAGTCGAAGCTCTGCTTGCAGCCCCAGACATAGAAGATCCTATGGGGCTTCGCGATAAAGCCATGCTTGAGCTGTTATATGCCACAGGGCTTCGTGTTACTGAGCTGGTGGGACTCAGAATGGAGCAAATTAATTTGCGCCAAGCGGTGGTCTTTGTAAAAGGTAAGGGTAATAAAGAGCGTTTAGTTCCCCTAGGCGAAGAAGCAATGTACTGGCTTGAGCAGTTTTTAAAAGTGGGTCGTTCGCAAATGATTAAACATGCCACTGACTTTGTGTTCCCATCAAAGCGCGGGATTGGCATGACACGACAAACTTTTTGGCATCGCATCAAACACTATGCTATTTTGGCATCAGTTGAATCGCCGTTATCACCGCATACGCTTAGACACGCGTTTGCAACGCATTTGCTTAATCATGGGGCGGACCTTAGAGTCGTGCAAATGATGTTAGGTCACAGTGACTTATCAACAACACAAATTTATACCCATGTAGCGAATGAAAGATTGAAGTCGGTACACGAGCAACATCATCCACGTGCTTAGTGCAAGATTTTTAAAGATGTACCGGTCTATATAAAAAATGATCAGGATATAGGATATTTATGAAAAAGTTAGTTTTAGCCACAGCACTACTAGGCACAAGCTTAAATGTGTTTGCCAATGGCGTATCAACAACAGATGCTGCTGATGCCCCTATTATTGCTAAGTTTGCTGAATTAGGCGTAACCGTTAAGCAAATCAACCCAAGCCCAGTGGCAGGCCTTAAAGAACTAATTACTGATAAGGGTGTACTGTACGCAAGCCCTGACGGTCAATTTTTAATGCAAGGAACACTGATTGACCTTAATAACCGAGTTAATCTAACAGAGCATGCACTGAGCGATGTACGTAAAGAAGGCATTGCTGAGTACGAAGACTCAATGATCGTTTACAAAGCGAAAAACGAAAAGCATTCAATCACAGTCTTTACCGATATTACCTGTGGTTACTGCCGTAAGTTACACCGTGAACTTGATGATTTCTTAGATGCGGGTATCACCGTTAAATACCTTGCTTTCCCACGTGGTGGTTTACGTGGTAAAGGTTACCAAGATTTAATGAATGTTTGGTGTGCTAAAGACCCTGCTGAAGCGTTAACAGAAGCAAAAGCGGGTGCAGAAGTCGCAGACGTGCCAGGTTGTAACGCACCAATTGCTGAGCATTACCAACTAGGTCAAAGCTTTGGTATGTCGGGTACTCCAGCAATTATTTTAGAAGATGGCACCATGATCCCAGGTTATCAATCAGCTGCGCAGATCAGCCAAGCGCTTGATGCCTTACCAAAAACATCTTCATAATTGATTTTTTAAACGAAAAGGCCTATTTGTCGTAGGCCTTTTTTATTTGTATTAAGCAAAGAAGTACCATTTCCGACATGGAAAAAATAATTCAAGCTCGTCCTCATGTTGATGATTCGCATCTACCACACCATTTACACCCTGTAATTAAGCAAATATATGCGACTCGACAGGTGCAAAGTGCCACCGAACTCGATAATAGCGCTGCGACATTACATGACTTTAAGTTGTTTAAAGATATCGACAAAGCTGTGGTGCTATTGCAACAAGCCCTCGCGGCTCAAAGTCGCGTGTTAATCGTCGGTGACTTTGATGCCGATGGCGCAACCAGCACAGCAACCTTAATGCAAGGTCTTGCTATGTTTGGCTTAAAGAACCTTGATTACTTGGTACCTGACAGATTCAGCCTAGGTTATGGCTTAAGTCCTGCGCTTGCTGAGCAAATAGTGACTATGCAACCCGAGCTGGTGATCACTGTTGATAACGGTATTTCATGTATAGATGGCATTGCAATTGTTAAGCAAGCAGGTATTAAGGTGCTGGTAACTGACCACCATTTACAAGGTGAAGCCCTGCCAGATGCTGATGCCATCGTGAACCCAAATCGCCATGACTGTCAGTTTCCATCGAAATCAATAGCAGGGGTTGGGGTAGCTTTTTATCTGCTCATTGCTTTACGTAGCCACTTACGTGAACAAGGGTATTTTCAGCATCAGCCAATGCCAAATTTGGCTGAGTTACTTGATATTGTAGCCCTTGGTACCGTTGCCGATGTGGTCGCTCTTGATGCCAATAACCGTACCTTAGTTCATCAAGGTTTAGCACGTATTCGCAGTGGTAAAACACGCCCAGGTATTAGTGCCCTTATCGAAGTGGCAAATCGCAATGCAGCCCGTTTAAGTGCCAGTGACTTTGGCTTTTCATTGGCGCCACGCTTAAATGCAGCAGGGCGTTTAGATGATATGAGTTTAGGTATAGCCTGTTTGTTATCAAGCGATATAAATCAAGCACGCCGAATTGCCGGTGAGCTCGACAGCCTCAATCATGAGCGCCGTGAAATAGAGCAGGGCATGCAAACTGAAGCACAGGCGGTGCTTGACCGTTTAGCATTTAAAACTGAGTCAGTGCCTGATGCCATTTGTTTATACCAAGCTGATTGGCACCAAGGTGTGATTGGTATTTTGGCTGGTCGCTTAAAAGAAAAGTATCACCGCCCGACGATTATTTTTGCAGCGGGCGATAACGGCGAAATAAAAGGCTCTTGCCGCTCCATTGAAGGGCTGCATATGCGTGACTTACTAGAGCGAGTAAATACGCTCTATCCGCACTTGATCAGTAAATTTGGTGGTCATGCTATGGCGGCCGGGCTGAGTATCAATGAGCAAAGTTTTACTGAATTTAAAACCGTGTTTGAGCAAATGGTGACAGACACACTCACTGAAGAGCATAAGCAAAGTATTTTACTTACCGACGGTGAATTACCTAATGAGTGCTTTTCGATGGAGTTTGCCAACTTACTAAAAAATGCCGGCCCCTGGGGGCAGCAATTTCCAGAGCCAGTGTTTGAGCATGTTTTTGAGGTAATACAGCAGCGCATTGTTGGTGAAAAACACTTAAAACTGGTTTTAAAACATCAATCTGGACGATTAGTTGACGGTATTGCATTTGGTGTTGATGTGCGTACATGGCCAGATACCGAAGTGCGTTATGTGAAAGCTGCTTATCAACTCGATATAAATGAATTCCGTGGTAAATTCTCGTTACAGTTGATTATTCGAGAGCTACAAAAAGCAACATAAAAATATCGTTATAATCGACATAAAAGGCTAATAAAACGCTCGGTTTTTTGTTAAAATCGGGCGTTTTTAATATTTGTAGATAATTTACCGTATTTATTGTCGATATCGGTGCGCGGTAAATCAGCCATTTTGGAGTAATGTACATGTTTGAAGTGAATCCTGTGATTAACCAAATCAAGGAAATTCGCGAACGTACTGAACTGCTTCGGGGGTACCTTTGACTACCCTCTTAAGAAAGAGCGGTTAGAAGAAGTTAACGCAGAACTTGAAGATTCAGCAGTGTGGAATGAGCCAGAGCGAGCTCAAGCACTTGGCCGTGAAAAGTCGGCACTCGAAGCTATCGTTGAGACCATTGATAATCTAGTGTCAGGTACCGAAGATGTTGAAGGTTTAGTCGAGCTTGCTGTTGAAGCAGAAGATGAAGAAACCTTCGCAGAAGCCGAAGCTGAATTAGGCGATTTAAACGCACAGCTTGAAAAGCTAGAGTTCCGTCGTATGTTCTCAGGCGACCATGACCAAAACGATGCTTACCTTGATTTACAATCAGGCTCTGGCGGCACTGAAGCCCAAGACTGGTGTAATATGCTACTGCGTATGTATTTACGTTGGGGTGAAGCAAAAGGCTTTAAAGTTGAACTGGTTGAAGCAACTGATGGTGATGTGGCCGGTATTAAGGGCGCAACAGTGCGCTTTGTTGGCGAATATGCATACGGTTGGTTACGTACAGAAACAGGTGTTCACCGTTTAGTGCGTAAGAGCCCGTTCGACTCAAGTGGTCGTCGTCATACCTCGTTTGCATCGGCATTCGTTTACCCAGAAATCGACGATAATATCGAAATTGATATTAATCCGGCAGATTTACGTATTGACGTTTACCGCGCATCAGGCGCCGGTGGTCAGCACGTAAATACAACAGAATCTGCGGTTCGTATTACTCATATACCAACTAACACTGTTGTACAGTGCCAAAATGAGCGTTCACAGCACAAGAATAAAGACCAAGCAATGAAGCAGTTAAAAGCGAAATTGTTTGAGCTTGAAATTCAAAAGCAAAATGCTGAGAAACAAAGCCAAGAAGATGCTAAATCTGATATTGGCTGGGGTAGTCAAATTCGTTCATACGTACTTGATGACTCGCGCATTAAAGACTTACGTACAGGCGTTGAAAACCGTAATACACAAGCGGTTCTTGACGGCGACTTAGATAAATTTATTGAAGCCAGCCTTAAATCTGGCCTATAACCACCAAGCTAAAAAAGAGCTAAAAAATGACTGATCAAATCCAAGACGAAAATAAGTTAATCGCTGAGCGTCGTGGCAAATTAGACGCAATCCGCGAAAATTGCCCAGCCAACGGTCATCCAAACCAATTCCGTCGTGAACATTACACGGCTGATTTGCAAGCTGAGTTTGGTGATAAATCGAAAGAAGAACTAGTAGCTGAGCAACACGTTGTATCAGTTGCAGGTCGTATTCTTGCAAAACGTGGTCCTTTCCTTGCGTTACAAGACATGAAAGGCCAAATTCAAGCGTACGCATCAAAAGACGTACAAAAAGAATTAAAAGCAAAATATGGTCAACTTGATATCGGTGACATCATCGGTGTTAAAGGTGCACTTAATAAGTCAGGTAAAGGTGACCTTTACGTAGAAATGACAGAGTACGAGTTACTGACAAAGTCATTACGCCCGTTACCAGAAAAATTCCATGGTTTATCTGATCAAGAAACTAAATACCGTCAACGTTATGTTGATTTAATTACTAATGATGCGACGCGTGAAACCTTCCGTATTCGCTCTAAGGTTGTTGAAGGTATCCGTCGTTTCTTAGCTGATCGTGATTTCATGGAAGTTGAAACGCCGATGCTACAAGTGATCCCGGGTGGTGCGTCTGCACGTCCATTCGTAACACACCACAATGCACTTGATATCGACATGTACTTACGTATTGCACCTGAGCTTTACTTAAAACGTTTAGTTGTGGGTGGCTTTGAGCGTGTATTCGAAATCAACCGTAACTTCCGTAACGAAGGTTTATCAACGCGTCATAACCCAGAATTCACAATGATCGAATTCTACCAAGCATACGCTGATTACATTGACCTAATGAACATTACTGAAGACATGTTACGTACTGTTGCGACAGACGTACTTGGTTCACCAATTGTTGTAAACACAACGAAAGATGAAAATGGTGAAGTGGTTGATTCAGTAGAGTACGACTTTGGACAACCTTTTGCTCGTTTAACAATGAGCGAGGCTATCCTTAAGTACAACCCAGACTTTGATGCTGCGGTATTTAATGACCCTGAAAACCATTTTGAAGAACTTAAAGCGTACGCGAAGCAAGTACACGTTAAGATCCCAGAAAACTGCGTATGGGGCCCAGGTAAATTCTTATGTGAAATCTTCGAAGAGACAGCTGAGCATAAGCTAATTCAACCGACTTTCATTACCGCTTACCCGTGGGAAGTATCTCCACTTGCACGTCGTAACGATGAAAACCCGTTTGTAACTGACCGCTTCGAATTCTTCGTTGGCGGCCGTGAATTAGCAAATGGCTTCTCTGAGCTTAACGATGCACAAGACCAAGCAGAGCGCTTTACTCGTCAAGTTGAAGAGAAAGACGCTGGTGATGATGAAGCGATGCACTACGATGATGACTATATCCGTGCATTAGAATACGGCTTACCACCAACAGCGGGTGAGGGTATTGGTATCGATCGTCTAGTGATGTTATTTACTGACTCACCAACAATTAAAGACGTGATCCTATTCCCACACATGCGTCCTCAAGCTGATTAATCAGCTAAAAGTCTTGAAAACGCCGCTTTTTAGCGGCGTTTTTGTTATCAGAAATTTCTGATTTTTATTGCTCTCAATTTCACCACTCAATTGTAATTAGCTGATTTAAAAAGAAATGCTGAACTAGCCTTCCACCAAAGTTACCAGATTGTAAGATTTTTATACAATCCGAAAGAACGATAGTATTATTTTTAGTCAAGGTATGACATCATTGCACCATACTTGTTCAACGCATAAACGGACTTAATTCTAATGACAAAAAAGCCTTCGCCGTTGCCTACAGATACGAACAAAAGCGAGCATCAACGTGAAGATTTTTATCGTGCTTGCATCGCCGAATTTCAACAATTGGGCTATCAAGATCAATATCTCGCAGAGCTAACTGATGAATTGATCCCATTGACGGGTCTTGAGCCGTTGAGTGATAAAGAAAAACGGTGAAAGGATAAACAAAAACAAGCTGTTTTGGTTCGTTATGGACAATCTATAACCATCTATACGATTTTCCTTGAAAAGTGTTTGACATATTTCCTGAAATCTTTATTATACGCCCCACAAGACGGAGAGGTGGCCGAGTGGCTGAAGGCGCTCCCCTGCTAAGGGAGTATAGGGTTTGTAGCTCTATCGAGGGTTCGAATCCCTCCTTCTCCACCATTTTTCCTAAAATGGCATGTCTTGAAAGTAATATGTGTGGACGCGTAGCTCAGCTGGATAGAGTACCTGGCTACGAACCAGGCGGTCGGAGGTTCGAATCCTCCCGCGTCCGCCACTTTTTACTTTGACTCTGCATCGAGTATAAGATGTTAGTAAATTTGGTCGGAGGTTCACTCTTTCAAGAGACGTCCCGCAACCGCCACTTTTTACTTTAACTCTGCATCGAGTATAAACTTGAGTCTCTTGCTAAGAGAATAAATTAGCAGTGTTCAAATGTGCGTGTGGACGCGTAGCTCAGCTGGATAGAGTACCTGGCTACGAACCAGGCGGTCGGAGGTTCGAATCCTCCCGCGTCC
>NZ_JABVXF010000056.1 GCF_013349995.1 Pseudoalteromonas sp. 0303
CGGGTAACGAAGGTAGCGATACAGAAACAGGCACCATCGATGTGACGGCACCAACGATGACCATCGATGCGCCAGCGCTGACCAACGACAATACGCCGACGGTCACCGGTACCTCAGACTTAGCTAATACCTCACTTGCAGTGACCTTTACAGATGCCAATGGCACCAGTCATACCGTGACGGTCACTACCGATGCTTCAGGTAATTGGAGTGCCGAAGCAGGGCAAGCTTTAGCCGATGGCAACTACACAGTGAGTGCAAGCATCAGCGATGCAGCAGGTAACAGTAGCAGTGCAAGCGACAGTGGTGAAGTAGATACAGTTGCACCAGATATACGTATTTTACCGTCATTCTTATTAGGGAACTTGGTGGGGTTATCAGGCACCTCTGACTTACCAGAAGGAAGTGTGATTACGATTACAGAGCATCTAGTTGATGGTTTAATTGGAGCTACTTACACAGCGACCACCGATGCCAATGGGAATTGGACGGTTGCAGGCATTACAGTCCCTTTGCTTGACTTGGCTTATGTTACAGCAAGTGCTACAGACGAAGCTGGTAATACTGCAACAGTGAGTACTCTTGATTTTGATAATGTAGCACCAGAGTTAACGGTTTCTGTTGCTG
This sequence comes from Pseudoalteromonas sp. 0303, assembly GCF_013349995.1. GTDB lineage: Bacteria > Pseudomonadota > Gammaproteobacteria > Enterobacterales > Alteromonadaceae > Pseudoalteromonas. The sequence continues at coordinate 628 of NZ_JABVXF010000056.1, forward strand.
CACTTACCAACGACACAACACCAACTATCTCGGGTACAACTGATATGGGTCAAGGAACCGTTATTAATGTGACTGTTCAAGACGCTAATGGAGATTCGCAAAGCTTTACTGCAACTGTGCAAAGCGATCAAACTTGGTCTGTTGATGTACCCGCAGAACTTGCTGATGGCACATTCACAGTAACAGCATCGGTTCGAGACCAAGTGGGTAATTTAACGACTGAACAAACAACAGGTGTACTTGATAGTATAGCGCCAACTTTAAGTGTAAATGCTATTGGTGGCACAGCTGAAGCTCGACCAACTATCTCGGGTAGTAGTAATGAAATAGGTGGTTTAGTTGTAGTCGAAATAGCAGGTCAAACTTTGACCACAACAGTTGATACAGATGGGACATGGCAGCTTGTAGTGCCTGTTGATATAGCTGATGGCAGTTACACTATTGAGGCCAGCATAACGGATGATGCAAACAACACGCAAACTGCAACAGCGCCAATAACAGTTGATACAATTACTCCTGTGGTGGCGATAGATACATTGGGTATTGGTAACGCGAGCTCACCAGTTATTTCTGGTACATCAACAGAAGCGCCGGGGACACAAGTAACAGTCACGGTTACAGACAGTAACAATGATACTCAAACACTTATTACAACAGTGTTAGGGGATGGAGCATGGCAAGTTACACCTGCGTCATTACCTGATGGAAACTATGCAGTAACAGCTTCTATTACGGATGTTGCAGGTAATATTGGTAGTGATACAGAATCAGGCTCTATCGATACAATCTCACCTTCGTTGAGCATCAATAGTTTAGGAACGACCAATGATTCGACTCCTACAATTAGTGGTACAAGCGATGAACCTGCAGGTAGTATAGTTTCTCTAAGTGTTTCTAATGATGGAAATACTTATTCATTATCAGCGACAGTGCAAGTTGATGGTACGTGGTCTGTTGACGTGGTTACGCCACTTAACGATGGTCCAGTTACTATCACAGCAAGCATCACCGATGCTGCAAATAACACGACGACTGCCACAGACAATGCAACATTAGATACTAATGCACCAACAGTATCCATTAGCACATTGGCAATCACAAATGATACAACGCCAATTATTTCAGGCGCTAGTGATGCCGAAGATGGCACACTGGTTACTATAAATGTTGAAGATGCACTTGGTAATATACAAACAGTCACTACAACGGTAACAGCTGGTATTTGGAGCGTTGAGCTTGGTACTGTGCTCAGTGAGGGAGAGTACACTGTAAACGCAAGTGTAACTGAAAATGGCTTAACTGGCACGGCGTCAAAGGTTGGTGAAATAGATCTCACTGCGCCATCAATTCAGATTAATTCACCAGCAATTACAAATGATACAACACCAACAATTAGTGGTACCAGTGATGCTCCTCAAGGCACAATTGTCACGTTAGTCGTGTCTGATAGCTTAGGTAATGATGTTACTGCTTCTGCTATCGTTAATGCATCAGGCAATTGGTCTGTGGCATTGCCTTCACCGTTAGCTGAGGGAGCGTTCACGGTTGAAGCTACTATCTCTGATGCCGCTGGTAATACTGCAACGGCCTCGGATACTGGCCTAATAGATATCACTGCACCTGATGTTTTTATAGACACGATTGCTGTTGCAACTGATTTAACTCCAGTCGCTTCGGGTAGTGCAACAGGGGCCGTAGCTGGTAATCGAGTGGTTGTAACCTTCGTTGATGCTGCAGGCACTAGTCATAGCGTCGAAACAACGCTTGATTCAAGTCTTAATTGGCAAGTTGAAGCAACGCAAGCGCTTGCAGAAGGACAGTACACAGTGACCGCTGTTGTTACTGATACAGCGGGTAATGATGGCTCGGCAAGTACAACTTCTACTGTTGATACTACGGCACCTATTGTGAGTATTGATCAAAGCAGTTTAACACTTACTAATGACTCAACCCCAGTCGTTAGTGGTACATCTGATGCAGCTAATACCACAATTACTGTTACCTTTACTGCAGCCGGTGGGGCACAGCATAGTGTTACAACGACCACCGATGCGAATGGTGATTGGCAAGCAGCGGCAGATCAAGTGTTGGCTGACGGTGTTTACTCTGTCACTGCAAGTATCACGGATGCTGCGGGTAATACTGGAACAGACAGTAAAACAGGTGGTGAGGTTGATACTGTAGCCCCAGATCTCAGCATTGTGCCATCATTCCTATTAGGTCAGTTGGTCTCTTTATCTGGTACATCTGATTTACCTGAAGGCAGTGTTATTACCATTACTAATTATCTAGTCGATGGTACTGCAGGGGTGCCATATACTGTGACTGTCGATGCGAATGGTGATTGGCAAGTATTGAACTTGTCGGTGCCATTGTTGAACTTGGCTTATGTCGAAGCAACGGCATCAGATGCCGCAGGAAATACAACCACCATTAGCACTGAAACTTTCGACAACTCTGCTCCTGAGTTGACTTTAGATGTGCCAGCTCTTTCTGCAGATACAACTCCGTTGATAAGCGGTACAAGTAATGTGGGCACAGGGCAAACCGTGACGCTTATTGTGCAAGGTGCTGATGGTGCTTCACAAACGGTAACGACCTTAGTGAATAGCGATGGCACTTGGTCAGTGGAAGTGTTGTCTGAACTTGTTGATGGCACCTATACGGTTACGGCAAGTGTCACAGATGCTGAAGACCGCACTACAGAGCAAACAGCCTCAGGTATTATTGATAATGGCTTGACTATAACCATTGATGATGGCTTGCAGCTAACTAATGATGATACTCCACTCGTTACGGGCAAATCAATTGCACCAAATAGTGAAATAGAAGTTGTGTTTGATAATGGCACAACTCAACAAACGAAAACGGTTACATCATTAAGTGATGGCACATGGAGTGTGACACCAGACAACGCGTTAGTGGATGGTACTTACACTGTCACAGCGACTATTGTTAGTACTGGTGAAACGACAGGTGCAATTTCAGGACTAGAAATTGATACGATTCCACCGACACTTGAGAATATAGATGTTAACTCTTTGTTAGGGTTAGGACTTGTAATTACAGGTTTTGACGGCACAACAGACGCTGAAGATGGCGCAATAGTGCAACTTGATAACGCCCTAGCTCTAGGAATTACTTTATTAAGCGAAGGTGGAGCGGTTGTGCAAAACGGTGAATGGTCTATTGATATTGTTGACGTTAATTTGGCGGATTTATTGGGGCTTGGCTTGGACGATGCACGCTTTAGCATTACAGACTCTTTGGGTAATGTACGCGTTGTTGACAGAAATGGTAATGATATTGAAATCAATGGAGAGCCCGCAAGCACTGGCGGTGCAACTCCTGAAGAAATGGCCATAGGAGCTGACAGCATTGAGGCTGACGAGCAAACTGCTGAAAGTATTGATCTTAGTCTTGTTCTATTAGATACAAGTCCAGAACCAACCTCAAGCGGCGGGATTGCTCCCCTTGACGTGACTATCGATGATGTTTTAAGTGACTCGGAACAAACTGAGGTACTGGCACTGAATATAGATAGCGAACAGCAAAGTTTAGCTTTTGATCCAAATAGCTCAACAAGTTCACAACCTGCAAGTGATATCCAGAGTGAATCAGAGGACATGATCAAGAAGCTAATAGAAGATGGAAATAAACCTGTTGATATTTAATCTATATAAGAAAAGCGCTGAAATGCGCTTTTCTTACAATACTTTGCTTAATAGGGGGTTGTTGCCGATTGCTTTTGACACATGTAACTCTGCAAGCATTAAAAAGGCGCGATAACTAACTTAGTTATCGCGCCTTTTTAATGCAATAATATTTAAGTTTAGGCTTTCAAATTGTGAACGATTTTCTTATCGCCTTGAATAACGCTGCCGCCTTGGTCATAGGTCATCGATGATGGTGCGCCAATTAAAATATCTTTAAGTTGCTTAACACTTAACTGTGCTTGATGGGCCGCGTGAGCGTTTACATCGTTTTTCTTTTTGCAGCTTGCTAGGAGAGTGTTTACTTGCTTAATAAGTGCACTTACTTCGTCATCTTGCGATTCGTTATGCGCAACAAGCTTTTGCACTTCTTTATCAATGGTTTGAATTTGTTGGAGCAAAGAGATTTTTTGTTGGGCAATATTCTTTAATCCATCGCCACGCTTTGCAGCAATGGCTGTCAACTCATCATCTAACAGCGCAGCAATAGACTCCAAGCACGAAACTTGTTGTGTTAGTTTGCTGGCAATTAAATGATTATGATCAGCCATAGACATCAAACTCGAATGAAGCAATGTTCTTTGCTAATTTGTCAGCATCAATTTGGTATTTACCTTCACTGATTGCTTTTTTCAGCTCAGCTACTTTATTGCTATCAAAGCCAGATGATTGCTCTGCTTTTTCTTGCATAGATTTTAGCTGTCTAGCTTGCGGAGTTAAGCTCACAGAATCTTCACTAGCTTTTGGTGCGGCCGATTTTGCAGCGGCTGCATTAGCATTATCTTTTTGTAAATCAAGCTTTTTTTGCTTGGTATTTGTCAACACAGAAGGCTGTTGTTGACCATTAGTGACATTGCTTACCATAATTTTGACCTATACATTACCCGACATATACCTTTATATCGGCGGGCACAGCGGATACTTTAGCATAAATATAAAAAATTAAATATTTACTTGTACAGACTCGACCCCGTCCACACGTGCATTTAATACTTTACCTGATTTTTTGTTTTTTACACGTACTAATTCGTCTAACGTGCCATCCTCTAAAGCAATTCCGGTGGTTTTAATTCTTAATCCGCGTAACGAAGCAAAAATAGTGACGTTATCGCCTTTACAAACCATACACACTTGGCTCATTACAACCGGACTACCATCACGCAAGTTACGCTTGCTGCGACTGCCAATAAGTATAGCCTCATCTTGTACGTATTGCGTTCTAACAAATTGCTTTGGCTTCATTTCGAGGCGTAAATGTTCAGGGCGAATGACCTCTCCACGGGCTAAATTAGTGGTAACAACAACCACAGGTTCGAGCTCAATAATGCGCACGTGAACGTATTGGGTCCAACTATTTAAATCTTGGCACTTAAGTTGTACAGTTACCTGCCGATTAAAAGGAGGCTCAGTTGGTAACTCTTTGTTAATTGGTGACTCACATAACCTCTCAGGAATGCGACTATCTAATGGTAAAGCACTAATTTGAGGTGTGGTGTCCAGATCAGGGAGCTGCTCGCTAACAAAATCGATGGCGATTTGTTGAAGTTGCTCGGTATTATAAACTTCTGCCTGTAGTTGTGTTGTAAACAACAGGCTAGTAAGAAAATAAAAAACACTGTATCTTCGGCTTTTTTTTAACAAACTCATATTGTTTCGACTATGCTTATGGTTGAAAACAAGGTATAAATATTTTGCGTCAAAAAACAGACGCATTGTAACCTTATGTAGCTTTAACACAAAGAAGGCAATTATTGTTCCAGCTCTGATTGTTTATCTTTAGGAGATTGAAATGGCAGGCATTTTAGACTCAGTTAACCAGCGTACTCAGTTGGTTGGGCAAAACCGCCTTGAATTACTATTATTCAAACTCAGAGGGCGACAACGCTTTGGTATAAACGTGTTTAAAGTAAGAGAGGTTCTGCAATGTCCACCACTTACTAACATGCCTAAATCAAATGCGTACATTCGCGGTGTTGCGCATATCCGTGGTCAAACTATCTCTGTTATTGATTTATCGATGGCTGTCGGTGGCCCTGCAATTGAAAATCTCAAAGACAGTTTTATCATCATTGCTGAGTACAACCGCTCGGTACAAGGGTTTTTAGTTGGCGGTGTTGAACGTATCGTTAACATGAACTGGGAAAAAATAATGCCGCCGCCTTCGGGAGCCGGACGTTATTCTTACCTAACTGCGGTCACTGAAATTGAAAACGAATTAGTTGAAATTCTCGATGTAGAGAAAATATTAAACGAAATTTGCCCAGTTAACACTGAAGTAAGCGCTGAAGTGGTTGGTGAAGGCGAAATTCAGCGTGATTTAGGTGAGCGTATTGTCTTTATTGCTGATGACTCTGCAGTAGCTCGAAACCAAGTTAAGCGTGCACTTGAACCTCTTGGTGTGCAAACTGAACTAGCTAAAAACGGTAAAGAAGCACTTATACGTTTAAGAGAGATTGCTCAGCTCGATTGTCAAAATGATATTACTGAACGTGTTGGCCTATTAATATCTGATGTAGAAATGCCAGAAATGGATGGTTATACCTTAACCGCTGAAATTAAGGCTGATCCAAAATTATCACCTTTGCATGTGATCTTGCATACCTCTTTAAGTGGGGTGTTTAACCAAGCAATGATCGAAAAAGTGGGTGCTGATGATTTTATTGCAAAATTTAACCCAGATGAATTAGCGACAGCTGTGAAGAAGTGGGTTCATTGTGATTAATTATTTATAGGTGGTATTACTTTGGAAAATAAGCATTTACAACAAAGCGAATACGATCAATTCCGCTCTTTTTTAGAGCAACAATGCGGCATTGTGCTTGGCGATAATAAACTTTATTTAGTTAAAAGCCGCCTTGCGCCGCTTATGGCGCGTTTTAATGTTGAGTCTTTATCACAGTTGGTAAGTAAAACACTAAGCCCTCATGAGAGGCAGCTTCGTGCCGCTGTCGTTGATGCGATGACAACCAATGAAACGCTTTGGTTTCGTGACCAGTACCCGTTTGAGTTATTAAAAACGAAACTATTTCCTGAGCTTAAAGATGTGCGTAGACCACTAAAAATATGGTCAGCGGCAAGTTCATCAGGACAAGAGCCGTACTCAATTGCCATGTCGGTTGCCGAGTTCCAATCTAAAAACCCAGGCGTATTAAAGATGGGTGCGCAAATTATTGGCACTGATATCTCTAATACCATGCTTGATATGTGCAAGAATGCTGAGTATGACTCACTAGCCCTTGCTCGTGGCTTGTCGATGGAGCGTCGTCAAAAGTTCTTCAAAGACAGCGGTAATGGAATGGCTCAGGTAGTTGACCCTATACGTAAAATGGTCAGCTTTAGACATTTAAACTTACTCGATTCATATGCCCTAATGGGCAAGTTTGACATCATATTTTGCCGTAATGTGTTGATTTATTTCTCACCAGAAGTAAAAGCTAAAATCATTTCGCAATTTGCTCAAGCTTTAAACCCGAAAGGTTACCTGTTTTTAGGTGCGTCAGAATCAATGGCGGGCTTAAGTGATAGCTTTGATATGGTTCGTTGTAACCCGGGTATCATCTATCAGAAAAAGTAAACTCTCCTTAGCAATCTAGTTCTTAGGTTGCTAAATTTGCCTATTTTTCAGTCTCTTATATAAATTAAATTACTCCTAAATTTTTGGCTTAGCTTTTGCATTAACCACTACAGAGTCAATTTTTTGGAGATGGTTATGGCTATCAGTTTTGATAAAGCATTTGGTGTTCATCCTCATGCGATGTTGATCCGTTCACAACGCGCTGAGTTATTAGCGACAAATATCGCTAATGCTGATACGCCGGGCTACAAAGCGAAAGATATCGATTTTGCCTCGGCATTAAAAGCGGCAAAAAGCAACCAACAAGGCGGCAACAGCATGGTAAGAACCGATGCTAAACATATTGCCGGTGGCAGTCGTTTTGTTGGTAATGCAGAAATGTTTCGTACGCCAAATCAAGCAGATACAGGTGATGGTAACTCAGTCGATATACAAGTGGAACGAAACTTGTATGTACAGAACTCATTAGAGTATCAGGCAAGCCTGCAATTTATGAGTAGTAAAATTAAAGGCCTTAAAAAAGCCCTCGGTAGTCAAGGAGCTTAATCATGAGTTTGTATAATGTTTTTGATATTTCAGCAACCGGTATGAGTGCGCAAAATGTTCGCTTAAATACCACAGCCAGTAATATCTCGAATGCGAATACGATTAGTTCTAGCCAAGATCAGACATACCGAGCGCGCCATCCTGTTTTTGCTGCAGAGTTGACTAAAGCGTCATCATCACAAAGCAATCCTCAGGGCTCTTCTGTTGGCGTTAAAGTATTAGGTGTTGTAGAGAGCGATAAACCTCTACAAATTGAATATAACCCGAACCACCCAAGTGCGGATGAAAATGGTTATATCTACAAACCTAACGTTAATGTTGTAGAAGAAATGGCAAATATGATTTCTGCCTCTCGCTCTTACCAAACAAATGTGCAAGTTGCTGATGCAGCTAAGCAAATGTTAAGTAAAACACTGTTGCTTGGGCAGCGGTAACCGAGGATAAGTTATGAGTAACGACATCAGCTCTGCATCATCATCCTATTTGGATAGTTTGCGTTGGAATCAAAGTAATACGCAAACAACTGAAGAAGACAACAACACGCTCTCTCAGGAAGATTTCTTTTCGTTGTTAACACAGCAGTTGTCGTTCCAGGATCCGAGTAATCCTGCTGATAACGACCAAATGATTGCGCAGATGACGAACTTTACTATGGCAGAGGGTATTTCAAACTTAAACGAAAAGTTTGATTCACTAAGTGCATCAATGACATCAAATTCTGCGTTACAGGCTTCGACTCTTGTCGGTAAGCAAGCGTTACTTGAGTCTGACACCATTGATTTTGATGGTGAGAATCTCGCGAAAGGGTCGGTGGTTGCTGAGACAGCTGTAGAGTCTTTAACGCTTAGAATAACGGATTCATCAGGCCAGTTAGTTCGTACTATTGAATTAGGTTCTCAGTCAGCGGGTGCACTGCGTTTTGAGTGGGATGGCAAAGATAACGATGGCAATGTGCTCCCTGAAGGTGAGTATGACATCAGTGCTGAAGGCTTTGTAAATGGAGACTACAGCAGTATGCCAATGGCGACCTTTAAGAATATTGAAAGTGTCAATATTAATGGCGCAAGCGGCATTATCGTAAATACAAAAGAGGGTGCGGTTAGGCTAACTGATATAGCTGAAATCGCATAAGTAAAAAAGGTTTGGGTTAGCTTAGGCTAAGAGATAGGTTAGAGGTGAGTTATGAGCTTCAATATTGCATTAACAGGCTTAGCAGCCGCGCAAAAAGATTTAGACGTTACAGCAAATAACATTGCGAACGTGAATACTACGGGATTTAAAGAGTCTCGTGCTGAGTTTGCTGATGTGTACGCATCATCAGTATTTAGTTCTGGTAAAACAAAAAATGGTGACGGTGTAAGAACATCCACTGTTGCACAACAGTTTCATCAAGGCTCACTTTCATTTACTAATAACTCGCTTGATTTAGCAATCACAGGCGAGGGGTATTTTGCAATGAGCTCAGATTTAAGCTCTCAAGAGCACACCTATACAAGAGCTGGAGCATTTAAACTTAACAAAGATAATTTTATCGTTGATGCAAGTGGTAACTACTTACAAGGTTTCCCTGTCGATGAATCGACTGGTGATACCACTTCTGTTAGCTTAAGTACGTCTTCTGCGCTACAAATTCCTGATGCCTCAGGTTCACCAAGAGCTACTGAGAATGTATATTCATCTTTTAATTTAGATTCTCGTGCAGATGTTCCAACAGGAGCTTTTGATCCAACAGATAGTACGACTTATAACTCATCGACTTCAACGACTGTATATGATTCGTTAGGTGAGCCGCATGTTTTACAATTTTTCTTTCGTAAAATTGCTGATAATACATGGGAAGTGCATGGTACATTAGATAGCCAGGCTATAGACGGTGATCCTGCAAATGCCGGTGTTAATGACCCACTAAGCACATTTGGCTTTGATGCCAACGGATTGCCAGCAACTACTGATGGAGCGGCAAATGCAGGTAACACATTTGATGATGTTGTTTTAGCAAGTGCAGAGATATCTGGCTTGTTGAGCAATGGCGCTAGTTTCCCTTCGGATGTAGAGATTAACTGGCGCGATGAAGCAGCTACAACCAATAAAAGACCAACTCAATATGCAAGTAACTTTGAAGTGAAAGCACTTGAGCAAGATGGTGCGACTGTAGGTCGCCTATCAGGTATCGATATTGGTACTGATGGTAAAATTGTTGCGTCATACAGTAATGGTGATACCTCATTCCTAGGTCAAGTTGCGATGGTACGTTTTTCGAACTCACAGGGTTTACAACAAGTGGGTGATACAGCCTGGAAGAAGAGCCTTACATCAGGTGAACCAATCGCCGGTGAACCAGGTTCAGGTACCTTAGGTTCAATTAACTCATCAGCGCTTGAGCAGTCAAACGTTAACCTAACAACTGAACTGGTTGATTTGATCAGTGCTCAGCGTAACTTCCAAGCAAATTCACGTGCGCTTGAGGTTAACTCAACACTACAACAAAACATCCTGCAGATCCGTTAATTTTAACGGCTCTAAGCTTAATCCGACACGAAGGCTGCTCCCTCTATTGGCAGCCTTTTTTCATTCTTATTATTCATTTTTCTCTTCTATTTTAGCGTCAATTTTACTTTGGCACTTTTATTGCATTTCATAGTTATCGTATTTTTAGTGAGTCAATGTTATGGACAAAATGGTCTACATTGCCATGTCGGGTGCTAAGCAAAGTTTGCGAGGTCTTGAGTTAACATCAAATAACCTTGCTAATGCTAACACCACTGGCTTTAAAGCTGATTTTGCACAAGCTCGCTCTATGCAAGCCTTCGGTGAAGGTCTGCCATCTAGGGTGTTTGCAATGCAAGAACGCCCTGGATCTAATATGGAATCGGGTGGTTTTGTTGAAACTGGCCGCGAGCTTGATATCGCGATGAGTGACCGTGGTTGGTTGAGTGTACAAGATGCATCAGGCAATGAGGCGTACACTAAAACAGGCACATTAAACATTACTCCAGATGGCGCGTTGATCACCAGCCACGGCCGTCAAGTAATTGGCGAAGGTGGTCCAATCATTTTGCCATTACCTATCGAGAAAGTTGAGTTTAGTGAAGACGGTGCTATTCAGGTTCGCCCACAAGGTGCGCCTGCTAACTTTTTGGAAGTGGTTGATCGCTTAAAAGTGATTGAAGCTGATAACACGCAACTTGAAAAAGGTAACGACGGTTTATTTCGACCAAAAGAAGATATGTTGGTCAATGACATTTGTGGTTTTTGTGATATTTCGCCAAACGTAAAAGTACTGTCGGGAACGCTCGAAATGTCGAACGTAAACCCAGTGCATGAAATGGTCGACATGATCAGCAATCAACGCCAATTTGAATTACAAGTTAAATTGATGAAAACAGCGGAAGAAATTGATGAGCGTCAAGATCAGCTGTTACGCATTGTTTAAGATGACTGAGAGGGTAGAGTTATGAATCCTGCATTATGGATCAGTAAAACTGGGCTTGACGCCCAACAAACCGATATTTCGGTGATCTCAAATAATCTCGCGAATGCCAGCACGGTCGGTTACAAAAAAAGCCGCGCCGTATTTGAAGATTTACTATATCAAAACATCAACCAACCAGGTGGTCGTTCGTCACAAGACACTGAAATGCCATCAGGCTTAATGCTTGGTGCCGGTGCCAAAGTGGTTGCTAACCAAAAGAACTTTTCACAAGGTAACATGCTTACCACAGAAAATTCATTGGACTGGATGATCTCAGGTCCTGGTTTTTTTGAAGTGCAATTGCCAGATGGCAACATTGCCTATTCACGTAATGGTCAATTCACCACTGACGAAGATGGCCGCATTGTGACCTCGGGCGCGGGTTTTCCATTACAGCCGGAAATGAACGTACCAGACGATGCACAATCAATTACTGTTTCGCAAGACGGTGAAGTGTCGGTACGTATTTCAGGGCAAGCAGAGAACGTGGTAATCGGTCAGCTAACAATTAGTGACTTTATTAATCCATCAGGTCTTGAGCCTATGGGGCAAAACTTATACACAGAAACCGCGGTGAGTGGTGCGCCTGTGCAAGGTAACCCAGGTATCGATGGTTTAGGTACTGTGGTTCAAGGTTCACTAGAAACGTCTAATGTGAATGTAACAGAAGAGCTGGTTAACTTGATCGAAACACAACGAATTTATGAAATGAATTCAAAAGTGATTTCAGCGGTTGACGAAATGCTTAGTTACATCAATCAACAGCTTTAATGGCTAGGAGGCAGCATGCGTAATATTATCTTAGTCACATCGGCAGCATTAATGCTGGGTGGTTGTATGACAACGCAAAATCATCATGTGGTTCAGGATGACCCTTACTATGCGCCTATGTATCCGGAGCCAACAACAGAGCCAATGGTGCCAACAGGTTCGTTGTTTGATAGTTATTCAGCAGATGACTTGTACTCAGATAAAAAGGCATTGCGCGCTGGTGATATCATTACGGTTAAATTGCAAGAATCAACGCAAGCCACCAAAGCGGCTAAAACCGAAACCGATAAAGAAACGGACGCTAGTTTAGATCCTGTTATTGGCCTTGGCGGCAATCCAGTTAACATTGGCGGTGATAGCATTCAGTTTGGTATTGGTTCAGGGTCATCGTTTAAAGGTGATTCAAAGTCTAACCAATCAAATAGCTTATTTGGTGATATTTCTGTCAATGTGATGCGTGTTTTACCTAATGGAAACTTGGTTATTCGCGGTGAAAAATGGCTTACTTTGAATACCGGTGAAGAATTTATTCGCCTTGAAGGCTTAGTTCGTCCCGAAGATGTTCAAGCAGATAACACGGTCACATCAAACCGTATTGCTAATGCGCGAATTCAATACTCAGGTAAAGGGCAAATTCAAGAAACGCAAAGTGCAGGTTGGCTGTCTCGTTTCTTTAGTAGTTCGCTTTTCCCATTTTAGAGGAATAAAGTCATGAATGGGTTTAAATACATCATCGCTCTTTGCTTAATTAGCCTGCAGTTTTCTGCACAGGCTGAGCGAGTCAAAGATGTATCCATGGTTGAGGGCGTGCGCTCAAATCAATTAGTGGGTTATGGTTTGGTTGTTGGTTTGCCCGGCACAGGTGAACAAAGCCGATTTACTCAACAAAGCTTTAAAGCCATGCTGAATGGTTTTGGTATCACTTTACCTGACAGCTTAAAACCTAAGATTAAAAATGTTGCAGCTGTGGCTGTGCATGCAGAGTTACCGGCATTCAGAAAACCCGGTCAAACCATCGATATTACCGTGTCGTCTATCGGTAGTGCGGGTAGTTTACGTGGCGGTACCTTATTACAAACCTTCTTAAAAGGGGTTGACGGCAATACCTATGCGATTGCACAAGGCAGCTTAGTCGTTGGTGGTCTAGGTGCTGAAGGGGCAGACGGTAGCCGTGTAATTATTAACACGCCAACAGTGGGTCGCATCCCGAACGGTGCCATTGTAGAGCGTGCTATTAAGAGCCCGTTTATGCAAGGTGACTACATTACCTTTAATTTAAATCGTCCTGATTTCACTACGGCTAAACGTTTAGAGCAAACGATTAATGATTTAGTAGGTCCTGACAGCGCTCAGGCAATCGATGCAGCGTCAGTACGCGTGTTAGCACCGCGTGATGCTTCTCAACGTGTTGCTTATTTGTCTACACTTGAAAACTTAGAGTTTAAGCCAGCAGACACAGCAGCAAAAATTATTGTTAACTCGCGCACAGGCACAATTGTGATTGGCAAAAACGTGAAGCTACAGCCTGCGGCTATTACTCATGGTGGTTTAACGGTCACCATTGCTGAGCAGCAAAATGTGTCACAGCCAAATGCTTTAAGTGATGGTGAAACTACCGTTACCAATCAAAGTATTATTGATGTGAACGAAGATGATTCACGTGCTTTTGTATTTAATCCAGGTGTTAATCTTGATGATCTCGTGCGTGCAATCAATGAAGTTGGGGCTGCACCGGGTGATTTAATGGCAATCCTTGAAGCTTTAAAAGAAGCGGGGGCGATAAACGGGCAACTGGTTATCATTTAGATTAAAACGCGCTTTCGAGCGCGTTTTTTGTTTCTATAACTTTTAATCCTTCAGTGTATAAACATCAGTCAAAATCTTGGCTCTGAAGTTACTCCATTCCTGTATCAGTTATTAGCCATTTATTTATAAAGTTGTTTGTTGGCGCAATTTTTGCATTTTAAAATTCATTATTAACTATTGTGTCAAAAAGCTGATGGATACTAATCATCTCGACAAGCAAAACTTTTTTGATTTAGGCAACTTAGACTCATTACGTCAAAATGCCTTAAAAAGTGATGCCTCTAGCGATGCGTCAAAAGAGGCGCTGAAAAAAGCGGCGGCACAATTTGAATCTATCTTCACTCAGATGCTGCTTAAAAGTATGCGTAAGGCAAATGAAGCGTTTGAAGATAAAGACAGCCCATTTAACTCAAGTGGCGTTAAGTTTTTTGAAGAGATGCATGACCAACAAATGTCGGTTGAGCTTTCATCAAATGGCTCGCTAGGTCTAGCTGACTTGATTGTTCAGCAGCTCTCGCCAGACGGTAAACAGTTTACACCAGGCTCTGTACTTAGAACGACGGCTGACTTTGCTAGTGATAAACGCGCAAGCGGTGCTGTTGATAGCACTACTGAGGCTAAGGCTAAACCACAAGCTGTCGAGGATACATCAGCGAACGAGCAATCAGAAAACCGCTTTGAAGATGCTGAGTCTTTCATTAGCTCTGTTTGGGAGCACGCTAAAAATGCGGCTGAGAAAATTGGCTTAAATCCAGCTGTGATGGTTGCTCAAGCAGCCCTTGAAACAGGCTGGGGAAAACACATCATCAGCAAAGCTGATGGTACAAGCAGTAACAACTTATTCAATATTAAATCGGATAGGAGCTGGCAAGGTGATAAAGCAAGCAAAGTCACGCTTGAGTTTGAACAAGGTGTGCCAGTTAAAAAGCAAGCAAGTTTTCGCTCTTATCAATCGATTAAAGACAGTGTGAACGACTTTGTGGATTTTTTAAATGAAAACCCACGTTATCAAGAAGCACTTAATAATACCGCAGAGCCTGCAGCCTTTTTAGATTCGTTACAAAAAGCAGGTTATGCAACTGATCCAAATTATGCCGATAAAATTAAGCAGGTATTGAAGCGTGTTGAGCTTCAAAGCGTCGCTGCTTCATTGGTACGTTAAGGAGTAGACACTCATGTCATTTAACTTATATGACATAGCAAATGCAGGTATCAGAGCTAACTCTGAGCTTTTGCAAACCACCAGTAAAAACATCGCCAACGTTAATACCGAGGGCTATGTGCGTGAGCGTACTGAATTCTCAACCATGATCGATAACCAAGTTGGTCGTGGTGAAACCTACCGCTTACTGAATGAATTTGCGCAAAAGCAACTAAACCGAGATACCTCTAGTAAAACTTTTTTTGATCAATTCGTCACAGAAGCGAGTCGAGTTGATAGCTTGTTTTCAGAAGAATCAAACAGCTTATCAACCAGTATCAACTCGTTTTTTAACAACGTACAAGAAAGTTTAAACCAGCCTTCATCATCTGTAGCACGGTCATTGGTTATGACTGATGCACAAAGTCTAATTGACCAAATGGAGCGTTTATCAGGCATTGTTGCAGATCAACAAACCGTAGTTAATGATCAATTAGAGATTTTCTCTGAAGAAGCAAACGACCTTATTCAAACTATCAGTGAATTAAATACTAAAATAGCGTCAGTAGATGGCACCTCACAAGAATCAGGATCTAGCTCGCTTTATAATGAACGGGATAAAGCAATTCGTGATTTATCTGAGCTAATCGATATTGAAACAGTTGATGGGCCCAATGGTTCTAAACAAGTATATATGGGAACAGGCCAAGCTTTAGTAATGCAGGATGGAGCTTTTAACCTGTTTTCTTTGACGGGTGATCCTGATCCTAACTTTAAAGAATTACACTTAGATACTAATGACGGTAAAGCTATTTCGCTAGAATTAGATACAGATAAGTTAAAAGGCAAAATTGGTGGCTTACTGGCATTTCGTGACGATATTTTAGTGCCAGCGCAAAACCAACTTGGTCAAATGGGCTTAGCGTTGGCCGATGCTTTTAATCAGCAAAATCATTTAGGTATGGATGGCGATGGCAATTTAGGTGGGGATATATTTAAAATTCCTACCGTTGATGCATTTGCTTATCAGGCTAATACTGGTAATTCGAGTATGACTGCAACGGTTGAGCCGGGGCAAGGCAGTAATTTGCCGGCCAGTGATTTTATTGTGAAATACAGTGATACTAATGAAGTTGAAATTTACCCTGTTGATAATAAAGGCGAGACGATTAAGGATGCCAACGGCGATGAAATTTTTACTACAGCAGTCGTTGACCCAGCCACAGGTAAAGTCAACTCATTAAACAACTCAGGTTTAGATTTGTTTGGTTTAGAAATTACCCTCGATATGACTAACCCGCCAAGTGTTGATGACCAATTTATGGTTAAACTCAACTCTCAAGCATCAACAAGCTTAGAGCTTGCAACAAATCGTCCAGAAGATATCGCACTCGCTTCACCTATTCGTACTGCAAACGATATTAACAATACAGGTACTGCCAGTATTTCAGCAGGAACAGTGTTAGATGTTGGTGCCTTTTCAACCGATCCTATCAACTTACCAAATGGTGAAATAACCGTTCAAAAAACAGCCGAACCTGATGTGTACACGGTTACTGATGGAGTTAATACCTCAAGCTTTACTGGCACACCACCATTAAATAATGTTCTTCAAGCTGCTGGCGGTGGATTTCAAGATTATGGTTTTGACTTTAACATTGAAGGAACGCCGGCACTGGGCGATACGTTCACTATTGAAGCGAACGAAGGAGGCTTTGATGATAACCGTAACGGACAGTTTTTAGCAGATATTCAAAACGATAATATCGTTAGACAAAACGTTTCAGGTAATTCAACGAATAATCATAAAACTCTAAATCAAGCATACACAGGTTTAGTATCAGATATTGGTGTAGTTACTTCGCAGGCACAAACAAGTCAACAGGCGTTTAGCGCATTAGCAGATCAGTCAGAGGCTTGGTATGAGTCACTATCAGGTGTAAACCTTGATGAAGAAGCGGCAAACTTACTGCGCTTTCAACAGTCGTATGCAGCATCAGCGCAAGTACTTGCCACTGCTCGTTCAATATTCGACACCTTACTTAATTCGGCGAGGTAATTATGCGTTTATCAAATAATTTAATGTATCAAAATAGCGTTAATAAAATTCTTGAAGGCCAGCAAGGTGTTGCTAATGCCCAAGAGCGTGTAACAACGGGTAAAAAGTATTTATCGACCTCTGAAAGCCCGTCGGCTTATTCACAAGCGGCTTTATATACCAATAAAATCCAAACCAATGAGCAGTATACTAAAAATATTAATCAGTTGAATGGACGGCTAGAAACAGAAGAAAGCATCTTACAAAGTATCAACACCACCATTCAGGCAGCCCAAGAGCTGGCAATTAGAGCGGGTAGTGGTGCCATGAGTGATGATGATTTAAAATCTATTGCGAGTGAATTAAGCGAGCTGCAAAAAAGCCTAGTGAGCTTAATGAATAGTCAGTCAGAAGACGGTAAATATATATTTTCTGGCTATCAAGATACAACTCAAACATATAGCTTTAACTCAAATACAGGTCAATACGATTATCAAGGCGACCAAGGCCAGCATTCAGTCACTATTGCACAAGGTGTTAATGTGAAATCGAGCGATAATGGCTTTAGTGCTTTTGAAAATGTAAATGCGCGTTTAAATGTTGTTGATAACGAAGGCACTGTGACGGGAAGTATTACTGCACAAAGTACTGTGTATGTAAAAAACCAAGCTGATTTTGATAAGTTCCACAAAGCAAATTTTGATTTAGATCCCACGGCGACTGCTGCAGATAACTCTTTTCAGGTTGAGCTTGTCGCCGGCGTTAACCCGGGTGATCCTGATACCTATGTTATTAATGATGGTTACGGTAACCCCGTTACACCGGCTGTCACTGGTGAATTTACAGGGGAGCCTATTGAATATGCAGGCATGGAGTTTAAGCTTGAAGGCACTGCACCAGGGACATTCGAGTTTGAACTAGAAGCCCCACATAAAGAAAATGTACTCAATACTATGCAAAACTTAATCACCAGTTTAAATAGTAGTTTAGCAGGTGATGAGCTTAATGATGCACTGGCAGACGGCTTAGACCAATTACAAAGCGCCAGCGAACAAGTGGTATTTATACAAGCAAGTCTAGGTGCTCGAATGAATTTGGTTGAAAGTGTCACAGATTCAAATAGCGCGATAGATATTAACAATAAATCGAGTAAATCAAATTTGGTTGAAGTTGATATGGCCGAAGCAATTAGTGACTTAACAAGACATGAAACCGCATTACAGGCCTCTCAAGCAACCTTTGGTCGTTTAGCAAATTTAACGCTTTTTGATTATTTATAATTAAACCCATACGGTAAAAGTTTGCCTTTATACCGGGCCAGTGGCAAAAAATTGTCACTGGCCTTTTTATTTCTTACATTTACAAAATAGAAGTTTTAAAATTTGTTTTAAAACAATGGGTTGAGGTTTGCTTTTAAGCTGGCACATTTCCTGCTGATAATTCTACACAAAGCGCGTGGTTCCTCACAAGTTCATTGGACCACAGCCTAATTAAAACTAGGAGATGGTAAAATGGCATTAACAGTCAATACTAATGTGTCGTCACTTAACGCACAGCGTAATTTAACTAAATCGAGCGATGGTCTTGCAACCTCAATGGAGCGTTTAGCATCAGGCATGCGTATTAATAGCGCAAAAGACGATGCAGCGGGCCTACAAATTTCTAACCGTTTAACCTCACAAATAAATGGTTTAGCGGTGGCACAGCGTAACGCGAATGATGGTATTTCTATGGCGCAAACCGCCGAAGGGGCGATGCAAGAGTCTACCAATATCTTACAGCGTATGCGTGAGCTTGCATTGCAATCGGCGAATGGTTCTAATTCATACGAAGACAGAACTGCTCTACAAAAAGAAGTAACAGCACTGCAAACTGAGTTAACACGAATTGCAGAAACAACGTCATTTGGTGGTCAGCAATTATTAGACGGCTCTTATGGCACAAAAGCTTTTCAAGTGGGTGCAAATGCTAATGAAATAATTAATGTTTCATTATCAAGTGTTGCAGCTGATGATATAGGCACAAAGCAAATTAATCTTCAGTCAGCAGATGGTTTTGGTCAGGCACTAACTGCATCAGGTGATACTGCTGGTGCAAACCCAATTGCAAATACTATGACTTACACTAT
>NZ_JABVXF010000057.1 GCF_013349995.1 Pseudoalteromonas sp. 0303
CGTGACCAAGGTGATTATTATGCCTTGATCTGATCACTACATATTCTATAAGTTCAATTTATAATGATCTTGCCGTGTTAAAAATACTTTAACGATTACTGCACCAAGAATCCCCAAACCGACATTTTGTAATAACCGCAGCTGTTTTAAATGCCCGGCTATCACGACCAATGCGCCAAGTAATAACCAAATAACCGAATAGCTATATAGCTCGGCGTCACTGGTTGCCTTATCAAGGTAAATAAAGCCGCCTTGCCAATATTGGCGGATCAAGGTGTTGATAGCTAACATCGCTAATAAACCAGACACACCGAGTATAATTTGACTCAATTTAGCATTTAACGATTTAACTAAACTCGCTAACCATAACGCCAGCAGGCTAGGGACGAACCAGATTAAAAGCACCCAGTTAAATATTGGCGTTTCACCAACATAAAGACGCATTAATAACGGATTATCATCCAACGTTGTATTGATTAATAATAAGCCAGCTAACGCTGATAAAATCAAACCTGCAGTGCGGTATAACTTACCCAGCTGCCCTGCACTTTGCGCGCGATATAAATAAACGCAGCCTAAAGCAAGCAAGTTACAGCTGAGCAAAACTTGCTCATAAAAACTTAAAGAAAACAACTGAGGGTAGTGCCCTACCAGTTGATAACTGGTTTCGGTTGTCACAAATAACGCTAAACAATGCAGTGCCGCCCCCTCTAACCATATTTTTAGTTTTGAAGTATTAAAACATTTAGCTGCTGCAAAAAATAACCCAATACACAGCGGGTAAACAACTAAGCTCCAATGCAAACCAAAGATAGTTAGATCATCATAACTAGGCGTCCACGGCGATAAGGTAAGGCGTAAAAGTAATGCTGCCACAAGGGCTTTTATTGGCCAGTGTGGCATAGCCACATTGTATTTTTTTATCAGTAAGCTCAGCAGTAATACTTGAACAGCCAGTGCAATGGTAAGGCCACTATCACTCAGTAACATTGTAATTGCTAAGGTGATATTGGCGTTTGCCCCCACCCAATAACTAAAACGCTGCCATAAGGTTGTATTATTTTGCGTAAATTTAATTAACACCGCACTCATTAAACATAACAATACCGCCCAAAGTGGATAAGCGGTTGCTAAAGCCGTATTTGGGATGATCGCATACAAAGTGCCAACTAATGCAAACACGCTTAATGAAGCAAGCAAATGAAAAGCTAATCGTTTTGAGTATTTATTACCAAAATAGAGTCCATAGCCACTTAACCCAAGAGCAAGTAATAAGCCTAGCCCGTATTCTTTTTTAAAAATGAATAACGCGCCATCAAAGGCATAAGTTTGTTTAGCGCTGACCACTAGTAACAGCGCAACCACTAAAGAGACCCCCTGCCATACATCCCAACGACTATTTTTTAACACTAAAAATAGTAACAAAGCGATGCTTAATAACGCTACGATTTGCCATTGTAAATTAAACACACTCAACAGCATGGCAATCATTAAAGGCGCCATAAAGGCCAGTAACAAACCGTGGTCTGGAAATAAATTAACTAACCGTTTAAAGCTGTGCGGGCGTACTTCAAGGGTGTTAAAGCCCAAGCCTAAGCGTGCAATAGCGATTAATCCTAAAATACTTAACAACGCAAAAGCGCCTATTAACCACACTGTGTCGTAGTTAAATAGAGTGAGTCCAACCAAGTACCAGCCAATATGCCCTACCCATAGTAAATACCACAACCACACTCGCTGTACTTTATGTGCCACAACTGCTGCGGCAACACTCACAAGGGCAACATAAATAAGCAAAGAAAATAACTGCCCACTGCCCGTATTTACCCAAACAGGGACACTGTAAGCGCCTATAATGCCTATTACAGCAAGTAAAGGGCCTAGCTTTATTGCCATTGCACTAGCACACACAGCAATAACTGCTAAGCCAATAAATGCCCACTCAGCACTTAGCATGCTAAAGCTGTTATAGGCCAAAAACATTAAGGCAAAACAAGTCATAAAGCCGCCACTGGCAAGGGCTGCTGGAATGTAATTATTAAAGCCTTCAAAAACGATACGTTTATAATGTAAATAATACGCAGCTGCAATTAAGCCAATGCCAAATAATCCACCGGCACTGAGCCTCATTGCAGGTGAAAGTAGCCCCGCCTCTAAACTGTATTTTGCTAAAAACACGCCACCTAAAGCCAAAGCAATAGCACCAATCCAGGTCATCCAATTTTTCTCGAAGCCTGCACGTAATTGTTTAAAAAAGTAGTTCAATACTCGATGGTTTTTTAGTTATCGTTTTACGAGGTGGTGGAGGTTTAATGCTCGCTGGTTTATTAACAGCAGCAGGAATATCTGAGCAGTTTAGAGGTATTGCGTTATCTACTTGAGGGTCAGCGGAGGATTTTTCATTTTTTGCTGCATTTGAGCTTAACTCGAACTGTAATAGTTTTAGTTTTAATACTGCAACCTCTTGTTTAAGGGTGTTCAATTGCACTAAGGCCACTAATCCACAAATAGCCCCTGCAACAATCGACAATAATTGCTAATCCGATTAACTCATCCATACAGTCCCTTTTTTATCTCGCAACACAAGCCCCCAAAAACAGCATGAGCGAAATCTATTTTATAAAATTACTATGTTTAAGCAACCTCAAGGCGATCACGGCCTGTTTTTTTGGCTCGGTATAATGCCTGTTCTGCACGTTTCATTACATTGTCAAAGGTCTGTTCGCTACTTCGGTGCGCAATACCTATACTAACCGTTAAAGAGCGTTGGTTTTGTACTGTAACAGTTCGAGCAGTCTCTAGAATAGTCTGCGCAAAGTTAAGCACTTCATCAAGCTCATAACTAGGCAGGTAAGCGGCGAACTCCTCACCGCCTATGCGAGCAAAAATATTTTCATTTTTAAAAAGATGGTTCACTTTATCTGCGAACTGTTTAAGCACCCGATCGCCCACATCATGGCCAAAATCGTCATTAATAAGTTTGAAATGATCAATATCTATAATTAAAACAGTGTAAGGATTATTAACAACCTCCTTCACATGCTGATAAAAACAGCGTCGGTTATACACTTTAGTTAAATCATCTATGATAAATTCTTGCGCCAACCGAGTGTGCATTCGCTGCATAAAGTGCATAGTTTTAAATAAACCATAAGCGGTAATTAACATGCCCAATGTGCGACATAAATCTTCAATGTAGTTGCTCACCCAATAAGGTTGGCGTGTCACTTCATCAAGCACATCGGCAGTAGAGCCTACAATCCATAACATTAAACCGATACTGACATACACGTAGGCTTTTTTAGCTAACTGTGAGCATTGCACCACAAAGAAAATAGTAAAAATGACCACTAAGTTAATAAAGTCAGTGGTAAAGCCGTAGAGATTTTGCTTGAAATCCAATAAAGGAAAGCGCATTAACGAAAAAATTGAAAAGCCAATAATAAACGCCAGCGTAGCTAAAATTAACAGTTTGTTTAATCTGGTAATTTTTACAAAACGGCTGAGCTTGAGGCTCACTTTTTCCGGATTCATCATAAGCTGTATTTAAACTTATTATTGTTGCTAAAAACTATACCATAAACTAAAACTGATTAATTTAAATTAATGTGCTAACACCCCAGCCAATTGCAACTAAAATAGTTAACCCAATCATGGTCTTAGTTTTGTGCTTGCTGATAATACGCTCAGCTTTATTACCTGCGTAATACACCACTATTGCTAATCCAAAATAGCGAATTGAACGAGCAATACCAGAAGCTAATAAAAACAAAGCTATAGAGTACTTTGTAGCGCCTGCAGCGAGCATCGCAATCTGAAACGGAATAGGCACAATTCCCAGCGTCATTACAAACCAAAACCCTTGATTTTGCATTTGCTGCTTTACATTTTCAAACTGCTCTTGGCTCGAAAACATTTCAATAACCCAGTCACCTATCGCGTCAAATAAATAATAACCCAGTGCATAACCAAATAAAGCACCAATAATACAGCCTAATGTCGCCATAAGGGCGATTAACCACAGCTTCTCACGACACGCTTGCATAAGCGGAACAAGCACTGCCTCAAGCGGGATAGGCACTATCGTAGATTCTAAAAACGACGCTACGGTAATGCCTGTTAGCATATGTTTAGAATCTATAAAGTGCCGTGTTTTTTCTTTTAGTTTTTTTTGAATAGCCATGTAAATCCCTTAATAATTTGCCATTGTAAGCACAGTGTATAGTAAGAGTATTAAGGTACGCTTAAGCATAAAAAAGCCCGTTATAAAACGGGCTATTATCCATTGTTGTGCGCTATTTAAATGGTTGAGTTATATACGTCAAACTGCATTTGCATAACGCTAGACTGCTCACCTTCAACTAAAGCAATAACACGCGTTTCTCGGCCTTGTAG
Source organism: Pseudoalteromonas sp. 0303 (assembly GCF_013349995.1). GTDB lineage: Bacteria > Pseudomonadota > Gammaproteobacteria > Enterobacterales > Alteromonadaceae > Pseudoalteromonas. Next base: position 4,396 of record NZ_JABVXF010000057.1, read on the forward strand.
CTCTGTCGGAATTTTTTTAGTTTCGATAAACGTTTGTTGCGAAATTTGCTCTTCGCTCACATTAAGCGCAAGCAGTGCTGATTTAACCGTTTCAATACGTTTTAACGCTAGCTTTCGGTTGTATTCAAGTGAGCCCTTTTTACTGGTATCGCCTATTAAAATAACACTCAGTAGTGGTGAATTTTCAATAGAGCGAGCAAACTCGGCTACTTTTTGCTTTGCATCAGTAGTAAGTGCATGCTTATCAAATTCAAAGTTAATTACCACCCCACGAGTTGTGCTTATGTTTTCCTCAAGCGGGCAACCGTCGTTATCTGTTACCGCTTTAAAGGGCGTGTCTGCACATTTATCGCGCTCGTTAATAACCCCATCTTGGTCTTGATCAAGTAAATCATTAGACTGTAATTTTTGCTCGTACGGACCTGGCTCTGTCGCACAGGCTGTTAAAAGTAAAGCGGCACTTAATAAAGCTATTTTTTTCATTATTATCTATCTCCAAGCTGCCAAGAGTCTGGCTTATCTACTTTTAAGGCACTTACTAAACGACCCGTTGCATTGATCAACCTGTAGCTGGCAATACGTTGATCATAAGCTGATTCAATATAGTTTCTTCTTGCTGTGAATAATTCAATTTGCGAATCAAGTACAGCTAATAATGAACGACGCCCTAAGCCAAATTGTCTTTCGTAACCTTGTTGTGCCACTTCAGCATAACCAACGTTTTCCTGATAAAACTTCTTTTGCTCGTCTAAAAACACATAAGCATTCCACGCGAAGCTAGTAGCCTCTTTGACCTGTCTGTGGGTTGAATCTTTTACAGCTACAGCTTCTTGATAGCGCCATTTTGCGGCATCAGTATCAGCATTAGTTTTACCGCCGCTGTATAAATCGTAACTCATAGTTAGCATTATACGGCCATTGACATCTCGCCCAGGCGATCCTGATATATCTCGGTTATCTGCAACATCAAGCTCTAAACTCACTTTAGGCCAATACCCACTTTTCTCTCTTTGTATTTGTTTATCAGCAGCTTGAATATCGTAAATAGCGGCAGCAATCTCAGGATGTGCGCTTTTTGCAATTCTCATCGCTTCCTCTAAAGAGCTAGGTATAAAATGCGCATCTGCTTTAGGAATAACAAGGTTTTCGGGGTACTTGCCGACTAGATCATAGTAATTTGCTTGTATGTCTAATAAGTTGTTTTTAGCCGCTAAGTAGCCAGACTGTGATGTTGCTAAACGTGATTGCACTTGAGCTACATCGGCATCACTTGATAAACCACGTTGGTGGCGCTGCTCAATATCACTTAAAATCTTTTTATGTATTTCGATATTTTTTTCAGACAATTCAATTAATTCAATTGCTTTTAATAACTCTAAATAGACTTTAACAACTTCAAGGCTGATATTTTCTGCCTCAGAGATCAAACCGAGTTGATCGGCGCGTGCTTCGTTATCTAATCTAGCCACCTCAGAAGAAGTGCTAAAACCATCAAACAGCATTTGTGTAATTTTTAAGCCCAATTCTCGGCGGTCTAATTCTGTGTCAAATTCGCTGCCCGATTTATAATTCACATGCTCATAGCCATAGGCCGCATATAACCGTATTTGTGGTAAGTACTCACTAAATGCACTGCGTTTATCACGATACTTAGCTTCAAAGCTCGCATACTTTTGCATTAAGCGAGGGTTTGTATTTAATGTTTCTGCTACCGACTGCTCTAATGTAAGAGCACTTGCATACCCTGGTGTTAAAGCTAAAACAGAGAGTAATCCTATAATTCGCATTTAATATTCCTATTATGGTTCACGCATGGCATTTGCCTTTGCTCTTAGCAAAGGTTTTAACCAGTAATCTAAAACAGTTTTTTTCCCAGTAATTATATCTACCTGAGTTTGCATACCCGGTATGATAGGCTGCTGAGCAATCTGACTTACGGTGGTTTTTATAAAAGCTTGGTAATAAGCGGTGCCATCTTCTAAATATTGCGCATCCGCACTAATGTATGTGACCTCACCTTCTAAACCTCCGTATATAACAAAATCATATGCAGTAAATTTTACCTTTGCTGGCATACCCACTCTTATAAAGCCAATGTCCTTAGGCTGTACTTTAGTGTCAATTAAGAGCTGATCATTTTGCGGCACAATTTCCATCATAACTTCACCAGGGTCGATGACACTGCCGATAGAACGCGAGACTATATTTTTAACCGTTCCTCTTACAGGCGCTCTTACCTGTGCTTTTAACAGCCTGTCCTCAAGCGCTTTACTACTTTGTGAAATTTTGGCCAGTTCATTACTCACTTCATCTAACTGATTTTGTGTATCGGCTAAATAATCAAATACAATCGCTTTGCGTTCTTCAAGTACCTGGCTTTTGGCTGCTCTAAGCTGCTGTAGCAGTGCCGTAGCTTGGTTTAGTTCACCTTTCATTGCAATTTCATCGCGTTGTAACTTAACCAGTTCCATTTCAGCAACGGCTCCAGCATCTACTGCGCTTTGCGTTAACTCTACCTCTCTGCTCGTAAGCTTTAAGCTTTGCTTTAACGCTGAAATATTAGCCAGTTGTTCATTACTTGCCTGCTCTTGTTGCAATAAGCTTTGCGTACGCTGCTGTAATTGTGACTCGAGCTGAGTTAAACGAGATGTGTAAGTGTTATAGGCTTGCCTATATACCTCTGGCGACACGCCTTTTCGTGGTATTTCTAGGCGCTGAATTGTGGCTCCAAAACTACTTTTATCATCAAGTTCAACACTTTTAAGCTCTGTTAACAGGCGGTTACGCCTAGCAAGTAAAGACTCTCGCTCTTGGCTTGATTCAGCAAATGCTGCGGCAAAGCGAGTTTCATCAATTAAAAGCAATGGGTCGCCCACTTCAACTAACTGTCCCTCATGTACAAGTACTTCTTTTAATATGCCACCGTCGAGGTTTTCTATTGTTTGTACACGCTGAACAGGAATAACAGTGCCTTGTCCAATAATTACCTCTTCTAGCTTAGCAAACTTGGCCCACAAAACGACTGAAAACAGCAAAATAAAAACAATAATAACCAACCGCTTAGCTTGCTTTGCAGCTTGCAGCTGCCCCATATATAAATCAGCCATTATTTAGACACGCTCCCACTATTGGCATTACTTACTCGCGTCACTTTTTTACTCACCAGTTTTACGCCGCCCGATACTTTTTCGCTAAATAATGATTTGGGGGTTTCTATACTCTTTAATCGACCATGGTCAATAACAAAAATCCTGTCACATATTGAGAGCATCTCTTTGCGGTGGCTAGAAATAACCACAGTTTCTGTACGCTCTTTTAAAGTTTTAATTAATAGTTTTTCATGCCCTTCATCCATAGCTGAGGAAGGCTCATCTAATAGGAGTAATGAATTATCACTTTGTAATATTGCGCGAGCAATGCAAACAGCTTGTCGTTGTCCTCCAGATAAAAATCGGCCGAATTCGCCTACTTGCGTTTCAAGTCCCGACTCTAAGCGATCAATAAAGCGACTCACACCTGATTGCACAAGCGCTTTTGCCAGCTCCGTTGGGTTGATGTCTTGAGCGCCTAACGTGATATTCTCAAGCACAGTGCCATAAAATAGGCTTGGGCTTTGTGCTACCCAGCCGCTTTGTTTACGTAACGCACTTAAAGACCAGTATTTTATGTCAATGTCATCTATTAATAGTTGCCCAGACGTTGTTCTGTATTGACCTGCAATAATAGCCAGTAAGGTAGACTTACCGGACCCTGCTCGTCCATACAAACCAATTTTTTCACCTTTTTTGATATCAAAATTAATATTGTGAATAGCTTCAAGTTCTTGCTCATGATATTGAAAACTTAAATAACGAGCTGTAATATTGCCACTTAACGTTGCATCAATGGTACTTTCGCCGCTTTGCTGCTCTTGCTCTAACGCCATTATATTTTTAACGGACTCAATAGCCGTTTGAGTTTGCTTGTACTTTAAAACAAGCCCAGCCAACGATGATATTGACCCTGATGCACGCCCACTTAACATAACAATAGCAATCAGTGCGCCCATACTAATATCGCCATTACTAATTAAGTACACACCGAAAACGATTAATCCAATACTGGTAAATTGGCTGAGGCTAGAAACGGTATGCGTTAGAGTTGTTGCACTGTGACGTGATTTATTTTGCCAATCAACCATTTGTGCGAGTGTTTGCTCAAGCTTTTGTTGTGCCCCTGCTTGGCCATTCATTTGCTTAAGCTCAACAAGTTGGTTTAAATTTTCAATTAGATACGCTTGACGCTGGGTAGATAGCTTAGATGCCTGCTCTACGCTTTCATTTAATCTAGCTTGGAGTACAACACTTGTAATAATAACAACACTAAGCACGGCTACAGGAATAAGTACAATTAATCCCCCGAGCCAAAAAATTAAAGCTAAAAACAATAAGGTAAAGGGTAAATCAATAACAGAGACCAAGGTTGCAGAGGTGATAAATTCCCTTACGCTATCAAAATCTTGTACTTGTTTTGCATAAGCACCAGAAGAAGCTGGGCGCTGCTCTAGCCTCATACCGAGTATTTTAGCGTACAACATACTGCTAATACGTAAATCTATTTGCCTGCCTGCGGCATCAGTCAAATGCCCTCGCGCTTGTTTTAAAAGCCAGTCAAATACAATCGCTATTGTTGCACCCGTTGCTAACACCCATAACGTATCCATAGCTTCGTTTGGCACAACACGGTCATACACATTCATGGTAAACAATGGCACCACTAAAGCGAGCAAATTCACAGTTAGTGAGGCCAATAATAATGAGTTATAAAATGGCTTTACCTGATCCCACGCAGGCCTTAGCCAGCTTGGAATACGGGTGTGGAGTTTTTCAGAGCGTTCATCGGTTACATTATCGTGCGATAAGTACCATATAAGCTCTATATCTATGTCTGTTAACTGCTTGGGATTTGCATCATCTTGTGAGCTAAACGTACTTTTACCGCCGTTTTCAAAAAGCCAGAAAAAACCATCTTTATCGAGTACCAAAGCGGGATAAGCATAATGTTTAGGCGTAGTTTGTAGTTGAGCACTTACATTAATGTTACTTAATGCTTGCTCTAAATGATGCGCCGAAAACTCATTACTTGGTAAACCAAGTAACAAGTTGTCGCTTTGATGACGCAAATGCAAGGCATCGGCAATATGCTTACCGAGTGCCAACATTTGTTCCCGGTTAAGGATTAGCTTCATACGTTTTCATCACCACTAGTCATACTCGCAATAGTCTCATCATGTGCAGTGTCGCCACTACCAGACATTTCACTATAATCAGCACCACTGGCACTTGCTGTACGCGCTGAGTTACTTGTAGCCGAGTCAGAAATAGTTACATTCACTTCCTCTGTAGCCGCTTGTTGCGTTTCACCATCGAGTGTAGCGAATGCATTGAGCGTTAGCGTGAAGCTATCACCTGCATCGGCGTCAATAATTTCGAGAGCTTCAATATCAGCAATATCAACGGTCCACGTATCACCTACTTTTTCTCCAAAGTTAAAGCTGTATCCATCAGGTAAGCCGGTAATTTCAATATAGCCGGTTTCATCTGCTGCAGGGTTTTGCAAGTCTGCATCTAAGTTTAGGGCAATATTGTTGGTTGAATTACTTGTAACATCATTTGCGGCAGTCCATACAGGCGCATCAGCTTGAGGCTCTAACTCAATAATAAACTCTGATGATTGTGTATCACCCACACTTGTTACTGTTTCGCCATTAATTTCTGCGCTATCAACTGTTGCTACATCGACACTCATGTTCAATGTACCAAACGCAAGACCACCGGCATTAAAGTCAAAGTTTTCTATTGAACTGCTATCGCTTGTAATTGTTGCGCTAAAGCCGCCATTACCATCACTGGTAAAGAATACAGTTTCACTCCCAATAGTAATAAACGCTTCGCCGTCAATATACTCAAGAGCACTACTGTCCGAATCGGCTGCTATATTAACCGTTAACTGAATTGTCTCTGAGCCATCAGCCTCTTCACTAAATGCTTCAAGGTCAATAGTTATAGTGTCATCTTCTTGCCCATCGTAGCTTTCAAACGGCTGCTTAGAAAAATCGAGCGCATCCGCTTCAGGGTTTACTACAACGATAAACGAGGCTGAGGTTTGTACAATTTCACCAGGTGATTCGTCTTGTGTTAGCGCATTTAGGGTTAATTCAAACTCACCACTAAAATCAAGCGGCGGTACAATAATTAAACCAGCTAATTGCTCTGCAGTTACGGTCCAGCTTGTGGTGTCTTCACCATTAAAGGTGCCACCGTCTTTACCGTTATTAACAAGTAAATTACCATCAGCGTCTTTTAATACGGCATCTTTTGGTACGCCCGAAATAGTAATTGATATAGTTTCAGAGCCATCATCATCTTTTAGAAGCGCGCTTAAGCCTGCTAATGCTATATCGGCATCTTCGCTCCCTTGTGCATCTGCCACTGTTAATACGGCTTCATCGGTTACCGCCTCTACTGCAATACTAATTGTATTAGTAACTTGCGTTGTAGCTGTAGCTGTACCTGTACTTAATTGTGCGGTATCAACTATGGTTGCCGTTATTTGAATATCAATATCAGTTCCTGATTGGTCCTCAATTGGCTCAACGCCAATACCTGCAAGCGCAGCGGCAAACTCTGCTTCTGTCCCGTTATAGGTGTATGTGTTATCGCCGTTGTCGGTAAACATATTATTAGGGTCATATAGCCCCACACCGTCCGGTAAAGTAATAGTAATAGGCTGACTGAAATCAACCTCTTCAACTCCCCCATTTTGCTGAGGGTTTGAATCATCATCCACTTGGTTTAAATCGGTTAATGCTAACGTTAAGCCAAGCGCTGTGGTGCGGTTATCTTCTTTAATTTTGTTAATAGCAGCGCTAAACTCACCACCGTCGGCGACAGGGGTTACATCTATTTCTAAAGATTGAGTGTCATCAATATACTCATCACCACTATCATCATCTACTGCAATAATGGTTACCGGAATGATTAATTGCCCTGAGTAGTCATCGCCTGCACTGGTAAAGCTTAAGTTGCCAAGCGACTCTTCTGGAATAATATACTCAGCAACTTCACCATCATCCCCAGGGATTGCGATAACACCGTCACCTTCAATAATAAGGCCTTCAGGTAAGCTGTCTGCGCTTATGTAAACAGTCACGGTGTCGTTTTCATCATCAGTCAAGCTGGTATTAATATGGCCTGTAAAATCAACAACTTCATCTTCTACAGCATCAACCACTGAAATTTGTAATTGCCCTACTTCAGAAGCTTCTGAGCTGCTCCCTTCACCTGTTACACTAAAGTTAACGGTAAAGTTGTCACTTAATAATACGGCGTGGCTGCCATCGGCTACGCGCGCTTTAACAGTAACATCTATATCACCCGTAGAGTTTTGCGCTTCTAAGGTCACATCAGCAAGTAAGTCACTAATTACATCTTGTACTGTGTCACTTGTACCTGCATCAATAGGTATAATCCAACGGCCAGAGCCATCTGGGTACGCCCCATTTGGATGAAGCACCTCTATATTTACGCCATCAGGGAGTATTATTTCTATATGAGTAATAACCTCAGAGCCATCGATATCTTCTTCTGTAAAGCTAACAGCACCTGATAAGCTCATTGTTCTGCTTGAGCTCGTTATTGTTTCATCGGTTGCTTCAAGGCGGGTAACAGCACCACTATTATCGCGCTCGGCACTGCTTTGGGTATCAACTTGCCCGTTTACGGTTACTGTAACTTGACTACTAATGTCTTCGCTCACACTGCCTACATCAGATGTATCGGTCACGGTATAAAGTACATCAACAGTAAGCGTGCCTGAGAAATCCTCATCAGGCAGTAAACGCACTCTATCGCTGGCTAAAACATCCTCAAGTGTTGGGTATTCGTCATTAATTAAATCAGCTAAATCATACCCGCTACCTACACTCACTTCGTTGCCATCAACATACAAGGTAGTGTTTGCTGGTATGCCTGTAATTACGGCACCTGTTATTGTTTCTGACCCGTCGCTGTCGATTAAATCGGGATTAAAGTTAAGTGCAATGCGTGTATCTTCATTACCCTCAGACGTTGTTGCTAGGCTTTGCGTATTATTGTCGATTGTTGGGTTAAAGTTTGTGGTTACAGCAATGTTGTAATCATTAGTATCACCATCAGCTTCTGTTGGAACTACTTTAATATTAAAGTTAACTTCACCACTAAAGTCATCAACAGGCGCTAAATAGTAATTCTCCATCTCTGCAGCCGTTAAGCTGTACATTGGCTTGCCGTTAGCATCAGTACCAACAATTGGTAAATCTGCTGGGTCGCCGTTTACATCAACTAGCATTACCGAGTCTGGTAAGTCAGAAATAACTAAGCTAATTGCTTCTGACTGATCCACATCAGAGGTCACAATTAAAAAATCTAAACGTAGGTTAGTATCTTCCGTACCTTGAGTGTTTTGCAGCGTAAAGTTGTTTTCATCTACCTCTGCAAATGCCCAGTTATCATTGCTATTTTCTTCATCTAGCTCTGGCGGATCTATTTTACCTATAACAGTTAATTGTAGAGTATCTGGCTGTGTACGTGCTTCTTCACCGGTGCTGGTTTCTGTTGCAATAGCTGTAACCGTAATATCGAAGGTAGCATCGGTTGCACGGCTGGCATCTTCTTTTTGTTTTAAGAATATGTTCCCTGCTTGCAGCTCTGTATCACTGACTAGCCAATTTCCATCTGTATCTTGAGTTAATACATTTCCATTTTCATCTACTAGCTCAAAACCTTCTGGTAATTCAACTTCAAAACGCAGTGTTTCTGAGCCATCTTCATCTACAAGTAAACCACTAAATAAATCGATAGCTGGGGTGAGCGCATCTTCATCTACGGTTTGGTTTCGCACAAATAAGCGAAGTTCATCAGCAACAGGAGTTATTTCAACCGTTACCGTTTGCGTGTTTGATGATGCACTATCATCATTTTCAGCTTCAGTAGCAACTGCAGTAATATCAAATGTAAACGTGCCTGCTACGTGCTCTTCGCCAACGACAGTTAAGCTTTGCGCCTCTGCTGCGGTTATTTCATCACCGTTTGATAGTTCACGGCCATCGGCACTAACAATTAAGCCCTCTTGTATATTATTGATTATATAAGTGAGTGTTTCTGATCCATCTGTATCTTGCAGTGAAGCGCCAATCTTAATAGTAGCTTCGGTATCTTCTGCTGTTGTGTAACTGTAATCGTTTGTGTCATCCCAATCAGGGGTGTCGGCCACTGATATAACACTTACTGCTTGAGTGGCGTTGTATTCACGATTGCCATTATCAGTCGTTACTGTTGCATCAATAGTTAGGTTTACCGTTTGAGTTTGGTTTGAGCTATCTGCAAGCGGTTCAAATGTTAAAGCGCCGTTTATAGTTGCTACGCCATTAGCATCAATACTTAACTGGCTGCCACTTAGTACATAATAACCACCGGTAGCTGTTAGCTCACTGCCATTTAATAATAACTTTCCACCCTGTAAGGAGCTTTCTTCAATACGTATTTGAGTAACCGTTTCATTTTGGTCAATATCGCCTGGGGTTACGGTAACAGTAATTGTAGAAGAGCCATCTTCATTGGCATCTGTTGCAGTGGTAGTCATCTCACCAATGTAATCACTTGTAGTCAGTGATAAATCTGCTGTCGCTGTATCACCGTCAGTATCTGTTACAACATAAGTAATTGTGTCAACAAAATCATTAGCTGATGAGCCAAATGTAGTGGTGGTAATTGTTACGCTACCATCTGAATTAATTGTAGCAGTACCATAATCTTCATCACCATCATTTAAAGCGAATGTATCGCCCACATTTCTAACCACATCGTTATAAGTAATGCTTGTTACCGTCGCCCCATCAGCTCCCCCTTCAAGGTTAGCTAATAAATCGATTGTAACGGTTTCACCTTCCGTCAATGCTTTACTTGCTCCAGGTAAGCTTGGGATGTCATCAGTTACTGTGGCAACAACAACACTTTGTGAATTTGATATATCCCCGTCGGCATCTACCGCTACTAAATCGATTGTTACATCAAGTGTATTTTCTCCATTGCCCGCTTCGTGGTCTAAGGCTTTGAATTGCTCATACTCAAAGGTTCCATCAGCATTAAACCTAACGCGGAAAACTGTTTCAGCTGCCCCATTTTCGCCTGTTGGTGCTGTTGCTAAATACCAGCCATTATCGTCAGCTGTATTTGATAGCGTAACGTCTTCACCTGAAGAGGTGTAACCAGAAAAACTAAAGTTGTCAGCTAGTTTCACTTCAACAACTTCATCTGAGCCTGACGTAACACTAATATTGCCCTCGGTTTTAATTGAGTCGTTATTACGCAAGCCTTCTTCATCAACCACAGGAGCGCTATCGCCTGAAGTTGTGACACTCGGAGACTGACCATCTTCTACGTTTACTGCTAATGCACTTTGTTCTCTAGTGCCATCGGCATCAGTTGAAATAATAGGTACGTTAATAGCAAGCGTTGCTTCTTGTGAATCTAAATGATCAATAGCCCCTACGATTTCAAAGGCAATGTTGTAACTTTCAGAGGTGCCTGCAGCTACATCCACATCAGTTGGAAGAGTTACCGTAAATACAGTAACGCCATTAACTACACCGTTTGCGGTACCATCCTCATTAACTTGCCATGTAATCGGCTCACCGTTTTGGGTAAGAGCATTGCCATTGCTATCAAGTACCGCCTGACCTGAAGCTACATTCATACCAAGTGATTTAACAGCCTCACCGCCAGCCGTAATAGTAATGCTCTGTGTATCGGACTGACCAGTACTGCCTGTTTTTGGGCTTTCTGCGACATTGAACGTTGGCGAGGTTTGCGTTGCATTAGCACTATCTGTAACGTTTACAGTAATATTTTCCTCATCAATATCGCCATCTTGATCTTTCAATTCAATTGCAAGGTTAAAGCTACTATTACCGTTATTATCAAGAGGGCGAATAAGCTCAATTGTATATTGTAAGTTTGCTTGGCTGCTTGTGCTGTTTGTGATCTCAGGTAAAGTAGCAATAAATACAGGGTTATTTATATCACCTGTATGTGCTGTAAGCGTTAAGCCATCCTCACTTAAGGTATATTGAATAGCCTCGCCACCAGAGGTTAGTGCAGGTTGCGAGCCTGTAACAGCAAAGGTTAATGACGAAAAGCTATCACTGCCAATAACAGTATCTAATGTACCGCTAAATGTATCTGAGCCGGACGCTAAACCTGACTCATCAAGGTTTGCTGAGTCTATATTGGTAAGCTGTGGTCCTGTGCCATCTACAATGGTTATGGTTACATTGCCATTACCGCTAATTACCGTACCATCACTATCCTCACCATTAACAGAAAGCGCAAAATCAATATTCTCTCCATCAGGGTTATCAAGCGGTAAGCTGACTGTTGTTTGAACCCTAGCATCTAAATCTTTGCTATTGGCATCTTGCGTTGCACTTACGCTAAAGCGGATTACTTCGCTGCCATTTGCAGAGCCTATAATTGTTTTACCATCACCGCTTAAAACAAAGCTAATAGCAGAACCAGAACTAGTTAGATTCAACGAATTTAAACTTGCAATAGTGTCATCAAAGGTAATTGAATCAGCAACAAGTGCATCAGAACCTGCAGCAACACTAAAGGATTTGTTATTCGTGGTAATAACACCATAATCGCTTTCTGTATAAGTAGCGGCTTGATTTGTAAAGCTGCCCGCACTGCCATCTTGTACTGTAAATGTGGCTGTACTGGTTGAGCTGCCAACTCCGTCGCGATCTTCTATTGTGTATTCAATAGTAAACTGTGGTGAAGGGGTTGAGTCACGATCATCATCAGCATCAAAGCTCCATGTGCCATCGCTGTTAACCGTTAATGTGCCTTCATCGGTGTCTATTGTTGCAGGTGTATCGGCTGTTACATCATAGTCAGTGCCTTTAAATGTAACGCTTGTAACGGTTGGTGCGCCCTCTACTACACTGTCGTTTGTGACTAAGCTACCTGCATCGGTGTCGGCTTCGGTTACTGTAAAGCTGTCGTCACTGCTTTGTGGGGCTGAGTCGGTTATAGTAACGGCTGTTGGTACAACTACTAGTTCGGTTGTGCCATCGGCATCTGTTTGTAGTGCGTCTACAAAAATATCAGTAAGTAAACTCTCACTTTCGTGGTCAATTGGTGCATGTAGCGTGGTAGTAAGTTCACCACCCGCAAGCGCAACACTTAACACTAGGTTACCTTGCGAGTCTTTAACTTCTAACGATAAACCATCAGTTGCTAATGCAACAGTTACAGCTTCACCATTTACTTTTAAACCCTCAAGACCTGATTGCTCAGAGCTGATTGTAAGCACTGCGTTATCTATTTCTATGCTGCTTTTAGCCGAACTTGTTCCGCCATTACCTGTATTACTTTCATTAAGTGTTTGGCTATCAAGCGCATCAAGTATTGGCGTGCTATCTTCTGCGGTATTACCTGCAGAGTCTGTAACAGAGGTAACAATAGTCCACTGCTGTGAATCATCGAGCGCAGACACATCAATACCATTAACACTCCAAGCGCCACCTGTAACAGTCGCAGTTACTACTTCACTTTTGGTACCATCAGAAATAGTAAGCGTTACGGTAGAGGTATCCTCAGCATCAGTTGTACCGCTCAGCGTGGCTACTTGACCAGTTTTAAATGCTCTACTGTTAATGCCGTTATCGCCGGTATCAATATCAATATTAATGGTGGCGTCTTTGGTGAAGGTGGTTGAGTTAGTGGCTAAATTGCCCTCAACATCTAATGCGCTAACGCTTGCTGTAATTTCACCATCAGCAAGCGTTGTTATATCTGCTGCATCAACTTGCCATTGTCCATTTGCGTCAATAACGACGTTTTCAACTGTAACTTTTTTACCGTCTTTATCAGTAAACACCACGGTGGCTGTTTGATTTGCATCGGCTTCATCAATTACACCGCTTACGACTACATTACTTTGCTCATCACTATTAACTACATCATCGCCTGCTGCCATTTCAATGGTGGTTGCTGCGGTTTTATCGTGAATGGCTGTGTCTGTATCGGTTGCGGTATTGCCTGCAACATCACTTACGGTGGCTGTGGCGGTTAATGTACCGTCATCTAGCCCTGATAAATCAGCACCGGTAATCGTGTAAGCATTATTAATAACAGTGGCTTCAAAGCTGCGCTCATTACCTGCTTCATCTGTTACTACCACTGTTACAGTTTGATTGTCTTCAACACCCGCTGTTGTACCTGTAATTTCAACATTTAAGTTTTCACTATTGCCGTTAATTACGCCATCGTTTGTATCGTTAATATCAACTGTTACTGCAACTGTAGTGTCTTTAGTAAAGCTGGTTTCGTTTGTGGCTAAATTACCCTCAACGTCTAATGCGCTAACACTCGCTGTAATTACACCATCAGCAAGGCCTGAAATATCCGTAGCGTTGATTGCCCACTCACCTTCGTCATTAATAACTACGTTTTCAACAGTGACTTTGCCTCCGTTCACATCGGTAAAGACAACCGTGGCAGTTTGGCTTGTATCTGCTTCTTCTATTACACCGCTTACTACCACGCTTTCTTGCTCTGCGGTATTTATAAATGCATCATCACCGGTTGCCACATCAATACTGGTCACAGCTGTTTTATCATGAGTCACTGTATCTGTATCTGTTGCGTTATTGCCTGCTATATCACTTACCGTAGCTGTAGCGCTGAGCGTACCATCATCTAGGCTACTGGCATCAATCGGATCGGTAACATATTCGCCGTTTTGTACAAGTGCCGTGGTTTCAACTTGGTTTGTGCCATCGCTGATGATCACCGTCACGGTTTGACCGTCTTCCACATCGCTAACCGTGCCACGCACGACCATGGCGGCGCTTTCACCGTTACCATTAATCACGCCATCGGCTGTTTTATCAATGCTGGTTGTGATGGCTGCGGTGTTATCAAGTTCAACTGTATCCTCAGCTGTAACAGGGTTACCTGCCACATCGGATACGCTGGCTGTAGCAGTGAGTGTGCCGTCGTTTAGTGCGCTTGCATCAATCGGATCGGTAACATACTCGCCGTTTTGAACGGTTGCTTGAACTTCAATTGGCGCGTTTATACCAT
>NZ_JABVXF010000058.1 GCF_013349995.1 Pseudoalteromonas sp. 0303
ATGGACTCCCATAACATTTTGGTCTGCTAACTTAAATGTTAGTCCAACCTTCGGTGGTTGGGGGAGTCCAATTATCTCTAGCCAACCTACGAACTCCTTTACTCTTTCCCCTTGTAGCTCGCTAACTTTTTTAAAGCTGACAGCTCTGAGTGTGTTGGGTTTCGCTACGCTCTACCCAACCTACGAGTTCGCTAACTCGTACACTTTTCCGTTTCATGGGTCAGTTGTTTGAGTGCGATGATTTGGCCTTGTTTGTTTTGGTCTAGGGCGAGTAGGTCTCCTTGGTGAATATGAGTATCTAGGGTGCCGTGTTTTTGTAGTTCTTCAAGGAGTGATTGTTTAATTTGTACTATGACATTTTGCTCGCAGTCAGCGATATACCAGTCGTTATCAACACTGACTAGACGGCCGGTGAAGCTGGTGCGGGCTTGGTGATTGGCTAATGCTTGTTGGTAGTTAGCATCTAGGTTTTGTTTTTGTTGTTTAAGGTTACTCACATAGCTGCCTTTGGCGTCGAGTTCGTGTACTTCAAGCCATTGATAGTCCGATAAATCCACGGCATAAACATGGGTTAACTCGCGGTTGTTGTATTGCAGCATGACAAAACCAAGAATCGCTAAAGCAGCAAATACTCCGGTCATTTGCAGGCCTAAAAAGCGCTGTGGTCTTGGCGTTGCCGACTGTGGCTTTTGCATGTGTGAAAGCTCGTCGCTGCTTAAGCTGTGCTCTGCCTTACGTTTTTGAAAATGTGCTTTTAAATCAGCATCGAGTTGCTCGTCGTTACGCTTCATAATGGCCTCCTAGTTGTTGTTTCAGGTTTTGACGGGCATATCGCAGCCGAGTTTTAATGGTCTCTGGGTTACTTTGTGTGATAGCAACAATGTCTTCGAGACTAAAGCCTTCTTGTTGTAAGGTCAGCGCTTCACGTTGTACAAAACTAAGTGCCATAAGTGCTTTATCAAAGGCTTCGTAGTCGTAGTGATAACTTTCATCCTGAGGTTCAGTAAATAGTTGGTTGTCTTCTAATTCAACGAACTTTTGCTGCTTACGAAATTCATCAATTAATAAATTACGTGCTAACCGAAAAAGCCACGCTTTTGGGTTGTTTTGATCATTGTAAAAGTCGCGTTTATCAATAACTTTTAACCAGGTTTGCTGGCATATATCAAGGGCAAGATCTTTATCACTCTGTGTAACTAGATAGTGATAAAGATCGTTCCCATATTGAGCAACGAGTTGGTTAAGGTAACGGTTGTCGCCCGTTTTGGCATACTGCGCCAAACAATCTGTGCTTGGCTTGTCAAATAACCATGTCTTGATGCTCATTAGCATAGGCAGTTATCCATCTATTTTAAAATCAAGTTGAACGCTTTGGTTTGTTTGTAATTGTGCCACACCTTCAACTACTTTAGGGCGATATTTCCAACGTTTAATGGCGCGAATTGCTTCACGGTCAAATACCCGTTTAGGCTCGGCATCAATAATAACAGGGTCAATCACTTCGCCAGTCGGTGAAATGCTAAAGCTAATTTGTACCCAACCTTCAATGCCATCACGAGCTGCTACCGGAGGGTACTTAGGGTTTATACGCACAATTGGTGTTGCATCTCCTGTTGGTTGGTTAATGCTTTTGCTAAGCGTGTCGCCAATGTTATCGAATGTCATTGTTGGTGTTAAATCCGCTACTACAACTGTATCGGTCGTATCAATCGTTGGGCGTGGCGGTACTTTTGGTGGCATTTTAGCAACTGGCGGTGGCGGCAGTGTTTGCTTTACTTGTACTTTTGAGTCTTCCGGTACTTCATAAATTTCAACCGTGATATCTGGGCCTGTTTTAACATCGGCTCTTTGCTCAGCAGAAATTAAGTACTGCATAAATGCAAATGCTGCAAAGGTCATGACACCGCCGCCAATAATTGCTGCGGTTGTCTTCAAAGCAGCATTGCTGTTATTCAAGCTTGCTGAGTTTAGTGGTAAAGTATGCATAGCCGTTCCTCTTTGGATAATTGCTTTCATAGCTAAAACGGCTGGCAAATAAAAAAGGGGTGAAACTTTTTTCACTTTTTATTTTTCACAAGTTTTTTAGGTTGTTATGAAACTTATTCAAATAGATAAAGCCCGTTACCGTAAACATTTAAACCAAGTAATTATTGCTTGTGTAATTGCTTTAGCCGTTGGCAGTTTAGCCATTTCACAGACATTAATTGTGTTATTTCCTGACCCAAGCGGTAGCCATTTTCATTGGAACCTATTAGGTGTTGTTGTGTGTAGTTTGCTGGTGGGCTTTGTGCTTAATAAATACCGCAATCATGATTACATGACTGAAATTGTCTATGTGTGGGAGCTTAAAAAAGCGCTGAATAAAATCACCCGTAAAATGCCAAAGTTAAAAGCAGCAGGGCGCGAGGGCAATGCAGATGCTTTATTAGCAATTCATTACAGCTATGCAGGTTCACGTTTGTTATGGCAACTTGATGACAACACTATTACCATGGATGAGTTGGCAATTAAGCAGGCAGAGCTTGATAGTGTTGCAGATAAATACAATCTCTCGCTTGATGCAGAACGTTATGATGAGTCAATCTTAAAGCAATTTTAAGGACGAATAATGAAAAAGGTTTTGATTGTTTGCTTAGGCAATATTTGCCGTTCACCTACTGCTGAAGCGGTACTTCGTAGTCGTGCCAAGGCGCTGGGTGTCAATGTTAAAGTTGATTCTGCTGGCACCATTGGTTACCACCAAGGTAATCCACCAGACTCACGCTCAAAAGCTGCAGCTGAAAAACGCGGTTATAGTTTTAAAGGCATCTATTCGCGACCAGTGACTCAAGCTGATTTTCATGAGTTTGACTTAATTCTCGCAGCCGACAAGCAAAATCTTGCTGATTTACAAGCCCAGTGCCCAGAGCACTTACAATATAAGTTGTCGCTGTTTTTAAGTCATGGTGATGCAGGAGAGAGTGAGATCCCCGACCCCTATTATGGTGGTGATCAAGGCTTCGAAAAAGTACTCGATTTAATAGAGGACGCAGCCGATAACCTGCTTAAAAAGTTTTAATACCAATCCGCAAAAATACTTAATCATTTTGAGGGATTAAACCTGTCGCTATCTGCGTTAAAAATTTCTGATTTAGAACAACTAAATAACGAAATTTTTGCCTTGCTATCAACGAGGTTTTCTTGCCTCAAAATAGCTCACTTAATTAAGCGAATTGGTATAAAAAGGGTCGCATTGCGACCCTGTTATTTATTAGTTGATTTTAAAATCTAATTGCACCCGAGAAGTCGCTGCTATAGCTTGACCATTTTCAAACTTAGGGGCATAACGCCACTGTTTTACTGCTTTAACAGCTTCTCTTTCAAATGCTGAGCCACCCTCAGAGCCAACCACAGTTATGTTGTCTACAAAGCCTGACGGGGTTACTTCAAACTCCATTACGACACTGCCATCTTCCATACGTTGAACTTTTGATTTTGGATATTTAGGATGTACGCGGTACAACGGCTCTTGTTCTTGGCTTTCTTTCCAAGGCACCATTTTCGCAATCGCTAAGCAATGTTTAGTTGCTTCGTCGCTTTTACCTGTTTTTTCGTATAAGTGAACTAGCTTTGAATGGGCGTTTAATTCGGTTTGATGATCAAAGTCTAGCTCTTGATCAAATACGCTAACTACGTGATTCAATCGCTCAATAGCGGTGCTGTATTTACGTTGGTTTTCTGCAAATGCGGCAACTAAAAAGTCTGCGCTAATACGATCGACAGCGTTATTTGGTAAGTTTTCTTGGTAGTACTTATCAGCTTCTTCAAGATATTCCTTTGCTGTGTAATAGCGTTCGCCAGTGCCTTTATAAGCAAGGATACGAGCAGCGGTCATTTTTGCATCAGCAACAAGTTTGTCTGAGTTTTGTTTTTCAGCAATAGCAATAACATCATCAAGATACGTATCAGCGCGTTTAGCAGAGGGAGTTGATTCTGCCATGCCGATTAATGAATCATATACTTGCACACTTAGCTTGCCGTGGTTTTTTTCGAGTATTTCGTAGGCTGTGCGATATAACTCAAAGCGTTGTTCTTGTTCACTTTTAGCAAGGCTGTTTGCATAGTTAATAGCAAGATTGGCGGTGTTGTCGGCGCTTTCACCATAAATTTCTTTGCCAAGCTCAAACGCTTTTTTAGCAAGTTCGCTACTGTCTTGCTTATTTTCTACAGCAGCGACATAAGCGCGGTAGGTGTCGTTAAATTCTTGTGTGGTCGTTTCATTGGCAATGCCTTGCTGACTAAATAGTAATGCAACACATAAGGCAAGTGAGCTCTTTTTCATAATATTCCTTATTATTTTGCCCAGAGAAGAGGGGATTAATACTTGTTGATGATAATCATTATCATCATGAGGTACAAGGTATCTAGTAATTTTTAATGTATCACTGTTTTTAATTTAAGCAAAAACAGTGATTAAGCTTAACCGGTCGCAGGTACTTATGAAAAAGCGCTCACATTGAGCGCTTTATTGTTAGATCATAAACTCAGGCAGATTCTGTTCATCAAACCAACCCGGTATGTAATGCGATTCGTAAAGTCGCCAACAGTTATCTGACTCTAATCTTGCTGCTAACTGATAGTGAGCTGCATAGATTTTTTGATTGCTATCATTCACGGGGTTTTCGGGAATGATTCGGGCAATGATAAATCGAGCTGTTTTTTTATCTTGGCTAATCTCCATTTTGACCAACTCTGCAAAGTGCTGCCAAAATGGCGCAAGCAGTCTAAAGTTTTTTAAACTCCCTATAACATTTTCTCTACCAGATAAATCACCTAAAGGAGGAAAGCTGCCATGTATATCTTGGCTGCGGCAAAATCTTTTTGGTGTGCAGTAAACGTATTTGTAAATTCAGCACTCGTTGCATAGTTTTTGAAATCTTCACTTAAAGTTGTTGATACATGCTTTTGCCCATTTATAGAGCCATGGTGATGGCTTTTGAAAACGATATCAGAGCTAAACAGCTTTGCTAACGAGTGCTTATCCGAGCGTAACCAGCTATCTTTAAACTGAGTTATTAAGTTTTCGAGCTGTTCTTGAGTACTCATACAGCAGGCTCTCTTTGCTCTTTTTCAAGAGCAGGAATAACAAAGTTACCCAATTCATCAATTACATCTTGGGCAGCCCTTCGAGAAGGTTTTAAGTTTAGCGCAATGTGTTTTACGCCAAGCTCTCTGTGTTTTAACAGTCGCTCAATAAGGGCATTTCGACCAATTCGTACAACGTTATAAAAACGCTGGTACGGGGCGTCTGGGTTTTTATCTAAATCAAAAAATGTCGCATAGCCGTAATGTGGGCTTGTGTTGCTATTGCATGCAATTGATAGGTTGTTAATGATTTCACTGATGGCTTGTTCATTATCAACAGCCCAAATCCAAGCATTAACATTATTAGCCAACCACTCAAATGATTGCCTAGAACGACCAATGGCCATAACGGGTATTTGCTGGTTTACTGGTTTTGGATAAAGGTCAAGTGAACCATCAAGCTCGCCGTAATGTTGGCTAAGGTGTTTAGGAAAACTTTGTTGGTGTAATGTTTTGATAATTTCAACTGACTCTCTGTAGCGCTCAGCACGCGCGTTAAAATCGACACCAAAAGCCGGGTATTCAACTGGCCTATCTCCGGTTGAAACTCCTAACACAAAACGACCATTACTTAGATGATCAACTGAGGCTGCTTGTTTGGCAACCATGATAGGATCGCGTAATGGTAAAACTGCCCCTGCGGTGCCTAAAGTAATTGTATTTGTATGTGCAGCAATGAAACCTGCGTAAGTGAATGGATCAAGCATCTGCGCAGCATCACCAAAATTAGGATCATAAAAAGGCACATCCCTAAACCAAATACTGGCAATACCTGCTTGTTCAGCCTGCTTAGCCGTTGCTATATCAGCATTGAGGGTAGGGAAAGGGCTGCTAGGGTAAGCTTCAAGGGGAGTGAGCAATCCCAGCGTTAATTTGTTGTCGGCAAATACATTTGTAAAGCTAGTTGGTAGATTATTCATGTTACTAATCTCCCGAATTCGCTGGCCACACAACATCAAGTTTAGAGTGGCTAATGCGCCATTGACCGTCGACTTTTTCATAGCGGTCTAAGTATCGGCCTACTAATAAAAGCGGAGATTCGCTTTGCTCTCTACTTGTAACAAAGTCAATTAGATAGCACTCACCCTGTGCTGTCGTTTTATCTGTTAGTACTATTTGATGGTTCATTACGGCATGAACAAAAGGGAAGTGCTTTCTATTGTGAGTATCGAATTCATCATAAGCATTTTTTAATCCTTGCTTTATCTGTTCAATTCCATTCATTTCTCCCACTGTTACTTCGACTCGTGCGTCGCTAGTAAATACTTCTTCCATTTTATGAATTTGACCAGAGTCTAAAAGCTGACTGTAGTTTAATCGAAGAGTTCGGATCTCTTCTTTTTCGAGTAAATCGAGAAGTTTGCGTTCGCTCATCATGTTTCTCTATTGCTGAATAAGTGAACACTATTTTATTATCTTCTTTTTAAATGATAACCTAGCTAATATTCCATTTATTCTGTCCTGAGATTCCATAATGAAACCAGAAGATAGCCCTTTCTTTGGTATTCGAGAGTTTGTTGAAACACTACGCATGGGTACATTCACAGCAGCTGGTAATCGGTTAGGTTTAACAGGCTCCGCTGTTGGTAAAACTGTTACTAGGCTTGAAAGTAAGTTAGGTACAAAGCTACTGCATCGAACAACGCGTAAAATTATGGCAACCCCAGAAGGGCAGCATTATTTTGAAGGCTGGGTAAAAATACTAGCTGAAATAGATAGCCTAGAGCAAGCGGTCACTGCCGGTAGCCATAATGTTTCAGGGCAAGTAAAGCTTCACTTACCTGCGGCATTCGGCCGTAAGTATGTAATGCCAATACTTTCTAAATTAGCAAACAAGTATCCTAAACTAGAGCTTGCGGTTCACTTTAGTGAAAGTCGTATCAATTTAATAAATGAAAATGTTGATTTGGTGGTACGTATCGGCACATTAGAAGATGATGCCGATCTGGTAGCAAAATTGTTGGGTTATCAAAAACTAACAGTGTGTGGTAGTCAAGATTATTTTGACCAACATGGTGTGCCAGACACTCCTGCGGATTTGCTCACTCATGATTGTATTATTGGCAGTAAGCGCTCTTCGCAGCCAACATGGCTGTTCAAAGATAGTAAAAAGCAGTCATTTAACCAGCTAATCAATGCCAGATATATGCTCAGTGATGGAGATGCAATGCTTGATGCTGCACTTAATGGTTTAGGTGTTGCACAATTACCTACTTGGCTTATTCAAGAGCAGCTAGATAGTAATAGACTAACTAGTGTTTTAGATACCTTTTCAGGTGCGGTTATGCCAATCAATGTTGTTTGGCCACGCTCAAGATATTTAAAGCTTAGTCAAAGGGTTATAATTGATGAATTAGCAGAGCAGTTTAAGCTTCAAGCATCACTATTTGGTTATTCTTCATAATTGTTTATCTAGCGCTTTTAGTACGTTATTAATCAGCGCTGAGACCCATCATTACACTGTTATTTTTATTATTTTGATAGGTGGTTGATAAAGGCTTAGCGGTTTATTGAGATTAAACTAATCTATTTTTTCGAATATCTGCAAAGGTTTATTTATTAATTTATTTTATTTCAAAGGCCTAACTCTAAAAAGTAGGGCTTTTAAGGTGTTTTTTTAGCGCCACTAAAGCGAGGCGCAAAGCTCGTATCTTGGGGTGGTTTGAGTGTATAATACTTGAATTGCTGGTAACTGCCTCAATATTAGTTATCACTCGTCGTATGTTGCATCCTTACAACCTTCAAGCTGTTGTAATCACATTTGCAGTATCGCATTTATTTTTTAATTTGGATTTGTCGTGGCGCAAGTAAGAGCAAGAGTCCAGCTGAATGTTGGCAAAAACAGTGATATCCCTGCAGAAATCGTATCTTTCAGTGGCTTAAATGATGGCCAAGAACATGTTGCTTTAGTGTTTAATCAAGCTGACACAGAGCAAGATGTCCCTTTAATTCGTATGCATTCAGAGTGTTTAACGGGCGATGTATTCCATTCATCACGTTGTGATTGTGGTGAGCAATTAAATGAGTGTATCGAGATGATGCACCAACAAGGCGGTATTTTACTGTATTTACGCCAAGAGGGGCGTGGCATTGGTTTATACAATAAAATTGATGCTTACGTATTACAGTCGCAAGGCATGAATACGTACGAAGCGAATAACCACTTGGGTTTTGCTGATGATTTACGTGATTTTTCAGACGCGGTATTAATGCTTGAAGCACTCAATCAAAAGCACGTTAAGCTAATGACTAACAACCCTAATAAGCTTAAAGCACTGCGTGATGCAGGTATTGAAGTTGATTCAGTGGTTGGCACTCATGCGCACATTAAAGCGGGTGTGGTAGGTAACCGAGCTTACCTCGAAACGAAAATCAAACATGGCTCGCACATGCTTGATATTAAAAAAATTAAAAAGCCTGAGTAAATTTCACTACAGGTGACTATAAACAAGTAGCGCACCCAGTTATACTCGGTGCGTTTTGTCGTTATTGAATGAGAAACTATGTCGATCGAAGTACGTATTTTTAAAGCTGATGCAGGCGTTAAATGGTTTAAAGCTGGATGGGAAATCTTTAAGCTGCAACCTTTGACTTTTATTTTAATGCATCTGCTAATCGTGATAATTAGCTTTTTGGCATTGCTGCTACCTTTACTGCAAGTTGTTGGTGCGTTCGTGACGCCATTTTTGATGGCGGGTTTTTATCAAGCTGTGTTAACAAAGCAGCAAGGCGGGACCGTCAGTCAGGCTGATATTTTTAAGCCGTTTAGTAATAAGGGAAACCGTATAGGTTTAGTGCGCGTTGCCGTGTATCAGATGGCGGCAGGTATTTTATTGGCCTTACTGTCTAATTTCATTTTTGCAGATGCCTACTCAGTTATTTCGAGTCAGACTTTCGATCCGCAAAACCAATCACATATTGCAGATTTATTGGCAACCATTTCAATGGGGCAAGTTGCGGTATTCTTAGTGGCGATCTGTGTGTATTTAACCGCTTTTGCCTATGCAGTGCCTTTGGTTTATTTTCAAAAACAAAGCAATATGTTTCAGGTTTTAAAAACCTCATTCATGGTGTTTTACCATAATATGGCCCCATTGAGTGTTTATGGCCTAATTTGCGCTGTTTTAATGGTGATCTGTATTCCTTTATCGTTTATTCCACTATTGGTTTTAATGCCAATTTGTTACATTAGCTTCTTCGTGTCATTTCAGGCTATTTTTATGCCGGTTGTGCCAAAAGGTGATGACCAAACAAAAGCACCTGAAGCACAGTCACAATCAGGACGCTTTGACGCGTAATGGATGATAAAGAACAAAAGTTAAAAAATTACGTACTTTGGTTATTGTCTCGACAAGATTATTCGCGTCGGGATTTAACGCGAAAGTTACAGCAAAAAGAGGCGACGCCCGAGTTCACAGAGCGCTTGTTAGATTGGTGTGAATCACACAACTTTATTAACGAACAGCGCTATTGCGAAGGGTTTGTACGCCGCCATTTAGCTAAGTATCATGGTGTAAAACGCATTCAGAGCGAAGCAATGGCAAAAGGGATAGACCGAGCATTATTAGATAAGACGCTCGAGGAGTTCGAAGTCGATTGGTTCGAACTCGCAAAGGACGCATATTTAAAGAAGTTTTCAAATTCAGGTAAAGAACTCGACCAGAAAGAAAGAGCGAAACGCGTACGCTACTTGATGTATCGAGGCTTTAATTACGAACAAATTGATTTTGCAATGCAAGCACAGCAATAAACGGGTGAGATTTTCACATGCAGCATATGACTACCGCACAGATCAGGCAACAGTTCTTAGACTTTTTTGCCTCTAAACAACACCAAATTGTTCCTTCAAGCTCGCTGATCCCGGGTAACGATGCCACGTTATTATTCAATAACGCCGGTATGGTGCAATTTAAAGATGTATTTTTAGGTGCGGAAAGCCGCCCTTATTCACGTGCAACCAGCTCACAACGTTGTGTGCGTGCCGGTGGTAAACATAACGACCTTGAAAACGTAGGTTACACTGCACGTCACCATACATTCTTCGAAATGTTAGGTAACTTCAGCTTTGGCGATTACTTCAAGCAAGACGCAATCAAGTTTGCTTGGGAGTTTTTAACTGATGTTGTAAAACTACCTCAA
Source organism: Pseudoalteromonas sp. 0303 (assembly GCF_013349995.1). Lineage (GTDB taxonomy): Bacteria > Pseudomonadota > Gammaproteobacteria > Enterobacterales > Alteromonadaceae > Pseudoalteromonas. The sequence goes on from NZ_JABVXF010000058.1 coordinate 10,264, forward strand.
GAAAAGCTACTTGTTACCATTTATCACGATGATGAAGAAGCCTTCAACATTTGGCACAAAGAAGTGGGTCTAAGTGAAGACCGTATTATTCGCATTGCAACTAGCGATAACTTCTGGTCAATGGGTGATACAGGTCCTTGTGGTCCATGCTCTGAAATCTTTTACGATCACGGTGAAGAAATTTGGGGTGGTCCTCCAGGTTCACCTGAAGAAGACGGTGACCGTTTCATCGAGATCTGGAACCTAGTATTTATGCAGTATAACCGCCATGCCGACGGTACAATGGAGCCGCTTCCTAAGCAGTCTGTTGATACAGGTATGGGTCTTGAGCGTATCTCTGCAATTTTACAAGGCGTGCACTCAAACTACGAAATCGATTTATTCCAAGCTCTAATTGCAGCAGCGGCTAAAGTAACAAACGCACAAGATTTAGATGATAAATCGTTACGCGTTGTGGCTGACCACATTCGTTCGTGTGCGTTCTTAGTGTCTGACGGCGTTATGCCATCAAACGAAGGTCGTGGTTATGTACTACGTCGTATTATTCGTCGTGCAGTTCGTCACGGTAACAAGCTAGGCGCGAAAGGTGCATTCTTCTACAAGTTAGTTGCTGCGCTAATTGAGCAAATGGGTCAAGCGTACCCAGAGCTTGCTAAGCAACAAGAAATTATTGAAAAAGTACTGCGTATCGAAGAAGAGCAGTTTGGTAAAACACTTGAGCGTGGTCTGGCTATTTTAGAAGAAAGCCTAACTGACATCGAAGGTGATGTGATCCCAGGTGACTTAGTATTCAAACTTTACGACACTTACGGTTTCCCTGCTGATTTAACGGCTGACGTGGCGCGTGAGCGTTTCATGACGATTGATGAGCACGGCTTCCAAGAGTGTATGGCTGTTCAGCGTAAGCAAGCACAGCAAGCTGGTAAGTTTGGTGCTGATTACAACCAACAACTTAAGTCTGAAAAACACACAGACTTTAAAGGTTACGATGCAGAACATTACACAGGTACTGTGGTTGAGCTTTTCTCTGAAGGTCAATCGGTTTCAGTACTTGAAGATGGTCAAGAAGGTATCGCAATCTTAGACCGCACACCGTTCTACGCTGAATCAGGTGGTCAGGTTGGTGACACAGGTGTGTTAAAAGTTGCTGGCGGTGAGTTTGTAGTGACTAACACCACGAAACTTGGTAATGCATTTGCACACCATGGTCGTGTACAAGGCCGTATTGGTACAAACGATAAAGCAGAGGCTACGATTGATGCAGCACGTCGCGATAGCATCAAGAAAAACCATACTGCAACACACATTTTACATGAAACGTTACGTCAAATTTTAGGTGAGCACGTAAATCAAAAAGGTTCACTTGTTGACCCTGAACGTTTACGTTTTGACTTTTCTCACTTTGAAGCGGTAACAAAAGACGAATTACGCCAAATCGAGCGCGCAGTGAACGATGAAATCCGTCGTAACTTTGCTCTTGAAACTGAGCTAATGGCTATTGAAGATGCTAAAGCAAAAGGTGCAATGGCATTATTCGGTGAAAAATACGACGACGAAGTTCGCGTAGTAACCATTGGTGATTACTCAATCGAGCTATGTGGTGGTACTCACGTTAAGCGTGCAGGTGATATTGGTTTATTTAAGATCGTATCAGAAAGCGGTATCGCAGCCGGTATTCGCCGTATTGAAGCGGTAACAGGTGCTGAAGCGGTTGCTTATGTAAGTGAGCAAGAGCAACAACTAAACGATGTTGCAGCACTAGTTAAAGGTGATAGCAGCACAGTACTTGAAAAAGTAACGGCGTTACTTGAGAAATCAAAAGGCCTTGAGAAGCAAATTGCACAGCTTAACGACAAGCTAGCAAGTGCGGCAGGTGCATCGTTACTTGACTCTGTTGTTGAAGTGAACGGTATTAAGCTACTGGTTGCTGATGTTGCAGGTACAGAGTCTAAAGCACTACGTGGCATGGTTGATGACCTGAAAACGAAGATTGGTTCAGGTGTTATTGCCCTTGGTGTAGCTAATGGCGATAAAGTAAGCCTAATTGCAGGTGTAACTAAGGACCTAACAGGTAAAGTGAAAGCCGGTGAGCTTGTAAATCACATGGCTGCACAAGTAGGCGGTAAGGGCGGTGGTCGTCCTGATATGGCACAAGCTGGTGGTACTCAGCCAGAGAACCTAGCTGCAGCCTTAGAAAGTGTAACTGGTTGGTTATCTGAGCGTTCTTAACTACTAGTGGCACTTATCGTCCAAAAATTCGGTGGCACCTCAGTTGGCTCAATAGAGCGAATTGAGGCCGTCGCCGACCTTGTTGTAAAAACCAAGCAACAAGGCCATCAAGTTGTGGTGGTGCTCTCGGCTATGTCGGGAGAAACTAACCGTCTAATTAAACTCGCTAAACAAATCGATTCTCGCCCTAGTGCTCGTGAGCTTGATGTATTGCTAACCACCGGTGAGCAGGTGTCGGTCTCTCTGCTGGCAATGGCTATTATTAAACGTGGTCACTCAGCGGTAAGCTTACTTGCTGATCAGGTCAACATTCGCACCGATAACATGTTTGGTAAAGCGCGGATTGAAGAGGTTGCTGCGACTCGTCTTAAGCATGAACTTGAGCATAACCGTATCGCTATTATAGCGGGCTTTCAGGGCCGTGATATTGAAGGCAATATCACTACGCTTGGTCGCGGTGGAACAGATACCTCTGCGGTTGAGATTGCAGGTGCTATCAATGCCGATGAATGTCAAATTTACACCGATGTTGATGGGGTATATACCACCGACCCGCGTATTGAACCAAATGCACGACGTATGAGCCATGTCACCTTCGAAGAAATGCTCGAAATGGCCAGCCTTGGGGCTAAGGTGCTACATATCCGTAGTGTCGAAGCTGCAGGAAAATATAATATACCGCTCAGAGTGTTATCGAGTTTTAACCCGGATCAAGGGACCTTGATCAGTTTTGAGGAGCCGGATGTGCAAGCAAACATTGTGTCGGGTATCGCCTTTAATCGTGACGAAAGTTTGATTTACGTCAATGGCGTGCACCAAGGAACGGAAAACCTTGCAAAAATTTTGAAACTTTTTGCAGAATTCGGCATCGAAATAGATATGATTAATCAAGTTAATCATAACTTTGAAAAAATAGACTATGCTTTTACTGTGCACACAAATGATTTTGAGCAAGCGCTTGAAATTTTGACCAGTAACCAAGATGGTATCAGCGCAGAATCTATTAAAGGGATCAGCAATGTTGCCAAGGTGTCTGCAGTAGGTGTAGGGATGAAATCTCACTCTGGTGTGGCAAGTTTATTTTTTAATGCCCTTGCCGATGAAAACATCAAAGTGATGCTTGTATCGACATCAGAAATAAAGATATCAGTTTTAATTGACGAAAAGTATTTAGAACTGGCTGTACGTGCGCTACACAAAGTTTTTTTAACTGAAAATGAATAAGATCTAGAGTTTTTACTTACTTTTAAGTCTATATTTCATTAGAATGTTTTTGACGCGGAATCTTTTAATTTTTTGGAACATGGGAGCAAGAGAATGCTAATACTAACTCGTAGAGTAGGTGAAACCCTTATGATCGGTGACGAAGTAACAGTTACTGTTCTTGGTGTTAAAGGAAATCAAGTTCGCATTGGTGTAAATGCACCTAAAGATGTATCAGTACATCGTGAAGAAATCTACATGCGAATTCAAGCAGAGAAATCTAACCCAAATCCGGGCAACGTTTAATCAGCGACAGATATTTTTAAGAGCCACTCACTGAGTGGCTCTTTTATTTAGTTCTGCTGTCATTTCATCATTTAGCGCTTGTTTAGAAATATATTGCATACCGCGCTGAGCCTTTAAAATATAACCTCGCTCAGTTTCAATAATCTCACTAATTTGTTGCCAGCTTAATTGGTAGCTTTTATGCGGGTTTTCGGCTTTAACGCCTTCATCATCAAATACGACAGTCACTTCGCTACCCGATGCACGACTCATCATTTGTCTTGCGACCCACCATGGACGCTTATAATAAAACGATAAGCACTCAACCACGGCAAGCATAATCATAAAGCTGCCTAAATAATGATTATCTAATTGATAAAAAGCTAATAAGCCTAAGGTTATTAATAATACCAATAGCGGGTATTTAGGCTTAGCTTGTGATGAATAAGGTAAAGACTCATCAAAGCATTCGTAATAATACGGTTTATCTAATTTGTAAGTTGTACTTAATGTCATTCGTAGGCTCACTTAATTTGCTGGCGGCAGTTTAACATTGATAGAAAAAATCTTCTGTAGTTGGTTTTCATTTAGTTGTCATTGTGAGAGCTTAAGGTATGCGTATTTTAAAGGTGTAAGTTGTATGTTTGTTAGTTCAATGTCATTAGCACTTGCAATGACCACAAATACTTTTTTAGTCATGGGCGATATGCCATACACCCCGATTGATGAAATCAATCTCGCAGAAGGCGGAAAAATCACCAAGGCAATCGCAGCAACACCTCATGGCTTTTTAATGCATCTTGGTGATATGAAATCAGGAGCGCTTGCTTGCACGAATAAGCTTTTGCAAACTAATAAAGCGTTATTGACGTCGTTGACCACACAGCCTTTTATTTACACCCCAGGTGATAATGAATGGACCGATTGCGACCGAGAAAAGCTATCGGTGCGCTTTGATGAGCTTGAACGGCTAAGCTTTGTTAAAGGTTTGATGTTTGACGAGGCTTATACACAAAAAGCACAGCAACTTCAGGGTTATGCAACCCAAGCTGAAATGCTAGAAAATGCCCGCTGGCAGTTTGATGGTATTGAGTTTCGCACTTTGCATATACCGGGCACTTTTAATGGTCGCTCACAAATTTTAAAAAGTGACAAAAACGCAGCACTTGATGACGCCGACAAGCGTGATAAGTACAACTTAATTTGGTTAAAACAAGCACTTGTTCAGCAAGACGCTAAGGCCTATGTATTTGGTTTTCAGGCTGATATTTACCACCCGACCAGTAAACCCACTTGCAGTGAATCACAGCGTTCTAATTGTGATGCATTTAAAATATACCGAGATGCCATCAGCGACTTCGCAAAGCACACCAATAAGCGTGTACTAGTAATGCATGGCGATACCGGCCCATATTGCCAGCAGCAATTAGCGAGTAACTTAACGCGCTTAAATGTACCAGGTGACTTTGCTGTAAGCGATGTCGCAAAGGTGAGTTTTATCGACGGCCAGTGGCATATAGCGAGTGTAACGACAAACGAGCCTCTTACAACGGGTTGTGAGTAATAACGTAGGTTGGTTAGAGCGGAGCGAAGCCCAACGCACTCATAGCTATCAGCTTTCAGATTAACCCAACAAGTTAGCGAGCTTCTAGGGTAAAGAGTAAAGTTGCGAGCATGATGTAGCAGCGGTTTAACCCCACGTAGGCGTGAAATGTATTTCGCGCGATGTTTCTTAAATCTACGTGTAAGTCGTAGGTCGGGCTTTAGCCCGTCAATGTTAGCGGTTATGTGTCGCCATAAATGACGACCTACGTGACGTAGGGTAGAGATAATTGGACTCCCCCAACCACCGAAGGTTGGACTAACATTTAAGTTAGCAGACCAAAATGTTATGGGAGTCCAT
>NZ_JABVXF010000059.1 GCF_013349995.1 Pseudoalteromonas sp. 0303
TTTATAACATCAGTTACTGGAAAAAGCAGGAGTATTGAATTATTGATTGAAAAAGATCAGTTACCTGAATTTAAGTAAGGGCAACTGATCAAAATATATGTGAAAGAGTACTAGGGGATTTCCCTCACTTTCTGTAGGGATTGATCCTGATAGCTGAAATCTGCACTTAGATCTTTAATTGGAAGTGTAAATAAAATATTAACAATTTACGCGTCAAAAAACGCAAGGTAGGTGTCAGATGAAACTATTAATGAAAAACATGGCCGTAAGTTTAACTGTTGCAGGATTTAGCTTAAATGCAGCTGCAGCGGCTGTAATGGGTTCTCAATTAGAAAAACAGCTTACAACTATGTCGCTTACAGACAAGACAATGGTAGTTGTGAGCTACGATCAAATGGAGTCACTAAAAACTTCTCAACTAACTAAATTGCTTAATTTAGGAATTACACAAAGCGTTCAGTTTAAATCTTTGCCTATGATAGGGGTCGTGGTCTCTCCAGTACAAATAAAAAAACTGGCAGCAATGGATGGTGTACGCTCAATCTTTGCTAATCGAGAGTTAACATACTATAACCTAGAAGCTCGTGAAATTACGGGTGTAGAAAAACTCCAATCCGATGATTTTATTTCACAAAATAGTATTACTTTCACAGGTAAAGGCGTTACTGTACTTGTTAATGACTCTGGGATTGATGCCTCGCTTGAGGATCTAGAGTTTGGCTCTAAAGTTATCGAAAATGTTCAAGGTATCACCCATGCAGAAGCAATTTCATTAACTGGAGCAAGTGGTGTGTGGGTAGAGGGGCAATTAAATACAGATTTAAATGTTGGCCATGGTACTCACTGTGCAGGTACTGTTGCTGGTTGGGGAAGCCATTCTGATGGAAAATACAAAGGTGCAGCACCTGGTGCAGACTTAATCGGCTATGGTTCAGGTGCAGGTTTATCAATCTTAGATGCCCTAGGGGGTTATGATTACGCAATTACTCATATTTGGGATTTTAACTCCCCAATTCGAATTATGAGTAACTCTTGGGGGACGAGTGGTAAATTTGAGAGCGATGACCCTATTGCATTGGCATCTTATAAAGCATACAAACTAGGTATGCTGTCAGTATTTGCGGCTGGTAACGCAGGTCCTGGTGAAGATACTCATAATCCATATGCTCAAATTCCATGGGGTATATCTGTGGGAGCCGGGACTAAACAAGGTGAGCTAATTGACTTTTCTTCGCGAGGAAAAAGTGGCGAAGAAGGCAGCTTTACTATGCCGGATGGTAGTCAGTGGCATTACAAAAATGAAGTAACGATAGTTGCGCCTGGTGTAGACATAATTTCGACACGCGCTAAAACCAATGTAGTTTCGAATGGTGGGGCCGATGATATTGATGCAATCGAACTTGAATATTTACCTTACTATACAATGATCTCAGGGACGTCAATGGCAACACCTCATGTCGCAGGTGTCGCCGCGCTTATGCTTGAAGCAAATCCTGACTTAACACCTCTTGAAATTAAAAAAATAATGCAAGAAACATCAACCAACATGCCTGGTTACCAAGCATGGGAAGTAGGTTCTGGTTACTTAAATGCTTATGCTGCAGTCGCAGGAGCGCTAGGCTATAACGCTGAAAATAAGGTTACAGTGAATAATCTGAATAACTTTAATGCGAACGCAATCATTCTTGATGATACTGCTCCAACCCCATTTGAGGTCTTTTACTCTCCAGTTGGTGAGCCCGAAGTATTTACATTTAATGTAGGGAATGATGCAGCATGGATAAATGTTTCATCCGAGGTTTTTGCTAATACAACAAAATTAAAATTGGAAGCGCCTGATGGAACGGTTTATTTTGGTAATCTAACGTTACCAGTTCTCGATACTGCGATGAGAGTGTCAGCACCTGCTCAGCCAGGTGAATGGAAACTATCTGCCAATGGTTTAACTTCATTGTCAGGAGTTGAAGCTGATCCTATTGGTGCTACGAATGGGCCCGGTTTACCAGAGTTCATAAGTGGTGAGATCAGTATTCTTAAATCAGGTGGTTTCCAAGGTCTAAATGATATTCTTGTTCATCCAGCGCGAAGAGCTATTGAGTTTGCAATAAGCGAGCGTTTAGCTGATGGGCATGATGATGGGTATTATCGCCCAGATGTAAATCTTTCACGTGAAGAGTTAGCTAAATACCTTGTAATGGGGTTGGCAATTAGGCAGCAAAGCGACATTTTATCAATTCAAAAAACTGCATTTAATGATGTAAATCCTGAAAGTGAAGCTTTTGTCAATGCTGTAACTTCGCAAGGTTCAGCCTTGAAAGATCGAACTCAAGTGCAAAACCCTGTTGTGCTGAGTGATGGATTATCATTTAACCCTACCGGTGACGTAAGCAAGCTTAATTTAGCCTACTCACTTGTACAAGCTTTAGGTCTTCAGGAGCAAGTGATTACTCCAGGCGGAGATCTCACAGTCTCATACAATGGTGAGCAAGTAATTGTTCGAGATAGCGACTCAATCCCATCTGAGTTTAAAGGTTATGTTCAAGCTGCAATTGATATGTCCTTGCTAGGCGTTAAATTTGAGCTTGAACAAGGGCGCTATGACTTTACTCCAACGTTAGTCGCTTACTTTGAACCAGATACTGCTATTACTCGTGGAGATTATGCGGTGATTATTGGTCGTGTTTTCAATCAATACTTAAGATAGTTAAGTTATTGAAGAACAAAAACCAATTGTGATTCGGTTGGTTTTTGTTCATTTTTTATGAGTGCAAAACTTGCGAAATTACTAAGTCGAAAGTAAGTTTATTGTAGTGTTTATGTTAAATAAAAGTATTTTTCAGGCTTGTGTGTGAAGTGAGTCTAAGGCGATAGAGAGTTGATATTATGAATCAGTTCAAAGTGTTAAGTATTATTGCGTTTGCACTAACACTTATGTTTGTAAGTTCTATGTCTCGTGGTTCAGAACTAGTAAGTATTGATATTCAAGGTAATACAGTTGAAGCTGTGATTAATTTGCCTGCGAATATCTCCGCAGATATCACATTAGAATTCGAAAATGCAGTAGGGCTAACCGCAGAAAATATAGGTTTGTCCGCAGAAATAATAGATATCACCTCGCTGGATATTATACAGCGCTTGCCTAATTCGAATAGTGTAAGTTTACAGACCTTATTTCCAATGCTGATTACAATTGAACCTGACACAAACAGTGGTTTTTCATTTTCGGGAGTCGCCAGTGTTGACATTCATACGCACAATTTAGAGTACACAGCGGGTACGCCGCTACGCTTTTTTAAAGCGCCTTTGGGCGGTGAGTTTAAAGATATTACCACAACAATCGGGGCGGGTAGTTACCGTGCTCGCGGTTCAACAGGCCGCTTTTCACAGTTTATAATTGTTGCTGATTTACGCCCTGCAACCGTTGTGATCAATACTAAGTTTAACGACTTACAAACGGCGTTAAATACTTTTTCTAGCCAGATTGACAGTGTTGTTTATTCTACACTATTGCAAGACGTCGCCGATATTAACCAAGCAATCATGATGCTTGATTATAGCTCAGCGAGTAGCAAAGTTAGCCTGTTTATTAATAATGTGAAAGCCAATCGAGGCCAAGCAATTCCAGATGTGTGGCGCTCAAGCCGAGATGTCGATAACGTTATGGGTGAGCTGATAGCTTATGCAAATACGTTACGCTTTAGTTTGAGACTTGCCAATTAAGAATAATAAGGTTTGTAGAGTAGTTGTGTATGCCCGCTAGAATTACGGTTTGTTATACTGATCAGCCTGCGATGGAAAGCTATTTATACGAACAGAGTGGATACCTCATCGGACGTTCAAAATAGTGTCAGTTAATTTTGGAACACCCAACGGTGTCACGTCAGCATGCTCGTGTGTCGCACAGTAATGATGCATGGCAACTTAATGATCAACGAAGTTTAAACGGCACGAAAGTAAACGGTGCCGTTGTAACTCACTCAACCCTTGCTGATGATGCAATCATTTCGATTGGTGATTTAGATTGCTTGTTTGAAGCAAAGTCAATGTCGCAAATAGCGGCCATTAATGAGCATAACACCTGGCGATTAGCACAAAGTAAGTTAGCCTCATCGTCTTCTAATACAGACTATTTAAAAGAAAGCTTAATTGCCCAATTACATAACCTAATTACGTTAACAGGCACGCAGCGTGGTGTGTTGCTATTAGGTGAACAATTAGATTCTCTGCAAGTGTGTATTGCGCAAGGTTTTAAATCGGGTGATTTTAAATTGAAACGCTTTGAAGGCAGTGTTGGTGCAATCTCTTGTTGCTTTGAAAAAGCAGAACCCGTGGTGGCTATGGATGTGTCGGTACATGACTTACTCAAACACCGCGACAGTATTCAGTTGAAAAAAATATCCTCGTTAGCGTGTATCCCGTTACTGTTTGACGGTAGAGTTGTTGGGGTCGTGTATACCGACAGCCAATTAGCGGGAAAAATACTGACTGATTTAGACATCGAAATTTTCCACAGCATGGGACTTCAAATCGAGGCCGCAGTGCAAGCCTTACTGTTGCAACAATCTATCGATAAATTACAAAAAATGGTTACAGATAAGCACGTTAACGAAAATACTGGCTATACTTTATTTAATTTATGTCATTAACCCCTGTTAAATAGGTGATATGAGCAATAACGACGTTTCTAAAAATAGCAGTGATGAATTGCATGAAACTCAGGTAATTAGCTCACCGACTTATCTTAAGCCTGGCGAATGTTTGCTTGGCCGTTTTGAGATTGAAGCCATGTGTGGTCAAGGTCAGTATGGGTGTGTTTACCGCGCCTACGACAAACAGCTTGATATACACATTGCCATTAAAGTACTTAATCAATCAATTAGTCAGCAATCAGATGCGATTGCAAAGTTCAAACAAGAATTACTGCATTTACGTCAATTAAGTCACCCGACTATTTTACGCGTTCATGAATATTATCACTGGCAAAATCTACATTTTATAACGATGGATTGGATTGATGGACAATCGCTAGAAGAGGCTAGCCTGACTTTTCAGAGTCGTGAAGAGCTTATTACATTTGTCAGCCAGTTATTAGAGGCATTGGTTTTTGTCGAGCAAGCCAATGTTGTTCACCGAGATATTAAACCCGCCAACATTATGCTCGATAAAAAGGGACGACAGTATATTTCAGATTTTGGCTTATCTGTGTTAGGAGGCAGTGCAGATGTGGGCGATATTGAGGGGACGGTTCATTATGCACCCCCAGAGTATTTGCAGTTTGGAGCTGTAAATTCGACTACTGATTTATATGCGGTTGGCGTGGTATTGTATCAGCTGTGTTCTGGTGAACTTCCCTTTGCTGGGCAAAGCCTTGATGAGGTATTAACGGCAAAGCAGCTTAATAAAGCAAAATGTCACGTAAAGCATAAACAACTGGCTTTTATTGCGCCTTTTATTAACAAACTTATTCATTCTCAAGTTAACGCACGTTTTAAAAATGCCACTGAGGCGCAAACGGCATTTTTAAAACAAATTAAAGAAAAACCAAACAACATTAAAAAACAATCTATGTTGATGGCTTTCGTGGTGGTTATAGGCTTGTTTATTATGGCTGCGGTACTTTTAAGCATGCCAAACGATACTCCCCAGCAGCCTGAGAAAGAATACAATGCAGTGGCTGTTTTACCTTTACAAAGTAGCGACGATAGCATTGCACAAGGGCTTGCTGAATATATTAACTATCAACTGCATGAATTAGGTAATTTACGAGTAGTAGAGCAAGGCAGGCTAAGTCAGTTGCTCTCTCAACTTGGAATTACAATGCCCTTAGATGAGCAAAAGCTAGCGCTGGTGGCTGACTTATTAAATGTAAGCTACCTAATTGCTCCGCAACTATACCCAAGTGGTTCAGAGCAACGCGATATTAAATTTAATGTTTATCAGCTTGAAGGTCACACATTACAAAAAAATACACTCTTAACGAGCGATTTTAATCAATCTAATTGGCAGCAAAGCGTGTCGAGTTTTACTGAGCATTTTTCACAGCAATTGCAATTATCAACTGAAGTGAAGGCATTACAAGTTGACCCTCAACCTGCAGGTGAGTTGTTAATTGTGAAGTCGTTACTGCAAAAAGGTGAGTTTGAAAAAGCGCAATCATCTTTATCGCAGTTTTTAACCAAGCACCCAAATTCAGGACTAGGTTGGTTACTGCAAGGTGAATTATTGCTTGCCACACAGCAATTCTTCGAAGCTGAGAATGCTTATAATCAGGCCCTTAAGTTTGCTGAAGATAAAACCTACACAGCAATATTTGCCAGTGCGAGGCTGAATGATCTCGCAAGTAAAGCTGAACAAGCTCAAGCTGGCTATGCAGCTCTTGTAAAGGCATTTCCTTATGATGTGGAATTAAAAATAGCCCTTGCTGAGTTTTATTTTCTGACTGAGCAACATCAAAAAATGGAAACGCTGTTGCTTGAGGTCGTTAAACTTGATCCTTACCATCCCAATGCATGGTTTATGCTTGGTCGAGCTGCATTTTTACAAGGGCAGTATCAAAAAGCGGTTGATGAGTATTTTGTTAAAGCCTTAGTAACCGCCAAAAAATCGAAAAATGCGTATCAAGAAGGCGAAGCGCTGAATGCGTTTGGTGTTGTTTACAATCAACTAGGAGAGATTGATTTAGCCTTTGATTACTACCGTCAAGCACTCGCTCTTCGCGAGAGCATTGACGACATTGCTGGAATGGCAACCACCATGGGTAACTTGTCTTCATTGCACCTTGCTAAAGCACAGTACACAGAAGCAGAACGCTATTTAAAGCAGAGCATTTCATTGTACGAGCAGCTAGGCGATCAAGAAGGACTATCGCATACCTTTAACGAGTTAGGGGTGCTTGAAGAAGAGCAGGCTTTGTATCAAAAAGCACTTGAATATTATCAGCTAGGCCTCGACATGCGCATGACACTTGGCAACCAAATGCTGCAAGGCGAGAGTATGAATAACATCGGTTTTATGTATTTTATGCTGTTAAACAAAAAGCATGCGTTGGTTTATTGGCGTCAGGCTGAACAACTATATCAAGGTATTCAATACCCACTGGGTATCATCCATGTAAGGCAAAATTTAGGGCAAATTGAATTAGCACAGGGAAATTGGCGAAACGCGTACCATCTTTTCAATAATACACTGGCAGATGCAAAACAACTCAATAGCATGTTTGAGCAATGGGTATCGCGTAGTTACTTATCTAAATTGACCTTTTTACAAGGAAATTTTGCAAATAGCATCACTGAGTTAAGCGCCATTTATGAGCAAGCAAAGTCGTTGCAAGATATTCGTGCGATGAGTGAGTTTGGCTTGTGGCTTGTTGATTGGTCGTATCAATTAGGTGATATCACAGGTGCTGCGTCGACAATCGCGAGCTTAAAGCAAGATATAGCCTATAAAGGCAACCGTGAGTATGTTAGCCGACTTGCATTTTACAGTGAGCTCATAACGGGTGAGATGATCACTCAACAACAAATGAGTGAGCCCATGAGCAAAGATTATAGTCAGGGCGCTATTTATATTGCCAAGCTCATTTATGCGGCTCGTGAAGCTCTGCGTCAACAGCAAGATATTAGTGCTTATTTGGCAGCGCTGGGTAATGTTGATTTTACTTTATATCAATACGCCTATCTTGAGTATTTAGAGCTGCTTGCTGTACAGCAGTTTATGCAACAGCAATGGCCTGATTTTCAGGCAACGCTAAAACAGGCTGATATTCTGCTTCGAAAGATGGGAGGGTACTGGCGGAGTTTTCAATTTGATCGATTAAGAGTGCAGTTTGCTTATCACAATGAGCAAGCACCCAGTAGCTTAAAAGCAAAGATTAATTCAGAGTTAAACACTTTATTGGCCAATCTTCCTAAAAACAAAAAGGCTGAATTTTTAAACTATCAAAGTTATTTTCAACTTGATGATTCGTTACAGGACTTGGCTGGTTATGAATAATGATAAGGATATCACCTCTCTGATGGCAGAGCTTAACCAAAAGCAGCAGCAAATTTCGCAGCAACTTTTAAACTCCAATGAGCAAATGCGTGGTTTAGCAAAGCGTGTTTGGCAGGTGCAAGAGAATGAGCGAAAACAAATAGCACAAGAGCTGCATGACGGGGTTGGGCAGCTACTCACCGCATTAATAAATCAATTACAGCAAGCAAAAAATGAAGCTCCCAGCCATGCTCTCAATGAGAGTATTGAATTAGCTCGCCAAGCATTATCAGATACTCGGGTTATATCACGACTTATGCGACCGCGCATATTAGACGATTTAGGCCTTGTGCCTGCACTTGAGTGGTTGGTGAGAGTGATGTCTGAACAGCAAGCGTTTACTATTAACTTACATCACCAAGTTGATAATAACCTAGTCAGTGATATACAAACCTTAGTATTTAGAGTGGTACAAGAAGCGCTGACCAACGCCATTAAACATGCGAAAGCAAGCTTAATTACCATTAATGTGATAGCAACAAAAAGCATGTTAATGGTCAAAGTAAAAGATAATGGTCAAGGTATGGAACTACAACCTGATGAATTAACAACAGGCTTTGGCTTAGGGGCAATGCGAGACCGTGTTATGGCATACGGTGGTCAGCTAACGGTCACGAGTGCGCCACAGCAGGGCTGCGAAATTAAAGTGCTAGTAATAGGAAATGATTAATATGATTAGCGTGCTGATTGCTGATGACCATACTATTTTGCGCCAAGGTCTAGTGAGTTTATTGAGTAATGACCCTGATATTCTTGTACTTGCTGAAGCGGCAGATGGTTTATCCGCTGTACAAAAGGCACTTGAATTAAAGCCAATGGTGATTGTTATTGATATTAGTATGCCAGAATTAAACGGTATGGAAGCGGTTAAACGACTTCACGAGCAGTTACCAGAAGCTAAAGTACTTGTGTTAACCATGCATGAAGAACAAGAGTACGTTATACATATGGTGAGGGCTGGTGCATCAGGTTACTTATTAAAAGACAGTGCCAGTGATGAGCTTATTGATGCCGTAAAAGCACTTGCTCAAGGGAAAACTTATTTTAGCCAATACGCTGCGAGCGTTTTAGCTACAATGTCACTTAAACCAGCTGAGATGTGGGATGATCCATATCGAAACTTAACAAGTCGTGAGCGTGAAGTTTTTCATCTTATTATCGAAGGTAAAACAACCAAAGACATTGCTCGTTCATTAGATATCAGTGTAAAAACGGCTGAAAATCACAGGGGTAAAGTACTGGATAAATTGCAAGTTGCTAATGCTGCAGAACTGGTCCGTTACGCTGCAAAATATAATTTACTTATATAAAGGTGTTTTAACCTTCTTGCTCTAGGGGTTTTCCCTCATTTTTAAAAGTCTACGTGTTTGCCATGCTGAGAGAGTCAAAACAAATTAAGGTTTACTCTCATGCTTAACACTCAATTAAAATCACAAAAACTACTCGCGGGTCTTGTAGGTGCAGGACTGAGCTTAATGTCACTGAATTTATCAGCTAAATCTTTGGGACCAGAAATTAGTCAGTTACTGACCCAAGCAACAGAGCAAGACGCTTTCGAAGTTATTGTTACATTTGAAGGCAATAAAGCGGTTGACTCTGAACTGATGAGCGTCATTCAGTCGACAGGTGTGTTAGGTGGTGTTAGTTTAAAAAGCCTTCCTATGGTCGGTATTAAGGCAACTAAAGCTCAAATCGAGGCTATATACGCATCAGACAAAGTTCGTTCAATTTGGTACAACGCGCCACTATCATTAGAAAATGATGGTTCGACTCAAATTACAGGTGTTGACCGATTACGTGCCGATAGCTCTTTACGACATAACGGTATGCCATTTTCAGGTCGCGGTATTGGTGTTGTAGTTAATGACTCTGGTGTGGATGGCACTCACGGCGACATCAAATATCCAAATCATGTTGTTCAAAATGTACTTGCCCAAACAAATTTAAATTCATTATCAAGTGTTTTGCCCATTACTTATCAAGAGAACGTCGATAATACGGATATTGCAGGAGGGCATGGTTCACATGTTGCGGGTATTATTGGTGGGAATGGTTCAATGTCGAGCGGTAAGTATCAAGGCGTTGCGCCTGGCGCAAAAATCATCGGCTATGGTTCAGGTGCCGGTTTATTTATCTTAGACACTTTAGGTGGGTTTGATTATGCTTTAACTCATCAGTTTGATTATAACATCCGGGTTATTTCAAACTCTTTCGGAAATACTGGTGATATTGGCACAGACTTTAACCCTGATGATCCGACTAATATTGCGACAAAAAAACTTTCTGATAATGGTGTGATTGTTGTTTTCTCTGCTGGTAATTCAGGTAGTGGTGAGGGAACTATTACTGGTAATTTTAAAAAAGCACCTTGGGTTATCACAGTTGCTGCTGGGGATAAAACTGGCAACCTTGCTGACTTTAGTTCTCGCGGTGTTAAAGGTAAAGGTGGTGTTGTTAGCATTAATGGTGAGCAACTTGAATGGCAAGATAGGCCAACAATTACAGCGCCGGGTGTTGACGTAATTTCAGTAAGAGCTTCGCTTTCTAGTTTAAGTGCACTCAGTATTGCTGATGATAGTGAGATTATGGATATAAATCATGTTCCTTACTATACAGCAATGAGTGGTACATCAATGGCTGCTCCTCATATTTCTGGAGTTGTAGCTTTGATGCTTGAGGCCAATCCGAGCCTAACATGGCGCGAAGTGAAAGAAGTATTACAAAATACGGCTACTAATATGCCAGGGATGGAAGAATGGGAAGTTGGCGCTGGATATGTAAATGCTTACGCGGCAGTTCAATCAGTAGTGGATCAGCAACGAGAGTTTGGCACAATAACTAAACTTAATCGTGAATTTAATGCTCAAGCACAAACATCAGTTCAAGCAGAATATGCAGATACAGTAGACTTTTCACCAATTGGTGATAATCCCGGAACAATAATTAGTGTTAGTTCAGATGCTTCGATGCTGATGGTAAGTGCTAATATTACAGAGAATACTGTAGGTTTATCTTTAACGAGTCCTTCTGGAAAGCGTTATGGTTCAAGTATCGCGTTGCCTGTTTTGGGCGAAAATGTTGCAGTGACAGCCCCTGCGGAACCAGGTGATTGGGTTCTTAAGGCTAACGGTATAGGCGGTGTTTCTGGAGTTGATGTTGACCCTCTAGGCTTAACGAATGGTTATGCGCTTCCTGGTACTATTCCTGTTAAAGTTAAAATTGTCAAAACCGATGGTTATACAGGCCTTGACGATGTACCAATGGATCATCCTGCTAAAGCATTTATTGAAATGGCTGTGAGCGAACAATTGGTAGATGCAGCACCAATTGGATTTATGCCTGATGATTTCATTCTTCGTCAAGAGCTTGCTGACTTTTTGACACTTGGCGCTGGAGTTAGACAATCAAATAGTGCTAAACAAATAAACTATGTAGACGTTAATAGCACATACACTGCAGCAATTAATTCCGTTACTCAAAAAGGTGGAGCTCTTCGTAATACCGCACAGGACCAAGCTCCTGTAATGCTGACTGATAGCAGTATGTTTTTGCCAACGGAAATAGTAAATCGCAACGAATTAGCATATTCATTAGTACAATCACTTGCACTACAAGATATTGCTGAAACTTTTAATGGTGATATTACGGTTATATATAATGACGAGCGAATAGCGCTGACAGACCAAAATAGTATACCACAGCACTTAAAAGGGTATGTTCAGTTAGCACTTGATTTAGGTATCTTGAATGCTTACTTCGATGTCAGTCAAGGCCGCTTTGATTTAGAGCCAACTGTAACAGCGCATTTTAAAGGAAGTGATGCTGTAACACGGGCTGACTATGCAGTTGCTGCAATACGGACTTACAAAAATTAGCCACCCTTTTGCTGGTTCTAATATCACTCTATATCCCCTGTAGAGTGGTATTAGCACCAACAATTGCTGGGTCTGTAGTTTGTAATTATTTTTTATTATTCAATATTCTGGATCTGTTCGCGCATTTGCTCGATTAATACTTTTAGCTCTACCGCAGCGTTTGTGATATCACTGTTGATAGACTTTGATGCTAACGTGTTTGCTTCACGGTTAAACTCTTGCATCATAAAGTCGAGGCGTCGGCCACATGCGCCGCCTTTAGTTAAGATTTTTTTGGTTTCTTTAACATGCGACTTTAAGCGGTCAAGTTCTTCAGCAACATCTTGCTTTTGCGCAAGGTAAATAAGTTCTTGCTCAAGGCGAGACTCATCGATGTCTGTTTTTAGTTCTTCTAGCTTTTGATTTAGTTTTTCGCGCTGCCATTTAGCAATTTCTGGTAAGTGGCCTTCAACAATGGTTACTTGCACTAAAATAGCATCAAGGCGAGTAGCTATCATTTCTTGTAAGTTTGCGCCCTCATCGCCGCGAGCTTGTTTAAAATCTTCAATTACTTGGTCAAACCCTGCAATTAGCGCAGTGTTTACGCTATCCATATCGAGTTCTTCGGCTTCCATAACGCCAGGCCAACGTAAAATATCAACAGGGTTGATGTCACCATTGCTTTGGTTTTGCACCCATTGTGCGCTTTTTATTAATTGCTCAGCGAGTGATTCGTTAATCGTTAACTCACCAACATGCGCTGGATTTGCAGTAAACTTTAAGAAAACTTCAACCTTACCGCGCTGTAAATGTTTACGTAAACGTTCACGAATAACTGGTTCCATGCCACGAAATTGCTCAGGTGCGCGGATAAAAGTTTCAAGGTAACGTTGGTTTACTGAACGAATTTCCCAAGTGCCAGTGCCCCATTCGCCTTTAATTTCGCGGCGCGCATAAGCTGTCATGCTGTGGATCATGGATGATTTCCTAGTGTTATTAAATTTACAAAGTTGACTGATTATACCGAATCAGCTTTTAACCTCTAGCGTAAATTTTCTGAAATGTGTTTTTCTGATGTAGTTAATTATGTAAATGAACATGGCATCTGGCACCACATCGACTTATAATGTGGCAAATTCAGAATTAAGGGGATCGTTAATGCGTCCAAGCGAAAGAACACCTAACCAAATTAGACCGGTTACATTCACACGTAATTACACTATGCATGCTGAAGGTTCAGTATTAGTAGAGTTTGGAAATACTAAAGTTTTGTGTACAGCAACTGTTGAAGCTGGTGTGCCACGCTTTATGAAAGGCCAAGGTAAAGGTTGGGTTACGGCTGAATACGGTATGTTACCTCGTTCAACACATACTCGTAATGGCCGTGAAGCATCGCGCGGTAAGCAGGGCGGTCGTACTATGGAAATTCAACGCTTAATCGCACGTGCACTTCGTGCTGCGGTTGATTTAAAAGCGTTAGGTGAAAACACCATTACTATCGATTGTGATGTTATTCAAGCTGATGGCGGTACACGTACAGCATCAATCAGTGGCGCGTGCGTTGCATTAGTTGATGCGCTTACTTACATGCGTAGTAAAGGTATGATCAATTCAAACCCACTTAAGCATATGATTGCGGCAATTTCAGTTGGTGTATATAAAGGTCAACCAATTAGTGACCTTGAGTACCTAGAAGATTCTGAAGCCGAAACAGATATGAACGTGATCTTGACCGAAACTGGCAAAATCATCGAAATCCAAGGCACAGCTGAAGGCGAACCTTTCTCATTCGACGAACTTGATGAGCTACTTACATTAGCTAAGCACTCAATTCGTGAAATTATCGACGTTCAAAAGCAAGCATTAGCTTAATAAAGAAGTAGGTTTATTAGTTATGAAAGATTATCAAAAAGAGTTTATTGAATTCGCACTTGAAAAGCAGGTGCTTAAATTTGGTGAGTTTACTTTAAAGTCTGGCCGCACTAGTCCTTATTTCTTCAATGCTGGTTTATTCAATACCGGTCGTGACCTTGCTCGCTTGGGTCGCTTTTACGCTGCAGCACTTGAAGATGCGGGCATTGATTACGATGTATTATTTGGCCCTGCTTATAAAGGTATTCCAATCGCAACGACTACAGCGGTTGCTTTAGCTGATCATCACGACAAAGATGTACCTTACTGTTTTAACCGTAAAGAGAAAAAAGCACACGGTGAAGGTGGTACATTAGTAGGTTCTGAACTTAAAGGTAAGATCATGTTAGTTGATGACGTGATCACTGCAGGCACAGCTATTCGTGAGTCTATGGAAATCATTGCAGATAATGGTGCAGACTTAAGTGGTGTTTTAATTGCACTTGACCGACAAGAGAAAGGTAAAGCTGAGTTATCTGCTATTCAAGAAGTAGAGCGCGACTTTGGCACTAAAGTTATCTCGATTGTAAAACTAGCTGACTTAATTAGTTACCTAGAAGCCAAAGGTACAATGGATGAGCATTTAGCTGCAGTAAAAGCATACCGTGATCAATACGGCATTGCTTAACACCTAAAAACGCGAATTTTTAAAAGCCCAGCTACATTGCTGGGCTTTTTTGTTTTTAGAGTACTGTATTTTTATGGCCTTAAATACGGTCAAAAAGTTACTGAAGCGTTAATAAAGTTTCTCTTTTGTGGTGTTTAGACTAAAAAGGATACAAAAGGCAGTTTTTTTAAAGTTTTCTCAAAAAAGTGCTTGCGTTAATTCGCTGCATCCCTATAATGCGCATCCACCGACACGGCGGACTGCTTATAAAAAAGCAAAACGACGAGTTGGTTGAGTCAAGTAAGACTGAGTTTTGAAAAAATAAACTTTTCTCAAAATTAAGTG
>NZ_JABVXF010000005.1 GCF_013349995.1 Pseudoalteromonas sp. 0303
ATTATGAGCCCGCATATAAGCACGCAGTCTGACAAAATTAACGAAGGGTATTGTGCAATAGGAGGAGTCCATATAAGTGGCACTAACTTTTTAGCTTCTTCAGGGCCATTAGCATCAAAGAGTGCAAAGTAGCCACCCTCAGAAGGCGCGTCGCGTAATACTAACTTAACGCCAAGCTTTTCTGCTTGCTCTGCCGTTAAGCTTTTTGATAATGCATGAACTTCAAAGCCACTGTGGTTCAGCATTTGCGTCAGCAGTTTATTAACAGCTCCCATGCCGGTAACTAATACTTTTTCGCCTTTGCGTAGTGGTATTTTGCTAAAGGCTTGCCACGCAGTAAGCAGTGGGCAAGGCAATGCAGCAGCAACATTAGCAGCTAACTCTTTTGGTAATTGCATAACACGTTCAGCATCAAGAACCGAGTGCTTAGCAAAGCTGCCGTTTTCACTTAAGCTATGATGATAAGCGACTGTTTTACCTATTAGTTTGGTATCTACGCCATCGCCTACCTGCTCAACAACCCCAGCACCGTCTACGCCAGGTGTGTGTTTATCTGGCCAATTAATAGGATCAGCTTGAATAAACTTCCAATCAACTGGATTGATACCAATCGCAAGGTTACGGACTAAAATTTGCCCTGCTTTAAGTGCTGGTACAGCTTTTAATTCCAAAGCGAGCGCTTTATCAGCACCTTGAAATTGCCAAGCGTGAGTTGTTTTTACTTCATCATGATCCCAGTCAGGAGCAAAATCCGGGTTTGCTTGCCTGTCGCCGCAGCTAAGGGCATCAATTTGATTAATCTCGTCTTGGCTTAAGCTAAGCGAAAGGGCTTTTAAGTTGGTAGCCATATTTTCGCGTTTGGTCGATGACGGTATCGTCACCATGTCATGCGCTAATTCCCAAGCAATGACCACTTCAGCAGTGCTTACTTGGTGTTTGTTTGCAATCGCTTTAATGGTTGGATCTTTAAGTACTTTACCTACCGCAAATGGCATATAGCCGGTAACGAGAATGTCGTTTTGCGTACAAAAATCACGTACCTTTTGGTTGGTTAGGTAGGGATGTACTTCTACTTGATTGGTAAATAACGCGCCTTTTGGCAAAATACTTAAGGCTTCTTCCATTTGTGCAATGGTAAAGTTTGAAACACCAATTTCTTTAGTCAAACCAAGCTCTTTTGCTGATTGTAACTCGGTTAAATACTCATCCATGCTTTCGCCATTGGCAGGGCTTGGCCAATGAATAAGCAGTAAGTCGACGTAATCTAGTTGTAGTTTAGTCAGGCTCTCTTTTACGCTGTTAATAAAGTTCGTTTTATTTAACTTATCATTCCATACTTTGGTGGTAATAAATAACTCACCACGTGCAACACCACTGTCTTTAATCGCTCGGCCAACAGCTTCTTCATTACCGTATATTTGCGCGGTGTCGATGTGTCTAAAGCCCTCTTCAATAGCTGTTAGCACACTTTGATATGCAACTTCGTCTTGTAATCTAAATGTACCAAAACCCAGTTTTGGCATAATTGATCGTGACATCATAACTCCTTAATTATGGAACTTGGGCAAAACATGTTCGCCGATGTGCTTTAATGCCCATTCTATGGGTAATTCGTTACGCCTAAAGTGCAGGCCAATGTGATTCACACCGGCATTTCTCATTGCCTTTAGTTCTGAGATGAGTCCGTTGACGCCTGTTTCAACCCCTAAAGAGGGGCGATTGAATGGCGATATTATTGCTAGGAAAGTCTTTGCGAAAAACAGCAGGGATAACAAAACACCTTTGTCGTTTTTGCAAAGGTGTTTTAATCGTTATGAATTAGCTTCTTCTTTTGAAAGGGTAAAGTATGCGCGAGTGACTGGGTAGGCAATTTGTGAAATCAGTGCTGTGCCCCAAAGTAAGTTGCCAATGAGCGAAGGCACATGGGGTAAAATGGGAATGGTAACTAAAGCGAGTATAACGCCAAACATTCTTACTTTAGCTGTTGCAAAACGATGGGCTACACGGTGTTCGATCATTAACTGGATCCACAATAAACTCAATAAGTAGCCTGCTAACCCTACACAGCCAATGACACCATATTTAAGTGGGTAAGGTTGCCAAAACCCAGCTTTCACTTCGCCGGCGAGCGCAACGCCGACCATAACGGCACATAACATTAAAAATAGGTGTGCTAACCACCAACTTACGAGTGTCCATTTATGCTGATTCTTAGGTTTACCATTGCCAACAAAGTCAAAGTAAATCCAGCATTGCACAAATACTGCAATACCGCCAAACATAAAGTTAGCTAGTACAGAGGGGTCGACTTTATAAATTCCTTTTTCTGATAAAGTAATCACTAATTTAAAGAAACCTTCGCCTACGACAATGAGCAGTAAAAGGGCAAAGCGCTCAGACATATGCCCAAGGCGTGGTAAAAAACGTTTATTTTCAAGTACACCAATTTTTGGAGCCATATACAAAACTTGGATAGCGGCAATCGCAGTGCCAAATACCCAATAACGATAGGGTGCAGGCATAAAAGCTGTGGTAGCAAAGATAATGGCAAGAGCAAAGTAGTTACGGCTCACACTGCGTGCTAATTTAGTTGATTCGACCCCCAGTTGATTGGTGCGATGAAATAAATACGCTGTAATAAGTCGGTTTGCGGCATAGGCCAATGCAAAATATGTCCAGCCTTTGTCAAGTACATGAGGGATCGAGGCTGCCATAACCATGGCGGTGACAATTTGGCAGGCCATCATCAGCCGATGTTTTACATCGGTACTGACATAGAGTGAGTTAAAAACGCTGGAGTCAGCCCACGCGAACCATACGGTGATGAACAAACCTGCAAAAGTAAGAAAACCACTTAAATGTAAGTGGTCGCTTAAAAAATTACCTAGCAAAAAAATGATTACCACATGGATAAGGTCATAAAATAATTCAACCCAATGAACATGGTCATGTGAACTTTTTAAATCTAGGTGATGCTTAGGTAAGCGCCACATTGGGTGGTTTTCTAATGCCATAATTGCTCCTACCTATTTGCTCTCAACAATAATTGCAGTGATGGTGGTTTCACCTTCATTTTTGACTTGATGAGTCCATGCGTCATGCCACATCACATAGCCATTGGGGATCTCGAGTGTTGTTTGTGACTCTTTTGTACTGATGGTTGCCTTACCACCTGTTTCAAAGTAGACAGTTTCAGCATTATGCTTATGCCAATTATCTTGCTCACCTGGTGCTAAAGTCATTCGCAAAACAAGTACTTCACTGTTATCTAGCAATACTTCATAGTGATTAGGTGAAGCAATATGTGCATGGGGGAGTTGTGCTGAAAAGGCATGTGGTGAGCACATCATTATGCTCACCAAGCCTATCAGCAAAGTTGTAAATTTGCTCATGGCTACTCTCTACTTATGCATACCGCGAATTGGGTAGTTATTTTTTGGATCGCGTATCCAGTTAAGCCCACTTACCAAGGTTGCTAAATCAGGTCTTACAAATGGGTTATTAGAATAATCAACCACATGTACATTACCTTGCTCGTTAACTACAAACAGTGCAGGCTCTGCGAAAGGGTGATCTGTTTCTTGCGGTGAACGGGGATCAGATATGTAAGTACCTAATGTTTGCATTTGCTCTGTAGTCAAACCGTAAGCAAGTGGAAATGACACAGATAACTGCTCTAAATGCTCTTTGCTATCGCCTGAAACAGCAATTACATCAACACCCGTTTCTAATAGCGCAGCTTTGTACTGCTCGAGGCTGTTTAAATAGCGAGTACATAAAGGGCAATGCTTACCACGATAAACAACAACAAGCTGCCAGCTTGAACCGTGTTGAGGTTGACCAAGAACAGTCTTTTCACCATTCAAAAGTGCAGCACTAATACTAGGAAATGCACTGCCCGGATGGAGTTTATTGCTATAAACAGATTCGTTACTCATGAGTGTTCCTTAAAAGTTATCGTTTAAGTGTTTTTCAAAGCGCGCAAAGTCGCTGTCGATGTCTGCATTTTTCATCACGTCAAAACAGGCGAAAGTAGGTAACCCTTGCATACCGAAAAATTTAAAGTTCATATGCATTGGGAAAACAAGATCATCAACACTTTTACCCTCAAAAAAGTCAGCGGCATCTGCAAATGATTCTGTAGGTGCATTCAATGTCAGCGACATCATGTATTGAGTGTTAGTCAAGGTGCCGCCTTTACCGTAATTGGCTTTTGGATTGTCTTGATGGCGACCATCACCATGGCAAAGTGCTCCACCCATGCCCGCTGTGTACACTTCATCCATGTATTTTTTGAATGACCAAGTCATGCCCATCCAATTAATTGGTGATTGCAAAAAGACGATATCTGCTCATTGATGGTTCTCAAGTTCAGTTTCTACATCAATTTCGTCTTGTGTGTTAACCACACGAGTTTGATAGCCTTTTGCTTGAAAAAAAGCGTCGGCTTTTTCGATTAAAGCAGCATTTAACTTACCTTCAGAAAAAGGGTAATAGTGATGTGCGTTAAGAATTAATACGTTTTTCATAGTTGAGTATCCGTTTGCTAATTACTTTATCGTGTTCAAAATACATTCTGTGGTATATAATAGTAACCTAGATTATTTAATCAACCAGTCACCTTTTTGTAACTAGTCTGAAAAATGTGAGGATGTTTTGGAAAGTTCAGTAGAAACAGATAGTAAGGGTAGAAAAAAAGTTTTAAATGCTTGCATGGAGCCGTGTGCTATTGAAAAAGGCATGCGTTTGATTGGCGGTAAATGGACGGGCTCTATTATCTATCATTTAAAAGATGGCCCTGTGCGTTTTAATGATTTAACGCGCATGCTGGGTGGTGCAAGCAAAAAGATGATAGACCAACGTCTAAAAGAGCTTGAAAGTAGAGCGATGATCACCCGTCATGTTATTAGCACGCGCCCGATAGCAGTGACCTATGAACTTACTGATTTTGGCCGCTCAGCACTGCATATTCTCGATGAGTTACGGGTTTGGTCTGAATCGAATGAGATTTAATTAGTTTAGAGAGAGCAGGGAATGCATAAGGCACAATTTGGAGAGGTTGAATCAATTAAAAAGCCACCTCATTATGAGGCGATTCATCAACTTGCGCTTGATATTGTTAATGCTCCAAATAAACAACAAGAGTGGGCGGCGTACAATAAAATAAAAGAAATATGCGACAAGTTTGCAGGCACACCGCTTGATCATCCGTTTCAATGGGAAACGCTTGCTGACTTTACCCATCAAAAGCCAGAGGTTGCACTTAGCTATTATTTCAAAGCGCTAGAGTTAGCAATGTTACTCGAACTAGAGGATTATTTGGCGTCGATTAATTTTGCGATTGCAGAGAATTACCTAGAGAAAGCTGATAAGGCCCAAGCGCTAAACTTTGCCAATACAGCTTTAACTTTCGCGGAACAAACAGCAGATGATGAATTACAGTTAGAAATTAACGAACTGATTCTCGAAGCTAATTCCTTGCCATAAAATTATTTATAAAAAAGCCAGCGCTATGCACTGGCGTTTATCAATTACGGAAAAGAGTAGCGCACAATTCGCTTTACTACAGAAAAGTACTGGCGAAAGAAGCCGCCGGTATTGTAGTGAATACCGTGCTCTTTAAAGATAGCTTGCACCTTAGGGGCAATTTCGCGGTAACGTTTTGCGGGTAAATCTGGGAATAAGTGATGCTCTATTTGATAGCTCAAGTGCCCAGTCATTACATGAAACAGGTTACCCCCTTTGATATTTGATGACCCCAACGCTTGGCGGTAATACCACTGGCCTTGTGATTCATTTTCGCAGTCTTGCTGGTTAAATGTTTCAACTTCACCGGTAAAATGCCCGCAAAATATAATGGTTGAGGTCCATAGGTTACGTAATAAATTAGCCGCTAGGTTACCCGCCAAAACCCACAAAAATAAAGGCCCAGCAAGGAGTGGAAAGAGCAGGTAGTCTTTCACTAGCTGGCGCGCACCTTTACTAAAAAAGCGCTTTTTCAGTTCGCTGTGCGATACCGTGTAATCGCGGTCATCTTTTTTCTTGCCAAAAAACACCCGCTCGGCTGCCATTTCATGGTATGACACTCCCCATTGGAACAGCACACTGAGTAATAGGTAAGTAACAAATTGCCACAGGTTTTTCACCCGCCAACGAAAGTCATTCGATAAGCGAAGTAATCCATAACCGAAGTCGCGATCTTTACCAATAATATTGGTATAGGTGTGGTGCTCGTAGTTGTGAACACGGTTCCAGCTAGCCCCATCGCACGCTATATCCCACTCGTAAGACTTTGAATTTATGTATTTATCATTCATCCAGTCGTATTGGCCATGCATCACATTGTGGCCAATTTCCATGTTATCGAGGATTTTTGCTGTGGCTAAACTAAGCACACCCACGAGCCATAAAACAGGCTGAATAAAGCCTAGCATTAGTAAAACTCGGCCACTCCATTCAAACACTCGCTGGCAAACAATAACGCGGCGAATGTATTTTGCATCTTGCTCACCGAGTTTTGATTTTACATCTGTTTTAACGCTATCGAGTTGAGCTGCTAATTTTTCAAAATTGACTGTTTTTGTTTTGTTCATGCTGATAATTCCACGTCACTGACAGGTTGCGATATGCAAAGTTGAATTAATTGCTCTGAGCTATCAGAGAGCTCACCGGTACGAATATCACGTACGATGCCTTGCTTTTTAACGCATTGGCATTGATGGCAAATTCCCATACCACAGCCAACTGACACCGGTTGCTTATTCGCTTGTAAATGAGTCAGTAAGGTTTGTTGGTTATCAATAGTGAATGTTTTGCCCTGATGAGTGAGTGTTAGTTCGTGCTTATCAGAGGTTGCTAAAACAGCAGGGACTGCACTGAAATGCTCACTGTCTATAGGCGTATTTAATTGCTTAGCTAAAGCGGCTGCTTGCTTATACAAAGCAACTGGGCCGCACACTAACCAGTGTTTATGCGCATTTGTTGTCAGCCATGTCGTCGCATCGCCATCTTTGTTGCGCTCTAGTAAGTGATAATCAAAATTGCTCAGTGATTGCTTTAGTTGCTCAAGTTCATCTTTAAGCCAGTGGCTGTTCGGCTTTGCATAATAAAGCAGGGTTATAGTGTGTTTGCTATCTGCAGGTAAAGATTTAAGCATGGCTATAAATGGCGTAATGCCTGAGCCACCGGCAAGCATGATTAAAGAACGCGCGGTATTTGGCATAACAAACTGGCCTTTAGGCTCAGAAATATTAAGCCATTGCCCTGGCCTCAAATTTGTTAGTTTTGATGTAAATGCGCCGAATTCTTGGCTGCGGATCAATAAACGAATTTGTCGCTGCTGTCTTGCCAATTGTGGTTCGCTTGCGATGGTAAACACGCGCGTAAGCAATCGTCCATTTGTTTGGATTGTTAACGTAATGTGCTGGCCTGCTTGATGAACTGGCCATGCTTTTTCTGGCTCAATTATCAACTCAACGCTTTGTTCAGCAAACACCTGTACATGCTTTACTTGTGCACGAAAATAGCCTTCGCGCCAGCCTGGTTTAAAGCACTGAACCACCGGCTCCCAGTATCCTGCCCATGATTGATGATGCAGTAAATGTTTTGATAATGAATTTAATAACGCTCTCATTTTTCGCCTTTAGCTTACAAGTGTACGCTCACTTGGCGCACAAGTGTAAGTTGAAAGCTGATAATTGCAAGCCTAATTTGAGTATTAGCTCTAAATTAAAAGGGCTCGTTAATTTCGGCTAATAATTAAAAAACAGCTTTAGCTTTTTTGCTCTGAATCTCTGCCACCGGCTCTAGTGGCAAAGCTTAATTTACAGTCCGAGGTGTAAGGTGGGGATATTCGTTGGTTTGTGAGCCAATTCAATCTAGTTAATTCTTATGCAAACATTATCCCATCTGAATCTTGTTTAAAGTTATTCTGACTCTCAACTTTACGCCACACTTTTTCGTGGAAGTAAAACGCAACAGTGTTCACAGCTGGCTCAACAATAGCGACCAAGCCACCAATTAAAAAACTACCTGTTAAAAAGTAAGTCACTGTAAAAGCGATTGCGAAGTGCATCATTGCAAAAGTAACTGTCTTAATCATTTTGAATACCCTAACTCTCATAATTTGATGAGTTTAGTATTGCTTATTATTTTTAATCTTTAAAATGGAATAAAAAGATTGTTGCAATCGAAAAAAATCGGATTTTAATTTTCACTGTAATGTTCAGAAAGTTTTATTTCAAAGTCTACGAACTCAAATAGAAGTAGATGGTGAGAGTTGTTCGTAAATATGCATTTCAGTTGGGGGCAATAAACTGGGTATTGCTTGCGATAATGTAAGGTGGATCTTGAGGGCTATAAAGAGTAGTAAGCTTATATAATTAAATGACTTAAGTTTATTTTAAGTTTAAACAAGTACAGTAAAGTTTCGCTAATAAGTAAACAAGATAATTTAAGATAGCTCATTTTTTGTTTTAGATCATTACAGCAAGAGCGCTCAAAGGATAGCGTAATTGTGAGTCTATATTACGTATAAATTTAGCACTTATCTCAACGCGTTTTACGAAAGGGGCACTATGAAGATTAAAAATACAACGACTCATTACAGTTCGTTCTCGATATTATTGCACTGGCTTATGTTTATTCTAATCGTCACTGTTTTTGGCAGTATTGAATTGCGAGAGTTATTTGATAAAGGCACGGAAACACGCGATGCTTTTAAAATGTGGCATTTTATGTTGGGTTTATCTGTTTTAGCTCTAGTAGTTGTAAGGTTAGTGGTGCGTGTGCTGGCAGGCTCAACGCCTGCAATAAAACCTGAGCCTGCAAAGTGGCAAAATACATTAGCCAAACTTGTGCACCTAGCGCTCTATGTCTTCATGATTGCAATGCCAATAGCAGGTTGGCTGATATTGAGTATGGCTGGTAAACCAGTGCCATTTTTTGGCTTAGAGCTACCTCCATTAGCAAGTGAAAATAAAGACCTTGCTAAAACTATCAAAGAAATACACGAGACTGTGGGTGAAGTAGGTTATTACTTAATAGGCTTGCATGCCGCTGCTGCATTATTCCATCATTACATTTTGGCTGATGACACTTTAAAACGTATGTTGCCTTTAAAAAAGTAAAGTTTAGTTAGGTCATCATAGATAAGCCTTGAAATCCCATACTAGGATTTATCAGGGCTTGCTCTTCACATAAAGACACCATCTTGAATAACTTGGTTTGGAAAATGTTCAATGATTCCGGTAATTCAGTAATACCGCCCTCGGAGAATCTTAACTACTTTTAAATTTGATCAAGATCAAAGAAACTTCATTCGCAGCAATCTATATTACACGGCTGCAATTTTCGCTGCTTTTTGAAATCTAGATTAGCTTTTAAAGGCAATACTCCATCATCGTGCTTAAAGGTGTGTCATGGCATTACTCATCAATAACAAATGTATTAACTGTGATATGTGTGATCCTGAGTGCCCGAATGAGGCTATTTATATGGGCGCGAAGATATATCAAATAGACCCAAATAAATGCACTGAGTGTGTTGGGCATTACGATAACCCTACTTGTGTGAGTGTGTGTCCTATTGATTGCATTAAGCCAGATCCAAATCATCGTGAAACTTTAGATGAGCTGGCAGAGAAATACGTTAAATTGACCTCTCAAGCTTCTTAGTTAAATTAATTTTCTTAATTCTTTTTGCTTATTTTAAAGTAGCGCCCTGCGTTAATTGTTCTACAATTTTATGAACAACAACACGTTAATAAAAAATCAGGGCGTTTTTATGTGGTTTAATAAATCCTTACAGGCTGAAATTGATGCGTTAAAAGCTGAGCTTTATCCGCTAAAAGATCTCACTTCAGGTATTGATGAAGAGATGTTGGTGCTTAGGTTGCGTGCTGATGGCACAATGGCCTATATTAACCAGAACTTTTTAGATGAATTAGGCTACTCTCACAATCAGCTAATTGACTCGCCCTTCCAAGATATTATTACTGAACAATCTCGAAATACTGACCAGTTTGTAGAGCTAAAAAACGCCATTGAAAATCAACAGCATGGAGTAGGGCACTTACAAATAACTCGCTATGACGGCAAGCTTGAGTGGCTACGATTAATTGCTCACCCGGTACACACAGAGCAAGGTGAGCTTAATTACTTTGCTATTTACGGCACTGTGCTTACCGATGCTATTTCTACTTCTCGTGAACAGCGCGACACTATAAATGCCATCTATCGCTCGATGGCGGTTATTGAGTTTGATCTTGAGGGTAAGGTTATTAACGCAAATGAAGCGTTTTTAGAGAGCATGGGTTATAAGAGAGAGGAGATAGTTGGAAAGCACCATAGTATGTTTTGTGAGCCTGAACTTGCTGAGTCAGCTGAGTATGAGAAGTTTTGGCAGCGCTTGAGACGTGGTGAGTTTGTTGTTGATCGCTTTAAACGTGTTGACCGTCATGGCAATGAAGTGTGGCTTGAAGCTTCATACAACCCCATTTCAAATGATTTTGGTGAGCTTTACAAAGTGATGAAGTTTGCCACTGTGATCACTGAGCAAGTTAATCGTGAGCATGCTATTTCACATGCGGCTGAAATTGCGTATGGCACATCAACTGAGACTGATAGACTCGCTCAACAAGGGGCTGAGGTGTTACAAAACACCATGACAGTGATGAATGAATTAGCCCAGCAGATGGAGCAAGCAGCTCAAGAGATTTCAGCCCTCGATAAACAGTCACAACAAATTGCAGCCATTGTGCAAAGTATTAGTAGTATTGCGGAGCAAACGAACTTACTGGCGCTAAACGCAGCAATTGAGGCTGCTCGTGCAGGTGAGCAAGGCCGAGGCTTTGCGGTGGTGGCTGATGAAGTCAGGCAGCTTGCGTCAAGAACCTCAAAAGCCACCGAAGAAATTGTTGAAGTAGTAAATAACAATCAGTCACTTACACAAAATACGGTAAAGGTTATTGAACAAGGCAAGGTGAAAGCCGAGCAAGGTGTGTCTTTATCAAATGAGTCTGGTCAAGTGATGGAAGACATACAACACGGTGCCCAGCAAGTGGTTGATGCAGTAGGGCAATTTGCTAACCAACTGAATCACTAATCTATGTAATACCAGGTTTTAAGCCGTGTAAACTATCTATGTTTATATTGGGTTTTACAATAACCACGGGATATATCTGGATGGCGTAGTTTTAAGTGTTTGGTTTGCCTACCCGCTGCGCGTTTTCGCCAAAGTTTAAAACTCGAGCCTGTTAATTGCTCACGCATTAGCGCGATAACGTTTTTTTCGTTTAAACCAAATTGTTGGTTTATTGCTTCAAACGGGGTTCTGTCTTCCCACGCCATCTCTATGATGCGTGATATTTCATGATCTAAGTGCTGCATTTCGGCTCCTTTTTATAGCCTATACGTATTTGCAGCAGGTTTAGATTATAAGATATCGTGTTTCCAGTGCTCTGCTAAAAAGTCGATGAACGCTCTGACCACATTTTGTTGGAAGTTTCGTGATAAATACACCGCCCATAAGTGAGAGCCCATAGTAGTGTGCTCTGGCAGTACTTTTACAAGCTCACCTGATGCCAAATAGTCATTGGCGAGATCACATGGTAGGTGAGCTACCCCGATTCCTTGTTTTGCTGCTTTTAAAAGCACCCCCATATCGTTGGCAACAATGTTGCCCTTAACCGTTACTTTTTGTGTGTTGTCGTCGTGTTGAAATTGCCAAATAGTGTGTTTGTTATGAACAAGGCAATTGTGAACAGATAAGTCACTCGGCTCATTAATCGGTGGGTTCGCAGCTAAATAATCGTTAGAAGCACATACGGCGGTTGCGATATACATTAGCTTACGGGCAATAAGACCTTCATCGGGCTGGTGGATGTAGCGCAAAGCGATATCAACGCGGTCATCAACCAGCTGCGATAAACTATCAGAAAGTAACAGTTCAAAGCGCGTCTGTGGATGGCGCTTGGTAAACACTTCAATGGCATCAAACAGTTTATGTTGGCCAAGCCCAATTGGTGAGGCAACGCGAATAGTACCTACCAATTCATTGTTATGGCTGTGTGCTCGGCTTTGTAAATCAGATACTTGATTTAATATTTGCTGGCAATAGCTAAGGGCTTCTTCGCCTTGAATTGTTAAACTCACTTTGCGTGTTGTGCGATGAAACAACCTTAAATTTAGCCACTTTTCTATATCTTGAATATGTCTAGAAACTTGTAATCGGGTTAAACCTAAATGCTCTGCAGCCTGAGTAAAGCTGCCGGTACGGGCAACCTCGACAAAGCTAGTAATTGATTTGAGTTTATCCATTGGTATCTTCAAGTGAAACAATTTGTATCTATATAGTGTATTTGTCAGCAATTAGTGAACAAGTAAACTGCAATCATTGAAACAAACAACGGAGAATTCCTCATGAAATTAGCAGTTATTGGCGCAACAGGTTGGATTGGCAGCCACATTACTTCAGAAGCAATCGCACGTGGTCATCAAGTAAATGCATTAGTTAGAGACGCAAGTAAAATAACCCAAGATAACGTTACTGTGACTGAATTTGATTTAACAAAAGACGATATCGCAACTGCAGCTGCAGGTAGTGATGTTGTTATTGCTGCAATTGGTGGTCGTGCTTTAGGTAACCATGAAATTGTGGAAAATACAGCAAAACAATTACTAAACGCACTTGCAGGTACTAACACACGCATTCTATGGGTGGGCGGTGCAGGTAGCTTAGAAGTCGCACCCGGTGTAACACTGGTATCAAGCCCAGATTTTCCTGCTGAATACAAAGCAGAAGCCATAGCTCAAGGTGAAGCACTTGATGTATTTAGAGCATCAACAGCAGATACAGCTTGGACTTTTGTATCACCAGCAGCGGTAATCTACCCTGGTGAGTCAGAAGGCCCGTACCGTGTCGGTGGCGACAGCTTCTTTACTGATGCAAACGGCGAAAGCAAAATATCAGTTACTGATTATGCTAAAGCAATGCTTGATGAAGCACAGTCGGCGGCTCATTTAAATCAACGTATTAGTATTGCTTACTAATAGCGAGTCTTTCTTCAGGCTCATAAAATGGTATTCTTTAGCGATGTGTTAAGTTACCTATTTAATTTATGAGCCTGTTATTTTCTATTGCACTTGCAACCATACCTGCTTTACCAGAAGCCGTCGCGAACAATGCTGTTGCCAAAGTTGTTATTGATGAACAAGCCTACTTTTTAAGTTTTATGGGCTTGAGCTCAGGCAAAGCACATACCGATGTTCACAATAAAGTGTGGGTCCTTAAAGTGGGCGATAACGCGTGGCAAGCGGCTAAAGCCGTGCCAAGTACATTGCCCCTTACTGGTCGTCTAGCGAGTACCGCTGTGGGTGTGGGTCAGCATGCCTATGTATTTGGTGGGTATACCGTTAGCGCTGATCATCAAGAAATCTCTACACCCGATGTATATCGCTATGATGTGCTCTCTAATTCATATACGCAACTGGCCAATATGCCTGTGCCGGTGGATGACAGTGTGGCGCTCTCGTATCAGCAGCGTTATATCTATTTAGTCAGTGGTTGGCATAACGATGGCAATGTTAACCTTGTACAAGTTTATGATACGCATACAGATACTTGGCAACAGGCTTCGCCATTTTTAGGTCAACCGGTGTTTGGCCAAGCGGCGGCAATTAGTGGAAACACTATATTGGTGTGTGATGGCGTTAAAACACAGGCGAATGCTGATAAACGCCGTTCTTTCGCTGCGGTTGCACAGTGTTTAAAAGGTACGATTGATGCTGATAACCCATTAAAGATAGATTGGCGTACGGTACCGCATCCTACAGGTGTTGCCCATTACCGTATGGCAGCAACCAGTTTTAATGGCGACATTTATATGATGGGCGGCTCTGATAACCCATATAACTACAATGGCATGGGATACGATGGCAAACCAGCGCCAGCGAGTAATCATGTTTGGCGCTTTGATGTTGATAAAAACACGTGGCAAGTGATGCCAAAAGCCGATACCGCGAGCATGGATCATCGAGGTTTATTAGAGCACCAAGGAAGTTTGTATCGTCTTGGTGGTATGGATAATAATCAACAAGTGACAGCCGATGCACTTGCTTACAAGGTAAAGTTATCTCTATGAATACACTCTATATTACTGGTGCGGGTGTGAGTGCCGCTAGCGGTATACCGACTTTTCGTGGCGAAGATGGCTTTTGGACCATTGGTAGCAAAAATTATACGCCGATGGAAATGGCAACGCGTGCTATGTACGAAAACAACCCCCGCGAATTTTTAGCTTGGTATTATCATCGTTTTGCAACCTATCGCCATCACGGTCCCAATGAGGTACATCATTGGTTGAGTGATAAAAATCTCATTACGCAAAATATCGATGGTCTTGATGGCAAAGCAGGTAACACCGATTTTATTGCTATTCATGGTCGCTTAGATCAAATGACACTGTTTCACCATCAAGGTGACGATGTGATGGCTTTTAACGCGCCGTGGGATAAAGTCAACGAAGACAACCTGCACCACTCCTTGCTTGAGGTGTTCAATATTAATAATGAATGCCCCAAGCTTAATGAATCCTTTAAGCCTTACGTGTTGTTATTTGATGAATACTACACTGAGCTTTATCGAATCTCTGAGGCGCAACAGCGCATGTTTGATGCCGATAAAATCGTCTTTATTGGCACCTCATTTAGCGTCAATATAACGCAAATGGCACTCGATATTGCACGCAGCCAAGGCACGCCAATTGAAGTGGTTGACCCAGATCCTACTCACGTATTTCATCCTAATGTGACATACCACAAGATGACAGCGCTTGAGTATGTTCAGCAGCAAGGATAAAAATAAGGCGCTTAAATTAAGCGCCTTATTTAATTATTACTTTTCAGCTTTTGTTGCAGTGATGTTTAACCGAGCTTGTAAGGGGTCCGGTAAAAACTCTGCAGTCCCTGATTTACTCATTTGCAGTATAAAAGATTCATCATTTTTATATGCTTGCCAAGTTGGTAAGCCGGGGCCATTTGGTGTGCCTAATTTAATAAAGTTTGTCACATAACGGTGCATTATTTTAGCGGCTTGCTTATCTTGCTCAGTGGTGACATGACCATATTTTGCTGCCACAGTATTAAAAAAGTATGGAATTTCGCTGGCGTGCTCTGCGCCTGGTTTATCTAAGGTTTGCGCCACATAACCAAAACGATACAAAAAGGCATCGTTACCCATATCTGTCACACGTTTTGCAACGAACCTTGCAGGCTCTTGCATTAAAGCATCTTGACCAACTTGGTAATTGAGTAAAGGCAATGGCGTTTCGCCGCTTGCATCGTAAGTCATTTTTGCTTGTGTACTGTGCGGGGCAAAACTTGCGAATAGCGCCTCTTTAGAAGCAAAATTAGCAAAGCCTAAATCCATATCTGTTGTGCCAACCATGGTCGCAACATGGCTAAATGTGCCTTTACTCAAGCGCGCTTCAGTCGCCGAATTGATGATAGTGCCATCAATAATTGGCCCGCCAACGTAAGTAGACTCATCATTATTTTGTCGATTTAATGTGCTCAAATTTAGGTTATCAACCACGTCTTCGGCAGATAACTCACGTAGTGCAGCAAGGGCATTTTCATCACTGCCTAAAATGGTGTGTTGTTTGGCAAAGTTTTCGCCAATTTTTTCGGCGCTTAACACGGTGTCATCATCACTATTAAGTGGCAACTGCTTAAATAGTTCTCGTCCGCCCGCTGACATAATAATCGCTTGCTGGAATAAGCCATTAGCAGCAGGGGTTTGCATCATCGCATGTACCGATGCGCCCCCTGCAGATTCACCCATTAGTGTCACTTTTGCAGCATCACCACCAAATTGAGCGATATTTTGTTTCACCCATTCAAGGGCCGCAATTTGATCCATCAAAGCGTAATTGCCCAGTGCATCGTTCTCAAAACGACTAAGAGCAGGGTGCGCAAAAAAGCCAAATCGGCCTAGACGATAATTAAAGCTAACAAAAATAACCCCTTGTTTAGCAAAGCTTTCACCCGAGTAAACAGCGGGTGATGCGCCACCATTTACAAAGCCACCCCCGTGTATCCATACCACAACGGGATAAGGAGCATCGCTGTGTTTAGTGGGTTTAAACACATTTAAATAAAGGCAATCTTCCGAAGGGGTTGTTGTAAGCGGTGCAGCGTCGGCTGCAAACGGCTTTTGCATGCAGTCAGGCGCGTAATCGTTAAGTACTTTCACATCTTGCCACTTAGGCACAGGTTGCGGTGCTCGCCAGCGTAACTCTCCTACCGGAGCTGCTGCATACGGAATGCCTTTATAGGCAATAAAACGCCCTTCTTTTTGCCCTTGGATGAGTCCGCCAGTGACGGCAATATGATCAGATTGAGGTTGTTCTTGGCAGCCTTGCAAAAATACAGCAGAGCCTAATAGAAAAGATGAGTAAAAAATCGATTTGAGAATACGCGATGTCATAACAAAGCCTAGGCTGTTTGGGGAAGGCTTATAATATTAACATATTCAGATAGTAACAACGAGAAAACCAGCATAGCTACAAGGGGAGGCTATGCTGGTTTTAGTATTTGGCTAAACAACGAGGTGCGTTGTTCTTTAAAAAGGCCAAGTAGGCCTTTTATCACTTGGGCAGAAGTGAGCCAAATTAGAGCAACCTTAGAAGCGTGTACGAATACCTAGTGTAATACGACGCTCAAAGATATTTTGAGTGATCACATTATCTGACCACTGTGCGTAAATATCTTCTTTTTCTTCGGTTAAATTACTGACAGATGTATAAATACTGGTATCTTCAGCTAACTCATAACCAGCATAGAGGTCGTAGTACAAGGTGCTTTTAGTCCAAAATGGTATTACACCTTCACCCATCGCTGAACTTAAACTATCTAAACGGTCACTACGATAGTTTGCTGCTAAACGAAGTTGTAATGGGCCTTTTTCGTACCACAGAACAGCATTTGCTGATTTTTCTGAGTTGTCTTGGATTGGTAAGCTCTTGCCATATACATCAACGTTAGCGCTATCACTTGGTGCGTAAGTAAAGTTAAGTGATGTACCTAAACCATCAAATGGCGCTGGTAAGAAATCAAATGCTTGTTGATACGTTAATTCGAAGCCTTTAATTTCACCACCTTCACCATTAATTTCAGTAGTAACAGGTACTTCACGACGAATTACACCATCAATATCAGGTAAGCCCATCATCACAGTGCCATTTTCAACAAAAGACTCAATATCCATTAAGAATGCTGAGAGACTTAATAAACCACTTTCATTAAAATACCATTCAGCTGATAAGTTATAGTTTGTAGCGCGCCAAGGCTCTAGGTCAGGGTTACCATTTTGGCGACCCTGAACCGCAACTAATAAATCAGGACTCACACCAAGTTCAGCGGCAAGAACATCACCAGCACGAGTACGGCCCACACTTATACCCCCAGCAAGTTTACCAATGTCCAGCGTTGTCATTGTTTTGCCGTAACCAGCACGTAAAATAAAATCTTCAGTCAGATTTAAATTAAAGTTCATTGATGGTAAAAAATCTGAGTAATCACGATTTAACCATTTTTCACCTGTTTTCTCGCTAGCAGTACATAGTGAGCACGGACGTGCTGAGCCTAGCTGGTTTTGTAACATGTCGAGTTCAGTTTTGATGTATTGTGCACCAAGATTCGCGGTGTAGCTCATATCACCAAGTTCACCCGTAAAATTGAACTTAAAGTATGCTGATTGTGTTTGCTCTTTTACTTGGTAGGTACGTGATGGATTCGCTAAACGTTTATTACCAGGGTAAATGGCATTTTGAAAAGCCATAGGGTCATCCATTACATTTGGATCAATCAAGTAAAAGCCTTGATTAGAGCCTCCTGGGCCAAAGTCACTTACTTGGTGTACCCAACCATCCGGTAAATCACTAAAGAAGTTAGTATTGCCAATAGTTAAGTCACCACCGGCTACACTATTTTCACCATCACCATTGGTATCGCCTAATGAGGCACCTGAGTCTTTCCACATAACGTCAGCGCTTAAGTCGCCAGTTGTAAATGGGGCAACTAGAATATAAGTTTCTCGCTCAACATCACGTTTTGATGCTCGAATACCAAAATCAACGTTTGTGAGGTGCTCTGTTGAAAATTCATAGCGACCGTCGATGCGCGCTACATCGAGTGTTGCTTCTTCTTCAAAGTTATTTTCTGAATATGTAGATACTAGGTTATATTGATTGATGCCGCTGCCGAAGCCTTCTTCAAATCCAAGCGTGATGTACTCACCGCCACGAGAAAAATCAACTGCAACCGAATCAGGACCCACACCGTTAGGGTTTACTGGTGTTGCACCTGTGCCATCATTTCTAAGCAAACCATGTTGTGCACCAGAGGTTAAATAACCGTGAGCAACGTTCTCTGTGTGACCTCGTTCAGCACTGCCGTGAATATAGCGAAACTCACCAGAAAGAGGGCCATCACCTTGATATTCGAATAACATGCTGACATTAGTTGATTCGCGATCATTCGTTAAGCTCTCTGAGTAAGCACTTACACGGCGAGCCAAAAAAGTAGCATCATTTACAGTATAAATTTGACCACCTTGATCATTGTCTAAGCGTGGAATGAAGCTATCTGAATATGCCCAAATATCGCCGCGAGCATTATCGATCATCATGCCTTGTTTTCTGTCTGCATCATCCATGTTGGTGTAGAAAATATCACCGGTAAACGTCACAGCGTCTGAAATTTGATATTGAACCGTAGTGTTTAAACCTAAACGTTCACGTTCAGTTTCACGGTGCATCACACCATAAAAGCGCTGACTATAGAAGCTATCATTTAAATCACCATCACCGTTAAAGTCGCGAGTTGTTTCATTTTGAATTTCGCTTGATGTCAAAATTGTACCGTTTCGGTAGTTCGCAAGCGTTCCTTCATCGTAAGCAGCAGTAAAAATAATCCCAAAGTCATCGTTGTTATAACCTGCAAAAGCAACCAATTTGGGATCTGTTTCTTCTGATAAACTTCCGCGTGTAGCTTCTCCTGTGAATGAGAAAGTAGTCCCTTGCTCTAAATCGAATGGTCGGCGTGTTTTAAGATCTAAAGTGCCCGATATACCCCCTGCCAGCGTATCTGCTTGAGGTGATTTAAGTACGTCAATACCTGAAAGTAGCGCTGCAGGCACATCCGTGAAGTCAGGTTGTAAAGTGGTAATTGAACCCGCACTTAAAAACTGTTCGCCATTTAACAGCGTTGTCACTTGCGGCATACCGCGAACATTGATGGTTGAACCTTCCCCCGCCGAGCGACGAATTTGAATACCTGGAATGCGTTGTAAAGTATCTGCGATCGTTACATCGGGTAATTTACCAATGTCTTCAGCGGTGATTGAATCCATTACACCAGTACTAAAGCGTTTGTTATTTATATCTTGCTTATTACTGGCTGCAATACCACGAACTTCAATAGTTTCGATTTCTTCATTTGTTAAAGAGTTTTGATCTGCAGCAATCGCATTAAAGCTGGTATAACCGCAAATAACAGCAGCAACGGCATTAGCCGTGATGCTGCGACTCAGTTTATGTTGGCGACGGGTTTGAGATTTCATTTTAACGTTCCTCATCCTGTTTATTTTAGGGTAATTATTATTTTCTGTTAATTTGTAACATGTATTGACTGTGTCTGTGTTATTAATTAACATTAGATTTAACAAAATTGCAATAACAATTACATTAAAAGCGTTATATTTTTTGTTTGATTTTTAAACTACGGCCATTAACTGGTTGATTTGTAAGCAGGCTTTCAAAATGAAAAAATTTAGTGTCGCAAACCTAGAAACAGTAAATAGAGCTAATAAAGGACTTGGTAATTACCAAAAGCTATGTTCATCAGGTTGGAATGTCGCTAAGCAAGATGTCAGTTTGCCTTGTTTATGCCTGTATGAATCACGCTTAATAAATAATATTAAGTGGATGGCTGACTATACAAAAAAAAGCCATGTTCTTTTTGCACCGCATGGTAAAACAACGATGACTCCTGCAATTTTTAAAAAACAACTAGCGGCAGGGGCTTACGCAATAACTGTCGCAACAGTTGCCCAATCACATGCCGCTGTAAAGAGTGGAGCAAAACGAGTGCTAATGGCAAATCAATTA
This sequence comes from Pseudoalteromonas sp. 0303, assembly GCF_013349995.1. Lineage (GTDB taxonomy): Bacteria > Pseudomonadota > Gammaproteobacteria > Enterobacterales > Alteromonadaceae > Pseudoalteromonas. Next base: position 20,168 of record NZ_JABVXF010000005.1, read on the forward strand.
GTGGGCCGTGCTAATTGCCAGCAATTAGATGAGTTGCTTGTTGCTAACGACATAACCTTTTATTGCTTGGTTGATAACCTAGATAATATACGCATGCTTGGCGAGTACTTTGCTAACACTAAGCATACGATTCATGTGCTGATTGAGCTTGGTGTACCGGGAGGGCGCTGTGGCGTTGTTGATAGTAAAGAACTGGCATCATTGGTTGCAGAAATAGCTAACTATCAATCGCTTGCATTGGCTGGCATCGAAGTTTATGAGGGAGTGCTATCGCAAACAGATGCGGTAAGTCAGTTCCTTGAATATGCAGTCGCAACGTGTAAGCAATTAATTGCTGATAACGCATTTGACACACAGCAAGTGATGATTACTGCGGGAGGGTCAGCTTTCTATGACTTAGTGTGTGAGGCATTTCACCCTGACAAATTGACTCAAAACATGGTCGCTGTGCTTCGTCCTGGCTGTTATGTCACTCATGATCAAGGTATTTACGAGCAAGCACAGCAGCAAATTTTAGCGCGAAATGAATTGGCATGCTCTTTAGAAACTGAGCTTACCTCATGCTTAGAAATTTGGGCGTATGTGCAATCAATACCTGAACCAGGTCGCGTGATTATTGGTTTTGGTAAGCGAGATGCTGCATTTGATGCGGGATTTCCAATTCCTTCACTACAGGTCAATCAAATCGGGCAAGTAAGTAAAGCAGATCCCGCTTGGAAGATAGAGAAAATGATGGACCAGCACGCAATGATGAAAGTACCACTCGATTGTACACTTCGAGTTGGCGATATTGTCGCGTTTGCTACTTCACATCCGTGCTTAACATTTGATAAGTGGCGCTACATCAATGTGATTGATGATAGCTATAACGTAGTTGATGTGGTCGAAACTTATTTTTAGGAGATAGACGATTGGATATAGTTTCAAGAATAAAAGAGCGCTTAGGGCATTTGCGCCAATCAGAACAAGCCGTCGCTCAATTGATTTTGGCGGATCTGCAGTTTGCAGCTTCTGCAAGTATTAGTGATTTAGCAGATAAAGCGAATGTTAGTCATGCATCGATTACCCGCTTAGCAAAAGCACTAGGTTGTAGCAATGTACGTGATATGAAGTTACAACTAGCGCAATCTTTAGCTGTAGGCGAGCGTTTTATAAATGAAAATACTACGCAGCGAGAAGATATCCCCGCTATTTACAAAGCAATTCACGATATTTTAGATATCAACGCAGGGCTAATTAAACAAGCCGATGTCGAGCAAGCTGCCCAATATATTGCCAATAGCCGCCATAGCTTAATTTTTGGTGTTGGTGGTGGGAGTTCCGTCGTTGCACAGGAATGCCATAACCGCCTTTTTAGACTAGATATTTTAAGTAATGCCTACAGTGACCCTGTGATGATGCGTATGACGGCGGCAAGTGTTGATGTGAGCGACGTCGTTGTGATGCTATCTCTGACTGGTTGTGCTCGTGACTTGATTGATACTGCGCGTATTGCAAAAGAGTATGGCGCTAAGGTTATCGCAATCTGCCCGCAAAGTGAGTTAGCTGATTTAGCCACGATTCATTTGCCAATCAAAACTAACGAATCTGATTATATTTTTACGCCAAGCACCGCTCGATACGCAATGTTAGCGGCAGTTGATGTGTTAGCAAGTGAAGTCGCTATTTTGACGCAAAAGAAATCTCGCGAAAAACTACGCCGCATAAAGCATGAGCTTGATCAATACCGTCAAGGACCGGACCGCGCACCGTTAGGAGATTAACTATGCAGTACACTGTCGCACAACCTGTTGATACATTAATTCAAGGTGCTAAAGTATTTGATGGCCTTGGTAACGAAGCGCGTACTTGTGATGTAGCTATAAACGCTGATCGTATTGTTGCCATTGGCGAATTAACGTCATTATTAGCAAATGAAGTTATTGATGCTAAAGGCCTATGCCTTGCTCCAGGGTTTATTGATGTTCACACGCACGATGACCTTGAAGTACTACGCAATCCAAATATGGCTGCAAAAATCAGTCAAGGTGTCACTACCGTAATCACAGGAAATTGTGGGATCAGTGCAGCCCCTGCAATTGTTAAAGGATGCGCCCCCGATCCGATGAACTTACTTGGCGCAGCCAGTGAGTTTAAATTTGCCAATATGGCTGATTATATAACAGCAATTCAAAGCGCACCTTCGAATGTCAATGTAGCCGCTTTAGTTGGTCACACAACACTTCGTAATAATGTAATGGATGATTTATTACGCGCGGCAACTGAAAGCGAAATTACCCAAATGTGTCAGCAGCTTGAAAGTGCATTAAATGCTGGCGCGCTGGGGTTAAGTACCGGGCTTGCCTATAAAAATGCGAATTTTGCCACAACTGATGAAGTTCAAGCGTTTGGGCCGGTGCTAAAAGCACATAATGCGTTGTACACAACGCATTTGCGCACCGAATTTGATGCAGTGCTGGACGCTATGGATGAAGCATTTGCGATGGAAAAGCTGTTTGAAATTAAGGTGATCATTTCTCACCTCAAGTGTGCGGGTAAAAATAACTGGGGACGCGCGCCTGAGTTAATCGAACGGTTTTCAGTTCAGGGAGCGCATTCTCGTTGTAGTTGTGATGCTTATCCTTATGCAGCTAGTTCAAGTACATTAGATTTAAAACAAGTGACAAGTGATTTTGAAATTTTTATCACGTGGTCAGAACCACATCCAGAAATGGCCGAGCGCTCACTACAAGAGATTGCTGATGTTTGGCAGTTATCATTAATTGATACCGCTAAAAAGCTGCAACCAGCGGGCGCTGTGTACCATGGCCTGAACGAAAAAGACGTAGCAATGATACTCGCTTTTGATAAAACCATGATTGGTTCAGATGGCCTCCCTTGTGACCCTCACCCACATCCACGTTTATGGGGTTCTTTTCCACGTGTGTTAGGCAAATACGCTCGCGAAGACGGTATTTTTTCACTTGCGACAGCGATCCATAAAATGACTGGGTTAAGCGCGAGTAATTATGGTTTAACCGATCGTGGTGAAATTGGCTTAGGCAAGTTTGCTGATCTGGTTCTTTTTGACAGCGATGCCATTTGCGATAACGCCACATTTATTAATTCCGAATTGCCGGCTTCAGGCGTCCATCGTGTATGGACCAACGGGCAGGCAACATTTCTTAATGACCAAGTTGTGCCTGCACACTCGGGCAAATTTTTAACATCAGTTGGAGAATAACATGATCAGACGTATTGGTATTGAAGGTGGTACAGGCACCGGTGGACAGCATTTACCTTTTGCTCGAGCGATAGAAGCAGGTGGTTGGTTAATGGTTTCGGGGCAGACACCAATGAAAGATGGTGAAGTTGTTGAAGGTGGGATAATTGAGCAGTCGCGTTTAGCGATTCAAAACTGCATCGATATTATGGATGAGGCTGGTTATGGTCTTGAGCATGTGGCGCATGTAAAAGTGATCTTGACTGACTCACGCTATTTTCAGTCGTTTAATAAGGTATTTAAAGAATTTTTTGGCGAACATCCGCCGGCACGTATTTGCGCAGTGGCAGATCTGGTTGTTGACTGTAAAGTCGAAGTTGATGTGACTTGCTATAAAGCACCTTAAAAAAATATTAAAGCGTTCAACAGCAAAGGCTGTTGAACGTAAAAAGCACGAAACGAAATTATAACTATAAGCACCAAGCCAAACAGCAAGTAATCATAATAATGAGGCTTAGGTGAAGCAGGATGTCGTATGAAGTGGCAATTATTAATGGCCTTTTTAGGTTATCTGATTTTTATGATCTGGTTTGGCTGGTGGGTTAGTCGTAACAGCAAAACGGGTGACGATTTTCTTTTAGGCGGACGAAACCTTCCTCTCTTTTTAACCTTAGGTACCACCGTTGCAACTATGGTAGGAACAGGCTCATCGATGGGGGCCGTAGGGTTTGCCTACAGCAATGGTTGGGCTGGCATGATATATGGGCTAGGAGGTGCGTGCGGCATTTTGTTGCTGGCTAAATTGTTTGCGCCGGTTAGAAAACACGAATTTATGACAATGAGCGAAGAAGTATCGTTTTATGTCGGTGCCAACCCACTTGTTAAAAATACGATTGCTATTTTCATTTTTGTAGCCAGTATCGGTTGGCTTGGCGCGCATATATTGGGTGGTGGTATGTATTTGGCTTGGTTAACAGGTTTATCGCCGCTCAGCGCTAAATTATTTATCGCACTTGGTTTTAGTATTTATGTCGTTATTGGTGGTTATGTAGCCGTTGTATGGACTGACTCTATTCAAGCGCTTGTGTTGTTTATTGGGTTTTTCTTGATGGCGGGTGTCGCGCTGTATCAAGCAGATGGTTTAGTCGCCATAAATCAAGCACAACCTTTATTAAATCAAAGCTTTTTATCGTTAGATAAAATAGGTGTAGTGCATGGGGTTTCGTTATTTTTTGCCGTGTTGGTTGGCGTTTTAGTCGCGCCTTCATTTCGTCAACGTATTTATTCTGGCAAGCATGTGAAAAGTATCCGGCAGTCGTTTTATTTATCAGGCGGCTTATATCTGCTTTTTGCAATCGTGCCAGCGATTATTGGTATGGCTGCATACAAACTAAACCCATCACTTGAAAACAGCGCATTTTCTTTCCCTTACATGGCCTTTGAACTACTTCCATTTGGCTTAGCTGCGTTGGTTATTATTGCAGGGCTCTCAGCCACTATTTCTAGTGCCAGCTCAGATGCTATTGCAGCTGTTAGTGTGCTTATACGTGATATTTATATACTGGTATTTAAACGGATGCCGCATGCAAGTGAAGTTATAATGCTTTCGCGAATTGGCCTGGTGCTAACTATTGGTACCGCGTTGTTATTAGCGTTACTTACCAATGATGTGATTGGTTACATAACCAATATGATTGCCACTTTGATGTCGGGATTATGTGTTTGTGTACTACTTGGGCATTTTTGGCCTCGCTTCAACTGGCAAGGAGCAATGACAGCCTTGTTCGTGTCATTCCTTGTATCGATGGCAGTCATTTTAACACCGAGTTGGCAAGCTTATTGGAGTAATCCAATTATTCCAGCGACAACTGCTTCAATGCTTCTTTCGGTATTTGTAACGCTCATTACTCCAAAACAAACATGTGATAGTGAACAAGCATTAGCAATTTTAAATGCACAAAGAGAGGCGATGCATCATGATTAAAATCGCATTTTTTGGTGAAGCTATGCAGGAATTAAATGACGAGCACGTACTTCGCTTTGGTGGTGATGTTTATAACACTGCAGTGTACTTTAAACGCCTAGCACCACAGGCAGATGCACACTTTGTTAGTGCTATCGGTATTGATGAAATAAGCCAAGCTGCCCAGACGCTTTGGCGACAGCAAGGGTTATCACTTTCGTTTGTGCAAACGTCAACGGATAAAACATTAGGCCGTTATGGAATTACAACTGACAATCATGGTGAGCGAAAATTTTGTTATGCACGAAGTGACAGCGCTGCCAAACAATTTTTTCAGTTAGATACGCAACATAACTTTATAGAGTCGTTGAGATCTACACACTTTAGCCATTGTTATTTATCAGCAATTAGTCTCGCTATTTTAGATACAGCTAAACGGCAGTTATTACTCGATGCGTTAGATGACTTTAAGCGTGCAGGTGGCAAAGTGATTTTCGACAGCAACTACCGCTCGGTTCTTTGGCAATCTGAGCAAGCAACTCCGTTTTATTTAACCGCTTACAACCTTGCTGATTATTTATTTGTGACTGACGATGATCATCATGGCGTTTTTGGTCAATGTGATGAGAAAGGAATAGTCAGCTTTTATCAACAATTTTCTAATAAACTGGTGATTATTAAGCAAGGTGTAGCCGATACTTTAGTGCTCAATGACAAGGGAATACAACGCTTTACTGTACCTAAGGCTGAGCATGTGGTGGATACCACCTCCGCTGGTGATGCCTTTAGTGCGGGGTTTTTAGCTGCATATTTTTACTCGCATGATACACAACAGGCTATAAGTACCGCACAACAATTAGCGCTACAGGTTATCGCTCAAAAAGGAGCGATAGTGCCAACAACAATCCAAATAGCGAATGAGGGTTAAGTAATGACTTATTTTTTACGTTTATTGATGTGTGTTTTATGCGTGACAGGTACTGCCATCGCTAAACCGCCCTTGTTGATGCCTATGCCTGTAAGTGTGACTAATCTTGATGGTCAACTGCAACTGACATCGAGCCATCTATCTGTTTACCTTGATGAAAAGTACAGAAACTCAAGTAAGTTACTATTTGAAAATGCGGCGTTTTTACAAAATTTTTCATCAGTTACTTGGCAAGATAAGCGCAGTGCTCAGTTAAAAATAGAGGTGGCTGATTGGCTGGATGATATCCCTAGATTAGATGTCGATGAAAGCTATCAATTGATTATTAGCACTGAAGCCATAACACTTAAAAGCCAAACACAATTTGGCATGTTGCGTGGTTTTGCAACGCTCAATCAATTGCTATTTTCAGCAAACACAACTTATCAACTTAATGCAATGACAATCAACGATGCACCCACTTATCCATGGCGAGGGTTACTATTTGATAGTGTAAGGCATTTTTTACCTATTAGTGATGTTAAACGGACGTTGCGAGGGCTAGCATCGGCAAAGATGAACGTATTTCATTGGCATTTAACCGATGATCAAGGCTGGCGTGTTGCCCTTAAAAGCTACCCGAAATTACACCAAGTTGCATCCGACGGACTTTTTTATACCGCAGAAGAAATCAAAGATGTCGTAGCTTATGCCGCAAGTTTAGGGATCCGAGTTGTACCTGAGTTTGATGTGCCTGGACATGCGAGTAGCATCGTGCTTGCTTATCCTGAGCTTGGTAGCGGGACAAAACTTGATGGTATAGAGCGTCGCTGGGGGGTATTCAGGCCTTTATTAGATCCAAGTAACCCTAACGTGTATCGGTTTGTTGAAGATGTTGTTAAAGAATTGACGGCGTTATTTCCTGATCATTATTTACATATTGGTGGTGATGAAATAGATGACAGAGATTGGCAAGAAAATACTCAAATACAATTGTTTATGGCCAAGCATAAACTCTCTGATACCCATGCCTTACATGCTTATTTCAATCAGCGCGTTGCAAATATATTAGCTAAATATAATCGCAAGATGATAGGTTGGGACGAGGTGCTTCACCCCAACTTACCCAAACAAACCTTAGTGCAATCTTGGCGTGGCCATCATTCTCTCGCGGCTATTCAAGAAGCGGGGTTCGATGGTTTATTATCGAGTGGCTTTTATATTGATCAACCACAATGGACCAGTTATCACTATCGTAACCACCCAGAACCAATAATATCAAAAACGCTTTCAGCTAAAGAGGTGATCAACCACTCAACGTTTACTTTGACGCGCTTAAAAGGAAGTTCCGTTAACGGAAAAGTGACGGTATTTAGAGATACTCAATCTTTGTTAGCAGCTTTGGTATCCATAGAAGGAAAAGGGTGTTTCATTACTGACCAAGTTTTGCAAACAGAGTATGGTTTTGAGTTATTGATAGACACGTGGATGGGGCCTACTAAGCTTTTTGTCGGAAAAACTACAAGTAATCAAGCTGCATTTGTTGGTAATACTCCATACGAGATGAAAAGCAAGTCAGAAAACAAACCAAGCTTAAGGGCACTTAATAATGCTCTTCACGAAGAACAAGGTAAAGATAAAGGCGGCAGGGTGTTGGGCGGTGAAGCAACGTTATGGGCTGAACTTTTAACGACTGAAAGTCTAGATACGCGTTTATGGCCTCGTTTATATGCTATTGCAGAGCGATTTTGGTCGCCAAAAACGCAAGTAGATGAGCGAGATATGTACCGTCGCTTAGTGGTGATGGATAAGTTTGCTTTGCTACATGGCGGTAAACATAAGCAACAACTTAATGAGCGGTTAAATACATTGTTAGACGACAATGTAACTCAAGATGAAATTGCTAAGTTATTAAAATTTAGTGAATTTTTAGAGCCTGCACATTATTACACCTTGCATCACCTAGCTTATTTACGTGATGAGTATCACCATGGAGCTCCCCTAGATAAACTAGTAGATGTGCTGCCAGTTGAAAGCTTAATGCTGCGTGAGTTTGATTATAGTGTAGATGACTATATGCAGACATGTTCTAAATCTCTTGAGACTTCATTGCAATTTCAAGTTGATGAATGGCGTGATTTTATTAAGCATAACAGGCACTTAATTGAACGAGTTGCAGAGTGGAAAAACCCCTATCTACAAATTAAAAACGCGCTACAGTCAAAAGAGTCACAGCCCATTATTAATAATAATGGCACGATAGCTCAGTTAGTGGCTTCATTAAATCAATATCACAAAGTGTCTTCGCTTTGCAAAAATAGTGGTTAATGAGTAAATCAAAAGAGCGTTAGTTTCGGGTTTTATTCTGAGCTAATGCTCTATCTGTAGGAATAAACGGTACTTTTTTGATGTGAATCTTTTTCTTACTGGGCTAAACTTTAGCTAAGTACCTTAATAACTGGTGTTTCAATGTGGTTTAGTAAAAGTAAAGGTCAACTCATTGATGCTTTGCAGCATGATGTTGATAGAAGTCAGCAATATTTAGCTGGGATCAGAGAAAATATTGCTTATATCGAATTTACACCAGATGGAACTGTTCTCGAAGCTAATGATTTGTTTTGTAAAACAATGAAAGTGCAAGCTGGCGATATTATTGGTCAGCATCATCGTAAGTTTTGTGCGCCTGAATATAGCAGCTCAAAAGAATATCAAACGTTTTGGCAAGATATCGCTGAAGGCCAAGCAAAGTCAGGGGTTTTCTCGCGCATAAATGGTGCCGGCGAAAATATTTGGCTGCGTGCAACCTATTTTCCTGTTCGCGGTGATGATGGCAAGGTGCGCTGTGCAATTAAGTTCGCTTCAGAGATTACTAAAGAAGTCGAAAAACTTGATGAAATGTCGGCAATCTATGATGCCGTTAATAAAAGCACTGCGATGATCCGCTTTACGCCGGATGGTCATATTATTTCTGCGAATGATAATTTCTTAGATGTTGTAGGTTACAGTCTTGCTGAAATCCAAGGTCAGCATCATAAACTGTTTTGTTATGATGACTTTTATCAAAAGAACCCTAACTTTTGGCAAGAGCTGGCGAACGGGCGCATTTTTTCTGGGCAATTTTCTCGTAAAAAACGTGATGGCAGCCCGCTTTATTTAGAGGCAACCTATAACCCTATTTTTAATAAACAGGGTAAAGTGACACAGATCATTAAGTTCGCATCTGATGTCACCGCTAGAGTTAACAGCACCGAAGAAGTGAAACATGCAGCAGAAAATGCAGGCCACACGTCTGAAGAAACCTCGCAAGTCGTGACAAATGGTCAGCAACGAATTTTAAGCAGTGTTGCGTCATCAAAAAAAGTGAGCGAGCAGGTTCATCAAACCCGTGAACTGTCAGATGTGTTAGCACAGCAGTCATCACAAATAGGTGAAATTGTCACAACCATTAATAGCATCGCAGAGCAAACAAACCTACTCGCCTTAAATGCAGCGATTGAAGCTGCCAGAGCCGGGGAGCACGGTCGCGGTTTTGCTGTGGTTGCCGATGAAGTAAGAAATTTATCGCAACGTACTTCTGTGTCGACCAGTGAAATATCAGGCTTAATTGGTAAGACGCAAGAAATCGCAGCAAAAATGACGGCTCTTATCGAAGAAATAGAAGCACTGTCTGGTGAGTCTCAGCAAAATGTCGAAGAAGTCAGCATGATCATGGAAGACATTAAAACCGGTGCAGATAAAGTTGTGGATCAGATATCCGAAGTGATTATTCGTTACGATACACTTTAAACAACAAAAAGCCCGCACACAGTGCGGGCTTTTTAATGGGGTATTCCAATATTATTCAGAAACAGTGAAAGACACGTCTAAGTCTTCACCCGATGTTACTGTAATTGGTTTTACTTGATAAAGCGTAAATGCTTCGTCTTGGGTTTCAACGTCATCGATATGTGCTGCACAGGTATAAGCAAGTTGATAATCACCAGGTTGAATGAACGCAAGTTCAAATTCGTATTGGTTATCTTCGCTATCGAAAACAACATCCGCCGTTGCAAGAGGTGCATCTAATGGTGTTTCATCTTCGTTAACTTCATAGTTGTCCATTGGCATTTCAACATCGCTGCTATATAAGTAAACAGCATGACCGAATGAACCATCTTCCAATGCGATATCGATATTATCTGTTTCACAGTTAGCGATAAGTACGTCGCTTACAGTGCCTTCGATATCTTCAGATTCAGCAAGGTTTTCTAAGCGAACACCGCGTGGTTTTAAGAAGATCTCATCACTATTTTGTGGATCAACTAGTGACTTTTTAAGGTCAAATTCAATAACAAACTCGTTACCAGCTTGGTTAAGGGTAAAACCATCCAGTTGGATTTCACCGATACCATCGTTGCCTTTACGTTTAACAACCAGTGGTGCAATGCTGTCATCTTCGTAAACAACATGCGAAGTCATGGTTAAATCGTTTGTGTCACCATTGATAACATCTGCACGGATCCATTGATAATCGCCAGCAGCTACTTCCTCATCTTCTAATAAAGAAAATACATCATCACCTGTGTAGTCTAATAAATTAACCATTTCAGGCATGGTTTCATCATTATCTTTACGGGTCTCGAAAGTGAACTCTTCACCACCTTGGGTTTTCAATGTGATTGAATCAAACACAACATTAACAGCTTTTAAACCTGTTACAGGTGCATCAGACACACCTAACGTGAACTGTGCAGTTTGCGGCTGAGGATCAACTGAGTCGTTCTTGTCGTCATCGGAGCCACAACCAACAAGTGCAAATAAAACAGCGCTGCTAAGTAATGTAGTTTTAAAGTTCATCGTTTCTTCCCTTTGTGTTCTAAAAATTTACTAATAGTTTAGTCACTAAAGCTTAATGCAACTTGAATTGCTAATAATAAGTTTCGATTAACACCTTTGTACCTTTTATGTGACAACCTGAAAGCCACGACAAAATATAAATGCAAATTTAGCGTGCTTTTTAAGCAAATCCATTTTTCTTCCACATTTTGCTGACACCATCGCAAAAAATAAAAATCTAGGAACAAAAATGAAGGTCATTGATTTAGAAAAGCGCTACGATAACGACTTGTTTGATTGGCTAAAGAACTTACAAAAGACCAATGATTTTTGTTAAGCAGGCGTATTTGCCTGCTTAACCATCGCTCAGGTATTAGGTTTTATAGCGACTTACATTTTGTTCTAACTGCGTTGCCGTGTCTGTTAGTTCATGCATGTATGACGTTGCTACATCGGTATCATTAGCGGTTTTGTTAGCAATATCGACAATGGTCGTCATGTTTTGATTAATCGCTTCAGACACTGATGTTTGCTCTTCAGCGGCGGTGGCAATTTGTGCATTTTGTGATGTGATGGTATTAACCGAAAGCAGTACTTCATTAAGCGCTTTTTCGACTTCGCCCGCCTCATTAACACTGGTTGCACTGCCTGATTTAATTGACTGCATAATGCTATTTACAGTTGTTGTTCCTTGCTGAACTTGCTCAATCATTGCCTCTATTTCATGAGTACTATCTTGCGTGCGTTTTGCAAGAGTTCGCACTTCATCAGCCACCACTGCAAAGCCACGACCTGCTTCACCTGCTCGGGCAGATTCAATAGCTGCGTTCAGTGCCAGTAGATTTGTTTGCTCGGCAATATTTCTGATCACATCAAGCACACTGCCAATTTGACTCGATTGTTGATTAAGCTGATCCACCGCATTAGCCCCTTCATCAACTTGTTTGGCAAGGCCATTAATCACTTTTATGGCAATGAGCAATTGATTGTTAGCTTGCTTAACTAAATGATCGGCATGTTCAGCAGCGGTTGAGGCCTCTTGGGCGCTGCGGGCAACTTCCATTGACGCCGCCGACATTTCGTTTATTGCGGTTGCAACTTGCTCACTTTCTTCATGTTGACGATTAATACCAGAATGCATATTGGCAAGTAGCTCGTTGAGTTTGTGTGACGCTTGATTCATCGATTGCGATGATTGGCGAATATCAATAACCATCTTACCAACGTCATCGGCAAAGCGGTTAAACGAACTGCCAAGCTTGCCCAGTTCATCGTCTCGTTTCACCATTAAACGTTGGGTTAAATCGCCATCACCTTGTGATATATCGTTCATTGCTAGTACGGTTGTGTGCAAAGGGCTAGTAATACTGCGCGATACTACCACTGCAATCGCTGCGGTAATTGCAACTGCAAATACTGAAGCGATAACGGTGTTTATAAAGGCATTATCGATACCTTCATTAACCCGTTGTTCTGTTACTGCAACTTGTTGCTCAAGGCCACTGATCCAAAAGCCGGTTCCGAGCACCCAGTTCCATTTTGGGACCAAAGCGGCATAACCGAGTTTAGGGTTTACACTGCCATTGGTATTTTTCCAAGAATACTGCACATAACCACCGCCTTTCTTCGCAGCATCAATCAGCTCTCGTATCAGATAAACCCCATTAGGATCTTTAAAATCATATAGGTTTTTACCCTCAAGTGAGGCGTTAACGCCATGGGCAATATTGACACCTTTTACATCATAAACAAATACATAGCCTGTATCGCCAGCATCATCAAAACGCAAATTACGCAATATGCTTTTTGCTTGGTTTTGCAGCTGTTCAGTATTAGAGCCATCATCTTGTGCGATGAGATGAGCAATCGAACTCATGGCAATTTTTTGATAGTTACTGACTTCGGCCTTTCGGTCGTTTTCCATTTGTGTAGCAAAACTTTCAACGGTTTGCGCACCACTGTGTTTTGACTGCACATAATTGTAGAGTGTCAGCATTATTGCAATGAGTAGGGGGGGAAGTAGGGCTAGAAAAAGTACCCGTTGCTGTATTGATAGCGCCATTTATCGCTCCTAATAAAAATCCGCAGTACTAGTTTAGTACTTTTATAGATTTTTATTAGTCGACTTTATGATTATATCAATGGGCTATAAAAGCAGATCTAGGCGACCTGCTTATAAAAATACACCGTTGCGTCAAATTCACCGGATGAACTTTTCGCAAAACCAGGAATAGTGCCAGCTTCAATATAATCGAGTTTGCGATACAAATATGAAGCAGAGTCACCTTGACGGGTATCAAGTACCAATAATTGAATACCTAAGATACGGGCGTCGGTTTCTAGGCTATTCATCAATTGTTTTGCAATTCCTTTGCCTTGATATTCGCTGTGTACCATGAGCTTTTCTACCTCGCCGCGGTGAGTGCCATTGGCTTTAGCGCACAAAGAAAGCTGCACTGAGCCAATCACCGTATCACCATCAAGGGCCAGATAAAGCCTACGGTAAGGCGTTGCTAAATCGCCATCGACCCCTTGCCAGTAGTCATGTGCTGACTGTAATGATAGCGGGGCAATAAAGCCGATTGATGCGCCACTGGCAACGCTATCAATCAGTAAACTATTGAGTGATTTAGACACCCCTTTAATAGAGTGTACAGCTTTAATTTTCATTACTTATTCTTGTTGAAATGGATACACAGAGCCTAAATTAAGTAAATTGGTTAACTCATCAAGTGCTTGATAGCTTTCGGTTAAAAGCATTGGATCGGCAAAGTCGTCACTACTTAAAGAGTCACGGTAATGCTTATTCGCCCAACTTACTAATTGGTTATATTTTTCTTCGCTGAATCGTACACCCGGATTGACCGCTGCGAGTTCGTCAGTGTTGAGCGCTACACGCAAGCGTAAACAAGCAGGGCCACCGCCATTTTGCATGCTTTGGCGCAAGTCAAAAAAGCGCACTTGCTGAACTGGGTTATCTGCCAAAATCATTTCTTGAATGTAATCGTGAACAGCTTGATTACGCTGACATTCTTTAGGTGCAACCAGCATCATGCTGTCATCACTTAAGGTAATTAATTGGCTATTAAATAAATAGCTGCCTACAGCATCTGTAATGCTCACTTTATTGGTTGGCACTTCAATAATATGTAGCGGCTTGTTGCCTAGGTAAGCTTGTTTAATCTGTTTTAGCGTATCAGCTTGATGCAAAAACGCTTGTTCGTGGCATAAAAGTACATTGCCATTGGCCACAGCGATTACATCGTTATGAAAGACACCTTGGTCTATCACATCAGGATTTTGTTGAATAAATAACTTATTTTCTGGCTTTAGTTGATGTAAACGAGCAATTGCTTGCGAAGCTTCAAGAGATTGTCTTGCAGGAAATTTAACGGGTTTTGGTAAGGCGCTATTAAAGCTACTTGCCCCATAAACAAAGATCTCAAGCCCTGCATCTGCATGGCTGTCGCATAATCGATTATGATTTGCGGCACCTTCATCACCAAAAAAGCCTTGATCAGGTAAGTGTATATGATGGCTAAAGTAACGCTCATCGTTAAACATGGCTTTTAATAAAGCCGTAGTTGTAACGGGTTCTAACGAGCGGTGGAATTTGTTATTTAAGTTAGCAGCCGTAAAGTGCACTTTGCCATCAAGCGTATCGACTGAAGGCGAGATAGTGCCAGCATTGGCTGTCCACATGGCCGATGCACTGTAACAAGCTCGCAGTAAAATAGGGTCGGCTTTAAATGCTTTTTCAATAATCTGGCTATCGCTGCCTGTAAAACCTAAACGCTTTAGCACATTAATGTCGGGGCGAGCATGGGGTGCAAAAATACCTTGTTCTAGGCCTAATTCGTGCATCGCCTTCATTTTTTCAAGGCCTTGTAGCACGGCCTCTTTGGGGTTTGAATGCGAAGAGGCGTGACTTAGTGAAGCGACATTGCCATACGATAATCCCGCGTAATTGTGAGTAGGCCCCACTAAGCCATCAAAGTTTACTTCTACTGCGTGCATACTTAATCCATCATTATTGTGCGTGTATTTTAACCATACAGAAGTTATTTAGCTGAAGCTAGCTAACTCCATTTCTACATTACGTAGACTTTGTTGAAGGCGCTTCTGAGTGGCAATTAAATACGCTTTTTGTTTGTTCTGTTTAACTTGTTGCTGTCGTGCGGCTTTGTATAACACACGCTTAGGAATGTCGTACTGCTCAGACGCTTCGGTGATTGTCAGTTGGTGAACCGAAATTTTTTTAAGTGCTTCAATAAATGCGGGGTCATTATTTAACATAGCGACGCTCCAAATCAGCAACATTATGCGGATCGTTTGCTTCATGCATATGCCATGTGCTGATGTCTAATCGCCAAAGTAGATAAAGAGTGTGAAAGAAGTTAGTCACGTTAGTCTCCTTGTTAGTGCCAGTTCATACTCACTATTGGAAGATCTGTGCCAAACCTTTATTAAATTTAAATGCATTAAAAATCAATTGGTTAATGTTAGGTGGTAAGGGCGTCCCTAAAAACAGGCACTAAAATAGTGAAAGGTAAGTGCAGTAATGCACTTTAATGATGCGTGTTTGTATTATTGAACGAGGAAGTACGCGATGTGAAATCGCTGCTCGCAGCTCGTATCTCGTTTTTCGAAACTTTACTCTCGCTAACTTTCCCCTCGCAACTCGTACCTCGTAACTTTCCCTTCGTTACTCAAACCCTTCCAACACAAGCTTTCCGCGAGCTTTGTGAGATTCTAAAATCCCATGGGCTTTAACAAGGTTTGCTACGTTTATCTTACCTAAATGCTCACCCAATGTTGTTTTGATTGTGCCGTTATCAACTAAGCTAGCAAGCTCTGAAAGAAGCTGATGCTGGGCAATCATATCCTCGGTTTGGAACATTGAGCGGGTATACATAAACTCCCAATGCAACGAAATACTTTTACGCTTTAACTTTAAAATATCAAAGCTTGCAGGGTCGTCGATCAGTGCCAATTTACCTTGTGGCTTGATCACTTCCATAATGCTATCAAGATGTTGATCGGTGTGCGTTAAGCTCACTACGTAATCAAATTCCTTCAAGTCGGCCGCAAGACGTTGCTCGTTAAGGTTTTTGCTATGATCAAGCACATGATCAACACCTAAGTCTTTAAGCCAGTTGGCGCTTTCTTCTCGTGCGGCGGTACCAACTACGGTTAAATTGGTAAGCTGTTTGGCAAGCTGCACTAAAATTGAGCCTACACCACCTGCGGCACCTATCACTAATACAGAGGCTGGCTTATTGTTTTTAGATTTTTCAATCTGTAAACGGTCAAACAATAACTCCCACGCAGTAATACTGGTTAATGGCAGGGCGGCTGCTTCACTATTACTCAGGCTTGTTGGTGCAAGACCGACAATGCGTTCATCAACAAGTTGCAGCTCAGCATTACTACCTTGGCGCGTTAAGTCGCCAGCATAAAACACACGGTCACCGACATTAAATAACGAAACTTTGTCGCCAACAGCTTTAACGGTTCCCACTGCATCCCAGCCAATAACTTTGTAGCCAGTGTCTGGTGACACATTAGCGCGAATTTTAGTATCAACGGGGTTTACTGAAATTGCTTCTACGGCTACAAGAATGTCGTGACCTGTCGCAACGGGATCAGGTAATTCAATCGCTTGTAGTGATGAGTCCGATAACGTTGGGGTTGCTGTTGTGTATCCAAATGCTTTCATGATGGTGTCCGTATTGATGAGTTTTAAACACTATAGCGCATCTAGTTTTATTAAAAAGCGGTGTAATCCAAATTCACTTTCAAATAATTTTTGTTAATTAAGATCACTATTTACTAAATCGAGTAATTCAATCAGTTGCAGTGCTTGTTGTTCGTTAATGCTTGGGAAGCGACAACGAATTTGCGACGGTATATCGGCGGCTTGATCTTGCATCGCCTTGCCTTTGGCTTCGAGCTGCACGAGTCGTTTGCGTTTATCTTGGCTATCTTTGGTGATCGACAACAATGCTTTATCGCTCATTTTTTTCAAAATTTGCGTCATCGCACCGCCATCAATGGCGGTTTTTTCAAGTAATTCAGCAATGCTGATCTGATCTTCTTCCCACAGCGCCATCATCACTACGTATTGCGGGTAGGTTAAATCTAATTGGTTGAGAGAATCTCGATACGCACGGGCAATCCCATTCGATGCCATATATAAGCGGTGGCATAGCTGGTTATCTAATTTTAGTTGTGGGTATTTCATGCTCGATCCTCAAAATTCAATACGTGTATTTTAATTTGCATACAAAGTATTTGCAATCCCGAAAAAGCTGATCTAATATATTTTGCATGCAAAATATATTTTCACTCAATTAGGAGAGTAATCATGAAAGAACTACAAAGCGTCGCATACACAGCAAAAGCAACAGCAACAGGTGGCCGTGAAGGCACAGCAAAATCAGATGATGGTCGTTTAGATGTGGCACTATCAACTCCTAAGGGGTTAGGTGGTGATGATGGTCAAGGTACAAATCCTGAGCAATTATTTGCAGCAGGTTACGCGGCTTGTTTTATCGGTGCATTAAAGTTAGTGGCTGGCCAAGCAAAAGTTAAATTACCAGCTGATACTCACATTAACTCTGAAGTATCTATTGGTCCTATCGAAGGTGGTTTTGGTATTGCTGTTAAGCTTGCGGTATCGGTAGGTGATCTGGATAAAGACACCGCTCTTGCACTGGTTAATAAAGCGCACGAAGTATGCCCATACTCAAACGCAACGCGTGGTAACATTGCTGTCGAATTATCAGTGATCTAATCGCTATTTATCAAAATAGGCCGTGCTTTATGCACGGCTTTTTTGTTTTTCAGCAATCGATTTTGCTAAATCACCTGAACCAGTAAGCGCTGATACTTGGCCTTCGCGTGGTTCACTAAATTGTATTGGCTTTATCTTGCTTGCTCGGGCTGCATCGAATACCGGCACTTGGCTCATTGCGTATTCAGACAATGCGGTAATGGTTAATGATGGGTTTACCCCTAAATTACCCGGTATGATTGAGCCGTCAATAACTCGTAGGTTTTGATAGCCGAACACTTCTCCAGAGCTATCAACTACGCCGTTAGAAGCATCAGTCCCCATGGCGACTCCACTCATTATATGCGCCGTCATCGGGGCACCAAAGAGCACTTCAGATAAGGCAGACCCCGGCACGCCACCCAGTTTTTCGGCGTAGAGTTTGGTTGCTTCTTCTGCTTTTGGAAAACTAACACTAAGCGGCGTGTCATTGTCTTTTTGCACCGCAGTAATGCCGTTTTTAAATAATCGATACCATTTACGTCGCCATTCTAGGTGAATAAACGCCTCGGATTTTTGCATCACCAAAAATAGAATTGAGCTGCGGGCTTTACCTTTTGGCCGCAAGACTTTGGCTGTTTTTATTGGATGGCGCAGTGTATTCAGTAAAAACTTAGCAATACGCTTGAGGCCTTTTCCAGTCACCATAGGAACGTAAGGTAAATATAGCCATGTGCCATCGGCGCCTTCTCTAAACCGGCAAATTTCAATATTGGTGTCTTTGTCGACCGAAATAAATGAGCTGATCGCAACGCCATCATCAACTTTTTTGGTGGTGTTATTCGCGGTGGTGAGTGTTTCTGAATTAGTACGAATTTGCTGGCCTAGCCAAGCTGACATATTGGGCAATGTTTTGTCTTTATCGCGCATTTTTAAAAGCAAAGGCACGGTGCCCATGACCCCTGCGCTAAGCACAACGCCACGTGTTGTTAGCGTATAAATATGGCTATTGCGATGACTGGTATCTTTAATCTTAATTTTGTATCCGGCGCTGCCATCTGCATTGAGCGGGGTGATT
The DNA here is from genome assembly GCF_013349995.1 of Pseudoalteromonas sp. 0303. GTDB lineage: Bacteria > Pseudomonadota > Gammaproteobacteria > Enterobacterales > Alteromonadaceae > Pseudoalteromonas. The sequence continues at coordinate 38,908 of NZ_JABVXF010000005.1, forward strand.
TTGATTACTTCAGAGCTGGGTCTTATCTCTACGCCATTGCGCTCGGCAAAGTACAGATAGTTTTTCATTAAGGTGTTTTTGGCATTATGGCGACAACCAATCATGCAGCTACCACAGTAATGGCAGGTATTTCGTCTTGGACCATCGCCATTAAAGTATGGATCGGGTAGCTCTTTGTTATAGGCTTCGCCGGGTTTTGCAAAAAGCACCCCAGTGTTCACGGTTTTAAATGAGCCACCTTGGCCCATCTGCTCTGCAATCTCTTTTAGTGTGTGATCGGCAACATTGGTATAGGTATTTTTGGCACTGCCTAACATGCGCTGTGCAAGGCCATAGTAGGGCATTAGGCTTTCTTTCCAGTCTGATTTTATGCGTGTCCACGCTGGAGATTGAAATACTTCATCATCAGGAATAAGGTGCACATTGGCATAAATTTGTGAGCCACCACCCACACCCACACCATGCAGCACAGTGACTTTGCTGGTAAACGAAAATTGAATGCAGCCTTTTAGGCCAATTTCTGGCTGCCACATATAATTTTTGATATCTAGGTTGGTTTTTGGAAATTCTTTATCGTCGCGGCGTAGGCCTTTTTCGAGTACTAAAACTCGGTTGCCTTTTTCGCTTAGGCGAAGCGCACTCACAGAGCCGCCAAATCCAGAGCCTATAATAATTTGGTCAAAATCAAATGTGTGTTGCTGCATTATTATCACCTGTTGGTGTTTATTGTTATGAATTTAATTTACTCAAAAAGGCTAAAAGCTTATCGGCAAACCTGCCGTAAGGCGGCATTAAAAATTTCACGCTTGAAAACTTGGCTTGATAAAACACCGGACGTAATTTTGAAAAGGTTAAAAAGCCTTCATAGCCATGGTAATGCCCCATACCACTGGCACCTACGCCACCAAAAGGTAAGTCGTGCTGACCGACATGAAACAGGGCATCGTTAACGCTTACACCCCCCGACATCACCTGCTCAATATAAAAGTTAATAAGCTGTTTGTTGTAGCTAAACGGATAAAACGCTAAAGGCCTATCTCGCCCTGCAATATAATCAACGACCTGCTGCGAGTCTTGATAGGTTTTTACCATTAAAATAGGTCCAAATGTCTCGCGGGTATCAATGCTCATACTGTCATTGCTGTTTAAAATTAATGTCAGTGGCAGTTTTCGCGTGTTGGCATCTGCCACTTGGTCGCTAAGCGTAATAACGTCAGCGCCAAGTTGTTTGGCTTCTTCAATACAGTTTGTAAGGCGTTTAAATGCGCGGTCATCAATAATGGCTGTGTAATCTTGGCTATGGATATCTGGCACATGTTTCTTCGCCCAGCGAGTTGCTGTATCGATAAATAGCGCAAGTTGAGACTGATGCACAAATACATAATCAACATTGGTACAAATTTGCCCGGCGTTCATTTGCTTTACATACATGATGCGCTCTACAGCTTTTTGCATCGGGTAATCAGTAGCAATCACAGCAGGAGATTTACCACCTAACTCAAGGGTTACAGGCGTTAGATTTTGCGCTGCGGCAGCCATCACTTTTTTACCGGTTTCACCTGAGCCTGTGAACATTAAATGATCAAAGGTAAGCTTTGAAAAGGCGATGCCTACTTCACCAGTCTCACAGTAAAATTGCAGCTTTTCGGGCTTAAAATAATTGCCCACTAGCTCACCTAAAAGCGCACTTAAATGCCGAGAGTTTTCAGACATTTTAACCATCGCCTTGTTACCTGCTGCAAATGCTGCGGCTAATTGACTAAAGGCTAAATTTATCGGGAAATTCCACGGCACAATTAACCCTACAACACCTAGCGGCTGGGGAATAACTCGGTTTTTTGCCCCTAAATACATACGGTGATCAACATGCCGCTTTTGCAATTTCATCCACTTTTGAAGGTGCTTTAACGTGCTATTGATATCTGCACAGGCATTAATGATTTCGGCAAGTAAGGTTTCATGGCGAGAGCGATTCCCATAGTCTTGATTAATGGCCTCGATAATACGTGCTTGGTTCTCAGTGATCATAGCTTTTAACGCAAGTAAGTGTTCACGTCTTTGCTGGTAGCTTTCAATACCCTCAGCTTTAGCGTGGCTGCGCTGCGCGACTAAGTCGGCCATTAAAATGTTGTCGATGCTTACTGGTTTTGCTGCAATGTTCATCTGTATGTTCTGTTTGTCAGAGTTTGTTCTAGCATAAATAAATCACTTGCAGTTGATTTGACTTTTTAGGACACTGAAATGACTCTTTAGGACAAAAGGCACACTGCGTGGAAAGTTTAATTCGCTCTTCTAGTTTAGCTGGGTTTGAGAATTTAGTGAGGCAATATGGCGTAAATCCAATTACTTTGTTGGAGAAAGCAGGTATTTTACCCGCACAATTACGCGACCCAGACAGCTTTGTTGTTTACGCTCATTATCTTGAGTTACTTGAACTTGCTGCCCAAGCGTGTGACGAGCCATGTTTTGGCTTAAAGCTTGGCGCATCACAAAGTATGAGTACTGTGGGCTTGATTGGTGCTTACATGTCGCGCCAACCTACGATTCTTGATGCCCTTAATGTTGCCCAAAAATACATATACCTGCATGCCGAAGGCATTGTGCTAAACCTTGCCCTGTTTGGGCAAACAAGTTGTGAGGTACGTTTTGTCAGATTGTCTGACGAAAAACACGAGTTTGAGCAAAAATCACAGTTGGCAGTGTGTTTGGTCAATAAAATATTAAAAGAATTAGTTGGCCCGAAATGGCGTGCAGATAAAGTGTGTTTAAGGCAATCTGTCGCGGTGAAACAGCGGCCATTATTTAATAAAGTGCTTAATTGCGAGGTTGAGTTTAACAGTGACGTAGATGCGATTTATTTTTCAAGCGCATTTTTATCTTATAAACCCCAGCTCAATGATGCCATTTTAGACACCCTAATAGCCGACCAACTTGAGCTACAACGCCTTAATAAACTCCCCGATGAAATGCTGCAAATAGAAAGTGCGATGAAAATGTTGCTAGCAACCGGTGAGTGTAATAAAGAAAATACGGCCAAAAGTGTAGGGCTACACCCCAAAAAGCTGCAGCGAATATTAACTGAGCATAATACCAGTTATCGACAATTGTTGGACGAAGTACGAAAGTCAGAGGCAATGCGGCTATTACAACAAAAGCATATCAATATGACCGACTTAGCACTACGTTTAGGCTATGCGGAGCTGTCGATTTTTAGTCGTCGCTTTAAATTATGGTTTGGTATGTCACCCACCGAATGGCAGCAAAACTTGAGCTAACTTAACAAAGCAGCTTAATTACAGCAAAACTTCATACTTTTTTTCTAATTGTCTCTGTGTAGTCATGCAAATGGTCTAAACTATTAGTAAACCTACAATAAAAACAGGAAATGTCGATGCGGCAGTTAGCATTAGCGAAAAAATTATTATGGCTTACGGTAGGCAGTATTTTTATTACTGTGTTTGTTTTATCAAGTGTTTTATGGTGGCAGCTGTCAAGCAGCAACCAGCAGCTAGCTGCGCAATCAGAAAAGCTGATTGTTGCTGAAGTTGAAGACAAGCTCGCCTCAAATGCCGCCGCATATGGTGAACAAGTTGCTGGGTTTATTAATGAAGCGTACCGAGTGCCTTATTCATTTGCCGCTATCTTAGGTGACAACGATGCGGCAGCTACCTTAACCCGCGATGCTGTAGTTGAGTTGAATCGCTCTCTATTACAAAAAAATGATATTCTTTCATCTATCTACTCGCAATTTGAAGCAAATGCGTTTGATGGCCGTGATGCTAATTTTATCAGCGGGTATGATCATTCTGTAGCAGGCGTTGGCACACTAGAAATTTATTTCACGCGCAGCCGAGACGGCGTAATTGAGCAACAAGTGGTTGACGATGTAGCTGAAAAATATGTGGATACGCTCAATGAATTTGGCCAGCGGGAAGCTGAGTGGTACTTGTGTGTAAAGGATACCAAAGTGCCTTGTATAATGGAGCCCTACTTATACGAAATCACCCCAGGGTATTCAGAAATGATGACCTCTTTAACTGTGCCCATTCTTCGTGATAACGAATTTATTGGTGTTGCTGGGGTTGATTTAACCCTGCCTGTATTTCAAAGCATGACCGAAAAGCTCTCAAAAGAGCTATATAACGGTAAAGCCCGTGTCACCTTGCTAAGTTCACTCGATTTAGTGGTTGGTAGTAGCCATTACAAAGATAAGCTAGGCAGACCGGTAAAAGAGGCGTTGGCAAAAAGCACTTTAGACAATTACGTTAAAGCAAAAAAACAAAGTGGTGTATTTAAAGTTGGTGATCAGTATTTAGTTAACTACCCAATTAGCATAAAGCTTGCAAAAACACAGTGGAACTTATTGATTGAAGTACCTGCTGAGCTTGCCCTTGAAGGGCCCCATGCACTGGCAAATAGCATGAGTGAAAATGCCAATACACTAGGCGGTTTAATCTTGGTTACAGGTATTATTATTGCTGGTGCCGCCTTTGTGATCATGACCTTAGTGATCCGTACCATTGTGGCTCCATTACAGCAAATTCAACAGCGTGTTGATAACCTTGCCAGTGCTGAAGGTGACTTAACTCAAACCTTGCATGTTGATACCCACGCTGAGCTAATCGCACTGGCTACAGGCTTTAATGCATTTCTTGCTAAATTACGCGATTTAATTGGTGAGCTTAAGAATGTATCAACGCAAACCAAAGAGCAGGCCCAATTAGCCACCAGTGTTGCTGTTGATACTAAACACAACGTTCAAGCTCAGTTCCAAGAAATTGAGAGCGTAGTAACCGCCATGAATGAAATGAGCGCGACAGCACTCGAAGTAGCAAGAGCCTCAGAGCAGTCAGCGCAACAAGCCGATGAAATAAACAGCCTTGTTGTGAGCAGTGAATCGAGCTTGTCGTCTGCGGTTACCCAAGTTAAAACCATGTCAGATGAAATCAAAGAGGCCAATCAAGCGGTTGAAAAAGTTGCGGCACGCAGTAACGACATTACACAAATTTTAGATGTGATCAGAACAATTGCAGAGCAAACAAACTTACTTGCACTGAATGCGGCAATTGAAGCGGCAAGGGCCGGTGAACAAGGCCGTGGCTTTGCGGTGGTGGCTGATGAAGTAAGGGCGCTTGCTTCAAAAACACGTTCATCAACCGATGACATTAGCGGCCTAATCGACAGCTTACAGCTAGAAGTAGGTAACGCTTCTAAAGTAATTGAACAAGGTGTTGTGCGTGCACAAACCGCGGTAGATGAAACCTCCGTTGCATTTGATGCATTACACGAAGTTGTCGTCAAAGTGGATGAAATCACGCAGCAAATTACTCACATTGCAACGGCTGCAGAAGAGCAAAGCTCAGTCACAGAAGAGATAAACCGCAACCTGACGTTAATTTCAGATGCCGCATCGCAACTAGCTGAGCTATCTACACAAGCCGGAGATGGTAGCCAAACCCTCAATGCACTCGTTGCACAACAAGATGATGAGTTGAATAAGTTGAAGACGAAATAGTTGCTAGTTACAAGAGTAAAGGGGCTAGGTTCGAGAAAAACGCGATGTAAAATCGCAGCTACAGACTCGTACCTCGCTCCTCGTTTCTATCTCTCGCAGGAATGACTTTAGTCATGAATGATAAATCACAACGCAAAGGTAAACCTTAGACTTAGGCATGAAACTTGTTTCGCGCGCCAAGCAAGCGTGATGCTTGTTTTCTCCGAGCAAATAGCTTCATTGTTTGCTATTCATACAATTTATTAGACTAATAGTTAATGTGCTTAAAAAACAATCCAAAGCTTACTCTTTAAAAGCGATAAATCTAAATAAACCATTAATTATCAATTGGTTGAGTGTGTTTTATGAGGCTCTCAACTTATTAAAAACACCTATTTTATAAATTCATACCCGACCTTTTGCCTAATCGTGTTTTGTATCTGGCTGCTTTACCCTAACTGCATAATAAAAACTCACACAATTTTTCAAGATAGGCAGTAGGAGAACTCATGAATACGAGGCAGCAATCAGCGTCAACAACGCCTGCTGAACAAGGATCGGATACTCATACCGACCAGCAAAGCTATCAAGCACTTCATAAACCAAGTAGTGAATTTTCGAGTCGTGACGAATACCTTGAACACGAATTACAAATTATGCAGCCTAAGCGCTGGCGTCCTAACTTACCGTTTCGTGATTATCGGTTTGAATTAGAAGACTCTATCCCTGCCATGGCAGGCACCATAGGCAAGGTGGTCATGGTGGGTGCAATTGCTGCAACGTTTGCAGCGCCACTAGGCTTAGGTGAAGGCTTTATTCTAGAAAACGTGCGCTATGAGCTGTTAATTGTATCGATCTTCATTTTATTATTTTCAGGCTTCTTTTTACCAACAGCAAACTTAGCGGGTACGCATGGGCCGCTTATTCCTTTGATTCCGATAGTGGTTGCTGCGGGTGGCCACCCAATGGCCTTCGGTTTACTGATAGGGGCGTTTGGTCTGTTACTGGCACTTAGTAAAGGCGGAAGTTTACTGGCGGGGTTAACCAGCCGAGGCGTGTGTGGTGGTTTACTGCTCTACCTTGGTTTTATTGGCACTATTTCGCAGGTTAAAAAGCTGTTTGCATGGGCTGAGGGTATTGATATGACCCATATTGCTTTCATTGTGATCTTATCGACAATCGTGTTGTATGCCTTACTTGAGCATTACAAAAAGCGTTGGTTAGCTGTGCCATTAAGTTGTTTACTTGGCGGTTTAATCGCCTTTTTACTGGGTGCGCCATTTGAGTTTAAAACCGCACCGGGTTTACCAAATATGAACCCAATGTATTGGTGGGGTGAAAACACTGGTTGGATGCTCGGTTTACCGACCCTAGAGAGCTTTGTTGTGGTATTGCCATTCGCGGTGCTTGCGGTTGCCATGTGGTCACCTGACTTTTTAGGACATCAAGTATTCCAAAAAATTAGTTACCCAGAACGCACAGAAAAAGTACAAATGAACATTGACGATACCATGTTCAGTGCTTCAATTCGCCAAACGTTTGGTTCTTTGTTAGGCGGCTCTAACTTTACCTCTTCATGGGGGACCTACATCGTGCCAGCAGCTATCGCTAAACGCCCAATTCCTGCCGGAGCGGTGTTAACGGCATTATTTTGTATTATTGCCAGTATTTGGGGCTACCCAATGGATTTAGCTATTTGGCAACCCGTGTTATGCGTCGCGCTAATAGTTGGTGTGTTTATCCCACTTCTAGAAGCGGGTATGGAAATGACCCGCGAAGGTAAAACTACGCAATCGGCTGCTATTGTGGTGTTTTCATCTACTTTAGTGAATCCTGCATTTGGCTGGTCATTAACTATGTTGCTCGACAATCTGGGCTTAATTGGTTGTAAAGAACGAAGCTCTGAACTAACCCCAATGAGCCGCTGGATCATTCCATTAGTAATGTTTGTTATTTTAACAAGCGTGATGGCAATGGTGGGTATGTTGCCAGGGATCCCAGCATTAATGGCAGACTTTAGACATTAATATATAAGGGTAAGGTGATAAACGCCTTACCCTTTTTTAAAGCTTTTATTTAAACTTAACTGTTTTTTCGCTGCGGGTGTAAGTTCGGGTATCGGGTTTTGTCCATTGACCTTTTTTAAGGTAAGAGGTCGACACCACAAAGCTGTTGTCTTTAAACTCGCTTGTCGATTTCACCTTAGTGATCCCTTCTTTATTACCCGTTACATTTTCATAAGCAACAAATTGAGTAGGGCTAAGTACATTCATAGTGCCTTGGGTATAAAAACCTGCCGTAGTGAAGTAATAAAACACTAAAGACTGCTTTTTATTGTCCCAAAAAATCATCGACTCACCACCATATTCACCTTCATTGATAGAGTGAATGGTTTTAATCGCCGTGCCATTTAGCGCGCGTTGCCAGCTACTCACATCTTGCACGGCAGGCTTACCTGCTGCGACATTAAAGTCTGACTGCCACGTGCCTAAGTAAGGCTCAAACACTTTTAGCTTGTCATCAAGTTGTTGATCTGCTGCCATAGCAGAAAGCGAACATAGGCAGATTGATAGTAAAAGTGATTTTAGGTATGCCATAATAGCGCCCCGATAAAATTAATTTGTTTTGCAGAGTATAGGTGATAATTCGTTGATTAAGAAAACATTAATAACATTTTCATTGTTGTTTTTAGCGCTGCTATGGTTGGTATCGTGGCAACTTAATATTACCTACTTTATTGCAGGCACCTACAGCGTAGCCAGCTTAATAAGCTTTTTGGTATATGGCTGGGATAAACGTTTAGCGATGCAACATGGCGAGCATGTGATAAGAGTACCTGAGCGTACACTGCATATTTTAGGGTTAATTGGCGGCTGGCCAGGTTCATTAATTGCACAGCAATGGTTAAGACATAAATCTAAAAAACGCAGTTTTATTGCCGTACTTTGGTTAACAATTATTGTTAATGGCAGTGCACTGTCGTCACTGTATTATTTGCAGTTAATTTAAGAGCACAAACAGTCGCGTATTAATCTCTTTCTAACAGCACAGCGCCGCTGTGCTCTTCACCTAAATAATCATCTTTGTTGTAGATAGGGCATTTAGCCATTGATAAACAGCCGCAGCCAATGCAACCGTTAACGCGCTCGCGCAATCGCTGCATGTATTGAATGCGTTCATCTAATTGCGTTTGCCAGACCTTTGAAAGGGCTGCCCAATCTTGTTTAGTGGGTGTGCGTTGCTCGGGTAGGGTGCTTAACGTTTGTTTAATGTCTTCAAGAGTTATGCCCATGGTTTGCGCAGCTTTTATTACGGCAATTCGGCGCAATACATCGGGTTTATAGCGGCGCTGGTTACCGTTATTACGCCAGCTGCGAATAAGCCCTTTCGACTCATAAAAATGCAAGGTCGAAACTTTTACGCCACTGCGTTTTGCCACAAAGCCAACCGCTAGGTTTGCATCAATAAGTTTCTTATCTGACATAATTTGCTCCAAGGTGTTGACCTAAAGTTAGCTTGAGGTTTTACGCTGCGCACATCATAAAAAAGGAGTGATAGTCATGCAACAAAAACCAATAACAAATACGGTAATTATTTATTCAAGTGCGCGAAAAAAGGGCAACACGAGCTTACAAGTTAATGATTATAAAGCGCAGTATGGCGGCGATGTAGTATGTCTAGATGACTATGTTATCTCGCCTTATTGCTACAATAAGCAATATAAAAATGATGACTTTTATGCGGTATTTGAAGCGCTGTTGAATTATCAACACTGGGTGCTGGCATCACCTGTGTATTGGTATAACACCACACCGCAGTTTAAAGCATTTTTAGACCGGATCACTGATTACATGGATGATGAAACACTCAGGCCAAAACTGAGAACATTGCGTGAAAAGCAGTTTTCATTGCTCTCAAATGCAGGATCTGCACACGCACCTAACGCGTTTATCGAGATGTTTAAAAACACCTTTAATTACTTAGGCATGAAGTTTACTGCGCACCAACATATTGATGCTAGTTAAACGGGTTTAAACAAGGTAGGCTAGAGTAAAAACAACAGGAACTTATATGAAATCAACACTGTTAGGTTTATCTTTAGCCTTATTATCTTCGTTTAGTCATGCAGAGCAAGCTGAGCCTGCTATTAAAGGTTTTGGTTTTTATTATGATGTGCCAAATCATGCAGCAATCTCTGATCAAACGGTTTTCAAAGTGGCGTTTGATGTAGCTGATGCGGCAGAAAAAGGGGCGCAGAATAACAAAATGAACTCATTAGCCCGGTTCATTAATATGCATATAGCCCATGGTGTGAAGCCTGAGAACATTCAACTTGCTTTAGTTGTGCATGGTGGCGCAAGTGTTGATGTACTGGAAAACAGTTTTTATAAACAGCGCTTTGATAGCGACAATAAAAATCAGCAATTGATCTCACAATTGTTGGCACATAATACCGTTGTGTATGTGTGTGGGCAGTCCGCAACGCACATGAAGGTAAAGCAGCAACAGCTTATTCCTGGTGTGCAAATGGCGTTATCGGCAATGACCGCGCATGCACAGTTGCAGCAGCAAGGTTACACATTGAATCCATTCTAATGAATATCTTATGTTTTGGTGATTCAAATACCTATGGTATTTCCCCCGTCGATGGTAAGCGCTTTGCTGCCGATGAGCGCTGGCCTAGTTTACTGGGTATTAAATTAGGTGCCGGCTACCAAGTTATTGAAGCCGGCCAGCCTAATCGTACACTGGTGAACGACCCGCCTTTCAGTGGCGATAAACTGGGCATTAAATACCTAGAGCCTTACTTAGCGGCTTATCATTTAGATGTGATTGTTATTCAGCTCGGCACGAATGATTTAAAGCGCCGTTTTGCACTGTCGGCTGCTGATATTGCCAAAGCCCTCGAAATATTCATTTTAGATATAAAAAACTACTATCTGCACCGCGAATTACCCAAAATAATGATACTAAGCCCGCCGGCGGTGTATGAGGTTGGCGCGTATCAATCTATTTATGCTGGAGCGGCTGCAAAGTCTAGCGAGCTAGTTGAGGCTTTTTCTGAAGTGTGTGTGAAACAGCAAACTCTGTTTTTGGATATCAAAGCAATAGCTATGCCTTGCCAGCAAGAAGGTGTGCATTTTACTCTTGAATCACATAAGTCTTTAGCAGAGCATTTACAGTTCTTGATTGTAAAACAAAAAAGCCACAGGTTATAAAACCCTGTGGCTTGGGTATTGATTGCATAACAACCAAGGGAGTTAGGAGAGTTTAAAACTCGTAGCTAATGCTCAAGCGTGTAGTACGAGGCATAATGTAACGACCATTCGGTGCATCAGCATTACGAGGGTCACCTTCAGTGATACCTTGCTCGTCAGTTAAGTTATCAACCGCTAATTGCACTTTAATACCTTCCATAGGCTCAACAATTAAACCAATGTCTACTTTTTCGTAACCTTCTAACACAACTGTGTTTTCGTTGTCGCCCCAACGATCATCAACCGCTGAGATTGTGCCGTATAAGGTTGCATACATATCGCTTACTTCAAAGTCATAGCTTGGTGTTACACGTACTTGCCATTTTGGCTGACGTTGGCTTTCGTTACCTTCGTTGCTTGGGCTTTCTGTGATTTCTGTTTCTTGAAGCGTTGAGTTTAAGTTAACTGAGAAACCAGATTCGTGGTTGTAGTTATAATCAAGCTCAATACCGTATGCTTCGTTGGTTAAGATTTCAGCTGGTACACCAGGGCGACGAACAAAGGTGTCACCTTTTACTTCGTTAGTGAAGAATGTTGCATAGAAATCGGTGCTATCAGTTAATAGCTTATAACCAAACTCGGCTTGTGTTACTTCTTTAATTAGCTTTTCGCCACCTTCGTATGCATCAAAGTTGTCACGGAAGTCATCGAAGTAAGGCATTTTGTAACCACGGTTTACGCGAGCAAATACACCCATATCATCGGAAATTGAGTAGTTGATACCCGTTGTCCACGATGTTTTGCTTTCGTCATATTGAACAGACTTATCGATTACGCCATCAAGACCTTCATCAACCGAGTATTCCACTTCGTGGTTTTCAAAACGAACACCGGCATCAAGTGTAAAGTCATCGTTGAGTTTATATTGAGCCGTTGTGTAAAAGGCATTGGTGCGTGCATCGCCTGTAGAGTTGATATCGTAGTTGAAGTCACAACCATCAACACTTGCATTACACTCGATGCCGTCTAGCATTTCGCCGCCTGCTTCAAGCACGTGATACGCTGTGTTACCTAAGCTCCACCAGTCATTTGCTGATGTGCTGGCTGTGTAATAACCAAAGGCCAGTGATAAATTATCAAGCTTTTTAGCAAATGCTAAATCATTGGTGAATGCGCTAATTTCTTTTAATACCACCCAACGGCCAAGTTGTTGAACCGCTGTGTCTGCATCGTATTCTGTGCCAGTTACTGCACCTGTTGCTGTTTCACCGTTATCAGCCACTGCACCAACGGTTGTTGCAGAGCCTGCCGGGACTAAGCCATACGTGTTTGCATCACCTTTGGTGATGTTGAAGCGATCTGTGAAGCTCCAACCGTTATCGAATTCAAGTTTGATACTACCGCCAGAAACATGACCTTTCCAACCACGGCCTTCACCTAAGTCGATCTGTTGCTCGTCATTATTTGCGCCTGTGTAGATAGTCGCTTGGCGATTTAAAGTACCCAGCTGCGTGTAGCTTGCGTCAACACCGTCAACATTAAGTGGTGTTGGTAAGTACCAAGCACCGTGGTCGTCGGTTTGACGTGTGTATAAGTTAATGGTGCCGTTTTCTAATTCTTTAGTGATATTAATTGTGAACTGGCTGCCTTTCTCTGATGTGAAACCTGCATCACGAATACCTGGAGAGCTTTTAACATAACCACCCACCATAAAGAATAAGTCATCAGAAATCTCACCACTAACCATAGCGTCAATGCGTTGTAGGTCATAATCTGAAGTTGTGTATTTGAATACACCTTCGGTATCTTCACTACCACGTTTAAGGCGGAAGTTAGTTGTTAAACCTGGTTGGCCATTTGATACAACAGGGTTGGGACCGCCGCGTAATGCTTCCATCGTTTCGATAGTTTCATCTAAACGGAATAACGACGAGTTTTCTAAAAATGACAAAGTAGGCGCAGGGTAAATTGGCGAACCTTCAAGGCTTAATGTTAAAAATGGTGCATCACCACCACCAGGGAAACCACGTACAAATACGTTCGCGCCAGACTCACCACCCGAGCTTTCTACCCACACACCCGGCACGGCTTTGAATAAATCAGCTGTACTTTTTGGCGATAATTTAACAATTTGATCTGCATCTATATTGGTTACTGCATAGCCAGCATCAATTTTACGTACGCCAATACCTGCAGGTGTACCAGATACAATAATTCGTTCTACTTTTTCTTTAGCTGGTTGCTCAGTTTGCTCTTCGGCCATAACTGTTTGGCCACTCAAAGCTAGCAAAATTGCAGAGGCTAGCGCACTGCGTGTGTATGTAGTTGTCATTGTGTGTTCCCATTTTTTATGTTGTTGAAAGCAATGTATTAGCGAATATTTTGCAATTGTTAACACCTTGCTTTTATAAACCATAAAGATTTATGCAAACGTTTGCAATTTGTTTTTTCAATTTTTTGTCCTTTTTTTACCCACAGGGTGAGTTGGTCTGTTTTGCTTACTGAAAAAATATTATGCTCTTTGGCGCAGCGATTTGGTCGAAATGGTGGTATATTGCCAGCATATGTTTTAAAGGAAAGCAGTGTTTCAGTATCATGAATGATAGAAAATTAAAGTTAGCTGATCTTGCGAAATTAGCCGGTGTTTCTACGTCGACAGTTTCCCGTGCGCTCAATGATAACCCATTGATAAAAAAGGAAACTCGCGACAAGCTTCAACAGTTAGCAAAAAAACATAACTTTAGTTTAAACACGGCTGCTAGCCGCCTTCGCACCCAAAAAACCAATGTTGTTGCGGTTATTATTAACCTCGATGGTGATACAGAACAGTCTATTAACGACCCTTTCTTACTTAAAATTGTTGGTGAAATAAATTTAGCGCTAAATAAATTTGGCTTAGAGTTATTACTTTCTAATTCGTTTATGGCCAGTGATGATTGGGCAAATTACTTTATTAATAGCCGCCGTGCCGATGGCATTATTGTGGTCGGCCAAGGTAAAAGCCAAGCAAATATTGAAGCTGCAGCGAGTGCTGGTGTTCCTTTAGTTGTCTGGGGCGATCCAAAAACACCCAGCAGTTACCCAATTGTTGGCAGCGATAATTATTTAGGCGGTCGCCTAGCGACTGAGCACTTATTGGCAAATGGCGCTAAAAACATATTGTTTTTAGGTGACCCTGGGCACGCTGAAATTAGTGAACGCCACCGTGGTTATTTAGATGCTATTAATGAAGCCAAAGCCACTCCTCACGTGGTTTCTATCGATATTACTAGTAGTGCTGCTTATAAAGGAATTAACCAATTGTTGGTAGAAAAAGGGCTGTACTTTGATGGCATTATGGCATGTAGTGACATGGTGGCTTTTGGTGCGATGAAAGCTCTGAAAGAGCGTTACATTAGTATTCCAACTGATGTTGCACTCGTTGGTTTTGATGATATTGCCATGGCGGATATCAGTCATCCTTCTTTGTCGAGTATTAAACAAAATACTCAACGCGCTTCAGTTATTCTTGTTGAAAAGTTGTTAGCCCAGTTAGCAGGGCAGTCGGTAGAATCTCAAGTTGTTGAAATAGAACTAGTAAATAGGCAGTCGAGCCAGCGCTAAGCCTATTGAATGTTAGCAATATGTGTAATTTTAAATGCAAACGTTTGCATTTTGTTTTGCGCTAAACTAGACTGAATAAAAATAATCATAGGTTGAAGTGAATGAATCCTATAAGAATAACTATCGCGCTGGCATGCAGCTATTTTGTCTTTGCTATTATGCTTAATAGTGTGGGCACTGTTATTTTACAAGCAATCAATAGCTTAGATGTAAGCAAAACTCAGGCGTCTGTTCTTGAAGGATTTAAGGATCTTAGTATTGCCATTGTGTCATTTTTAGTGGCGTCATTTATCCCTCGTATAGGCTATAAAATTGCCATGCTTGGCGCTTTATTACTGGTTGCAGTGATGTGCTTGGTTGTTCCGAGCATTGCCGACTTTTGGGTATTAAAAGCGCTCTTTGCCGCAATTGGTTGCAGCTTTGCTGTAATGAAAATCTCTGTTTACTCTGTTATTGGTCAAGTGACTGATAATGCTAATAAACATTCAGCATTATTAAACACCATTGAAGGGGGGTTTATGCTAGGTGTGCTGTCGGGTTATTGGATTTTTGCGTTATTTATAGACGCTGATGACCCGCAAAGTAGCCACTGGTTGAATGTTTATTACTTGCTTGCAGCGATTGTTGCGGTGGCGTTTGTTTCTGTGCTTGCGGCACCAATAAAATCGCCAGAACTAAAAACTAATCAGCAATCTCAGCTTCATGATTTTATTGACATGTTAAAGCTGACTTACCAACCCTTGGTGCTTATTTTTGTTGTTAGTGCATTTATGTATGTACTAATAGAGCAAGGCGTGGGCACTTGGCTACCGACCTTTAATAACCAAGTTTTAAAATTGCCTGTTGATGTCAGTATCCAACTTGCTAGTTTGTTTGCAGCTGCGTTAGCGCTTGGTCGTTTGGTAGCAGGGCAAGTACTTAGGTTTATTAGTTGGTTTAGTTTATTAATGGGCTGCTTGGTCGCTATGGGTGTGCTCGTATTATTGGTGCTGCCTTTGACTCACGATGTAGATGGTAGTCAAGTGAAAAGTGTGTTTGATGTGCCTTTTGCAGCATACATGCTGCCGTTGATTGGCTTTTTTATGGCACCGATTTACCCGTTACTTAACTCTGTGATGCTGAGTTCACTTGCTAAACACAAGCATGCGGCTATGACAGGTTTAATTGTGGTTTTTTCAGCATTAGGTGGAACAACAGGCTCAATTATTACGGGCTTTGTATTCGATAAATTTAGCGGTCAGCATGCGTTTTATCTCACATTAGTGCCAATAGCCTTGCTATTAATCACCGTTTCAATCTTTAAGAAAATTACCCTAAAACCACAGTATCAAGCGGCTTCAAGCGCAGAATAAGGGATTGTCATGAACTTCGTTAATAGCCAATTATTTAAAGACGTACAGCTAGCAGAAGTGTTTGCTGATTCAAAAATGTTTGCCGATGCAGTGCCAAACTTATCTTGGCAACGTACTTGTGAGTTATATCAACTTGTAGGCCCTTTAAAAGGTGATGCGCTGCGTGAATTTGTTATGTCGAACTTTGTGTTTGCTGATCAGTCTATTCCGACTGCGAAATTAGATACCACTTCGGTTAAACAGTATATTCTTGATTTATGGCCGCATTTGCATCGCAATGCAGATACTGATTTAGCAAGTTCACTAATGCCCTTGCAGTTTGACTACATTGTACCGGGTGGTCGTTTTCAAGAAATTTATTATTGGGATAGTTATTTTACAGCCTTGGGTCTAGAAGATTGTGGCGACCTAGCCACCATTGAAGCCATGGTTAATAACTTTATAGACCTACAAGAGCGTAATGGCTGTATTCCAAATGGTAACCGAGTTTATTATAGCTCTCGCTCGCAACCACCTGTTTTGGCGTTAATGATAGCGATGCTATGGGACGCTAAATATAAACAAGAAGCAGATTTAACTTGGCTGGCAAACGCGGTAAAAGCACTTGAAGCTGAGTATCAATTTTGGATGCAAGGCTGTAACGACCTTAGCATTGAAACGCCTGCTATTAGGCGTGTTGTAAAAATGCCTAATAAGGCTATTTTAAACCGCTATTGGGATAGTGCGGCAACACCTCGTCCAGAATCATTAAAAGAAGATTTACATGACGCTGAAGGGCTAACAACTGAGCAGCAACAAAGTTATTTTCAACATATTCGTGCTGCATGCGAATCTGGCTGGGACTTTAGTAGCCGTTGGCTTTGTGATCATAATGACTTAAAAAGCATTGAAACAACCAATATTATACCGGTAGATTTGAATAGCTTACTTTATAACTTAGAGCGTACATTATCTCGATTTTACCGGTTACTTGGTGAAGAACAAAAGAGTGCTTCTATTGCTGAGCTGGCTACACTGCGCTTAGATGCAATTAATACCTATTGTTGGAATTCTGAGGCGGGTGTTTATCGTGATTACAACATTAGACTCAATCAGCAAAGCAGTGTCGATTCGATGGCAATGGCTGTTCCTTTGTTTGTAGGCGCTGCATCTGTACAACAAGCTCAACAAGTGAAGCGAAAACTGATGAATGAGTTTTTAAAACCCGGTGGTTTAGTGACAACATTGTGTAGCACATCACAGCAATGGGATAGCCCTAACGGCTGGGCGCCTCTGCAATGGTTCGCTGTAAAAGGTTTAATTGAATATGGTTTCGTCAGCGAGGCACAGGCGATCATGAAAAACTGGGTGAGTATGATCGAAATGCGCTTTGCAGAGGATAAGTGTCTCCTTGAAAAGTACAATGTGTGTGAATTAGTTAGCCGTGCAGGTGGTGGCGAATACACAGTACAACAAGGGTTTGGTTGGACGAACGGCGTAACATCACGTTTTTACAAACTACTTAATGACAAACTTTGAGCTTTGTCAGATATTCTTATATAACTTTAAACTATTGGTAAGTGTGGCTAAGTCCATACTTAATATTATAGTGTTCTTTTTATTCATTTCGTTTCTTGAGACTGTTTAGTATATTTATTCATAAAATACAGAGGAATACAAAGTATTAATAATCCTAGCCATTGCCATAATGGCGCAAAAAGAAACACCAGTGCTGATTGTGCATCATGAGAAAAATAGATTGAACCTAAGGTCACAGTACCAAATAAGACACACATTATAGTGACAATAAACGTGGCGATTTGTGTCACTCTTGTTTTACTATGTTCAACCATCCACGCTATTAATAAATAAGGCGAAATACCCCATAAAACAAAACCAATTGGCAGACTTTTTGAACTGTCAAAATTATCAATTGTGATGACTAGGGTAATCAGTGCGGCTAAAACAATAAGAGAATAAGCGCACTTGGAGAAAGTAATCCATTTCATAAATAAAACTTAATTAACTGAATGCTATAAGTATTTATTTCGATGAAGAATTGTGTAAAAAGTTCAACTCAGTGCCTTCTCATTGTTTTGCTTTCTTATATTGCGTAAGTAAAGCAAGCCGGTGCGATTAAATTTCATAATAAACCTCTTCATAAGTCACCAAGGTATTGGCGTTTTGTTGCAGACATTATATGAAGATGTTGCCTATTTGGTAAAACTGATTGTTTCTATCGGGTGATAGTTTAAAGCTATCATTGGTATACTTAATTTAATTTGTATTACAAAATGAAGTTTTCGCTAAAACTGTGTATAATTTGCGCCCTTTAAATATCTATTCACGTGTCGTATTAATGTGGGGTTGTGAGTGAAAGCATTGCTGAAACAGCATGGTGTAATTTTTATTCTTCTAAGTATGCTAACCGGGTTAATGGGGGCATTTGTTAACCCATTGATGAGCTTATTCATTGTCGAAGGGCTGCAAACACCGCCCGTGTATTTAGGTGTTTATATGGTGGCGGTCACTATTACTGGGTTAGTTATTAGTCAGTGGTTAGGTGGCATGGCAGATAAAGGCACCAGTGCGCGAAAGTTATTTATGGTGGCTGTATCAGGTATGGTGTGTGCGTTAGTGACCTTTGCGAATGCCACTGCATTTTGGCAAGTATTGCTCGCAGGCGTGTTGTTTCTTGCGATGGGCAATGCGGCAATTCCGCAAATGATGACCGTGGCAAGACAATGGGCGGGGCGTCAACAGAACATCGACATTACCAGTTTTAATTCCCGTTTACGTGCAGCTATTTCCTTTGCTTGGGTCGGCGGCCCGCCGCTTGGTTATTTGTTAGCCGCTGGAGGCGAGTTTAGCCGCTCGTTTTACTTTGCTGCGGTGTGTGCCTTGGTTGCACTTATCTTTGCATTTAAGTTTATTCCTGACTACAGCGCTAAAAAATCACAACATGGCAGAGAGCCTGCAGCCGCAGCGAGTTTATCATTTTGGTTGTTGGGTTTAGCTATTATGCTTGGTTCAACGGGCAATATTATGTATTCATCGGCACTGCCGCTTTATAGCATTACAGAACTAGGATTTGCTGAACATACGCCCGGGCTGTTTATGGGGGTAGTGGCACTATTAGAAATTCCTATCATGCTGTATGGGGCAAAGCTTGCTAAAAAATACAATAAAGTTGCGATGCTTGCAGTGGCATTTTGTTGTGCAATTGTATTTTATTTAGGGGTGTTTTTTGCCAGCCAAGTATGGCATTTAATCGCGTTGCAAGTTTTAAACGGCCTGTTTTACGGTATTTTTGCGGGCATTGGCTTAACCGTCTTACAAGATCAGCTCCCCGAGCGAATAGGGTTTACCTCTGCGTTTTACACGAACGCCATTAAACTTGGTGTTATGTGCGGGGCAGGGGCAACAGGGGTTGTTGCACAGTTTTATAGTTTTAGGTTTGCAACCCTTGGCTCTATGCTAGCTGCAAGTTTAGCCCTTGGATGCTTAATGTTGTTTAGCTATGTGAAGCGCCAAGAGCAGCAAGAAACTGTTATGCCAGTACTGCAAGAAGGCTTAGTTGAATAACTAGCTTAAATAGATAAAAAACCGAGCATTGAGCTCGGTTTTTTGATTATGAGTAACTAATCATTAGCCATTAGCGATTTGATCCAGTAAATGCATAACTCGTTCACTAGCTGCTTCCATCTTATTAATGTGATTAATCGCTGCGTCTTTATTGCCAGTTTGCAGCATGACTAACGCTTCAACACCATTGCGATGAACTTCACGATGCGGCTCTTCTAATTGACGATAAGCATTGTGTTGTTTGAAGCCATTTGATTGCTCTGAATTATACCATTTACCTAATCGGCACATGGTGTGATCTGAAAAGTCATCAATCGACTTATTACTTGTGCCATTGGCAACTGAGTAAACTTCACCTTTCCAAACAATATGATCTAGTTTTACGGTTTGCACAAATGAGCGTGTGGCTGCATTAATAATGGTTTCTTTCATCGAATTACAGTGGCTCATGATTGAACCATAGTCATTGTTTAGCGTATCAAAACTTGTTGAAAGCTGAGTGTTATTTTGCTGGATATCTTCAACCGAGGTCACCGTTTCGCCAGTTTTATTGATGATCTCTTTGACTAGATCAGATACTTCTTGGGCTGATTTATTGGTGTTGGTTGCAAGTGTACGAACTTCGTCGGCAACAACGCTAAACCCACGACCAGCCTCACCAGCACGGGCAGCTTCGATTGCGGCATTTAGCGCAAGTAAGTTGGTTTGATCAGAAATTTTAGAAATGGTTGATACAAAGGTGTTGATGCTATCGGCCATATCAGACAGACCCGTAATGTTACTGGTCATGCTGCCCATTTTGCCTGCCATACTCGCCATTTCACTCACAATATGTTGCAAAGCATTATTTGAGTCGTTTAATAGTTGGCTTATTTGTAAAGTAACTTGGCTTTCTTCTTCGATAACAAGGTATGAGTCGAGTACAGTTTGGCGTACCCCCTCAATTTGTGTGATACATTCAATCGAACTATTCAATAAGTTGGCAAGGAACAGTTGGTCTGCATCATCAGCTTGCTGATGTAATTTTGCTTCTAAGCGTTCGTTTTCGTCACGTAATACGTGATTGTCGGCTTTAAGTGCCTCAACTTCAGCTAATAGCGCGTTGTATTGATCTTGGAGTAAAGAGTGGCTTTTGCTAGAGACAAACATGTATGTTCCTAATTTATATGGTTAATACCTAACCATGCTGATTATAGATCAAAGTATTAACTTATTATCAGTGTTTTTTATTAGAGTGGTGGTAATTACGACTATTTGATTAAGTGTAGTAGAAAAAATTGGTTATTAAAGCCGAAAAAGCCCAGTAAAAACTGGGCTAAAACGAGGGAGGAGAGTAATTAATAGAAAGAGTATTTTAAAGTAAGCGACGTTGTACGGCCGTTAATAGTACGGGCACGAATAATGTCGTTATCTGGTACTGAGCCTTCTTCTGCTTCTGTGATACCTACGGTGTCGAACAGGTTGTTCACGTTAAGCGATAGACTTAAGTTTTCAGACAGATTGTAACTTACAAATCCATTCACTTGTGTATAGCCATCAAACTCAAGGTCGTTACTGTCTTGTGCGTAAGCATCTGTTGTACCAATAAAGCTTAGACCAGCAGCACCTTTATCAAAGTTGTAAGTTGCCATTAGTGAGTAAATAAGGTCAGCTTGACGACGTGGTGTATTACCGACTAACTCTGGCGATAACGCATCTTTAGCAATTTCTGCGTCTGTCCAAGTAAAGTTACCACGGAAGTCCCAATCACCTACGTAGTAGGTTGATTCAACCTCAATACCTTTTGCTTCGTACTCGCGGTCAAAGAATTTTTGTGATGTTGCTTCGAAGTTTTGCTCTTCAGTTTCTGCGTAGAATGCTGTTGCAAATACTGATAGCGAATCAAAACGTTTTTTCACACCGATTTCGTATTGGTTTACTTCATCAATTGCATCGGCTTCGGCAACCGAACCATCTGCTTCTACTTTACCGAATAGTAAGCGGTCTGCATTTGCGCGGCCGCCTTTACTTAAGCGGGCAAATGTCGCAAAGCTTGGATCAATTTGGTAGTTTGCACCAATTGAGTATGAGCTGTAATGCCAGTCGTAGTTAACAATGCTTGGGTTTGCATTATCAATACCAACAACACTTTGCTCAGGAATTGAGATAGTACCGTCGCCATTCATATCAATTGTTGATGTTACGGCACCTGCGTAGTTACCGCGTGCTTCACCTGAATCATAGCGAGCACTTGCATCAATGCTTAAATCGCCAAACTTAGTGGCTAAGTTAATGTAAGGTGCGCGTGTTTCGTATTCTGTGTCGTAGTTACGCTGACAGCAGTTACCCCAGTAAGGTGTACCATAAGCGTACAAGCCATTATCTGAATAGCTGTCGCCATTTGCAGCGTAAACGTCAAGTAATGCAGCGTTGTCGCCTTTTAGCTCCATAACATATGAGTTCCAAAGCCACGACATATCAATCGATTGGCTTGATGCAAAGTAACCAAAGGTAACGCTAGTTTCATCAGAAAACGACTTAGTGAGCTTAAGGTCATTAACAATTGAACCCATGTCGTTTAGCGTTACATCAAATGTATGAATACGCATTGCTAAATCGTCATCGCCATAGGCTTCGCCTGCTGAACCACCATTTGCATAAACAAGCGATGCACCATCACCAGCAATACTAGAAGCAATAGAGCTTGCGCTTGCAACTTCAGCTGGAATAAGAGAAATAAAGTTACCGCTTACTGATGATGTTCTAAAGCGGTTTTCGATGCGCCAGTCGTTTTCTAAATCAAATGCAGCTTCAAAACCCACTGAGGTAACAACTGGGTTCATACCGTCGGTCATATCGCCTGTGCTGATTTGGTTATCACCATTTAAACGCAGAGTTTGTGTGAAAAGCGCTGAATGCGGCGTATCTGATTGTGCATCGAAACCTGGGATTGAATCGCCATCTGAGTACATAGGCATAGGTAGGTAACCTACGCTCTTATCATCGAGGTGTTTAAAGTAAACGCGAACATAACCAGCATCAAATTCTTTAGTTAAGTTTGCCTTAATTTGGCCACCTTTATTTGATGTATAACCGGTTTCACGTGGACCTTCACCTTGGCGAACGAAGCCACCAATGTGATAGCGCACACTGTCGTTTAAATACGTACCATACTCAAAGTCTGTACGAATTGAATCATAATCAAGGCCTACGGTGGTCGATACACTGCCTGATTCGTTCTCACCCGTTTTTGAAATAAAGTTGATGATACCACCTGGGGCATCACTTGCTGCTGTTGATGCTGAGCCACCACGGATTGATTCAACACTTTGCACTGTTGAATCTAAGCGCATGAAAATGTCTGCGTTACCAAAGGCAATATCGCCAAATTGCATAACTGGTAAGCCATCTTCTTGTAGTTGCAAGAATTTAGCACCGCCCGATGCAACCGGTAAACCACGTACCGCGATATTTGCGTTACCTTCACCACCAGTTGATTCTGAACGAACACCCGGGATTGTTCTAAATGCTTCTGCAGTAGAACGAGGTGTTGATACTTCAATTTCAGCTAATGTAACACTGCTAACCGATGAGCTTGATGCCATGATGGTTGTACGGCGTGGTACACCGGTTACAACGATTGTTTCAAGACCGCTTTTTTTAGCCTCAGGTTGTGCTTGCTCTTCGGCGTGTAAGTTTTGGCTTACTGCTAATGCAAGCGCGCTTAATGTGTAAAGGGCATGTTTGTGTGTTGTCATAATGTGCCTCGTCTCAATCCCAGATGGTTTGTTGTCTAAATTGCTATCTTAATCGATTAAGTAAAGGTAACAATAATTTTACACAGTGCAAGTCTTTTTAGCGAAAAACTTGCACGATTTATGTTCGATAATTGATTTTTAACGATTTTTATTTAGTGGCTTAATGCACTGTGCTGCGCTAAAGCTTGTTCAGCAGGGTTACATAAGTAGTTATATAGCATGGCTAAAAACAGTAAACATGCGAAACCTGTTGCGAGATAAAAGCCGTAACGAATGTGGCCAAAGTAGTCACTGATCACACCCATTAATAATGGGCCTGCTGCCGCAGAAAGGGCAGTAAAAAACAAAATAACCCCAGCAACTGCACCGTGCTGTTGTACCGCAAAGCAAGAAATACCTTTTGAGTTTAAAGTTGGGTAGATCATCGACATGAATAGCCCAGATAAAGGGAGTAAGAATACCGCCCAATCAACGCCGCCGAAGATTAAGCCTAAATAACACAGTGCAATTCCTAAGCTTAAATACAGCATCGCTGCTTGCCAACTGAAGTGATTCAGCAGCCACACCGCTAAGAAACGACCAGCAGCGCGTAAAATGAAAAATAAGGTTAGTGCATAGGTTGCCAGTAATTGCCAAGGGCCGTTGTAATCGCCAAGTAGAGTAGGCATCCACACATAAATAGCCACTTCGGTTGCAACATAAAGGGCAATCGCTAAAGAAAAGCCAAGTGCGTAAGGGTTTTTCATCATACTCATGGTGGTTGCAAGAGAGGCCGGTTTGGCGTGTTCTTCAAGCTTTTTAGGTTTTGGATAATCCGCACGCCAAGCAATTAAGGTTAAAATTAAACATAAAACCCCAGCAATAACGTAAAGGTAGGTCCAGCTTACCTTTTGGGTGATTAAAAAGCTGACAAGGGCAGGGCCTACAATGGCGCCAACACCAAAGAAGCCTTCGACCAAATTCATGGTTTTTGTGTGTTCTAAATTGTTTTTAGAAATATCACCTAACAGCGCCAAAGCACCTGTTTTGAATAAACCAATAGCAAGGCCAATACAGCTAAGTA
Source organism: Pseudoalteromonas sp. 0303 (assembly GCF_013349995.1). Classification (GTDB taxonomy): domain Bacteria; phylum Pseudomonadota; class Gammaproteobacteria; order Enterobacterales; family Alteromonadaceae; genus Pseudoalteromonas. Next base: position 62,919 of record NZ_JABVXF010000005.1, read on the forward strand.
ACACTACAAATATGCTAAAACTACTGCTAACGGCGAACAGAAAACAACAAATGGTGAATATGCCGAGCCCCAGCATGATGGTTTGTTTGCGCCCAAAACTGTCGGCCAAAAAACCTAAAAACAGGCCACTAAAAGCAATAAGTGCCATAGGTGCATAATGGAAAGCACTGGCTTGGGTCATGCTTAAATTAAATTCTTCGATAAGCTCAGGAATGATCATACCAACCGCATCAGAGGTCATCGCAAACATAAAAAACATCATGTATGTCAGCCATCTAATGGTTTGCAAAGGATCGTGTGTTCTATTCATTATTGTATCCCCACCGAAAGGTCTGCGCCTTTACTATGTATATTAGTGTATAAAAACTATAAAAACTGCTTGAATAATTTGCTGTCGTGGTTAAAGATATATCTTAATCGATTAAGTTTCAACTTGGTATTAACAATTATGATCAACAATAAAGTGCAATTAATCACCTACGCAGACCGTATTACCGGTCAAGGTATTGATGAATTAAGTAATTTATTAAATGGCCCACTTAACAATGTGTTTGCAGGTGTACATTTGTTGCCATTTTATAATCCGATTGATGGCAGTGATGCTGGCTTTGATCCTATTGATCATAGTGAAGTAGACTCGCGCCTTGGTAGCTGGGACGATATTAACGTGCTTGGTGCAAACTATGACCTTATGGCTGATTTAATTGTTAACCATGTTTCAGCACAATCTTTCCAATTTAAAGATGTACTTGCGAAAGGCAAGCAATCTGAATTTTGGGATTTATTTTTAACTAAAGACGATGTATTCCCAAATGGCATGTCAGGGGCTGAGCAACAAGCGATTTACCGTCCGCGTCCGGGTAGCTGCTTTACACCTATTGCGTGTGGTGATGGCAAAACCTATGATTTTTGGACCACATTTACCGATAACCAAATTGATATTAATGTGAAATCAACGGCGGGTATCGAGTATTTAAATACGGTGCTTGGCAAATTTGCTGATAATAATGTCAACATTATTCGTTTAGATGCAGCAGGCTATGCGATTAAAGAAGCTGGCACAAATTGCTTTATGTTGGACGAAACGTTTGAGTATTTAAATAAGCTTTCGGCGCAAGCAAATGAAGCGGGTATGGAAACCATTGCTGAGATCCATAGCCATTTTCAAACTCAGGTTGAAGTCGCAAAGCGTGTAAATATGGTTTATGACTTTGCTTTACCACCACTTATTTTACACAGCTTGTTTAGCAATGATGCGCAAGCTTTACTGAATTGGCTAACCATTTCGCCGCGTAACTGTTTAACGGTTCTCGATACCCATGATGGCATTGGCATCATTGACGCAGGCCCAATGGGTGATAAACCGGGTTTATTAAATGCAGCAGAAATTGATAACTTGGTTGAAACCATTCATGAAAAGAGTGAAGGGCAAAGCCGCCTAGCAACTGGTGCAGCAGCAAGTAATGTCGATTTATATCAAGTTAACTGCACATACTACAATGCCTTGGGTGCAGATGACTTTGATTACTTATTAGCGCGTGCAATACAGTTCTTCGCGCCAGGTATTCCACAAGTTTATTATGGTGGCCTGTTCGCTTGTGAAAACGATATGGAATTATTGGCTCGCACCAATGTAGGTCGTGATATCAATCGCCCTTACTTAAATGCGCAAGACATTGATGCTGCGCTTGCTAAACCTGTGGTGAAAGGTTTAATCAAGCTGATTCAATTACGTAATGAGCATCCAGCATTTAACGGTGAGTTTATTGCGAAAGGTGAAGGCAGTGTGTGTCGTTTAAGCTGGCATGATGATACCAGCTCAATCGAGTTAAAAGTTGACTTCGCTAGCCGTGAAGTGATCATTGTCGATCACCGAGACGGCGAACAAAGCATTGTTGATTTGGCTGACTTTTTAGCTTAACTACTTTGACCCAATTGCAGTTGATAGTCGATTTCGGCTGTTTGCTGCTCTTTCGATAGAAACAAGGTCGCAGCAATGCGGCCTTTTTCTTCGCTATTTTGATGGACCGTTGTGAGTTTTGGCACAAATCGTTGGCCTTCATTTATGCCATCAAAACCAACAATTCTGACATCTTCAGGAATCGATAATCCCATTTTTAATGCTTCGCGCATGGCGGCAAGGGCAATTAAATCACTCATACACAACAACACGTTTGGTCTTGGTGTGCTGCTAAGCGCTTCTTTGGCGGCTATGCTTGCAAAGCGTTCACTGCTTTCTGGAATATTCCATGTTCTATCTTCACCCAGGGTGATGCCAGCATCGCTGATTGCTTGATGATAACCGCGCAGTCGTTGATGAGCAATCGACTGACCGGCTTCAAACTCATGATGTTCGTATACTCGGCATAATACGTCGTTATCGAGTAAGCGCAGGCCTAAAATAGCAACCCGATCATCATTTTTTTGTAGTGCATGTTTGGCAATATCGAAACTGGCTTGTTGGTTATTTACGTTTACAGAGGCATCACGACCGATGTTAAAATCAACCGTGACAACATGCTTGGCAACCTGTTTTAACTGTTCAACAAGTTGTTTATTACGAGGGCGACCATAACAAATAAAGCCATCAACAAAATCGACTACGCTATTTAGGTTATCGTTGTTACCTGAAAATAATAAAAGATTAATGCCATTTTTTTCGAGCACCGCCGATACACCGCGCATAAAGCTGCTAGCAACCGGATCTGATACCATATATTCAACGCTGTCTGGCAATACTAAAGCAACAATATTAAAGGTGCCTCGGCGTAATGATTGCGCCGCCTTGTTTGGGCCAAAATAGCCGAGCTTTTTACAGGCCGCCAAAATTTCTTCGCGGCGTGCTTTCGATAATTGATCAGGGCGGTTAAACGCATTTGATACGGTGGCATTTGAAACGCCTAACTCTTGGGCAATACTTTTCAGCGTCCAACTTTTTGGCTTTGTCATTGTAGGTTCTTAATCGATTTACTTAATGGTAAATTACCATATAAAGAGTCGAAAAAAAGTGTTTTTAGTCATAAAAATAGGCGTACCATAAAAGAATGAGTACGAGTGTGAGAAAAAGGCGAATAGCGAGTGATTTCTAAGTTACCAAAATGGGTTGAGATTGGCGCATTTATTTTAGCGCTGGTGGCTGGGTGTGTGAATGCAGTTGGTTTACTAAGCTTTGAGCATCAAGCTGTATCGCATTTATCAGGAACTGCAACCTTGCTTGGCGCAGATCTTATACATGGCAATAGCCTTGATGCTTTGCATTTATTAGGCGTATTACTGTCATTTTTAGTTGGGTCTGGTATTGCTGGCTTTTTACTGCATAGTTCAGCACTTAAACTAGGTCGTCATTACGACACGGCATTATTGATTGAAGCAGGGCTTTTACTGGGCGCACTTTGGTTATTGTTTAATGGCTCGGGTTACGGGCACTTTTTGGCCTCTGCGGCATGTGGTTTACAAAACGCCTTAGCAACAACTTACAGTGGTGCAATTGTTCGTACCACCCATGTAACGGGTATCTTTACTGATTTAGGTATTATGTTTGGTCGGGTTTTACGTGGCGAGGCGCTTGATAAACGTAAGGCTAAACTGTTCGGCCTAATCATTTTAGGGTTTATTCTTGGCGGCTTAGCAGGGGCATGGTTATTTGCAAAAATGAGCTTTGCGGCGCTTTATGTGCCTAGTGCTATTTGTATTTTACTTGCCTTGACCTATCGTGTTTATTCTCATCGCAATCCAGAACTTAATGGTTAGCGATACTTTTAGGTGTTGCGCCAAAGGCTTGTTTAAACACACGGCTAAAATGGCTTGGGTTATTAAAGCCTAATTGGTAACAAACTTGGCTAATCGCCTCCCCTTTTTCGAGCAGTTTATACGCTTTTTGTAAGCGTAATTGTTGTTGCCAAAGAGCGGGCGTAACACCAAAGGCTAACTTAAATTGCTGATAAAATTTACTGCGGCTCATACAGGCTATCTTACATAACACATCAATATCAATATTCTCAGCAAGATGCTGTTCTATATAGCTTACTACATGGCTTAATGGGGTTGCGAGCTTGCCTTGCTTACAACTTGCTATCATTAAGTCTCGACTTTGCTGCTGTAACAGACGGGTTATGAGTTCATTAAGTGATAAATCAATTAAGTAATCGCGGTGTTGCTCATTTTCGCTAAATAGAGTGATCATTCGCTCCAGCAGTTGTTGAGTTTGCGGATTATGCTGGGCGTGCACTAACTTGGCTTGATATTGGAAAAAGTCATCCTGGGTAATTTGCTGGTTAAAATTAAGAGCATCAACTACTTGGCTTATTTTATCGGTACTGATTTCAATCGCTAAACAGGTTGTTGGCTGATTGAGAGATGCATTGGGAAAATCGATTAGCACCCCTTGCTCTGGGGCAAGTACAAATGACTGGTTTGGTAAAAACTCTTCATGATAATCACTGTCGGCGACATGCATGATTTTTTTACCGCTGATCATGCCGCAAAATAATAATTCAGTGGAATGTAACGCCACTTTTTGGGCATCTAAATAGGTGTCGTAAATACTTAATTCGGCATGTTCGCCCGCAAAACTGACTTTATTTTCAATAAGCACATCAATACGTTGTCGTTTTTTATCTAAACTTCTATTGCTAACTGATGTGTTCATTGTTGCCTCGCTGTCGTCCTAAATTCTGGACAAATAGTCAAAAAGTCTGGACTAGGAATCAAGTGTGTTTTCAGTAACTGAGCTAACTTCAATTGTTAGCGGTTCATTAAACAATAACCTACCGCATGATTTAGTCAATGCTAAATAAAACACAACAATTTGAAGAGAGAACACATTATGATTTATGCAAATCCAGGTAGTGAAGGCGCAAAAGTTAACTTTAAAGCGCAGTATGAGAATTATATTGGTGGCCAATGGGTTGCCCCTGTAAAAGGAGAATACTTTGAAAACATCAGCCCAGTAAACGGTAAAGTGTTTTGTAAAGTACCTCGTTCATCAAAAGAAGATATCGAACTGGCACTTGATAAAGCCCACGATGCAAAAGCGGCATGGGGAACAACGTCGGTCACCGAGCGTAGCAATATCTTATTAAAAATTGCCGATCGTATTGAACAAAACCTAGAAATGCTGGCAGTGGCCGAAACCTGGGATAACGGTAAAGCAATTCGTGAAACACTTGCGGCAGATGTGCCACTCGCGGCTGATCACTTTCGCTATTTCGCAGGTTGTGTGCGCGCGCAAGAAGGTTCAATCGGTGAGATAGACGAAACCACGGTGGCCTATCATTTTCATGAGCCACTAGGTGTAGTAGGGCAAATTATTCCTTGGAACTTTCCATTGTTGATGGCTGCATGGAAACTTGCACCAGCCCTTGCTGCGGGTAACTGTATTGTTTTAAAACCAGCTGAACAAACGCCAGCATCAATATTAGTGCTACTTGAAGTGATTGGTGACTTATTGCCTGCAGGTGTTCTAAATGTGGTAAACGGCTACGGTAAAGAAGCGGGTGAAGCGCTGGCAACCAGTACTCGAATTGCGAAGATTGCCTTTACAGGTTCAACGCCAGTGGGTTCACATATCTTAAAATGCGCTGCTGATAATATTATTCCTTCGACGGTTGAGCTAGGTGGTAAATCGCCAAATATCTTCTTTAACGATGTAATGGAAAAAGACGATGAGTTTTTGAGTAAGGCGATTGAAGGGGCTGTACTTGCGTACTTTAACCAAGGTGAAGTGTGTACGTGCCCATCGCGTTTATTTATTCAAGAAGATATTTACGAGCAATTTATTGAGCGTGTTCTTGCCCGAACGCTACAAATTAAACGGGGTAATCCACTTGATACCGAAACCATGGTGGGTGCTCAAGCATCACAAGCTCAGTTTGATAAGATCCTAAGTTACATCGAAATTGGTAAACAAGAAGGGGCCGAAGTGCTTGCAGGCGGCGAAGTCGAACAACTGTCTGATGAGTTTAACGGCGGTTACTACATTCAACCAACACTGTTAAAAGGCACTAACGACATGCGTGTGTTCCAAGAAGAGATTTTTGGCCCGGTTATTTCAATGTCGACTTTTAAAGATGAAGACGAAGCGTTAGCCCTTGCTAATAGCTCTGAGTTTGGCTTAGGAGCAGGTGTGTGGAGTCGAAATATGAACCGTGCTTATCACTTTGGTCGTAAGATTGAAGCGGGTCGTGTTTGGACCAACTGCTATCATATGTACCCAGCACACGCAGCGTTTGGCGGCTATAAAAAGTCAGGCATAGGCCGCGAAACACATAAACTCGCCCTTGATCATTACCAACAAACTAAAAACCTATTAGTAAGTTACAGTGAGAATCCACTGGGCTTCTTTTAAAAGCAATTTCTTATTGTTGTCGAAACTACCCAAACGCCACATCTAGTGGCGTTTTTATTTTATAGCGGGCATAAAAAAGCCCGGCGAACACACAAGCCAGGCTTTTCGACAACAATTTGGTTGAGTCACCGCGCGTGCAGTGACTCGGAATAAAAAAGCTTAGAGAACACACAAACTAAGCTTTTGACAACAATTTGGTTGAGTCACCGCGTTTGCAGTAACTCGGAATAAAAAAGCTTAGAGAACACACAAACTAAGCTTTTGACAACAATTTGGTTGAGCCACCGCAAGTGCAATGACTCGGAATAAAAAAGCTTAGAGAACACACAAGCTAAGCTTTTGACAACAATTTGGTTGAGTTACCGCGTGTGCAGTAACTCGGTATATAAAAAGCCCAGAGAACACACAAGCTAGACTTTTTGTGACAACAATTCGGTTAGCGCAAACACTCTCAATGGTGTGAAGCTGTTTAGCTTAAAAGCGCTGATGGGTTAACTTTAGAGTAATCCTTCTAAACCGACAAACGATTAAAATAAACCTGATAGATGAATTTTTTTAATCTATTAGCATGTGAAGTGCTTTTTATTGCCACAACAATGCCTTAGTGATTAAATAGGGTGCTTTTTAAACATAATAACTATTTAAAATGGATTTTTATGAAACGCTTGACGCTTTACTTATCACTCATCACTCATCTTTACAGCTCTGAACTTGTCAAAAAACGCCAGTCAGTTTACTAGACCTGTTTATGTGGTTGTGCCAGGATAGTGTGCCAGTGCTTGTATAGCCGAGTTGTAATTAAGTAGTATCTTTAGCAAAGAGTTTGGTAGACCCCTGAGGGGAGTTGAAGTGTTGGCCTTGCGTGAAGAAGAGCAACACCTTTTTAAATTAAATTGTATTAACAAGCTAATTCTGTAGCAGGCTCTTCTGTTAACCAGTTTAGAGCCGCTGTTTTTGACTTAAATACACTCATTACCATGCCAGCTCGTTTATACAAATTGCAGTAGGTATCACTCAACAAGCTACCGCCTTCAAGCCCTTCTTTTATGACTAAGGCTGTTTTGGCCGGCGCAATACCTTTACGTCGAAGCTCAGAAAAATACACCATTAGTTTTTCAAGTGCTCCTGGTGTTGCCATGCATGAGTTTTCAAACTCAACCAACTCAAACCACTGACCATAATCAGTGCTGAGCTTGTTGATGTAATCTTTTTGCATAAAAGAGTGTGCGTCAATAATCTCTTCGTTGAAAGGACCCGTAGCAGTAGTTAAAAGCACATGTTCACGTTGATAAAACTCGACAAGCCCATGGGGTTTAAAGTCTTTGAATGGATAATGGTTGGTTGATACTTTTTTATGCATCCGTTCAATCCTTGAATATTTATTTAGCTATTGATAATAGCAATGAAATAAATTAATTCAACCTTTAGGTTTAACTGATTGTTAAGATGCTGACAAAAGTATTAGCTTCGATTACCAAGTAGAACCCGCTTGAATGTAAATTGCATTCTGTTCAGGGCCATGGGCTACATCTAAGCCAATGCTAATACCGTAATGTTCATCAATTAAATAGCGAAAGCCTGCACCCACAGTATCTATGGTTTCGGCTTTTGATAAGTCAGAAAAGTTATCGGCCGCCCAGCCCATGCCAGTAAACACATTGAGCTTTATTTTATGAGTGATTTTATAGCTCGCTTCTGCTTCGGTAACAAATACATCAAGGCCTTGATAGCGAGTTGCAGACACACCGCGAAGACTAATACTTGGCGGAATATATACCGGTAAGCGTTTTTCACCACGGTTGTTAACTGAGTCATACTGCATGCGCAGAGCAAAGTTGAATTTATCGGTGTAACGCCAGTAATTTAAGGCGGTAAGCTTTAAGCTCGTGTAATCAACTTTACTGCCAATAGCCTCATCATAATATAAATATTCGGCCTTATAATTAAAGCCCCGCTCAGGGTTAAGGGGGTTATCTCGGCTATCGTATTCTATTAATGGGCCAATACCTGACGTATTTACATCAAGTGAAAGGTGCTCTTTGATAATATTGTTTTCGAGCAGAAAATCTTCGATAGGGTTTTCAGCTAAGCTTATTTCAACTTTACGATAAATCTGTTTAAAGCCGTAAAAGAAGTTACTGTCGTCATAGCGTAACTTAAGGTTTTGAAACACCGCTGGGCCTTCAATATTCAACGATAATGGTGTGAGTAGCTTGATCTCGTCGAAGGTATAAAAATCAAGATTTATACTCGCCCAGCCAACAATCCCTTGATAGCGAATACGGTCTTCATCCCAAAAGGTAATGTGGCCAACAGCACCGCCTTTGGTGCCATTTTTAGTGCCCATTAGGCCCACCAAGCTAATACTTTGTGGTAGGGTTGAGCCTTCTTTTTTCTTCTTTTTGGCTTTCTCTTCGTTATCATGAAAAAAAAGGCCAACAACACCAAGGCCTGGCCCTACAGCTGGCTCTGTAATAAAAGTCGGTATGGGTAAAAATGAAATAGGTTCATCAACTTTTTGTTGTTGATTACTTAATTGCTGCTCTGCAGGTTTTATTGCATATTCATCATAACTTGATGAAAAGCTTGGTGTGCTTAGCAAACTTGCTGTAAGTATATTTACTAGTACAACTTTTTTCACTTAATCCCTTACCTTGTTGTTTCGTGTTACTTCAAATTTTATAGCTGATAATTAAATTCGAGACGATGATCGCCATCCATAAAATCAACGTTTTCATTCCAGTTTGCGAAATAGCGTAGATTCATACGCGGGTTAATTTGGTAACTTGCTGCAAATTCATGAGTCAAAATATGGCTTTGGTTTAGACCATAGTAGTGGTCTTTATAGTTATCGCTGCCGCCGATAGTTGTTAGCCAAAATGGATTGTAGTTAAGCCAAATTTTATCGTTAATGGTTATTTTCGCGTACATACCTATTAAACCATAAGCACCCATAATGGAATAACCGCTGTCACGAGTGCCGTCATCTTCTAGGGTATTTTCACCGAGCGACGCCCCCACCCCAGCTAACGGGTAAAACGTAAAACGCCCCATAGGTTTTAAAGCTTTTATAAAGCTATACGAAACATCCATACTTTCGTCAGCGACAAGGTTGGCATTTAGGTTATAGTTAGCATCAATCTGCGTTGCACTCATAGTGCTTAAATCAACAGAGAAGTTTCGAAAGCGAAATGAGTCAATTGAATCCGTCGTTTTGCTATCGCTCTCCCAGCCTAGCGCATCGCCATATATGCCTTTTACTTCAATCACATTCATGCCGGCAGTTGTTGCTATGCCCGTATCGTATGCTTGGCCCACTTTGAAATTGAGCCCTTTATTTGTAGCGCCAACACCTACTTGAGTATAAACGGCCAGAGGGTCTGACATGTCTTGTACTTCTTTTTGCTCAGCCGCATGGCTCGAGGCTGCAATCATAAGCGCTAGTAAAGAGGGGAATCGAAGAGAAGTCATGTGTTTTCCTTACACAAAAGGTTGAAAAATAAATGTTTTTTAGTTTATATAAGTTGAAATTAGATACTTTTAGCTTAATAAATTCTCGACTTCAGCCTCTAAAGAGGCATCAATTTATTCTTTTCTAAAATAAAAATAGCATAAAAATAGTGACAAATGCGAGAACAAAAATCGAACAAGCCTCAGCAAATACAACGAAGCTCTCAAAAAGCACTTTAGTAACAATTTATATTAATTTATCAACTGGTTAATGAAAATGCGTGATTTTTGTGGAAATTTGATTTAAATCGCTTTTGCCGCTTTTAGAGACTAGACTGGTTTGTTTTTTAATCTATACTAAAAGCTGCTCATCTAGAGTAAAAAGTATTATTAATGAAAAGGGATGATTTATGAAAAAACTAATAGCGGCGGCTATTTGTGGCTTAGTTTCAACGGTAAGCCTTGCTGCAGATAAACCGAACGTATTAGCCATTATGGTTGATGACGTTGCGCCAATCTCACTCAGTGCATACTCGCACGGTATGACCTACCCAACCCCTAATATTGATCGCATTGCTAACGAAGGTGCATTGTTTACAGATCACTATGCACAACCAAGTTGTACAGCGGGTCGTGCTGCGTTTTTAATGGGGCAATTACCAATTCGAACAGGCCTAACAACGGTAGGCCAACCGGGTAACCCTCTCGGTATTAAAGAAGCCGATCCTACCTTAGCTGAATTTTTAAAAGATCGCGGTTATATGACTGCGCAATTTGGTAAAAACCACTTAGGTGATTTAGATGAGCACTTACCAACAAAGCATGGCTTTGATGAATTTTACGGTAACTTGTATCACCTCAATGTATCCGAAGAACCTGAACAAGCGGATTACCCAAAAGATCCTGAGTTTGTGAAAAAGTTTGGTCCACGTGGTGTTATCGAATCTTACGCCAATGGCAAAATTATCGATACAGGCCCGCTTACTCGCAAACGTATGGAAACCTTTGACGAAGAAGTGTTAGAGCGCTCACTTAACTTTATGGAACGTGCAGTTAAGGCGAAAAAGCCATTCTTTATTTGGCATGCGTCTAGTCGTATGCACGTTTACACACACTTAAAACCAGAAAGCCGTAATTTAGCGACGGGTATTAGCTCTGAAGAAGACGTATTTGGTAGTGGCCTGATTGAACATGATGGCCATGTTGGCAAGCTGCTTGATAAACTTGATGAGCTAAAAATTGCCGATAACACAATTGTTATTTACACCAGTGATAATGGCCCTGAGCAATCAAGCTGGCCAGATGCAGGCACAACTGAATTCCGCGGTGAAAAAATGACAACCTGGGAAGGGGGCGTGCGTGTGCCTTTCTTAGTTCGTTGGCCAAACAAAATACCTAAAGGCCTAAAGCTAAATGGTATTTCTTCACATGAAGATGTTTTCCCAACTGTTGCTGCTGCACTAGGTGAAAAGAACTTACGAGAAAAGCTTAAAAAGTCAGACAAAGTGTATATTGATGGTGAAAACAACCTAGCTTATTGGACTGGTAAAGCGGATAAGTCTGCACGTAATTATTTCTTCTATTACTATGAGTCTCAGCTTACAGCAGTTCGTTTTGGCCCTTGGAAAATGCACTTTGCAACTAAACCAAATGGTTTATATTACGAAGACATGGTAACTCACAGCATGCCTAAACTATTTAACTTACGTAAAGATCCATTAGAGCACTATGATGGAGTAACAGGTTTCCACCAAATCATGCGTAAGAGTTGGTTGCTACAGCCAATCATTGCTAAGTTAAACGAACATGTACAATCTTTTGTAGAGTTCCCACCGCGTCAAGAGTCTGCGTCTCTTAACGTGAATGAAGCAATCGAAAAAGCAAAATCACTAAACTATGGTCATTAATTACTAACCATAAGTTAAGTTGAAAGGGCCTACTTGGCCCTTTTTTAATACTTATTAATTGATGCTATTCATCATTTCGAGCTGTTTCACAAACTGCTCAACTTGTTGGTTACCCGGTACCAAGCGGGCTAGGTTTCTGGCATAAAACAGCGCTTGTTTGTAGTTCTCTTCTGCCACATACCACTGCGCCAAACTGTAACTGATATCTGGGTTATTCGGTGTTAGATTAAAAGCGCGCTCAAGGGCCGAGATAGCAGCAGGCATATTGCCTAAATCTTGTAATAGTAGCGCGTAGGTAAACTGATAGTTTGCATTCTCTTGCGCAAGCTGCGCTGCTTTTTGTAAATGAGTAAGGGCAGTGTCTTTTTGTTTTGTGCGAATAAGGCTCATTGCCAGAGCATAATGAATATCGCCGCTTTCTGCGTTAACGTCTAAGCCTTGTTTCAAGATGGCTTGCGCTGCTTTTTCATCGCCTTGGTTGCGATATAAATCAGCTAAATTGACATAAGCAGGAGCAAAAATAGGCTCAACACTGATTGCTTGTAGGTAATGTGTTTTGGCTTGCGCTGGCTTTTGTAGTGTGAGTGCCAGATTACCTAAATTGGTATGGGAATAGCCACGCTCTGCTTGATACTCTTGAATGCCTTTGTACTCATCAAGGGCTGAATTTAAACGTTTGCTATCTTGCTCACTAAGACCCGCCGGAAAGGGCTGAGTTAACATGGCCGCCAGTGCTCTTGCAGCTTCAGCTCTGATAGGTAAATGCTCATCATCTAAAAGCGGGTTTAATAAACGCCAGCGCTGGTTAATATCAAATGGCATGGCCGCTTCAATGGCGGCTTGGCGTTTTAATGGCTCGCTGTCTTTTACTGAGCGAGCAATCGCAACGACAGCGTTGTTATCAGGGCTTGTGGCTAAACGGCTTAATGCTGAAGCGCGAATAATCTCAGGAAAGCCTTTATCTTGCACGATTTTGGTCAGCATGGTTGAGGCATTAGGTAAACGGTTATCGGCGGCATAAAACGCCTCAGAAAAATGCGCAGTACCAAGGTGTTTTGAATTTGGATGCCAGTCTTTTATGTTGCTAACCGCCCACTGCGGTGTCTTATCTTCATGGCAGCTATTACAAGCATTTGGGGCATTTGTTTTTAATGTTAAGTCTGGGCGTGGTACCCGAAAGCTGTGGTCGCGCCTTGCATCAACTTGCATATAGGTGGTGGCAGGCATATGACAATCAACACATTGGCTACCAGTACTTGCCACTTTGTGACCGTGATGTTTCGGCGTATCGAACACCTCTTGGCTATGACATTGCGTACAGGTTTGATTACCCGGTAGCTTTAATTTACCCGAATGAGGGTTATGACAGTTACTACATGTTACCCCGGCATTGAACATTTTACTTTGTAAGAATGAACCCCAAACATAGTCTTCGTCCCACACTTGACCATCAACGTGATAAAGCTCAGGAGTGAGTAATGAGCCTTGAAAGCTTTGTAAAAAGCTATGTGGGTCTTTGCGGTCGTCAAGCTGTGAGCGGCGAGCATGGCAAGTTGCGCACACTTGCACTTGCTCGCTTTTTACTAGTGGCTGCACGCTTTGCATACTGCCATCGGCTTTTTGGGTAAACAGCGGAGTTTGCTTTTTAATATTATGAGTAAAGCCCTTATCGGCAATACTGCTATCGCCATCAGCCCATTTTAAATGAGCTTGTGGATCGCCATGACACGCTTTACAGCTCACGTTAATGCTTGAATAACTCGAATCAAAGCTATTCGTTTTAAGGTCAAATTGCTTTTTGAAATCAGTTGAGTGGCAATCGGCACACATATGATTCCAGTTTTGGCCTTTTTGCGACCAATGAAATAGGTCGTGTTTTTTCTGCTCAGGGTGCAGTACAAACCAGCGCTGACCGCCGTCTGTTTTACTGCGCGAGTCCCATGCAAATGGAAACAGCTGAATGTGACCTTGGCCCATATCAAACATGTATTGCTGCAATGGCTCATAGCCAAATGTGTATAAAACCGGGTAATCAGTCAGCTTGCCATCAAGGTTTGGCATGCTTATAAAAAGTTGTTGGTCTTGTTGATAAAAGCGCGCTTGCTGGCCTTGGTAGTCAAGGGTTTGTTCGTTGAAATTACCAAGCACCGTAGTGGGAGTAGCTTTTTCCATAGCATGAAAATGATGGGATGTTTGCCAGTCTTCAACTTGGCTTTGATGACAGTTAATACACTGGGGTTCTGCAAACGCATTAAATGCGAAAAAGCTGCATAACAGCCAAGCCAATCTCATCACTGAATAAATCCTTTTTATTTTTACCACATGCACTTAGAGTTATATCAGTTTATTGCTGATAAGCAAAGTCGGCTTATTAAAACGAGGGTATAAAAAAGCCCGAGAAACTCGGGCTTAGTAAGTTATAAACTTTTCTTTGGTGGCAGCGCGACGTTAGCAAAGATAAGCCCCGCCACTAATGACATGAAAATTAAAAAGGTTTGTTGGCCAATATGGTCTGCATAAACGAAATCTTGGCCTTCAATAAGTGAGTTCAAGCCAATATAGGTTTTACTACCAGGTACCAATACGATTAGTCCTTGCATAGCTACAATAGAGGCTGGAGCATTGACAACGCGGTTGAATAAGTTGCTAAAAACGCCCACGGCTAATGCGCCTACAAATGTGCCTAATGTGTAGTCTAGGTACATGGCTGAACCAATACTTGTACCATACGCTATAAAGCCAGATGCAATAGACCAAACAGCATGTTTTAGCTTGGTTCTAAAAATCACGATTAGGCTGCTACATAGCATGAAAATAGCAAGCCAAGCTGTCCATTTGGGTAAAGGCTCAGGTTGCACAAAGTCACTTTGACCAAAAATAGCAAAACCAATACCAATACCAATAAAGGCGCCAAAATACAGTTTAAACAGAAGCATGAATGAGTCCATCACCCGAGCCGTACCAGATACTAAATGTCTTGCCGCTAACTCTGCCAAACCTAGGGCTAACGCTAAGCCGGGTATAAACACAATGATGGCAGAAAGTACCACTAGCCGTATGTTGATTTGGGCATCAATATAGACACTAATAGCACAGGCTATAATCGCCGATACAATGGCTACTAATGGTTCAAGCATATGGGCAACACGTTTAGAGCGTGTTGACCAAAGTACAAATAAATACACCACTAAGGTAATAAGTGCTGACCAAAATACATCATTCCAGCTAGTACCCATCAACATGGCAAATGCACCACCTGAGGTTGCAAATGCAACGCCAGTCATAAATTTATTATATGGGTTTGGCATGGTGTAAATAATATCGAGCTGTTTATCGACCTCTTGTAGCGTCAGCTCGCCATTAAGCATTTTGTTTACTAAGTCATCGGTATCTGCCAGCGAGCCTAAGTCATGATCGCCCGGATCAACACGCGCAACATGGGTGTACTCTTCTTCGTGCCCATCTGTCCAAATAACAAATGTCACTGATGTTGGCGACATAACAAAAGATGATTTCAAACCGAGGTAAGTCGCAACTTCCATTAAGTGTGCTTCTAGTCGGTATGCAGGTGTACCGTATTTATGAAGCATTTTGCCAAGCTTCACGATAAATTTTCGTTTTTCAGTAAACGTTGCGGTTTTCAAAGGCGTTTTGAACCAAAGGTTAAATTGTTCAGTTAAGGATAGACCAAAATTCAATAAGATATAGTCCAATAGCTAGACTATATCGCTTAAATTGACCAGCGCGATTTTAGCGACAAAAGCCGCTATGTCTAGTGTTATTTACGGCAAAATTACTTATTTTTTGCTTCAATCCACTGCGCCATGTATTGGGTCGAACGCATGGTGTGATGTTTGAGCATTTGGCCGGTAAAATTTTGCTGTCTATGCTGCGCTAATGACTCACTAATGGCGGTGATTTTAGCGATTAACTGCGACTGAAGTTTTGATTTATCATAATATTTTTGCAATAACTGCTGGCCATTTTGCTGTGCCTGAGTAAATAACGCTTCATCTTGATAAAGTGCCACTGCTGCATCTGCAAATTGCTGTGCATCTTCACAGATTGCGCCTGACCAAAGCTCATTTTGATGCATGCCTTCACTACCAATAGGAGTTGTTACGCTCGGCGTTTGCATGATCATCGCTTCGAGTAACTTACCCTTAATACCAGCCCCAAAACGCAGTGGCGATAAACATACTCGGGCATCTTCCATCACTTGATAAGCATCATCAGCCCAGCCTTTGATTAAAAAGCCGGTTTTTGGATTGTTCAGCGCTGTTGCCTTTGGTGGCGGGTAAGAGCCATAAATGTGGAGTTCGGCATCGGGTAATTGTTTGCGGATCAGCGGCCAAATCTGTTGTAAGTACAACACTGCATCCCAGTTTGGCGCATGACGAAAATTACCAATGGTCATAAAGTGTTTACGCTCTGAAAATGATTTGGTGCTGGTGGGGATATGCTGTAAATCAACCAAAAATGGTAGGTGGTGAAGTAGGGCGTTATCGACTTTGAAAACGTCATTGAGTAGCTGCATCTCGTAATGCGAGATAATTAAGCTGATGTCTGAGCGTAAAATAGCGGCGATTTCTCGCTTGGCAATATCACTGTGTAAATCGCTATGGCTGAATTCTCTACCTGCTTTATGAGCGTCGTGACGGGCATTTCTTAGACACTGTAAATCTTCGGTATCGAGAACTTTAAGTGCATTAGGGCAGTATTTGTCGACTCGCCAACCAAACTGTTCTTCCATCATAAAGCGGTCAAACATCACAATATCAGGGTTATACGCTTGTACGTACTCATCAAAGCTAGAGCAGTTTAATGCAATTACTTGTGTGGTAATGCCATCTTCGCTGAGATCCACCATGTGTTCGGTTTTTTGCGCTGGGCTTGCAAATTCGACTTGCCAGTTTTCTGCACGAAAGGCGCGCAGGAGTGACATCATGTGGGTGCCGGCTGCCGACGAATTAGGCTCAGGCCATACATAGCCGATCACTAACACTTTTTTCATTGACTTGAATCTCGTATTTTTAAGTTAACATCCACCAAGGTGCGAACTGGCGGTGTTGATTTATCTAATAGTTCTTTTAGCACCTGACAGGTGCGTTTACCGATTTCATCGGCATTAATGGCGATGGTTGAAAGAGAAGGTAGCATTAAGCGGGAATCTTCTAGGTCATCAAAGCCAATAACTTTAATGTCTTTACCCGGCTCTAGGCCATGTTGGCGCATAGCTTCAATCGCGCCATAAGCAATCACATCATTAAAACAGACAATGGCTTTGGTATTTGGCGCTTGTTTTATAAGGGTATTAAAGGCTTCTCGGCCACCTTGGCGGTTTGTCGGTGCTTGAATAACCGGTTTTTCGTCAGTGATATTAAACTGCTCAAGCGCAGCTAAAAAACCACTTAAACGTTCATGGTAATCAGATATTTCTGCGGTGCCGCCTAAAAAGGCTACCTCTTCTATACCTTGCGATAAAATATGGCTGGTCGAAATATGTGTGCCTTTTTTGTTATCAGGCAAAATACACGGCGCTGCTGAAAAGGGAATTTCACGCATGATATTAATAACCGGAAAACCACTATTTATTAAATCATCTTGCCACTGTTGCTCAGTCCCCGGTGCCGGACACATAATAAACGCCGATACGTTGTATTCTTTTAGGGTTTTCACCACTTGAGTTTGCCTTTCGACACACTCCGCAATATTCACCAGCATTGGCAGCATGCCAAGCTCAAAGATGTGTTTTTCGAGACCAACAGCAAGCTGAGCTGAATACGGGTTGGTTAAGTCATTTATAACCAACGCGACGAGGTTTGAGCGCTTGCTGCGTAGTGCAGCAGCATCGCGGTTATACACATAGCCAAGCTTATCAATGGCAGCCAGTACTTTTTCTTTACTTTTTTTACTGACCTTATCACTGTTGGTAAGGACCAAAGACACGGTTGATTTTGAAACTTGTGCTTGTTCAGCAACATCCCAAATTGTGACTTTGCCTGTCGATTTTTTCATTTTTATTAGCAAAAAGTGGCGAATAGAGTGCTTTTATTTTAGCGTAATTTAGCTGTTTAAGTCACTGATTGGCTGCCAAAAGGGTCGAAACTCTTTATGAAATGCTGCAAACATGTTCTACTTGTTTACAGAATCGAAAATAAAAACGAAAAAGGAACGAACATGAAAGCATTTAAACTGCTTTTTGCGCTAGTTATTGGCGCAGCTGTTTGCACACC
The DNA here is from genome assembly GCF_013349995.1 of Pseudoalteromonas sp. 0303. Classification (GTDB taxonomy): domain Bacteria; phylum Pseudomonadota; class Gammaproteobacteria; order Enterobacterales; family Alteromonadaceae; genus Pseudoalteromonas. The sequence continues at coordinate 80,858 of NZ_JABVXF010000005.1, forward strand.
CAGTTTTGCTAATCAAGGTTATCAAACTCCATCGCCTGCACTGGCTGCTGTGGTTGACGCTAAGCTTGCACCGAGTAGTTATTTATCGAATGATGGCCAGTGGCTGGCGTTATTTGATAGAAAACGCATCGATACCTTACAAGACTTAGCCAAAGAAGAGTTGAAACTTGCTGGTATTAAGCTTAATCCTGCTAATTTTTCGCGCTCACGAGTGCGTAATAAGTTTACATCGTTAGTGCTTAAGCATGTTGAAACCGGTTCTGAAATTGTTGTATCTGGTTTGCCAAATGGCATTTTACGCTCACCAAGTTGGTCAAGCGATAGTCAATACTTGGCGTTTGTGGTTGAGCAAGCATCGAGTGCTAATTTATGGGTTTATAATGTAAGTACTAAGCAAGCCCGCCAGTTAAGTGATACACCACTTAATTCAGTGCTAACGCGCACGCCTTATACTTGGTTGCCAGATAGCAGCGCCATTGTAGCTAATGCAGCGGTTAATATTGGTAAAGCACGTATCAGCAACGACAGCTCGCAGATTGTACCAGTTATTCAGCAAAGTAGTGGTGAAAAAGCGCCTGCTCGTACTTATCAAAACTTGTTAACTAGCCCATATGATGAAGCACAATTTAAGTTTTTTGCGCAAAGCCAGCTGACTTATATTCCGCTTAGTGGTCAGGGCCAACCAATTGGTCAACCGGGCTTAATTAAATCGTTTTCGGTCTCACCTGATTCAACCAATATTTTGGTTGGCATGATTGATGAGCCTTTTTCTTATCAAGTGCCTTACAGCCGATTTGCTGCGACTTGGCAAATTTGGGGAATGCGTGGCTATACGCTTGCAGAGCTTGCGAAGCAGCCTTTAGCAGATAACATTCCACAAGGTTATGACAGTGTGCGTACTGGTCGCCGCGAATTTCAATGGCGAGCAGATCAAGGCGCTGAAGTCATTTGGGCAGAAGCACAAGACGGCGGTGATATGAAAACCGACGTTCCTCATCACGATTACCTTTATAGCCTAAAAGCACCATTTAAACGTGATGCTAAGTTATTTGCTAAAGTTGAACGCCGTTTTGACTCAATAACTTGGGGCAACGGTAATGTTGCTCTGTTATCTGAATGGCGCTTTAGCGACCGACAAGTTCGCACATTTGTTATTCAACCTCGTAATGCAGATAAAAATCGCGTGTTATTTTCTGAGCGCAGCTATAACGATGCCTACAAAAACCCAGGTTACCCAATTTATGAAAAAAATGATTTAGGCGCTGATGTATTAAAAGTTGTTGGTGGGCGTTATCTTTTCTTACGCGGTAATGGTGCATCTGAGCAGGGCAATATTCCGTTTTTAGACCGTTATGATGTAAAAACTAATACCACAACACGCATTTGGCAATCAGAAGCGCCATACTATGAGCGTGTGCGTGCCATGCTTGATGATGAAGGCGAGCGTTTAATTACGATTCGCGAATCTAAAACTGAGCAACCTAACTTTTTTATTCGCGATTTAGACGATAAAACCCTGACTCAACTTACGACTTTTGAGCACCCTTATCCAGAGTTTAAAGGAGTGACTAAAGAGCTAATTCGATACAAGCGTGATGATGGTGTTGAGCTTAGTGGTACGCTTTATTTACCGCCGGGTTATGATTCAACTCAAGGCCCGTTACCGGTTCTAATGTGGGCTTATCCGCTTGAATATAAAGATAAAGCCGTTGCGTCACAAATGCGCGAGTCGCCGTATGAGTTTACTTATATCGGTTATTGGGGGCCAATGCCTTATCTTGCAAAAGGTATTGCTGTATTTGACGACCCGAAAATGCCAATTGTGGGTGTTGATGGTAAAGAGCCAAACGACTTATTCCGTAAGCAGCTGGTGGCAAGTGCTAAGGCTGCGGTTGATGTACTTGTTGAAAAAGGTGTGGCAGATAAAGATAACATTGCCATTGCAGGTCACTCTTATGGTGCCTTTATGGTGGCAAATTTATTAGCGCACAGCGACTTATTTAAAACCGGTATTGCTCGCAGTGGTGCTTACAATCGCACCTTAACGCCATTTGGTTTCCAAGGCGAAGAGCGTGATTTTTGGCAAGCACAAGATGTGTATGCGGCAATGTCACCGTTTTTCCACGCTGAGAAAATCAATGAACCTATGCTGATGATCCACGGTCAAGAAGATCCTAATTCGGGTACTTTCCCAATGCAAAGTGAGCGTATGTATGCTGCATTAAAAGGCCTAGGTAAAGAAGCCCGCTTAGTAATGTTACCTTATGAGGCGCATGGCTATCGAGCTCGTAAGAGCTTGCTGCATGTGCTTTGGGAGCAAGAGCAGTGGTTAGATAAATACTTATTAAGTGATGAAAAACCCGCAGAGCCAGTTGCCGCTGAAGGTGTCACTCAGTAATTAGTAAAATATTAAAAATCCCCGCCTTATAGCGGGGATTTTTGTATTGCCTACCCGCATATTCTTATCCGTAGATAAGCGGTTAGCAAATAAGAGGAAATGTTGTTCATGTTTATAATTCCAGATACCGACAAGAAAATTCGAGCAAAGATATCTAGCTATAAATCGGCTTTTAACCGAGAGATTAGAGATTATGGCTGTATCTCAGATGGCTATGGTAAGCGATATTTAATTTTTCCTTTGTTGCTCGTACTCAATGATATGAAAAAAGCTGAGCAACACATACAGTGGCATGATTCACAGTTCCCTGATGATATGGGTGAGCCAGTGCAAATGTTGTGTCGTTCGATACTAACGTTTCGGATTGGTGATATTAATAAGGCGTCTTACGAACTAGCTGAAACTATGTTTTCGAATGTATATTTATTGCCATGGCTACTTGATGAAAAAGTAGAGCCTATTGATATGCGCCATCTAACAAACTTCTCAATGTTAGAGTATTGTGAAGAAGTACCACACAGAGTTCCCGAAAGCATATCAGAGCAAGAGCGGGAGTGGATTTACAGCTGCTATCATTCAGAAGCTTTTGTAAAAGCAAGAACACGTTATATTGAAATCTACACGCGCTTAAAGCATGTTTCAGAAATGGATGAACGTGTAAAGCTATCTGATGAAGCTGATAAGTTACTATCAGCTCTAAAACTTTAGCAGGCAATAGCTTAAGGGGAAGGCCCTAAGTGCTTGGTTTCTGCTATGCATGCTATTGTAGTCAATTAAATTAGGCCTTTGATGCGGTCGTTACAAAACAAGGATGCTCATGAATAAGTTTATAATTCTAATATTATTTTTAATATCGTCCTGCTCATTGCATGCAAAACAAACCAAAAGTTTAGAATTTTCTAAAGTGCTAGATAAGGAAATCCCTTTAATTCTTGAAAAAAGCAAAGCGCGTGGTATTGCTATATCGATTGTTCAAGGAAAAGAGGTGCTTGGTTCATATTCTTATGGCTATGCTGACGCTGAAAATAGAACCCCAATCACACACAAAACTTTATTCAATGTTGGCTCCATTTCTAAAGTGGTTACAGCTTGGGGCGCAATGAAACTAGTTGAACAAGGTAAAGTTGAACTTGATAAACCAATTAACGATTACTTAAAAAGCTGGAAAATACCGAATTCTCAGTTTGATGCTAACAAAGTAACTTTACGTAATATTCTCTCTCATACTGCAGGGCTTTCATTAAGTGGCTACAATGGATGGAGCGCTGAAGATCCATTACCTACTCTTGTAGAGTCATTAGAAGGCAATAACACGGGTGATGGAGCCGTTAAAATTATTCATGAACCTGACACTAAATGGTCATACTCAGGTGGTGGTTACACGATAGTTCAGCTGCTAATTGAAGACCTGACTAATCAATCTTTCAGTAATTTTATGACTGAAAACGTTCTTTTACCCCTCGGAATGACAAACTCTTCGTTTGATATTAATAGTATTTCTCCGGCAATGCTGGCTAGTCCTTACGATGAGAATGGCAACAAAACAGCTATGGTGTATTTTACAGAAACTGCTGCCGCTGGCTTTATAACAACGGCAGATGATTTAGCTAAGCTTAATCAGGCAGTGCTAAAAAATGAGCAAGGTAATTACATTGGTTCAAATATTTTATCAAATCAGCTTATTGCAAATATGATTCAAGCTCAGCCTCACACCGAAGGGCGATGGAGTATGAGTTATGTCGTAGACTCTGAGAATAACAGTCTAGGTTTTGCAGGGTTTAATAGAGGCTGGACATCCTTAACTCGCTCTGTGACAGATAAAAATATTGGTTATGTAATATTAAACAATAGTAGCGTTGGTGGAGTGAATAATGAAATTGATCAACTTTTGCTATCTATAATTAAAGGTAGTTAAACTGAAGCGCACATAGCAAGTATCCTAGCTCTGCGTAATCGGTTTTAATTGCTCGCTTAACCAATCAATAAACACTCGGGTGCGCCTTGGTAAATGGCGTCGATTTGGGTAGACGATATTCATAGGCATGGGCGGCAAATTATAGTCAGGTAAAACTTGGATAAGTTCACCACAGCTGAGCTCGTCAAGAACTCCATGACGAGGCACTTGAATAAGGCCAAGCCCTGCTAAGCACGCTGCTTTGTAGGCATCCGTGTTGTTAACTGTAAGTTGTGATTTCATGGTCAGGGTTTGCCAATCGCATTGTGTATCTTGGTATTCAAAGCCTGGGTCAAGTTGGCCGAGTGTTTGGCTATAGCGAACAATGTAGTGCTCGGCTAAATCGCTAAGTTTGGTGATGTTGCCATAGTTTTTAATATAACCTGGGCTTACACAGTTAATCATCGGGCAGTGGCCTATTTTTTTCGCAATCAGCGATGAGTCTTCTAAATGACCGACTCGCACTACACAATCAAAGCCTTCTTCAATTAGGTTAACTCGTCTGTCTGAACTACTCAGCTCAATCTCTAATTGCGGGTGTGCAGATAAAAAGCTGTCTAGATTCGGCAGCACTAAACGTCTGCTAATTGGCTGTGGCATATCTACTCTAAGACGCCCTGATAACGCTTCGTCTTTTTTATGAAATAGGGTTTGTAGTTCGTCTATATCAGCAAGCATATCTTTGCAGCGCTGATAAAAAACAGTGCCTTCGTTGGTCAGCGTAACTCGCCTTGTTGTGCGGTTTAAAAGCCGAGCACCTAACGTATCTTCGAGTTGTTTGACCAACAGCGAGACAGATGATTTAGGCATGCTCAGTGCAAGTGCTGAAGCCGAAAAGCTTTTTAGCTCTGCAACCTGAACAAAGGTTTTCATGGCATTCAGTTCATTCATGATTGTTTGTAATTTACGAACAGTTAATTCAATTTTACATGGTTTATCTGAATTTGCAGTGTAAATATACTGATTGCTCACAATTACTTCAAAGCAAAAGGGTAAACACGATGAGCAACAAAATTGCAGTGATCACAGGTGGTAATCGCGGTTTAGGTAAAAATACAGTTTTAAGTTTGGCACGTAAGAACATTGATTGCGTATTTACTTACAGAAGCCATAAAGATGAAGCGCAGCAAGTTGTAGAAGAAGTCGCAGCGCTAGGGGCAAAAGCCGTCGCCATTCAACTTGATGTGAGCGATATTTTAGGTTTTGCTGAATTTAAACAAACACTTGAAAGTACCTTGGCAACACAATGGCAAACCTCTCGATTTGATTATTTAATTAATAACGCAGGCCATGGTAGTGACAGTGCATTTGCTGATACCAGCGAAGCTATGTTTGATAATTTGATGAATGTACATGTAAAAGGGGTGTTTTTCTTAACGCAAACACTGCATGAGATGATCAATGGATGGCGGGCGTATTATTAACTTATCTTCAGGGCTGACACGTTTTGCATTACCAGGAAAAGCGGCCTACGCCACCATGAAAGGGGCCGTTGAGGTATTAACCAAATACATGGCAAAAGAACTGGCTGGTCGCAATATTGCCGTGAATGTCGTCGCACCTGGTGCAATTGCCACTGATTTTGGTGGCGGTGCTGTCCGTGATAATGAGCATGTTGCTCAATTAGTCAGTTCATTTACAGCTATGGGGCGCGTTGGCCAAGCTGATGATATTGGCCCTATGATTGCGCAATTACTCGGTGATGAAAACCGTTGGGTAACCGGACAACGCATTGAAGCATCGGGCGGTATGTTTTTATAAGCCTGTTAGCAATCGCGTGTTTGTTTGCTTATTTAAGTGAATGTGATTTAATCGCTTTCTCTTTTTAAGCAATAAACATGTGATTGCATTTATGCTCGATTTAGCAGTACTCGCGGTTTTTATTCCGACCTTTTTCTTTGTTTCTATTACACCTGGTATGTGTATGACGCTCGCCATGACGTTAGGGATGAGTGTGGGCGTTAGACGTACGCTGTGGATGATGGTCGGCGAGGTGTTAGGCGTTGCCACGGTAGCCATTGCTGCGGTGATTGGGGTTGCTAGTATTATGCTTAATTACCCTGAGTTATTTGCCTTTTTAAAATACTTAGGTGGTGCGTACTTAATTTACCTAGGGGTTAATATGTGGCGCGCTAAAACCAGCTTTAAACCTAATGATGATACACAGCAGCAAATTGGTCGTGGGCAATTGTTTTCGCAGGGGTATATTACTGCCATTGCAAACCCAAAAGGGTGGGCATTTATGATTTCTTTACTCCCTCCGTTTATTAATGTTGATTTAGCGGTTGCTCCTCAGCTTGCGGTATTAGTGAGCATTATTATGCTGAGCGAATTTATCTGTATGTTGATTTACGCAACAGGCGGTAAAAGCTTAAGGCTGTTTTTGGATAAAGGCGATAATGTGAAGTGGTTAAATCGTATTGCTGGCGCGCTAATGATGTGCGTGGGCGTTTGGCTGGCGCTAGGTTAATACTAATTTGGATAATACCCATCCGAATACGGCAAATGGGTATTATCCTTGTAGCGTCTTAATCAACTAATTCAACTTGCTTAGAAACATGGTTAAAACACAGTTTTAATGTATCAATGGCAGTTTTTGTTTTTGCCGCTAAGCTGTCTCTGGCTGGTGTTACGGCATAAACAGTGTAATTTGGCATTGCCCACTCAGGTGCGATTTCAACCAGCTCTTTCGATTTTAGTAAATGCCTGACTTCTGGCTCTGGTAATACGCCATAGCCAACACCATCACACACTAATTTAATTAAGCTTTGCATATTATTTACGGTGATCTTTGCTTTCGGTAACGGCTTGCTTGCCAGCGTTGACGGGTTAAACGCATTACTGTCGGCGTTGCTGTGGGCGATACGGGCAAAGTTGCCAAGGTCTTCCCAATTGGCTTTATCGAGTTTGCTAATTGCATGGTCTTTATGAGCACATAGCTTTAACGGCCAAGTTGCTAATTTACGAGCAACGAGGTTTGAGTCAGTTAATGGGCCAATCGCAATCGCTAGGTCAGCGCCGCATTTGATCATATCAATTGGCTCATCAGTCAAAATTAACTGAATACGTAAATCATCAAACTCGTTAATTAAGCGATCTAATGGCTCGCTTAATAGGCCACCGCCAAACCCCACAGGCGCAACTAATTTGAGCTCGCCACTGGGTTTATTTTGTAATTGTTGCAATTGCGTACTGGCCTGATCAGCCAGTGCCAGTATTTTTAAACAGCTTTGATAATACAGGTGGCCCGCTTCGGTTAAAGTCAGTTCGCGCGGGCTGCGGTTAAATAGGCTCAATCCGATTTCTTGTTCTAATTGCTTAATGTGTTGACTGACAGCCGATGTGGTCATCGATAACTCTGCAGCTGCACTGCTCATGTTGCCTGTTTCAACAGTACGAGAAAATACACGCAATGTTTTTATCAGCTTGGAATTCATGGTTCAGGCCTTCTTAATTCAGTTTTAAGAAATCGTAAATTGTGAAAATCGGGACTTCTCATTAGTATGCAAACGCTAATTATTATCATTTATAAACAAAAAGTCACGGAGTATTATTATGACGCGGGTTGTTTCTTCTGTTTTACCACTCACCGCTGCTGTGTTAGCAGGTCTTTCCCATTTTGCATACGCTGATGACAAAAAACAAGACATGGAAGTAATAGTTGTATCGGCTTCCGGTTACGAGCAAATGCTTAAAGAGGCACCAGCCAGTATCAGTGTTATTGACCGTGAGCAGCTTGAAAAACGTTTTTATCGAGATCTAACCGATGCAATGACCGACGTTCCCGGTGTAGTTGTCACAGGTGGTGGCGACAGAAAAGATATCAGTCTTCGAGGGATGGCAAGTCAATATACTTTGATTTTAATTGACGGCCAGCGCCAAACCTCACGCGAAACTCGTCCAAACAGTGATGGCCCAGGTGTAGAAGGGGCATGGACTCCACCTATTTCAGCAATTGAGCGTATTGAAGTTATTCGCGGCCCTATGTCTTCACTATATGGCTCAGATGCAATCGGTGGTGTTATCAATATTATTACCCGTAAAACACCTGAAAAATGGTACGGTGAAGTACGCTTAGACAGCACGATTCAAGAATCAAGTGAATCGGGTAATATCAACCAAGGCAGCTTCTTCACTGCGGGTGGTTTAATTCCTGAGTTATTAGGTATGCAGTTATCTGGTCAGTTTTCAAAGCGTGACGAAGACGATTTCGAAGCCGGTTTTCGTGGTAAAGAGCAAAGTAATATCAAAGCAAAGTTTATCTTAACGCCATCTGATAGCCATGAAATTATGCTTGAAGTAGGTTCTGCAAAACAAAAACTCGACGAAACATTAGGCAAAACAGTTGCTCCTTTAGCTGAAGGTGAAAGTTGTGGCCGACGTGGTTGCCCAGAGTCATCAAGCACAGAGTATGACCAAGAAAGCTACTCACTAAGTCATAATGGTTTTTATGATTTTGGCTCATCACGCAGTTACTTAAAGTACGATAAATTCGATAATACCTCTCGCGAAATGTATGTCGAAAATACCGATGTGCAAACAAGCTGGACTTTACCATTTACCAATCATAATACTGCATTTGGTGCGTCATATTTAAAAGAAGAGCTAGACGATTACACCAGTAACCGCATTAGTGACCTAACGCATGTTGAGAACGAGCAATGGTCAGTATTTGCCGAAGATGAGTGGGTTGCAACCAAGCAATTTAAACTCACTACAGGTCTTCGTTATGACCATGATGGTAATTTTTCAGGCCATTTCAGCCCGCGTTTGTATGGCGTGTATACAGCAACTAAGTCGTTGACGGTGAAAGGCGGCATCTCAACAGGCTTTAGAGCACCGAATATTCGTCAATCTACCGCAGCTTGGGGGCAAGTGAGCCGAGGTGGTAATATTTACGGTAACCCAGATTTAAGCCCAGAAAAATCAGTAAACTACGAAATGGGTATCTACTATGATGCCAGCCGTGATTTATCGCTTTCAAGCACCGTATTTTACAACGAGTTTGAAGATAAAATTACCCGTATTTCGTGCCCACTCACTCAGTGTACTGATGGACCAAACCAGTTTGGTTCAATGCCAACGACCTATGTCAATGTGGATGAAGCCGTTACGCAAGGCTTTGAGTTATCAGTATCTTACGACATTACCAGTGAGCTTGATGTCAGTGCCAACTACACCTACACCGACTCTGAGCAAAAAACCGGTGAATACAAAGGCAGCCCACTTAACCAATTACCGAAGCATATTTTACAAACATCAGTTAATTGGCGCCCGGTTGATAAGCTAGGTACCTGGCTGCGTGTTCATTACCGCGGCGAAGAAAGCCAGCCGACAACAGGCCCGTCGCAAGATAGCTTAATTGCGCCAGATTACACCTTGGCTGATATTGGTGGTAACTATGATTTAAGCCGCAGCATTAAGTTAGGATTTGGTGTTTATAATCTGTTTGATAAAGAAATCACTGAAGATGAATACGGATATGTTGAAGATGGTCGCCGTTATTGGGTTTCTCTAGGCTTTAACTTTTAAATAATTATCAAGTTATTCGTATTTGCAGGTTTAACCACTAAGTTAATTGGTGGTTAAACCTTATTTTAGTAAAACTTAGGTTGTTATCTCAACGATAGCGCCGTAGTGCTGAATGACTTGCCCTGCAATATAATTTCCTTGTTTTGCGCATTTTTCGATAGCTTGAACCTGCAGCCAAGCCGATAAAAAGCCAGCATTAAATGCATCTCCTGCCGCTGTTGTATCAATGACTTTGTTAATTTTATTGGTAGGATAATGCGTTGCATTTTTTTGCTCTAACGTACTGTATTGGCAACCATTTTCACCATCTTTAATTACAAGTTCTTTAACGCCTAATTGATGAAGCCACTCTCTACAAGCTGAAATATCTTTGCAACTCCAAATCATTGCTTCATCATCAAACGTAACCAAAGCTAGGTCGGCTAATTGCGCCATCCGCTTATTAATATCCTGACAGTATTGCATCGAGTGCCATAACGAAGGCCTGTGATTGCTATCATAAATTATTTTTACACCTGCGCGCTTTAAGTTTGTCAGCTCGTTAAGTAATGTATAGCAATCATCTGGGGGCAAAATCGCCAAACTAATGCCTGATAAATAAACAGCATCAAACTCAGTTAATTTATTGATGATATTATAAAATTTGGGCTGCTGAACAAGGTGCTTTGCTGCAGAATTATTGCGCCAATATTGAAAAGAACGCTCGCCATGTTGGTCTGTTTGAATCATATAAAGGCCAGCGTGTCTTTGCTTATCTTTGAGAACAAAGTCGCAATTTATTTGATAACCCTGCCAACGAGCGATCATAGCTTGGCTTAATGCATCTTCACCCATGGCAGTTACATAACAGACATCGACTTTTTCGCCTGCTAATTTCTTTAGGTAAATTGCGGTATTCATGGTGTCACCACCAAAGTTTTGTTGCATGGCTGTGAACAGCTCGCCAGACAATTCCACCATACACTCTCCAATAATGGCGACTTTTTTAGCCTGCATTACAGAGTGACTCCTTTTTTCCAAATAGCGACTTCACGAATATCATTAACCTCGTTACATGTCGGCTTGCCGTTTACTATCTCAACTAATAAATCGACAAATTCCTGATGTACTTCAGGCATGCTTTTACCGCTGACTAGCACACCGGCATCAAAGTCTATCCAGCGCGTTTTTTTATTTGCTAGCTCTGAGTTAGTAGCAATTTTTAAAGTCGGCACAAAGCCACCATAAGGCGTACCTCGGCCGGTTGTGAATAACACAATATGACAGCCTGCAGCGGCAAGTGCGCTGGTGGCAATGGGATCATTACCTGGTGCATTGAGTAAATTTAAACCAGCGACACTTAAGCGTTCACCATACTCAAGCACAGCCTGCACTTTGCTTGTGCCAGCCTTTTGTGTACAACCCAACGACTTATCTTCTAATGTACTAATTCCGCCTTTTTTATTGCCTGGAGAAGGGTTTTCGTAAATAGGCTGATTATGTGCTTTGTAATAACCTTTAAAGTTATTAACCATGCTGACAAGTTGATTAAAGGTTTCTTCATCTTTACAGCGAGACATGAGTAATGTCTCTGCACCAAACATTTCGGGGACTTCCGTCAGGACTGTCGTGCCTCCTTGAGCGATTAAGTAATCAGAGAAGTAGCCAAGCATAGGGTTGGCTGTGATCCCAGATAGGCCATCACTGCCTCCACACTCAAGGCCAAATTTTACTTCACTGAGCTTGCCAGTTTCTCGCTTATCGTGTTTAACGACGCTGTAGATTTCTTCTAGTAGAGCTACGCCATCTTCAACTTCATCATCAGAGTGCTGTGAAATTAAAAACTTAATTCGTGATTCGTCTATTTCACCTAAACCCGCTTTAAAAGCTGCTAATTGGTTATTTTCGCAACCTAGACCAACGATTAACGCGCCACCGGCATTAGGGTGTAAGGCCATATCTTGCAATAAAACTTTTGTGGTTTCTAAATCATCGCCTAACTGAGAGCAGCCAAATTGATGTGGAAATATGTGTACGCCATCAATTTCAAGATCAGCATGGTTACGTAAAAACTCATCTTTCATTTGTTTGATCATGCCATTCACGCAGCCAACGGTTGGGATCAACCATATCTCGTTGCGAATACCAATCTCACCATTGGCACGACGATAAATATTAACCTCAGGTGATGGCTCCTCGGGGGCTTGTGTAACGAACTCTGGCTGATATTGGTATGTTAATTCATCATGCAATGTTGTTTTGATGCAATGTGTGTGTACCCATGCGCCAGGATTAATATCTTCAAGTGCAAAACCAATTGGGGCGCCATATTTAATGACTCGCTCACCCTTAGCAATCGGCTTAAGCGCAACTTTATGACCCTTATCTATGTCTTCTAACGTTTTAAAAGAAAAGCCTTCAAATTCGATTCTTTCATTTGCATTGATTGGCTGTAAGGCAATCGCCACATCATCAGTATTGTGAAGTCGTAATAGTCTGCTCATGCTTATGACTCCAATAAGTTAACAAGCGTTTGTTCAACTGAGCTTGATAGCATTAGACTTAGTTGCTCAGTCACTTTATCTGTAAGGCCTGCAATTTCATTTAAGTCTTTATCCCAATGCCAGTTTGCAGCTAACACAGAGCTTACTAGCTCATAGGTTGTTATTGATCCTTGCTGATGTTGTTGCCATTGCTCGTTGAATAAAGCCAACCACTTTGGACTGTCGGCTAATTTAATTTTGTCGCCATTTCGCTCGCCACGATAAAACAATATTTGCCCAGCTAAAGCTGTTGCGATGAGTGGTGGTACAGTTTTGTTGTCGCTAATATATTGCTCTAATTGAGGTAACAAGCGTGTTTTGAATTTAGTCATGCTATTTAATGAAATAGACATCAGTAGGTGACATATATAAGGGTTTCTAAAGCGGTTTAATACGTCATTAGCGAAAATCTGCAACTCTTCTTTAGGTAAGGATAGAGTAGGGATGATTTCATCAAATATCAGTTTAGTAACGTATTTTTCAAGCAGAGGTGAAGCGAGAGCCTCGCCAACCGAATCAATATTTGCCATATAGGCAAGTGGAACCATAGCTGTATGGGCACCGTTCAAAATAGCCACTTTTCGTTGCTTATAAGGCGCAATATCGTCAACAACCTTAATGTTTAAGTCACTTCCTTCAAGGTGTAATACATCAGCTAAATGCTGTGGTCCTTGGATCACAAATAAATGAAAGTACTCAGCTGTTACCATGAAGTTGTCGTAATAACCGCATTGTTGCTGTAAAGCTTGATGTTCATCGCGCGGAAAACCCGTCACAATACGGTCAACGAGAGATGAACAAAAATGATTGTGCTCGTTAAGCCAGTTTACAAACTCGCTTGGTAAATCCCATAACTGACTGTACTGCAATACAATCTCTTTAAGCTTTTCGCCATTATAATCAATAAGTTCACAAGGAATTATGATCATGCCACTACTACTTGCACCATTGAAGTGCTTGAAGCGGTGAAATAACCATTGCGTTAGTTTTGCAGGAAATGCCTTTGCAGGGGTATCAGATAACTTGTCCTCGGGAATGTATTCAATGCCGGCTTCTGTCGTATTCGAAAAAATGACTTTAAGGTCGCTGTTCTCGGCAAGCTTTAAATAGTTATCAAATTCTTTGTAAACTGGGATTTCTTCGTTAACGCAACTGATAATACGCTGCTCAGAAACAGCTTTGTTTTGCTCATTGATACCACGAATAATACAGGTATATAAGCCATCCTGTATATTAAGAAGCGGCAGTGAGTCGTAGTCGATGGGTCTGATGATAGCAACACCGGCATTTAAACCGGTTTGTTCGTTAAGCTTATCTATTTGCCAATCGACAAATGCACGTAAAAAATTGCCTTCTCCAAACTGCATAATACTCGTTGGATATTTGTTTTTATTAAAGTTTTTACGATTTAAAGTTTGCATTTTTGTGCCCGCTCTTAGCATTGTTACAGTGTATTGCAGAACATAGTAGTTAATTTTGCCACCGGTGGCAAATAAGATTTGACAATTTGCTACCGGTAGTCAAAACTGGCCTTTAACAAATAAGTAATACAATTAACGTTTGTTTATAGCTATCCATTGAAAACTCAAAAAATTTTTAAATGGATACGCAGGTCATAGCTTGGATTGCCGTGTACCTTAATGAAATATAAAGGATTATATAAGACAACATGAACACACAACTGAACACACAAAGAAGACACAACAATGCATAAAAATCTTCTGAGCACGCTATTTCTCTGCTGCTGTTTACTTTTTATCAGTGCTTGCAGTGACGACAACAAGGTTATTCGCCTAACAATGGCGCATACATTAGATAGCCGCCATGTTACTCATCAAGCCATGGAGTATATGGCAGAGCGTTTAGCTTATTACTCTGATAATCAAATGGAAATTGTGATTTATCCCGCAGCACAATTAGGCACGGAAAGAGAGTTAATAGAGCTATTACAAATCGGTAGTTTGTCGATGACAAAAGTATCATCAAGCCCACTTGAAGGCTTTGTGCCTCAAATGAAAGTATTTGGGGTGCCTTATTTATTTAACGATAGTGAGCACTTTTGGAAAGTGCTTAATAGTCAGCTTGGGCAAAAATTGCTTGATGACCTAGCTGTAGCTCGCCTTAAAGGGCTTGGCTATTATGATGCGGGGAGTCGCAGTTTTTACACAACAGATGCTGCTATTAGAACGCCCGATGACTTAATTGGTAGCAAAATTAGAGTTGTAACTAGCCCAATGGCTATTGCTACTGTGCAGTCTTTAGGTGGCGCTGCCACTCCCATTGCGTGGGGTGAACTTTATTCTGCGCTGCAACAAGGTGTTGTCGATGGTGCAGAAAATAACCCGCCTAGCTATTACCTATCTCGTCATTATGAAATTGCGAAATACTACACCCTAGATGAACACACGTTTGTGCCTGACATCGTAGTTGCTAGTCAAAAGGTTTGGCAGCAATTAACGACTCAGCAGCAATACTGGCTGAAGTTGGCAATGCAAGATTCTGTTACCTATCAACGTAGTTTGTGGCAATCAGCATCTGATCAGGCATTACAGGCCGTTGTTGATGCGGGTGTTGAGGTTATTTACCCAGATAAACAAGTGTTTCAAGAGAAAGTAGCCCCTTTTCATGCCTCATTTAAAGGCACGCCTATCGCCGCACAAATTGCGGCAATAAAAGCGATGCAGGAGGCGTTATGAAAGAGTTTAATGCGAAAATAAATCAGCTCATTGAATGGGTATTAATTGTTGCGATGTTTGCCATTGTTGCAGTCGTTAGTTGGCAGGTGTTCTCACGCTTTATTTTGCGGTCCCCTAACTCTTACACTGAAGAACTTGCTCGTTTTTTACTTATGTGGATTGGCGTTTTAGGTGCTTCGTATGCCTATCGTACCCGAGCACACTTAGGGCTTGATCTTTTCTATCAGAAGATGATTCCAACGATACGTCGTAAGTGTTCATTTTTAATTGAGTTTTCAGTACTGATTACCGCGCTCAGCCTATTAGTTTATGGAGGCGGTATGTTGATGAACTTAAGCTTTGCATTAGATCAACGTTCAGCTGCTCTTGGGATCAATATGGGGTTCATTTATGTTGCTTTGCCAATTAGCGGCGTACTTATCACACTTAATTGCATCGAAAATATCATTTATTTTTTTAGACAAACACAGGAGCAAGAATAATGGAAATGACAGCCATCTTGTTGCTGGTTTGCTTCTTCACACTACTGTTAATCAATGTTCCGATCTCAATTAGTATTGCTTTGTCGACGTTGTTAGCACTGGTTTTACACATGGATTTTACTCCAGCGGCAACGACCATTGCGCAGCAAATGATAGGGGGAATAGATAGCTTTGCACTACTGGCCATTCCGTTTTTTATTTTATCGGGTCTGATCATGGGGCAGGGGGGCATTGCTAGGCGTTTAATTGAATCTGCTATGGCTATGGTCGGTTTTTTACCGGGCGGTCTAGCGCTGGTCAATGTGATGTCTTGTATGATGTTTGGCGCAATTTCTGGTTCAGCAGTGGCGGCCACATCGGCGATAGGCAGCTTTATGGTGCCAGAAATGAAAAAGCACGGTTATAGTGAAAATTTCGCCGCCGCAGTTACAGCCAGCGCAGCAACAACGGGTATGCTAATACCGCCAAGTAACATCTTAATCATTTATGCCATAGCAAGTGGTGGTGTGTCGATCGCGGCATTGTTTGTTGCAGGTTATTTACCAGGTATTTTACTGGGCTTAACACTGATGTTGGTCTGTGCCATCTATTCTTTAAAAAACAACTACCCCGTAGCAGCACGTTTACCACTTGCTTTAGTTTTAGAAAAAGTGATTTCAGCCATCCCTAGTTTGTTACTCATAATAATCGTTATTGGCGGTATTATAGGGGGGGTATTCACAGCCACAGAGGCCGGTGCTGTCGCTGTATTATATGCACTGGTTTTAGCCGTTTTTGTATATAAAGAATTATCGCTAGATGAGTTACCTAAACTACTGCTAAAAGCTTGTGAAACAACGGCAATCGTGATGCTTATTATTGCCGCTTCTAGTGCGATGTCGTGGGTTTTATCATATTCACACATTCCGCAAATGGTGAGTCAATTTTTCTTAACCTTAAGTGATAACCCATTACTGATTTTGTTATTAATCAATCTCATTTTAATATTAGTGGGTGCTTTTATTGATATGACACCTGCTGTGCTTATATTTACTCCGATCTTTTTGCCCGTTGCAGCACAGTTTGGCATGTCGCCAGTGCAATTTGGGGTAATGATAGTGCTTAATTTATCAATCGGTTTGGTATCGCCGCCGGTTGGTAGTGTATTGTTTGTCAGCTGCGCAGTAGCAAAAACTTCGCTTCATAAAATCATTAAGCCAATGATGCCTTTGTATTGTGTGATGTTTATGGTGCTTATGTTGGTGACCTATTTACCTGCCATAAGTGAGTTTTTACCTCGCTTACTAGGGTTGATTGATTAATAAAAACAATTGCTTTGCTAGAGTTAACAGCTTTTATGGATAAAAGCTTGGTGCTACTATAGCTAAGTTAGTTATTTCGGAATCTTCTATGTCAGTGACAATAAATGATATTGCCCGTTTATCGGGGGTATCAAAACGTACCGTTTCTCGTGTAATAAATAGCTCACCTGCGGTAGGTGAAGCAACACGTGAAAAAGTGCTTGAGATAATAAAGCAAACAGGCTTCTCGCCAGATAAGCAAGCCAGGGGTTTAGCCTCAAGCCGTTCGTATTTGTTAGGGCTAATTTATGATAACCCTGATGCACTCTATATTGATGAAGTGCAACGAGGTGCATTGAGTGTCTGTGCTGAATTAGGCTACGAGTTAGTGGTACACCCAGGTTCTGCAAAACGCGAAGATTTTGTTGATGACTGCTTACGCTTTATTGCTCGCTCAAAATTAGATGGCGTCATTATCTTGCCTCCGGTATCAGAAAACAAAGAGCTAGCAGCAGCTTTAAGAGATATTGATTGTCCTTACGTAAGGCTTGCGTCAGTTGATTTGGATGACGCTGATAATATTGTTGTATCTGACGAGCGTGCAGCAATGCGTGATATGGCAGACCATTTAGTCGAATTAGGCCATCAAGACATTGGCTTTATTTCTGGCCCACAAAATTATCGTTCATCAATAGAGCGTTTAGCTGGCTTTTTAGCTGAGTTGCAGGTTTATGATGTAAATTTACCCTCAGAATATATTGTTGAAGGCAAAAATAGTTACGACAGTGGTTTAGAGTGCGCTAGGGAGTTGTTAAGCAAACAACCTAGGCCAACAGCAATCGTTGCTAATAATGATGAGATGGCTGCAGCTGTGCTCCGTGTGGCTAACAACCAAGGTATTAAAGTGCCGGAACAGTTATCGGTCGCGGGGTTCGATGACAATATTCTTGCATCTCGGATCATTCCATCGCTGACAACAATACGCCGACCTGTATTTAATATGGCATGCTTAGCCGTACAAAAGTTGATTAATCGCTCTCGTGGTAATCAAGACAAACTACCTATGCCAAAAACAGTAACGCCACATCTGGTGACACGCGAATCAACATCTCGAGTTCCTAAGTAAGCACGACATTATGGCAGTAATGCCGTGCTCGATTTTTATAAGTTATACGCCTTTTTAACCAACCCATAAGTTAGTTGATAAGCAAGCTCGTGGGCTGTTTCAATCGTTATTTGATGATTTGTAACAAGCTCTGCTAAGTAGCGGCAATCAACTCGACGTGCCACATCATGCCTTGCTGGAATCGATAGAAAAGCTCGCGTGTCATCATTAAAACCGACCGTATTATAGAAACCTGCGGTTTCAGTTGTTTGCTGACGAAAACGCAGCATACCTGCAGGGCTATCATGAAACCACCATGCCGGACCTAGTTTTAAACTAGGGTAGTGACCAGCAAGCGGTGCCAGCTCACGACTGTAAGTCGTTTCATCTAGGGTAAATAAAATGATTTTTAACTTTGGATGATTACCATATTTAGTTAAAAGCGGCTTAAGCGCATTAACATACTCGGTTTGGCTCGGAATATCTGCGCCTTTATCACGGCCAAATTGATTGAAAATTGGCTGGTTATGATTACGATGTGCACCAGGATGAATTTGCATCACAAGGCCATCTTCAATACTCATACCTGCCAGCTCCGTTAGCATTTGACCACGAAATAGCTCTTGCTCTTGTTCTGTTGCGTTACCTGTGCGGCATTTTTTAAATAATGCTTCACATTCAGATAATGATAGATCAGCTGTAATCGCACTGGGGTGACCATGGTCGGTTGCAGTTGCTCGACCTTCTTTTTTAAAGTAAGCGCGACGAACTCGGATCGCTTCTAAATAACCTTGCCAAGTACTGGTATCTTGGTCTGTTAATTCGCCAAGCTTAGCGAGGTTATCAGTAAAGTCTTCTCGGCTCGCATCCACAACATCATCAGGCCTAAATGTGGTTATAACTCGTTTGGCCATGGCCGTTTCAGCCATCTCTTTATGATGTTCTAGTGAGTCTAATGCACCTTCAGTTGTTGCTATGAGTTCTATATTAAAGCGATCCATTAATGCTTGCGGTTTATAAGCATCTGTTGCAAGTTCAGTGGTGATTTTATCGTAGTATTGTTGTGCGTTTTCAGAGTTAAGCTTTTCTTTAAAACCAAATACATCATAAAAAACGGCATCTAACCAATAGCCACTTGGGGTGCCTGCAAATAGGTAATAGTTATCCGCAAAAATCTGCCAAGCTTTTTTTGGATCTGCATTTTTTGATCGTGTTAAATCGCCATCGATACCATGCTCAGGAATACCAAGCTCGGTTAAATCAATACCTTGGCTGTAAAGCATTCTAAATACATAGTGATCTGGTTTTATAAAGAGTTCAGTGGCGTTACCAAAGTTAGGGTTTTTATTAAACCACTTTGGGTCTGTATGGCCATGTGGGCTGACTATTGGAAGGTCTTTTATTTGTTCATAAAGCTCTCGGGCAACACTAACAATTGCCGGGTCACTCGAAAATAGCCTATCAGGGTGAAGTGAAAGCGGCTGTGATTTAATTGACATAAGGTTCATCAAAATCTTGCGTTGCCAGCGGTGGCAAAATTTAAATATGTAATGACTAAACTTAATTAGCAGTGAGTAACTTAGGCGCGTTAGTTGTTTTTTAATGGCCTAAGACTGTTATTTATGCAAACAACTTTAGCAAACATTGCCACCGGTAGCAATGTTGTTGCGCGTAGATAAATTTAGTCTATCTAAAATGAAAAAAGCACTGACCCTAAGGGTACAGTGCTTTATTTTCTAACTTGATGGGGAAATCAAATAAACCTTCCTTGGTTTTGCTAAACTTAGTTAGAAGCTATAGCGGAATCCTAAGCCGAATGTACGGCTATAAATAGATGCTGAGTCGTTTAGAACAGTTGGTAGTTCGTAGTATTGACGATAAACCTCATCTGTTAGGTTTGTTGCATCAAATGTCACAACCAAGTCTTCAGTGACATCGTAACTTACTTGGAAGTCTAAACTTTGTTCTGGTCGACGATAAACACCTCGTGGATGCGCGAAACGACCTGAGCCATAGCGATTTAAGAATGAGTCACGCCAAACGTAAGAGAGGCGAGTGCTGAAATTTTCTCGTTCATAAATTAATACACCGCTGTAAGAGGTATCTGAAACACCAAATACGCTTCTGTTTGTGTACCCTGTTAATTCACCTTCGTTGCTGAAGATTGGAATGTCTTGATCCGAATCTAAGAAGGTACCACTTGCTTGAAGGCCAATGCCATCTAACCACTGTGGAACAGATTCAGGGAAGTAAACTAAGCCAACTTCAACGCCTTTAAGAACACCATTGGAGGTGTTGCCAGGTTGAGAAAGTATATAATCTTCCATCTCGCCTGTTTCTGGGTTTGGAAATTGAGCTTGGCGTAATGAATCAAAAACAAACCCTTCAATATCTCTGTAGAAGTAGGTCGCATACGCTGAGCTACCTTCATTAAAGTAGTATTCTAGTGAGAAGTCATAGTTAGTAGATTCAACTGGGCGTAGACTTTGATTACCACCGCTAGCGTTGCCGTAGCCAACATTTGTAGTGTCTGGACGTAAATTAATAAAACTATTTAATTGGCCAAACTCTGGGCGGCGTAAGGTTTGCGTATAAGCAAAACGAGTAATTAAATCATCGCTTAAATGATAGCGTAGCGTTAAGTTAGGTAAAAATTTTGCGCTACTATTTCGGCCAGTACTTTGTACTATGCCACCAACTTCTCCATCCCAGTGGTAAAAGTCCATGTCAGCGCCTGCGTAGGTATAGCGAAGACCAATATCACCGTCTAATCGATTACCAAAAAGTTGTGTTTCAAATTGGCTTTGCACATACGCAGCCCATGAAGTTTGGTCGATATCGAAGTTCTTTTGTAGCGTCATTCGACGCTCGCCATCGGCGCTATCGTAGAAATTAAACGTATCACGATACTCTGCACGGTTTTGCCATAAGTTTTTTGCATTAAAGGCAACCCATGATCTCGGCAAATCACTTTTCCCATCAAAGAAATCACTATTTACGTAGTGCGCTTCTGAGCCTAGAGATGCTAATGGAATAGGGTTAAATCGATTAGAATCACGACTACTGCTATCAGCTGTACGTTTATCATAACGAACACCTGCTTTAGCTTTTGTAAAGATACCCCAGTCAACATAGAAGTCGAGGTCAAGCGTGAATGTTAAGCCATCACCATTATCCTCACCGCCGTTGTCGAACATGGTACTGGTGGTCCATAAGCTTGGATCGGTTAAATCAAGTGGAGTACCAAACTCTTCATCGTAAACAGTCCATGCCATGATGCCGTCTTCATGATTGAAGTCTGCCATGACAAATGGGAAACGAGTATTTGCCTGCATAGCAACAAACTCACGTTCATATTTACTTGTTTGATAGACCAACTCAGATTTTAGTGTTGCATCTTCAGATAGCGCCCATTTACCACCTAATGCAAACATGTAGCTATCAGTTTGGCTCTTAGAAAAGTCGCCGCTGGTAAATGCACCTGAGTCACCCCAAGCACGAGATTTGATGACATTTGTGCCTTCAAACAACACTGGTTGTGTCACCGTTTCTACCCGTGAAGAATCTGCGTATGAAAATAGTAGGTGGTTATTACTTTCGTTGCGGTAGCCATTGTAAAATGCTTCGAAAATATACTCTGATGTATCATTTGGTGCCCATTGAAATGACAGGTTTACTGCCGGGCGTTCACGTTTACCAGTTAGATCTGACTGATTTAGTGCGTCACGACTTAGATAGTACTCAACCTCACTGTCAGTTGCAGGGTCATACATGGTTGCCCCTGGCGTTCTGTCCATACCGTGTTCAAGGCCTGTTGGCCATGGGTAAATGCGATTTAAGTTATCAGCTCTAAATGGCACGAAACCACCTGGTGCACTATTCTCATCTCGGTAGCTGGTGCTAGCAAATGAAAGGTTAATTAATGCGCCGAGATCACCAACTGATGATTCCCAACGATTGCTGGCAAGCACACTTACTATAGGATCGGTTTCTTCAGATTGGTCTTGATAAACGCCACGGGCATTGACTACAACCTTTGAGCCTTCAAAATTAAATGGGCGTTGGGTGCGAACATTAAGTTGACCCGCAATACCGCTCGCTAATTGGCTGGCGTTGCGTGTTTTGTATACCTCTACACTTTCAAGTAGTGCCGCAGGTATGTCTGCAACAGCAAGTTGACGCCCTGCTGCGGTGAACATTTCGCGGCCATTAATTGTTGTTGTAACATCGGTTAAGCCACGGATTGTAACAGTATTTACTTCACCCGATGCGCGGTCTGTTACCTGTACACCCGTAACACGTTGTAGCGCCTCAACAAGGTTATTATCAGGAAACTTACCAATATCTTCGGCAACAATCGCATCAACAACCTGAATTGATTGGCGCTTGATATTAACGGCTTTATTTAAGCTGCTTCGGATCCCAACAACTTCAATTATTTCAAGGGAATCATTGTTGTCATTTGCTTGAGCGTTTTGTGTTTGCTCTGCAGCCTCATCTGCTGCATAAACACATTGCCCAAAAAGGGCCATACAAATTGTGCTGGCTAATGTCGTTTTCTTAAACATTTAAAATAACCTCCAAAATTATTTTAATGCGAATCAATAACAGAAGTTATTTGATTCAGTGTTAAATCAGCATCATTAGAAAAACCTCTAATGTTCGACAAGGTGCTGATATCGTGTGTTTTTTTATTAAGTGTATTTTCCCTGCATCTTTGCCACCGGTGGCATTTTTAGCCAAATAGTTGCACCGCAAGTAAGCATGCCAGGCTTGTTGTGTTGTCTTCATCCCCCTAACCACGCTCCTAAATTTTATAACACAGAAAATTTAGATGTTTAAGTATTATTATATTCTTTTTAATGATTTGTTACATGTTTTTGCTTATTTTTTAAAATAAGTTGTTTTTTATCAGGTGTTTATTTTTGCGGTGGAATTTCGAAAAAAGAGCATGAGAGTGTAGTTACATAGCAATTTGTATTATTTTTTGCTTCAGGAAGAGTTTGTTCTGTTGTTGTGCAAAGCTTTATTTCTTTTTGGTGCAAGCTAAGTAATAAATGACATGATTGTTAATTTATTTATTAAAATTAATATGATAGTACGTTTTGTAGTGTCAAATATGATGCGTAAAACAAGCACGCAAGGAGGATAAAGCTTAAAATGCTACCGGTGGCAATTGTATTATGATATGTATATAATTGATGTTAATATTAGCTTGTGTAGACTAAAAATTTTCTAAAAACATTATAATTTCAACAGTTAGAGGAACACATATGAGGAAGGATTATTTTGGCCGGCTTGAAAAAAAGCTAAGGTTAATAAGCAAATCTGCATGGTTTGAAACCAGTATTATAAGAAATGCGTTTATCGCTTGCTTAAGCTTCTTGTTTGTAGCCTGTAATAGTCAGCAAAGTGTTGACGTTCAGCCTAATGAGCAAGCTAAAACAGACATCATGATGTTAAGCGGTACTGGTAGTGATGATGCGGTGAAATGGGACTTTTACTGTAGTGAAGGGCAAAATTGTGGTGAGTGGAGTAAAATAGATGTTCCTTCTAACTGGGAGCAACAAGGCTTCGGTAACTATGATTACGGCTACATCCCAGATAAACATAGCGAACAAGGTATTTATCGTCGTGATTTTACCCTACCTGCTGATTGGTCTGGTCGCAAAATTGAAATTGTTTTTGATGGTGTGATGACAGATGCCACTGTGTTTGTGAACCAACAACAAGTGGGCCCAACCCACCAAGGTGGTTTTTATCGATTCAGCTATGACATAACGCCATATTTAAAAAGTGGTGAAGCTAATGAGCTAAAGGTTGTGGTAGATAAAGTTTCGGCTAACAAAAGTATCGAAGCAGCAGAACGCGCAGCAGACTACTGGGTGTTCGGTGGTATCTATCGTCAAGTCTTTTTACAGTCTTTGCCACAATCTCATATTGATTGGGTTTCATTAGATGCAAAAGCGTCTGGTGAATTTAAAATGGATGTTTATCTCGAAGGACTAGATAAATCAAATGCTTCTGCAGTTGAAGCACAAATTTTAGATTTAGATGGCAACCCTGTAAGTGAAACGTTTAATGCCACACTTAATGGTAACAAAGTGCACTTAGCCACTAATGTTGACTCTCCTGAGCTTTGGAGCGCCGAGACGCCTAATTTATATCAAGTACGTATTGATTTAAAAGAAGGCTCTAAAACTCTACATAGTTTCGATAAAACCTTTGGCTTTAGAACTTTTGAATTACGCCCACATGACGGCTTATATTTGAATGGCGAAAAAATTATCCTTAAAGGGGTTAACCGTCACAGCTTCCGTCCAGCAACTGGGCGTACTATGACTAAACAAGCCAGCATCGATGACATTAAGACGATGAAAAGCATGAACATGAATGCTGTTAGAATGTCGCATTACCCACCCGATGTGCACTTTTTAGAAGCGGCAGATCGTCTTGGTATTTATGTTATTAATGAGTTAGGCACATGGCAAAAGCCAGTTATTGATACACCATCAGCGAGACGCCTAGTTGCACAGCTTGTTAAACGCGACCAAACACACCCAAGTATTTTATTCTGGGCGAACGGTAATGAAGGCGGTTTTAATACCGATGTTGATGATGATTATCACCTTTATGACATTCAAAACCGTCCAATTCTTCATCCTTGGGAGTTGTTCCGTAATATCGATACTGATCATTACCCAACTTACTCGGAACTGGTAGCTAAAAAAGCCCGTAATGAAGTATTTTTCCCAACCGAGTTCTTACATGGCTTATATGATGGTGGCCATGGTGCAGGTTTGAGAGATTTTTGGGACTTCATGATGTCAACTCCTGTTGGTGCCGGTGGTTTCCTATGGGTGTTTGCTGATGAAGGTGTTGAGCGTACAGATCAAAATGGTCGTGTTGATACCGACTTTAACCATGCACCAGATGGTATTGTTGGACCTTATGGTGAAAAAGAAGCGAGCTTTTTTACAATTAAAGAGATTTGGTCACCAATCCAAGTTGAAAACTTAAAGAATGGCCAGTTACTTGCCGGTTCTTTTGACGGTCAGTTGCAAGTTAAAAACTTGTATGACTTTGTTGATTTATCAACTATGTCGCTCGAATGGCGTTTATATCAGCCAGTGACAGCGTTTTCTGATAAAAAGCAGCTTGTAGCGAGCAATAAAGCCACACTCCCTGCTATTAAGCCAGACTCGACAGGAACAGTACAATTGAACTTACCTGACAATTGGCAGCAAAATGGGTGGTTAGAGGTTGAATTTTTTGACCAGCAGCAGAATTCAATTTGGACAGATGCTTGGCCTATCCAAAGCGCTGCTAAACTTGCAAAATTAACTCAAGAGCAATTTGAAAATCAGGCATCAGCAACTAAACCAGCTCAAATTGTTAGTCAAAACGAATCTGAGTTAGCGGTTAAGGCTGCTGATAGAACAATTATTTTTGATGCAACAACAGGTCTATTAAAGTCATACAGTAAGCAAGGTCAAACTGCGGCGTTGACAAATGGTCCTAAGCTACTTCGTTCTGATAACTCACTAAATAAAGGGGTTTATAATGGTATTGGTTCATGGCTAACTCATGATCCAAATGCTGAGAAAGAAGCGCAACAAGATAAAAAACCGACAGAATTAAAGTCTGAAATTATTGCTAATGATTTAGTGATTGAAGTGATGAACCCGCCAGCAGGTATTACAAAGCTAACTTGGACTGTTCACCCTGAAGGTCATTTATCAATGGATGTTGATTACTGGCTTGACGGTGAATACATCCTTCATGGCGTTGGTTTTAATTATCCGAAAAAAGCAATTGAGCATAAACGTTGGTTAGGTGATGGCCCTTACCGTGTATGGGCTAACCGCTTAGAGGGCGTAAACTACTCTGTTTGGGAAAATGATTATAATGAAGGCGTTGCTGGCGAGCGCTGGGAATTACCAGAGTTTAAAGGGTACTTCTCGGATATTCAGTGGCTTACATTAAGCTCTGAGCAAAGTGAAATCACTTTCTCTACTGCAACTCCAGATCTATATGCGCGAGTTATGCAGCCTGATGATGGCGAGCGCCCTGATAATACATTAGCACTTAAATATGATGAAGAAATTAGCTTCTTACACAGAATTAGTGCAATAGGGTCTAAGTTCCATGCAGCCCACCACCTTGGCCCACAAGGTCGACCTGTGGCAGAAAGAGGAATAAACAATATCAAGCTAACGATATACTAATTTACAAAAAGTTACTCGTTTTAGTAAAAGCGCTGCAGAAACCTGCAGCGCTTTTTTGTTTTAATCCACTAAAGTGCATCAATTAAAGGTGGTTATTTAAGCTTAAAATTTATTAGTGGTGTAGCACTATAGTTATAGATTGCTTTTTAAATAGTTCTACTACATTGAGTTAGTCATCAACTGACAGACAACAATGATAACGACTATAAAGGCGATATATGCAAAAAGTAACACAATTATGTAAATGAAAATCAGCGTCGTTTACTCCGCTCGCAGTGCTCTGTGCTGCTATTTTCTCACAGCCAAGTTTTGCAGGGAGTTGGCAGCAAAATGTCAGCATTGGCGGTTTTAATAATGTTCATATTTACACTCCTGATACGCAATCAAGCATAGGCAATGGCCATTCTTTGATGCTAGTACTGCATGGCTGCGTGCAACCCATTAATAACTACTTAACTGCGAATTTTGAAGATGCAGCCGAAGCCCATGGCATGGTAATAGCCGTTCCTGATGCTATGAATAAAGCAGGCTATAGCTGCTGGTCATATTGGCAAGGAGCAATCAATAGAAGCTCTGGCGATTATAAGAATTTAATTAATTTAGCCAATGCATTAAGTTCTGATGCAGCGCGTAATATTGACCCTAAACAAGTGTATATTGCAGGCTTATCATCTGGAGCCGCAATGGCTGCACAAACGGCTTGTGTGGCGCCTGATGTATTTGCCGGAGTTGCACCAAGCGCCGGGCCAACCATCGGCACAAGTTCAAGTGGGGCGATTTCGACCTGTGAAACAGTGTCTGAAAACACCTTTGTATCCCGTTGTGAAAGCTATGCTGGCAGTTATAAAGGTCACTTTGCTACACAAATAGCGGTGATTGGTCACGGTACTGCCGATACCACAGTGAATACCTGTTATAACCAACAAAACGCAGATGGCTTTGCTGCCCTTTATGGGATTAATCAACTTTCAGGCACAACGACAATAAGTGATGATGCAACGCGTACCGCTGAGCAGTCACTTTGGCAAGACAACCGGGTCGCTATGCTGTGGTTTAATAATTTGGATCACTCATGGTCGGGCGGGCAAGGTGTGTCTGGCGATTATGTGGCGGCAAACAGTATTAATTTTGCAACCTATCTCGGTGAGTACTTTGCGGCGAATAATAAACGAGTTGATCGTAATGCAGGCCCTGAAATTAGTAATTTAACTGCCACAGACAGTAATAACCAGCTCACCATTACGGCAGTGCAGTCGACCCAGAAGGCAATGTAACCAATGTTGATATTAACGTGTAAAGCCTAGCCGGTGGCGCGGCAAGCTTAATTGAGTCACTGAACGTGCAAGTCGATGCGAATAATACCTTTAGCGGGGTGACAAGTGCACTCAGCGATGGTCTTTATGAAGTGCGTGTCAGTGCCACAGATAACGAATCGAAACAAGGTGATGAAGCTAATCTAACGGTACGCGTTGGACCAGAGCCAGCAGCTACAGCACCGCTACTGAGTGACACTGCGGCAAGTGTAAGCGGGCAGTGCGCTACAGTGACGGGAACGGTGATTGATAATAATCAAAATTTAAGCACTGTCGTGGTCAGTTTTAGCAATGGTGATGTGACGGCTACTGTGAATGGGCTTGAGTATTTTGCTGAGCAATGCAATCTAGCTGGTGGCAATAATAGCGCAGTGATCACCGCAACTGATGATACTGCGCTTACATCAACAGATAGTATTAGTTTTGTCATCGATGCTGGTGTAACAGGCGATTACAATCTTCATATCAACGAAGGCCATATTAGCTGGGGCGAAGGTTATTCTGCCTGTTATTTAGCGTTTGGAACCGCTGCCTTTACAATGCGCGAGTATTCAGCGGGCACAAATCAATGTCAGTGGATTGCTGATGATGACTCAAGTTGTGCAGGGCCATTACAAGCATGCAAAACCATCACAGAACCGACTAATGACGCAGACAACGACGGTGTGCTCGACGGCGCAGATAATTGCCCGAATGTAGCGAATGCTGATCAAGCCGATAACGATAATGACGGGATTGGTAATGTGTATGACAGCACACCTGATGGTGAAACGAGTGACTCCGACAGTGATGGTGTCAGTGATAGCTTAGATAACTGCCCGCTGGTGGCCAATAGTGATCAGCTAGATAGTGATGCAGATGGTGTGGGTGATGCGTGTGACTCAACACCGAATGGTGAATACCAATGCACTGAAACCACCTCAAGCAACTATGCGCATGTGCAAGCAAATCGCGCAACCACGAATGGCTCTTACGCCTATGCGGTGGGCTCAGGTGATAACCTAGGTCTTTATAACACTTTTTATACCAGTACCTTAGCGCAAACTAGTGCTGGGTATTATGAATTAGGTAATTGCCCTAATTAATAAATGTGTGTCGCCCATGCGGGCGACACTTTTTTCTAAACATCGTTTAGAACTTATAGGT
Organism: Pseudoalteromonas sp. 0303; assembly: GCF_013349995.1. GTDB lineage: Bacteria > Pseudomonadota > Gammaproteobacteria > Enterobacterales > Alteromonadaceae > Pseudoalteromonas. The sequence goes on from NZ_JABVXF010000005.1 coordinate 109,514, forward strand.
CAGAGTTAGGCTACCGTTTGTTGGCGCGCCGTAATAACCCACGGTTTGTAAGCTATTGATGTACTGCTCATCAGTAATATTATTAACGTTAGCTTGTACTGCTACTTGGTCATTAATATTCCAACGCGCGAAGGCGTTTAGCAGGGCGTAACTACCTTGCTTAACATTGTAATCAGTGCTTTCGATTTTAGATTGCCAACGGCCATTTAAACCCACAACCATTGCATCTGTTAATGCATAATCCACTGTTACACCAACAACATCGCGAGGTGCCCATTTATTGGTGTCATCACCATTTTCATCTGTAACATCAATATGTGTATAAGATGCGACGATATTCATAGCGTCGGTGATTTTACCAGTGACTTCAAATTCATAACCTTCTGACTCAATAGACACGCCTTCATAGTAATAAATACCATCTTCAGTGAGGCCCGCATATTGCGCAAAGTTATCTTGCTCTGCAGTAAAGTAGGCAAATGTTGTCATTAGGGCATCATCAAACCAAGAAGCCTTAACACCAGTTTCAAAGTTAGTGCCTTTGGTAGGTGCTAAGTATTGGCCGTTGTAATCAGCTTGCTCTTGCGGCTGATAAATATCTGAGTAACTAGCATATAAGTTTAAATCGTCGTTTAACTTATAGGTAAAACCGATATATGGGCTTGTTTCGTTTTCGTCATTATCGATTGATGCACCGGCATTCATACCTGAGCGTTCAAATTCAATAGCGTTAAAACCAACCACAGTAAATAATTTATCCGTAATATTTAACTGAGCAGAGCCAAAGTAACGGGTTAGCTTTTGTTCAATATCTGAATACAGAACCGGCGTTAACCAATCAGGTTCAGGGATCGCATCTAAATCGTACGGAAACGCAGGAGTTGGTCCAGCCGCTGGTGTATTTGCAAAATCAAACGGGTGCTGATACATCACATCATCACTTTTTGCATGGCTTACCCCAAAGCTCGCTTGGTGCTCTTTACCAAACAATTCAAAGGCACCAAATGCTTTGATTTCAAATAAATCAGCATCGATTTCACTATCATAACGACCAGGAGAACCTACTAAGCCAAGGTTAGTATCTTTATCAATAGTGCCATAGGCATAAAAAAGTTTATCTTGCTCTTCAAAACCGCGGAAGTTGTAGCTCGCTTGAAGTTGCCACGCGTTTGCAAAAACATAGTTGTACTCAACAAATGCAGAGGTGTTAATGGTGTCCCACATTGTCCATTCTTGAGTGGTTGTGTCGCTGACATCCCATTTAGCTTGCGTGCCATCTGTGTAGTTATAAACAAGACCGCCCCAGGTGTTGCCATCGGTATCAGCGTCTTGATATGAATAACCCAAGGTAACAGTTGAGTTATCTGTAAGCTGACCATCTACCACCGCAGAGAAAAACTCGCGGTTGTTCTCAAGGCCATCTAGGTATGATTCTTTATCTTCTGCGGCAGCCACAAAGCGTGCAGCCCAACTACCTGATTCGGTTAATAAAAGAGAATAGTCAGCTTGTAAACGTTTAAAATCCCATGAACCAACAGAGACACCGATTTCGCCGCCGTTTTCATTTTTAGGGCGTTTGCGCACATAGTTAAGCGTACCCGATGCATTACCTACACCAGTGAGTAAGCCATTGGCACCACGAATAACTTCAATTTTTTCGTAGCCGTATGCTTCCATTGCGCCGGTAACGATACCCCAGTCATTCGGTAAGCCAACGCCATCGATTTGTGTATTCTTAATTTCAAAACCACGTGATGTGTAGTTGGTACGGTTAGTTTCCCATTCTTCAACATTGATACCAGGTGCTAAGCGTAAAGCATCATTAATGTTAAAAGCGGAATAATTCTTTAGTTGCTCAGCAGAGATCACACTGATAGATTGCGGAGTTTCATCAATTTCTAGCGCTAAACCTGTCGCTCCTTCACTAATACGGTTTTGTCGAATACCTACAATTTCGATTTTTTCGAGATTAGCCTCTACGTCAGTCGTTTGCTCTGCAAAACTGATTTGAGGGTAGAGTGCACAAAGAATAGCGGTTGCAATAGGCAACTGAGTGAATTTCATTTTTATCTCCGCGTGTTATTTAGCAAATTTTTATAGGGTTATTGTTTTTAATAGGGAAACAATCGGTGGGTAAGTTATCACAACTGATAATAGTTATCATCACCATTCATCGCAAAAGTGATATGTTAATATAAATAAATGTAACAAATTATGTCGAAGAGTTTTGTCTATATGAAAAGGCAAGTTTATACCAATTCGCTTAATTAAGTGGTCTATTTTGAGGCAATAAAACCTCGTTGGTAACAAGGCAAAAATTTCGTTATTTAGTTGTTCTAAATCAGAAATTTTTAACGCAGGTAGCGACAGGTTTAATCCCTCAAAATGATTAAGTATTATTGCGGATTGGTATTACTAATAGGATATGAAAAAGGCGCCCTGAGGCGCCTAGATTTAGGAGTATTTATTTTCTGCGGAGGGTGTATGTGTCTTCACCACGAACAGTAACAGTTTGAGCAAGGCTTACTTCCTCAATATCCATCACGTGTACTCGCTCTGTAGAGTGAAGTACTTCATCATCCATTGATTGTTCTTCTTGGAGGAAGTAGAAATGCTTGCCTATCTGACCACCGTCATGATCAATATCGGCTTGGTATAGATTGTAATCTTTGTTACCTGCGACTGTTTCTAGTGTGCCAGAAGTGCCTGAACCAGGTAAAATTGCAAAATAAGCCACTCGTTCAGCAACATGACCTTCATTTAAGCTTTCTTGCTCATAAAATGCAGCTTTAAAGCCTGTTGTTGATAAGCTTGCTGCACGTGTATAGGCACTGTGTCCGCCATTGTAGGTTTGAGTTTGCAAAAAGACGTAAGGTTTGGCACTAAATGCTTCTGAAAATACAACGTCTTTAAACTCTCTAGAGTTAGACAAGCCAAAACTACCAATTTCGACAATTGTACCGTCGCTCATTGTATAGCGACCCTCATTCATTGTTAAAAAGTCAAAAGACTCAGTTTCGTTATGTTTTGTGTTTAAATATTGCCAATTCTGGAATGAAATTTCAGAACTATTTGTTTCAATATTCTTTAAACGAATAACACCACCATTTTCATCATGTACAGTTGCTGCTGATGAAAACACAGCTGGCTTTGTAAAATACTGATCTTGAAAATCAAATGACTGCCATACACCACCTAGTTGGTTATTAACCGTTTCTGAGTAGTAAGGAATGCCATCATTTGAAATAGCGCAAGGCGCTTCAGTGTAACAACTTGTTGAGCTTGATGTGTTTGTTGTTAAGTCACTAATGTGAATCGGCAAGGTTGCAACCAGACAAGTTTTTCCTGAATAAGGGCTAAGCTTATAAATTTTAGATTCGTTTTGATCACCATGATCATTAATAATCACACGACTGATTAAAACGTCACCTTTTTGGCTTAATGTTGCACCTGTGACATTAACTAAGTTGTGATTGGCTAATTTAGTATATGAATAGTCATTACGGTCAATGCTATATACAGAAGTCGCTGTTACTAATAAAAGGTCGCCATTTTTAATGACTAAATCAGCGCGGCTTAAACCATCAATGCCACTGAAGTCAGCTAGCACAGTTTCTTCGCCCGAGTATTTGTCTATGCGATATAGCTTTGAGAAGCTGACTGCAAAAAGTGAATCAGTATCTGAAGCGTATGCCATACCGAAAACTGATTTTGTCTTACCTACAACAACATGCTCGCCTGTTGCATGATCAAAATAGGCTAAGCGACTGTATTTATATTTGTCACCTCTAATAGGTAAACTTGGACGTTGTTCATCACTGATATCAAGATGGCTAACATCTACTTTGAATTCAAGTGGAATAGGTGAAGACACATAATAAGTGCGGTTAGTTGTTTCGTCATATGCAATTGCAGCAGAACTAAATTTTGCAACAGAGTCTGCTCTAGCTGTTTTTTGCAGCTCATCGAGACCGAATACAACACCTAACTCGCCTCGGCCGGCATTCATAGCTACTAATTCCCCTTGGCAGCTATTAGCGATTGCATAAGAAGTCACAAAGCTACTTGAAAGAGCTAGGGTTGATAGAAATAATTTGGCTTTTATCGACATAAGTAAATCCCACTATTAGGTTTATTCCGACACAAAGAGATAAGACCACTTTGTATTAATAGTGAGCATTATAGTGAGAACTCCCACTTTACGAATGCCGATAAAAGCTGTTTTTGAGTCTGATATTTAACCTTTAAGTATTGGTAAATGTGTTTTAAATGTTGAATTAGCTATTTTTCTGACTTTTCTGATCTTCTGAATTACTCGACATCGAGCTGCCAACCGAAGCGGTAATCACTAATAAAATAGCTAGCCATTGCCACACGCTTAAAAATTCACCTAGGATTATAAAGCCAGCCAATGCTGCAATCGCCGGCTCTAGGCTCATCATAATGCTAAAGCCTTGTGCTGGCATATTGCGTAGTGCCACCATTTCTAAGGTATAGGGCAGTGCACTTGACATGACTGCCACTAAAATACCGAGCGGTAATACTTCCCAACTCAATAGTGCAGCGCCTTGAGAAGCTGCGCCGAAAGGCACAAGTACAATCGCGGCGACGCTCATACCCATGGCAACGGTCATTCCGCCTGAGCCTTGGTTTCCGGTCTTTTTGCCAAACAATATATAAAACGCCCAACACGCTCCCGCCGCAAGGGCTAAAATAACGCCAACTGGGTCGAGGCTGTCTTCGCCTTTCATATCTGGGAGCAATAAAATTATGCCAGCAATGGCGCAGGCTACCCAAAATAGGTCGCGTTTTTTACGTGACGAAAGCAGAGCAACTGCAAGGGGGCCAGTAAACTCTAGCGCAACACCTATCCCTAAAGGAATACGTTCAATTGCGTAATAAAACAAAATGTTCATGCCACCTAAACTCAAACCATAAACGATGATCGGCATACGTTGCCCAATAGGCGGAAACGCTCGCCAAGGTTTAAACACAAGGCACAAAATAGCAGCTGAAAAACCCAAGCGTAGTGCGGTGGTGCCTTCAGGGCCAATTAAAGGGAATAATTGCTTTGCAACAGAGGCTCCAGATTGAATGGTAACCATTGCGAGAAGCACGCAAATAACAGCAATAAAAAACGGTGGAATGGTGCGCTGCATTACTGTCCTTATGAAAGTTAATAGCTCAAGTTTGCGGCGATTCTACTGATGTTTTATTGGAGAAGAAATGTTTTTCGTTAAACGGACACAGATTTTCGATAAAGCAAAATTGCGGGTATCAAATTGCTTTGATACCCATGCTCAAAATGTTTAAATTTGGCTTGCTTGTTCAAAGGCCTGCATGATGATTTGAGTGGTCTGTTTTTGTTGCTGGCCTTACCATTTTGACCGCGACCAAGACTTTGACAGTGTAGGATCAACAAACTGTTACGGCGACGATAACAGTAAATCGACCGCAGTCTATGGTGGAACAAGTTTTAACTTAAGCGGATTAACGTTAACAGCGGGTCTGCGCATCGAGCATAAAATCACTAATATTGAAGATGCTCATAGCTATGGTTTAGAAGTTGAAGCTTACAGCATGTTGGGCGATCAGTGGCAGTTACATGGCGGTTTCGGTTTATTGAAAACTAAAATTGATGAATCATCAGCCTTTCCTGATGCCGTTGGCAATGATTTAAACTCTGCACCGGAGTTAACGGCGAGTTTAGGTCTGTCGCATTGGTTTACCGATAGTCTAAAAGTGAATTTAAGTGCCAATTATGTTGATGAGTTTTATGGCGACTTAACAAACACAGAAGAGCGTGTTGCGGGTGATTACACCATTACGCGTTTATCGATGACTTATGATACTGAACAATGGTTGATAAGTGCCTTCATCAACAACGCCTTAGATGAAGAAGCATATACCTCACAAGAACCTGTCAGTGGTCGTTACCCACAAGGCTATGTGGCAGTAGTTAACCCGCAAACTATCGGTGCATCTGTTACTTACCGATTTTAAACTAATCGCTAGTCGCTGAGCTTGATCAGCGACTAGCTTAATTTAAAGCGATTAATTTGCCCGTTTAAGTTATTCGCCAAGTTAGCCAGCTTACTCGATGAGTCCGAAATGCTTTGCGTTTGTTGCTGCGACTTTCGACTGGTGTCTTGTACTTCGTTTAAACGCTGGGCGATTTCTTCTGTTACTTGAGATTGCTGCTCAGATGCAGAAGCTATGGTCATATTGGCATCAGAAATGGCTTTTGCTTGTACGCTAATTTCATCGAGCATATGGCCCACTTTTTCTGAGTTTATCACCGCTTCTTTAATTTGATTATCGCTAGAGCGTATCCTCTGCGTCACAGCATTGGTTGCAGATTGTAATGAGTCAATTTTATCTTGGATCTCAAGAGTAGAGCTTTGTGTGCGACTAGCCAAAGTTCTTACCTCATCAGCAACAACGGCAAAACCTCGGCCTTGTTCACCTGCTCTCGCAGCTTCGATTGCGGCATTGAGTGCCAATAAATTAGTTTGTTCGGCTATATTACTGATAACACTTAAAATAACCGTGACTTCATTCACAGAGGACTCGAGTTGGTTAAGGTCTGTTAGTGATTTGGTGAGTGTATCGGCCACTGATTCAACAGAGCTAACTCCTTGTTGTACAACCTGTAGACCATCTTGGGTTTTTTGATTAGCTGCGGTGGCACTGCTTGCCGCTTCTGCACAGTTTTGAGACACTTCTTTAACGGCCGTTGAGTTTTCATAGACTGAGCTTGAAATCACCTCAATCGCTTGGCTTTGAATATCATTGAGCGTTTTAGCTTGTTGTGAAATTTCATCTAGGCTTTTTGCTGCTACTTGGGCCTGCTCTGATTGATCATGTATTTCTTTAAGAAGCTGAGATAGCTTATCAACCATAATATTAAAGCTGCTCGCAAGCTGGCCTATTTCGTCATCGGCTTTGTGGTCAATATAGCGAGATAGATCCCCTTCAGAGATACGCTTAGCTTCATCAATTAAGGCATGAGTTGCTTTAATCACTTTTTTCTCTAATTGCCAGTAACACACTATTAAGGTAGCAATAATAGTCAGGACTAAAACGGTACTAATTAAACTCAAGGTAACCACACGGTCGTGATTTCCTTTGACTTCAGCCGCACTTTTTTCCTCGATTGAACTTAAAAAAGCTTTCACGGGTTGCTGAATTTTCTCAACTTCTGCCATGTAAGCATCGTTGGTTAAAAGCTCGATAGCTTGCACCCACCTTTTATGCTCGCTAGGGGTTAAGTTATTGGTATCTCGGCCAAGCAAATCATTGACCAAGCTAAATGCTTTTTCTTCTGTTTCAACAAGTTTAAGTGATAAGTCGTTGGATTTTTGCAACAGGGCTAAATCATCAGCAGCCACATTAAAGGCTTTTAAACGCTGCACATAGCTCTTCTTTTCGCCATTTAGCCAAGCAGCTTTTCCTTGAATTTGGTCAACAAGTTCTTGGTATTCCCCTTTATAGCGATTTTCTAGGGTTACAACGTGTTGACGAGCAAGTTCAGTTAAGTGAATCGAATTTGAAGATGAATACTTAGCAAGGTGGCTTAGTTCATAACGCTGTTGGGCCGACTCCATACTTTCATCTTGGCCTGATTGCAAAAATAGAATAATGAGGAGTAGACCTGCTGCAAGGGTAATGGTTGCTGCGAAAACAGCTCTGAGTAAAAAGCGAATAGTCAAAATATTACCCTTCTCATTGAAAGTAAATATTATTAACCATAGTACAAAAATCTAATTTCAATAAAAATTACGAGTAAGTTAATTAGAGGTCGTCATTTAAGCTTGTATGAAGGGGGCTAAAAATAACAAGGGCAGTGTCCATTGCCCTTGAATAATGCATTTATTGGTCTGCGGGATACACAACGCCAAGTTGGCTTCGTGCTTCATCGAGCACCGCCATAACTTGTTTTGACAGTGTATGAGTATTAACTGATGACTCAATTTGTCCGGCATTCGCTGCTTGAATAAAGTGGTTTACTTCATGGCGCATAAAGTGTTCATCAAATGGCTCAGAGAGCTCTTCAACTGTGCCATCGTTACCTATATATTGCATACGCTTTAATAAAGAGACTGCTTCGATACGAATACGGCCTTTTTCACCTTGGATCTCAGTAAAATTATCGCCTTGCGAGATTTTCGAATAGCTGATCACCGCTTGCTTATCTGCGTAATTTAATAATACATCGCCAGCTCCATCAACGCCGGTCTCAAGTAACACGCCGCTGGCTTTTACACTCTGAGGCGCGCCCCATAATGCGAGTAAAATATACAGCGGATAGATACCTAAATCGACTAATGCACCGTTAGCAAATTCTGGCAAGAAAGTATTTGGTCGCTCGCCATTTTTATATTTATCGTAACGTGATGAGTACTGACTATATTGACCAATATATTTGCGGGGTGTGCCAATCTTTGCAATTGCATTTTTTAAGCGTGCGAAGTTTGGTAAATGGGTGGTCATCATCGCTTCCATGTATAAGCGTTGATGTGTTTTGGCCGCCTGAATGATGGCCTCTAGTTCTTTACTATTAGCAGCCGAAGGCTTTTCACCTAAAACATGTTTACCGGCTTTTAAACACATTACAGCATATTCTTTGTGTAAGCTATTTGGCGCAGCAATGTAGACAGCATCGACTAATGGGTCTTCGCATACTTGCTCAATATTGGTAAACACCTTAGCCTTTTGAGCATCGTGCTTTGCAAGGAAAGCCTCGCCTGTTTGCTGCTCTCGAGAGCACACACCATATAAGGAGAATTGTTCAATTTGTTTAGCTGCACTCAGTAGTGTATCGCTTATAAAATTGGTACCTACAATCACAAAGTTCATGGTTACTCCTCGTTGTTTTGTGCAAGCCATGCTTGCCAATCCAGTTCAAACTTTTCCATTTGTTTATGTTTTTTGCTTAACAAATGTTTGTCTTCATCTTCTTGTGCCATATAAGGGCCTACGCGGCATAATGCACAGTGTTTATCACCTAAATAAGCGGGTAAAGTCAGCTTTTCAGTAATACTATTGTCAGTTTTTTCGCTAAATACATAGGTAATGCCGCTGGTGTCTTTAACGTGTTTATCGCGATCAACATTGCGAATTTTATAGCCAGGGAATAAATTAATATCGAATGGCATTTGTCCTAGATATTGGCAAGTCAGCCCTTGATTTAAGCTGCCTTCAATATTCCATTCGCGATAAGGTTTTACATCTTTAGAGGTGATGTAGCAGAGCATCGGGCCGTTTTTATCTAATGCGAACTGGCTTGCGTAGTCTAGGTAGCGATGCAACAAAGCACGGTTTAAAACATTCATACCACCTTGTTGGGTATTTGCCTTAAATGCAGCTTCACCTTTAAACGCGGGTATAAGTGGAAATTGAAAAATAACCACATCAAAACAAGCGCCATCTAAGCGCTGCCACGAGTCTGGCTTTGTTACATCAAACTCAGTGAGTGTTTCAATGTTAAGTTGTCGCAAGGCGCGAAGTGCATTGTCGGCATATTTTTGTTCTATGGTGTTTGCATCATCATAAGTTGAAGCAACAAGCTTGGCCGGTTTTATATAACGAGCAATAGAGTGTGAAAATGATAAATCACCATCGCCAACCGTTAATATGCGCCAACTAGGGTCTAAAAACATGTTGTTATTTGCCTTGTGCTGGCGTTGTTTCTTGTGCGATTTCAGGGCAAAGGGCTAAGCGAGTTTTAAGCCCTTCAATGGCTATTTGCTTAAAGATTAAGTTAAAACTAATCAATACGGCTATAACGATATGAATAGGACCATGGGTAAAACCTGCGTCTGTATCAAAAAGCATTAAGCCGAATAACAAGAACATGGTAGCTAAAAATATTTCAATCAACTGATTAGAATATAGCTTTAAGCTGCCTTGGTTTTTATGATCTTTTTTAATGTGAATCGCACAAAAAAATGGGATCACTTTTACCTTAAAGTGGGCGTTTTTTTCTACGTAATTTTCGCCAAGGTGGTCTAGTTTAGCGCGCAGTTGATCTATCATAGCAAGTCCTTAAAAAACTGAGCCGCGGATGTTACCGCAAACGCAAGAAAAGGGCTACTCAGGATAGATACTCATGCCAATTACAAATATGTGGCATACAAAAACCACTGACGTTAAAACAAAACGCATTTTTTGATAATCAACGTGATAGGTTTGCCACTGTGGTGAGCTTTTTTCAAATAACAGCACTAACCAAAAACTTGCTGCGAGCCAAGCCAGTGTCCAAGTTGCTGGTAAAAAGCTTAAAAAGCCAATCGGTAAGATAGGAATAATCGCTTTTATAGCATCAGCATGCGTTTGCTGTCCTGCATGCCATAAATTGCCAGCCATAAAGGCTAAAATAGCGATGCTATAAAAAGTGAAAAAGTCTAAGTTGACGGCATTACTTCCTGCAATAAGTGGCCAGCCTACGCAGCCTAAAAACGGTAGTAAACCTAAGTAACCGAGTTGAATGTGATTAATAAACTTTTCCATAATGACCTTTTGACCGCTTAAATTAAAAAGCATACCTAACGGTATGCTTTTATCTTTTAACTATTTTATACCAGTTAGGCGGCTAAAACGATCGCTTTATTATTGGCGTAATTCTCGACGTAGAATTTTGCCAACCGTCGATTTAGGCAATTGTTCCATAAAAATGATTGATTTAGGCACTTTATAAGCACTTAAGTTTTCGCGGCAATAGTCACTCACTTGTTGCTCATCAATCTGCTCTTTTAAAGTAATGTAGGCACAGACACGCTCACCGGTTTTTTCATCTTTTGCACCAATAACGGCTGCTTCACAGATAGCTGGGTGCTGACAAAGTACGTTTTCTACTTCGTTAGGGTACACGTTAAAGCCAGAAACAATAATCATGTCTTTTAAACGGTCTACAATTTTGTAATTTCCACTTGGTAGTTTTAGACCCACATCACCAGTTTTGAAAAAACCTCGCTTCATACATTTGTCGGTTTCGTCTTGGCGCTGCCAATAACCCATCATCACCTGCGGGCCTTTAACAACAATTTCGCCAGACTCACCGTCAGCAACAGGCTCGTCGTTTTCATCCCAAATTTCCACAGTAGTGTTTGAGAGTGGGCGGCCAATACTACCAATTTCTTCTTTTTTAAAGTCGTTTAAGGTTGCAACAGGCGAAGTTTCTGATAAGCCATAGCCTTCTGTGATTGTACAACCTGTGGTGTTCATCCACGCATCAGCTGCAGCATGTGTTAAAGCTGCGCCCCCAGAGACGGTCATTTTTAGGTTTGAAAAATTCAGTGCTTTGAACCCTGGGTGCATACACAAGCCAATAAATAAGGTGTTAATCCCTGAAAAGTAATTAATCTCAAATGGTTCGATTTGCTTAACTAACGCATCTAAATCACGAGGATTTGGGATCAGTACGTTAAATTGCCCCATGGCAAATAGGCCAACCATATTCACTGTAAAGGCGTAAATATGATAAAGCGGAAGCGGGCAAATACCCGTTTCTTGACCGGGCTTTAAAATATTGTCAAAGCGCTCATTCATTTGCTCGGCATTAGCTAAAATGTTGCCATGACTAAGCATCGCAGCTTTGGCAACCCCTGTGGTGCCGCCGGTGTATTGTAAAACAGCAATATCGTCACGACTTGCTTGATGAGCATCAAGAGGGGCGAGTCTTTCACCTTGGCGAATGAGTTCGTTTAACGAAAATTGACCCTCTTGCAACGTCGGCTCAGCAACAGCCGCTGCAACAATAACGGTTTTGATCGACGTATCATTGATAACCGTTGCTAATTTATCGGTAAGAGCATCAAGAATAACAATGGCTTTAACATCTGCATCATTAAACTGATGTAGCATTTCACGGGCAGTATAAAGCGGATTGGTATTGACTACGATTAATCCTGCACGAAATGCTGCATAGGTAACGATAGGGTAATCAACAATATTCGGTAATTGAATGGCTATTCTGTCTCCAGCAACAAGACCACTTTGTTGTTGAAACCACTGTGCCAAGTAGCGAGACTGTTGTTCAACTTGGGCATAGCTGAGTGTTTTACCTGCACTGTTATAGGCAGGAAGGTCAGCATAAGTTTGACACGTGTGCTCAATTAATTGTGTTAGGTTATCATGTGTGTTCATGGGGATTCCTTAGCGTGTTGTTCTTATTAATTGTTGTTTAATGAGGCGATCCATCACAGAACCCATTATCCAATTCGGTAAGTAACGACTCATGATATAGGTTAGTTTAGATTGTAAGCCTAGGATCACCATTAATTTTTGTTTATCTAAGCCTCGCAGAATATGCTTTGCGGTATCGATAGGGTTTGCCACAGCCATATGTTTTTCGCTTTCGCAAATTAAGCTGATTTTTATGTTATTTGGCTTAAATTTCTTGCGTAGCTTTTTGGCTAAAATCAAAGCGCTTGGTTGTGGCGTAAATTTAGTTGCATCAATAAGGGGGGATGTAATTGCTAGGTGGCCGTTCATGCTTAAGTGTGGCGTTATTAGTGTTGCAAAGTGCTGACAAGCAATACTATTTTCTTTACTTAGTTGCTCATTGGTACTGCAGCTAAAAATGGCTAAATCTGGTTTGCCTATCGCTGCGATTGCATTATTTACTTGAGTTTGCAGCGCTTCATTATCGCAGATATGCGTAGCAAAATACTCAATGTATTGGTAATCATCAGCAAGCTCACTTAACGATTGTTTTGTTTGTTCGTTGAAATGTACGTCAAATAAAGCGACATCGTCACCACGGCTAATATATTGCTTTGCCAATTCGAACCCAATGCCACTGTTGACACCGGTAATAAACACTCTTCTTAACATTGCACGACCACTAATTAGCGAAACTAGCTAGTCAATATATATAAATTGTTAACAGAAAACTTAGCTTTTAACGACCTGTTTTTAACTTTTTACGCCATTAGCTCGAGTGTAACTTACGATAATCTTTTGGTGGAATGCCATACCAGCGCTTAAAAGCGCGAGTAAACTCGCTGTAATTAGAAAAGCTTAAGATATCTGAGATGTTCGATAAACTGAGGCTAGATTCTGTTAAATATTGGTGTGCTAGATTACAGCGTACATCATCGACTAATTCACGAAAGGTTGTGTCATGCTTTGTTAAGTGACGCTGCAAGCTACGAGCACTCATTGATAGCTTTTCGGCTATTAGGTTTACACCAAACTCTTCGTGGAGTAAGTATTGCTTGATCAGTACTTCAACATGATCTGCAATGTTTTCGCGTTTTGTGTCTGCTGGCTGTCCAAGCTGTTGGCTAAGTATAGAAAACAACTGCTTATCTGAATTCTTAATAGGGAGCTTTAGGTATTTTTTCTCAAATACTACTGCGGTGTGTGCACAGTTAAATACCGGAACTTGGCCAAGAGCTTGACGATAAACACTCGGATTTTCATCGCAGCTATGGGGAAGCTCCAAGCGGTGGAGTTTTATTTGATCATCGGTTAATTGTTTTAATAAATTGACCCCGACGCTTAAAGCTAAGTCGGCACCATGATAAACGCTCACCTTTAGGCTCGTGCGAACAAAAAACGATAGCTTTACATAGTCTTGGTCTACTTCAAGGAGTAAGTCAGCGCTATTTTGATGAACATGATAGTACTTAGTTAAATTTTTTAGCGCCATTTCAAGGGTGTCGCAATTGCCCATCAAATAACCAACAGACCCTAAAATATTCAAGCTTTGCCAACGGCCTAATTCTAGCCCGAAATAGGGCAGGTTTAATTCTTTCGCCGTGAGTTCTAATAGCTGAATGAGTTGCTGATACTGCACAAAGTTATTGGCATCTTGTAGTTGTTTTCTGTCTAAACCAACGCGCGATAATAGTGCGTCAGGGTTCACCAATTTACTTTCGATCAGTTCAATATAGCCGTGTAGAGCAGATACTCTAATTAGATCGGGTGCTTGTGTTAATCGGGGCATAGTGTGCTCTTTTTTAGTGCGTTGGCGTAAAAAGTAAAAAAAATTGCGTTAAAAGTAAAGTAATACAGGTCATTAAAGTTTAACAATGTATTAACTGATTGGCCTGTTGACTGCAATTAAGGCTGTAACGTGCTTAGAGGAACACACAATGAACTACTCAAAAGTTTTTATCAGTGGCGGCAATGGTTTTATTGGCCGCACTCTCGCACGCTACTTTAAAGCGCATGGGGTCGATGTATGCGGCGTTGATTTAACACCCTGTGAAGAATTTAACATTGTTGCTGGTAATTTGAATGAGCCAGCGAGTTGGCGCTCATTAATGAATGACTGCGATTTAGTTATTCATACAGCGGCAATTGTTTCAAATGCGTTTAGCTATAAACAAACATGGCAGGCGAATGTGGGTTGGACGAAAAACTTACTTGATGCAGCGGTGGCTGCAAACACAGTAAAGCGCTTTATTCATATTTCGTCGACGGCCGTCTATGGTAGTGATTGGCAAACTGATATTAAAGAAGATGCGCCTTTGTTCCCTGATGGCAGAGCCTATAACGATTCGAAAATGATGAGTGAGCATTTATCACTAAGCTATCACGCCAGTAAAAAACTCAATGTCACAATAATTCGCCCTGGCGATGTCTATGGGCCCGGCTCAAGACCGTGGATAGCTTACCCATTACAAGAAATCGCCAAAGGCAAGTTCATGGTACCAGAGGGCATGTTTGGGCCTGTTTATATTGATGATTTAGTCAAAGGCATTTACCAAAGTGCCATGAGCGACGATGCAAGCGGTGAAATTTTTAATCTATCAGGCCCTGAGCAAGTGACTAATCAAGTTTATTTTAATTACTTGGCACAGGCACAAGGGAAAAATCACGTCACAGTAGTGAATTTGGCTTTAGCGTTAAAGCTAACAGGGTTCATTGAGTGGTGTTATCACCTTGTTGGTAAAACCACAGATATCAATCCGTCGACCATGCGCATGCTAAGTCGTAAAAGTGCAGCGTACAGTAATGAAAAGGCGCAGAACATTTTTGGTTATAAACCAGAATTTACATTACAGCAAGGTATGCAAAATGCATTGCAGTGGGCGTATGAACAAGGGCTTTGTAAAGAAGAACCACGCACAGATACCGCCACAGCAAATTAAAGACAACTAGTTAACTTATTGAGAGCAAGTGAAAAGAGGGCACACACATGGCATTACCAGATATTATTAATCATCAAGATTTCTTACTGACTATTCATACAAATGATGAAAAGCTAATTAAAAACGCTTTACCAGGCGTGCACATTTATCCACTCATGCTGGATTCTGAAAATGGGGTATGGGTATTACGTGTTTTATTTGAGCCGGGTACGGTTTTGCCAAAGCACTTTCATACTGGGGTTGTACATTTATATACCCTAGCAGGCAGCTGGCACTACACAGAATACCCTGACGATTTACAAGTGGCTGGTAGCTATTTGTTTGAGCCAGGTGGTTCTATTCATCAATTTCAAGTACCAGCAGACAACACTGAAGTGACCGATACCTTTATGGTGGTTATGGGATCTAACATTAACTTTGACCCAGATGGTAACTATATGAACATTATGGATGCAGGTTGGATTGAGCAAGTGATGTTAGCAGCCGCAAAAGAGCAAGGAATTGAGCCTAACTACATTAAACCAAAGAGTTTATATGGTTTTAGTAAGTAATTTTATTCCCTGAAGTGAAAGCCCTTGATTACATAAGTGATTGAGGGCTTTATAGTTTTTGGCATTTCCAATCTTTCAATCTAAAAAACAAATCAATTTAATCTAAACAATCAATTTTATTTTAATCGCTCACACCTCTATTGTATTAATCAAGCAGACGCAAGGCTGCGTTAATTAAACTTTTTTAAATACATCAATGAGGAATATTATGAGCACTTCATTAATTAACACAAAACTACAACCATTCAATGCAACAGCTTACCACAACGGTGACTTTGTAGAACTAACAGAAAAAGACGTGCTAGGTAAGTGGTCAATCTTCTTCTTCTACCCAGCAGACTTCACTTTCGTGTGTCCTACAGAGCTTGGTGATGTTGCTGATTACTACGAGCAGCTTCAAGAAATGGGTGTTGAAGTTTACTCAGTATCAACTGACACGCACTTCACTCACAAAGCATGGCACGATACGTCTGACACAATTGGTAAAATCAAATTCCCAATGATTGGTGACCCTACAGGTCGTATTACACGTAACTTCGGTGTGATGATTGAAGACGAAGGTCTTGCTCTTCGTGGTACATTCGTAATGAACCCTGAAGGCGAAATCAAAGTAATCGAAACTCACGACTTAGGTATCGGTCGAAGCGCGAAAGAGTTAGTACGTAAAGTACAAGCTGCACAGTACATTGCTAATCACGACGGTGAAGTATGTCCTGCATCATGGCAGCCAGGTGAAGAGACACTTGCTCCTTCACTAGACCTAGTTGGCAAAATCTAATTTGCCACAGCATTAAACGATAGCAAAGCTTTGCTATCTCAATGCAACCTTAATTGCCCATCACAACTCACATTAAGCACATTAGCGGGTGATGGGCAGTTATCCCTAAAATTTTTCTAGATTATTTATTCTGAACTCAAGGGCTAAGCCATGTTAGATACAAATATCAAAAACCAATTAACAAGCCACTTTGCTTCTATTACCAGCCCTGTTGAGCTGCTTATCGCCTTGGATGACAGCAATAAATCAACAGAACTTAAAAACTTAGCAAACGATTTAGCTTCGTTAAGCGACAAATTCTCGGTGCGAGATAACCCTAGCCAAGATGTGCGTCGTCCATCTATGGTGGTATCTTCACCTATTAACAATACGCAAATCACATTTGCGGGTGTGCCTATGGGCCACGAATTCACAAGCTTGATCCTTTCTCTACTGCATACAGGCGGTCATCCAAGTAAGGCATCAGAGACTGAAATTGAACAAATTAAATCATTGCCTGGGCCGCTTAACTTTGAAGTGTATATTTCATTAAGTTGTCAAACATGTCCGCAAGTAGTGCAAGCAATTAACCTGATGGCGGCACACAATGAAAATGTTACGGCTACGATGATTGATGGCGCCTTGTTCCAAGACGAAGTGAACGAGCGTAATGTGTTAGCAGTACCCGCTGTGTACTTAAATGGTGAGTTATTCAGCCAAGGCGCTGTAAACTTGACTGATATCTTAAATAAAGTAGATACCAAAGCGGCTGCACGCCAAGCCGAAGCACTGAACGATAAAGAGTTATTCGATGTACTTGTTGTTGGTGGTGGCCCTGCAGGCGCTTCTGCGGCAATTTATTCAGCACGTAAAGGCTTAAATACGGGTGTGGTTGCAGAGCGTTTTGGTGGTCAGGTATCAGACACATTAGCAATTGAAAACTTTATATCAGTTAAAGCGACCGAAGGCCCTAAATTGGTTGCACAACTTGAAGAGCACGTAAAAGAATACGATGTTGATGTTATGCAAAACCAACGTGCGGCATCGCTTACTAAGCAAGATAATTATCAAATTACGCTAGAAAATGGCGCGGTTTTAAATGCTAAATCAGTGGTATTAGCAACTGGTGCACGCTGGCGTGAAATGAATGTACCCGGTGAGAAAGAGTATCGCGGTCATGGCGTTGCTTACTGTCCTCACTGTGATGGTCCGTTATTTAAAGGCAAAGCGGTAGCGGTTATCGGCGGTGGTAACTCTGGTATTGAAGCTGCAATCGACCTTGCAAACATTGTTGAGCATGTCACTGTGCTTGAATTTGCTGATACCTTACGTGCTGACGAAGTACTTATTCGTAAAGCAAATAGCTTAAACAACATTACTATTATCAAAAACGCGCAAACGACAGAAGTTGTTGGTGATGGTAAACGAGTAACAGGCTTAAGCTATATTGACCGCATCTCTGGCGATGAAAAATCACTTGAGCTTGCAGGTATCTTTGTGCAAATCGGCTTGGTGCCAAACACTGAATGGTTAAAAGATTCAGCGTTATCACTGACTCGCTTTGGCGAAATCGAAATTGATAGCAAAGGTGCAACATCATTACCGGGGGTTTACGCTGCAGGTGATGCAACAACAACGCCGTTTAAGCAAATCATTATTGCAATGGGCAGTGGTGCAACGGCAAGTTTAGGTGCATTTGATTACTTAATTCGCCACAGCGATGAGACTCAAAGCACAGAAAATGCAGCCTAATTAGTTGCATAAACAATGACTCTTGATTAGGCAGCTCACACCCATAGTTGCCGCTTTAAAGCCGCCCTCTCCAAAGGCGGCTTTGTTTTTTATTAGTACAGCTATTGATACTGCGCTGCAGTAATAAACTCCTCAAAACTTTCACACCAAATAACCACTGTATTGTAATCACTGACATCAATACCTTGTGGTACAACTAATTTAAAGCCATTGAACGAGCGCACCCCTGCAACACGCTGCATAGTGCCTTTTTGTGCTAAAAAATCGGCTTCGTTATCAATAAAGTTTCGCGATAGATAAAGTTGATAGTCGGGACCAGGTGATAACGAGCCTTGCATAGAAATAGCATCATTCGTTAGATACACCTTGCCATCACCATAATGCAAGCGGTCTGAGCCTTTAAGGTCGGGTTTAAACGTTGCACTAAACTGAGCTCGACCTTGATGCAGCTTCAAAACAGCAATATCGGGTGCTGGTTGTTCAGTTAAAATAGGTAAACTGTACACGCCAGCTATAAAACCCGCAGCAAAAATCGCCAATGTCATAATGATAATTAGCAGCGCTTTTAGCATGCTTACTCCTTATTTTTTAGCGTTATGATGTGACGTTGCTTTAAAGAAAACTGTTTTTCAACATCACCAAAGTATTGCAAATAGAGCTTCTCAAGTTCACCTGATTGCTGCAGTTTTTGCATACCTTGCTCTAGTATATCTCTAATGTGTTGATTTTCTTTGCTTAAGTAAAAGTAATAGTCGCTGGGGTGTTGCAACATAATGTTTGGTGCAATGACAAAATTGAACTGTTTTAGTTTATTCAGTTCGGTGCCAATAGCCAGTACTGAGCGTGGAAAGTAATCACCAAGTCCTGTTTCAAGGGCTTTTACCATCCCTGGGTAATCAAGCTCGCCATTGACTGTTAAACCATTGTTTTTCAGTACGGTATAATCAGACCAGCTCTGTTTTTGTAGGCCAACCAAGGGAGTTAAATCAGCAAGGGTTTCGATGTTGCTAAACTTTTCTTGATCTTCATGGCGGATAATAAGCAAACGTTGGCCGTGTAAGCCCTTGTAGAGAGGAATAGTCGTTCTGACTAATGAATCAGTTTGTTGCTGGGGTAAAGAAAGCCATGCTAAGGTAATTGTTTTATTATGGCTTAGCTGCTCTACAACACGTTTATTATTCATAGGCCTAATATTGTAAAACAGTACAACATCCGCACCCATTGCGGCAAAACTTTTGTCGAGAATATCGTGAATATATTGATTTTTCGCCGCATCGTTATAGCTAGGTTTAGCAAGCTGAATAACAATTTGTTCATGAGCTAATACTTGTAGACTCGACAGAGCAAATGTCATTAAAAATATCAGTATTGCTCTGTTCATTAATTTAAGTCCTTTTTTGAGCGCAGGTTTATAGGACTATACTTTGAAAACATGCACCTGCTGTTGTAGACGTGAAGCCAGTGAGGCCAACTCTTGGCTGGCTTGTGCATTTTGTTGCGAGCTTTCGCTAACCAGTGAAATGCTACTACTAAATTCATTAATATTACAACTTAGTTCGTTAGCAACAGTAGTTTGCTCATCCGTTGCGGTGGATACTTGGTTGTTCATATCGGCGATAAGAGCCATTTCTTGAGTAATTTCAGTCAGTAATTGTGATGAGCGCTCTGCATATTCAACACTTTGTTTAGCACTTTCGTCTGCATTGCCCATGGCGGTAACTGCTTGCTGCGCCATTGCTTGTAGTTTACTGATCATTTCGTTAATACTGGCTGTGGCTTTTTGCGTGTTGTGCGCAAGCTGCCTGACTTCATCGGCTACCACTGCGAAACCGCGACCCGACTCACCTGCGCGTGCTGCCTCAATAGCTGCATTTAAAGCGAGTAAATTGGTTTGTTCTGCAACACCTTGGATCATCATTACCACTTGATTGATATCGGTTGATTGTGTATTTAACTCATTGATTAGTTTTGTATTCGCATTAACGATATGTGATAAACGGTTTATTGCATCGATATTTTCTTGCACAGACTGCTGACCCTGCTTGGCTGTTTTATCAGTGTGAGTGGCTTTTTCTGATGTTGATAATGCATTTGCGGCCACTTGCTCAATGGCACTACTCATTTGCGTAATAGCGGTGGCAATCATCGCTGATTGATGCTCTTGCTCTGTGGCTGTGCTTGCAACTTGGTCGCTAATTGAGTTCATTTGCTCAGCAGCGGATGAAAGGGTGAGTGTTGCGCTGGTTACATCATTTACAAGTGCATGAATGCGTTCCATCATGGCATTAAAGTGGTTTGCTGCTTGGGCTATTTCGTCATTACCATGGGTTTTGGCGCGCAGACGCAAATCGGCATTTTCTGAGATAGAACCTATCGTTTCACTTAACGACAACAATGGGTTATGGATAGAGCGGTATATAATAAAGGCAATAGCCAATAATAAAATTATTAATATAGTGATAGAGGCAGTCATAGCGATACTGACTTGAGCAAAATCTTTATCTGCGGCGTTTTTAAACTTGTTAGCCTCATTGATTTGTAAGCTTATTAGCCCTTGATAGCTTTCACTGAGAGGGTCAAACACATCGTAAAGTTTTTTTACGAACACCTCGTTAGGTACTGCTTTAAGTTGGTCACTTTTTACTTGGTTTAAAAATGTGCTTAGTTCGCTTTCTACTACAGCGAGATTCTTTTCCACGATATTAACTAAGCGCTGCTCTTCTGTCGTTAGCTTGGTCCCTAAGTAGCTTTTCCATTTGCTATCAGCAACATTTTTTGCATTTTCAACGGCGGATAGAAAGTCAGTTTTTGAAATTTGCTCAGCGCGGTATTTATGGAATAGATCAACAATGCTAACTGCGTAATTGTCCGATACTGTTTTTATCTGCTCAAGGGGGATGACTCTATCGTCATACAAACTGTCGATGCCTTTTACCATGCCCGACATAATAGACATTGTAAAAATAGAGGTGATCACAAAAACTGTAACCGGTAACAAAGCCAAGACGGCTAATCGCGTACGAACGGTGTAGTTATTTAACATGGGCGTGCAAATTTTTGTAAGGACTTAGTATTAAAGCTAATAGATAAATGGTTTTAAGCAAGTTTTTGCAATGATGATTTACGCTCAATATAACTAAGCCATCAAACTATTCAGTTTTTGCGGGTAACGGACTCCCGCTTTACTATAGTAGGCGCGTATTTGAAGGTGCTTCCTTGTTGAGGTGTTTCTCCAGTGCGGTATGCAAGCGCAAGTTCAGTTGCTTTCATTGCCATCATCTCGATAGGGTAGCGCAGAGTTGTTAATTTTGGGCGGCAGTATTTAGCTAGTAAAACATCATCATAACCGATGATAGAGACTTCATTGGGCACATCAATATTGTGATCTTGAAGCATTGTCATTGCGCCTGATGCCATTGCATCGTTATATGCCAGTACAGCAGTAAAGTCAGCACCTTTGGCTAAGAGGTTTTGCATGGCTATTTCGCCGCCTTGTTGATCGGGGGTGCTAAGCTCAACCATCGTGTCATCTAAGAAAATATTGTGCTTTTCTAATTCAGATTTAATACCTGCTAAGCGGTTGCTTGGATCATCAATATCATATTGACTGCTAACAACAGCAAATTTCGTATGACCTTGCTTAAGCATATGCTTAGCCATTGTTTTACCGCCACTTATATTGTCTAGCCAAATACAGCGATGGCTAATTTGCGGTATATAACGGTTGATCAGTACAAACCCCGGTACCGTATTTGCAAAATTTATTAGTGTCTCATCATCAAGAGCTTTGCTATGCACAACCATCGCATCACAACGGTGTTCTAATAATGTTTCAATTGCCTTTAGTTCAGTCTCTTTCTTTATTGAACCAGTACTGATTAATACTTGAGAGTTATTTTTTCTGGCTATGGTTTCTATACCATGGGCCATGGTAGCAAAAAAAGGATCTGAAAGTTCAGGTAAAACAATCCCTAATGATTGACTGCGTTGAGTGACCAGTGCACGGGCATTCGCATTGGGCCGATAACCAAGTTCTTGCATTACTTGCTTTACTCGTTTTCGGGTAGCATCACCCACTTTTGGGCCGTTATTAACCACGCGAGATACTGTTGCTAAGGATACACCTGCAATTTGAGCAATATCTTTTATGGTTGCCATCTTACTACTGTCCCTAACTATATTACTGTACTAACTCATCAGATATTAAACGACTTTACACTTTTATCCTAGCAATAAAAGAGTGGACTTATCTAAATAATCAAAAATTGCTTTATTATTTAAAGGTAAACGTTTACCCTTAGATCTACTTTGGAGGTTTTTATGAATATTTTAGTCACCGGTGGGGCTGGGTATATTGGCTCTCACACACTTATCTCATTGATCGAAAATAACCATAATGTCATTGTGGTAGATAACTTGGTAAATAGTAAATATGAGGCAATCAGAAGGGTTGAGCGTATTACTGGGCGAAAAGTTATCTTTTATGAATGCGATATCAGAAATGAAAGTTCGTTAAGTAGTATATTTTCAGCACATCAAATTGATGCCGTGATTCATTTTGCTGGACTTAAAGCTGTTGGTGAATCAGTCATGGAACCCTTAATGTATTACGATAATAATGTACACGGGACTTGTACTTTATTAGAGGTCATGAAAAAGCATAACGTTAAAAACTTAGTTTTTAGTTCGTCAGCCACCGTGTATGGTGATCCATCAAGTGTGCCTATTGATGAAGACTTTCCTGTAAAAGCCACAAACCCTTACGGAAGAAGTAAGCTGTTTGTTGAAGAGATATTGCAAGACTTTGCACAAGCTAATAACGCTATATCTATAATAATTCTAAGATATTTTAATCCGGTTGGCGCCCATAAAAGTGGCTTAATAGGTGAAGACCCTCTTGGGATCCCGAATAACCTAGTGCCATTTATAGCACAAGTTGCTGTTGGTAAACGCGATAGCTTAGCTGTATTTGGTAATGATTACCCGACAACAGACGGTACAGGTGTGCGAGATTATATTCACGTTGTAGATTTAGCTGAAGGCCATGTCGCAGCCCTTGAAGCTAAAAATGGTCAGTGTGGCGTACATATTTACAACCTAGGAACAGGGCAAGGGACAAGTGTGCTAGGTGTTGTTGCTGCTTTTGAAGTTGCAAGTGATAAACAAATTCCATGTTCAATTCAGGGGCGGCGTCCTGGTGATGTTGCTGCTTGTTATGCTAAAGCAGATAAAGCTAAAGCTGAGCTTGGATGGCAAGCGAAACTCAGTATGGAAACAATGATGCAAGATGTATGGCGCTGGCAATCTAAGAACCCTAACGGGTACCTCTAAGTTATGAACAAGTAAAGAGCGCTAATTCAGGCGGTTCTTTACTTGCTTTAATTATCAAATTAACCCCTATTCGACGCTAAGAAATTTCTTAAATAGTAGACTTTTAGTATAGCGCTATTTATATAAATTAAATATATTTCATGATGTTATGTTTATATAATGTTGTTACATGTTAAAAGTTGGTTTTTTAGAATCGGTAATAGGTTGCGAGAGGTAGGGTGATCGTTTACCCTCTGGTAATCATTAATAATAAATTGCAGGATAAAAATGATGAATAGCATCTTTGATCCCTCTGAACATCCCCATCGACGCCTTAATCTTCTAACAGGCGATTGGGTTCTTGTTTCTCCTCACAGAGCCAAGCGACCATGGCAAGGACAATCTGAAAAAACAGAGCTTGTTGCAGAGAAAAGCTATGATGAAACGTGTTATTTATGCGCTACTAATACCCGCATTAATGGTGAAGTAAATCCAGACTATAGCCAGACATTTGTTTTTGAAAATGATTTTGCAGCTTTAAAAACAGATTCTCCTGCTTTTGAAAGTGATGATCCATTGCTAAAGCTGTCTGTGGAGCAAGGCTGTAGTCGAGTAATTTGTTTTTCACCGGATCACAGTAAAACTTTACCTTTATTAAAAGCAGAGGATATGCAAGCCGTTGTAAAGTGTTGGCAGCAACAAACAGCTGAATTAGGTGAGCAATATAGGTGGGTTCAGGTTTTTGAAAATAAAGGAAGCATGATGGGGTGTTCAAACCCACATCCTCATGGGCAGGTGTGGGCACAATCACAACTTCCTACTTTGGCGTTAAGAAAAGCTGAAAACTTTGATCAGTATTATAAAGAGCATAATCGCGCCTTGTTACAAGATTATGTTCAAAGGGAGCTCAAAGAAGGTGACCGTGTTGTTTGTGAGAATGAATTTTGGTGCGTAGTCGTACCATTTTGGGCAGCTTGGCCTTTTGAAACTTTACTTCTGCCTAAGTTTGCTATTGAACGGATGAGTGAACTACCAGAACAAGCGGTTGCTCCTTTAGCTGATATAGTTCAGCAAATTACAACTCGCTACGATAACTTATTTAACACTTCATTTCCTTACTCTATGGGATGGCATGGTGCTCCATTCGATGGGCAATCTCATCCAGAATGGACATTGCATGCCCATTTTTTCCCTCCTCTATTACGTTCAGCAACAGTGAAAAAGTTTATGGTCGGTTATGAAATGATGGCAGAAGCCCAGCGAGATTTAACACCAGAGCAAGCAGCAGAGAGATTGCGTGCACTCAGTTCTACTCATTACAGGAATGCTCAGTGATGTTTGCAAAAGAAATTATAACGAACACTTTTTTAGAAATATTTAATCGTAAGCCAGAGATCCATGTTACTGCGCCTGGTCGTGTTAACTTAATCGGTGAACATACAGACTATAATCAAGGCTTTGTATTTCCTGTTGCAATTAACTTTGGTACTCAAATTGTCGCGGCGAAGCGAAGCGATAAAACTATCCGCATTATTGCCGCTGATTATGAATTTGAATTAAATCAGTTCGAATTAGATGAAATCGAGCATGTTCAAAACCCAAGCTGGAGTAATTACATTCGTGGTGTGGTTGGGGTCTTATATCAACAATATCCACAGCTGCAAGGTGCCGATCTGATCGTAAATGGCGATGTTCCACAGGGAGCTGGATTGAGCTCTTCAGCTTCATTTGAGGTTGCAATCGTAAAAACATTTAATGAGCTTTATGGTTTAAAAATAGACGGTGTAAGTGCTGCATTAATAAGTCAAAAGGCTGAAAATGAATTTGTTCGTTGTTCATGCGGTATTATGGATCAGCTTATTTCTGCTCTTGGCAGGAAAGGCAAAGCAATGCTATTGGATTGTGAGACTCTATCGTACGAGCACTCTGTAATTGATGATAACTATCGGTTATTAATTATTAATTCAAACGTAAAGCGTGGATTAGTTGAGAGTGAGTATAACTCACGCCGAAAACAATGTGAAATGGCTGCTCAAATAATGGACATTTCCTCATTGAGATATGCGACGATGACACTGTTAGAAAAATATAAATCTATATTGGGCAATTTAATATATCGCCGTGCCAAGCACATTGTTACAGAAAATGAGCGCACTTTAGCAATGTTTAGTGCCTTGAAAAATAAAAATGATGCTGACATTAGTAAACTAATGAGACAGTCACATGCATCAATGCGTGATGATTTTGAAATAACAACACCTGAAATTGATTATTTAGTTGGACTTATTGATGAGCAATTACAGGGGCGCGGTGGCGTTCGTATGACAGGTGGTGGTTTTGGTGGTTGTGTTGTGGCATTAGTCCCTGCTGATCTTGTTCCAGAGGTCATAGAGTGTGTAGAGCAAAATTATCAATATAAAACAGGATTAAAAGAAAGTATTTTTGTCTGTACCGCAGAGCAAGGTGCTTTTTAGATGTATATCAGTAACTAGCTGATAATTGACAACAATAATAGCGTGTGCAAGTTAGTAAGCACACAAATTTGAGGGTAAGCTCATGTTGGAAAATTTCGATTTCGGTGTGTTTATAATCTATGTGTTGGTCTTACTGGCTATTGCACTATGGATTTCACGTGAAAATAACTCCCATGAAAAGAACACAGAAGACTACTTTTTAGCAAGTAAATCATTACCTTGGTGGGCAATAGGTGCCTCACTTATTGCATCAAATATTTCGGCAGAACAAATAATTGGTATGTCTGGATCAGGTTATGCTATGGGGCTAGCAATTGCTTCTTATGAGTGGATGGCAGCAATTACCTTAATATTGGTCGGTAAATATCTATTGCCAATTTTTATTAAAAATGAAATTTATACAATGCCCCAGTATCTGGAAAAGCGATTCGACAAACGGGTAAAGTTGACCTTAGCAGTATTTTGGTTAGCTGTTTATTTGTTTGTAAATTTAACTGCCGTCTTATGGTTAGGTGGCCTTGCTATACAAACCGTTGCCGGAGTTGACTGGATGTATGGCATGATTTTCTTGGCGGTATTTTCGGTTGCTTACTCACTATATGGTGGGTTAAAAGCGGTTGCATATACTGACATTATTCAAGTTGTATTATTAGTATTTGGCGGTTTATTACTTAGTTACTTGGCTTTGGATGCTGTAGCAGATGGTGAAGGTATGATTGCTGGCTTCAAAGTTTTAAGTACACAATTACCCACTCACTTTGACATGATTTTAAGCCCTGAAAATGAGCATTATTTGAGTTTGCCTGGCATATCCGTATTAGTAGGCGGTTTATGGGTAATGAACATTAGCTATTGGGGATTTAACCAGTATATTATTCAGCGTGCACTCGCAGCTAAGAGTGTCGGCGAAGCACAAAAAGGAATCGTTTTCGCAGCATATCTTAAGTTATTAATGCCGCTAATCGTGGTGCTTCCGGGGATTGCTGCTGTTATCTTGTATCCTACACTTAATACGCCAGATCAAGCCTATCCAACAATGATGTCGTTAATGCCGGTGGGTATTAAAGGGTTAGTCTTTGCTGCTTTAGTTGGGGCAATAGTGTCGTCTTTAGCATCAATGACAAATAGTATTTCTACTATTTTTACGATGGACATTTATCGTTTAATTAAACCAACTGAGAGCCAAAATCATTATGTAACTGTTGGCCGAGTGGTAACGGTGTTCTCATTGATAGTTGCCTTAATTACTGCACAACCATTGTTAGGGGAATTTGATCAAGCCTTTCAATACATTCAAGAGTTTACAGGGGTATTTACTCCTGGGATTGTTGTTATCTTCTTAATGGGTATGTTTTGGAATAAAGCTAATTCACTAGGCGCATTAGCGAGTGCTTTAGGATCTGCTGTTATCTCATTTTTACTTCGTGCTTTTTGGCCTGAGCTACCATTTATGGATCGAATTGGATTAGTTTTCTTATTGTGTTTAGTAATGTGTGTGATTGTATCTTTACTTACCCAATCAAGCTCAAAAGATTCTGCAGCGTGTGCTGATACAAAATCAGTGTGCTTTAATACGAGCTTTGGATTTAATATCGGCTCTATTGGTGTTGCAGCAATTCTTACTGTGCTATACGCTGTTTGGTGGTAAAAAAGCCAGTTTTCACTGGCTTTTAATTAACTGTTTAGTGCCCGCGACGAGGTACTTGTCGCGGCATTTGTCTTTGTGTATTGCGGCGCATTTGTTGGCGCTGCATACCTTGCTGACGTGCTCTATTTGCCCTATTTAATTGCTGCATACGATTTTGTTGCCTATTTTGAGTGTGCTGGCGTTGCTGTAATGTTTGCTTCGCTTTACTTTTATCTATGCTTTGCAATTTATTTTGCACTTGTTGGCGGTCAATATTTTGTGCCCGATCTTTGATTTGTTGCTGTTTATCGGTAGGTAATGTTTGCCATTTACCTTCAACACGTTGTTGCCATTTATCGGCATCACGCTTGAGCACGTTACCTTTTTGATCCGCAAACACGTTGTTTGCTTTATCGCGTTGGCTGATGGCTGTTTTTAAATCGCGTTTCACTTGCTGCTTTGAAGCAAGACGAGATTTACTTTGATCGCGTTTATAAATGTTATGTCTTGGTTGTTTATTATGGTGGCCAGGTTTATGGCCAACATTAATTTTGTTACCAATATTGATGTTGCCATTATTAATAATAACAGGCCCGCGATAACCACCGCCATACCAGCCATTACAGCAATGATAAGGTCGATAATGGGTTGGCCAACCAACATTCCAATTCATCCCTAAATTTAAAAAACCATTGCTCCAACTTAAGCCAAACGACCAACCCGTCCAGTTGTTATAGCCAATATTAAAACCCCAAGTTGGTGGACGAGGGTAGTAGTAGCCACCGCCCCAGTATGGCGGATAATACCAACCCGTTCCATACACTGGCACGCCATAATAAGGGTATGACCACATGTAACCTGGGTAATAACCAACATACACCACCTCAGGAGTTGACTCGTATATATCAACATAAGTGACGTTGTAAACAGGAGAGCTTGGAGGAATTTTTGCTATGTCGTCTTTTGGAATGCTATCAGCAACAAGCCAAGGGCCTTGTGCGGAGTCTGCCTTAAACCACACTGCATTATCGACTGCATAATATTTGCCTTTAATTTGCAGCACTTGTGCATCGGTATTAATGGCATAAGAAACCTGCGTGCCCGGGATCCGTTCAAATTTAGGTTTGCCATCATAATACACAGTTAAACTTGTGTCTTTACGGCTGATAGCCGCTGTTTGCGGCACTTTTGCATCTAATACTGCTTCGTCAGCTTCTTCAGTACCGGCAACTGAAACTCTAAGGCCCCCTAAATCTGATTCAGGTGGAATATTGGCAAAGCTTTCGGGGAGTTCGTCGCCACGTACAAAGGTCCATGGGCCTGTTTGTTGTTTTGCGCGATACCAGCGTCCAGATAACAAGACATACATGTTATTCGTTTGCATTTCACGTAGCCACGGGGTTTCAGTGTTAAACACATACATGAGCTCGCCACCGGTTAGGCTTTTCCATTTAGCTGCGCCATCTGTTGCAATAAGTTCGGTGGGTTTAGTTGCTACAACAATGGCTGGTGGTGCACTTAGATCGGAGCTTTCGGTATCTTTAGGGAGCATTTTTACAAGTTCAGCCGGTGGTGACTGAGTATAGTCATAAGGACCTTTGGCTTGCTTTGCCTGATACCAAAATTGCCCATCGGTGAGATAACAAAGTTTGCTTTTGCTATCTTTAATCACTGTCATGGCGGTGTTTAAAGCCCGCTCATATTGGCTGTTTTCAATTTTACTAAACTTAGGTTCACCATCAAAACTCAATAATACCGACAGTTGCTCTTTGAAAATAATCGTTGGAGGGTCGGTTTTTAACTGCGTTAAACTTTGTTCTGCTGCTTCTGCACTTTCAAGGCTGGCGGTGAGTTGCGAAAGCGAGGTTTCGAATTGACTGGTTTTTATTGCTTCATTAACGACTGCAGTAAATTTTTGTTCGCCTGCATCTTTTGACTCAGGCCAGCGTACATCGGTGACTGTCATATTGCGAACGGTGACGGTATCGTTTTCGCGATCAGTATCTAGTTTAGCGGTAAACCAAAATACGCCAAACACAGCGTCATTGCCTGAAACCGAAAATGACATTGCTGCACGGGCTGTTAAAGTATTACCGTTTAGTTTCTCGGGTTGTGGCTGATAAACAATGAGTGTGCCTTGTGATGTTTGCACTTGTTGAGGCCACTCAATAGCTTGGCTAAAAAATGAAAATAAACATAAAAAAGAGAGTATTAATACCCTGCAGGCAGTAATAAAAGGTAGGGGGAGTTTCATGGTCAATCCTTGGCTAACATAACTCTTTAAAGTATAGCCAATGACATCGAAAACGCTTAAAAATTGTTCCTGTTTTTAAAGCGTTAGCTTAAGCAACTTGAGTTAAAAAATTTGAGCCCGCATTTAAACCCATTTCATAGCCCGCACTGAGTTTTTTAAATGATTTGGTTGTTCGACCAACTGCAAAGTTGGGTGGCGGTGCAATAATATTAATTTTACAATCGCTTGGTGGGTTGGTAATAAAATCAATGCTTTGATTGTAATTTTCTGCGCGTCTTAAGGTGGCTTCTGCTAATGCAGGGGTGTTTTTATAAAGACGTTTAACGAACCAAGGCGCTTTTGAAGGCTTTTTCTTATAGCCAAGAGGCTGAGATAAAATAACGGTGATTTCTTTATTACCCATTTCGTATGCTTTACGGATTGGAATAGAATCTGCTACGCCACCATCAGTAAGTTGCAAATTGTCGATAACAGGAAACTCTCGATAAGCAATCGGCAGCGCACAAGAGGCTTTTAATTGCTCTTCAAGATGAACCGCATTTGCTTTTAAGTACTCTGCCTGCCCAGTTTGTATATTGGTTGTGACTATATAAAATTCACTGGCTTGTTTTTCGAAGGTGTCGAGATCTAGGCGAATATCACGGATGGTTTCTTGCCACAGCCAGTCTAAATCAAACAGGTGGCCACCTTTGATAAAACGAACAAAATCAATAAATTCAGGCCGGCAAGAGTAATCGGTAATCACTGCATGGTTACGTTTGTATTGGGCGCACAAATAAGCTGCAATGTTAGTGGCTCCGGCAGAAACACCATAGCATTGATTAAAAGGTTGGTAATTGGCTTGAATAAAAGCATCTAGTACGCCAGTGGCAAAAATGCCACGCATTGCACCACCTTCTACAACGAGTGCCTTATTATTGTTCATTTTCGCAACCTTGCTTGTAACCGTGAGTGCTTCTAACCATAGCAAACACGGTTACAAAACTAAATAGAGTTTTGACTCTAAATGAGATTTAGCTATTGCTGAGTTATACTGCCTCTACCCAAAGTACGCCAACTTGTTTGTCGGTTACTTTTACTGTGCTACCAGCAGCAATGGGAGACTGACTTTTTAATTGCCAGGTAATACCCGAATACTGATGTGTGGTTAACCCTTTATCATCAACATCGGCATTAACGACAAAGGTAAGCTCAGCAAAATCACTATGTATCGGCTTAGTATCGGTTTTATCCTGCATGCGTTTGAGAGGTTTCCAAAGCACGAGAGCAAAACCAAGAGTAAACACGATATTGCTCCAAAGCGCGGTAGTGTAACTCGTATCAAGTAGACCTATATTCATTAGTAAGCCACTGGCAAATAAAGATAAGCCTAAAAACAGTAATACATAGGTACTCATACCCAGTACAGCAACTTCAACAATTAGCGCGATAACACCTATAATCATCAGTGCTTCGGCTAAATGGGTATCTAAAAATGCCATCAGCCCACCTAACTTTGTTGCTTTTTATTCAAAGAGTTAATAATAGACATACCTTGAGCTACAAGCGAGCTTGCGTCAGTACCACTTTCAGGAAGTAATACCACAGATGACTCACGAGCAATGGCTTCTTTAGCGGCAATGGCTTTAGTGGCTAGGTCGAGTTGAATTGCTTTTTGGCCTTGCTCTGTATCGGCGGCTTCACCTACTTTACGTAGTGCATCTGCTTGCGCTTCAGCAACGGCGATAATCGCTTTCGCTTCACCTTCAGCGCGTAAAATTTGCTCGGCTTTTTCAGCTTCGGCAGCAAGGACTTGGGCTTGCTTTTTACCTTCAGCCACGTTGATGGCAGACTGACGGTCACCTTCAGATTCTAAAATTTGCGCACGTTTTACACGCTCAGCTTTCATTTGTGCTTCCATGGCTTCCATTACAGAATTAGGTGGCACAATATCTTTAATTTCGTAACGTAAAACCTGAATACCCCAAGGCTCAGATGCTTGGTTAATCGCGGTAACTATGTTGGTGTTTAACATGTCGCGCTCTTCAAAGGTTTTATCTAGTTCCATTTTACCAAGTTCAGAACGCATCGTTGTTTGCGATAGCTGAGTAACCGCAAATACATAGTCATCAACACCATAAGTGGCTTTATACGGGTCAAGCACGCGGAAATACAGCACACCATCGACGATAAGCGAGATATTATCTTTAGTGATAGCAGACTGAGATGGCACATCTTGCGCTTGTTCTTTTAAGCTGCGGTCAGCGGCAATACGGTCGATAAATGGCACAATAAAGTTTAAGCCGGCTTCTTTAGTCGAATGGTACTTACCAAAACGCTCGATTAACCAGGCACGATTTTGCGGCACAAATTTAACGCTACTTTTTAGTAGCACCAAAACAAAAATTAGAAGAAAGACTTCTACATTTAACAAAAGGTCTAAAATGCTAGAAACGGGGTCCATGTACTTTCCTTAATACAATTAATATTATTTTTCATTGCTCAGGTTAGCACCACAAAGCAAAGCGCGCTAATGATTTGTAATCGTTACCTGTTTAAGTGCAGTTTTATTCTTTATGCATTGTATTAATAATTAAGAGCATGTTTTATCAAATACATATGTTGGTCAGCTTGTGCCACGATCTCTTCAGCAGTTTTTTGTGTACCTAAAAACATGGTGACGCCGACACTGGCTGAGCCCTTATAGTTAAGATCTTGGTGAATAAACTCAACTTCGATGGCTGTTTGCAGTTTATCGGCAACGCGATAGGCATTTTGTTTGGCTGTTTGCTCATTTCGGCTTAGCCCTTCAAGTAATACAACAAACTCATCGCCACCAATGCGGGCTAAACAGTCTTTTTCGCGCACAACTGTTTTCATTCTTTCAGCAATCTCAACAAGATAAGCGTCGCCGGTATTGTGGCCATATTGATCGTTTAACTTTTTAAACCTATTTAAGTCGATAAATATTACTGCGCCATAGTTTTGGTCACGCTTGCTCATTTGTAACGCAAGTGATAAGTGAACATAAAAATAGCGGCGGTTTAAAAGTTCCGTTAACGGGTCGGTTGAGGCAGCATAAAGGAGTTGTTCTTCAAGGTGTTTTCGTTCGGTAATGTCAGTTGCAATGCCTAAAATACCGATGACTTTATTAGGCTCTGTGTCGCAAATTATAGGGGTTTTCACTTCCCAGAAAATATATTGGTGTCCGTCGGGAAAGGTAAGTTGTACTTCTTCACGAGTGCGCTCACCGCTGAGCACCCGTTTGTCAATTTTTGCTAGCTTTTTTACGTCAGGAATTGGGAAAAAGTCCACATCTCTTTTATGCTGTAATTCTTTCTCAGAGCAAGCAAATAAACCTAAGGTAAGCTTATTAGCATAAACGTAATGTCCGAGCTTATTTTTTATATAAACGTATGCGGGTACGTTATCAAGTGCAAACTTTAATTCAGCAACATGAACGGGCAATTTAGAGTTATTAAGTTCGGCCACAATATGTCCCTATATAACAAGCCATAAATTGATAGTGAACGAAAATATCTTATTAAACAAGACTGACCACAGAGCAAAAATTATAACTAATGATTTAGGTATAGTTATGAAAAATAAATAAAAAATTAATAGTTAGGATGGGTGATGAACTTTGTTATTAAGTGTGTTTTAGACTCGTTTGGTTATCTCAAATTTTAACTGTTTTTTATTACTTTTTGTGTGATTAAAAACTTCCTTGTTTTTAGTCATCACTTTGGCTTTTATGCTTTGTTGAGAATGGCAAGGTGTTTTGTATGATGCGCGCTAAATAAGCGACAAAAAATATAACCCGTTACAAACATTGATAAGCTATAGGTTGCACCTGGAATTGCCATGGCGGCATTATTGATTAAGGTGCTCGCAATTAAAATGGCTAAGGTACCATTTTGTAGCCCAACTTCAACCGCAATGCTCATTTGTTGCCTGTGATCTAAGCCCGATATTTTTGCAAAAAACAACCCTAGTAACAGCGTGCTAAGGTTTAATGTCAACGTTGCAATGCCACTGGTCGCAAAAAAGCTCAGCATTTGGTCAGCATTTTTGTGGATAATGCTAAACACTATCACAATTAAGAATACACTCGAAAAACGACGTATAAAGGGTTCTATTTTCAAGCTCAGATGGGGTTTAAAGTGATTAAATACCATTCCTAAGCAAACAGGAAGTACCGTTATCATCAGCATTTGCACTATGGTTTTAATCACCGGCAAAGCAAATTCGTGGCCCGGCACACTCAATATTTGCATGGCAAAATGAATAATCAGTGGCAAGGTAAACGGTGAGATAAATGTTGCTAGCGTGGTTAGGCTTATTGACAGCGCAACATCCCCTTTGAATAAATAGGTATAAAGGTTTGAAGTCACACCACCCGGACAGCAAGCCACTAAAATCAGGCCAATAGCGAGCTCTGGGGTTAGGGTAAAACTCATTGCTAATACAAACGCAACGCTTGGCAATAACAGTAGTTGGCAGCTTAAGCCTATTGAAAGTGCTTTTGGGCTAATAAATAATGCCCTAAAGTCTTGCTTTTTAAGCCCTAACCCCATGCCAAACATGATGATAAATAGTGCTAAAGGCAGCACTATTTTAGTCATGATATCAATTTGCATGGTATATCCTTATTGATCGTAACCCGGACTTTTATTGTCGAGTAAGCGCAGTAAGGCAGGCCAAGCAATTGCGCCGCCCAGTCCCTTAGTAGCAACTTCAGTTTGCCCTTTGATACCCTCAATAA
This sequence comes from Pseudoalteromonas sp. 0303, assembly GCF_013349995.1. Taxonomy (GTDB): domain Bacteria; phylum Pseudomonadota; class Gammaproteobacteria; order Enterobacterales; family Alteromonadaceae; genus Pseudoalteromonas. The sequence continues at coordinate 144,087 of NZ_JABVXF010000005.1, forward strand.
TCGCGCTAGGTACTTGTACGAGTTGCTCGGTATTTTGTGAAGTACGAGTTTGTACAGCGCATGCAGCTTCAAAAACATACATAAACAAAAATGCATCAGCAACCGTTTTACCTACTGTTAATAGGCCATGATTACGTAGCATTAGAAAGTTATTCGTGCCAAGGTCATTCACTAAACGGTCTTGCTCAGCAGGGTTAAGGGCTATGCCTTCGTAGTCGTGATAACCCAAACCTGAGTGCACAACAACAGCTTGCTGAGAGATAGGCAATAAGCCGTCTTTGTTGGCAGACACTGCCGTGCCATTGAGTGAGTGGGTGTGAATAACGCAATGGGCATCATCACGCGCCATATGAATACAGCTATGAATATTAAACCCCGCAGGATTAACTGGGTATTCACTGTCATGCAGCTTATTACATTGTTGATCTACTTTGATAAGACTTGATGCGGTAATTTCGTGAAACATCATGCCATACGGGTTTATCAAAAATTCGTTGTCTGTGCCGGGAACACGCATTGAAATATGGGTAAAAATTAAATCATCCCAGCCATATAAAGCAACTAGGCGATACGCGGCAGCAAGCTCAACACGGGCTTGCCATTCTTGCTCTGATACTGTGTGTTTCATGGTCATGGTGTTTTCCTAAAATGGTACTTTGCGAATAATAATGTCTTTAAACATGACCCAATCACCAATAAAGCTATAAAAAGGGTGTGTAAAAGTAGCGGGGCGATTTTTTTCAAAAAAGAAATGACCAACCCAAGCAAAGCCATAGCCCACAACTGGGCATAAAATTAGCCAGCTATATTGCTGCTGATAAATAGCGGCAAACAAAATAGCCAAAACAATCCAACTGCCAATGAAATGTAAGCGTCGACAGACTTTATTTTTGTGTTCTTGTAAGTAATAGGGGTAAAACTCTTTAAAGTTCGCGAACTCGCGTTTACTTGCTACAGTGCCCATATTGTTGTCTCCGTTGTTAATTACAGGTTAACAATAGGCTTTTATTCTTCTATTTACTTGATAATATAAGTCATTAAATTGTTTATTAAGGACGCGCATGAGAACCTTATCAAGCTGGTGGTTACGTGCTATGGCTGAGTCGTTTAAATGGCAGGGCTTACCAATTAATGAGTTGTTTGCAGCGGCAAATATTCCTTTAGCAGAATTAAGTAGCCAAACAGCCCGATACCCACAAGCCAGTGTCAGTATGCTTTGGAAGCAAGCGCAAGCGATGTTACCAAACACCCACTTAGGTCTTTATGTTGGCAGTAACATGAATGTACGCGCTATTCCGGTGGTAGGCATGGCTATTATTCAGTCAACACAGTTATTAAGTGCTTTTCGGCTGATATTGCGGTATCAAAAATTGATGGGCGATACACATAATGTCTCTTTGATCGATCATGGTAGTGAGTATGAACTTCGCTTTAACTTTAGTGATGGTGAGCGTGATATGTCACTGCTAAGCTACGAAGCGCCCATGGCGTTTTGTGTGAAAATAGCGCGCACTGTAAAGGGGAAAAATTGGCACCCAACACGAATTTGCTTGCAACGTAAAGAGCCACACAGTGAGATTAATACGCACTTTAATTGCAAAATTGAATACGGCGCAACGACCCACAGCCTTTTTTTTAGCGAAAATACCGATAGTGAACCTGTGTTATCAAGCCAGTTGAAACTAGTGACGCAAACGAATGTGACGCAGGTACTGAGAATTTTGCTTGAAGGGCATTTAATTCAAGGCCAAACCACCAGTAAAGCAATGGCAAAAGCACTTAACATGAGTGAAAAAACGCTGCAGCGGCGTCTTGCAAAAGAGGGCACAAGTTTTAGTAACGAATTAGCAAGATTAAGACAGCAAAAAAGTGTGTCATTGTTAAACGAAACAGATCTCTCTGTCACAGAAATAGCCTTTTTGTGTGGCTACTCTGAAATTAGTGCATTTCATCATGCATTTCATCGCTGGTATGGCATGTCGCCAAAAACCTACAAGCAAAAAATGGCAATAATAGCAGGGTCATAGTAAGCACGGCTTTTTTCAGTGAGCTGTTTGTAGCTATTATTTTAACTAGTAAAAAGGTACAAGTTGGCGTTTGTTCCTATTCTGTTTGAGTTTGATAATTATTCATACAAAAACAACAGTAAAAGCTTAAATAGCAATTGCTTAACACAGACTTGTTACCTAAAATTATTGATAGGACGCAAGGATGATCTAAAACCAAAACTCCACTATTAAGTATGAGGCTTGCTGAATGCGAAACCTATCGCTGCGCACTATTTTTATTAGTTTTGTGTTAATTGCATTGTTTGTTGTCACTGTGGTTAGCGCCTTAATCAATACCAGCCAATTCTCTCGGCTTTATTACCAACAAACAGAAAAGCAATTATTGCCGGACGCTGTGGGTAAAGTGGCTGCCGAAATTGACGCTCAAATGCGCTACCCCATCTCTGTGTCACAGTCTTTAGCTGAAAACCAAATTCTGCATACGTGGATGAGCGAAGGTGAGAAAAACTCGCCAATTCATCAGCGTGTCATGGCGTACTTTGCTGACTTACAAAGAAAAAGCGGCGCTTCGTCGGTGTTTTGGGTGAGTAAAAACTCAATGAGTTATTACACACAAGACGGCTTTTTCAAATCAATCTCACAAAGTGAGCCAAGAGACAGTTGGTTTTTTGACTTTATTAGCTCAGATAAACGCCAAGCGCTTGCTTTAGATGTAAGTGAGCAGGGCGGACACCTCACTTTATACGTTAACACCTTGGTTGAAATTGCAGGGCAACGCCTTGGTGTTGCAGGGCTTGGTTATGATATTTCAGATATTTCTAGCATTGTTACGTCGCGTAAAATTGGTGAGCAAGGGTATTTATTCTTAATTGATGAGAGCAAGCGAATTATTGCACACGCAAATGATGCTTATATTGGTAAACAAGTCACAAGCGTCGCTTCATTAAGCGCATTACAAAGCTTTTTGAGCAGTAAACATACAGGCTTTATTCTATCGCAAGTCGAGCTCGCAGATGAAGATGTTTACGCTGGGGTTATGCCAATTGAAGGAACGGGCCTTACTCTTGTGGCAGTTCAACCAAAGCAAGAGATCTCAAGTGCGATTAATACAGTCGTTTGGATGTCGATTATCGTAAGTGTCGTGCTTGCGGGTATCTTCTTAGTGTTGACGCTTTATTTTGCGAATTGGCTGAGTAAGAAAATACGCAGTGTTGGTGACGAGCTACTTGGTATGGCAGGTCACGGCGGTGATTTAACAAAACGTTTAGATGACAGTGTTGATAATGAACTGGGGCATCTTGCTAAGGGCTTTAATGCCATTATTGGTAAAGTAGCCGAGCTGGTGGATGAAATCAGTGTCACCGAGCAAGCGATGCGAGAGGGGATTGACGATCTTGCGAGCTTTGCCAACAAAACCTTTGCTGCTACCGAAGATCAGCGCGCGCAAACCGATCAAGTTGCCACAGCTATTACAGAAATGGGGCAAACAATTAACGAGGTGTCTGATATTGCTCATCGTACAGCAAGCGACACAGAAGAAGCGGTACGAGAAACCGTGCAAACCAATCAAAGTATGGCTGCCACAGCGCAAACCATGAATGAACTGAATGACATTTTGATCACGGTTGATAAAAGTATCGGTGAGTTTGCAAATCAAGCAGCTGAGATCAACTCGGTTGTTGAAGTGATCAATGCAATTTCAGAACAAACTAATTTATTGGCACTCAATGCGGCAATTGAAGCGGCAAGAGCGGGTGAGCAAGGCCGAGGCTTTGCGGTCGTCGCTGATGAAGTTCGCTCACTTGCACAGCGTACGCAAACATCGACTTCTGAAATTAGGGAACAGATTTCGCGTTTACAAAGCTCATCATTGCAATCACAAGAAGCGATTGCCGAAGGTACGCAAAGTAGTCAAAAAGTGACTGAGCTTACGCATATTGCAGTGTCTGCACTTCAGTCTATTCAGCAGAAGTTTGAAATTATCAGCCAAGGCAATCACCAAGTTGCAGCAGCAACCGAAGAGCAGGGCACGGTGGTTGAGCATATCAATCAGTCGGCTCATGATATTTCTGACAGTGCGATGCAAATACATGATAACGCTGAACAACAACAGCGTGGTACGCAAAGCTTATTATCGCGTGCTCAGCACCTTAAAGATTTAGTAAGTCAGTTTAAAGTTTAATTGCCTGCTTTTTAAATCAGCCTCGAGTAACAGGCTTTAACAACATGTATTGTTAACGCCTTAGTGTTTTTTAGCTTACAAGTGAGTGATTCAGCTTACTTGTTTGCTGCTAATTCCTTTCTTATTAGTAACACATCGTGCAAAAAACTTTCAAAAAGGGACTATTAACTAAGTTTTTAGTGCGTTTAAGCGCGCTGCGTATTACAATTGAGACTTTATATCATTACCGCATTTCCAGCTGATAGGTATTTCACTTCTTCATGACAGATATTACAACACACCAAGCATCTAGACGCCGCTTGTTGATTGCCTTAGCCATAACATGTTCGTTTATGGTGATACAGGTTATTGGCGCCTATTATTCGAATTCGCTTGCTGTACTTGCTGATGCTGGGCATTTGTTTGTTCATAACAGTTCTTTATTCATCGCGCTTATTGCCTCAAGCATGGCGATATATTTTGCAAAAAACTTTAATGATGGCTACCAGCGCGCAGAGCTTACGGGTGGCTTGATCAATGGCATCTTATATTTAAGCATTAGCTTGATCATCCTTTATGAAGGAGGTGAACGTTACTTTCATCATAGCGATGGCCATGATTTACAAATTAATAGCTATCTGATGTCGGTTATTTCAGCTATTGGTTTTTTGTTTCATGGTGCTGCAGCTTGGGTGTTATACAAAGGGCGCAAAGCCAGTATTAACGTTTATGCGGTGTTTTTACACTCGTTTTTTGACTTAATTTCAACGGTTTCAACCTTCTTCGCTGGTATTTTAATCCACCTAACTGGCTGGGCCGAAATTGATATTATTTCGAGTATGTTGATTGCTATCTTTGTCTTGTTTACTGGGGTTAAAGTAATCATACGTTGTATTCAAGGTTTACTTGAGAACAGAAGTAAGCTGCCAAATGTAGCTGATATTGAACAAAGTATTGCCTCTGTTGAACACGTACAAAATGTTCACAATGTAACGGTCATGCGCCAAGATAAAGACATTATTGTAGGCGCGCACGTTGTTTTAAAACAGCACTGTACCGTTGAAAAGCATGACGAAGCATGTCGCTTAAAGGTCGAAAAACTATTGCTATCGCGCTTTAAAATTGGAAAAAGTGTGCTGCAAATAGAAAGTCATGAATGCCAGCATGTTAATTAAAGTGGCAAAAAGTTTAATTTTCTTTTAATTTAAAGGTATCACTATGAAGTTAGGATATCTTTTTTGCTTATCAAAAAGGCAAACGATGGTTTTTTGATAAGCCCATTAATAAAAATGAGCTTTATCGCTGTCTGAATAAATGGTTTAAAGCATGTTTAGTCGTTTAACTATTCCCTGAATCGTGCTTTCTGCAATGAGGTCATCGGCCAACATAGGTTTTGCGAAGTAGTAACCTTGTAAGTCTTCGCAGCCCATCTCGGTTAAGAAACTGATTTGCTCACCTGTCTCAACCCCTTCAGCAATACAATATAAGCCTAAGTTTGATGACAGCGCATGGATGGTTCTAATAATAGATTCATTACTTTTATCTTTGCCGATATTACGCACGAAGCTTTGGTCAATTTTTATCACATCAATCGGGAATTGGCTTAGGTAAGTCAGTGACGAGTATCCTGTGCCAAAGTCATCAAGTAATAGTTTGAAGCCGGCATTTTTGAGTTTTTGCAACTGTTTTGAGGCTTTCTCTTTATCTTCCAAAAGCGTATTTTCTGTAATTTCAAGACGTAGCTGAACCGGCTTAACCATGTGGTTATTCAAAATAAGTAGTAAGCGTTCAGTTAAGCTCGATTTTAAAATATGCGTTGGTGACAGGTTTAATGATAAATAAAACTGCGGGTTAGCACGCAGCATTGGCAGTAGCTCTGTTAATGCTCTATCAAGTGCTTGTTCAGTCAACGCATCGATTAGGCCTACCTCTTCAGCAATAGGAATAAACTCTGCAGGAGATACAAAACCTTGTTCATTTTCCCAACGCATTAAAAGCTCTACACCATTTATTTTTTTTGTTTTGGCATTAACTATAGGTTGATAGTTATTAAATAACTCATCATCTTTAAACGCATCTTTCAAGGCATTTTCAAGTAATAGCTTTTTGGTTAGCTGGTTATTCATCTGCTCAGTGAAATATTTAAAATTGTTACGGCCAGATTGCTTAGCGTGCATCATGGCGATATCTGAATTTTTAATTAAATCATCTGCTGTTTTCGCATCAAATGGGTAAAGTGCCACACCAACACTTGCGGAAATATTGATTGAAAAGTCGTCAATTATAACCTTGTTTGCCAGCTCTTCAGTGAGTTTTTTAACAAGATCACTGAGTGTTTGTGGTGAGTGTAAATCTTTAATAAGAACCAAAAACTCATCACCACTTTGACGGCCAATTATGGCGTTTTCGGGCAACATTAGGCTTACTCTTTGCGTTATGTCACAAAGTAATTGGTCGCCTACAGCGTGCCCGAATGAATCATTTACGGGCTTAAATTTATCTAAATCAATAAATAATAATGCAGCTAGTTTATTGTATTTTTTGGCGTTATTTATACAGTTGCTAATTTTTGTATACATTAAAGAGCGGTTAGGCAAGCCCGTTAACGGGTCATAATTTGCTAAATAACGTAAATCGTCTTCAGCGCGTTTTTGTTCTGTTAAGTCTGAAATTACAATTACATAATGACTAATTGATTGGTTTTCCTTAGCTACAGCCGTGACACTAATATGAACTGGGTGTGCAGGGCTTTTTAAAGTACGAATGACAGCCTCTGTTTTCCAGTTTTGTTTTGGTTTAAGCGTTTTTAGTATGTCTATATATTTAAGGTATTTGGCACGGCCTATAGCTGCAATAAAGTCGCCACTGGTAAGAGCTGCAACATTGTTTGAAGTGGTGAATGCTTCGCCAAAACTCGCATTGGCAGAAAATGGTTTGAGTTGATTGTCTAAAATTAACAACCAGTCGTTTATTTGCCCAAATGCTTCACCAAGAACACTGGCTTGCTGTGCATTAGCACGTTGCTCAGTAATATTGGTATAGATGCCGGTTACTTTAAATGGACGGTTGTTTTCATCGCTTGCAACGATGCGGCCAATATCTTCATACCAAAGCCAGTTACCGTTTTTATGCTTTAAACGGTAAGTTATGTTCCACTGCTCATTATTTGTTTGTTTACAAAATAGTTGCCACTGACTAGTTACATGATTGCGATCGTGCGGGTGCACTAAACTCACAAACTCTTTGAGGCTTATACCGTCTTTATACTCGGCATAACCCAGTTCTGCAAAAAAACGAGTCGTTCTTAAAAATTGCTCTGCTAGGTTAATCTCCCAAACACCACTTTTAGTACTACTTAAAGCGAGTTCGGTTTGTTGCTGTGATTTTAAAACTTCTGCATGAGCACGGCCTATCATTTGTTGGCGAGCATGGTATTGCCAAAATAGGAAAAACAAAACAGCTGATACAATAACGACATAACTTGCTTTTGCAGCAGGGGATGACCAAGGTGCATGTGCAACATTAAATCTTAGTTGTCTAGACGCTGATATAGCATCGCTTAACTCGGTTGACGACGACACTGATAACACATAATCGCCAGGCGGTAATTTAGTGAAAAAGACCTCATTGGTTGTCAGCTTGTCGTATTGCAGTGAGGTTGGCCCATCAAGGGTCACTCGATAAGATGTTTTATCTTTATTGATGGTATCAAAATTAGAAAAGGTAACTGCTAAGCCCATATCATCTGAGGTGATTCGCAGAGGCGTATTCACATATTTATATGGATGGTAGTTAAGCTCTCGCGAAAGCAAAGTTACATTGGTAATTTCGGTATTTATATTACCTGCCTCTACAGGCGATGATAAAAAGTCTTCTGGTGAAAGTAAAAGTACGCCTCGGGTACTACCAAATGCAAGTTGTCCGTTATTTAAGGTGGTGTCGGCGTCAATGTTAAATTCATTAACTGCTAAACCATCGCGAATAAAGTAACGGTCAAGTTCTAAGGAGCTTAAGTCAAGGCGGTAAAGGCCATTTTGAGTACCTAACCATAAAAAACCAAAACGATCTATTTGCAATGCAAAAACAGATTTAGCTTTTAAGCCAGACTGTATATTAATACGGTGTTTAACTTCGTAAGTTTTAGCATCAATGCCAATAAGCCCTTCGTCAGCGGAGCCGAGCCAAAGGGTATTGTTATAATCCATCACCCAGTCATCAATTGTGGTGAATGCTAAGGGATTATAGTTTTCTGTTTGGTATATCAATGTTAACTTTTGAGTCTGCTCATTGTAGCGGTATAACTTGCCCGACATACTCAGTACGTATTCGTTGGGGTGGTCAGGCAATGGCTTTAAAAAGGCATGGGCATTAACTAGGTCAACTTGTTCTTTTAATCCTTTAATAGTGGTAAGTTCACCCGTTTTACCATTGTACTTATAAAAGTTTTGCTCATCTAAAAATGCAAATTGATCATTGCCCATAGCACGAAAGCCCCAGTTAGGGCCGTAATTTATGAGGTGCATGGTCTCAGCATTGCCTTTTATAGGAACCAGTTCGCCTTTTTGTTTATCAAACAAGGCAAGACCTATGTATTTCATTAGCCATAGATAACGGTCGCTGTCATCAATGTTAGCCTTGGTAATACCATAAATACCATGCTCACCATGAAAGGCTTTTTCATCGTTGCTAACTAGGTATGGTGTAATATCTTTAGTAACTTGGTTGTACTTCATTAGGCCATTATCTGTGCCAATCCAAACTGTATTGTTTTGATCTTGTAGTACTGACCAGACATTATTATTGAAGCGAGCTTGGGTATTTTTTAATTCAATATGTTTAAAACGTCTTGCGAGTGTTGACCAAGTAAAAACGCCTTGTGAGCGGGATGCAAGCCAGAGCAGCCCTGTTTTATCAATCATGACATCTTGAATTGAATTGTCAGTCATCAGAAACTTACTTTGTTCAAAGTTTAAGATGAACTCAACCGACATGGTTTGGCGATTAAATTCGAACAACCCTTTTTCTGTGACGATATATTCACCAAATGCACTAACAGAATAATCCCAAATATTTAAGTCAGGGATTAACAGCCTTACCTTATCAAAGGCCAGTAAAAGGTTAGTGTTAAAAGGGATATCAAACATGCCCTCTACAGTGCCAACAAATAAGCCCAGTTGCGCATCAACCCTTAAAAATTTAACGTTTTTATTATCTTCGGTAACCTTAGATTTATCGGTTAGTGGAATATGCGAGATATGATCATCTGCAAGGTTTTTTGAGAAAAGCCCATTTGACGTGCCGATATATAAAAAGTTGTCGTGCAGGGTGAGTGCTCGTACAATATGTTCTTTTTTATTGATAGAAAACTCATGCAAAAACTTTTTTGATTGCTTGTTGTATGAATAAACGTGCTGGGCAATAGCGAAGTAAAAAAAGTGATTGTCTTCAGTGATTGCTAAAATAGGCGAAAAGAAAACATCTTCAGGGTCTAGTTTGCCAGAATAGATTTTTTCGACTTTTAGCGTTTTTGGGTCGATTAGAAAAGCACCTGAAAACTCAGTGCTGACGAAAATGTTTCCGTCGTCAGTTTTATGCATTGCCGTAATTTGTCGCTGATCAAGAATATATTCACCAGCAAAAGGGGCTACCTGATAACCATCATACCTATTTAAGCCTTGGTAGGTACCAATCCAAATAAAGCCTAAATCATCTTGCACGATTTTAGTTACACTGCCTTGCGTAAGTCCTTCATCGGTTGAAATACGCTGCATTTGCAAAGCATAGTTTTGTGCCAACGCTGAAGAGGAGAGCGTGAAGAGCAGCAAACTGAAAATCAAAAGAAAAAGCTTAGGCACTGACTGATTAACCCTAAATTATTATTTGCGCATAATTTTTAACAAAATATAGCACAATTATGACCGTAATTAATGGTTCTGAAAAGAAAAAATAGTAATAAGGTCTACTTGTTGCTGAAACTGAAACCTATGCTATAACTAGTTCAATTATCAGCAATTAGAGAGCGTGATGCGCCATTCATTTATAAGCCAAAAAAGTAATGCATTGTTATTGATTATTGACCTTCAGGCAGGGCTTGAACCGGTAATTAACGACTTTGGCTTAGCTGTTAACCAGACCGAAAAGTTAATTAAAGCAGCTAAAGCTTTAGATATTCCCTATTTATTTACCGAACAAAATCCAACCAAGTTAGGTAAAAGTAGTGAACAGCTCTTACCTTTTATAACTGGCACTAACTGCTATCACAAAATACATTTTAGCGCATGCCAAGAAGCGCAATTTAACAACCAATTGGCTGGCTTTAACCGTAAACAAATCGTGGTAACAGGTACCGAGTCGCATGTGTGTGTACTGCAAACTTGTTTAGACTTAATTGCCAATGGCTATCAGGTATTTGTGGTTGAAGATGCCATTGCATCACGCAACGAAAAACACAAAGAGTTAGCAATTAAGCAGCTATTGGCAGCAGGTGCTATTATTAGCTGTACAGAAAGTGTGATATTTCAATGGCTAGAAAAAGCAGGGACCGAACAATTTAGAGCATTATTGCAATTAATAAAGTGAACCATGATGCGCATCAAACCGTATTAGCTCGATTAATTGTATTTTTGTAAATTATTTAATAATTAAGGCTTTATCTATGACGAGTGTGCGCCGCCTTTTTACTTATTTGTTCCTTTTATTGTTTGTTGAATCTTTAGTTTTAGGCTTTATCTATTCGACCCTAATTACAGGTGTGGTAACGGGTTTATTATTGCTATCTTTACCGCTTTGGATGCTCCATCAATACCCAACGAGCAAATTAACAGCTCATGTTGTGGCTGCCGGTTGCATGATGTTTTCGTTTTTACACATCCAACAAAGCTGCGGCCTCATTGAAGTTCACTTTGAAATATTTATTTTAATGGCCGTGTTGATCATGTTTGTTGAATGGCGCGTGTTTATTACTGCACTTGCTTTTGTGGCAGTTCACCATTTGAGCTTTTACTTTTTACAGATAAACGAAGTCGGTTTATACGTTTTTGACCCAGATCGATTGTATTTTAGCACCGTACTTATTCATGCCGTGTATGCCATTGTTGAAGCAATTGTAGCTGGCTATATTGCTAAAACCCTACATCGTGAACGTAGTTCTGGCTTATCGTTAAGCACAACGACAGAGCAGATAATGGCCGACGAAAACAGCATTAATATTAGTTTAAGAGCGGATGATAGTCACAGTGAAGCTGTAGCGGGTTTTAACCGCTTACTAGGTTTTGTATCGAGCGTGATTGGTGATGTTCAAAGCCAAAGTAGTGTTTTAAAAAACCAGTCTAAACAATTACTTGAAGTACACGACGAATTGCATGAGCAAGCACTTAATCGTGAGCAGCTATCGACGGATATCGCGCAGTCAGGTGAACGAGTCGCCGAAGGCTTTGCTCATGTTGAACAAGAAAGTAATGAGCTACAAACACAGTTTGAGCAGCTCCATTTAAGTGCTACAGAGGCATTAAATGAAGTGGCTAATACAGACAGCAAAACGGCTGAGCTTGCTAATAACCTTCAAGAAGCAGATCAAAATATAGGCCAACTGGTGAGTGCATGTTCGCATATCTCAGAATTACTTAATGAAATTTCGTCAATTGCTGAGCAAACGAATTTACTTGCGCTTAACGCTGCAATTGAAGCTGCGCGTGCTGGTGAACAAGGCCGCGGCTTTGCGGTAGTGGCTGATGAAGTTAGAAACTTGGCAACACGCAGTAAAAACACGACGGATAAAATAACTAATACGCTTGAAAGCTTGATGCAAAACAGTGCCTCATCAACCAAGTCTATGCAGGGTAGTGTTGCGCTTATAGAGCAGTTGTCGGCCATTAGTTCGCAGATGAAACTGCAAATTACCGAGATGACAGAGCAGGTGAATGTTGCTGCAAGTAGCTCACAGGCAGTTGCTCATGTAGTGCAAAATCAAGCGGGTAATACGCGTGCTATTGCCGATAATTCACAGGCCTTAATTGCTAATCAAGCCAACGACAACTTGATGATTGAAAAACTCACCGATCGCGTACAGTTAATTGATGTAAGTATCGATGTACTGGAGCAAGGTATTGCTAAATTCAAATAGCAAATGGCTGATAGTGGCAACTCTACTTTGGGTTGCCTCTGTAGCATTAGCCTTGGTGTTTGCTTATTCTCAACAAGCAAGCTCCTTTGATCCAGATAAAAAGCTAGCCACAGCAAATTGGTTACCTGCTTTTCAACAAAGTATGGGGCTTGGCACCACAAATACAGATACCTTGTACATTATTGATGAAAATACCTGTGTATGCTCAGAGCGCTCACAACCGCACATAACAAGCCTTAGCAGCTATGCAGCAGAGCAAGGTATTAAAGTAATAAAACTTAAACCAACATCTGCGGTTGCTGCAATATTACCCGCTCAACCTGCCGCAGTACTTGTTTCAGAAAATCAACAGCTTGTGTATGCAGGGCCATTATCAAAAGGACTCGCCTGTTCAAGTCAGAATGGCTTTGTTGAGTTAGTAATTGCAAACTTACGTGCGGGTTTTAATAGCCAGTTTATTAACTCAGATGCTGAGGGGTGCTATTGTGAGATTAACTGAGCTATTAAAAAAGCAGCGTTAAAATAAACATGAAATTAAAAGAATTTGATCTGTGGGCCTTTAAACAAGAGCTAGCCGAATGTAGAAAATTTACCTTATTTTCTAGAAGTGTATACGCCCATTATGAACGGTATTTTTGTCAGATAGAGACTAACGGAATTTACCGAGTAATTATTAAGTTAAGTGAATCGGATAAACGTGATGGGACCACAGAGTTAAGTAGTTCTGTGCTTAAATTTTATCAACCTTTTGATTTTATAGCATTTAATAGATTAGGTGAGTATGAAAAGAAACTATGCCTATTAGATACGTTGCAGCAAGCATTAGTTAAATTAACAGTAATGTATGAATGGCCAATAGAGCCGTTTAATCAAGCATATGCAGCGGTTTTGAGAGATAGTTTTGTTAACCATTATACCTTTCGAAAAAAGCATAACCGTAACAGAAAACTTATTTCAGAATTAGAGTGCCATCACGAATCGATGAGCTTTGATTGTTTTGTAAAAATCAAAAATAAAATCGGGGAAGTGCTGTTTTCAAAACGTTTATTTAGTGCTGAGCCTGATGAGTTTCTGTTTAATGGCTTACTAGGCGATATTAGATGGATTGATAATGAGACACTCGCAGTTTTGAATAAAGATAAGAGTGAATCAGAGCGGATTAGAGTGCCAAATATCATGAGCCAATAAAGTTTAATGGTATAACTTTTTATGACGTAATCTTCTCATGCTTAGTCATAAAAGAGGCCAAGTATATTGGCCTCTGACTCTATAAAGTTATTGAATTTGGCCTCGTATCTCACCGCTTGGGTTTGCAGGGGTATGAATGTTTACATAATGACCGCCTGAAGCTAAAACTGAAAACATATCGGCGTCTATCATTAAGCCCGTGCTGCTCATCCAGCGATTCATATCATCACTGTCTTGTACAAGAGGAGCTAACACAGGGCCATTATCACCTGCTACGCCAGTATGAATATGGGCAGCAGTTGCATCGCTTACACCTGATGTTAGTACTTGCAGCTCAACACTGTAATCATTGGTATCCACTAGCGCATAACCATCACCAGATGCATCCGTTGTGACTGCGGGTACTTCTTGTTCACCAGAAAGCGGGAAGGTTACAAACACGTAGTTGTCGGTAAGGATTTGACCACGTAGTTCACCACCTGGGTTAGCTGGAGTATGCACATTAACGTAGTGACCACCTGATGCGAGTACTGCAAAAATATCTGCATTGATCATGGTGTTTTCAGGTGTTTGCCACAGGTTTATGTTATCGCTTGACTGCTCTAACGCGGCAAGAACGTCGCCATTGGTGCCAATACGACCTGTATGAATGTGGGCAGCAGTAGCATCACTCACACCTTCGGTTAACGCTCTTAATTCTAGATGGTAATTATCCATATTGACTAAGGCATAACCACTACCTGATGCCATCGTATCAACAGCAGGAACTTCTTGCATACCACTAAGTGGGAAAGTAACGAGCTGATAGTTATCAGTTAAGATTTGACCTCTAATTTCGCCACCCATGTTAGCAGGCGTATGCACGTTAACGTAATGACCACCTGATGCAAGTACCTCAAATATCTCTGCGTTGATCATGGTATTTGCTGGTGTCATCCACATGCCTGCGTCAGCTGTTGACTGCTCAAGTGCAACGAGTACGTCGCCATTCGTGCCAATTCGGCCAGTGTGAATGTGTGCACCTGTCGCATCATCAACACCCATTGTGTTTACTAATAGCTCTAGGGCATAGTTATCCATGTTGATTAATGCATAGCCTTCACCGCTTGCATCAGTTTCAACTGCAGGAACTTCTTGATCACCGCTTAGTTTAAAACTCGTAAAACCAAAGTTACTGGTTAAGATTTGCCCGCGAAGCTCGCCGCCAGCATTAGCAGGTGTATGAACATTGACATAGTGACCGCCAGAAGCCAGCACTGCAAAAATATCTGCATTGATTTGCGTGTTGCTTGGTGTCATCCAGACATTGCTATCATCCATTGATTGTTCAAGAGCTACTAATACATCGCCATTAGTCCCGATGCGGCCTGTATGAATGTGCGCAGCACTTGCATCGTCTAAGCCTGACGTGACAACAGTTAGCTCTACACTGTAGTCTGTTGTATCAACAAGGGCATAACCATCACCATCAGCCATGGTGCTGACCATAGGCACTTCTTGATTACCACTCAAGTCAAAGGTCGCAACTGCATAGTTGTCTGTTAAGATTTGGCCGCGAATTTCGCCACCGGCAAATTCAGGTGTGTGAACGTTAACATAGTGACCGCCGTCTAAAAGTACTGCCAGAGTGTCGCTGTCGATCATGGTGCCTTCTGGTACAACCCAGTCAGTCATGACTTCGTCGTCTTGTTCTAAAGTCACGAATACATCACCATTTGAGCCTAATTTACCTGTATGGATATGAGCTGCTGTAGCGTCATCAACACCCATAGTCACCGCACGAAGCCGTAATTCTGTCGTGGCGCTATCATAAGATGCATAGCCATAACCCATTGCGTCACTGTCGTTCATAGGCACTTGCTGATCGCCATTTAAAACAAACGTGATGATACTCGTTGTATCAGGCACAATTTGCGCACGAAGTTCGCCGTCTGCATATTGTTCGGTATGAAGGTTTATATACCAATCACCATCCATTAAATCAGCAATTAGGCTTTCATCAAGGTCGGTAATTGCGACTTCATACATACCATTGGTAGTGGCCTCAAATGTAAAGGCAACATCACCATTAGCGCCTAAATCGCCGTCGTGTATGTGTGCTGCGCTAAAACCTTCAACTGAGCTTGCATCAAGTGTTGCACGAAATTGCATTAAACCTTCGTCAAGCTCTACCGTTGCAGTCGCAGTTTGCATTGAGTCATTCATTGGCACTTCTTGTTTGCCACTTAGAGTTACAGAGTAAGTATTACTCGGAGTGAATTCTTGAACTGGGGGGGGAGTAACAACTTCGGTATTATCGTCATCATCATCGCTACACGCGGTGAGAAAAAGTAAGCTACTAGCCAGGAGTATGTATTTCATCGTTCTTCCTTATATCTTTGTATGTTCGGACGTTACGACGTGTCCATTTCAATAAGGTATACGGCAGGTATTTAAAAAACGATCACAAAAGGTTATTTAAAAGTTAAAAACTGGTTCTTTAGTGTTGGTTTGTTGAAAAAGGGGATTAATAGTTTAAAAAGCAATAAAGGTCTAGCTCCAGAACAACGAGAAAGTGAGTTACTAGAGCTTAATAAACAACTTGATGAAGAAATAAATGCAGTCCAGCTTGCCGTAAAAAGTAATGTTTCTACGATGATAAACTCTTTGTTTGCTCCTACGTCTAGTAATCACTCAGGTATGCTGTTTAACAATAAAGCGTAAGTTCAAATCAAAGAGCTTGTTCGCAGTTGCTTTGCCAATTGCATATTTATAAGTGTAATTTTGATAAGTAAAGAGGCATGGTTATCTCTACCATCGTCATAAAAAATGTACACCAAAATTTGAGAGTAAGGTTAAGCTTTACTTTCCCTAACTGAATTATGATAACAAGTAATTGGCTCATTTACAGGTGAGATAATATTGAAATACTTGACTCAAAGGATTCAAAATCGTTTCATTAGGCAGTCAAGTACTGCTTTATTCTCCGTGCTTGTGAACAGTTCTTTTAGTAAAATAATTATTAGGGGTAGAAGAAAGAGCTACCCCCTGCTTTTATAATATTTATGAAGAAGGGGGTGAAAGGAAGGTAAGCGACCAGATGTCTATTAACCGTCAATTTGTTTGGTCAGGAATATATTAGGGCTCGTTGAGAAGAAGCTGTACACGTAGCCGTTATGTACGACGTAACGGTTGCCGTATGAGTCGTCACCCTGAACCCATGGAATCTCTTTAGATATATCACGATATAGGCTACGACCAATTGCTTTTTGCCATAGGACTTCTTGAACGTCTACGATTTCGTGGCCTGATTCAGTGGTGGCTGTTAACGTTTGGCCATTTTCATCTACTTTATGGCCGCCTAAAATAGTAATTTGATGGCCTGCAGGTGACGAGCGGTAAGCAGGTTTAAAACCAAGTGACAGCGCTTCAATTGGGTCTATAGTCTCGATTTTTTGATAATCAATAGACGTTACTATCGCTAAGATATGTTTTGGCTTGTTAGGAAAGTCAGATGTATTTGCGTCAGGGCGTAATGTGCCTGAATAAATTAGGTTGTAGCCTTTCGACATTGTGCCACTTTCTTTAATGTCATAACCGTGGTTGCTAAACGCGGTTTTTAGCGCTTCAAATGTTAGTTCCACAGCAATTGTTTTTGCTTGCTCAGGAGTATCAATTGTCTTGCCGTTTACTTCGCTTGGCAGCCAAATTTGGCCAATTTTTTCTTTCGAGCCATCAAAGATATAGCTTGCCATATCAAGCGCTGCGCCAATTGTTACAGCTTGAGAGCTGCCTTCTAGCGACATTGGGTTGCCTGTTAAAGCGGCTGCACCAATAAAGCCAATGGTCGGTTCAGCGACGTTCCACCCAGGTGATTCGTTTGCAATTCTTTGGGCAAGTTCTTTGCGGTCTTTTGTTCCCATCAAGTTACGGGCGAGATAACGTGTTTTGTTGATGCGCTCGCTACCTGTGGGTGTTACTTCAATATCTTTTACTAGTGTTACTTTGCTTAGAGATTCTTTTTCTGCAAGTTTAGCAGGGTCTACAGGAGTACTCTTACATGCAGATAAAGACAGAGCTATTGCGATGCCTAAAGTAGCTGTTAGTTTTTTCATGGTGATCCTATGTTGATGAAGTGTTTTTGTTTTAAGTGCCTCCATAATTACATGAAATTCTCTCTTGTCAAAAAATATAAGTTCCTGATATATATAAATACTCACCTGTTACAAGGGGCTACTTTCAGAAGGAAAGCACAGAGCATTGAAAATAAATAATACGAATTCATCAAAGTAGACATTGCATTGGGTAGATAGCAAGAAGTCTTTTTGAAAGCAGAACAAAGAACTAATGGGTGACCCCATAGTTTGTACATATACCAATTAGTAACTGAGGACGAAGCCTTAATGGCCTTAGAATATTTCGAGCACCGCTGGGATAGCAAATATACCCTAATATCTCTTGCTCATGGCGTAATAATTGGCAGAACGACAGCACCTTATTTAATTACCCCGAAGGTATCAGAAAAGCTATTTACACTACCAATGCCATCGAATCGCTGAACTCAGTTATCCACAAAGCCATCAAAAAGCGTAAGCTGTTCCCGCATGATGACTTGGCTAAAAAAGTAGTTTACTTGGCTGTTGAGCAGGCATCTAAAAAAAGGGCGATTCCGATAAGAAATTGGAAATCGGCCTTAAATCGATTCATGATCGAATTCGAAGACCGATTAAAATATATTATTTAAAACTGGCAGTTACACAAAATGTGGTACAGGGTCTAGCTGCGAGCTAAATATTTAGCAATTTACCCATAGGGATTTTAATCTCAGCAGACAATGCATCTGCAAAATAGTTACTAGCAATTAAGTATTCTTTTCGAGCATTTCCGGATGTGTATCATACATGATACATAGAATTCGATTTCCTTCCCCTTTATAACCAGAGCCTAAAGGGTGACCTCTATAACATCTCCTATCGCCATAATCCTTACCTTGCGTAGCAAATACAGGCAAAATAAACGGAACTTCATACCTTTTTCCATTAACCTCATAAACAAAATATACGGCGTACTTATTACGGACAATGTGCCAAGGCAATGAAAATATACCTACAAAGTCAACTTTTGGACCATTCCTTACATTCGAAGTTTTAGGTCGATAGTTAGGTTTGGGCCTATTAGAAACAATACTGGTGATATAATTTAAGTATTGCCTCTCAAGTTTCCAATTAGGCTCCAAAGTAATAATTGTGTTTTGTGTATAGCTATCAAAACGCGAATAGAACTGAGATTTACCTAGCTCGACTTTATCCATAAGCTTCTCAATTCCTGCAAGATATTCAGCTTCCTTGACTGGGATCTCTGCCAATACTTTATTGTGCTGCTCAATTCCAACTGAAGAATTAATGAATTTCTTAAATGAGTGAAGTTTTATAATGCTTTTTTCTGCTTCAACTATACGCTGAGCCACTGTAATTCGTTTTAAATATAACTGGTCTTTGAGTCGCTTTATTTCTAAATTCTTTTCTTCTAAAGCCTTTGCGTTTTGACCTTTTAATTGACCGACTTCCGAGTTAGCCTGAATCAAACTTGAGATTATTAATTCTTGCTCTTTCCGAGCAGAGTTTAATTCATCAATTTTTGATTTTGCATCCTGGAGCGCATCTTTTAGTTCTGCATTTTGAAAAAATCTAGATAAAGATGATTTCATATCGCTGACTTTATAAGAACAAGCTCTAGAATAAGATTTAAATCGACAAAATATTACTCCAATTTGGAGAATCTCATGCAATAGTAACAAACAGGGTTAGGTCTTTTTTTAGCTTATTGAGGCCTAATTTTTAGTTATTAACTAACCAAGATTGATAGTGAAAGGATGGCTAGGCCACTACGATTAGAGTTTGCAGGTGCTTTGTATCATGTTACGTCGTGAGGGAATGAGCGCACACTCAGTTAGCTGAGGTCTAGGCAAGTCCCCTTTCAGCATTAGCAACTTGTGTATTTTCTAGCTCATTTTAAAAAGGTAATGCATTTGCATTGCCTGTTCGTTCGTACTAAAATCAAAGCTAATGAAGCAAATAAAAGACAGAGGTTGTTATGGCACAAGTTGCTTTAGAAACTGAATCAACATTGACAGACCGTTTTCAAACTACGGTGCCTAGCCCTGTTCGTAAGGCGTTGCACTTAGGTAAAAAAGATAAAATTAAATACACGATTCAATCTGATGGCAGCGTTGTTATTTCGCGTGCAGCAGTGCAAGAAAGCGATCCTGTACTTGGCGAGTTTTTATCATTCATAGCGCGTGATATGCAGGCTCATCCTGAAAGAATAGAACCGTTATCAGCAAGTATGCGAGAAAACGTTGATGTGTTGATTGAAGGTGTTGAAATCGATTTAGATGCTCCGTTATTGGATGAGGACGAGTAAGTTTGCAAAAAACGATACCAATGGTCGTAAATGGTTGGACACTTTATACTCATCCATTGTTTAAAGAGCAATACATAAGCCTTAAAACAGAAGTTGAGGCTCTTCGGAATAAAGATCCGAAGGGCTACCTTAAAAAAAATGCCACGAAACGATTAGCCGCTATTCAACGGTTAATCTTTGAACTCATACCGCACGATCCTACCAGCCCTGAATTTCGCCAAGGAAGCACATTAGGTGATGATAACAAGCACTGGTTTCGAGCAAAATTCTTCCAACAATACCGTTTGTTTTTTCGATATCATTTAGGGTCAAAAATCATCGTTTATGCATGGGTCAATGATGAAAATAATAAACGTGCATACGGTAGTAAAACCGATGCCTACAAAGTATTCGAAAAGGTGTTAAATTCTGGTCACCCTCCAGAGGGATGGGATGAACTTTTAAAAGCAGCTAAGGACGAGTTGCTCTTCCCATAATCAAGGCGCGTGTTTTTCCAGTTGTTGAAGTTTGTCTTCTCTGTGATTTTACTGATGCTCTGTATTTAAGCCAGCCCATCTTTTTCATTCAACTACAAAACTAACCCCTCTCAAAAAAGTTAAATTTTTTTCTTTAGCCGCCTTTAACTAACTGCCCAAATCATAAGGGAAAATTTTTAGTTGTGTACCATTTATGAAATTTCGGTATAAAAGTTATGCAAATATTGTCTATAACACTATTGCGAACTATTACCGTTTAGATTAATATGCTGACCATCAAGAGAAATGAGAGTGGTTTGCATTCATGTATATCTGTTTATGTCATGGTGTGACTGATAAAAAAATCGAACAAACAATTGATGATGGCGCTATGACGATGCGCGATTTATCAAAAGAGCTGCAAGTGGGTAGCCAGTGCGGCAAGTGTTGTGGTTGTTGTAAAAAAATTCTTAATCGCAAACTGATCGAAATTGCAGATATCACTGAGCAAGTAGCGTAATTACTTGCTCTTAAGCATGTTTACTTAACTATTTTTCTTCGTTTAATTCTTCTAATTTATCCCCATACTTACGAGTTTTTATTTGCTTTTAACCCCTTCATTTATTAGGGTTATAACAAAGCAGATACGTGTATCACACGGTCATTGGTAGGAAGCCATGATAATAGACTCTTCAAAATCACTTTTTTGTGCAGTACTCATTTTAATCACCGCGGGCTGTGCGCAGTTACCTTCACGAGAGTCCATTCAACCAAGCTATGCCATTGCAGCGGATACACCCAGTACCATAGGAGATGCAGTGGGTAATAATCATCCTGGGTTATCAGGGTTTTATCCTTTAGCAGATGGGGTCGATGCCTTTGTAGCTAGGTTGGCGCTCATTGATTCTGCAGAGCACACCATTGATGTGCAGTACTATTTATACCACAGGCAGCAAACCACCATTTTATTTACGGCCTTTTTATTAAAAGCCGCAGATAGGGGGGTAAGAATTCGCTTGTTGCTTGATGACTTATCGCAAGCCGACAGTGAGCTTGATTTAGCTGCACTGGCTGTTCACCCTAATATTGAAGTTCGATTATTTAATCCATTTCCTAATCGTCGTTTTAGAGCGCTCGGTTTTGTTACCAACTTTAGCCAGCTTTCAAGACGTATGCATAACAAGAGCTTTATTGTTGATAATCGGATTTTTATCACCGGTGGGCGCAACATAGGTAATGCGTATTTCTCTGCTGAAGATCATTCTGAATTTATTGATTTAGATGTGATGAGTGTTGGCGAAATTGTGCCAGAGGCATCAAAGGCATTTGATTTATATTGGAACCATCAGCTGTCTTACCCTGTTGAAGATTTGCACGGTGAGCGTGATGAGCAATCACTTATTGATATCACTAAAAGCTTATCGACCTATGTTGAGCAAAATCAGCAGAGTAATTACGTTGAGCAGTTACGCGAAAGCGCCTTTGTAAAACGCTTATTGCACGATGAAATAGAATTCGATTGGCAAAAGTCTGTGTTGTTTTATGATCATCCCGATAAGGTAATGAACGACGTCAGTGAAAAATCGGCCAATATGTCGCCAATGTTATTTAAAGAAATGGGCGAGCCGAAACAAAAAGCAATTATTGTGTCGCCGTATTTTATTCCTCGTGAGCAGGGCGTTAAATTACTGACCAATTGGGCAAAGCAGGGCGTTGATGTCACTGTACTGACTAATTCTTTGGCTGCTACCGATGTATCTGCGGTGCATGCTGGTTATAAAAAGTACCGAGAAGATCTCGTAAAAGGCGGGGTTAAGCTGTGGGAGTTAAAACCCAGTGACTTAATGGCCATTAAGCGCAAAGCAGGGCGTAAAGTAACCGGGTCATCACAAGCAAGTTTACACGCAAAAACCATGACCTTTGATGATGAAAAGATTTTTGTGGGCACCATGAACCTCGACCCTCGCTCGCTTGATTTAAATACCGAGATGGGCGTTTTAATCGAAAGCGAAAAGCTTAGCCGCTTTTTGGCCCATTGGGTTGATACGCAAATGCCTGAATATGCCTGGAAAGTTGAGCTCAAAGATAATGACTTAGTTTGGCTCGATACCGTGAGTAATGAGCAGTTTGATGAAGAACCACAAACGTCTTCGTGGCGACGTTTTCAAGTGTGGTTTATTTCGTTATTCCCTATCGAAGATGAGCTATAAGCCATTTCTTCAGTATTTATGCCTAGGCCCAACTTTTTAGTTGGGCTTTTTGCTTTCAGCCTTTAGTTGTTAACCATTTCGGGATAAAAAATGGTGTTTGAGCGTACACGTGTAAACCCATTGTATTCAAGTGCTTAGCGTGCAAAGAAAAAATAAATATAAAAAAATGTTAAAAAAACTGGTTGGACCAATTGATCTATTGCTCGTTTTATGACGTAATGTAGGTATTACTATCTGGTCGGATGAGTTTATTATGAGCTTACGTACAAAATTAAAAAAAGTATTACCTAGTATTTCAATTACAGAACAAGAAGCGTTAGATGCGGGTGATGTTTGGTTAGAAGGTTCAATCTACCAAGGTAAACCTGATTTCGATGCACTTCGTGACGTGCCAGCAGCTAAGCTGAGCGCTGAAGAGCAAGCATTCTTAGATGGCCCAGTGAAAGAATTATTATCAATGATTGATGATTCTGAAATTCAAAACGGTGTTCATCTTCCTGACTACATTCTTGATTTCTTGAAAAAAGAGCGTTTTTTCTCGCTTATCATTCCTAAATCATTCGGCGGTTTAGAATTCAGCCCTTATGCAAACTCAACAATCGTTGCGACTATCGCGACTAAGAGTTCTGCGGTTGCGGTAACCGTGATGGTTCCTAACTCTTTAGGCCCAGGTGAGCTATTACTTCACTTTGGTACTAAAGAACAACAAGATCACTACTTACCACGTCTTGCTAATGGTCGTGATATTCCATGTTTCGCTCTAACTAGCCCAGAAGCGGGTTCTGATGCGGGTGGTATTCCAGATATTGGTGTTGTTAAACGTGGTCAGTTCAATGGCGAAGAAGTGTTAGGCTTAGAAATTACCTGGGACAAACGCTACATCACACTTGCGCCAATTGCGACAGTATTAGGTTTAGCATTTAAAGTAGTTGACCCTGATGGTTTACTAGGTGGCAAAGAAAACTTAGGTATTACCTGTGCGCTTATCCCTAAAGATCACCCAGGTGTTGAACTTGGTAATCGTCATGATCCTATGGGCATCCGTTTTTACAACGGTACGACTCGCGGCGAAAAAGTATTTGTACCAATGGACTTCATCATTGGTGGTCAAAAGAACATCGGTCGTGGCTGGCAAATGCTGGTTAGCTGTTTAGGTGCAGGCCGTGGTATCTCTCTACCGGCATTAGGTGTTAGCTCATCACAAGTGGCATTCAAAGGTGCTTCTGAGTACGCTGCAGTACGTGAGCAGTTTGGTCTGGCGATTGGTCAATTCGAAGGTATCCAAGAGAAGCTTGCTGATATCGCAGGTAAAACTTACCTTCAAGAAGCAATGCGTGTATTAACAACAGAAGGTTTAGGCATGGGCTTAAAACCATCTGTAGTTACTGCGATTGCTAAATACCACATGACAGAAATTGGTCGTAACGTGCTTGATTCAGCAATGGATATTCAAGCAGGTAAAGCAATTCAAAATGGTCCGCAAAATACATTAGCAAGTGGATATGTTGCACAACCAATCGCAATCACGGTTGAAGGTGCAAACATTCTTACTCGTAACCTTATGATTTTTGGTCAAGGTGTAATGCGTTGTCACCCTTACCTACAAACTATGGTTGAGTCTATCCACAGCGAAGACAAAAATGCAGATAAAGAATTCAACAGCATCTTACGTAAAACAGTGGGTTACAGTGTAGCTAATAGCTTACGAGCTTTCCGTTTAGGCGTATTACCGTTTACTGCGGGTGCTAAATCGTCACTACCAGAAGTACGTGAATACGAAAAAGCAGCGCATAAATTATCTGCAAAACTTGCCGTTTACGCTGACTTCTCGTTATTGGTACTAGGTGGCAAACTTAAGCAAGCAGAGATGTTATCTGCACGTTTAGGCGACGTAATGAGCTTCTTATACGCTGCTATGGCATCAATTAAATACTACGAGCAAAAAGTAGCAAGCAGTGAACGTGAGCAAGCTGCACCTTACTTCCACTATGCGACTCGCTTTGCACTACAAAGCGCTGAAGAAGCATTGCATAAGTTCTTAGATAACTTCCCTGCAAGTGGTACTCGTAAATTTATGCGTTTCATTACGATGAACTACTCAATGAAAATGCCTAAGATCAGCGATGATTTAATCCGTGAACTTGCGACTCAAGCGCAAATGGATACGGCATTTAAAGCGCAAATCACTCACTTGGTTAACCCAATTGAAGGTGATGGTCATTACATCAATGAGCAAGCGTACAAAGCGAAAATGGCATGCCTTGATTTACTTAAGAAAGTTAAAAAAGCTCTGCGTGCTAAAACTATTAAGCCGGGCGTTCGTTTTGCAGAAACGCTTGATAATGCACTTGTTGCAAGTGTTATCAACGAAGAAGAATATGCAAAACTGATTGATTACAACAAGAAGCGTGAAAAAGCGATTCGTGTTGATGAGTTCGACTTTGATATGAACTTACTGGATGACAATGCAAAGCCAGTTAACCCACTTAAAAGTGTGGTAAACGAGTAATTCAACAATGCAAGTCCTGAGCAGTATTAGGACTTTATCTTCGAAAACCCGTGCCTAGCACGGGTTTTTTATTGCCAATAGGCCGTTGTGCCAATAGCCAATATCACCTACCATTGCCACCGGTTTATATAAATTACAGAGCGTTATGGATCTTAGGCAATTCGTTACTTGTCACTTTTCAAATATTACAGAGCTACAGCAAGCTGCATCAGTATGGAGTGGATGCGGTGAGATTATTCGTTGCCAAATGAATGGTGCTGCTGCGGTAATTAAAGCGATTGAAGTGCCTAGTCAGATCAATCATAGTCGTATAAAACAAAGTGATTTTGCGCTTGCCAGAAAGCGCCAATCTTACTTAGTCGAATTTAATTGGTATCGGCATTACGCAGAGCAATTACCCCATGAAGCTGCGTCTATCCACTGTATTGAGGCAATACAAGAGGGCAGTAAACAAGCGCTGGTATTTAGTGATTTCAGTGCGCTTGGCTACCAGCCTGCAAGTGCTACACACAATGACATTGAAGCAATTATAAACTGGCTTGCACACTTTCATGCTTTTCATTTAGCAAGTTCTGCCGATGGCATTTGGCCGCGAGGTAGTTATTGGCATTTAGCAACGCGGCCTGATGAGCTACAACGCATGAGTGATTTAAGCTTAAAAGCGCAGGCACACGCTATTGATATAGCGCTGAGTGAGTCACCTTACCAAACGTTAATTCATGGTGATGCTAAGCTTGCCAATTTTGCGATTGCGCCACAAAACCAGCATGTTCTTGGCTATGATTTTCAATATGTTGGCAAGGGTGTTGGGGTGATTGATGTCATGTATTTTTTAGGCAGTTGCTTTAATGATACGGCATTAAAATCAGTTGCCGATGACTATTTAAATCGCTATTTTGACACCCTCACACAGGCACTAAAACGTTATCAACCGAATGTAAACCCAGCGCATGTTGTTAGCAGTTGGCGAGCGCTTTGGTGTTACGCATGGAGCGATTTTTATCGCTTTTTAGCAGGTTGGAGCCCTGAACATGCTAAAATAAACGGCTACATGCAGCAGCAATTTGTAACTTACTTAAAAATAAAGGGTTAATAATGAATAAGCCAATGCGATTTGCCATTATCGGCTGTGGTGCTGTAACCGAAGTGAAAAGCGGCCCTGCTTATCAACAAGCAGAAGGTATTGCGCTTATTGGGGTGACACGTCGCGACCTAGAAAAAGCCCATGATTACGCTAAACGCCATAATGTCGCAAAGGTGTTCGCATCGCCAAGCGAATTAATTAACGATAACAGTGTTGATGCAGTGTATATTGCCACGCCGCCAGATAGCCATAAAGCGTATGCTCTTGAGGTTGCTGCGGCAGGTAAACCGTGTTGTATTGAAAAGCCACTGGCGCCAAGTTATCAAGACAGCCTTGATATTGTCGCAGCGTTTAAAGAGGCTAAACAGCCGCTATTTGTGGCTTATTATCGCCGTTCATTACCACGCTTTAATCACGTTAAACAGTTATTAGAACAAGGTGCGATTGGTAAGCCTCGTCATGTTAGTTGGCATTTAAGTAAAGCTCCTAACGCTCTTGATTTATCGGGTGAGTACAACTGGCGCACAGATCAAAACGTGGCACGAGGAGGTTACTTCGACGATTTAGCCAGCCATGGTCTTGATTTACTTGCCTACCTTGTAGGTGACTTTAGTAAGGTGCATGGTTTATGTGCTAATCAACAAGACTTATATTCAGCATTCGATGCTATTACCGCGCACTGGCAGCATCAATCTGGTGTTACCGGCACCGGGAGCTGGAATTTTGCTTCAGCAAATCGTTTTGATGATGTGATGATTTATGGCAGTGAAGGCGAGCTTAGCTTTAGTGTTTTTGACGAAAAGCCGATTGTGCTTAACAACGCACAGGGCAAACAAGAGTTCGTAATTGATAACCCTGCACATATTCAACAATATCATGTTGAAAATATGGCGAACTATTTTCATGCTCAGCAACCTCATCCATCAACTGGTGAGAGCGCACTTCATACAAGTTGGGTAATGGAGCAGATTTTATCGGCTTAGTGCTCAAACGCTGCATTGAAGGCATTTACAATTTGTGTGTTTTCACCTTCGTGAAATAACTCCATTAGGCGCTCACTAATTAATGTGCGTACCTTTTCTGTTTTAAGCGCTTTATCGAATAGCGCAATTGCTTGTTTGCCGACCTCTGTTGGTGAACAAGCAATATAACCAAACACGGCGGCTTTTTCTGGTTTAAGGTTTATATAACGAATACTACTCAGTCCCGGAGCTCGTTTATAACGGTTGCTAAATACAGTTTGGTATTCTAAAACGGCATCAATTTTATTTTGAAATAACATTTGCCCGAGCCTTGGTGCATTTGTTGCCCCATCGAGTATAAAAAAGTGCTCATCATTTAAACGGACAAACTTATCAGTCTCTTCTGAGTATGAACGACCTTTGGTGACACCTATTGTTAAGTCGTAGTAATAGATAGCTTGTAATAGGGTAATGGCGTCTGGAATGGTGGGCTTATTAAATACCACCAGTTTATTTGAAGGAAATGCCATCAGAGGGTACTGACTAAACACAGCATGAGCTTCACGCTCTGGGGTTTTTAATTTATTGTACAAGCAAACATTGTTCATTTTTCTTAATTGCTGCCACTCTCTTAAGCGGCTTGCAGGTATAAAATGTAGGCTGATTTCATCGCCTAATTCAGCTGCGGCAGCCAGCAAAAACGTGGTGGCCTCATTTTCAGGGTTACCGCCATCTTGCGGAACAAAGTCTGCCATAACTTGAATATCGAGTGTTTCACTGTGGACCGGTAGGCAAATACACAAAAGTAGTATCGAAGTGAAGATAAACGTTTTCATTACTGCGGCCCAAAATAAATAAAATGTTAAACATTGCCGGTGCGTGTTGTTGCAAAAAAATTAATATTTGCAGCTGATAGTGTAATTTTAGACCAATTCAAAGAATTAATGCGATGAACATGCATTTTTTGCAGTCGAGAAGACTATTTTGCGCTAAAATAGGCGTAATTTATCTCATTTAGGTTCTACTTATGTCTATCCATGTAATTACTCATCCGTTAGTTCAACACAAACTTGGCCTTATGCGTGCAGAAGGTATTAGTACTAAAAGTTTTCGTGAGCTGTCGTCTGAAGTAGGTACTTTGCTTACTTACGAAGCAACAAAAAACCTACCATTAGAAAGTGTTCAAATCACAGGGTGGGATGGTTCAACATTAGATGTAGAACATATCAAAGGTAAAAAAATTACTGTTGTGCCTATTCTACGTGCCGGCCTTGGTATGATGGATGGTGTTATGCAGTTATTACCTGCTGCAAAAGTAAGTGTTGTTGGTCTTCAGCGTAACGAAGAAACATTGGAGCCAGTGCCTTATTTTGAAAAACTGGTTGGTAAAATTGATGAGCGTTTAAGCCTTGTTATTGACCCAATGCTTGCAACCGGTGGTTCAATGATTGCAACTATCGATATGCTTAAAAAAGCAGGCTGTAAAGATATTAAAGTGATTGTATTAGTAGCAGCACCAGAAGGCGTAGAAAAAACCCTTGCAGCCCACCCAGATGTTGAAATTTTCACAGCATCTTTAGACAGTCATTTAAACGAAAAAGGATATATCATTCCAGGCTTAGGAGATGCCGGTGACAAGATTTTTGGCACAGTGTAAGGCGCTCACGTGGAAAACCATCAAACATTTTCGTTAAAAACTATTCTAACTGGCGCGCAAATGCTGTTTGTAGCATTTGGCGCACTAGTACTTGTGCCGTTACTAACAGGCCTTGATCCCAATGTGGCTTTATTTACCGCAGGCTTAGGAACCTTGCTGTTTCATGTGGTTACTAAAGGCCAAGTTCCTATCTTTTTAGCATCGTCTTTTGCTTTCATCGCACCTATTATCGCCTCGGTACAAATGTGGGGCATTCCCGCAACAATGGGCGGTTTGATGGTGGCAGGCTTTTGCTATTTTGCGCTTAGCTTGATAGTAAAATTTAAAGGCGTGAATGCGCTGCACAAGGTGTTACCGCCTGTGGTTGTTGGCCCTGTGATCATGGTGATTGGTCTAGCCTTAGCCCCAGTCGCTGTGAATATGGCAATGGGTAAAGCAGGGGATGGCAGTGCGCAATTAGTTCCTTATGAGCAAGCAATTTGGGTTTCTGGTTTATCATTACTGGTTACGCTGATTTTTGCGGTATGGGGTAAAGGTGTATTTAAACTTATTCCTATTCTTGCTGGTGTGGTAGCAGGTTACCTTGCTTCGTTATTTATAGGTATTGTTGAATTTAATGCGGTCACCGAAGCAAACTGGTTTGCGGTACCGGCATTTACTTATCCTGAGTTTAAATGGCAAGCTATTTTGTTTATGGTGCCTGTGGCCATTGCACCAGCAATTGAACATATTGGCGACATGATGGCTATTAGCCAAGTAACAGGTAAAGACTATTTAAAGAAACCGGGTTTACACCGTACTTTACTGGGTGATGGCTTAGCAACTTCTGCGGCATCGGTTTTTGGTGGTCCACCTAATACAACGTACTCTGAAGTAACGGGGGCGGTAATGCTTACACGTAACTTCAACCCTCGAGTGATGCTTTGGACCGCAATCATCGCTATTGTGCTGGCGTTTGTGGCAAAAATGGGTGCTGGTTTACAAACGATTCCGGTACCTGTGATGGGCGGCATCATGATTTTACTATTTGGCTCTATCGCCGTTGTTGGTTTAAATACCTTAGTAAAATCAGGTGAAGACCTTACAGCGCCTCGCAACTTGACTATCATCGCACTGATTTTAGTGTTTGGTATTGGTGGTATGCATATCGGTGGTGATGAGTTTAGTTTGCAAGGTGTGAGCTTATGCGCAATTTTGGGGATTATCTTAAATGCTGTTCTCCCCAAAGCAGTGCAACAAGCTGATTAGAACTTAAAAACTGCTTGAATATTGCACCAAAAAAAGCGCATTAAATATGCGCTTTTTTTGTAACCATTTAAAAAATAAGGAATTATAAAACTGGTCTACTAACTGCATTTATCTCTATGTCATACTGGTAGGAGCGATTATGCAAGAGGCAAATGTTGTGGATATTACCCCGTTTTTAGCGAAGCATCAGTTACCACTCAAGTATCAATACTTAAGTGAGCAGTTTTTTATACCCCTCGCGCACGATATCTTAAGCGCAAAAATGACCGGCCAACCTATGCTGGTGGCGATTAACGGCTGCCAAGGGTCAGGTAAAACGACCCTCGCTGATTTCTTAGTGACCTGGGTTAATAGCAATACCGAATTTAATAGCGTGTCATTATCAATCGATGACTTTTATTTAAGTCGTGATGCACGCAACGAGCTTGCTAAAGATGTTCATCCTTTGTTTGCGAGTCGTGGTGTACCGGGTACGCATGATACGCAATTAATGGAACAAACCTTATCAGCTTTGTTGGCAGGTAAAGTGGATGTGCCATTACCTCAATTTGATAAACTAACTGATGATCCGGTGCCAAAAGAGCAGTGGTCTAGTAATCAAAAGCCGATTGATATCGTGTTTTTTGAAGGCTGGTGTGTAGCCAGTACACCTCAGCAGCCTTATCAACTGCAAACTCCGGTAAATGAATTAGAGCAACTTGAAGATGCCGACGGCATTTGGCGTCGCTGCGTAAATAGTTGCTTAGCGAATGAATATCAAAATGTATTCGCAATGGCCGATTACACCATTATGTTAAAAGCGCCTTCATTTGAAGATGTGTATGCGTGGCGCTTAGAGCAAGAGCATAAACTAATTGCCAAAAAAGGCCAGGGGCAGGGCACGTTTGACGAAGTGAGTTTAAAGCGTTTTATCTCTCACTTTGAACGTATTACGCGGGAAAATTTAGCCACTCTTGCGCACAGCGTTGATGCGTTATTATTGCTTGATACCGAGCGTGATATCACCAAGATGGAACTTCTCGCTGACCAGATTGCTCAGCCACTTATTTTTACTGACTTAGACGGCACATTGCTCGATCACGATAGTTACGAATGTGAGGTGATCAAACCATTTTTGGCAAAGTTGAATGATACCGGTGTCAATGTGATTTTTAACACCAGCAAAACCTTTGCTGAAGTCACTGATATTCAAAAAGGTTTGGATCATCACCAGCCCTTTATTGTGGAAAATGGTGCTGCTGTTTATATCCCGAAAGACTATTTCAAAGTAAAGCCGATTGGCTGTGATGAATATAAAGGTTATTGGCGCTTTGCCATGACGCAAAGTACCGATAAATTGCATGAAGATCTTAAACAATATGCAAGCCAATTTAGTCATTGTGTACGTTTGTTTAGCCAATTTAGTGCACAAGAAATAGCTGAATTAACAGGACTCCCCGTCGATAAAAGTGAATTGGCTCTACAAAGACAGTACTCAGATCCGGTTTGTTTTTCGGGTAGTGAGGAAGAAAAGCAAGGTTTGATAGATGCAATGAGCCAAGCAGGCTACGAAGTGCTTGTTGGCGGCCGTTTTATTCATTTAACCAAAGGTAACAACAAAGGGCTTGCACAAAAGTGGCTGTTAAATCAGTTCAAAAAAGCCTATCGCAATCCATTTACTGTGATAGCGCTTGGCGACAGTCAAAACGATGTAGCCATGCTAAAGGCGGCCGACACCGCTATTTTAATCAATAACCCTGGCAGCCAAGTACAATCACAAATATTACAAAAAGCATGGCAGCTCAGCGAAAAACCAGCTCCAGCTGGTTGGGTTCAAGAAGTTTCTGCGTTAACTATCATCAAAACGCGTTTTGCAGCAAAACAGGAGCAATCTCATGGCTGATTTTTATCAAAATGGCATTATCACGACCTTACACAATATTGCTGATCGCCCAGTAGAAGAACTAGAAAAAGAGTTGTTAGGCTTTTCAAAACAACGCCCAATGGGCCTGATTTTGCCCTCGCTTTACAGCGAGTTAGAAGGACCCGCTCTGCAAAATATAATTGCTGAGCTGAAACATGTGCCATATTTATCGCAAATTACCATAGGCCTTGATCGCGCTGATGAAAGCCAATATCGCCATGCACTGCAGTTTTTTGCGGAGCTTGATCAGCATCATAAGGTACTTTGGAATGATGGCCCGCGTTTACAAGCGCTCGATAAAGAACTACAAAAATTGGGCGTTGCGCCACGAGAGCTAGGTAAGGGCCGTAATGTTTGGTATTGCATGGGTTATAAGCTGGCAACCTCAAAAGTTGAGTCAATTGCACTGCATGACTGTGATATTTTGACTTACGACAGAGCGCTATTAGCACGTTTAATTTACCCTGTTGCTCATCCTCGTTTTAACTATGAATTTTGTAAAGGGTTTTACCCGCGCACCGCTGAGGGCAAAATTAATGGCCGTGTGTCACGTTTGCTGGTAACGCCGTTATTGCGTTCGTTTAAAACAATATTAGGCAGCAACGATTACTTAGAATATATGGATTCGTTTCGTTACCCGCTAGCGGGTGAGTTTTCATTCCGTCGCGATGTACTTAATGATATTCGTATTCCAAGTGACTGGGGCTTAGAAATTGGCGTGCTATCAGAGATGTATCGTAATTACTCGCATAACCGTTTATGTCAGGTAGATATTGCTGATAACTATGATCACAAACACCAAGACTTATCGCTAGAAAACCAAGCGGCGGGCTTGTCGAAAATGTCGATTGATATCACCAAAGCTTTATTTAGAAAGCTGGCTACCCAAGGGGTGACTTTTACGACAGAAACGATTCGCTCATTAAAGGCAACCTATTACCGTATTGCTCTCGATTTTATTGAAACTTATCACAACGATGCGTTAATGAATGGCTTAACACTTGATATTCATCATGAAGAAAAAGCCGTTGAAATGTTTGCTCAAAATATTATGAATGCAGGTCAGCACTTTTTAGAAAACCCAATGGAAGCACCCTTTGTGCCGAGTTGGAACCGAGTAGCTTCGGCAATGCCGGAGGTGTTTGCTCGCTTAGAAGAAGCCGTAGAGCTTGATAACAAAGAATATATTTAACGGGGAAGGCACGTGACTTTAGAGCTTTTGCAACAAAGGGTTATTCAGCATTTAACCTGCATCTACGGCGAAGTTGAGTTATCAACAACGCTTGAACAACTCGCAGATAGATTAATCAATACCATGTTAGGTGATGATCCTATTCGAGACCCAACGCCGCATAAAAACCGTTGGGATGAGCAAGATATGATTTTAATTGCCTACGGTGATTCGATTATTCGTCATGCTAATACGGATGAAGCCGTTGCTAAGCCTGAAGAGCCGCCTTTGCATACGTTACATCGCTTTGTAAAAAACCAATGCTTACCCGAGCTTAATGCACTACACATCTTGCCGTTTTACCCATATAGCTCAGATGAAGGCTTCGCGGTAATGAATTATGTGCAAGTGAATGAGGCGTTAGGTAGTTGGCAACATATCCGTGATATTTCAGCGGATGTTAGGTTGATGGCAGATTTGGTGATCAACCACTGTTCTAGCCGCAGCGTTTGGTTTGAAAACTTTATTCAGGGCAAAGAGCCGGGAAAAGGGTATTTTAAAACGGCAAGCCAGAGTGATGACCTTGTGCAAGTTGTTCGTCCGCGAACATCACCCCTTTTACAGGCGGTTGAAACTAAAGACGGTTTGCAACATGTGTGGTGTACCTTTAGTCATGACCAAGTCGACTTTGATTTTGCTAACCCAGATGTGCTTAATGAATTTGTCAGCATTATTCGTCATTATTTAGATAACGGTGTGCGTATATTCCGCCTTGATGCGGTGGCTTTTTTATGGAAAAAACTCAATACCCGCTGCATTAACCTGCCTGAGACACACGAAGTGATCAGGCTGCTTCGCACCCTTATTGAGCATTTTGAGCCTAATGTGATTATTATCACAGAAACTAATATCCCGAACCGCGAAAACCTATCGTACTTTGGTAATGCCAACGAAGCGCATTGTATTTACAACTTTTCATTACCACCGCTGTTATTACATACCTTACTCAGTGGCGACAGTACCGCATTAAAACATTGGATGATGAGTATGCCACCTCCTCAAGAAGGGACGGCATACTTTAACTTTATAGCTTCACATGATGGTATTGGCCTGCGCCCCGTTGAAGGCTTGTTAGAGCAAAGTGAAATTGCCGAAATGGTGAATACGACTGCGAAATTTGGCGGTAAAGTCTCATTACGCACCGCCCCAGATGGCACCAATACACCTTATGAGTTAAACATTGCCTTATTTGATGCGCTGCAAGGTACCCATAAAGGCCCAGATAAATGGGGTGTTGCACGCTTTTTATGTGCGCATGCCATTATGTTTGCGCTTGAAGGTATTCCAGGTTTGTATATTCATAGCTTACTCGGTACCACCAATGATTATGAACGCTTTGAAAACAGCCAACATAACCGAGCGATTAACCGACACCGCTGGCAAGAGTCAGATTTACTAGCAAAGCTGAGTAATGAAAATGCCCATCATCGTACTGTGTTTAAAGCGATGAAAAACCTAATGGCTATTCGTAAGGCGCAAAGTGCATTTCACCCTAATGCGACGCAATATACGTTACAGTTAAGCGAAGGGCTCTTTGGTTTTTGGCGACAAAGTATCAACCGTTCGCAAAGTATGTTTTGTGTTTATAACATTAGTGACGAGCCGCAAACGCTTACGCTTGCCGACTTAAATTTGATTGGTACAGAGCAATGGCGTGATTTAATAAGCGGTGAGCAAATTACTGAGCAAACACAAACAATGTCGCTAACCCCATATCAAGCTGTATGGCTCAGCAATAAATAATGTAAATGCCCTTTACAGTGTGCTTTTGGTTGCCTCTAAAAGAAGTGATTCAACACTGAAGGGAAGGGCATTTTTATTCGCTTTACTGAAAACGCGAAAGTTAATTGCTAAGTTATCACTGTGAATTTGTTCAACTAGCTTGAGTGTTTGTTCGTTATGTTGGCTGAAAATGGCCACTTCATGATGCATAGCTCCGGTTGCGTAATTATTGAGTAGATCATGAACATTTACTATAGCTAAAGCTCCTAGCGTAACATGACCACCGATAGTGACGTCTATTTTTTCTGCCACAACTCTGAGCGGCCAATTTATTGCGCCAACCAATACATCTTTGCGTTTATTTAACTCATCAAGCGCTGCAATAGCCCCTAATGCCATGGCATCATTGGCAGCCCAAACCATATTGATGTTAGATTGATGGCTAAAGTAGCCAATACTCTGGCGATACACTTGTGTTGCTGACCAGTTGGCAACTGTTTTAGCGGTGATATTAGCTTCATCATGCGTTTGAACGCTTTTTCATCAGCTAAAATCAGCATACCTGTCTTTGCTTGGCAAAAACACTCGGTAAGCAAAATAGGTAGATAATGAAAAATAGCTTTTTAATCATAGGTTTATTAGGTTAATAGGCCGATAGGGAAGAGTATAGCTTGAATTGTCAGGTTTTAAGTAAATGATTGGAATAGGATATTTTTTTAATATCTGATAGAAAAAGGGCTGCACAAACGTGCAGCCCCAAGGGAATCAAATATTTTACGATTAGAAATCGTAAGATAGTCTTAAGTAGCCGAAACGACCGATGTTGTCGTAACTTGCACTACCAGAACCTGTACCTAACGTACCGTATGGAAGTTTGCGGTTGAAGATATTATCTACACCCAGTTTCACACCAAAACCATTTTCAAAGTTATAACCAATTGTTGCATCAGAGATAACGTAAGTACCAAATGTCATTAAGCTATTTGGATTCGGGTTATCTGCAAGTTCTTGGTCAGTGTAAAGGCTTACTTCATCTAGATAACGTGTATCAAACGTTGTAAAGAAGCCATCACGCTTATAAGAAATTGAAAGGTTTGCTTGCCATTTCGCTTCGCCAGTTGTGCCTGCGTACTCATAGTAGTCGCTCGGTTGGTCCTGGAATGGGAAGGTTTTACGCTCAATTAAGTACGTACCAATTAAACGTGTTGAGAAGTTGCCTTCTAGTGCATCAAAGTCATAACCTAACTCAAAGTCAACACCTGATGCTTCTTGACCAGACACGTTCAGAACTGAGTTTTGAATGAGTGTAATTTCATGTGAGCTGCTATCACGCGTGATCAGGTTACAGTATTGGTTATTAATACCACCTTCTGCATCTACACAGCGGTCAAGAATGTCTTGTGAACCGATGGTTGAAATCGCGTCTTCAAGTTCAATTTTCCAGTAGTCAACTGTCACTACTGCGTTTTCGATGAATGAAGGTTGGTAAACAAAACCAATTGTTGTACTGGTTGATTCTTCGCCTTTAACATCTCGGTTACCACTTACTAAACCTTCAAGGGTTTGCGCATCGTAGTCTGATTCAAAATCAGCAGGTACACCAAGAGCTGCACAGTTCGCACGGCGTACTTCTGAATTTTGTAAATCATTCAAGTTATCAGCTAAACATGGAACGTCAACACTGTAGAATGTTTGGCTTGGCGCACCGAAGATTTCGCTAATGTTTGGAGCACGAAGTGCTTCTGATTGCGTTGCACGTACACGTAGTTGATCGTTAATTAGATGGTACGCCCCACCCATTAGCTAAACTCATAGAGTTGGCTATTACAGGAGGAAACCATCATGTCAT
>NZ_JABVXF010000060.1 GCF_013349995.1 Pseudoalteromonas sp. 0303
GCAACTATCGTTGAGTAATATCAACAGATAGAGCTTCACAGCTTATAAAAAGGTCGCCTAGGCGGCCTTTTTTAATGTCTGTAGAAAAGCTATCAGCTGTCAGCTTTCAGACGTCAGATTAGATTGGTGGGGTTGGTTTGTGTGGTGTCTCACTCGGTATTCGCCCTATTCATTCTTCGGGTAGGTTGGTTTGAGCGCAGCGAAACCCGACACAAACCATGTAAACCTTTTCTTTGGTAAACCCAAACCACCTTAAAGCACTCCCAAGGTTATGCTTGACCTAGAACCAAGAGCCTTTACCCTCGCTAACTCACACCTAGCAACTAACCCTATTATTTCCTCTAAAACTAATTACTTACCTTCTTGAGCTACTTTTTTGGGTTTCATCATTTCGTCATGAAAACTCACTTTTTTAGTAACAATGCCTTCTTAGTATGGCTGCGCTAATTATCCAAGTGCAGTTTAGTTAGCACTCAAATTCTTAAAATAACGTACTAACGGAACGTAACGATGAAAATTAATAAAATTGCTACTGCAATTGGTTTAACGTTGGCATTGTCAGCGACGGCCAATGCAGGTGTGTTACCAGACAGTCAAAAACAAAATGATTGGTATAGTGCTGCTGAAACAAAATTAACAGAAAAAGAGGCGGCGGCTCAGGCTGAGCAAACATTTAAAGCTAAAAATGTCATTTTATTTGTTGGCGATGGTATGGGTATCTCAACGCTGACTGCATCGCGTATCATGGCGGGACAAATGGAAGGCAAGTTAGGCGAAGAAGGCTTACTAAGCTTTGAAGAATTCCCGTATTCAGCGCAGATCAAAACCTATAACGTTGATGCGCAAACACCTGACTCTGCAGGCACAATGACAGCAATTATTTCAGGCGTTAAAACCGATGTAGGTGTAATTGGTGTAAACGAAAATATCGAGCGTGGCGAGTGTGCAACTGTTGCGGGTAATGAGTTAATTACCGCAACAGAGCTGGCAGAAATTAAAGGTCTAGCAACAGGTGT
Organism: Pseudoalteromonas sp. 0303; assembly: GCF_013349995.1. Classification (GTDB taxonomy): domain Bacteria; phylum Pseudomonadota; class Gammaproteobacteria; order Enterobacterales; family Alteromonadaceae; genus Pseudoalteromonas. The sequence continues at coordinate 1,017 of NZ_JABVXF010000060.1, forward strand.
TATCTCAACGGCACGTATTACTCACGCAACACCAGCTGCAACCTATGCAAAATCGGCTGACCGTAACTGGGAAGACGTGTCAGACATGCCAGCTGATGCTGTAGAAGCCGGTTGTGAAGATATCGCCTCACAACTTGTTAATTTCGAAAAGAATCTAGAAGCACGCTTCGTAGGCACTGACGTTGATGGTCTTGAAGTTGTGATGGGCGGTGGTCGTCGTCACTTCTTACCGAAAGATGCAGCGTTCAATTCAGCTGATGCAGTCAGTGAAGTAGAAGGTGACCGTACTGATGAGCGAGACCTAACTGCTGAATGGCAAAAAATGTACCCTGATGGTAAGTACGTTATGGACCAAGCTGGCTTCGATACGCTAAATGCTGACAGCAAACGTGTATTTGCATTATTTAACGAATCACACATGCAATACGAAGCAGATCGCGCTAACGATGTCGCGGGTGAGCCGTCATTATCTGAAATGACAGGTAAAGCGATCGACATCTTAAAGAGCAATGAAAAAGGCTTTTTCTTAACCGTTGAGTCTGGTCGTATCGACCATGGCCACCATGCGGGCAATGCTTATAACGCGTTAAACGATACCGTTGAATTTGCCAAAGCAGTGCAAACAGCAGTAGAGAACACCAACCCAGAAGAAACACTTATTCTTGTTACTGCTGACCACAGCCACGTATTTACTATCGCGGGTTATCCAAAGCGCGGTAACCCAATCTTAGGTCAAGTGGTTGCCATTGGTAGCGAAGAGCCAAGCCTTGCGGCAGATGGTATGCCGTACACCACAGTTGGTTATGCAAATGGTTTAGGTTTTCGCGATTTAGGTGATGAAACTGATGCAGATGCATCATATAGCGAAGCGGCATTTGCAGGTCGTGTTGATTTAACGGGTGTTGATACGACGACGCCTGGTTATCACCAAGAAGCCACTGTGCCATTAGGTTCTGAGACTCATGCGGGTGAAGATATTTCACTTCATGCAAAAGGTCCAGGTGCGCAACTAGCACAAGGCGTTGTGGAACAAAACGTAATTTTCCACATCATTAACCAAGCTCTAGAACTAATTGAAGAATAATGGCGACGACGATGAAAAAACTAAATTTAATTTCTCTTGCTGTAGTAGTGGCGTTAGCGGGTTGTTCTGATGACGATGACAACTCACCAAAAACATTAACCGTTGAAAATACATTAGCTGTTGGTTCTGAGCAGTGCGTAAACGGTGGTACAGAAACCCTAACCGGTGAAGATAGTAACGATAACGGTGAGCTAGACTCAGCAGAAGTAACGGATACAACCGTTGCATGTAATGCACCAGCAACGTCGTTAACGGCATCGCAATTAGCGCCGTTGACCGATAATGAATGGTTCAAGTCAGCACAAGTTAAAGTCGCTACTAGCGAAGAAAACATTGCTGCCGTTGTAAAAGAGTCAGGTAAAGCGAAAAACGTGATTCTGTTTGTTGGTGACGGCATGGGTATTTCAACCGTGACGGCAGCACGTATCATGGCCGGTCAGCTTGAAGGTAAGTTAGGTGAAGAGCATCAGCTTAGCTTTGAAACACTACCATTCTCAGGGTTTGCTAAAACCTATAACGTTGATGCGCAAACACCTGATTCTGCGGGTACGATGACAGCAATGGCATCGGGCGTAAAAACGGATGCTGGCGTTATCGGTGTTGATGAGGACATCGAGCGTGGTAACTGTGCAACGGTTGCAGGTAATGAACTAGTTACAGCCACTGAGCTTGCTGAGATTGCCGGTAAGTCGACTGGTATTGTTTCGACAGCGCGTATCACTCACGCAACGCCTGCAGCAACGTATGCAAAATCGGCTGACCGTAACTGGGAAGACGTATCAGATATGCCAGAAGCGGCAGTTACCGCTGGCTGTGAAGATATTGCATCGCAGTTAGTTAACTTTGAAGCAAACCTAGAAGCACGCTACGAAGGCTTAGATGTTGATGGTTTAGAAGTTGTCATGGGCGGTGGTCGTCGTCATTTCTTACCGAAAGACGCTGCTTTTAATTCTGCTGATGCTGTGAGCTCAGTAGAAGGTGACCGTACAGATGGTCGCGACCTAACAGCTGAATGGAAAGCTAAATACCCAGCAGGTCAATATGTGATGGACCAAGCTGGTTTTGATGCAATCGATGCAGAGTCAACAGAGCGCGTATTTGGTTTATTTAATGAATCACATATGCAATACGAAGCAGATCGCGCAAACGATGTAGCGGGCGAGCCTTCACTTGCTGAAATGACAGCTAAAGCAATCGATGTATTAGATAACAACGCCAATGGTTTTATGCTAACAGTTGAAGCTGGCCGTATTGACCACGGGCACCACGCGGGTAATGCTTACAATGCACTAAGCGACACAGTTGCGCTTTCAAAAGCAGTCCAAGTTGCTCTTGATAAAACCAGCATTGAAGACACGCTAATTATAGTTACAGCTGACCACAGCCACGTATTTACTATTGCAGGCTACCCAAAACGTGGTAACCCAATTTTAGGTAAAGTGGTACCTGTGGGTAGTGATGAACCATCACTTGCAGCAGATAACATGCCATACACAACAGTTGGTTATACCAATGGTGGCGGTTTCCGCAACTTAGGTGATGAGACTGATGCTGATGCAGGCTATAACTTTGCGCCGGTAACGGGTCGTGTAGATCTAACTGATGTTGACACAACAACACCTGGTTTCCACCAAGAAGCCGTCGTACCACTGGGATCTGAAACACACGCAGCAGAAGATGTAGGTGTGTATGCAGTAGGCCCAGGTGCACATTTAGTAACAGGCACTAATGAGCAAAGCCTTATTTTCCATGTTATGGATTATGCCGCTGACCTTGTTAAACAAGCCGATGCTAAATTAGCACAGTAATAAGTGCTTGGGAGGCTCTGAGCCTCCCTTACTCAATTAGTTATACTGAAAACCAAGACAAAAAAGAGAATCCCGTGAAAGCAGCCATCTTACTTGCCTCATTACTTAGCCCACTTGCTGTTGCAGGGCAATGCGATATGAACACCGGTTTTACGCAAGCAGACTATACGGTCACAACAGGTATAGTTGCTAATAAGCAGCATACTGAAAACACCTTTACCCTTTGGCGTACGCCTCACCAGGTGGCTAAGCAGAATCCACAGTTTATTGAATTATGGCAACAGTTGCGCAATCAACAAATTCGCCCAATTCGTTATTTTCAGCATGCCCAGCGTGGTATTGAGTATCAACCATCGGAAGTGCAAGGTGAGCAAGATTGGAGTAGCAAATATCAGTTAGTAAGCGATAAGTTTTTAGCGTCAATGACGCACCAAAAAAGTACGGGTGAAGGCTGTGAACTAACAGAATATTACACACAACAGCAGGGTGAGAGCAAAATAGAGCTAAGCTGGCTTGCCAATCAAAAGTTACTCAAAGCAATTCGTATTTCAACACCAACTTATAGCCGTGAAATTGCTTTAACAGCCAGTCATCACAACCAGCAAAAGATTCAGGCAGAATTTGCGAAATGGGATAACTATCAAACGACCGATTACGCAGATATCGGTGATAATGAAAGCGATCCATTTTTAGCTAAAATGATCAACTTAGGGTTTGTTGAGCATGGCGCGAGCGGTTTTTATGATGCGCAAGGTAATCAGCTCAAAGGTGAGCATGGCCATCATCACTAATTAGTTATTACAATGCCGCTTTTTTAGCGGCATTTTTGTCTCTGTAACTCAGCGTTAGCTAAAGAAGTTTATTGTCTGTTTAGCTAAGGCAAAACTACTTACTTCAACTAAGTGTTGCAACTATTGTCTGGTTTGATTGATAAATTGTGCCATTGTTGCTTAAGTTTAACCAAGGAGGAACAGCCATGACAAAAATAAATACAAAACACCCCGCAGGTACTTTCTGCTGGGCCGAGTTATGCGCGAAAGACTGGCAAGCTGCAAAGCAGTTTTATACGCAACTTTTTGACTGGGGCTTTGATGACCAGCCGATAGGCGAAGATATGTATTACACCATGCTGAAAAAACAAGGTGATGATATTGCCGCTATGTATCAACTGCCAGAAAGTATGAGCGAGATGCCAACCCATTGGTTATTGTACATTGCTGTTGATAATGTTGACCAAAGTACTGAGCTGGCAAAATCATTAGGTGCAACTGTATTGGCAGGGCCACATGATGTTATGACGGCAGGTCGCATGGTGATGCTTCAAGAACCAGGCGGTGCAACATTTGCCTTATGGCAAGCCGGTGAGCATATCGGGGCAAAACGAGTACAAGAGCTTAACCTGCCTTACTGGTTTGAGCTTGTGTCGAAAGACATGCAAAAAAGTCGCGACTTTTATTGTCAGTTATTCGGATGGCAGTTTGAGGTGAAACCAATGGAGGGGGTGGATTACACTTTATTTACCATTGATGAGCAACCGATAGCAGGCATGCTTGAGATGACCAATGAATGGCCAGATGATATTCCACCCCATTGGATGCCGTATTTTGCGGTAGCAGATTGCGATCAGGCAGTCGCTAAAGCAACGCAGCTTAATGGCGCTATTTGTGTGCCAGCAACAGACATTCCAGATGTTGGGCGCTTTAGTGTGATTACCGATCCGCAAGGGGCCGTATTTTCTATTCTTAAATCAACCATTGATGAATTAACTTAAGCCCTTGGTTTTTGCTAATCTGTCCCAAGGTATATATATCTAAGCCTCCTCAAAATGCACAAACTCGCACCTTGAGGTGGTTTGGGTATAAAAAAGCCTACTAAGGAGCAGATTGATGACTAAGCATGTGGTGGTTACGGGGGCCAATAAAGGTATTGGTCTTAATTTTTGTAAACAGTATTCAGCCAAAGGTTACCGTGTTACTGCAGTGGTTCGCACGCCAAGTGAGGAGCTTCAAGCACTCGATGTGAAAATTATTAGCGACATTGATGTATCTAACGCCGATGATGTTGCAACACTTGCCAATTACTTACACGGCGACAAGATTGATATTTTGGTTAACAACGCCGGTATTTTTCATAATGAAACATTAGCTGATATGGACTTTGCTGCCATCGAAAAACAAATCAGCGTGAACAGTATTGCACCTATTCGTATTACTCATGCATTACAGCAAAGCTTAGGTATTGATGCCAAAGTGGCGATGATCACGTCGCGCATGGGCTCAATTGCTGATAATGGCTCGGGCGGTTATATTGGTTATCGTATGTCAAAAGCGGCACTTAATGCTGCCAGTGTTAGTTTAGCCCATGAGCTAAAAGATAAAAAAATTGCCGTAGGGTTATTTCATCCGGGCTTTGTACAAACGCAAATGGTTAATTTTGCTGGCGACATTAGCCCTGAAACTGCCGCAGAGCGGCTCATCAAGCGGATTGACGAATTAAACCTTAGCAACACAGGTGGGTTTTGGCATTCAAACGGCGAAACGCTACCTTGGTAATGCATTGTTCACTGTTTTTATAATTCGATTAGTTAGCAGCTAAAAAGCTGCTAACGGCTGATAAGTTTCGCTAATTATTGAACTTATAGTTTGCTATACTCGTACAATTAAAAGTCATTTTGATGTAGAGAGCAGCACATGGAATTAGAGCAAAATAGCGATTTAACCCTTCCTCTTTTTTATTTCGATGAAAACCTTCACAGCCGCGATATCGAATCTCCAGATTTACTATTACATGTAACGCTAAGCGAAGAGTTACTCGCACAGCTTTGCCAAAACCCAGCTGTTGATAGCAGTGTCGCAATTGCCATTAATGAATACCGTCTTGAAGCGTTAAATGATGACTATCAAGCATTGATTGATGGTGAGCATGATGCGCAGCTGACACTCGTTCGTGGGCCACTATTAAGCGCGATGCTTAGTTGCGACAACGACCAAACCTTTGTATCGCCGCAAGTCGATATGATGCCAACCTTCGATTTAGGTGATGACGTTGAAGATATCGAGGAGGAAGGATGAGAAAACTCCTCACCACCGTATTTGGCCTTATTCTATTAAGTGGCTGTGCATATTTAGGTGCCGCTCATTACGATGAACTGTTTGGTAAAGAACAACCACAACAGCGCGTGGTTGCAGCATCAACACTTGAAGGTGCTGAGTTTTTAAGTGATGTAAAGCCTGTACTCGACACTCGTTGTGTGGTTTGTCATGGCTGCTATGATGCACCGTGTCAGCTTAAGTTATCTTCTGTGGAAGGTATCGACCGCGGCTTAAGTAAAGAGCGTGTTTATGACGGCACACGTTTACTAGCCCAAGAGCCAAGCCGCTTGCTGTTTGATGCGACAAGTACCGCCCAGTGGCGTGAAAAAGGCTTTACCCCAGTACTTAATGAGCGAGCTCAAACCGAAGAAGCGAACCTTGCCGGTAGTGTGCTTTATAATGCCTTAGTACTTAAGCAAAGCAGCCCACTGCCTAAACAAGCAATTTTAGGCGATGAGTTTGATTTTTCACTCGACCGTGAGCAAACATGTACCACAATGAATGAGTTTGACTCATTTGCTAAAGATAGTCCGCATAGTGGTATGCCTTATGGTTTACCGGGTATCTCGAGTGAAGAGTTTCAGCACCTTGCTAAGTGGCTCCGAAAAGGCGGTTATTTAGCTCATATCGAGCCTCCTGAAAAGGGTGTACTCAAACAAGTCGAACGTTGGGAAGCATTTTTAAATCAAGATGGTTTAAAGCATCAGTTGGCTGCTCGCTATATTTATGAGCACTGGTATTTAGCGCATATTTACTTCCCTGAGCATGGCGATAAACACAGCTACTTTAAGCTAGTTCGCTCTTCGACTCCGCCGGGTGAAGAGATCAAACACATTAGCACCCGTCGCCCTTATGAAGACCCTAAAGTTGAGCGTGTTTACTACCGTTTAATGCATGACCGCTCGACTATTTTAGCGAAAACACATTTACCTTTAGCATTAAATGACGAAAAGCTTGCACGCATCCATTCGCAATTTATTGAAGCTGATTATCAAGTAAATAAACTGCCAAGCTATAAACCAGAAGTGGCATCAAACCCATTTAAAGCCTTTGCTGCAATCCCAGTCAACTCACGTTATCAGTTTATGCTTGATGAAGCTGAGCTTATTATTATGGGCTTTATTAAAGGGCCTGTTTGTAGAGGTCAAATCGCGTTAAACGTGATAAACGACCAGTTCTGGGTGGGGTTTGCTAAACCGGAAATGGCGGCGACACCTAAAGTGGGTGAATTGTTGTTACAACATGAAGATGCCTTAGCATTACCAGCTGAAGAAGAAAGCAATGCCTTGCCGATTTCTAGTTGGGTGAAGTATTCAAAACGCCAAAACAAATATTTGTCAGCCAAAGTTGCACTGGCTAATAAGATGTTTGAGAACGGTCAGCACCTAACAACCGATTTACTTTGGCAGGGTGATGGCCATAACCAAAATGCAGCACTTACAGTGTTCCGCCACTTTGATAGCGCAACAGTTGTAAAAGGCTGGATAGGCCAGCAACCAAAAACCGCCTGGATACTCGACTACGCACTATTTGAACGTATTCATTACTTGCTGGTGGCGGGTTTTGATGTTTATGGCAACATTGGTCATCAGTTATTAACTCGTTTGTACATGGACTTTTTACGCTTAGAAGGTGAAGCAAACTACCTTGCATTATTACCAGAAGCTAAGCGCAAAGAAATTAAAGCCCAGTGGTATCGTAAATCGCCACCTAGCTTAACGAGCTTCTTTGAGGATGAATTGTCATTTAGTCAACCTACGGGTATTGAATACAAAACAATGGATCCGCAGTCTGAGTTGTTCAATATGCTAAAAGCGAAACTGAAGCCAATATTGAGCCCTCGTTACGACTATACGAAAGTACCTGAGCCGCTTGCTAAAATTAACAACCTTCCGGTTAAAGCTGTGAACTTGCTACCGCAAATTTCGTTTGTGTTAGTCAAAGATGGCGATGATAAGCACAAGGCCTATACCCTGATCCACCATAATGCTCATTACAATATTTCGAGCTTATTGAATGAAGAAGGGCAACGAGCTTATGACGAAGATACAGTAACGATTGTGCCTGGGTTTATAGGTGATTACCCAGAAGCCATTTGGTACTTGCACAATGATCAGCAAGTTGCAGCTTTTGTAGCTGGGCTTGCTAAAGCAACAGATGAAGTAGCTTACAGAGATCTGAAAAGTGAGTTTGCTATTCGCCGAACACATCCACAGTTTTGGCAATACAGCGATATTTTACACCGTGTAGCGAAAGAGTATCGCGGCGTTGAATTTGGGTTATTTGACTATAACCGACTCGAAAATCGATAAATTTCTGTTAACTATCATGTTTAAAGCCCACTTCAAGTGGGCTTTCTTGTATTCTATGAACTATAATTATTTTAAAAAATAATGAGTAAAGCATGTTGCAGCTAGTCACAGATATCCGAAAACGATATCGCTGGGGGTTATTGGCGATTGCCATATTGGTCTCTGTATCAGCTATCTTGATACAGAGCCTTTTGTATATCCAAAAGGGTGATGCTAAGGTCATCAATATTGCCGGTAAACAACGTATGCTGTCACAAAAAATTGCCTTGTATGGCAATGCACTCATTTATCATGAATCCGATCATTTTCAACAGCAACACCGAAGGCTATTGCAACAAGCGGTTGAGCAATTTATTGCAGGGCATCAATTTTTAATTCAGCAAGATGAGCAAGGTCACTATATTCATTTAAATGAGGCGCTTGAGGCCCATTATTTCTCGCCGCCGACCGCGTTAGATGAACATGTAAAGCGCTATGTGAGTAAAGCACAGCAGCTATTAAACAATACCGATGATTTTGCCTATGTGGACCGCTCAACATTTGTTAGCAATCAGCTTGAAGCACTGCTCACAAAGCTAGACCAAGCGGTTAAGTTACTCGAGCAAAAATCAGTTCAGAAAGTCACGTTTTTGGCGGTGCTAGAGTTATTGTTTTGGTTGCTCGCCATGACGTTATTAGCACTTGAGCTATTTTTCATTTTTAAACCTATGGAGAAACTGGTCACTAAAAATATTGCTAAGTACAAAGAACAAAAAGAGTTCGCTGAGCGTGTTAATAAAAATAAAGAGCGCTTTATTGCCCGTACTAGTCATGAATTTAGAACACCATTGCAAGGTTTAACCGCATCCATCGAAGCGCTTGATATCAGCGACAGTCAGCAGCTGACTAAACAGCAGGCGCTTTATTGCGTTAATAGGCTGGTGGCCATGCTAGACGAATTAATGGATTTACAGCAGCTAACCTCGGGTGAATGGCAGTTAAGTTTTACTAGCAGTAATTTGTTATCAACATTAAAGCAAGCTATCTCACCCTATGAATATGCCTGTAACGATAAAGGTATTACCTTGAGCGTGAACTTAGCTGACTCACTCGATAAAGAGGTGAGCACTGACCATGCAAGGTTGACGCAAATCGTTGCTGAAATCATTAACAATGCCGTTAAATTTACTCCAAGCCAAGGCCGTATTGCCGTAACCGCTGCATGCCAAGGTGAGCAGCACTTTGTAATGGAAATACAAGATAACGGTAAAGGCTTTGAAAAGCCGCCGACAGATTTACTTAGCTACGAAAATGACTCAGAGCAACACTTTCAAGGCTTAAAAACGGGACTGCTTAGAGTTATGCACATTGTGAAAGCATTAAAAGGAGAAATCCAATTTCTTAATGCTGAGCCACAAGGTGTGAAAGTGTTAATTAATTTAGAACTAGAAAGCACGCCTAAATCAGCAATGCCAGCGCCGCTGCCGAAAGCTTTACATTGTTTAATTGTGGAAGATAACCCACTCAACGCCACCATTTTAGGGCGCATGGTTAGCCATTTAAATTACAGCTTTGATGTGGCGGAAAATGGTTTAATTGCTACAGATAAAGCGTCAGATAAGCATTACGATTTAATTTTTATGGATTTAAATATGCCAGTTATGGATGGCTTTAAAGCGATTGATATTATTCGTAATGAGCAGGGGCAGCAGGTGCCAATTTTGGTGGTGACAGCCAATACATCGAATGATGATTTACAACGAGTATACGAACTTGGAGCAAACTTGCACGTTTACAAACCGATCACGCTGGATTCAGTGCAAAAAGCTCTCAGCATTTTATTTACTGAGAGCTCACAGGGATAACCAAAGCGTTAAATTAGTTTGTTACTTTAATGTCGCCAACACCCACTTCGACTTCAATATCGTATTGGCCATTGCCACGATAGCTTGAATGCGAGCTAACCACTTTACGGCTAGTGTTACCGTCATTTTTTAAGCCACGTATTTTAGTGTCGCCCACACCTGTATCAAGCTCGATACGTTTGTAGTCATCAAGCGCGCTATCAATTCTTACCGCGCCCACACCAAGCTCAATCTCAACTGAATTACTTGCGTCGTTAATTTCAATATCGCCAACACCAAGTTCAACATCAATTGCCATCGATTTAGGCATTTTTACATGCCAGTTTTGTTGAATGTCGTCATTATCTAGCTTTAAGCTAAGTGAGCTGGCACTTTGCGAGTGGCTTAATTCAATATCTGATAAATCGACATCAGAGCTGAACCAGCTATTGTCATTTTTTGGTTCAATGCGAACTGTAACGACGACTTCGCTACCGTCATAGCTTTCGACTTCTAAGCTGCCCACCGGAAAATCAATATCAAGCTGGCTTGCGCCACTCACAGCAAAGTTGTGATTTAGTTCACGTGAGTCTTTTGCCATTGCGTATGTTGTTGTTAGTGCTAAGCCTATAGCTGCTACACAAAGTAATTTTTTCATTGTGTGTTTCCTGTTGATGACCTTTTATACCTTAGTCGCAGCTGTGTTCAAAAAAGGTTTAAACGATTTTTAATTTTTTATCGAATACGGTAACGTCAAGCTAACGGTAACTTAGAATGAGGATTCAAAGTGCAACAAGTGCAGTTGGTTAATGTTAAAGCTAGCCTAAAGGGGCTGGGCAATGACGTTTATTATTTAGATGATCTCAATATCAATGTCTCGTCATTGCAGCAATGGGTTTTACTTGGTGCGAATGGGGCAGGTAAATCGGCCGTGGCAGCTGCCATTGCCGGTTTTGCGAAAATAGAAAAAGGCCAGTATGAGAATAGCTTTGAGCGTATAGCATTGGTTTCGCCAGACAGCCAAAAGCAGCTCCTTGCGGCTGAGCTAACTAAAGATCAAGATGATATTATTGATGGCGTTACGCCTTCGAGTACGGTTTATGAGTTAATTATTGCAGGTCGAGACGAGCAACAGCTTGATAGTGATTTGCTACAGCAGTTAATAAGCCTATTTGATTTTAGTGACAAACTTAGCAAGGCATTTCGCGATTTATCGACCGGTGAAACCCGCAAACTGATGCTGATCCAAGCCATAATAGGTCGACCAGATTTACTTGTGCTTGATGAGCCTTTTGATGGCTTAGATGTCATGGCAATGGCTGGGCTTAATCAGCTACTCGCAGAGCTTAGCAAAACAACGACCCTTATTTTTGTGCTTAATCGCTTAACTGAGATCCCTGACTTTGTTGATCATTACGCCTACGTTAAAGAGGGTCATGTCACAGAGCAATTAGCGAAGCCTTCACCTGAGCAGCGCGATGATTTACTCAAGCTATTGCATCTCACTCATACTCAGTTACAAATACCTGATGCTGATATTGACCATCAAGCGCCTCCGCTCACAGATTCTATGCTGGTTAGGCTCAATAACGCAGCAGTGAGTTATGGCGGCGAGGCTATCTTTGAAAAACTAAACTGGCAAATTAACCAAGGCGAACATTGGCAGTTAACAGGTAAAAATGGCTCAGGTAAAACTTGTTTGCTGAACCTTATCACTGGTGATAACCCGCAGTGTTACAACAATGATATCAAGGTGTTTGGCTACCAGCGCGGAAGCGGTGAGAGTATTTGGCAAATTAAACAACACATTGGTTATATTTCTAACGCGCTACATATGGATTATCGGGTGAGTATCACTGCGCTCAATACGGTTGTTTCGGGCTTTTATGACAGCATTGGTCTTTACCAAAAAGCCACCGATAAGCAACTTGCCATAGCCAAAAATTGGTTAGCGTTATTAGGATTAAGTGACAAGCAAAGCAGTTCATTTAGCCAGCTGTCTTTTGGTGATCAGCGTTTATTGTTGATTGCTCGGGCTATGGTTAAACACCCTAATTTATTGATCCTTGATGAACCTTGCTTAGGCCTAGATGAAGCGAATAGGCAACGCGTGTTATTACTAATAGAAAAAATCTGTGCTGCAGGCACCAGCACCGTGGTGTATGTTAATCACCACGCGAGTGACAAAATAGCCGGTATCAACAATTATTTAGAGATGGCAGATTTCACAAAAAAAGCGCCATAAGGCTAATGCTGATCAGTTAAGAAGTTGATCAGTTGACCGATCAGAATGATCATGCACAATCCGTAGTTAGGCAACTAACT
>NZ_JABVXF010000061.1 GCF_013349995.1 Pseudoalteromonas sp. 0303
CGTGACCAAGGTGATTATTATGCCTTGATCTGATCACTACATATTCTATAAGTTCAATTTATAATGATCTTGCCGTGATAAACCACTGCAAGTTCATAGCTTTTTACAATACCTTGAGTTTCAAGGTAGGCAATTACATTATCTGTATTTAGTGCAGGAAACAGACAATATGCAGTAGTGTAGGGATGTTTCCTAACTCTTATGTTTACTAGGTTAAGCAGCTCAGGACTCAGAGAGCCGATCAACATATCCACATCTTTAATTGTCGCAACAACGTCATCTAGGGCGCACTCTTTAATCAAAGCGGAATAATGAGAATGTGAAGCCAAGTTGAACAATGTTTCCCACTGTTTAATATTGTCTGAAGCAGATTTGATTAGCTTTTCAATTTGAACTGATAACATTAGTACGCCTCGCGTGAATAAGCACTTTCGAATTGTTCTTCATAAGCTTGCTGATTGGAACTGTGCTGACAATCTTGATCATCAAACAACATTGGGTCATTCATAACACTATCTCTATAAATACAAGGGCAGAGGGTCTTCCAGTGACGTTTAATAAGGGTTTTCTCCCTCATTTGATCCACATGTACTGAAAGCCACGCTTCATTACCCATCGCCTTACCTTGCTCTTCAATAGCTAAAATCTCCTCAGGAGGCATGACTGTAGTCTTAAAAGAACCATCAATTAGCTCAGTTTGACAATAGCCACCGGCTAATTGTCCACGCATTGCTTTAGATAGAACGGTTGTAGTGTGGGTAACTTTTGAATTTACACCGTTGTATTGGAAATTGTCTTTTTCATAAAAAACATTCGCATTAATTTGTTTTACTTTTCCAGAACGGTAAGCAAGTTTAAGAATTCCCTTGTAGCCTAATCCTAATTGAGTCACATATTGGCCTGATGATTCACTATATTCAGTTTTTAAAAAGCAAAGCTGCTCAGTAGGGCAAAGTGAAAGGCCTATTTTTGCAGCTTTTAAAAATGAACTGATTACGGACTCAACTGGAGTGTAAGGGAAGCTGTATTCTACGTTTAATCCAGACATAACGATTTGATAGACGTAGTTTAGCTCTGTATTAAAGTCAAGCTTATAACCATTTTCGTAAAGATAAGCATCAAACTGGCCTTTGCATGCTGTTAATTTTCCATACAATAAATTTTGATATTCTTGAAGTGATAAACTCATAACGCTCACCGTTGAACTTAGATATGTAATAAGAATATTTGATTTAAAAAATCGCGCTTATTACCAGTCAATAACAACGACCTCATCGTTTTTGGTGTATCCATACCAGTTTTCGCTATCTAAACATTCTTTAAGAGTTGCAATTGCTTTCTTCATGTCATTATGAGCAATCATCTGGCGGGTACGTTTCAACTCAAAAACCTCGCATATATCAGCCTCTAAATATTCAACACCGATAAAAGCAAACAATTTAACGGGAATACCTGCTAAATTCGCAACATACTTATAGAAACTCTCTTGAACGTCATATCGAAGGTCTCGGCATTGGAATCTAAACTTATTTGGATTGGCTGAACGAGTAGACTTAACATCACTGGCAATTGCATGCTTGTTAATGTAATCGAATTTTACTTTAAGCATTAATCCAGAGTCAGGATCTCGCGCTATTACAGTAAGTTCCGCAAAACCATTTGAAATTAATCGCTTAGCTCTAGCGTGAGATTTGAATGTATCCAAAATTCTATGGGCGTCATCCCAGACTAAACCATCTATTGGTGTCTTATGGGTTATGTGTGAAAGCGCTCCATCGTTGAAAGCAGCTAATAGGCTAGAACACTTATTATCTTCCACCATTTTTACAGCTTCGTTGTAGGCTTTGACTCCAGCGCCTTTTATTATGGATTTCGCAATCAAATCATCAAAAATTAGGCTGTTTGGTTTAGCATCTAACAAGCGCTTAACTAACTCTGATTTAGTGCCTGAGACCTTTTGACCTGCGGCTTTTAATGCGTCCTTTAGCTCAGCACTTGTGTGAAGCGCTGTAGGATACTCAATGGCAAGAGGTACACGGAAATAACGATCATAAAAACCAATTGGCTCTAATATTAACTCATGACCATAAGTGCCAGTATCAAGAGTGTTTCTTTGTGCAGCAGTTCGTTTTCTTTCCTCATTAGAAAAATATTGACGAAATACATGAGCTGGTGTGTTTTTCGCTAACTCTTTAATCAGAGATGAGCTATGAGCATCTAATTCGTGGTAAACAGAATTTGGCACACCGCTATAAATACCTTCAACAAGATCACCATTAGAGTCCAAAAAGTTTGGATTACCTAAATCATCGTATGCAGGCAGAATAGTGTTAAGCCATTCTGTGGGTTTTTCTGTTTCTTGAACTTTTAGATTTGCTGATGCCATGTTCTTGCCTTGCTCTACTTATTTAAAGTAGTAACATCATGTCATAGAGATTTTTTCGTGCTGAACTGAAGAAGAAAACCTATCTTCAAAGTTAATGATGAGAATTGAGCGCGATCTTTAATTTTATATTTTCAGATAGTTAAGTCATTTAGAAAGTATATAGTTTGACTCTGAGGTGCTTGCATCACACTTTCACTCTAGCTATGCTGAATTTTCAATAAGTTATAGTGGTATAATATGTCTAGGAAGATTGGCCATACTGAGGTGCAGTATCGTAAGAGGATTAATGAAGGGCGTGGTACAGGCGAGTATCAGGATTATAAGACTTGGTTAACGGCTTATGATGCGCCATCCGATGGTCGTGTACATCGAGTCTTTGGTTATAAATCCAAACGAACACACCACTCATTATCCGATCTTGACCTATCCATGTTCTACTTGCTTGAGTGGCGGCAAGATGTGCTGCAAGTCAAAGAGCAGTTTCCGCTTGAACGCAATATAACAATAGAGCTTGCTGAATCTACTGGCATCAAATATCCAAGTGTTCGAGGTATTGACTAATACTTACCAAGTGACTTTCTTGTTGAAATAACCTCATAGATTAACCACTTTGTATTAACTATATTAGCAAGTTAGTGACATACCGCTAAAAAAGACCCCAGCGTTTAGCCTTGCCCTCACTGCTACTATATAATAACGCTCAAGTATTTTGTTATTATATTAGAGCAAAATACACTAATGTTATTATATGGTACCATTTAATCGGTATGTTACTATATAGTCTCATTATGGTTTGAGGTTACTATATAGTAACCCTTAGTTGGTTTGTTATAGTGTAGTAACATTGCAGGTGAGTTAGGTGAACGTATGAAGCTATATGATGGTGAAATCTTAAAAAAGGCGCGTAAAGCTCAAGAGCTGACTCAGGCAGACGTTTGTAAAATACTCGGCATAGGCCGTAGACAAATCTCACAAATGGAAAACGGTGTTTTTGATGGGGGTCTAAAGTACTTCCTTAAGTACTTATCATTATTGAACTTAAAGATTGACATAATCAAAGGAACGAGCGGCTGGGTAAACGATGATGAATATAGTTATATGCCCGATGATAAGAATTACCCAGAGAATGAGGAAAGGGCAACATATCACTCTTCTAGCGCTGCAATAGCAAAGAAAAAACCAGCAGTATTACCAGGTATGGATGAATTAGATTCACTCGTTGATTTGTTATTTAAAAATTCGGGTGATAGTAATGAAAAATAAAAACGCACACTACCCTAATCAAATTAAGACAATTGGTGTTAAGTCATTTGGTGAAAATGCAGGGATTTTACAAAAACCCGCAGAGCATCGATTTACATACTCATCAGCTAATAGAATTAGCTTAACAATGCCTGTTGAAAAAAAGGTTTTTAATCATGGTTCATTGCACCCAATTTTTACTCAAAATTTGCCGGAAGGGGCAATTCGTGCCTACCTATACGAACGGCTTATCAAAGCAAATAAGGATATTAGGTTTGATGATATGTATATGTTGGCGCTTCAATTTAGTAACGCAATAGGACACTTGGCCTACGGTAGCAATATTACTCAAGCGAAAGCGGAGCCGATTGGCCTTGAGGACGTACTTACTTATAAAGGTAAAGATGGTATT
Source organism: Pseudoalteromonas sp. 0303 (assembly GCF_013349995.1). Classification (GTDB taxonomy): domain Bacteria; phylum Pseudomonadota; class Gammaproteobacteria; order Enterobacterales; family Alteromonadaceae; genus Pseudoalteromonas. The sequence goes on from NZ_JABVXF010000061.1 coordinate 4,041, forward strand.
TTTGCGAGCCTCCTAGATCGTTATTATTTACATGGTGTAGCTTCTGGAATGCAGCCCAAGGTGCTCATTCCTGCAACTGCGACAAATGACACAGGGGAAAGAGCTACAGTTCAAACAGATGAATACATTGTGAAAACATTCGACGATGATTTTCCGCTACTCACGGTAAATGAGTTTGTGTGTATGCAAGCAGCAAAGGCGTGCGGCTTAAAACCACCAGCCAGTTACTTAAGTCAGGATTTGAGAACCTACGCTGTAAAGCGGTTTGATATAAAGCCAAAGCGAAAAATTGGGGTTGAAGACTTCACTGTGCTAATGGGTTCTGCAAATACTCAGGAAGCTAAATATCAGTCAAGCTATGAAAATGTAATGAATTTTACAGCAAAATACACAGGGGGTAACCCGCGTGAATTAAGAACGATGTACTCATACATTGTGTTTTGCATGTTGATTGGCAATGGCGACGCTCACTTAAAAAACTTCGCGCTAACTTATGATGGCATGATGGCCGCTGTAACTGTTGCACCCCCATATGACATCACACACACTCCAATTTATCCAGATATCGCAGATGAATCTGCATTAAAAATTAATGGTAATCGAGTGTGGCCATCTCACGCCGAGCTCGTTGATTTTGGTGATAAATTTGGTATTTCCAAGCCCGCGCAAATAATAGAAGAATTTGCCGATACGATTGCTGATTACTTGAAGATTAGTGAGGAAGTAAGATTAATGGATGGATTAAGGGAGTCGATTGAGAAGTCCTTAAGCACCGCAAAGGTAGGTGTGTACACTTCAACCGGTTACACGCATAGAAAAAAAAGAAAATTCGAATAAGATAACAACAGACAGCTATTACCTGTCTGTTGTTAGTTAGTACTTTGGTTGCTTAGAACTACCTAGATACAGGAGGCGGCAGTGACATTTGTAAGGAAAAAGCAAGGCGTGCCTTGCTTATTTTTTTGTTAAAAATCAACTGTTGTGGGTGAACAATAAAGTTTCATACTGCTAGGAGGCAACTTGTAGCAGTATAACTTTACCAGTTCTTGTTGCTTGTTCTACGAAACAAGTAGTTTGTTTTAGTTTTTCACTGTTTTGTTTCGTTAAGGTGGTAAATATTTCAGGTTTAGTATGAAACTTTATAATTTGAATCGAGCAAGAATATAAGCTGTTACCTAAGTCCAGTATGAATCTTTCTTTCCCAGCTCCAAATTTCCAAACCAAAACACCAGAGCTGCAGCCCTGCTCAGTATGAAACTATATTGCGTGATGACAGCAATTAGGTTAACGATAATAACTTGATCATTAAGAGCAAGTATTTGTAGAGCTGTCACCAGAGGGTACAATACAGAATGGCGAACTCTTTGAGTCTTTAAGATGTTTTTGAACGGTACTGTGATAATTCGCCCGGATATGAATTAAATGGCAGGTTGATAACAGGCTTCAGTGTCACATATGAAAAGCGCCATGTAGAAGGAGCTTGGGCAACTCACCCTTGCTTCAAAGTTCACTTTTCTAACGATGAGTTGAGGCCGTTTTCTATCAAAAAAGCTATTAAGTCTTTAGCTGATAACCAAAACTAGAACTTTAAGTAATAACAGTATAAAGCAGCTAAGTTAAAGACATCCAGTATAAAGCATCTATCTATTGCCAACTTACTGTGAGAGAGTATTAAAATATCATACTAAAATGGCTGCGATCGCAATCGATACGCAGCCATTCCTAAATCGAAAATGTCCAGAAGAGAGTTACAAGAGTATGATACTTTAATATTCAGTTGTAGCTTGATTTGGACTTGATAGTAGCTTTTAGTATGAATCTTTATTCCTCTCCTACACTAACTCGCACTGGTTAGCTGAAGCCATACTCATGAACTCATCAACTATCGTGCTTAGCTGGGGAAACCTAGTTTTGACCTCGTATAAGTACATCAAAAGCTTTTGATTGTTGGTTCCGCAATTTAGATAAAAAGGTATGGTTATTAGGTAGTCAGCAAGTGCTGGTGGTATGATTTCAAAATGACCGGCATTGTTACGAAGCTCGAAAAACTCTAAGTCACTAACAGCAGAAATGTTAAGCTCATTTAGTTCATCACTTTTGCTCTTAACATGCTCAATATCTGCCTTCATTGCCCAAAATGGTACCCAAGCTGAGTTGCTGAAGTTATTTATAAGTTTTTTATAATCACATTTTTCAGTCAGGCTACAATCTAAGAATTCTAAATTAGCTTCGCTGATGTCATAAGGTAATGATTTTACAGCCTCAAAACTGTCTTTTATGACACCAGCCTCTTTAGTAGAGGCAAACTTTATACGATGAAGCCAATATAAAACTAAACCATCAGCATACTCGCTGCTTAAACTTTTAAGCTTTATTCCAGCATAACTCTCAACAGGAATAAATTGGCCGTTCCAAGTAACCGGTTCAGAGAACAGAAATGTACCTTGGTTAAGCTTGCCATTAAAGTGATCGATAATAGTTGAGTAGTCAAAAGTTGGCTCTACACTAGAGTTGTCAGCGGGATGACGTAATTGCAAATAAACTATTGATAAAATAGAGCAAAGTAAAATGGCAATGATAAACCACTTTGAGTTTTGATATTTTGAGTATTGATTCAGGTTTGTAAACATAAAAGCCTCCATATGTATGCTTAATAATGTACAGATATACGCAACATATAGAGGCAAAAAAAAATCTAATATTTTTAAAAAATTACTTTTTATTTTGAGGTTGCTCAGCTTTTCGTAGCTCTACCTCTTTTTTGATTTCAAGCTCTTTAAGCTCAACATCACGCTGGTGAGTGGCTTGAATTGCATTTTGTTCATCGCTCTTTCTATTCTGCAGTCGCTTTTCAAGTTCATCGAATGCAACAGACACTTTCTCTTCTACTGTTTTAGCACGCAAAGACTGTATTGCTCTGTTATATTCTTCATAAGGCATTTTTACAAGAACATATGCATTTGCTACTCCAGCAACATTATACAATTCACGCTTTACTCTCTGCGCACCGGCAACACTAACTTCTTCGACAATTGAATCAATAAGCATATTAATTTGAGTCTCAAGGTTTGAATCTAGAGTCTGGTTTTCATATGAACGCTCTTGGCCAGAGATAAGTTGTTTAAAGCTTTTTGCTACATCAAATTTAGCTCTGAGCTCGGCTGCTTTTAATGCAAAAGGAGGTTTGTTTGATGAACCGTATCCAACGCCAAATACACCTGTTGAGTCAGATTGTGGTACATCTAAGTACCAATCTGGAATACTATTAATGAGTTGGTCCATTTTCTCGTTTTTTTTATCAACTTGCTTTTGGTGAGCAACTTCTATCTGTTCAATTTTTTCATGGATACCGTTACTAGAACATGCTGAAACTGTTATTACAGTGATCGCGATTAATAGGTGACGTTTTAAAGTTTTCATGCATTTCTCCAAATTTGAATTTCAAAAGTAACGATACAGGATGTTTAAAAACGCGCATTTTTGAAAAAATTTAAATTTGATAAATCAGCAGGTCAGCATTTATGATTCGTATAAACCCCAAATTTGTGGGGTTATTAAAGAAAATAAAGGATTTTTGCATGAACAAATTCGCCATATTGTTTGGGTTGTCATTTATTTTGCCCAGCAAAGTACTTGATGTAAGTGGCGGAGGGAACCAAGGCGGCCCAGCATATGAAAGTTGGCAAGGGTTGATTATTAAAGATGAAAATCGTTGCTCTGCGTATGATAAAAAGACGGATTATGATTATGACCAGAATGTAGAAGATGCCATTGTTGCAAGTATGAATGGGCAAGTTTATGGACCATATACAGGTAGCTATTTTGAATCAGATTCCGAAACCGATATAGAACACATTGTTGCCACTTCTGAGGCTCATGACTCAGGCTTGTGCTCAGCTCCTGTCAGTATAAGAAAAGCCTTCGCCTCTGACTTACTGAATTTAACGCTTGCTTCACCTAAAGTTAATCGATGTAGTAAAACAGGTAAGTACGGCTTTGATGCCGGTGAGTGGTTGCCAGAAAAAAATAAATGCTGGTTCGTAAATCGCATTGTTCAAGTTAAGCAAAAATATAAATTGAGTATAGATTTAAATGAATATCACGCATTAAGCTCTGTACTGATGAACTGTACTAGTACGGATATGGTAAACCACAGCAAAGTTAAATCTTTGCAGCCTACTACTTATGATACGTCCTATCCAACTGGTGCCTTGTCAATTTATGATGATAACCAAAATGGTAAAATTAGCTGCAAAGAAGCAAGAAACCATAAAATAACGCCTGTCTATAGTGGTCACCCAGCCTATCCGTATATGAATGATCGCGATGGCGATGGAGTCGTTTGTAGATGATATTGTAGTCTAGGAAAGGTGGTATATTTTTTCAAAACACACTTGTACAGCTCTTCTTAACTAAAAGCTCGATAGAAAGAAGAAATACGAGGGATAGATGATATTAGAATTTTAAAAACTCATAATGTTTAAAATTTTAAAAATTGATCGTAGAATTAAAAGATATGTGTCAGACACTTTAAACAAATGTCCCAAGATAAATACGTATCAATTACAGAAGCAGCAAGATATGCTCGAGAGAAAAAGTTATCCTCAATTAAAGAATGGCTTGAGGCCAGTGAAGGTGATGAATTTCCAGTGTCTATGCCTAAGCGCCCACCTAATGTATATGGCTGTAAATGGTCAGAAGTTTTAGCTCCTAAAAACTCACCTGGTTGTGGACGATTCGTTGAGTTTCATGAAGCTTGTCGAATTGCTCGGACATTGGGCGTTGAGACGATGACACAATTTAGGGAATTAAGTAAAGAGGGTGGTAGACCTGCTAATATACCATCAAATCCAAACCTTCATTACAAAAGAGAATGGAAAGGTTGGGTTCATTTCTTAACTGGAAAAACTGAGTAAAGATTTCAGCTGTTATTAGTATTAATCATCAGTCTTTTTTCAAATCTGTTTTTATTTCAAGCACGCAATGGCGTTGTAGTGAATACTTAGACTGCTAATGGTAGTATGTCATGTCGGAGTTTTGTCACCTAGCAGAACCACTATTTTGGTTCGAGAATCGGAAAATCAAACCTTCAGCTGTAAAAACTAACTCCACTTTCCCTAAATTATCTGTCAAAAATAGATTTTTTTCAGGCATTTCTGAAATCCATTTCAAGTAAATTAATAATCTCAACTTAATAGATTTTCAAATTTGGACCAAATTCAAAAAGGAATTCTATTTAGAATAACAACTTACTTTGGGTTCTAAAATGCTATTTCGTAAACTATTACTGCTAGCCTTGGTATATATATCTTTCAGCACTAAAGCTGAAACCACAGTAAATGTTGAGCCTGTAAACACCTTATCCTCTAATAGCTTACTGAGTAGTAAAGCTGATGAACCGTTTACAATAATAAAGGTACCAACATTATACACCTTGGATGGAAATAAGGCTTTTGGTGAACAGCAGATCACATTTAAGTTACATAGTAACGCACCAAGCTCTGTCGTAGTAAATGGAAATACTGTAACAAAAGGGCAAACTGTTCAATTTGATAAGGCTGTTAACTCAGCTGGCGGTCTAGATATTCCAATTTACCCAGGGGTAGTTGGATCATCAGGAGCTGCAAATTATACCATAACTCTAAGTGTCAAAGGGGCAACATGTCCTGAAGGCTACACTTTATCAGGGGAAATATGTTATAAAACTTCAACTGAACCAGCAATTAAAGTGTGTCCTTCAGGTTATGCATATAGTACAAATTCTGGTGATTGCTCTAAAACATATACTGTAGAAGCCACTAAGAACTGCCCTGCAGGTACAACGTATTCAAATGGTGCATGTATGGGTTCATCTAGCTCGCCTGCTAGCTCATCTTGCCTGGCTGGATATACGCGCTCAGGAAGTAGTTGTTATAAAGATACTCAAATTGATGCAACTAAAAATTGCCCAGTTGGTACCACATACTCAAATGGTTTATGTCTAGGTTCATCGAGCTCGCCAGCAAGTTCATCATGCCCGGCTGGATATACGCGCTCAGGAAGCAGCTGTTTTAAAGATATTCAAAAAAATGCAAACACGTCATGTCCTGCAGGTTCTACCCTGACAAATAACAAATGCATGATATTGACAACTTCAAACGTAATTCAATCATGTCCTACTAGCTACTTATTGGACGAAGGGGTTTGTACTAGAACGTCAGAAAGAGCCGCGATACCTTATTGTGATGAACCTCGTTGGCAACTCAATAGTGACAAAACAAGCTGTGATGATGTAGGTTGGGGGATGTATCCACAGCCAGTTAAGAATAAATGCGACGCGGGTTATAGCATTGTGACTTATAGAGAAGATCCAAATGATATCTTTTCAGCTTCAAAAGTTAAGTGTGTTAAGACCGAAAACACACCAATTACTCTTAAGTGCCCATCTGGATATAGTTTAGGTCCTGGAGGGTGTACGAGGCTAGAAGAAACAAACGAAATATACTACTGTGATAGCGGTTATTCTCTAAGTGGTACAATATGTTATCAAAAGATTTCAGAGAATTTGATTTACTCATGTTCGGCTGGTGGTACATTAAATGGCACTACCTGCGTTAGCTCTTCATCTACAGCTGTGAGTTACTCTTGCCCGTCACAATATAGTTTGTCAGGGTCGAAATGTAATAAGAGAGAGAATGCGAGTTTAGTTTACTTATGTACGGCTGGTGGGACATTGAATGGAACTAGCTGCGTTAGTTCTACATCTACACCTGTAACTTACTCTTGCCTCGCAGATTATACTTTATCAGGGGGGGAGCAGTGTAGTAAAACTGTTGAAGCTCCAAGCACTAATACTTGCCCTGCAGGTTGGAACCTAGAAGGGGAGGGGTGCACAAAAACCGAATCAGTTGCACCATAACACCTTTCACTAAGTCCAATTTTAATAATTGGGCTTGGTTTTAAAACCCTACAAGCAGAAACATTTTAAAAAAGGTTAAATTCAAGTTTACTCTTTTTCTCGCCTTTTAATTAGAAATAAGCTGTAAATTGTAAGTAGTTATTCGTTGCATATGTCATTGAAAGGTATTAGAAATAAAATCCAAAAGGCTTTAAACGTATTTCTAATGCCTTATCCTGAGCTAATTAAAAAAGGGTTGGGACCAGTAAACAGGAAATGAATGATATTGGTTTTGCTATTTTTTCAGAGCTGAAGTCGGTTAAGGGTATCATTTCTGGACAAGCATAGAACCAATAAATTTAAACTCTCACCACTCCTGTAGACGTATTTAGTAAGAAGCGCTATTGTGGCTACTAACCGCTTTGTCGGGCGATGCTTCTTATTTAACTTAAACAGTTTCCCAAATAGAGGATTCATTGTATATAATTTGTATGTTAAGTCATAAGGCCCTTGTCAATTTTTTCAATTAAAACATTACAAGGTCCTATTCAAGGGGACTATATGGCATATTGTCTAAAAAAAATTTTTCTATATTTTACTCTTTTAGTGATTCTGATCTACCCACTACAAGCACTAACTTATCCAGAAGAGATACATCCATTTTCATCACTAAAAACTACTCCTTTAGGTTTACAATTATTAGAAGCCGAAGATAAATACAAAAAGAATCCATTACAAACCCTTAAGCAACTGAACAATTGGAAAGCATCAAAAAATTGGGAAAATTCACCGACAATAAATGCCAAATACTATATTTTAAAAATCCTAATTCATAGGGCTTTATCTTCAACTAGTGAAGAAAGAAAAGCTATTGAAGAATTAAAAAAATATGCACAGGAAGTAAATGTAACTTGGTTGAAGTTAGAAGCTAATTACCAAAATGCTAACTTCAACTTAATACATGATGGAAACAATAAATTAGTTAAAAATATCATTGACGAGACATTAGAACCAGCAATTAAGATTAACTTTAATCATTTAGTTGGTCGGCTCTATAACTTACGAGCTATTACAAAGCAAAATAATGGTGATAATAACGGTGCATTAAAAGACTATTTTCAGGCATTAGAAGCTTTAGAGCGTTACCATACTGAAGATTGGTTAATAAAAATATACTCTAATATCTCTATAATATATTTACAAATTGAAGATTTCTCCAAGGGCTTAGAAATCAATGACCTGGCTTTTAAAATTTATAATGATGAACAAAGAGAAAATGCGCAATTGAAAACTTCTCTTTTGATAATGAGATCACTATTTTTAAAAAATTTAAGTAAAAATGATGAAGCAATTAGAGCGCTTTACCTTGCTAAAGAGAGCGCATCAAAGACAGGGTCAATTAGCTTAATTCTAAACGTTAAAAACAACCTCTCAGGAATGTTATTACAGGCAAAGAGGATCAAAGAAGCAAAGCTTGAGGTTCAAGAGTGCATTGATGAGTCAATTAAACACGGCGTTAACTCGGTACTTCACTATTGCCGCTCCAACTTAGGACATATTGAAATAGAGTTGGGTAATTACGCTACTGCCATTGAGTTACTAACGGAAGCGAAAAACAGCTTCGAAAAACAAGATAATTTTAAAGCAATGATTCAACAGCAGTATAGTTTAAGTAATGCATATGAACTCGCAGGAGAACACTATAGCGCTTTAATTGAAATCAAAAGTTACTATAAAAAATATATAGAGTTGATGTTTAGTGAAAGAGCCCGGGAAGTTACTAAAATTCATGAAGATTATCAAACGAGGTTAAAAGATAATGAAATAGAAATGCTAAAAATTCAAAATGATCTTCAGTCTGTTAGATTACAAGAAAAAGAACTTTCAAATACACTTCTAATTTTATTTTCATTCATCAGCTTTTTTGTCTTATATTTACTTGTTCGACGTTATGTCTCTATAAGAAAATATAAAAACAAACTTGAAAAAACAAATACAATACTTAAGAATAAAATCCAAATTGATCCATTGACTAAGTTAGGTAATAGACGTGCACTAACAGAATATATAGAAAATTTTGATATCGAATCTAATACAGATGTGCCCGAGTATTTGCTCATTATGATCGACATCGATCACTTTAAACAAGTTAATGACACATTTGGACATAGTGTTGGAGATGAGGTCAGGGTGAGAGCATACTTTGTTAACAAGTATTAACCAAAGATAAGCTCAGCCCTGAATTCATCGTCAAAACTAGCCC
>NZ_JABVXF010000062.1 GCF_013349995.1 Pseudoalteromonas sp. 0303
GACTATCCGAGTTGAACGGATGACCTACTGATTACAAGTCAGTTGCTCTACCAACTGAGCTAAGTCGGCACACTAAAATCGTGTGCGTTGTGCACTTAATCACTTTGAGATTATAAATAATGGTGCCCAGAGGCGGAATCGAACCACCGACACGAGGATTTTCAATCCTCTGCTCTACCGACTGAGCTATCTGGGCAAAAATTTAGTTTTATGCAGAATATCAACAAGGATTTTCAATGCAATTCCCAATGGCTCTACCAACGGAGCTATCTGGGCATAACAAAAAGCTAGAAGCTTGATGTTTAAATAAATGGTGCCGACTATCCGAGTTGAACGGATGACCTACTGATTACAAGTCAGTTGCTCTACCAACTGAGCTAAGTCGGCACACTAAAACTGTGTGCTATGCACGATACTGATGTTTTATCATAAATTAAACACCAATATATAAATAATGGTGCCCAGAGGCGGAATCGAACCACCGACACGAGGATTTTCAATCCTCTGCTCTACCGACTGAGCTATCTGGGCAAATTTCAAACGCTTTTATGAGCAACAAATTTGGTTGTTGCTGTCTGGGCGTGCGGCGTATTAAACGGGTTTTGCCCTCTCAAGTCAACTTTTTTTTGAGGATTCTAACTGTTTGCACAGTTTTCAATCAAGATTGCTGTTTTTAATAGTTTTTAGCTTATTTAATCGACAAGTTTATCCATTTGAGTTGACCCTCATCATAAAAGAGTTACCTATGTTAAAAACGTGGTGAATTTTTCTTCATTGATGGTAGGATTACCTAATAATAAGAATATGCTCTCTATTGCTGTTTAAACTGTTGGATAAAAAAATGCCAAGTAAATCGAACTCACCAGTAAAAGGCTTATTACCGCTTTTTATTATCACGAACCTTGTCATCGCCCTGCTTGCGGTTGTTGCTTACTCTTTTTATCCAACCAGTAACACACCACAAAAGATAGAACAGCCTCAATTAACAGCTCAACAACTTTCAACTCAACTCACATCTCCACTTGTCAGCGCATTGACTATGCCTGGCCAAGATAAAGTAAAGGAAGTTTTAGATTTAGCATTACTTCTTGAAAGTGGTTTTGATTACTACTTATATAGATACGAATTCAATGGTGACGTTTCACTGGTTTATGCTAATAACAAAGTGCTCATAGAGCCAAGTAAAGTAACCCAGCAACTAGAACAAAGTTCACTTATTCACACCGTTCTAGAATTTAATGATCAACCTGTTGGCGAGCTTATTGTAAAACAACACCCAATTGAGCAGCCAATAGCAGGATCATCAGTAGTTTCTATCGGCCTTGCTGTTTTAACTCTTCTAGCCTTAATTATTTTATCCTTCGCGCTAAGTATTTTTATTAATAAACGATTTAGTAAAAGCAGTAACTCTTTGAGCAAAGAATTAAGGGCAATTACAGAAAATGCAGATTACCAAACCCGTGTAACCGAAGAATTAGACTTTGGATTAAGCTCTGTAGCCAAACATATCAATTTGCTACTTAACAAAGTGCAATCAGCCATTACAGAAAACAAAGCTGCACAGGCTGATTTACAGAAACTTCAAAGCGGTCTAGAAAATGAAGTATATAATCGAACAATCGCACTTGAGCAAGCAACTTTAAAAGCAGAGCAGGCAAACGAAACTAAAACGACTTTCTTAGCAACCATGAGCCATGAAATTCGTACCCCTATGAACGGGGTTATCGGTACCATTGACTTACTTCGCCAAACTGAGCTTGATGGTGCGCAGCACAGATTAAGTACAATTATTCGTGATTCTGCATTTTCTTTATTAGGCATATTAGATGACATTCTCGATTTCTCGAAAATCGAAGCAGGTAAACTGAATATCGATAATATTCCTTTCTCAGTGTCAGACACCATTGAAGAGGTCGCTCGTGTTTTATCATCGGTGGCCAAAAAGCGTGACCTTGAATTAGAGCTGGCAATTGCGCCAGATATCCCTACAAATTTGATTGGCGATACGGTGCGTGTTCGCCAAGTACTTTATAACCTATGCAGTAATGCAATTAAGTTCACTAGTACTGATGATAAACATAAAGGCCACGTTAAAATCTCGGTAGAGGTGGCTCAAAACACCACTGATCACTACACCCTGCGTTTTAGCGTATTAGACAACGGCAAGGGTATGACACAAGCACAGCTTCGTGAAATCTTTAACCCATTCATTCAAGCTGAAGGCTCAATCACCCGTGAATACGGTGGTACTGGTTTAGGCTTATCGATTTGTAAAAGCTTAACAGAGCTAATGCTAGGAACGATTTCTGTTACTAGTGATTTAGGTATCGGCAGTGAATTTGTTGTTGAATTGCCTTTTAGCACACAAGGTCAAGTTGAATATGCTCACAAGCAGGTAATGAAAGACCAACGTGTTGTCGTTGTAACCAACCATGATGGCCGCAAAAAACTACTTACTCGTTATCTATCATTTATGGGGGCAACACCTGTTATTGCTGATAGCAGCGACAAAATCGAAGCTGAACAAGATAAAAAAGATATTATTTGGATCCTCGATGGTATCGAAACCATGGAAGATATTAACTATATCTTACGCCGCTTGCTATACACCTTAGAAGACAATAAACAGCAAGTAATTGTATTAAGTAAGCTAGATGAAGCCGCTGTTAATCATAAGAATATCTTCTACCTAAATGCTGCACCGCTGTGTAAATCTAACTTTATGATGTCGCTACTAGTGGCTGCAGGTTTACATAAGCCAAAACAAATTGCTTCGGCTAAGTCATTTAACGACTATTTAAGTGTTGATAAAGCCCGCGAAGAAAACAAACTTGTATTGCTTGTCGAAGATAACGTATTAAACCAGCAAGTGTTGACCGATCAGCTTCATCTGTTGGGTTATGGCGTCGAAATGGCTGAAAATGGTGAAAAAGGCCTCGAAGCATGGCGTGAAGGTAAACACTCAATTATCTTAACCGATTTACACATGCCGAAAATGTCAGGCTACGATATGGTTGAAAAAATTCGTTATGAAGCATCGCAGCTTGAAGATATTAACGCTCAACCTTATGTGATTGCTATCACCGCCAATGCCCTTAAAGGCGAAAAAGAACGCTGTTTAAGCATAGGGATGAATGATTACATCACCAAGCCTGTTGAGCTAAATGTGCTCGAGGCCACTTTGCACAAATGTGCATACAAAACGAATCCTGAAGCCACTAAACTTGAAGTTAAAAGGCCAACAGTGCCTATTGATATGGCGATGCTTGCTAACTATGTAAACAATGATGAAGCAAAGAAACTACGCTTTTTCAAAATGTATTTAGAGCAAAGTAATCAACTTAGTAAAGAAATCAACAGTGGTGTTATTGAGCAAGACGTAGAGAAAATCACTTCAGCCTGTCATCAGCTCAAATCAATCTCAAAAACGATTGGGGCGATGAAAGTAGCAGAGCTTGCTGCTGAGTTTGAAGGGCGTTGTAAAGATAAAGAACAACCACCAACAAGTGATGAATTAATTGCGCTAAGAGACAGCTACGAAATTGAATACTCTAAAGTGGCACAGTTCTTAAAAGAGCAAATTCAAAAAGCCGAACAAGAAAACGAAAATTAAAAAAGGGCCTATTGGCCCTTCTTACATATAATATCTTGGTTTATTTTTCTGGTGGACGGTAGCCTTCGATTTCTACCTCTTTACCTTCAAATAAGAAACCTACCATTTGCTCTTCTAAAAAAGCACGGTGCTCTGGATCCATCATGTTCAGGTGTTTTTCGTTGATCAACATCGTTTGCTTATGTTGCCATTGGCCCCACGCTTCTTTACTGATGTTGTTGAAAATCTTTTCACCAAGCTCACCTGGGTATAGTTGGAAGCCTAAGCCTTCAGCTTCTTTTTGTAACTTTTGACAAAATACTGTGCGTGCCATAATTGCTCTCTACTCTTATTGCGTGATGCTATTATAATCTATTGCGCTTAATTGTTTAACCAGCTTTTTCGTTGGGGCTGCAAGGCCAACCTCAACTGATTCATCAAGCGGATACCAAACTAGTTGCCGCTCATTAATAAGATCTGGAATACTCGGCAAGGTTAAAACATGTGGATTGATAGTCAGCTCAAAATGCGAAAACACATGAGTAAAGGCTTCAAGTGCCTGCGTATTGTTTGATAAACCATGCTGGGCTAAAAATGTTTCTAGCTCAGCTTGCTCACTAAACTCAAAAAAGCCAAACAAACCACCCCATATCCCTGAGCTTGGGCGCTTTTCCATAAGCACTTTATTGTCACAGGCTAGAATAAGCTGATGGCATGACTTCTTCGGTACAGCCTTTTTTGGCTTTGAATGCGGGAACTCTTTAACTTTACCTTCGTTATAAGCAAGGCATTTGCTATTTAAAGGACAAGGCTCACAATCAAATTTACTACGTGAACAAAGGCTTGCACCTAAATCCATCATTGCCTGATTAAACTCAGTGACCGACTCTTTAGGCGTTAATTGCGATGATAATGACCAAAGGTGATTTTCGACCTTTTTCACTCCATACCAGCCTTCAACCATAAAAAAGCGTGCCAGTACTCGTTTAACATTACCATCTAAAATTGGATGATGTTGGCCAAGTGATAAAGACAAGATTGCCCCCGCAGTTGAGCGACCAATACCCGGCAAGTCCATCACCTCTTCAAGCGTGGTTGGAAATTTACCTTGGTATTTATCACGCACTATTTTTGCCGTTTTATGTAAGTTGCGCGCACGGGCGTAATAACCAAGCCCAGTCCAATGGTGTAGCACCTGGTCTTCATCCGCATTAGCAAGCGCAATAATGTCAGGAAAGCTTTGCATAAACTTTTCAAAGTAAGGAATAACAGTTACTACTTGGGTCTGCTGTAGCATGACCTCAGAGATCCATACCTTATAGGGGGTTTTATTTAGCTGCCATGGCAGAGTTTTACGACCGTGAAGGTGGTACCAGTCAACCACTTGGTTTGCAAACCAGGTTGACTCCTTATTGCTTAAATTCAAAATAACATCTTTACTTGCTGAAGCTCATTGCGGCCAAGTCTATTGCAGTTAGTTAGGCCAAGCAAGCCGAAGAAGCTCTGCTCTGTCTAAATTGCTCGTACATGGTCGCAATATTAATCTCGAAAGATAAACAGCCCTTGACTATTGTACTCAAGGCGCAGGTCAGGGATAATACGCAACCTTTTTCTATAGTCAGTATTTTAATCAGGCCAAAATATATGAGTGACTCAAGTAACCCAAACCTCGAGCAAGCAAAGCAAGAGGGTAAATACATCCGCACGATTCGTAGTTTCGTTAAGCGCGAAGGTCGCCTAACAAAAGGCCAAGCGGCAGCCATCGAGAAGTGTTGGCCAACTATGGGCCTTGAGCACAAAAATGGCATGCTAAACCTAGCAGAAGTGTTTGGTAACGATAACGATGTGGTACTAGAAATCGGTTTTGGTATGGGCAAATCGCTAGTTGAAATGGCTAAAAACGCACCAGAACTTAACTTCATTGGTATTGAAGTTCACCGCCCAGGTGTAGGTGCTTGTTTAATGGATGCCGATGAAGCTGGTGTAACAAACTTACGCGTATTCGAGCATGATGCGGTTGAAGTGCTTGCTGACTGTATTGCCGATGAAAGCTTATCTAAGCTGCAATTATTCTTCCCTGATCCATGGCATAAAAAACGTCACCATAAGCGTCGTATCGTACAACCAGAGTTTGCACAAAAATTACGTAGCAAATTAAAAATTGGCGGTGTTTTCCATATGGCGACTGACTGGGAAAATTATGCCGAGCATATGCTAGAAGTAATGCAAGTGGCTGAAGGTTACAAAAACCAATCAGAAACTAACGATTACGTTCCTCGCCCAGATTCACGTCCACTGACAAAATTTGAGCAGCGCGGTCACCGTTTAGGTCACGGCGTATGGGATCTAATGTTCGAGCGTACTAAGTAATAAAAGGTAAAAGCAGCATGAGTAAGTTAACCAACCCAAGTTTACTATTGCTTCGTAATGAAGACGAACTTATTGGGCAATCGATTTTAGTGGTTAACTTTGAGCAAGATGGCTTTTTACGCGAACTTAAAGCGTTAAATCCCGACGCAAAAATTACTGCGTTCAGTTATAACCACGCAAATGCCATGTATGCCAGTAAAATAGCCGGTATACATGCAGTGGTTGATCACACTATTCCAAATGGTAACTACGATTTAGTTATCTACTATTACCCAAAAGCAAAGCCAGAAGCACAAATGTGCCTTGATAACATTCGTGCTGTTTGTCATCAAGATGCTCAACTATTTGTAGTAGGTGAAAATAAAAGCGGTGTTAAATCAGCAGAGAAACAACTAAAAGACCACTGTGGTTTTAGTAACAAGATCGATAGTGCCAAGCACTGTATTCTGTATTTATTCTCTGAGCTTACGCTAAACGATAACTTTGCTATCAGCCGTTACCACAAACAATTCCAAGTAAAAGCCGGCGATATTGAATTTACTGCGATCAGTGTTCCAGGCGTATTTAACCACGGTGCGCTTGATGTAGGCACTGCGGTACTTCTGAATAATGCGCCAACTGTTAGCAAGGGTAAAGTACTCGACTTTGCTTGTGGCGCAGGCATTATTGCTACTTACTTAGGTTTAAAGCAGCCTGAGCTTGAATTTGTATGTAGCGATGTAAGTGCTCTTGCAACTTACGCCACTGAGCAAACACTTGCGTTAAATGACCTCAAAGGCCAAGCGATTTTGAGTGATGGCTTAACTGATATTAATGGTAAATTTGACCTAATCATAAGTAACCCACCGTTCCATACGGGGATTGCCACAGATTACACCATTGCCGAAGCATTTCTTAGCTCAGCAAAACAACACTTGAGCAAGCAAGGTAAATTGACCATAGTTGCAAACAGCTTCCTAAAATACCCACCCATTTTAGAAGCACAGTTTGGCCAATACAGCACAGATTTCAAAAATACTAAATTTGCCGTTTACTCAACTAAATAATAGTTGAGTAAATAGCTTATTCGTAGCAAAAATATTTTTTAAAATATTTAGTTACTTTCAAATGTCTTTGCTAGACTAAACTCTTACTAATAACAAAAATTCTGGCCTTCTATAGCGCATGCCGATATTTTCGACACAAACAAGTATTCGTAAAGCGTTGACCAATGCGGTAATGCTAGTCACTGCATTATGCTTGTCTTTGTCTATTTCTATTTCGACTTATCTAGACGTAAAAGAGCAAAAAGCGCTGATTGTCGATAAAATCTTTATCCTGTCGGAATTAATTGCTTACAACGCGCAAATTACGGTGTTATTTGACGATAACGAAACCGAATCTGAGCGCTTAAAGTCATTTGAATCTGTGCCGCTTATTAAAAACATCCATATTTATTCAATCGATGAGTTATCAAATGAGCCAGTGTTTTTTAGTAGCTTTAATGCCAATCGAACCCCACCAGTACCCATTAAGGTTGGCAGTATAGATAACCTATTAGAGCCACGCTTCACAGATAAAGATATAGAGCTAATAACCCCTATCGTATACGAAGGGGATACCATCGGTTATGTTTACGTTCGCGGCGGCTTAGACAGGTTAAACCAATATATTAATCGTAAAATTATCATCGATATTTTACTGACCTTGTTCGTTTTAGTACTGGTGTATTTTGTTGCTAGACGTATTCAAAAACGCATTGCAAACCCAATCGATGAATTAAGTAACCTGCTACAAGACGTATCGAAAAACCATAACTATGATACTCGCGCACAAAAAACCAATATTGATGAAATAAATCAGCTAGCGGGCAGCTTAAATATCATGCTCGCGCGCACTCAAAAACAAATTGAGCGCCACGAAAAAGACAAACAAGAAATCAAACAGCTTAACCAAAGCCTTGAAGAAAAAGTGAATCAGCGCACAATCGCCTTACGTGAGGCTAACCAAGAACTGCTCAATACCCTTGAGCGTATGCATCAATACCAAAACCAAATCGTCGAAAACGAGAAAATGGCGTCACTAGGGCAAATGGTTGCAGGTGTTGCTCATGAAGTTAACACGCCTATTGGCTTAGGTATTACAGGCTCAACGCTGTTACGTGACAAGCTGGCAGAAATTCACACGCAATTTGAACAAAAACTTTAACTTCAGCACACTTAAAACGCTTTATTAATGACGGCATTGAAAACCTCGATCTTATCTATCGCAACCTTAACCGCGCAGCAGAGCTCGTATCTAGCTTTAAGAAAGTGGCCGTTAATCAAGATGTAGAAGTCAGCACCAAAATTAACTTAAATAACCTATTAAGTGATGTGGTGATGTCGATGCGCTCAGAAATTCAATACCGTAACCCTAAAGTTACGATTAACTGTAGCAATGACGTTAGTATTGAAACCAAATCTGGGCCGTTACAACAAGTGTTACAGCAGCTATTAAGTAACTCGGTGATCCATGCATTTAGTGATGATCAAAATAACGAAATCACCTTTAACGTTGAGCGCAACGAAAGTAGCTTGAGTATTCACTACTTCGATAACGGTATTGGCGTTGAGAAATCAATTCGCAAACGTATTTTCGACCCATTTGTAACCACAAAACGTGGTGAAGGTGGCAGTGGTTTGGGCATGCACCTAGTTTATAACCTAGTGACTCAAGCACTTGGCGGTAGCATCGTATACGATGAACTAGCTGACGAAGGGGCTCACTTTATTATTACTCTGCCATTGCAAGAAGGTGCAGCGTAATGAGATTAGTGAGTTGTATCTTATTAGCTTTGCTTGTTGTATGCCCTGCATTTGCCAAATCACCGGACCAAGTTAAATCAGCCTTTTTGTATCAAATTGCTAAGTTCACGAAGTTTAATGACCAAGTGAACCCTCCCCCTATTTCATTTTGCTTTTATGACTTAGATAAAGGCCCTGGGGCGTTCCTTAAAGATAGAAATGAACTGCAAATTAACAAAAAACCAATTAACGTTATATTAGTGAAAAAAACCCAGCAAATTTCTGAACTTTCTCAAGTTTGTGATATCACATACATTGATGAAACATTAGAAAATGATATACTTCCACTTTGGACCGATACAATTTCATTGGATACTTTAACAATAGGTGAAAGTATCAGCTTTTTAGAAAATGGCGGTATAGCCTCTCTGGTTCAAGAAGGAAATAAAATCCGACTGTATATCAATAAGCAGCACGTATTGCAGCATAACTTTAAAGTGCAATCTCGATTGTTAGCTATGGCTAAGTTTTATCCAAATTGATTTTACTTGTTAACAATTGGATCTAATCCTATAATCTCTAGTATTCGGTTTTGCTTGATAATACCGAATTTTTGTAAATAAAATTTCCGAAAAGGTTAATATACAATGCAAACGCCAGTCATTCTGATCGTAGAGGATGAAGACGTAACTCGACTAAACCTCGTTAGTTTATTTGAAGCTGAAGGTTACAAAGTTATTGAAGCCATTGATGGCGATGATATGCATGACAAGCTTACAAATAATGATGATGTGAACCTTGTAGTTATGGACATCAACCTACCAGGTAAAAACGGGCTAATCTTAGCGCGTGAATTACGTCAAAAACGTAACGTTGGTTTAATTTTCTTAACAGGTCGTGACAACGACGTTGATCGCATTTTAGGTCTTGAAATTGGTGCTGATGATTACATCACAAAACCATTCAACCCTCGCGAATTAACTATTCGTGCTCGTAACCTTATTTCGCGCACAGCCCTAGGTGGCGAAGAAGCGAATATCGAAACAAATGGTGTTATCACATTTAACGGTTGGGAACTTGATGAAAACAGCCGTTGTTTAACATCTCCAAGCGGCGACGCTAAACGTTTACCTAAAGGTGAATACCGCGCGCTACGCTTAATGCTTGACTCACCGGGCCGTATCTTCAGCCGTGAGCAATTAATCAAGCACATGACTGGCCGCGAGCTTCGCGCTAACGACCGTACTGTAGACGTAACAATTCGTCGTATCAGAAAACACTTTGAAAGCGATAACAGCACATCTGAGCTGATCAGCACCATCCATGGTGAAGGCTATCGTTTCATTGGTAAAATCGACAGCTAATTAGAATTAATCTTCTAACTGTTGTAAGAATAATTGGAGGGCGTCACGCCCTTCATTTATTTTCACTGCTAATTCTTCAAGCCACTGTTGTAACTCTTCAGTACTTTCTTCAAGCGCGCCGTGTTCCATCTTCTTAGCATGTAATTGCACATCGTTTAAACCTACAGAGCCAGCTGCACCTTTTAATTTGTGTGCCACCGATTTGTACTCTTCTCTATCATCTGCCGCTAACGCATCTGCCAGCTCAGTTTGGTACTGAGGGTTTAACTTATTAAATAACTCACAGCTACGATTAAATATAACCAGCCCCATTGAGCCTACAAAGTCTTCGATGGTTTCTATATCGAGCAGCTCAACGCGAATACCCGATAAATCTTTTTCAGTCACAGCTTTGATTGGCTCAGGCTGACAGTTTTGTTGCTGCTTGATATCAAATAACTCACCGAGCATTTTATCGAGTTTTGTGGTGTTGATAGGCTTAGCGAGTGCACCTTGAATATTAATACCAGCAAGCTCTTCTTCGGCGCTACGCACGTTGGCAGTCAAGGCAACGATTGGTAAGTTATCAAAGTGTTCATCGTCACGAATTTGACGAGCAACTTCATCACCATTGATATCAGGTAATTGCATATCAAGTAAAACTAGGTCTAAGTCATCTTCTGTGTAGACAAACGACAGCGCATCCTCACCAGTTTCAGCCCAAATAACTTCGTGGCCACGCTGCTCAAGTAAGTTAGTAGCAATTTCAGCATTTAGCGGCACATCTTCTACTAAAAGAATGTTTAAGCTGCGTACCGCATAACTTTGCTCGGTAGGCGCAATACAAAGCTTAAGCGGTATTTCAACAACAAAAACACTGCCCTCACCTTCAGTACTGCTGACATTAATTTCACCTTTCATTGCGCTAACAAGTGCTTTTGTTACCGCAAGGCCGATACCTGAGCCAATAGCATTAGTGCCGTTGATATCCGGTGCTTTGTAGTACATGTCAAAAATACGATGCAGCTGCTCTTGTGGAATACCTTGACCTGTGTCACTCACACGCATCACTAACCACGGACCATCGGCACGATTCTCACGGCGGCATTCAAGCTCTACATGGCCTTGCTGAGTAAACTTAACGGCATTATTGATAAGGTTCCAAACAACTTGGCGTAAACGGGTCGGATCAAGAGATGCGTAAACATCCAGTGTGCCTTTACGTTTAATATTGAACTCAAGACCTTTTTGTTCAGCAATTAAGCCTGCAAAATTCACTACGTCATTAATAAAATCGGCCACATTAACTGAGTCAGCAACAATATCGAGCTGCTCACGGTCAATTTTATCCAAGTCGATAATATCGTTAAAAATATTGCCAAGGGTTTCAGCACTTGAAAACACCGTATTACACCAACTACGTTGCTGTTTATCGAGTTCAGTATCAAGTAGCATGCGGGTTAAACCCACAATACCGTTAAGCGGCGTTCTTAATTCATGGCTTAAAGTTGCAATGAATTTCCCTTTATCTTTATAAGCCGCTTCAAGGGCCTGAGCCGCCTCTTTACGACTGGTGATATCACGGCCAAAGGCAAGTAAACCTATGTACTCACCTTTTTCATTTATAAAAGGTAACTTACGCATTTCAAACCAGCGCTTTTCACCATCAACAGGGTATTCGACATCAAGCGTCAGAGCTTGGTGAGTTTGAGATACTTTTTTGTCGGTGCGCAGAACTTCTGGTAAATAATCACTTGGGTAAATCTCTTCAACACTCTTACCGATTAACTCATCGCTGCTTTTACCTATCACTTGTTCAAACATTTTATTACAGCCAGCAAATACACCATTGTTATCGCGGTAATAAAATAAATCGGGAGATGAGTCGACAATAGAGCGCAATAGCATGCCTTGTTGTGCAAGTTCTTGTTGGGTCTTCTTACGCTCGGCGATTTCGCGTCTAAGTTCTTCTATTGCTCTGTGCTTGGCATGAAACGCAATTTTACGCTCATCAATCTCTTCGTTTAAGCGACTGATATTGTCTTTTAGCGTTTGGTTGAGCAGTTTTTCTTGTTTGGTTGCGCTATCTAGGTAGCTATAAGAGGCTTCTAATTGGCGAATTGAGTTAAGCAGTACAGTTATTAAAATCGGCGATACCACTGCGGTAAAAAACATCACCGCCAAAACATCAACTAAAGTCACCGTTCCAACTGCAACATAATAAAACATGCACGATAAGATCAGCGACATGACCAATAATAAGGCATAACAGGCGGCGGCAGTTTTAAACTCACCGTACTTAGAAATAAAGCTTGAGAGAGTGCGAGCCCACGGACTCAAAGAAGAATCAATCATATATAAAGCTTAGGCACATAATCGAAAAAAAACAGCATAGCTAATTTTATCACTATTCCTTTAGAAATACACGGCTAGCGCATTTTAATCCCAGATTCTAACAGGGTTGAGCGATAATCATCGTCTAGCCCTGCCATTTTCTTTTTTCT
>NZ_JABVXF010000063.1 GCF_013349995.1 Pseudoalteromonas sp. 0303
CCTTATTGGTAAAAGTAATTGTCCAATCTCTTTATACCGTACTCACCCCATTTGGGGGAGGAGTCCATACATCTCCTACAAGCAAATGGTCATGTGATCAGTATTTTAGGGCGTATTGAAACCCCAGTCGATGAGCCATTCACACGCACTATTTCTTATCATGAAATTGCCCTTGGTGCATTACACAATTATGGTGATACACAGCAATGGCAACGTCTTGTAAGTGATGGCGAAAAGCTCCTTAATGACATTGCGTCGGGTACTTTAAATGTTGAAGAACCTACAGACTTTGAATTTAACAATCTCAACGATGCGCTTGAGTTTTCTAAAGTTCAAAAGCAAAAAGCCGTTGTAGTTGTTTAGTGCTCATTTAAAAGGCCTCTTCTGAGGCCTTTTTTATTTTATGCGACTGTTTCGTTGGCTGTATTATTGATTACAGCTAGGTGATAAATAATCACTAAGTTTGCAATAAACCACAGATCTTTAATCACAAATTGACCAAGTCCTGCTAAAACCGTCGAACTGCTAAGCGCATTCGGTGCGGTAATTAAAAATGTTTGCGTCATGATAAAAACAGCGCAACAGGCAAGCCCTGCCAATACTATTAACTTATTGTTTTTAATCAACAAGCCAACACAAAGCAACAGCACACTGACAATATCAAATACACCAATTACATTCGATGCACCCTGCACACTAAAAACCTGATATAACCACGACATAAACGGCGATGTTTCGACAAGTGTTACAATCCCCTTCGCTTCAAAAGCAAAAAACTTCATGGCGCCAATCCAAACCAGCACTAATGCCACCGATGCATAATTTAAAGCAATATGCGCTTTATCACTCAAAGCATCTTTGTAAAACACAAATAAAAACAGCGGAATAACAGCAAAATACTTAATGATCCCCTGCCCCGACCCAATTACAGGAAAGCCCCCTTCACTTGCAAGCCAACGATTAGCGCCAAACAATGTAAGTAAGCAGACAAGTGCAATGACAAGAGCTGTCACGGTAGGAAGCGCCCTATTAATAAACCCTAAATGTGAATGAAGGCTGGTAACGCCAACAAAGCAAAATGCAAAGCCTGCGATCATACTCATGATGTGAGCTGGCAACTGAGCGTCTAATTTATAGAACGAAAAAATACTGCCAATGGCATTGGGGTTTGCTCCCAAGATAAAAGACAAACCCAATAACGAAAAACTGATGGTGATAAGTGCAACCACTAAATTATTTGATGTACGTAAATTCATTTAAACCCCTCTCTACTGCTTGTTTAAAAGACCTCAGTTAGGGATAAAAACATTCACGCTGAATTAAAAAATAAGAAAAGTCTGAGTATTAGTTTATCTAGGTAACTGAAAAAAATAAAAACATCGCAGCTATTTGCCGTTATTCGCTGTTAATTAGGCAAAAATAAATCTCTCCCATTCAATATCAGCAATTTTGTTCAAGTTTTTAGGTTGCCTGCTTCGCTATATTGGCGTGGGTAGCGCGATGTTTATCTTATTTGTGCTGCTTGGCTACCTTGTCTTACAAGTGATCAACCCGCAGTTTTTGCCTTATGTGAGCTTAATTGGTTGCGGCTATATTTTGTATATTGCTTGGCAGGTCGCAAAAGCAAAAGTACAGGTAAATGATGCATCAGCAGATGCCTCACTTAGCTTTTTCGATGGCCTATTCATGCAGCTATTAAATCCAAAAGCCTTGGTGGCCACTTTGCCAATTGCTACGATTCAGTTCCCAAGTGCAGATATTACCGGCGCTGCAATCGTATTTTGGTCACTTATTTTAGCCATTCTTGCCTTTGGTGCTCCTACAAGTTACTCGTTAGCGGGCTTGGTGCTTGGCAAACAAGTATCACGGACGGGTGTTTTTAATGTGTTTAATAAATTGATGGCTGTTTTGTTGGTTTATGTCGCGCTAATGATTGCCTACGAGCATGTGCTAACCCCGTTAATGGCCTAAAATTGATCATCCCTCGCAAACAGGCATAATAGCGTTATTCAGCAAACGGTTATCACAAAATGATGCAAGGCAATCTATCTATCCGCTCATACAGTACTAAGCCTGTTAGTCATAGCCATGACTATCATCAACTAGTACTGCCCTTAAAAGGTGTGATTGCTATTAGTGTGGGTGATTTTCAAGGTAAAGTTGCCCCCGGTGAATGCGTGGTTGTCAAAGCCTCGCAATCACACCTGTTTACCGCAATGCCAGAAGCCCGATTTGTGGTGGCCGATATGCCAAAGCTACCAGATAACCTGGCCACTGCTGAGCGCTGCGTGTTTGCTATTAATCTATCACTTTGGGCATTTTTGCAGTTTGTGGCAAAGCAACTTGAGCAAGCGGTTAATCGTGAATTAGAACTTGCTATGTTTAACACCTTCAATTTGCTGTTAGCTGAGCAAATTATGCAGCCTAAGGTCGACAGCCGTATTAGCGAGGCCCTGCTTTATATTGACAGTCACTTAGGTACTCCTCTTCAAATCAAACACCTTGCCAGCATTGCCTGTTTAAGCCCAACGCAATTTAAGCTGCTGTTTAAGCAACAAACAGGATTGACTGTCATGAACTATGTAACCAAACAGCGAATGGAAAAAGCCCAAGCCTTGCTAAGTCATACCGACTACCCGTTGCAACGCATTAGTGAGTTAGTTGGTTACAATGAGCTTTCATCTTTTAGCCGCAGTTTTTCAAAGTACTTTGGCTTATCACCGAGTAAATTCAAAAAGTAACTTTAGTTTTTAACGCCAACAAAACCGTCCTTTTTGTCAAAAACTGCACATCAATTTTGATTATGCTTTTGATATCTTAAATTTAAAGCGAATCATCAATGAACCACACCATCGCGACCATTGCCGTTTTAGTTGCCAGTGTGTTTTGGGGCACAACAGGCACAGCCGCAAGCTTTGCACCAGACATTAGCCCTTTTGCAATAGGTGCGTTTGCGATGGGGTTTGGCGGGGTATTACTTTGCATAACCTCACTAACTCAGCTAATAAACAATGCAAGTACACTGCGTAAGCATTACCCTCTAACCCTACTAGGCTCAGCCTGTGTGGCTATTTATCCGCTGGCATTTTATACCTCGATGAATAGCGCTGGTGTGGCAATAGGCACCGTTGTTTCGATTGCCAGCGCCCCTTTATTTACCGTCTTATTGGAATACTCAATTGAGAAAAAGCCCATTGCAACTCGCTGGCTAGTCAGCTTTTGCTTTGGTGCTATTGGCATTGGCTTAATTGCGTTAGGTAAAGAACATAATCTTGCTGCTAAGGGGTTGTTTAGCCAAAACATCGGCATTTTACTTGGCTTAATTGCAGGGCTTACCTATGCGGGCTATTCATGGGTTGCCAAACGTTTAATTAGCAACGGCGTTCATTCAAGAGCGACTATGGCAAGCCTATTTGGCGGCGCTGCATGTGTACTCTTGCCTTCGTTATTGTTCACTGGAGATGCGCTTTTTGCCACAGTTACCAATACCAGCGTGGCGCTTTACATGGCCATAGTGCCGATGTTTTTCGGTTATTGGCTATTTAGTATTGGCTTAAAAACCATAGCGGCTAGCCAAGCCGTGCTCATCACTTTACTTGAGCCTATTATCGCCACCGTACTAGCTATTGTGATTTTAAATGAGCAATTTCAGCATATTGGCTGGTTTGGCATTGGCTTAGTGAGCATTAGCTTGGTAATTCAAACGGTCAATATTAAGCAGTTCGTGATACACTGCAAAAAACGCATATTGACGATTTGAGATGAGAAAAGACAGCCGACTATCACGGGCTTTACATGTGCTGATCCATTTAAACAGTTACAGCCACCCTGTTACATCAGACACATTAGCAAACATGTTAATGACCAACCCTGTGGTCGTGCGCCGTACTATGGCGTTACTGCGTCAAGCGGGTTATGTATCGGCAATAAAAGGCCACAATGGCGGCTGGCTACTGGCCACTCCCTTAACAGACATCACCTTATTTGATATTCACCAAGCACTTGACGAAAAGAACCTGTTTGTCATTGGTCTAACCGATGAGCACAGCAACTGCCCTATCGAACATGCAGTTAACAGCGCCCTGCAAAACGCAATGGATGATGCAGAAGCACTGTTATTAAAACGTTTTGCTGAAGTGTCGCTTGCAGACCTTGCCAGTCAATTTAAAAAGTAGGCTTACCTTGAAAAACTTGGTGACTCCACAAACTCATACAACACTGTAATTGGCAGGGGCTTACTGAAGTAATAGCCTTGTACTTGAGAACACTCAAGCTCTTTCAGTATGTTCAGCTGCTGCTCACTTTCAACGCCTTCAGCAATTGACTCCATATTTAACGCACTGGCTAAATCAATCATGGCTTTAACAATTGCTTTATCAGCATCGCTGGGGTTTTCTAAATCATCAATAAATGATTTATCGATTTTTAGCTTATCGAGAGCAAAGTCTTTTAAGTAATTCATTGACGAATAGCCTGTACCAAAGTCATCAATCGACATTTTAAACCCTGCTTCACGCAGTTTTGTAATCGTGTTTAATGCAAATTTAGGATTACCAATAGCAATGGTTTCCGTTAATTCAAGTTCAATACATTCAGGCTCAATAGAGTAAGTTTGTAATACAGAGATTAAATCGCCAAGTAGCTGTTTTTTGACAAACTTCGTTGCCGATAGATTTATTGCAAAGGTCATTGCTGGCATGTTGTCGTCTTGCCACTGGCGAATTGTTTTAACGGTATTTTCGAATACCCAGTCATCAATTTCACTAATGCGGCCACTGCTTTCAGCAATAGGAATAAACTCAGCAGGTGATACATTGCCTAATGTTTCGCTGTGCCAGCGTATTAATACTTCAACAGCCACCACAGCGCCTGATGCAATATCTATTTGTGGTTGAAAAACTAAATAAAGCTCATTATTTTCAAGGGCATAATTAAGGGCATTGATGATTTGTAATTGCCTAAGCCCAGATTTATTCATTTCTTCGGCGTAGAATAACGCATTGTTTCTACCCTGCCTTTTAACCTCAAACATCGCTGACTCGGCCATCTGCAATAGCGGCTCAAATTCTTTGCCATCCATCGGAAACAGGGAAACCCCGACCGATGCTGTAACAACAATGAGTTCATCATTAATCGTCAGTGGCTCACTGATCACTTTTAATAAATCGTGGCTGCTCTTATTTATAGCGCCGGTGGAGGTATAAGACGTAATAAATGCAAAGCGGTCGCCTTGCAGCCGTGCAACCATAATATCCTCACCCATAAAGTTACAAATTCGCGCACTCAAGCTTTGTAACACTAGGTTGCAACTTGCCATACCCAATGCTTTATTGAGAATTTTAAAGTTGTCTAAACCAATTAAAATAAAGGCTGCCTTTGCATCAGCCTGAAGCTTAATGGTTTGCTCAAACTCCATCTGCAACTTGTCCTGGTTTGCAAGCCCCGTTAGCTGATCAAAATAAGAAAGTTGATGTATAAGGGTTTCACTTTCGACTTCTTTGGTCACATCATGCTGAAACGAAATGTAGTTACTCACCTTCCCTTGCTGATCCTTCAATGGGTAAATGGTAGTCTGCTCAACAATCACTTTACCGTGCTTGGTCATGTTAACCAAAGCACCCACCCAGGCTTTTCGATTTTTTAAGTGCTCCCACATTGTTTGATAAACAGCTGGTTCAGTTTGACCGGCACTGATTTTATGCGGGCTCTGACCTATTAGTTCATCATACTCGTACTGACACATATCAAGGTAAGCACGATTCATATACTCAATTTTTGCATCTGTATTGGTAAACATAATGGGGTGTGGATTTTGCTCAACCGCTTGAGACAATATGTGCATGCGTTTGTTAAGAGTAATTTTATGAAACCATTGCCACACTGACTCGGCCCAAACCGTTAGCATGTTTTTATCTTGCACACTAAACACTTTAGTTTGATGCTGTAAAATAATGGCCATATGGCACTGACTATGGCGTATCACGGGCACCACTAACAATGAGTTAGAGTCGCCAGGTAACCCGTATTCTTTTGCATGTTTTCGGTTAACAATGACAGCTTGCCCAGCCGCAATTTTGCCTTGTAACTTTTCAGTGCACACATCAAAAACATTACCTTTCTCGGCTCGATAATCATGTTGCTTTTGTTCGTTACAAATAAACAAAGCTGCGCCATCGCAATTGGTAATTTCGAGGGCTTGATTAACTGCATAATTCAACAACACATCTTGATCGTCTTGAAACGAAATTTCGGTTAGCTGTAATAAACCCCGATTAAATTTACTTTGCTGAGCAAGTGCCGCCATACGCCCAACTTTATCTGAGACATCGCGGGCGTTCACTAAATACGTTGGTCCATCATTATCGTGCTCGAACAAGGTAATCGAAAATTCAAAATGAATAACCCAGCCATTTACGCTAATGGGTAAGGTATTGACCAAACAGACAGCTGATTTTTTTGCCTCCATAAGTGTGCGCATAAAATCTTGCGCATCTGATTTTTCAAACATGCTACTAATATTTTGCCCAACCATCGCTTTAGTAAAGACATGGCTATCGGAGTTATCACTGAAGACTTCGCGAAAAGTACCGTCTTTTTCTAGCTCAAAAACCGAGTCTGGCAGTGCGGTAAGTGTTGCTTTTAACTGATTAGAGGAGTTATCTAGTGCTGCATACGGTTTAGTGACGGTTTCAACAAAAAGGATTTTATACAGTAAAAAGTAGGTGAGCCCTTTATACACATGCCCAAAAAAATTAAGGGTGTTGGTGGTGTGCGACGCATCATTAAACACCACAAAACAGGCCTCACTTAAAATAGCTAACAGGCAAACTAATGTTTTTCCTGCAATGTTTAAATTTGTTCTGGGCTTACGAAGTTGTGTCGCAAACATCAAAACAGCAGCACCGTAAAGCGCTAAAACGAGTAACTCAATTAAAAACTTAATATGGCTACCACCGACTCCTTCTATGTAGATTTCTGGCAGTGAACCTGGAAAATAAAAAAGAGAGCTTGCAATAAACAAACTAAAAAGCAGTAAAGAGGTAAGTAAGGCGCGCGCATTTAACGGTTTATATTTAACCCAAATCCCCGCTGCAATAATTAAAAAGGCAACCCCATTAAACAGCCGAGCAATGAGCCAAAAACTTAATACCAAGTTCATGTCTGCATTGCCTTCATGCATGCTGTCATAAGCTAAAAAGTGCAATGAATCAAAAATGGCAACGCACAACATGGCACAAGAGAGCAGTAACAGTTTGTAGTTATTGGTGAAATGCCACGTGTTCCAACCAATTGCAAAAATTAAAAACGAGATCACAACTGAGAACAATTCGACGCTCGTATGCATTGCTACATAAAAAGGAATAGCAGCAATAAGACCTAATCGTTCAAGTAGCAAAACAAAAGCCAGCAGCAATACCCCTACCGCAACATAAGGTACAGTGTGTAAAAGCTCTTTTTGATGTGATGGATGAATAACGTATTTCACTATAGTTTTTGATTATGTTTAATTAATATCCTTAGAAAAAAGGATAGTAAAAATAACTAGTAACGATAGTGAAATACCAAAAAAAGATGAGAACAATGCGCTAAGTATGACTTAGCGCATCTTCTATTAAGCTTTTTTGAATGGATTACGGGTATCTTGGTCGGCATCTAGATTACGCATCAAAATTGCGTGATCTAAATCGATGTCTTCTGGCAGAGGAATTTTAACAATATGACCTGAGCCTTTTGCATCGCTAACGGCTTCGCCTTTTTTGTTTTCCATAAAGTCCAACTTAAAGTTGATGTTGCCTTTTGGTGTCATAAGCTCAAGTGAATGACCAGTACAGAACTTATTTTTCACATCAATTTCAACTAAGCCATTATCTTTGCGACCTAATACTTCACCCACAAACTGCTGTTTATCTGACATCGAATGACCGTACTCATAGTTTTGATAGTCTTGATGTGCGTGGCGTTTTAAAAACCCTTCTGTATAACCACGATGCGCTAAGTTCTCGAGAGTTTTAAATAAGTTTGCGTCAAATGGACGACCAGCAACGGCATCATCAATGGCTTTACGGTACACTTGTGCAGTACGAGCAACATAGTAGAAAGACTTGGTACGGCCTTCAATTTTTAAACTATGCACGCCCATTTTCGTTAGTTGATCAACATATTGAACGGCACGTAAATCTTTTGAGTTCATTATGTAAGTGCCATGCTCGTCTTCAAAAGCAGGCATGTACTCACCTGGGCGCCCTTGCTCTTCAAGCATGAATACTTCGTTACTTGGTGCACCATCACCTAGGGTTGGGATCACCGCTTTAGGGTCAATTTTATGTACCATTTCGCCGGTTTCATTTTCGGTGCCTGGTTTCACATCGTAGTTCCAGCGACATGCATTAGTGCACGTACCTTGGTTTGGATCGCGTTTATTAATATAACCCGATAACAAGCAACGGCCAGAATACGCCATGCAAAGTGCACCGTGAACAAACACTTCAAGTTCTGTATTAGGGCATAGTTCACGAATTTCAGCAATTTCTTCAAGCGATAATTCGCGCGATAAAATGACTCGTTCAATACCCTGCTGAGCCCAAAAGTTCACTGTGGCATAGTTCACCGCATTGGCCTGCACAGATAAGTGAATTGGCATATCTGGCCATTTTTCACGCACTAACATAATAAGCCCAGGATCTGACATGATCAGTGCATCTGGCTGCATCTCAATGACAGGCTCAATATCGCGTAAGTACGATTTAACCTTGGCATTATGAGGAGCAATGTTCGACACCACATACAACTTTTTATTTTGCGCATGCGCTTCGTTGATACCAACTTGCAGATTATCTAGGTCAAACTCATTGTTACGAACACGAAGGCTATAACGAGGTTGGCCAGCGTATACGGCATCTGCACCATAGGCAAAGGCATAACGCATATTCTTTAAACTACCCGCAGGTGATAACAACTCAGGCGTAAAAGGACGAGGGGTCAAAATAGGTGACGACATGAAAGCTCCACACATCGAACCGAGTACAAGTCGGTTGCATGAATTAATACGATAATGAAGCGCGGCAGTATAATAACCTGCCCAGTAATTTTATTGATCTAGATCATGATTGATGAAAACTCAGCAAACCAGCTGTGAGCCTAGAAAAAGAAAAAAGGTGACCAATCCTATGGCCACCTTTTTAGATCAAACTCAATTAACTATCCAGGGTAATTGGTTTGGATTTGCTAATGTTAACAGCAAAGCCCTTAACATTGATATTTTTATACGCCAGTTAAGCGTTCTCGGCGTTTTTTCCACAATAAGAACTGATAACCAAGTAGGCCATCGGCCTGAATATTGATCCGCCCACCTGCGGCTTTTATCACTTGCAATTGCTTTGGCTTATCGTCGAATTCAAATTTGAATTTATATGACGTCAGTGTTTGCTTAAGCAAACTAATGGCAAGCTCGTGCTCTTTTGCAGCCTGAATGGTGACCATTTCATCCTGATTAAAGCGGTACTTAATTTGTTTATTTGTTGCGATTAGTTTCGGCATCAAATTAGCGATATGTTCATTCCAGTGCGCAGACTTTTTTGCGTATTCCATTGAAGCCGCTTCATCTAGCTCCCATGTGGTCAATAACTCTTCAGGAACATTAAACCCTTTGTTGCTTGAGCTTGCAGCTTGATGGGTTTGCGCACTAGCTTGATCAGGAATAAAGCTTAGAATACATAACCATATTATTGTTATTAATGAACTTTTATACATTAGCAGGCCTTTGTTACAAAGATATTGAAATAAAGGCCCAGCCACCTAGCCGGACCTTTAAGCGCTTAACACAAAATGGTATTAGTCATTAATATGTGCGCAGCGGCCAAATTCAGCACCTGCCGACACCGCATCAACCACTTGCTTAGGGAAGCTAAGTTCACGGTCGCGGCCGTTGTCACATACAAATGCCTTATTCGCATCGATTTCAATTGATAACACTGCGCCAGCAATGCCTGCCATGATCTCAGAACCATCAGCACTTAGGCCAAACATGTTATCGGTAAGCAAGCCTTTTGCTTCAGTAACACCTTGCTTAGCAAAGAACTCTGCTGATGACATCCAGCCAATACCTTTTAAATAAATAGCGCCAACAAAACCGCCAGATAGAGGGCTACCAGCGCGTCCGGTGATCATCGATAAGTCCTCATTTGCATCAAGAACCATCACTGAAGGTAAGCCAAATCCTAGTTCAACTAATTCTTCATGGCTGTAGCCTAGGTCGCAATAGTTGGTCCAGAAACTTATCGCAGGAATGTTGTCACACCAACGTAAGCTACCAATTTTTTGAGTTGTATTGGTTACTGTATCCCATACTTTTACGCCAGCAGGGCGACGGTTTTCGATGGCGCCAAAGGCGACATAACGACCATTTTCAGAAATAACTGAGTTGTCGATTGCACCAAACTCCGTGTAGGTATCAACAAGCTCGCCATTCACCCAAGCAATTTGCGTAAAGCCATTCGTTGAACCTGTAATGGTTTCGCCATTACCAGAGATACGATCTGCTCGCGCCCATGCCGTACGACGAATTTGCTCATCGCCATTCATAATAGCGATTTCTTTACCGCTGCCATATGAGCGATCAACCATTTTAGTACCTGGCAATAACTTAGCTTTGCCAGTTTTGACATCCCATACAGTTGGTATACCGAGTGAGCGTGCAGCTTCGCCTTCAGCACAGCGATTTGAACCATCGTATGGGAAGCGTGTTGTGCCAACCACTCGTTTACCTGCATCATCCATATCCCAGATGCTATTTGAGCTATCACCTTGTTGACTCGATAAAGCGCAACTATTGCCTGTTAAATCTTCAAGCATTGATACATGGCCAGAATTAATGTCCCATACACCACCTTGCATAATACCGTTGTCATTAAAGTGTGCAGTAATGGCTGCTTTAGTCGCTGTTTTATTCATTGCAGTGCTTGTAGAGCTTAACAAAGCGTAGCCATCAGGGCTTACTAAAGTATCAAATGATTTAGTGGCACTATCGTATAAGAAAGGGATACCCGAAGAGGTTGTTCCAAGTGCCTTTTTACCGTTTTTGGCGTGATCCATTACAAACGCTGAAATCAGTGGCGTATACTGAATACCATCTTGATAGCCATTAAAGAACATTTCGACCTGTTTAGTTTCACCCGCTGAAACAACAATTTCGGTCATTGCACAGGCATTATCAACGCCAGGGTTCGCGCTTTCGCTGTCATTCCAATATTCAGATTCAGATAAAATATTCGTTTGTTGAGTTGGGTAGCCACCTGCATTGATCTCTTGAGTATAAAGAGCATATCGAGCACCTGGCGTTAAGCCATTAATAGTGAATGAGCCATCTGGGCCAATACGGCCTTGAGTCATATTACCAGACTGTTGACTGATCACATCTTCATAAGGGTTATCAAGATTTCGTGCAATTAAATTAATACCAGAATACTCAACGCCTTCTTTTGTAAAAAGCTTTCCTTGAATACTACCGAACTTTGCTTTGTATTCCTCGCTAGGATAGAGGTCAGAAATATTAACAATATCGTCTTTTACATTAATCGTATGCTGGTTAGAGCCTGCTGTTGAACGAACATTAATAAACGGGAACATTGTTTCAATGGCAGAAAAGTCAAGCATACTTGAACTAGTAAACTCTGTAACCCCAGCACAGCCCGGTACACCATCGTATTGTGGGCTATAGCTTGCCGACATATACACTAAATGGCCATTTGCTTGCGAGTGAGACATATTGATCGCATGGCCAAACTCATGGGTGAATACCCCACCA
Source organism: Pseudoalteromonas sp. 0303 (assembly GCF_013349995.1). Classification (GTDB taxonomy): domain Bacteria; phylum Pseudomonadota; class Gammaproteobacteria; order Enterobacterales; family Alteromonadaceae; genus Pseudoalteromonas. Next base: position 11,804 of record NZ_JABVXF010000063.1, read on the forward strand.
ACTTGCGTGCCATCGGTATCATTAATATCAACATACCAGCCGTTCATTAAAGCTGTCGCTTCAATAATCTCACCGGTTTCTTCATCAGCCCATTCAGGGAATGCAATACCCAATACCGAGTTGCGAGGCACACCAAAATAGTTTTCTAAAATGCCACCATCTGTATCGTAATTAACCCAAAAGCCATAACCGTTCTCAACACCATAAATTTGGTCAACATTATCAGCGGTTACATCCGCAATGCCTGTTTTCTCAAAAATAGTGCCTTGTACTGACATCTCAAATGTAGATGTCTCTACATCTGACCATTCTCTCACAGCATTTGCTGTTACCGCATTCGCTTGCTCAATAGTTAGAAAAGTATAATCTCGGTCAAGTTCTGTATTAGCAGGGATCACTGTGCCATCACGGCTAGCGCATTTTAATCCCAGATTCTAACAGGGTTGAGCGATAATCATCGTCTAGCCCTGCCATTTTCTTTTTTCT
>NZ_JABVXF010000064.1 GCF_013349995.1 Pseudoalteromonas sp. 0303
ATTATGAGCCCGCATATAAGCACGCAGTCTGACAAAATTAACGAAGGGTATTGTGCAATAGGAGGAGTCCATATAAGCACTTTGGCTGTGTATTGCATCTAGCCTGTTGTGTGCTTTATTTGGTTATTTAAGTGGCCGAAATATCACCATCGGCCAGCAATAAATATGAAACCACAGCTATTTAGGTGCGGTTTCAAAGGCACTCATATTACTAAGGCTATCTAGCCAAGGTTTATGTGAGCGATACCAAATATGCGCTTTAGGGATAAGTTCATCAGCTTGCTCTACGGCGCCAATACGTAAGCCATAAATACGCTCACCTGCACCTACAGAAGTCGCGTATAAGGCCGTACCACAGTTACCACAAAACCCTTGCGCACGCTGGTTACCACTTTCGGCAACTTTTATATACTCTTTTGGCTCAGCACCTGTAAAGGTAACCCCACCTGGCACAGACACCACAACCGTACGAAAAGGCGCACCCGAGATAATTTGGCAGTCAGTGCAGTGACAGTTAATCACTTTATTTTCATCCACTTCTGCGTGGTAAGTTACCTCACCACAATGACAACGACCGGTAACCTTCATATTAAACTCCTTGTTGAGGTGGCAGCTCTTTTACTGGATAGTGATTGGCATGTTTTAAGCTTTGTAAATCATTAAAACGTACTCCATGCTGGGCCATAATAAGGCGTATTTTTTTGCTAATCAATTGCCTAATGTAAAAGGGCTGGTTCGGCACAAAATGATGGATTGTATGGGTTCGGCCGAAATCAAAACAAAATAACTGAAACGGTAAAAACCAACGGCTGGTGATCACATGCGTTTGCTCAAGCAAGTTATTTACACCGCCATAATAATGCATTGAAGATGTCACTAAGTTAAGAGACGTTGAGCGAATGATATTAGGCACAATAAGTACCACCATTAAAAACTCAGCTCCCGCCAGTAACTCAGCTCCCCACGGCGGCAATGTAAACGGCTGCACAAACTGCACAGCATAATAAGCAATTACCCCATAAAGAATCGCAAAATACGCGGTTGCAATCGGAAAGCCCGCATTAAACACGCTTAAAAACTTAAAACCACTAATTTCTTTATTAAATCGCTTGGTATTGATTAATAAACCTAGCAGACCATCAGTAATGACCAAGGCTCTTAAAAATGGCGATTTAATGCCATTGCCCACTAAACGCTCTTCTAAATCTTGTGAGGTGCCGGATACTTTATGGTGATGTAAATGAATCTTTCTGCGATACCAAGGATTAACCGTATTGGGCCGCATAAGCCACACGGTTAACATCATAAAGTTATGTATGAAAGGGTGATTACTAAAATACTGCTTATGGATAAGGTCATGCTCAAGCTCATGCGATACCGAGGTAATAAAGGCAGCCAGAATGATGCAAAGCCACGAGGGAATAATCGCTAAGTAATAAAGTGTCGCAACACCGATTAGTGAAAACAACGACGCCAGCAGAATAATCATCGCAATGGCGTTTTGCTGGTTAAGAATAGGGTAATGCGATCTAAGCGATTGTTCTTCGGCCTTAATGGCTGTAACAATCGCCTTTATGTTTTGCTTTGCGGTTAATTCTGACATCACAAGCTTTGCTAACTGTTTGATGTCAAAATCATACAGTAATTACCTACTGCTCTCGAGAAATTGCGTTAAAAATGGAATTACATCATTTGCTGGCAATGGTTTAGAAAAGTAATAGCCTTGTATATAGTCACAACCGGCTTCGGTTAGCACAGCCAATTGCTCGCGCTCTTCAACTCCTTCAGCAACGACTTTAATACCCAAAACACGACTCATTTGAATAATCGATTTAACCAGCGCTTCATCGCCTAAATCAACATGCACTTCATCAATAAATGACTTATCTAGTTTTAGTACATCAACTGGGAAGCGGCGCAAATAACTAAGAGACGAATAACCCGTACCAAAATCATCTAGCGAAATTAAACACCCAGCTTGCTTCAACTGCTTTAACACATCGAGATGGTTGGTATTTTCTGGCGCTAAAACACTCTCAGTTAATTCAAATGAAATTTGTGATGGTTTAACCCCTTGCCCTTTAATAATCTCAAGCCATGCATTACGTTCAGGGTTAAACTCAGTAAATTCAAATAAAGAACGGTTCACATTAAAAACAAAGTTTTCATAACCTTGTGCTTCTAACGCCTTTATTTGCTGGCAGGTTTTAATCAATACAAGTTCACCGAGGGGAATAATCACCCGCGACTCTTCTGCTAACGGAATAAACTCAGCAGGTGATACCCATTGCCCTTGGTTGTTCCATCGCACTAAACTTTCGAATTTAGCAACGGTGTTATTTTCAATATCAATAATAGGTTGAAAATACACATCAATTTCGTTGCTTTTCACCGCTTCAGTAAGCTGCTCAACCAACTGGTTATGTTTTTTGACCTTGTTATCCATTTCTTTACAGAAAAACAGGTACTCATCGCCTGTTTGTTTTGCATTTAAGGTAGCAAGCTCTGCTTGGCGTATTAAGCGGCGGGCTATTTTTTCAATTTTTTCTTGTGAACTAACAGCGCCAGTTTGCTCAAATCGACTAATGCCCAGCGTAACTGACACCTGCTGACTAATGCCGCCAATAGAAACGGGCTCAACAAGTAACGCGGTAATTTGTTTACAAACATGCTCAAGTTCACTGGCATGCTGATAAGTTTGTAAAATTGCAAAACTATCACCATCGATACGCGAAAAAGCAGACTCTTTAAAACTACTATTTAGTCGCTCTGAAAGCTCGCATAAAACCTTATCGCCAAAGGTTAAACCGTAAACGGTGTTGATATCTTGAAACTTATCAACATCAAAGTATATCACGGCTAAGTTAGTATTTGCATCGTCTTGGTACGACAAAGACGATAGCAACTGGCATAAGTACTCTTTGAAGTAAAAACGATTAGTTAAACCGGTGAGTTGATCGTGGTTAGCGTGAAAATAAATTTTCTGCTCAGCCTCTTTTTTCTCGGTGATATCCAAAATAAACGCCACATAGCAATCTTCACCATTATTTTGCATTTTGGTTATCGATAAAAATTGCGTATACAACTTACCTTGTTTGGTTTTATTAGTGATTTCACCAGACCACTTACCCTCATTATTAATTTGGTGCCACATTGCTTTATAAAAATGTGGATCATATTTGTTTGAGCTTAAAATTTTTGGATTTTGCCCTAAGACTTCATCCAACGAATAACCCGTCATTTTAGTAAATGCCGTATTCGCATAGGTAATATGCACATTGTGGTCGCAAATAAAAATCGCTTCGTGACTTTGCTCAATCAATTGGTTTGCAAAATCAAGTTTAGCTATAAAGCGATCTTTTTCGATTTCACGCTGGATAAGACCAGTAAATAACGAGAAAAAAGACTCAATTTGCATCGCATCATTAATTTCATGCTGAAATAGCGCGACAAGAATGGTATCGGTTTTACCCGATATACTTTGTAAAGGCACACCCACATAGGCTTCGATACCCATATCAACGAGCATCTGATCATCTGGGAATAGCTGCTGAACACCCGAGCTGAAACTAGAGATACTGCCACAGCTCACATTGTTACAAGGCGTACAGCGGATATCGTAGCTGATGTTTTCAACAATTTCGTCATGCGCACACAAAGCTATAGTCGTTGCATGCAAAGTTGACTCATCGACTTGAGCTAAAAAAACATGAGAAGCACCAAGCACTTCTGATAAAGACAGGCATATTGCATTATAAAAGTTCTCACTTTTAAGATTTGAAATGCTTTCAACAATACGCTTTAAGTCGTATGTACCCACGCTATGCTACCCTACCGATATTGTGTACTAAGTGATTGAGTTCACTTATAGTTCAGACCGCAGATTGTATTATAAGATGTATTCAAACACCATCGTACTCTAGTCTTAAATGATTAGTTTTCAATCAAATAAGCACACATTTTTCAAGGTTATTTGTAGGTTAAGCATAGTTTAACTTGACCGCTTATAAATAGAACAAAAGTAGCTTTAATCGAGGTGGAGTTGGTACTTAGATTTGAGTTATATGCGTTACTCTCATGTTTCATACTAACAATTCAATCATTATCCCCATCATACAAGGACAAAGTATACTGAAAAAAGTTAACTCGCTACAAACGCTCAATGATTTATGCTATTCAAGGCTTTAACTCCTTGCATATTTACAGCTACAAATATGCTCCGTCACTATTTGGTTTTATAGGTGACAAGCTAGGGCGTTGAAATTACACTCACGATGTTACTGTATCTACTTTAACTTAGGTATTATTTCAACGTACATGCCCATGGAGGTAATAAGTACTTAAAAACATAATTGACGATGAAAAAAGCTAAATAAGGTAGCCTGCTATATTTACTTAGGGTGCAATTGCTTCAGAAATGCTTCGCCATCAATACTTTTTTCTGTAGCTTTAGCCGCACAAATTATTAACTAAATATCATCCGATAAATTAAGAGCTGGACAGAAAGTTACTTGCTGCTAAATTTGTACGGAATACTCTGCTCATGTCGATTGACTCTGATGCTAAAGCGACTTGGATTGACTGCAAATAATGAGTGAATTTCGCAATAGCATGCTGTCTACTTAGCATTAACAAACAGCGTTTGGAAATAATTCAAAACAAGGTTAAGTTAAGAAGAAAATTATTAGGAAACAGAGCCTCTTTATGAGAAAGAGGCTAAAAATTTAGCAATAACTCAATATTGCTTACTAAGACGACGAATAGCACTGAACATTTTTTTCTATTTGCTCAATCGGCATGCCATTTCGATATAAAGTTGCTGCGATACTTTCTAAATTAGATTTTATAGTCGTGCAATAAATACTTTTGTTGTTGAATGAACCACTTTCTTCATCATATCTATTTTTTAGATCTCCACCTCGACACACGGATTTCCACTCACAATCTCCACATTCTGAGGGGATCGAGTTCATACCTAACCACGCATCCATCAATTTTGCATTTGATGTAATGTCTGAGATAGTTGCGTCTTTAATATTTAATCCATCACCAAAGGCATCAGGTATAATGGATCTCAATGTATCCTCAGGCCCAATATCACCATTTGAGTCCACCGTGATTATAACGCTTCGCAATGAAGCATATGACTGATGCAGATCCCTTGAGAAAGGCGTAGACTGTATTCTTTTTATATAATTATCTATAAACCTCACCTTGGCACTCAGGGCAGTGTCACTAGCCCAACTATTCAATAACTCATCTGAATATTTCTGAATACTTTTCAATTTATCTTCTGATGTTGTGCTGTATGTATCATCAGGGTACAGAAAATGGAGGTTACTTAAATCAAGATGTTTGGTTAAATGTTCATATATTACCGACGCTTCGAAGTCAGGGTTAATTACAGAAATGACGCCAGGTTTTTGGATTAATCCGTCTTTATTTGCATCAAGTAGTTTATCTATCCCTTTTACAACCCGTTGATACGTTCCTTTACCTTGCTTATCAATTCGGTAGAGGTCGTTATAATCTTCAGGCCCATCAATACTTACACCCACAAATATATTGTATTTACTGAAAATTGCTATCCAATCATCATCGATTAACATTGCATTGGTTTGTATTGATAACGCAAGATCGATACCCTGTATACTTGTTAGTCGCTCACATATCTCAGAAAAACGGTCTTTCTTTAATAGTAAAGGCTCACCACCATGTAAAACTACTCGAATATTGGTGACACCATCTGCAATGCATCGTTCTAAGAATGAGACTAAATGATCTACATTTTTTTTCGAAAATGTGGGCGCTCTGGTTTTATAAGACTCGTCACCACCAAAGAAGTAATAGCAGTAAGTACATTCAATATTACACCTTTCAGTTAATTTCAATACAATCTCTAAACTCTGCACATTTTCAGCTTCAAAAAAGCGGCTTAGGCCTACAACAGAATTTGGTAACACTTTCCCTCCTAGAAATCGGCTGCTAAAGAGCAGCCGAATAATTTTTGATTTTTATTAAACCAATTACCAAACTATGGCTGACACTGCTGTTTGAAGCCTGAAACACCTTCACTCCAAGTGCCAACACAGCCTTTACCAAAGTTGCCCCCACTCACTTTCTTAGAGTCTTCAACTTGTAACTCACGTAGAGAGTTAGGTAGTTTTTTCTCTGCATTTAAGATTTTATTTTTAATATTTAACATCTAAGTTTTCCTATTATGATTGTTTGCCGTTGCTCCCATGCAACAGCTTTTTTTCAACAGGTATCCCTGTAGAAATCCTTCCTGTATATTGTGCTAATTAGCTTCAGCCAACCTGATAGCATTCAATATATTTTCCTTTCCGATAGTTCCGTAGTTAGCCATCGTAATAGGTATAAATTTATCTAAAATACGCTCATCTCCATCAATAGGCCTGTCAATTTTATCGACAGTCAGAGTATATGGTACCGAAAACCAAACAAGCTTAGTTGCGTCATCTTCTAATGCGTATTGTTGGCCAGGCGCAATGACTTTAACTTTCATCTCTCCACTCGGTAGGTGATACAATATTCCGGTAACACTGACATATGTACTGTCTGTAACAGGAGTTTGACCAATCACTAGCCCGTTTCCATACTGCTTCGCTCTCCATACAAAATCATCGCAAGAGCTAAAACAATTTTCATCTGTAACTACAATTAGCTTATCAATTTTGGTTTCTAATGTTTTTGAAGCAATTTTTTCAAATGCGCAAGATTCATCGCCACGGCAAAAGTCTGCTCTTGGATTTAAATACTTCTTAGCACTTTTCGCTCCGCTGCTCTTTGTGTACCATTTCTCAGCAGCGCTTACGCCATAAAAGGCATGAGTCCTAAAATCTTCATCTAGCATCTCCTTGGTATTTTTATACCGCACTAAATTGTCATAAAAGCCATTTTGCGTTACAAGAGAGACTAAAGGTGTATTTTCAGAGCCTCCACTATTTCCCTGAACATCAACAATTAAATTTGCAGAGTCGAGCTTTGATAATAGGTTTGTTAATGACTGCACCTCATGACATAATGTGTCCGCCTTAGCCGTAGCATTGCAATAGAGATCATTTTGCGGCACGCCCCACTGAGCAAAGCGTTTTAACTTGAATAGTACCTGTTGCCCCTTTTGTAGGATACAGGCATTTTTACTAGAGTGAGCTAACGACATTGAAGGGAAAGCATCAGCATATTCCTTACAATCTGCGGGCCACGCGGCGTTTGGGTTGGCTTCTCTTGTTTGAATTGTTTCATCCCAATTTTCACCATTAGGTGCGCCAAAGGTATTGGTTTGTTTAATATTCAATCCTACTAAGCCGAATTTTATCCACTTAACAAACTTATCAATACATGAAATCTGATGTGCATATTCACAACGATAATTTTCAAACTCATTAAATGAATTGAGCAGGTTAATTCCATTAATAGAGTTGACATACCGCTTACTACCTAGGGTAAAGAACTTAATGTTTGGAAATTCGTATCCTAACTCTAAACCTCTGTGATCTGGTGGCGATGTGTAAAGTTCGCGACTGTTATAGAAGTTGCTATATAATTGAATTGCAGAGTGAGAGTTGATAAAACCCTGTTGCGCTCTATCTAAAGCAGCAGCGAGCTCTTTAAAGTTGTTAGATTCAACGATGTTTTTAGTGGTAGCTCTTCGATAATCTTTCCATGAAACAGTCTTTTTACTATTACGAATCGAGACAGCTGAGGCATCTAAACGTTCTATTTCATTAAATAAAACATCTGCTAATTTCTGCTTATCGATATTGCTGAACTGAAAGTCAGCAGAATGTGCCTGAACAGGAATAATGATAGTTAAAACTATAAAACACATTTTTCTAAGAAAGATCATATAAATCCTTTTATCTGGTTGTGTAGCACTTGCCACCTGAAATGTATAATACAGTATAACTTTTTTATTTATAGAATTTTTTTAATTTATTAACAGCATTTCTTTATTTACAGTATTTTTAATTAATAGAAAACCTTATTAATAACACCTTTTATTAACAGCACTTTCCATTACCGTTATTTTTATTAATAGCATTTTTTGTTAACAGTATTTTTCATTAATAGTATTTTTATTAATAGCATTTCTTATTAATAGAACCCCATTAATAACACCTTTTATTAATAGTATTTTTTATTCACAGTACTTTTACAATTTTATCAGCGGATTCAATAGTCTCTTTTCTATGAGCAATAATCACTCGCGTAATATCCAATGCCTTGATCGCTCTATTTATATCCGACTCCAAACTCGAGTCTAAATGACTAGTTGCTTCATCCATAAAGAGTATTCTGGGTTTTTTATAAAGTGCTCTAGCTAATAATACGCGCTGCTTTTGTCCGCCAGACAAACTCGACCCCATATCTCCAATTAAACTATTGTACGACATTGGCATATTGTTAATATCAGCATCAATAAATGCTAGCTTGGCGCACTTATATACACGCTCCATATCAATTCTCTGATCGAAAAATGCAATATTATCGGCAATTGAGCCTGACAATAATTCGTCATTTTGCATAACTGCGGCTATTTGATCACGATATTGCTGTGAACCGAGTTTGTTTAATGGAATATCGTCAATGCACACTTCCCCAGCTTGTGGCGTATTTAACCTCAGCATTATTTTTAACAATGTCGATTTCCCTGCACCTGATGGGCCAGTTATTGCAATGGACTCACCCGCTTCAACTTTTAAGTTGATGTCTTCTAGTATATTTGGACTTGCTTCGCTGTATCTAAAACATATATTTTTAAGCTCTATTTTGCCTTTGATTTTATGTTTATTAGTCAAACCCGAATGAAGCTCTTCTTTTGATGTTAGTGCTATATCTGCAATCCTTTCAAAATGTAAACTCAGCATTTTAAATTCGATAAGCTTCTCTATTAAGTTGGTTACACGCTCCATAAACTGTTGTTTATAAGCCATAAACGCGAACAGCATCCCAATACTGAACCCCCCTCCTAGCACCAATTTAGCAGCGATATAGACAACAACAATATTTTCCACACCAAATAAAAACTTGCTAATTGCACTATATCGAATGTGAAGTTTGCCAAGTTTTATATTTTCATTAATGGCAGTAGAGTAATAATTTTGCCAAAGCCCCTCTCTTTTAGCCTCGGAGCCAAACAGTTTAATAGTTTGTATTCCCCTGACCGTCTCCATAAAATTACTTTGCTCTTCTGCAATCGCGACAATTTCAGCTTCTGTCACTTTTCTAAATGGGTAGTACATGGCGAGCCGAATGAGGGTATACAGCATAAGAGCGAGCAATACGATTAATGCCAACTTTGGGCTATAAAAAAAAGCATCAACAAAGTGATCACAGCTAAAAGGCCATCAAGTACCACTTCAATGATACCGGTTGTCATTAATTGCTTAATTGTTTGCAATGAGCCGAATCGAGAAATGACATCACCTATATGCCGCTTTTCATAAAATTCAATGGGCAAGCGAATTAAATGGTGAAAAAGGTTTGCTCCTAACTGAAGGTTAAGTGCGCTACTAAAATGCAAAAGACTTGAACTTCTTAAAGTTGTGGTGGCAATTTCAAACAGTAATACCAAGAAGAATCCGATTGCCAATGTGAGCAACAAAGATGTATCCGACGTTAAAATGACATCATCGACAACTAATTGCATATAATACGGGCTTGCCAACGTAAATATCTGAATAAGGAGTGTCAGTGTAAATATCTGCAACAATGACATCTTAAGGCCAGTGATTTTACTCCATAAATTAGATAACGTTAGTCTTGCTTCTTCTTTTTTCGCCTTGAACTCTTGAGTGGGAGTCAATTCAAGTGCGATCCCAGTGAAATGCTTGGACGCTTCACTCAGCAGTACTGTTTCTTCTCCTTTCGCTGGATCATGAATAGTGATTCGATTTTTACTCACTGATTTTAGCACTACAAAGTGGTTCAAATCCCAGTGCAAAATACAAGGAGTTTGAAGTGCCCCTAAATCTTCTAAATCCAGCCTTAACGGGCGCGAAGAAAGTTCTAGTTTTGCCGCAAACTGCATTAAATCATTTAATGTAACCCCACTGATAGAAAGTGGGATTTTCTGTCTTACCTCTCCTAATGATGTCTTAAACCCATGATAGTCAGCGATCATGGTTAGGCAAGCTAAGCCACACTCAGCAGCTTCCGACTGCCTGATAATTTTTAACCTATCAGGCTTCCAAAACTGTAGCTTTTCACCAATATTAATAAACTGCACAGACACGCTTTATCCTCTCAAACTAAAAATGGGGTCAAACAACCACCTAAGCAAACTCCTTTCCTCGATGACGATATCTGCATCAAGTTGCATATCAGAACGCAAAGGAAACGCTTTCCCATATGCACTTACAAATTGCCCTTCAAGCCTCGCTTTTACCCTGTAAAATGGGGTTGAAATCACGTTGCTGGCTTGGCGTTCAGTGGGTAATATCACAACATTACTCACCTCAATAATTGAACCTTTATATGAGCCAAATTTTTCATACGGGAAAGCTTGATATCTGAGCGTTATGGATTGTCCTTGCTCAATAAATCCAATTGCTGAGGTGGGAACAAATAACTCAGCAATCAATTCCGACTTCGCGGGAATGATACTCATCAAACCTTTCTTGCTTTCTACTAAGTACCCTTTTTTAGCCAGAACCCCCGATACCTTTCCATCTATAGGGGATAATATTTCCGTTAGTTTTCTTTGCTTCGACCTTGAAAGCATCAAACTCTTTTCGTTTAGTAGCTCTCTTAACTTGTCAATATTGATAGAGTGCTCAATTGATAAGGCTTTTAATTGGTTTTCGGTTAGCTCTATATCGCTGGCCACCATACTGAGTTCATGTTCCAGAATTAAACTTTGTTGTCTCAACAATAAAAGCGAATCATTTTGTCTTTTGAATTCCAACTTAGAGGCATAACCGCTTTTTGATAGCGCTTCTAACGTGCTTTTTATTTCTTTATTTACGTCAATTCTTTGATTTAAGAGTGCCTGCTTGTTTATAACCTGCTTTGCCTTTAGGTTAAGGCTCTGCAATTTTTTGTTTATATTTTCTATTTGCAATTGATTCTGTTGTTTCTGTTTTGCTAGTTGATTTGTTATGAAGTCAACTTGGTTTTGATATTGTTGCACCAAAGATTGGTTCGTTTCAAAGCCACGTTCACCGAATTGCTCCGATTTGACTCTAATTAGCACATCACCAGCGCTGACAAACTGCCCCTCAGAAACAAGCAACTCTTCGACAATCCCTGATTGTTGAGAGTGGATCTTAACTACTCCTCTGTCTGGTTGGAGCGTTCCTGACACTAGCTCTTTGCGAGCGTATTTTCCTATTGATAGAAATATCACACTGCAGCACGTCATAGCTAAAAGTAGAATAGTTAGGTATTTGAATGTGGTTGGTTGTATTAAACTGATATTCCCTTCTAATCTATTATATCGGTAGCTCGTGGCTTTTTCTCTAAATAGGTTGTCCATATACCCAGTATTGTTGTAGTTATCGTATCTTCACACTTTATCACACCCCCAGGGTGAGAGCATACTTTGTTAACAAGTATTAACCAAAGATAAGCTCAGCCCTGAATTCATCGTCAAAACTAGCCC
>NZ_JABVXF010000065.1 GCF_013349995.1 Pseudoalteromonas sp. 0303
AGAAAAAAGAAAATGGCAGGGCTAGACGATGATTATCGCTCAACCCTGTTAGAATCTGGGATTAAAATGCGCTAGCCATGGGCTAACGGCGGCTTGACCATTCCAGCAACTGGTCAAGGTGGCTCTTGGATTGTAAAATTACCGTCGTCTCGATTTGAAGCTGTGCCAGAAAATGAATATTCAATGATGGAACTGGCTCGAATGTTGGGAATGGACGTGCCAGAAACGCAGCTACTCCCTATTAATCGGATTACTAATATCCCAAATGGCATTGGCAAATATGGTGATGCTTTTAAAAATGCTCAGGCTTTTGTGATCAAGCGTTTTGACCGTGCAGATGGTCAAGCTGTTCACATTGAGGACTTTGCGCAAGTGTTTGGTGTTTATCCTCAAGATAAGTACAAAAAAGCCAGTATGCGAAATATTGCTCAGGTTATCGGTATTGAAGGGCAAGACGAAGACATTGCTGAATTTACTCGCCGATTGGTGTTCAACACGCTAATTGGCAATGCCGATATGCATTTGAAGAATTGGTCTGTGATTTACAAAGATAAGCGCACTGCGTCTATTGCACCTGCTTATGACTTTGTTTCAACCATTCCTTATATCCCCGATGATAGTGCATCGCTGAAGGTGAGCCGTAGCAAGAAATTCAGCGATTTCACGCTGGATGAGTTATCGCACTTGGCGGCTAAAGCCATGTTGCCAGAAAAATTGGTGTTAGATACAGCCAAACAAACCGTAGCAGGCTTCCATGAGGTATGGGCGAAAGAAAAAGCGCATTTACCACTTACTAAGTCAGTGATTGAAGCCATCGAAACGCACTTACGAAGCATACCGCTACGCTAAATTCCTAGTAGCTAGAGCGTGCATATCGATAAAGATGGTTTAACTTAATGCGATTTTACGGCGCTTAGCGCCGTAAACTAGAAATTTTGTAAACTGCACAATGATACCGGTGTTTTGATAAGGCTGATCTTCTGAACAAATCATGCATCTTTCTGACCATCAACAAGTGATGAATCAGGCGATGATAGCTTTACATTGATTTTCAGGAGAATGCAGATGACAGCAGTAGCGCACCAGATAACCCCTTTTCTAACGTCTTACGAAGTGATGGCTCGTTACCACATTAGCTATACGACGCTCTGGCGAAGAATAAAAGATGGCAGCTTGCCGCAACCTCGTATCAACCGAAATACACGAAACAAGCTGTGGCACATTGAAGACTTGGAAGAGTATGAGAAGAAAGAGGACTGAGCCTCTTTCTTTTACTGTCCGAAACGCCAGTTGAACGGAAAGCCCGTCGGCTCGATGATGGTTTCTAGCTGTTGATACCAAACGTCGTAAGCATGACGCATTTCATCCAGGTACTGATATTGGTTGTAGATAGCATCCAACCCTTTTTTGCTGTGGCCAATCATCAACTCGGCAACTTCTTGCGTGGTGATGGCTGACATTCGCGTTCGCATCGTTCTGCGAAGATCATGCATAGACCAATGTTCCATCTCAACACCAAGCGATCTGCGAGCCCAGATTTTCACATTATTAGGAATAGTGGTATCAAAGCCATTTGTGGCAAGCTCTTCTTGTCCGTTCGCGGGAAACAAGTAGGTTGATTTGCTCATCTGCATCGCCAGTTCAATCAGCTCAATAGCTGGCTTAATCAATGGCCGCATGATCGGCGCTCCAATTTTCTCACCTTGTTTGCGGATCTCTATGGGCACTGTCCACATTGCAGATTGCAAGTCAAAGTGATGCTTTTCAGCTTGAATGAGTTCTCCCTTACGGCCTCCCAATAACAGAAGCAATTTTATGTAGATGCGATTCTTCTCAGTGATTTTTGACTCATGCAAATAGCGCCAAAGTATCCTGATCTCGTTGTCATTTAGCACCCGAGTTCGTTTGCCTTTCTTACCACCAACCTTCTTTGCTGTGATCCCAGCAGCAGCGTTAATTTCCAAGATTTGTTCATCAATCAGCCAGTCATAGAACTTATGCAGTACAGACACTAGGCGCTCTGTGTTTGACGGAGACGACTCTGAAACCTCACGAAGACAGTTTCTTAAGGACAATTCATTGATGTCAGTTAATGGGTACTTGCCAAGTCTGGGCAGCAAATATATTTCACTGCTACGTTTTTGGAAGTGCCACGTTTTCTCCTTTAATCCTTGCTTACCGGCAGAGTCTATCCAGTCTCGAAAAATCGATTCGAAGCTTTGGTTGGCAGAATACTTAGCCCGTTCCTGCTGAAGGTAGAGCTTAGGGTTTCGGCCTTGATCAAGTATAGCCCTTAACCTATCCAGCTCATTCCTAGCTTCAGCAAGCTTCATAAGTGGGTAAGTACCTATGTCTACCCGCTGTTGCTTGCCATCGAAACGATAACGAAACTGAAAAACAATTTTGCCCTTGGGCGATACCCGAGCACTTAGCCCATCTCGGTCGGCTTTTACTACGGTTTCTTTTGCTTCTTTATTTAACCTGGCATCGAGCCAGCTAACTGATAACGCCATGTTATAAGCCCATCCCTAGTTTTGATTTTAATGATTGTTTACGTGATTCTGCTTTGGGTTCTTGCGCTGTACTGACAGAAGTAATTTCAACTTCTGGTGCATGGCCATCCACCAGTGCAGGTGTGGTGGATAGATTGGGCTGGCTCATGTGAATTAACCCAAAGGTGGCCAGCATCCGCAGACGCTCAGCCCGTTCCCGTGGCGGCGTCTTTTCTAATTCTTTGAGCAGTTCAGGGTGGCTCCCTGGGGGAATGTTGACGACAACTCTCATGATCAGGCCCCATAAAACCAGAAGCCTCGGACGTTCGCCAAAACAGACTGTTCCGGCACGATTATCTTGCTTCGTGAAAAAATCTCTTTGGCCGCTTCCTTATAAGCCAAGGCTCCCCCTCCGGCGATCAATACCAAATCCGCATTGATGCTTTCGTCACGCATAGATTGGCGCATGGCTGTAAGAGCAACAGGCGCAACCTTTTTCATGGCAGCATTCAGGTAAGGTGAAATATCGACTTTTTCTCCAAATAGCAGGACCTGCAAGTCGCCGGTTCTCATGGCTTTCTCAAGTCGATCCATACCCACTTTGGCGCCATGATCTTCTGAAATCAGCTTATCAATGGTTTCCAGTAGCACGGACATTGCCTGAAGACTGGTTCCTGATGAGCTGTAGCGAATTTCTCCGGCTTCAAGGGCAACCCAGTCAACAGAAAAGAAGCCGGGATCGATGACGACGACACGACCTTCTTCAATTAAGCCCAAATCACCACCTGTTTGAACCAGATCCATATAGGCACCGGCAGGCTGCGGCAGCACTTTGACGTCATGAACAGTGATGCTGCGCTTAGGCGTCACTTGATGGACACCTTTTAAACGCTTCACAAGGTCAGACTTACGTTGTGGTTCATGAAACTGGGAAACCGGTAATCCAGTGACAACCAAATCGATGGAGTCAGTTTCTGCCATTAACAAGGCGGCATGAAAAAGCGCCCTATAGGTTTTTGTGGTGGGATATTCCGGGTGAAGCTCTCGTTCCCAGCCTTGAAGGCGTCCAGCAGGCACACCAGCGGCCCAACGCTCATTATCGACAGACACATACAAACAAGTGTCATCATCGCCTCCACCGATACGCTCTGGCATACGATCCGCAGGACCGGCACCCGCAGGCAGAATAATGGTTTTCGGTTCACTGCCTGATTGGCCAATTGCCAGCTTCAGGTTTGAGTAACCGATATCTACGCCTAGTACAAACATACTTATCTCCTGTGCACTCAAAGTGCTCTAACGGTTTTCAATCAACCGCACTGGCCACGCTTGGGCATTTCCAAGTGCTCTGGCGGTTCACTCAAATGTCATTATCAGGATTCGGTGCACTGGCGGTGGGCAGAAAGGTGACAAATCCTTTCATCTATCTGCCTATTGCATTTTCGCAAAAGTATGAGAATAGGCTCTGTTTGGCGGCGGATGACCTAGTCAAAAAAATCGAGACGCCAAACGTCGTTTGCATTCTGGCCTGAACTCGCCAAACGGTTTGTATCTTCATGACGATACGTCTTTTTAGGCGTTTTTAAGTGAAATCGGGCTATATCCCTTGTCAGGTATGGGATTGCGCGAGTTGATTAATATCGAGACGCCAAACAGTGATTGTTACCGCAGTTTTACGTTTGGCGTTTCGATCCAAAAGCCAAACGGATAGTGGTTTTGGCTTTTGGGGTTAATTGGATGGGGAAATTGGTTTGGTAGAAATCGTCAATGAACAATGGAAAGCAGAGGTATCAGATTTACTTCAGCAAGAAACGGACAGGCTAAAAGCACTGGCACGAGCTGAAGTTGATGACTTTTGGGTTACCCACTACAAGGTTCGTGAGAATGCGCCCTTTAAAGATTGGGGGCTGCTTGGTGTCCGTATCAGAGACTTTAAGTATGGCTTTGGCATAGAGTGGTACATCAACAGTTTTCACGGTCAACGAGGCAAGCGCGTGGTCTTTAGCAAGGGTCTGCGTATTTCAAAGACGAAGCTGAAATACTCATTTTTGGACTGCCAAGGTTTGGCCAAAGAATGGGAGCTAGCGCTGGCCATGGAGAAAGAGGAATTTTTCAGTGATATTCGACGCCAGGTTGATAAGCTCAACATGCTGCGTCGCAGAGTGAATGCCTACTGAGTTAACAGCGCTACTTCACTCGCGGTAACTGGTCCCAGCGTGTTGTATAAGCGGGAGACAAATGCTCTCGCTTCATCGACCAATCTTTCTTCGTACCTTGTCCAGCAAAGAAAACCTTTCCGGCACCGCTTTGGTTAATGGTGTCCAATACTGACATTAACTGCTGGCTATTAGAGCGGGTCGATACGTCATCGAATAGTCCTGGTTGAAACATACCAGGATCGTAAAAGTCAGACAGCATGACGCCCGCTTTGGCATAACGAAAACCATCCTTCCAAATCCGCTTGAGTAAGTGATTGGCCAGCTCGATAAAATCCCGCGTATCGCAACTGGGGATCAGCAACTCACCTGATGCAGAGCTGCTGTATTGCGGCTCGTTGTCCTTAAAGGGGCTGGTACGTATGAACACGGTCATCACTTTGGCTTGCTGCTGTTCTTTGCGAAGCTTCTCAGTGGCGCGGGTTGCGTATTCACATACGGCCTCACGTAACAATTCAAATTGCGTTACTTTTTCGCCAAATGAACGGCTACAGACAATTTGTTTCTTAGTTGGCGGGATCTCTTCAAGTTCAATGCACGACTCACCATTGAGCTCTCTGACGGTTCTCTCTAAAACCACCGAGAACTGGTCTCTGATGGCTCTAGGAGAGGCATTGGCGAGATCTAAGG
This sequence comes from Pseudoalteromonas sp. 0303, assembly GCF_013349995.1. Lineage (GTDB taxonomy): Bacteria > Pseudomonadota > Gammaproteobacteria > Enterobacterales > Alteromonadaceae > Pseudoalteromonas. The sequence goes on from NZ_JABVXF010000065.1 coordinate 5,339, forward strand.
CTGTGGTGATACCCAAAGCATTTAAACGCTTAGAAAGCCGTCTACCAACGCCCCAAACATCATCAACCGGGACTAATGCGAGCAATCGACGTTGCCGATCTGGATTGGTCAGGTCTACAACCCCCTGAGTGGCCGGATATTTTTTGGCGGCATGGTTAGCCAGCTTGGCGAGTGTTTTAGTCGGTGCAATGCCTACACAGACGGTGATCCCAATCCAGTGGCCTATGCGCTCTCGCACTTGTTGTCCGAACTCGACAAGGGATAGGGCAGACTCAATACCGGTTAAGTCCAAAAACGCTTCGTCAATGGAGTAAACCTCTACTCGTGGTGCCATCTCCTCCAAAGTGCGCATCACTCGACTGCTTAAATCTGCATACAGCGCATAGTTAGACGAGAATGCCAAAATGCCATGGCGCTGCATTTCAGATTTGATTTGAAAGACGGGTACGCCCATTTTAATACCGAGTAACTTAGCTTCACGCGACCGTGCAACCACGCAGCCGTCATTGTTGGACAGCACCACAACCGGCGTATCTTTTAAATCAGGACGAAACAGCTTCTCACAACTGGCGTAAAAGTTGTTGCAGTCCACCAAGGCAAATACAGGCATGGGATAGTCACGACTTACGGCGCATGTTTCGCACCACATTGGTGACCACACCAAATATCTCTAACTCTGCCCCTTCAGGAATATGAATGGGCTCATACGCCGGGTTTCTTGGGATCAGCATGACGCACGGTCTTAGTTGAAGCTCCTTTACCGTGAGTTCACCATGGATTCCCGCGATGACAATGTCACCGTGTTCTGCTTGGACAGAGCGATCAACCACCAGAATATCATCTGGGTGAATCCCGGCATCAATCATTGAATCACCTTCAACACGCACAAAGAACGTTGCAGCCGGTCGCTTGATGCACAGCTCGTTAAGGTCGAGCGTTTGCTCAACATAATCCTGCGCTGGTGAGGGAAAACCAGCAGAAACACGTTCCATGAACAATGGGATACGAAGGCGCTTGGCTTTGATGAAGGCAAGTGCGCCGCTACGGCCTATCAGCGAGACACTCATGACGAACCTCGAAAAATCATAATTGATACTGTTTGTTTATACAGTATCTAATGCTATGCTGATTTCTACAAGTAAAATTGTAGGTAAAACTGTAGTTGTTCGAGTAAGACGTTGTGTTGTCGGTGATTTATTTTTTGTGTTGAAAAGCTTGATGTGGGGGATCGCTCGCCCTCGTCAAAGCCTGCAAGGCTTGGACAATACTGCTTCTGCCTACTGCTCTTGTTTCTGTTACTGATCCTGTTACTGCTACTGGTTAACGCATGGGTCAAGTAACCGTCAGACAAGGCTTGTTGAACCCTTTGCAAAGGGTTTAAAAACAGTTAGTAAAATTCTGCTTCGTATTGAATTTACTGGCTTAAAGCGAAGTCAGGAGCATCATTAAAATGCTCAGTCGAACTCAGTTAAAGCCTTTTGCAACCGTTTGAAAAGGGATTGGCTAAGCCATACGTAAAGGGTATCGGTAAGGGTTACCTAAAGGGTTTAGCTAAGGCTTTCTGAAAGGCTTAGCCAAAGCTTTCATACATGGGTTCAACCAATAGAAAGATTAAAAAAACGCAGAGGTATTCAAGGTGCATTTAGAAAAACCTGTGGCACAGTGAAATCACCTAAAGCGAACAATAGAAGTGAAGAGGAACCATCAATGACAAGAGCCCCTGCGCCATTTCCGCTAGAGCGCCTCGCGGATATCCCAGAAAGACCAGAAGATTTTAGATTGCTGGAGCGTATTCCATTAACGCGTGAACCGCAGACTTGGCCACTTGAACTTTCTCCTATGGTCGGTGATGAACAGCCAATGGTGCTGCTCGATACAGAGACAACCGGACTGTCTGCCGATGAAGAGACCATTATTGAGCTTGGTATGGTTAAGGTGCTTTACAGCCCATCGGCTAAGCGGATTGTGTCGATTGTTGATGTGATCAGCCTGTATGAAGATCCCGGCAAGCCAATCCCCGAACTGATTATCGAGTTAACCGGTATCACCGATGAGATGGTGCAAGGCCAGCGCATTGATGATGCAATGGTTGCGAGTTGGTTATCCGATGATCCGCTGGTGGTTGCGCACAATGCACAGTTTGATCGTCCTTTCTTTGAAAAGCGGTTTGCCGCATTAGGCCATCTATCTTGGGCCTGTTCAGCTAGCGGCATAGATTGGAAAGCACTGGGCTTTGAAAGTCGGAAACTTGAGTACCTGCTGCTTCGCTTAGGTTGGTTCTATGAAGGACACCGAGCTGCGACTGATTGTTTGGCGATGGCCTGGTTGTTTAATTTGTTGCCCGAGTCCGTTGCAAACTTGTTGTCTGAAGCAGACAGGCGAACTGTGCTAGTTCGTGCGTTTGGTGCGCCGTTTGATGTAAAGGACTATTTAAAAGAGCGCGGTTACCGCTGGCATGACGGTGTTAAAGGTGCCAACAAACATTGGTGGCGCGAAATCAGCGAAGACGAGTTGCCGCTGGAGCAAACGTATCTGGATGATTTGTACCATCGTGGCTCAGAACATGCCCACTATGACTACAAAGATGCCCGCAATCGATTTAAAGCTTTGTAGCTCTCTACAAGGTAAGCCTTGCATATTTGAAAACCTCTGGAAAATGGAAAGTGAACTCATGGTTTAACCAACAAGAGGAATCTTTCCATGTACCAAGACACCTACATTGAATACTGGGGCGAAATCTTCGTCTCTGCCCGTATCATTGAATTTGGCATCACGTTCGAGCGCTTTCTTAAAGATCCATGGAAGCATTTGATGTCCTGTGGCCAAGAGTCTGCCCCAGACGCGATTGCTGAAGGGATGCTGCCATTGCTACCAGCCCAAGCAGAAGTTGCCAGGCGCATTCGGGAAAGTGAGCAACGAGCCCTGATGTCTACAGAGTCGGACAAAGGGGTATCTCATCGCGGTAACATCGTGGTTTCACTGGTTCGGGTAGCGCATTGATAGCGGCTATCATCAATGGCATGAAACAATGTCTTCACGCCTATAGCTGAGCGGCAATTGCAATCCAGATCAAAAAGTTGCCGCGTAATCTTCCCTACAAAATAATTTGTGATAGGATGATACCTAATAAAATTAATTAGGTTGAAGCCTATTCAGTGTTTTATGACCATCTGTCCAGCTTCAACCAATAGAGATTGATTAGTCATTGCGGATAAAGAGCAGCATTGAGTGACGCTTTTCAATGTGATTACGCGATGTCTGACCGTACTTTATAAACAGAGTTTTAAGAAACTGGTTGAATTGGATAAACAAGACGCATGACAAATGATGGTCTGAAACAAACGGTAGTGGCGAAGCCAGATAGGCTTTCGCAGATAGCGCAGTTGCCACAAGCAACCAGGGATCGCATTGCCCACATCGATTTCACCTTATTGTTTAAGGGCGAAGCGGTACGAGCGGATTTAGTCGATCGCTTCAGTATAGCCGCCGCACAAGCAACGAAAGACTTCACAATGTATCGAGAGCTTGCGCCAGGCAATATTGAGTATGACCAAAAGCTCAAGTTGCATAAGCGCGGTGAAGCTTTTGAGCCCTTGTTCGACTATGACGTTGTGAGAACGCTGGCGACGATTAGCCAAGGATACGGAGATGGCTTTACTGGAAAGGTAAAACCACCACTGGCTTGTGAAGCACCTTATCACCTTAACAAGCCGAGTTTATCGATAGTAGCGAAAGTCACCGAGGCCATTCACAAAGGCAAAGCCTTGAGTATCACCTATGTGTCGTTATCGAGTGGTGAAACCACACGTGAAATTGTACCGCATACACTGGTGGACAATGGCCTACGTTGGCACGTTCGTGGTTTTGACCGCAAGCATGGTGAGTTCCGTGACTTTGTACTGACCCGCATTAAAGCAGCGGTTGTGCTTGAGGATTCCACTTTGTCGCCTTCTGTTATCAAAGAAAGTGAGCTCGAAACCCAAGATCGGCAATGGAATCGCTTTGTTGAGTTAGAGTTAGTGCCACACCCACGTATAGAGCACAGCGAAGCGATTGAGCTGGATTATGGTATGACGGGTGGCGTTCTAAAGGTTGAGATTAGGGCTGCAACCGCTGGGTATTTGCTCAGGCTTTGGAACGTCGATTGTTCCGAGACCGCGTGTTTATCAACCAGCCAATGTCAGCTTGCGTTAAACAATCGTGCCGCGCTATATGGGGTTCAAAACCTTGCAATTGCGCCGGGTTATGTCACTTAGACGATGAGCACAACCCAGACAACCGCTTTTTATGACTAAAGATTAATCATCAGAATTAATTAAGAATTTAAGGAATACCGATGCCAACGTTGGATTTTAAAGGTAAGCAGTTTGTATATTCACACCATCTAAGTGTGCCGTTTCGCGAACTAAAAGTGGTTGCGGATAAATCGTTACCGCTGGATGGCAATACGGCATCATTGGATGATAACCTCATCATCCATGGCGACAACCTTGAGGCCCTCAAGGCGTTACTACCGACTCACGCAGGTAAAGTAGATTGCATTTTTATCGATCCGCCGTACAACACAGGTAATGAAGGTTGGTGTTATAACGACAATGTACGCTCACCATTGATGCAGGAATGGCTGAAAAAGTCAGCCAATCCTGTTGATAAAGAAGATATGGAACGTCATGACAAATGGCTTTGCATGATGTGGCCGAGGCTGATTTTGCTCAGTGAACTTTTAAGTCAGACAGGGGCTATTTTTATCACAATTGATGATAATGAGCAGCATCGATTGCGAATTGTGTTAGATGAAATATTCGGAGCTGAAAATTTCTTATGCAATATGATTTGGCAGAAAAGGTATGCTGTTTCAAGCGACTCTAAAGGCATTCCTGAAATGCATGATCATGTTCTCGTGTATGCGAAAGATCTGAGTAAATTTGTACCAAACTTACTACCTAGAACTTCAAAACAAGATGATGCATATTCAAATCCTGACAATGACCCTAGGGGACCGTGGCGTTCTGATAATCTCCTCAGAAATGAGTTTCGTGAAAGAGATCGTTACGCGATAACTAATCCAAATACAGGACAAGTATATTATCCACCATCAGGAGCAAGTTGGAGACACCCTGAGAAAAAAGTTAAAGAGATGATAGCCGATGGGCGCATTTATTTTGGAAAAGATGGAAACGGTGCCCCTCTTCCAAAACGTTATTTGTCGGAAGTTAAGCAAGGGGTTGTTGCATCTGGATGGTTACCATTCACTGAAGCGGGCCACACAGATGAAGCAAAAAGACACCTGAAGACTATTTTTAGCCAAAATATAGAAATTTTCGCAACACCGAAACCGGTTAGATTAATCGAAAGAATTTTAACGATAGCTACAAGCCCTAATTCAATAGTTCTAGATTCTTTTTCTGGCTCAGGTACTACCGCACACGCAGTGCTTGAAGCTAATAAAAGGGACAATGGTAATCGGAAGTTTATCTTAGTTGAGTGTGAAGACTACGCCGATACATTAACCGCTGAACGTGTTCGCCGTGTCATCAATGGCTACCCCTATAAAGGCAATCAGAAACAAGAACTGCTTTCTGAAAAAATCACTTGGTCAGTCTTTGAGAAAAAACACGCTGAGTTGTTGGAACAAATTGCCAAAGTTGAAGCAAAACACAGCAAAGATTTCGACAAAATCAAAAAAGAGCTCAAAGACGGTGTGCTCACAGTTACTGGTGAGCGCAAAGTGGATGAGTTTGCGCCAGGCATTGGTGGTAGCTTCACCTATTGCACCTTAGGGGAACCGATCCAAATTGAAAGTTTACTTACTGGCGAAGCGATGCCATCGTACGATGCACTCGCACGTTATGTGTTTTATACCGCCACTGGGCAGTCGTTAGAAACGGTTGCTAAAGCCTCTGCCGATGGTTTTATCGGTGAAACAGACTTGTTCCGTATTCACCTGTTCTATCGTCCTGATAGTGAATGGTTACGCTCAAATGAAGCGGCATTAAACGCGGACAAAGTTGAGGCGATTGCACAAAACAATGCCACCAGGGTGAGAGCATACTTTGTTAACAAGTATTAACCAAAGATAAGCTCAGCCCTGAATTCATCGTCAAAACTAGCCC
>NZ_JABVXF010000066.1 GCF_013349995.1 Pseudoalteromonas sp. 0303
AGAGCTCGTACATAAGCACGCATTTATTCTTTTGATTGTAAATTATTGTTGTTGACAAGGGGGAGTCCACATAAGCGGAGCGAAACCCAACAAGTTAACGAGTTTCTAGGGGAAAGAGTAAAGTTGCGAGCTCCTTGACACAAGCAGCAGGCATCCTAGAGTTGCTAACTCGCTAACTTGCATACACAAAAAAGCGGCACTTGGCCGCTTTTGTTAAGTAAGGTGTGTTATTAGCAGTTAGTTTCTTCTGCGTTAACACCTTCTTTTACTTCTTCACATGCATCTTCAACTGCATTTTGTGTATCAGTAATTGCTTCATCAATACGCTCACCTGCGTCTTCAGCAGAGTTGTCTTCACAACCCATGATGAATAAACCTGAAAATAGGGCGATAGTAGCGGCTTTTAAAGTTGAATTTTTCATAATGAAATTCCTTGTAAATTTAAAATAAAGTAAGTGGTTATCTGCTTTTAACTACTTAGGGACACTGCCTCTAAGTGCTCCTGATACCAGCGAAATAACTAGTAATACTAAAAATATAAAAAAGATAATCTTAGCGATGCCTGCAGCGGCTCCTGCGATACCGCCAAAACCTAACACTGCTGCGATTAACGCGATAACTAAAAAAGTAATTGTCCAGCGTAACATAGTGGTCTCCTTGGCTATTTAAATTTTCTTAAGTTCGATGTAACTGAAGCGAGTTCTGTGCCAGAAATTTTATTTTATATATTTCAATGGGTTGTGTGTTTTTGTCGTTCTTGAGAGGGTTCATCATTTGGTAACTTTTACGAGTAAGCATGTAACTTATTCATAGTGATATTTTTTCATATTGAGCTGAATGAGGAAAAAGAGAATCGCTATTGTTATTGGTAAGACCAATTTAACTTCATTTTGAGGGGCTAGCTCTAACACCTTGTTGTACGTGGTTTTTAGGCATTTTACTATGGTTAGTTAATAGCTGAACATATAACGTCTGGCTATATTGACTATTTATATCATCTATAACGGGGCTTTAAATGCGCTAATAGTAGGGTGTTAATTATATGTGCGTCATGTTATTTTAAGTTTAATTGGTTTTACCAATTTACAATGGTGCTATACAAATGAATTTTGTTTGTTATTATTGGTGCATAATTATTTAACAAAAATAACTTTTTATTTTAAGTAAGCGAGGGGAGTCGTATGGATATAGGTGGATTACTCACCACTGCGGCCAGTTTGATGGTGACAGGCATGGTAGGCGTGTTTGTTTTTCTGACTATTTTGATTTCAGCAGTCACTTTAATGTCAAAGGTAGTAGGTCGATTTGATGATCCTGCAACTGCAGAACCTACGCGTACAGCAAAAATTCAACCTCAACAGGGTGTGCCACAGGCACATATTGCAGCAATCAGCGCTGCAATTGCTCAATTTCGAAATAAACAAAAATAACGGGGCAGCTTAAACATGGCTAAATTAAAATTAACCGAATTAGTATTGCGCGACGCACACCAGTCTCTTTTGGCAACGCGTATGCGCTTAGACGACATGCTACCCATGGCAGAAAAACTCGATAATGCGGGTTATTGGTCAATTGAATCATGGGGTGGTGCGACGTTTGACTCGTGTATCCGTTATTTAGGTGAAGATCCTTGGCAACGTATTCGCGAGCTAAAAGCGGCAATGCCAAACACTAAGCAACAAATGCTACTACGCGGACAGAATCTTCTAGGTTACCGTCATTATGCTGATGATGTAGTCGAAAAGTTTGTTGAGCGTGCCCACAAAAACGGTGTTGATGTTTTCCGTATTTTCGATGCGATGAACGATGTGCGTAACCTTGAAACAGCCATTAAAGCTGCAGTTAAAGTAGGTGCTCATGCCCAAGGTACTATTTCGTACACAGTAAGCCCAGTCCATACGCTTGATATGTGGCTTGAACTTGCAAAACAACTAGAAGATCTTGGTTGTCATTCAATTTGTATCAAAGATATGGCGGGTTTATTAAAGCCATATGATTGCGAGCAGTTGATTAAAGGCTTAAAAGAAACTGTATCTATTCCTATCGCAATGCAATGTCACGCGACGACAGGTTTAAGTACTGCAACTTACCAAAAAGCAATCGATGCGGGTATCGATATGCTTGATACGGCGATTTCGTCAATGAGTATGACCTATGGTCATAGCGCAACAGAAACCATTGTTTCAATCGTAGAAGGCACAGAGCGTGACACCGGCCTTAATTTAAATGAGTTAGAAGAAATTGCCGCTTATTTCCGTGATGTACGTAAGAAATACGCTGCATTTGAAGGCAGTCTTAAAGGTGTTGATGGCCGTATCTTATTAGCCCAAGTACCTGGCGGTATGTTAACTAACATGGAAAATCAGCTTAAAGAGCAAGGTGCTGCTGATAAGCTTGATCAAGTATTACTTGAGATCCCGCGTGTACGTGAAGACTTAGGTTACATTCCTCTAGTTACACCAACGTCGCAAATTGTAGGTACTCAAGCGGTACTTAATGTACTGACTGGCGAGCGTTATAAAACCATCACAAAAGAAACCGCGGGTGTACTCAAAGGCGAGTATGGTGCAACACCGGCGCCAATGAATAAAGAGCTACAAGAGCGAGTACTTGAGGGTGCTGAAGCAATTACGTGCCGTCCTGCTGATAAGCTAGAGCCTGAGCTTGAGAAGCTAGAAGCAGAGTTATTAAGTGAAGCTAAAGAGCAAGGTTTAGAGCTTGCTGATGATGTGATTGATGATGTGCTTACTTATGCATTGTTCCCACAAATTGGCCTTAAATTTATTAAAAACCGCAACAACCCAGATGCATTTGAAGCAATTCCAACGGGTGAAGTTGCTAAACCTGAAGCAACTCCTGCTGCTTCAAGCCCTGTAAAAGCAGAGCAGTACAGCGTTAAAGTTGATGGTAAAGTTTACGATGTCGTCGTAGCGCAAGGTGGTGAGCTTAAAGAAGTAACCCTAAAAGACAGTGAGTTAATTCCTCAGTCTGCATCAGCGTCAGCGGGCGAAACACTCAATGCACCGTTGGCAGGTAATATTTTCAAAGTGAAAGTGAAACCAGGTCAAACCGTTAACGAAGGTGATGTGGTTATCATTATGGAAGCGATGAAAATGGAAACTGAAATTCGCGCTGCACACTCAGGCACAATAGCTGAAGTATTAGTAGCAGAAGGCGACTCTGTTGCCACTGGCGATGCGCTAATCGCACTGGCATAGGAGGCAGAGGATGGATGGTGTTTTAAACCTCTGGCATGCCACGGGTATTGCTAACTTTACTTTTCCGGCATTGATCATGATTGCGGTTGGTTGCTTGTTACTCTATTTAGCAATCGCCCGTAACTTTGAGCCACTGTTGTTATTACCTATCGGCTTTGGGGCTATTTTAACTAATATCCCAGTTGCTGGGTTATCTGAGCCGGGTGGTCTTTTATATTACGTGTACCATATCGGGATTGACTCTGGGGTATTCCCACTTTTGATCTTTATGGGTGTGGGTGCACTCACAGACTTTAGTGCCCTGATAGCAAATCCGCGTATGTTGCTGTTGGGCGCGGCTGCGCAGTTTGGTATTTTTGCTACTTTATTTGGTGCAATTCTACTTAACTTTATTCCTGGCTTTGAATTTTCGCTACAGGATGCATCGGCCATCGCCATTATTGGTGGGGCAGATGGTCCAACAGCTATTTTCTTAGCATCTAAGTTGGCACCTGATTTACTTGGTGCAATCGCAGTAGCGGCTTATTCATACATGGCACTTGTGCCAATTATTCAGCCGCCAATTATGCGCGCACTAACAACGCAAGAAGAGCGCGAAATTCAAATGCCGCAACTTCGTACAGTATCGAAAAAAGAGAAAATTGTTTTTCCATTAATGGTGCTTAGTTTAACTATCTTGTTTTTACCTGCGGCAACACCGCTGGTAGGTATGTTCTGCTTAGGTAACTTGATGCGTGAATCGGGCGTGGTTGATCGTTTAAGCAATAGTGCACAAAACGAAATCATCAACATTACCACCATTTTCTTAGGCTTAGCGGTAGGCTCAAAGCTTGCAGCCGATAAGTTCTTAACCGTAGAAACAATCGGTATTTTGGTGTTAGGTGCTTTAGCCTTTGCAATCGGTACAGCTTCAGGGGTGTTTATGGCAAAAGGTCTTAATAAGATCTCTAAATCGCCAATCAACCCATTAGTAGGCGCAGCCGGTGTGTCAGCGGTACCAATGGCCGCACGGGTGGTTAATAAGGTAGGTCTTGAGAGCAACCCGCATAACTTCTTGTTAATGCATGCCATGGGACCAAACGTAGCAGGGGTATTAGGAAGTGCCGTTGCAGCAGGTATTTTGTTAGCGATTGTTGGCTAATAACACGATTAAGTCGATTTACTTCCAACCGACTGGCGCAGTAATTTTACTGCGCTTTTTTTTGCCTATAGACTAGGGTCACCCTAAAGAAATTATAGTTAAATGATAGTTGTGTAAGAAAGCCGCCATGAATGTTTTTATTATCTTATTATGCCTTTTTGTTGCTTTGGTTATTCTAATACCGCTACTTGAAAAGTATCAGTCTAAAATGGGGCTTGATGGCGCGACAAAGTATGCAAAGTATATTTGGCCGCTGGTGATGATTTCGCTAATTATTCAACTTATCTATGTTCTTTTAAGGTAATAATAGTATTAACCCGCAGTGTCTTCAGTACTGATTTTAGTAAAGTCGATAATAGTTTTAGCCGGATTTATTTGGTACAAAAAAGCCGCTTCAATTTGAAGCGGCTTTTTTATATTTACTTAACTACTTATTTAACGCTAATTGTAACTCACGGTTACGCTGTAATTGAGCTAAGAAGTTATCAGCAATCGGTTTAAACTTAGCTAACTCATCGCGCGGTAGAGGCTCTGATTTAGGTAGTTTGACCGTTTTAGGGTTACGGTGAACACCGTTTACTAAGAATTCATAGTGTAAGTGTGGGCCCGTCACACGACCTGTCGCACCTACGGTACCAATCTTCTGGCCTTGTTTCACTTTCTGACCAGTTCTAACCATCTTTTTGTTTAAGTGTAAGTACTTAGTCACATACTGTGTGCCATGGCTAATAAATACATAATTACCGTTGTATTTACTGTAGCCTGCTTTAATCACTTTACCATTACCCGATGATACAACTGGCGTACCGGTACGCGCTGCGTAATCGATACCGTTGTGAGGTTTTACCGTTTTGGTCACTGGGTGTAAACGACGCGGGTTAAAGCTCGAACTAATATACTTAAAGTTAACAGGTGCGCGTAAGAAGGCTTTTTTCATGCTACGGCCTTCAGGCGTGTAGAAGTTACCATCAGTATGGCGAATAGCCGTGTAACGCTCACCTTGGTTAATAAATTCTGCGGCAATAATTTTACCATCACCAATGTACTCACCATCTACATAGTGAGACTCGTAAATAAGACCAAATTGATCACCTTTACGAATGTCATTAGCAAAGTCGACATCCCAACCGAAGATGTCAGCAAAATTCATAATTTGACGCTCGCTTAAGCCTGCGGCAATGCCTGACGTCCAAAAGCTATTGGAGATCTCACCGCCAGCTGATTTACTTAGCGTTTCGATTTCTTTGCTATCGATAGAAGTGTCGTAGTTACCTTCGTCATTTAATGTAACGTATAAGGTATCTGTTTTTGAGATCACATAACGTAGCTGAGCTAAAGAGCCATCTTCAGCTGTTGCAAAGCTTAAGATTTCGCCTGGGTGAATTTTTGTTAATTTACGAGTTTCTGCGTTGGTATTAACAAGTTTGTGTAATGTTTGCGCTGAGAAGCCCGCACGTTTAAAGATAAGTGCTAAATTATCGCCATTTCGTACTTCATGGTCGATAAGCTCGTATTCTGGAAGTTTTGCTGCTGCTTGCTGTGAATTAAGCTCAGTTAGTTTTTCGTTATCATCAACTTTAACTTGTAATTCGTAGCGTTTGCCAATTTCAAGTGCGTTTGCACTATTATCCTTTGATGCGGTGGCTTTTTCAGAAGGCAATAACGCCAAGCCGACAATAGCAGAAACCAAACCGAGAATAAGCAGTTTGTGTTTTTTGGGAAGTTTGTGCACTACGTGAACCATATCGTGCCTTTTCTGCTGTCAAGAAATTTAAATACTAATATCGCAGGATATACCTAAAATAGAGCAAATACCAGTGTTTTGTAGATTTAAACTGGCGCTATTTTACGCTAGAATTGCTCAGCGCGTTAAACTTTTTTGTTTAAAATTGCAGCAGATGTCTATGGTTAAACTAAATCTACATTAGTTAACTAAAGTCCCTTCATTAAATTGCAATAACGCGGTATAAAGAACAATCATGCGCGCTGCCTTCAGGGCTGTTTCTTAAACTATTTAAGTTAGGCTTTTTTCTAGTGTCGCTTTTTGGTGCTAACTAGCTAAATTTTAAAGTTTTTAGCTCTATATTTATAACCCTGACAGGCCACCACGCCCCGGTAGCTGAATTTTTGGAGTAATACACAGTGGATTTACAAACCGCTCTAGCTGAGATAAAACGCGGTGCAGAAGAGATATTAATTGAAGACGAATTAGTCGAAAAGCTAAAGTCTGGTAAGAAACTTAAGATCAAAGCGGGTTTCGATCCAACTGCGCCTGATCTGCATTTAGGTCATACAGTTCTTATCAACAAAATGAAAACCTTCCAAGACCTAGGTCATGAAGTGATTTTCTTAATCGGTGACTTCACCGGTATGATTGGTGATCCAACGGGTAAAAACGTAACGCGTAAACCGTTAACTCGTGAAGATGTTTTAGCTAATGCTGAAACCTATAAAGAGCAAGTATTTAAAATACTTGATCCTGCTAAAACAACTGTTGCATTCAACTCTGCTTGGATGGAGAACTTAGGTGCAGCAGGTATGATTAAACTGGCTGCGCGTCAAACAGTAGCACGTATGCTAGAACGTGATGACTTTAAAAAGCGCTATGCCAACGGCCAATCAATTGCTATCCACGAATTTTTATATCCACTGGTACAAGGTTGGGACTCAGTCGCATTAGAAGCTGATGTTGAACTTGGCGGTACAGACCAACGTTTTAACCTATTAATGGGTCGTGAATTACAAAAAGACGAAGGTCAAAAGCCACAAACAGTACTTATGATGCCACTGCTTGAAGGTACTGACGGCGTTCAGAAAATGTCTAAGTCATTAGGTAATTACATTGGTATTACTGATGAGCCAAACGACATGTTTGGTAAAGTAATGTCTATCAGCGATGATCTAATGTGGCGTTACTATGACTTATTAAGTGCTTTATCAATCGAAGAAATTGCAGCGCTTAAGCAACGTGTTGCTGATGGTGCAAACCCGCGCGACATCAAGATTGAACTTGCCAAAGAAATGATTGCACGTTTCCACAGTGAAGAAGCAGCCGAAGGAGCTCATCAAGATTTCATCAAGCGTTTCCAAAAGAATGCATTACCAGATGAGATCCCAGAAGTGACAGTAACAATTGCTGAAGACACTGTGTTTATCACTAATCTATTAAAAGAAGCTAACCTTGTAGCTAGTACGTCAGAAGCAATGCGTATGATTAAACAAGGTGCTGTAAAGATTAATGGTGAAGAGAAAGTAACGGATACTAAGCTTGAAGTTGCTAAAGGCACAACACAGATTTATCAAGTAGGTAAACGTAAGTTTGCTAAAATCACCTTAGCTTAATTAAGCTAATTGGTATAAAAAACCAGCTGCGGCTGGTTTTTTTGTGCTTATATTTTGATTAATTTGTGAATAGGCTAATTACTTCAATCCCGACTATCAGTAGTAACCAAAATGCTTTCGCTTGATTTAAGCGATTCACTAAAGCAGGAATATCATCGGCATCTGGTAGGCGATCGGTCCCAACACGCATTTTATTAAAGCGCTCACCTTGGTAAAGAGCAGGACCGCCTAACTGTACTTGCAAAGCAGCCGATGTAACACTTAACAGCCATCCTGTATTGGTTTGATAAAAGTGTCTGCCATAGTGTTTTATATAATGAATACATTGTTTACTGGCATTCGTTGCTGCAATCGTTAATGCAACTAATCGCGTGGGTAACCACTCCAATACAAATAGTAATTTAGCAATGGGAGCCAAAAACGGGTTGTTGGGTTTTAGGTTTTTTCGCCATGCTTGATGAATTAATGTGAGTAAGCGATAAACCAAAGCAAGGGTAGCGCCGCCAAGTAGATAAAAGAATATAACGGCAAAATAATGCCGCGCACTTTGTAACACCAGTGACTCCATGGTTGCTTTACAAATTCCAGGGGCCGATAAACGTGATACATCACGGGCAACGAGGCTAGCTAGTAGCTCTTTTGCAGTCGCTTTTTGGTTGAGCTTGAGTAATCTGGCAATACGTAATGATTTCTTCTCTTGAGCGCGGCTACTGAGTAACAAATATAAAATTAAGCCATTTAATAGCTCAGGGTAAAAAGCAAACTCTAAAAACAGCACAACCAATGTCACTATCACTAAAATGGTGAGAGTAAAAGCTAGGGTTGAGGCTAAATATTGATAGCTTTTGGGGTTCGTTGGGTTGTATAAACGCTCGCTAAGCGCAGAGAAAATAACGGTTAAAAAGGTATTAGGGTGATACCAACTAACCAAAGGAAAGAAGCGCTCAGCTAAGAGCGCTACAAAAAATACAATAATGTCCAAATGGTTTTGAACAATATTTGCAATCACCTTATAAACTCACCGACGTCAGTTTCTCTAAAAGAGCAACAACCATTTTAGATGAGTTGATAGATGCAGTTTCGATATACTCTTCAAATGATTGCGGCGACTCTTTGCCAGCAATGTCAGACATTGAACGAATAACAACAAATGGTGTTTCTAGTACATGACAAGCTTGTGCAATTGCTGCACCTTCCATTTCTACTGCAAGCATAGTTGGGAATTCAGCACGTGTTTTTTCAATTCGTACCGGGTCACACATGAATGAATCACCAGTACAAATTAGGCCAATCATGGTTTTAACATCGCTGATTTGACTTACGCTTTGCTCTGCCGCTTCAATCAGTTTAGGGTGAGCAGCAAAGCCAGCTGGCATTTGTGGTACTTGACCGATTTCATAACCGAATGCAGTTACGTCTACATCATGGTGACGAACTTCTGAAGAAATAACGACATCGCCTACATTTAGCGACGGCTCAAAACCACCTGCAGAACCTGTGTTGATCACACAATCTGGACTGAAGTTATCGATTAGCAGTGTTGTTGCTACTGCAGAAGCCACTTTACCAATACCAGATTGAACTAAAGTAACTGTGTTACCCGCTAGTTCACCGGTGTAAAAGGTAAAACCCGCTTTAGTCATGATGCTTGGGTTTACCATTGCTTCGCGTAAGATTTTTACTTCTGGCTCCATCGCGCCAATAATACCAACGTGCATAATATTTGATTCCTTAGATTGAATAGGATGATTATACCTAAAAATGCCTGAAACAAACAAAAAAGCAGACCTTAAAGTCTGCTTTTGCCAATATTATGACAGGTTATATTTCTGCAAGCGCCGTTGAGTGTGCTTTTGCTTGTGATGGTGATAATACCGCTGGTTTAGTAACGCGGTTGCGTGCAGGTCTTGCAGGCGCTGCTGCAGGTTTACCAAGCTTAAACATGATTGCATCACGTACTTCTCTTGGTTGATAACCTGATTTTACCTTCATGCGAATATGCGGGATGCCTGCTGCTTCTAACGCGCCACTAACAAACCAGTCACGTTGTGCTTTATGGCCGTCGCGGTTGGTGTTATTAACTAAATCAACAGCGGCAACAATAGTAAGTTTGTCTTTGTCGATAAGTACGTAATCTAACTGTTTGTTTTTGGCTTTAGCCATTGCAGCACGTTTTGCTTTGACAGATAAGCCTTGCTTACAGTCGATTAAATCAATGAGTTTAACGCGGCTGACGATTTTATATTGGTCGCCTACAGCACGTTCTAGAAGATGTAAAAAAGCACTCTCAACTTGCGTAAAAACAGTTTGCTTACGAGTGAAAGGATAAGGGTTTCCGCCTTCATCGGTAAACTTTGACGCAACAACAGAGGCTACTACGACTAAAACTAAAATTGATAATAAAGCGAATTCCATACGGTAACTCCACAACAACAAATTGACACTGAAAATTAAAAGCAATTAGCGTGCCTAAGTGTGTGGAGTCGCCTGAAATTTTTAAGCTGTGTATCCGCCAGTAACCCCTTTAACAGCGATAGCTACTGCGTCGTGGGCATGAAGTGATTCGTAGTGATTTATTTGCAGCCAGTAATCTGCGTAGTTTTGCTGTTCAAGTAAGCCTTTAATTTTACGAGCAGCATCTTCGCAGAACATGAGGTTTTGACCATTTAAGCGGGCAAACTCTTGCTCATCTTCACGTTTAACTGCCGCTTGTACTGGCGTTTTTAGCTCAGCTTCTAAAGCATCAATTAAGCCAACCACATCAAAACTGTCAATTTGGCTGTCGAGTTTTACTTTCACGTTTGCAATTGAACGCTGTGAGTGTGGTGTAGCAACAATGCCGTCTGTTGTGCCTAGCCATTCTAAAACAGTTTGCTTATCAAGATTTTGCTCTGCAAATTTTTCGCTAAAGGCATTTTGAATTAATTGACGAGCAAGAGCCGCTGAACATGGGCATGTTGACGAGTAAGTAACATCAACCATTAACTCAAAACTTACAGTGCCTTGGTTGATCTTAGCGATCAAATGAACAGGGTAGTTTTTCCAACCTACTTTGCCACTTAATAAAGATTTACGACGCAGAGGTAGCTCAAATTTAAATTCGATTTGTGCTTGGTCACTTAAATCATCATGGCTGCTAATAAAGGCATCAAGTGCTTGTTTAAGAGTTTGTGGATTAACTTGCTGCTCGGTTGATAAGGTATCAAGGGCTAAAAATAAACGCGACATATGAATGCCTTTGGCGTCTTCTTTATGCAAGTTTACAAAAGCGCGAGCCTTGGCAATTACATTTACAGGGGCAATATTGCGAGTTTCAAAAATGAAAGGAAGTTCAATTTCGCCCATGCCAACCCAGTCTAATTTACCTGTTTGTAAGGCGGGAGCCGTATCAGCAATATCTGGCATTGTGGTTTGCATGGTAATACTCATTCTTTGCAATTATTAAAGCGCGGTATTTTACATGAAAAAATATAAAAAAGCGGCGTTGATGAAAAAATTCTATGTTTATCGCACAATATGAATATTTCTAAACACGGCAAGATCATTATAAATTGAACTTATAGAATATGTAGTGATCAGATCAAGGCATAATAATCACCTTGGTCACG
>NZ_JABVXF010000067.1 GCF_013349995.1 Pseudoalteromonas sp. 0303
GGGCTAGTTTTGACGATGAATTCAGGGCTGAGCTTATCTTTGGTTAATACTTGTTAACAAAGTATGCTCTCACCCTGCCTCTTTAGCTTTAACTTTTTTAATTCCTCTTTTAGCTGAGATATTTTTAAACTTTTTTCTTTATAGGTTGAAGATCTTTGCTGCAAAATCAATCGCGTTAATAGTGATGAGTCTCTACGAATATCATTCAAATCAATAGTCAATTTTTCAGCGTCATCAAAAACTAAACCCAACGTTTTTAGATCCTGTTTTAATTGTGCATACTCTTTTAGCGGTTCATTTGAAAGTTGCTTTTTGTGGCTATTTATAAAAGTAATAAGTAGCTCTTTTTTTTCGTGATAATCTTCATTAACTTCCAATAACTTTTTATCAATAAATTGAGTACAATCCCCAATGTTGTATTCAAGCCACGTTCTGATTTTCATCATGTCATAGAAGTCAGATTCTCCTATGCTCTTATTATTATTCACATTTATTAAATCAAAGTTTAAATAATCTTTATATTTAAAGAGGTAGTTTTTCATTTTTCTAATAGAAGGTTCAATAAGGCCTGTTATTAGTTTTTCGGTTACAATCTTAAGTGCCTTATCATTATCTCCTAACTGTCCAGAGAAGAATTTCGATTGTTTTTCATATTCAATAAGTAAAGCTTGTCCTGTTGGCTTAATATCCCCACATAATGGGCAAGGTATATTTTGACATTGCTTTTCTTCATCATAGCCAATATGTTCTTTATAGTGAGATAAAAGATTCTTTCTACTGTCATCGATTTTAATGAGTAAAGAGCCTAGCGAACTATTTGTCTTCGTCAAACTTAAAAATAAAGCTATATCAGTTGTGAACACATCATAGCTTGAAGGAAATTTTTCTTTGTAAATATTTAAAATATCTTCGCTGAGGCTATTTGGTTTATCATCAAATAATGTAATTAACTTACTATAGCTATCAGCTTTTCTCTTAGACTTTTTCCAATTAAGACTATGTTTATTAAGCTTTTTTGCTAGATCTTCATAATTTTCAAACAAGCCAACTTTTAAATAATTCTGAAGTTGGTCAATTCGCTCTGTTGTCATTTTATGTAAAAAGTAATTAAATTTTAGCTTTTCATAATCAGAATTATTTTTTATTAGCCACTCAACACTTTCTAAGCTATCTCTATAAACTTCAAGCTGCTCTACAGTGCTAGATGTTAAGTCACTAAATATAGCAATTTTCCCACTACTTAGTGTGCTTACTGAATCTTCATCCTCAGTAGTCGGTTTTGATAACTGTGCTAATTCTTCTTCTTCTTTATTGATTAACGGGGTGTAGTAATCATCTATTTTTTTCTTCAGTTTGGTTGAAAGCATATCTAATTGGTCGGCTTTATTTTTTTCTTCTATTGTACCGAATAGATAACTTATTTCTTGGTGGCGTTTACTTTCATCAAGTTTTAAGAAGTGGCAAGTTTCTTCTTGTTGGATGTAATTAAACAAAGTAAATGTTTTATCTAGTTTTTCATTCTTTAATAAATTATTTAATTTGCTTTCATCCAGCTTATTTTTACTTAAATCACGAAAAACAGTTTCATCCTGCCACATATTAGTTTCAAAACGCTCAATAGCATTTTGATATTTTGCTACCCTACCCGCTTCGCCTGAAATATTGGCGGGTATATGAATACCGACCACAAGTAAAGTACTTGTATCATTTAAAAGTTCTAACTGAACAGTCGTTGGCTTAGAATTATCTCCCTTAAGAATATGATCTTCTTTATTCTTTGCATCAGTATGCTTAACTCGAGATATTTTCCCCGTAAAACACAGTTCTATAGCATCAAATATTGTTGTTTTCCCAAAACCATTTGGACCATCAAAAAGAACTAGATCATTACCAGTGAAATCAAACTCAACTGGTTCTTTAAAAGATTTAAAGTTCTCAATTAGCATCCTTCCTAGCTTAATCATTTGTTTCATCTTCCTTTACAAGTTCAGTAAGCCAGCTTTCAAGATCATTTATATCGAGTTCTAGCAGCTTCTCACATTCCCTTAACTGTTTTTCGGTTAACTTACTATCTATATTCTTCTGTAATATCTCTTGATTAGAAGGCGTAACTATTAATGACAAGAAAGGGATTTTTTCATAAAGCTTTGCTACAAATAAATATTCAATTTCTCTTTCAGTAAATTTCAATTGGTTAGCTTTTGTAAATTCATTAAACCTTTCAGAATCAGAAATTATACTTTGAATAAAAGAAATATAACTCCCTTCCTTACTATTAAAAGAGCTTTTAATTATTTTAAGTTCTTCAACAGAAAACAATAAAACTTGCTTCTTGAAAAAGTATGGGTCCTCTTCAACTGAAATAGATTTTTTTAGTGCATCCTTCTTTGTACTAGCTTTATGTGCAGTAAAAATTATCAAAGTAGCATTTTTATCAAATGCAGATGATATCTCTACACCTTCATCTGTCAATTTCTCAAATTTATCAGTATTGTTTTTAATTAAAGAGAGTAACTTTATTTGAATATCATTCGTAACGTGAGCCAAAACCCTTTCCGGCAAATGAACATAAACAAAGTAATCACTTTGTAAGTTTTTACCAATGTATACAAACGCTGTAAAATCATAATCCTTTTCAATATATTTAATTTTTACTAAGGAGAGTTGAGATTCTATAAAAATCTTCTCGATTAGATCATCCATTTATTTCTCCTAACGCTTTTCTGCTATCTATAAAACTAATTTCTTTTTGTTGAGTGATTTTATCTGACTCTTTTGTACCTAAGCTATTTTCATCATAGCTTTCAACTTCAGTTATTTTTTCTATTCCAGCTAAAATTTCATCATTTTCACCTGTTGAATTAACGACGATATAATCGACATTAGTAAAAACATTTGATTTATCACCTTGATTATCGACCAACCCTTTTTTTGCTCTCTCAATCTCAATATACTTAACTTCAGAGTCAGCTTCATTGAAATTAATACAACTGGGCTGATACTCAAAAACCTTTTTTTTGCATTTTAGTGTTAATTTACCAGATGGTTTTTCAACTTTTTTAATAAAGTTAAAAAAAACACTTTTAATTTTATTTGGCTCTGAAATTTGAGAATAATACTGTTGTTTCGACGGGCCTTGATAAACGTGAGGGTATATGCGCCGCAAAAAACCCGCACAGTCATCAGGGAAATAATGTTGAATTACATTTTGGCGAACAGACTCCAACCGTACCATATAATATTGGTATTTCTTATCATCAATAACTGAGCTTGCTAACAACTTGTGAGTGTCTTCAATTTGCTCTTTATAAGCCTTTTCAAAGTTTTCACGACACACTAAATTCCAATATGAATCATCTTGATCTCTATAAGTACTTTTTAGCTTTTGTACAATAACCTTAAAAGAAATACTTGGTTTAGTTGTCTGCAAGTAGGGAATATGTTGATCTTTCTTATCTCTAATGTGCTGGTGCCTTAACATTAAATTCTGATCAACAAGTGAACACAATGCTGTTTTATATAATTTGATATCTGTATCAAGAAAAGTTGTTCCGATGTGCAATAACGCTAAGAGTTCCTTGATTAGTGTGTCTAGCTCTGAGTTCAGTTCATCATCAGATAAAGCAAGATTATATACAGTAGGTTTATCAAAGCTGAGAAAAACCTTTTGGCAGGAAAGACTTTTTGGCTTAGCTAAATTTGGAACTAAATGACTAGGTATACCTGCAATATTGGTTATATTTTCCAAGGGAGGTGCAACTTCATCAGCTGTATGGAAATAAGTGGTTGAAGTCCTGAACGCTTTCTGTGAGAGCGCTTCAAAATCGGTAAAGCATTTTGTAATATTGCTTCGGTACTTAATATCTACAAGTTTAACATTATCTCTCCAGTTACTGTTTAATAACCCCTGCTTATCAATAAGTTTATGAGTACTTATTTCTGTTTTAAGCTTTTCTTTCGCTGTTGCCGTATCGCCTTCTTTTTTACTTCTAAAGTTGAAGTATTTAAATATGTCAGTATCTGGCAGGATACCTTTCTTTCTATATAAAATTGTTGCGATTGCTTCTACATGATCTTTAAATTTATTTTCGCCTTTATGCTTAACTTGGTGAAGAGACAAATATTCGTCACCTCTTTTGATGGCAAAATCTTCTATCCATTCATACTCAATATGGTGTTCATCTAAGAAAGTATCGAAAGTAGGTAAACCAATTCCTATTCGAGCTTCTTTGATAATATTAGTTAAAGAAACATAGAGGCCTACTTTTCCTTGGTAGTTATAGCCATTCCAAGAAGGTGTAGCATCGTGCAAAATGCTTTTAGATGATGCGTTAGTCATATTAAAGTTACTCTTTTATACAAACTAGATATAGTCAAAACCTTTTCCTATGAATACCAACCTACCAGCACACTCCAATTCCCCCGTGATCACACCTGAAACGAAGTTAATGATGAGTAATTTACAGCATGGATGCTGTGCAAAGCGTAGCTTGGCCATGGATGGCCTATCTACGCTGGTTACGTTCACTTCATTAACGTAAGTTGAAGATCAAGTGTGATTCTCGGGTGCGCCGAGAGAGTCCAGAGAGAGGTCGGCGGCAGCATCTCTTTGGTTGCCATCGCCAACGCGATAAAACCTCAAATAGAGGTTTTAAACCCTTAAAAATCCTGTACGCAAGCTCTGCACCAGTACGTCAAACTTCACTATTTACACTTTATAACTTGGCTTATCTTCCGCCACTAAACCAAGCTCAATATTTTGCTGCTGGTAAACAACACTTTCAGCAAATTCAAAACAATTTATCCCTACCCATAATTTGGCGCTGTTAGCCTGTGCCACCTGATAAGCCCAATCGCTAACTGAGCGTGACTTTTCAGCATCACAATTAAAATAATCGCTTAACTCATTTGTTATATACTGATTATGAACAACTAGGTTTTGCTCTTGCCAACGCTCGCGGTGCTCTTGCGCAGCTAAAAAGTCGCGTTTACTGTTATTGCATTTACTGTGAGCTGCCACAAAGTTGTGGCCTAAATCGTTGGCGTAACGCGTAAACGGAATAAAGTGATCAACCTCGGTTTTGCTGTTTAATGCCTTTTGACAATAAAAACACTGGCCTTTTTGTAGTTCTATTAATACAGGTTTTGCTTTATTGAGTGCATTGCGATCATAGCCAAATAAAAAGTCATGAAGTTGGCTCTGTGGTCCGATTAGCGATTGGTTGTATTTAATACTTTGAATTTTTTGTAGCCATGCATTTTTAGCTAAGTACACAACTAAGTCGTAAAAGCGTCTAAAACAATTAGCAATACCTGGATTTAAGGTAATATATTGCTGCCTTTTAACATGAGGGTATAAGAAGCACTCTTCCTTGCCATTTAGTTTTTGTAATAACCATAGCGGTCCATCTTTAATGGTTTGTAACGTTGTTCTGCGTATGTTTTTCCAATCACTGCACTTTTTTAATTGGCTAACTGAATTAATGTTATTTAATTTTGCATCGTGCAGTGTGGTGATTATTTTGGCTTGTTTTTTGGAGTTGGTATTTTGTAAAAGAAGCTGGTCTCTATTATTACCAATAGCACCAAAAGGAGATGCTTGATGCCAATACAACGCAATAAACTTTTCGACTAATTCGTCAAACGTTATTTGTAATTGCGCACTCGGATCTATTTGCTGTTTTTCAATGCTTATATCAGCAAGCGCATGTAACAAGGCAAACTTGTAAGTGGCACTAAAGTCCCCGTCCACCAGCAAGCGTTGAATATAAGCGATAAAGTCGAGCTGTTGCTGCATAGTCATATCCAAACTATGTCTTTAATGAAGACTTTGATAAAACGCTGAGTGCTTCTTTTAAGCGCATAAACTAAATCCTGTTACTGCGGCTTAAATGAATAAACCGCTCCATGGTTATTTCTTGATACTAAATGACGAGCCGTTAAGCCAGCATTAAGTTTAGGAACAATCTAGCATGAATAACCATGAAAAATATAGGTTTTTTCGATGAATGAAATAATAACTCTAATTTATTGAAGAGGATTTTAATGCAGAAATGCACTGCAACGGGTTACAATCAATTTTCAAGTTTTGTTTTATCAGACTAAAGAACTATCAAAAACTTGAACAATTTTTAAAAATAACCACGTGTTATTGAGCTTTTAAGGATATCAAGCTCTATGCAAATACCTAATATTGAATTTCATCTCCCGATTAGGCGGTTACTGGAAGCAGTAGCCACTTTCAACATGGAGATAAAATATGAAAAAGTCGCGCTCATTAAGGCGTCATCATTACGCTAGGTTAAAGAGTAAAGTTGTAAACCACTCTTACTTTGGTCACAGCAGAAACGATTGGCGTTGTGCACTTGAAAGCAAAATTGGTTTTTATGCTAACACAGCAAAGAGTATTACTTCGGCACTTAGCTCTAACCCAAGAAACAATAAATGGAATTCAAAAAAGCATCAATTAACGCTGCAAGAACGCAGAAGTGAACTTGATGTAAAAGAGTTTAATTACTAAAGCTAAAAGGTCGGCAATTGCCGACCTTTTTGGTATTTGAACTTCGATTATACAGCCAAACTACTATATCGTTCTTCTATGCAAAATGGCGTTTAGCCATGTTTCTGTGGCGCGCTCAGGGCGTTGGTCGGCGCTTTGCCATGACTTGAGGATAAACAGGTCAGTGCCTTTAATAATGCTCTCAAGGGCTTGTTCGTTTAGGTCGGTAAATTCGCGACCGTTGTGTTCGCGCTCGCCTTCGCCATATTTAAACGATACATACACGATGCCTTGTGGCTTTAATGCGCGGGCAAGGTTGTTGAATGCTTCGGTTAAGTCGTTTTTTGCTACGTGAATAAGGCTTGCGCAGCACCAAATGCCGTCGTATTTGGCAACGTCATTTAGCTCTAGGAAGCTGCTTACAGCTACGTCTTGGTTTAAGTATTCTGACGCCAGCTTTGCCATAGCAGGGCTGATATCGAATGCATCTACGCTATTACCACGCTCTTTAAAGATGAAAGCATCTCGGCCAGAGCCACAACCGGCATCGAGTAAAGCGCCTTTTTTTGGGATCAGCGGTAAGAACTCGTCATAAAGTTCATTGAGGTCTACATCGAGTGTGGCATCGACAAATGCTTGCGCATTTTGGTTGTAGTATTCGACGGTTTTGGATGCCATGTTACTTCCTTTATATAGGCAAGATTGCTTGGCGCTAAAATACCATTAAAGCTAGCTACTAAAAAGATATCAAATTGATTTTAAGTATTTTTGGCGGGAAATATTTTTATACTCCAGCGTAAGTAACGAGGCACTATGTAGAAAAATAATACTCACAAAGAGGCTAAGAGACGCTGCGCTTTAGAGAAGTAAGTTTTTATACCTCATTGTTTTCTCATTCACTTATCATTGTGCAAAAAATATTGGAACCACAGAGTACATAGAGCCGCTACACGCTACACAGAGAAAACCAATACTCACAAAGAGGCTAAGAGACGCTGCGCTTTAGAAAAAAGCACTTCAGTATCTCGTTTTCTTCCTCTGTGCTCTCTGTGTCCTCTGTGGTTAGAAAAAGATCTAGTAGGTCTATGAAAACATACGGGCAGTAAATACGATAAATCCTCACTGTCTTCTCATTCACTTATCTTTGTACAAAAAATATTGGAACCACAGAGTACATAGAGGCGCTTCGCGCTACACAGAGAAAAACCAATACTCACAAAGAGGGTAAGAGACGCTTCGCTTTAGAGAAGTAAGTCTTTATACCTCATTGTTTTCTCATTCACTTCTCTTTGTGCAAAAAGATATTTGAACCACAGAGGCCACCGAGGCGCTTCGCGCTTCACAGAGAAAAACCAATACTCACAAAGAGGCTAAGAGACGCAGCGCTTTAGAGATTACAAAACAAGTAGTAGTCTATTTCTGACACTCATTGTTTTCTCATTCACTTCTCATTGTGCATAAGAATATTTGAACCATAGAGGACACCGAGGCGCTTCATTTTATATAAGCACTCTTATCAAGATTTTTTCAAATTAACTATTTTTGATAATAAGAAACGATACATAGACAAATAATTGATCCAAAGACCGAGATTAAGTGCGCAGCTCCAATAACTTTATCGATAGGCCGTGCGTACTTTGCTACAAAACGACCATCAAATAATGGCGTTGGGATTCTTGAACGCTCAAAAAACATAGCAAATATATAAAACGAAACGCTTGCGCCGATACCTTTATCCCAACCAGGCGGAGATACCCCATCTTTTTCCATATGCTTATCTATATGCTTGACTGACACTCTATAAAACAGCACGCCTGAAACAAAAGTAACTACTGTAAATACGAGTAGGGAGTAGAAAATAAAGATTTTAAAGCCCATTTCGAAAGTTCTCTTTTATTTAGACAGTATCTAAATACATGGCTGTAAACACACTGATTGTGAGCCCTGCTACTGTGAAAAGGTGCAAGAATGCTAAAACTTTATCTACCGGCCTTGCATGTTTTGCTATAAAACGGCCATCAAAAAGAGGTGTGGGTAATCGCGAGCGTTTAAAAAATATTGCCATGGCGTAAAAGGGGGCGCTAGCGCCAACACCTTTGTCCCAAAGCGGAGGGGTAATATTATCTTTTAGCATTTTTTTATTTATGTGTTTGATAGAAATGCGGATAAATAAGACCACAAAAATAAACGCTAAAGCCATAAAAATGAACATACCTGCCAGAGCAAGCTTATCTATACTAGGCATTATAATAACGACTCCCTGTCAAAAATTTTTTCAGTTAGCGACTTCACTTTTTCGTTTACAAAAACGAAGATTTAAATCCTATATACAAGCCTATTCCTATATCTACAACCCAACAATAAGGCGTTATCATAAGAAGTGTACTCGCTGCTAATTTGTGGTGTTATTTATAACAATACATATTCTAATAAGATCATAATTGAAATACTAAAAATAAAGCCAAATGTAGAGAGAAGATGCAAAAAAGCGAGAAACTTATCAATTGGCCTTGCATGTTTGGCGACAAACCTACCATCAAATAGTGGTGTTGGCTTACGAGCTCTTTTTAAAAAAATAGCAAGTGCGTAAAAAGGAGCGCTTGCTCCAAGCCCTTTATCCCAACTAGGTGGGGAAGCCCCATTTTCTAGCATTCTATTATTAATATGCCTTACTGATATTCTCGGAAATATAACAGTCATTATCATCATTAAGAAAAAGAAGAAAATGGTGCAGTATAGAATTGAGTTGAGTATCAACATTAAAACAAATCTTTCATCAAAGGCTGCCTATCATATATGTTTTCTGTTAGCTTTTTGCTTTTTGTGTTAACCGCTAGGCTCATTAAGAAACCTGCTCCTAACCCTACCGCTAAAGCAACCACCCACCCATATGGGGTTAAAATTAGAAATGAAGATAGAGCTGTGGTGACTGATGATGCTGTTATGATACCTGCAAATGTTGAAGCCCCAAAACTAGCTAGCTCTGTTGATAAACTTCGCTGCCAGTCCTTATTGTTTTTATAGTCGTTGTAAACTTTGTTCGCTCTAAATGCACCATCAAGTAAAATCATGCCATTGCCAAGCCAACGGCCGGTATTCTCAATTCGCTTAATTTTATTGAATTCAGCGGTGCTACTTATATCGAGCTTGGCAGAATGCCTTGCTGATTTAGCTATATTGATACCCCGATTCGGATTAGACCAAACCGTGCCACGACGGCTTGCACGGTTTACACTCATAAAACGTTGCAGTTCTGTACGAAACTGACCGTTAAGCTCTTTGAATATACTGAATGCCTTTTGTTCTAATGCAACCATGTGATACTTGGGCATTCCTGATTTATGAGCCATACGAATATCTCTTAAAGCGGCTTCATATTTGTTGGCATAATTGGCGAACTTTGAACTACGAGCCTCAATTGATGTTGCTCCAGACCCAACAATTCCATGTGTGTTTTCAGACAAAAATGGCATAACCTGATTTTGAAAATCAGAGATTGCCATTAGTGTTTCACTGCCAAAATCGCGAAGCATATATGCAATGTTTCGGCGGGAATGCGCAGGTAATAAATCAAATTGACGAACTATACTTTGTTGTTCATTAGAAGGTGGAGTGTAAGAGTCTGAGTATTCTCTTCGCCATATATAAGGTGCGCCTGAAGTGATAACTTGGTTTTTTATATGGTTGTTGTCTTTGGTAAAGGTGTCTTCTTTATCTTCTTTACATTTCACAAATTCAGCGGTTACTGAATCAATACAAATTCTAATTTCTAATGCCATAAGTAGTATCCATACTAATTAATCATCCTTATTTGAAGGTTATCTTTATCACTTTAGTGAGTCAATGATGAATAGATAAAATGGGTACATGTTATGTGGCAAATGGTTTTAGCTAATAGTTAATAGTTTTCTCATTCACTTCTCATTGTGCAAAAAATATTGGAACCACAGAAGAAACCGAGGCGCTACAAGCTACACAGAGAGAAACAAATACTCACAAAGAGGATAAAGAGACGCTTCGCTTATGTGGACTCCCCCTTGTCAACAACAATAATTTACAATCAAAAGAATAAATGCGTGCTTATGTACGAGCTCT
>NZ_JABVXF010000068.1 GCF_013349995.1 Pseudoalteromonas sp. 0303
AGCGCTTTTCATTGCTGCCCGCCGTGTCAGTGGATGCGCATTATAGGGATGCGAAGAATTAACGCAAGCACTTTTTGTAGAAAACTACTAAAAACTTACCTTTCGCGCAAAAAACAAGCTAAAGGCAGTAAAAAACACAGTTTACTGTACAAAATACAGCCAACTTTTCTCGAGAGGATCTTAAGTATTATCGAAATTAGGTAATACGCAAGTTTTTAAATAAAAAAAGCGCCACTATTTTTAATGGCGCTTTTATCAATCAACTCTGAATTAGTACAAGATACTATATAACTTACGACGATACTTAGATGCCAAGGCATCGCCATCAGGTAAAGAAGCGATAATTTCTAGATAGGTTGGTTTTGCATCTGCGTAGTTAAGATCTTTTTTAAGTACATTAAATAGCATCTCTAAAGCCTCTTCTTTACGACCCGCGCTATTAAGAGCATTACTTAGTTCTACTTTTATCTCTAAATCATTTGGGTATTTTTCAACTTTATCCTGCAGTGCTTTTATCTCTGGTGAATCTGTTGCAGCTAATGCTTGTTCACATTTTGCTTGAATATTTGTGAAATACGCATCACGTTCATTTTCTGCAACCGAATCTAATAATGCTTGTGCATCTTCTAATTTATGAATTTGAATACAGATATCAGCTAAAACTAACTTTACACGAGTATGGTTTGGATCAAGCTCATAAGCCTGCTTTGCATAGTTAAAAGCATTATTTAAATCTTGATTAATTAACGCTTGCTTAGCTTGCTCTAATATTAACTCGTGTTGAGCTGGTAAATGTTTGGCTAGCGCATCGCGAATTTGCTGCTCTGTTTGAGCACCCGGTAACATATCTACAGGCGCTGAATCTTTTAACATCACAAGCGTAGGTAATGCTTGTAAACCAATTTGCTGCGCAAGTTGCCCTGCAAGGGCTTGCTCAACATCACAATCTAATGTCGCTACTAATAAATGCTCACCATACTCATTTGCTATTTTCTCTAAAATTGCAGCTTGCTGATGACATTCTGGGTTTTGCGCAGAGTAAAAAGTAAGTAGTACTAGCTTTTCAGCGGACGTTTCACCCAATGCTTGCTGCAAATTTTGTTGGGTAAGTTTTATCATATTATTCATTTGATCGATTGCACTATATAAGTATTTAGGTTTTTATATAGTGGCAAACATAACAATTACAAGCCCCACGGGTCGAGGTCATTATGAAATTATCTGCTATTTCTGCAGCTTTATTACTTCTTAGTCCATTCGCACAAGCAACAACGCTCGATTTAAATCTCAAAAAAACTATGCCTGAAATTGAAAAGCTCTATTTAGACTTACATCAATCTCCTGAGCTGTCTTACCACGAAAAAGAAACTGGCCAAAAGCTAGCAAAGCAATTAAAACAACTGGGCTTTACTGTTACAGATAATGTAGGTGGTTATGGCGTTGTTGGTATTTATAAAAACGGTGATGGCCCTACAGTAATGATCCGCACTGATACTGATGGATTACCAATTGTTGAGCAAACTGGAAAACCTTACGCTTCTAAAGTGACTGTAACAAATGATGCTGGTGCAACCGTTGGCGTAATGCATGGTTGTGGTCATGATATTCACATGAGTTCATTTATTGGCACAGCACAACAGTTAATGACACATAAAGATCAGTGGCAAGGTACGCTAATGATGGTCGCACAACCTGCTGAGGAAGTTGGCGGAGGTGCAAAAGCAATGCTTAAAGAAGGGCTTTTTACTAAGTACCCTACTCCAGACCATGTTATTGGTTTACATGTAAGTGCGAGTGTTCCTGCAGGTAAAGTTAGCATGAAAACTGAGTATACGATGGCAAGTGTTGACTCTGTTGATATTACTGTAAAGGGTAAAGGCGGTCACGGTGCCTATCCACATACAACAATAGACCCTGTTGTGATTGCTTCACGTATTGTATTGGCACTGCAAACTATTACTAGTCGCGAATTGTCACCACTAGAACCTTCAGTGATCACCGTTGGCTCAATTCATGGTGGCTCTAAACACAATGTCATTTCTGATGAAGTAAAACTACAACTTACATTGCGTAGTTATAACCCTGAAGTACGTTTGCAACAAATCGCAGCGATTAAACGAATTTCTAAAGGTATTGCATTAAGTGCTGGCCTTGATGAAAGCTTAGCACCTGAAGTATATGTGCATGAAGATGAGTCAATTCCTTCGACTTACAATAACCCCGCACAAACCAATATAGTGCGTTCAGCAATTGCTAATGCTATTGGTGAAGACAATGTACTTGAAACTGAAGCTGTAATGGCTGGTGAAGACTTTGGCCTTTATGGTCGTACAGAGCAGCACGTGCCAATTACTTTGTTTTGGTTAGGCGGTGTTGAACCGAGTCAATATGATGCAGCAATGCAATCTGGCGCAACATTACCTTCTTTACACTCAAGTAAGTTTGCACCTGATTACAAAAAGGCGCTTCCTACAGGGATTACAGCGATGAGTAATGCTGCGGTTGCCCTATTCAACAAAAAATAGTTTAGGCTGACTTAGCTCTGGGCTTAGCTTTTCTTTTAAAACGTCGCTTTTGCGGCGTTTTTGGTAACTGAGCAAAGACTTGGCTGTCGCACTGCTTAGCTTGCTCAACTAAAGCATGTAACTCTGCCAACAATGGCGTTAAAAATTGCTGATAACTCATGTGTTGCTCAGCTATATTCCCTAACGATGCTTCCCACTTGGCTGTTAAGTCAGGGCTAGCAAGCTGCTCTGGTAGTGTACTTATGAGAGCTTTACCTGTTGCGGTAGCTAGAATGTTTTTACCCTGACGCTCTAAAAAGCGGCGTTTAAATAAAAGCTCAAGAATACCAGCCCGTGTGGCCTCAGTGCCTAAGCCATCAGTTTCTTTGAGGATCTTTTTAATTTCTGGGTCTTTCACATAGCGGCTGATGCCTGTCATAGCACTCAATAAGGTAGCATCAGTAAAATGCGCTGGCGGTGTCGTCATTTTGTCTACCACTTCACCTTGAGTGCAATGCAGCGGCTGACCTTTTTCAAGTGGCGGTAAGGTTTGCTCATCTTTTAACTCTGTTTTGCCCATTAATGTTTTAAAGCCTAAGCTAACATCTTGCTTAGCAGCAGCTTTAAAAAGCCCACCCGCAATTTCGACCGTTACTTTGGTTTCATTAAAAACATAGTCTGGATAAAACTGGATTAAATAATGACGACAGATCAAGCGATAGATTTTTTGTTCATCACTATTTAATGATGCTGAGCGAAGCTGTTTTTCGGTAGGAACAATAGCATGGTGAGCTGCCACTTTGCTGTCATTAAAACATTTACTCCGCTTACTGGTATCAGCTTGCTTGCAAGCTTCACTTGCTTGACCTTCATTATTGGCGATGGCAGCAATAATACTCGCTGCATCTTTATGATGCTCTTTTGGTAAATAGCGGTTATCTGAACGAGGGTACGTAATTAACTTATGACGCTCATACAAGTTTTGACAGGTATCTAACACTTTTTGTGCAGGCATAGAAAACGCCTTTGCCGCATCAATTTGTAAAGCCGACAAGTTATAAGGTAACGGCGCTTGTTGCTTTTTTTGCTTTTGTTCAAGCTCAACTATTTTAGCCGGTTGATTAGTTATGCGTGACACTACATTTTCAGCAAGCCCTCTATGTAATACCCGCCCTTCTTCATCTTGATAAGGTTCACATGCTTTACTTGGCTGCCACTTTGCAGAAAATGTTTGCTGCTGAGTTTCAAGATGAGCTAATACTTCATAAAAAGGTTTCGCTACAAAGTTAGCTATTTCATTATCACGATTAACGACTAAACCTAAAATAGGCGTTTGAACACGCCCAACAGATAACACATTACCAAATCCAGCTTTTTGCCCAGCAAGCGTATAAGCGCGAGTTAAATTCATGCCAAATAACCAATCAGCACGTGAGCGAGCTAAGGCAGACACACTCAATGGAATAAAGTCGCGATTCGACTTTAAATTATTCAGCGCTTTTTTAACTGCACTTAAGTTTAAGTCGCTGATTAAGAGTCGTTGAATTTGCTGTTTTTTAGCTTGGCTAAGTTTAACCTGTTCGATCACTTCATCAACCAATAACTGACCTTCACGATCAGGGTCGCCAGCATGAATTATTATACAGGCCTGCTTAATGAGCTTTTTTAATACAGTGAGTTGTTTACGTGTTTTTGCTTTAGGTTTTAATTGCCATTTTTCTGGCACAATGGGTAAATGCTCAAATCGCCACTTTTTAAAACTTGCGTCGTAATCATCAGGTTCAGCTTGCTCAAGCAAATGACCAATACACCATGAGACACAATCACCATTACCTAGCTCTATATAACCATCATGCTTTTTTTGTGGTTTTGGCAGAGCATCTGCAATGGCTCGCGCCAAGGATGGTTTTTCGGCAATGTAAAGTTTCATAACGCAACACTAAATACTGTTTTTATAAACAGTAGTCTAGCACAGGATTTTTAACGAAGAAACGCCTTATGCTTGCTGGCTTCGTCGAGTAAAGAGGTAGATAAGCGGTAGGTAACAGACGACCACAGTACCAATATTGATTAGCGGTAGCAGGGTCTTGTACATGTAGGTGCTGTAAGACAAATCCCAAAGGTGGCGGTCAACTAAACGGAACAACTGTAAAATGGGCGCCATTATCACAACCAACTGCCCTAAAACACTTTGCCATAAGTAGACCTTATCTTTAATACCCAAGTAAGCAATGATTGCCATCCAAGCAATATCATTAAAAGCCCAAACGACATAGCGCCAAATATAAATGTCATCAAATTCACGTAAGCTGCTATGAATTAAGGTACCGTATAAAAAGAAGCATGCTGTTATTACGGAAAAGAGAAATGCCTGCCAATCTTTGCGGAGGTAGAAAACGAAAATAGCAGGGCTCAGAATGAACACCCAGCTATTATTTAAAATTGAGATGGTATCTACAAACCAATCAGGCAAAATTAACGAACCTTATTCTGTTTTACCATCATCGTCGCCACCGCCATTACCAGGCATGTAGCTATATTTATCAACTTTTTTCATTTTTATACTCCATTACATGTGTTAATGAAGTTTCACTTTAATTGATTTATTGCCTTACATCAATAGGGTCAGATTCGTGTGCTTTACCTTGCATAATAGAGATTTCAACACGACGATTTCGCCTACGGTCTTCATCGGTCACATTCGGTACAAGGGGTCTGGTTTCTGCGTGACCTACAACCATCATACGAGACTTATCAAAACCTGGCGCTTTTTCCATTTCACTTGCAACTGCCACCGCACGCTTTGATGATAAATCCCAGTTGTTAGTATAAAGCTCATTCGATACTTGGAAGTCATCAGTGTGCCCTGACACGGTTATTTCACCCGGCACATCTTTTAACAACGTAGCAATATCACGAATAATAGGTTTAAATTTTGGCTGTAAAAAAGCACTACCCGATGGGAATGAACCATTCTCACGAATGCGAATAATAATTTGCTGGCCTAATGACTCAAGCTCAATTGCCCCATCCATTATTTGCTGTTCTAGCTGCTGGGCAATTTTTTTCACAAGCTCATTTGTTTGTTCTTGATCAGCCGCCGAAATTGACTGCTCCAAGGCTTGTTGCTGAGCCGTACTTTGCGATTCACCACCACGTTTATTACCGCGCTGTTCTTGACGACCACCGGCGGAGCTTTCGTCGCCAGCCTGAAACTCAAGCATTTGTTGCGTCATTTCTACGGTTTGTTGTTGAATCGTTTCAATAGGAGTGGGTTCAGGTTTACCCGGAGTGAACTCCATGGCAATGACCGAGGTTCCCTTTGGAATATCTTTTACTTCAATTTTATTTTGTACACCGAAAGCAAACTTCATAGAGCCGGCAATTTGCTTAAACTTCAGTACGTCCATTTCCGAGAAGGCAAGTAAGAGTACAAAAAAGCACATTAATAATGACATTAAATCTGCGAAGGTTCCCATCCAGGCGGGTAAACCCGGTGGTGGACATTTGCACTCTTCATCTGACATACCCTACTCCTCGGTATCAACTTTACGTTTTGATTCGGCTAAGTAGTTTTTCAAGATACCTTCAATTACTTTCGGGTTTTGACCATCTTGAATACCCAGTACCGCGTCGAGAATTAAACGTTGATTAAGTGCTTCCTCATCTTTACGTAGCTCTAGTTTTACCTGAATTGGAATAGCAACAACGTTTGCTAAAAATGCACCATAGAGAGTAGTTAAAAGTGCAACCGCCATAGCAGGGCCGATTGCTTTTGGGTCATCCATGTTTGATAACATAGCAACCAGACCGATTAGCGTACCGATCATACCCATTGCAGGAGCGATATCGGCAAGTGATTTGAATAATCCAGCCCCTAGTTCATGACGGTTAGCAGTAAGAGAAATATCTTTTTGCAATGTGGCACGAACAACATCAGCATCATGACCATCCACTAACATATCGACTCCTTTGCGCATGAAGCCGTTGGGGATTTCGGCTTCTTCTAATGCTAAGAAACCACCTTTACGTGCTGAATCAGCTAATTCTACTGCTTTTTCAATTAATTCTTCTGGAGATTCGATTTTGAACATAAAGGCTTTTGCAGCGACTTTACCTATGCCCAAAAATTGCCCCATAGTGAAATTCGATAATACGATAAAAATCGAACCACCAAATACAATGACCACCGAAGGCGTGTTGTAAAACATTGCAACTTGGCCGTCACTACTTAACACCATCGACATAGCAATTAAGCCTATGGCACCAAGAATACCTATTATGGTTGCTAAATCCACATACCCCTCCAGAGGAACAATTACACGACACCCTCAGGTATCAAATTTTTATTATTAACTGCTTATCGGCAAGCAGTTGAAATACTTAAATCATTAAATGAATTAATTTTATTTTAATGTAAGATTTTTAAGCTACAAGTTTATGCTGTATCTAAAACCGTAAAAATAGCATATTGAAAATGGATTATGCGTAAAAAAACACATCATTCTTTGACCTAGTTTAGCATTCCCCCTAAAATTGGCCTCACTTTCTAACAGCTATCGAGGCCACAATGGCAACAAAGAAACCAGAAAACTTAAGCTTTGAAGAAGCGCTGGATGAATTATCTCAAATTGTTGCACAAATGGAGCAAGGCGAATTGTCACTAGAACAATCACTAAAACAATTTGAACGCGGCATTGCACTGGCAAATGCTTCGTCTGGTAAGTTACAACAAGCCGAACAAAAGGTTGCCATTTTAATGGGTAACGATAGCCAAGCTCCTCTTAGCAATTTTGATTCAAACTTGGACTAATTAAGTGCAATTAAAAGAACAACTACAACGCGCTCGTGAAGACGTTGAAGCACATTTAAACCGCTATTTCGAACTACCACTTAATACCGAAAAAACTATCAAAGAAGCCACCCATTACGGTGTTTTAAATGGTGGTAAGCGCTTACGTCCTTATCTTGTATATGCGACCGGTCGAATGATGGGCGCAAACAAGGCCGATCTTGATATTCTTGCTGCCGCTATTGAGTGTATTCATAGCTACTCTTTAGTCCATGATGACTTACCAGCGATGGATGATGATGACTTAAGACGTGGCCGCCCTACTTGTCATATTGTCTACGGCGAAGCGCAAGCCATACTCGCGGGTGATGCATTACAAACACTGGCATTTGATTTAATCGCCAACCATCAATTTGCAGTTTCAGCTACGCAACAAGTAAAAATGATAGCCTCGTTAAGCAAAGCCTCAGGTATTGAAGGTATGGTAGGTGGGCAAGCACTAGATATTGAAGCGACCGATAAAGAAATTACAGTTGCGCAGCTAGAGCGCATTCATCAGCTAAAAACGGGCGCCTTGCTTAATTGTGCTATTACACTTGGTGCATTGAGTGCAAAAAGCTGTGATGAACATACCCTCGCGCAATTAAACCTATTTGGCCAAGCAATAGGACTGGCTTTTCAGGTACAAGACGATATCCTTGATGTAGAAGCTGATACTGAAACATTAGGTAAACCACAAGGTTCAGATATTGCAGCTAATAAAGCAACTTACCCTGCTTTATTAGGTATGGCTGGCGCAAAGCAAAAAGCACAAGATTTACTGGCTCAAGCTCATCAAGCTCTTGAGGCTATTGATTACGACACCAACGAGCTGGCGAGCCTTGCTAGCTATATCGTTGAACGTAATTATTAATGCCAAAAAAAGAAAGACAAAATAACTAAAAAATCAGAGCGGCAATGGGCTATAATGCACTCTGGTTAGCGAAGGATGTATAAAAAATCATGACACTTGATAGTAGCAAGTATCCATTATTAAGTTTGGTTGACGAACCAGCACAACTGCGTGATTTAGCGCAAGACAAGTTACCTGCGTTTAGTAAAGAGTTACGCGAATACCTACTTAACTCGGTTTCGCAAAGTAGTGGTCATTTAGCATCAGGTTTAGGCACTGTTGAACTAACCGTCGCGCTGCATTATGTTTATAACACTCCTGAAGATCGTTTAGTATGGGATGTGGGTCATCAAGCATACCCGCATAAAATCTTAACGGGTCGTCGTGACCAAATGCATACTATTCGTCAAAAAGACGGTTTGCACCCTTTCCCATTCCGTGAAGAAAGCCCTTACGACACTTTCAGTGTAGGCCATTCGAGCACCTCAATTTCAGCAGCCTTAGGCATGGCCATTGCTGCAGAAAAAGAAGGTAAAGATCGTAAAACTGTAGCGGTTATTGGCGATGGTGCGATCACAGCGGGTATGGCATTTGAAGCGATGAATCACATGGGTGATGTAAACCCTAACGTGTTAATTATCTTAAACGATAATGAAATGTCGATTTCAGAAAACGTAGGTGCACTAAATAATCACTTTGCCCGTATTTTATCTGGTAGCTTCTACACCAATATTCGTGAAGGCAGTAAAAAGCTTCTTTCTGGTTTACCGCCAGTGAAAGAACTTGCCAGCCGCATGGAAGAACACTTAAAAGGTATGGTCATTCCAGGTACTTTCTTTGAAGAGTTAGGCCTTAATTACATCGGCCCAATTGATGGTCATGATGTTAATATGATGGTTGATACCTTACGTAATATGCGTAACCTTAAAGGCCCGCAATTACTACATATTAAAACGCAAAAAGGTAAAGGTTATAAACCTGCTGAAGCAGATCCAATTGGCTACCACGGCGTACCAAAATTTGACCCAAGCATGTCAAAATTACCAAAATCAAAACCTGGCGCTGCCACATTCTCAAATGTG
Organism: Pseudoalteromonas sp. 0303; assembly: GCF_013349995.1. GTDB lineage: Bacteria > Pseudomonadota > Gammaproteobacteria > Enterobacterales > Alteromonadaceae > Pseudoalteromonas. The sequence goes on from NZ_JABVXF010000068.1 coordinate 9,271, forward strand.
TTTGGTGACTGGTTATGTGATATGGCGGCTCAAGACGACAAGTTAATGGCAATTACCCCTGCAATGCGTGAAGGCTCAGGCATGGTACGTTTTTCTAAAGAGTACCCAGCGCAATACTTTGATGTAGCAATTGCCGAGCAACATGCTGTAACGCTTGCAGCTGGTCTTGCTTGTGAAGGGTTGAAGCCTGTTGTTGCTATTTATTCAAGCTTTTTACAACGTGCGTACGACCAACTTATCCACGATGTAGCATTACAAAACTTACCCGTTCTATTTGCTATTGACCGTGCCGGTATTGTTGGTGCTGATGGTGAAACTCACCAAGGCGCCTATGACTTAAGCTTTATGCGCTGTATTCCTAATATGATTATCATGGCGCCTAGCGACACTAACGAGTGCCGCCAAATGCTTTACACTGGCTACCAATGCAATCAACCTGTGGCTGTTCGTTACCCACGTGGTAGTGCCGGCACGTGTGAAGTTGAATCAACCATGAGCGCGATTGAAATCGGTAAAGCGCATGGTATCAAACAAGGTAATAAAGTGGCCATCTTGTCGTTTGGTACGCTGTTAGAGAACGCCAAAGTAGCCGCTGATGAGCTTAACGCAACAGTCATTGATATGCGCTTTATCAAGCCTCTTGATACTGACGCTATCAGTAAATTACTCAGCAGCCATGATGTCATTGTTACCCTAGAAGACAATGCCATTGCTGGCGGTGCAGGTTCTGCTGTGAATGAATACTTAGCTGCAATCAAAGCCGATGTGACTATCTTAAATTTAGGTATTCCAGATGAGTTCATTAAGCATGGTACGCAAGATGAAATGCACGCCGAAATGGGCCTAGATGCAAGTGGTATCTTAACTAGCATCAAAGAATTCATGGCTTAAGCCAAACAGCATTCACTAAAAAGGAGCCTTAAGGCTAATGCTGATCAGTTAAGAAGTTGATCAGTTGACCGATCAGAATGATCATGCACAATCCGTAGTTAGGCAACTAACT
>NZ_JABVXF010000069.1 GCF_013349995.1 Pseudoalteromonas sp. 0303
GGGATGGAGCAGCCTGGTAGCTCGTCGGGCTCATAACCCGAAGGTCGTCGGTTCAAATCCGGCTCCCGCAACCAACTTCTTAAATTAAGTGAGAAGTAAAATAAACTTAATATTCAGGCGCGGGATGGAGCAGCCTGGTAGCTCGTCGGGCTCATAACCCGAAGGTCGTCGGTTCAAATCCGGCTCCCGCAACCAACTGAAATTAAAGATTAAAATTAAATGAGTTTGACAAGCAGGCACGCGAAAGCGTGTTTTTTTATGCCTGAAATCCAGGTTCAGAGCCCGAAGGTCGTCGGTTCGCCCTCAAAATTCACAGCTCCCGCAACCAACTGAAATTATATAATAGGCACGCGAAAGCGTGTTTTTTATGTCTAAAATTCAGGTTCAGAGCCCGAAGGTCGTCGGTTCGCCCTCAAAATTCACAGCTCCCACAACTAACTGAAATTACATAATAGGCACGCGAAAGCGTGTTTTTCTTACCGCTATGCTAATTCACTTCTAACATGCTTTAAGTAAGCTTGTAGGCTCTCTTGCCACAGTAATAAGGCATCGGTTAATGATTCTTTTAAAGGCTTATTGTCGAGAAGTTTACGTTCAATTTTTTTCAGTTCTAAACCGTAACGGTTAAAGCCTAGTTGTAAAGCGGTGCTGGCTTGGCGGTGCAGTAGCTTGATGCACTGCTCTTTATCGTCCTCGACGAGCTGTTGACAGCGGATCAGTTTGTTTCTGGCTGACAATACAAACTCATTGTAAATCGATGACACTTCATCTTCACTGAATGAGCTGACAAGAGTCGCTGCGGCTGTTTCATCATAGAGTGTATCGCGCAGCTCAACAGCAATGCTTGCAGCTTGATTACTTTGTGAATCACTAAGTGCTTGGCGTAGTTTTTGTTGTTTAATTGGTTTGCCAACAATGTCTTTGATACCAAGTGCTAAGTATTCTTTTATTTCATCAGGGCTAAGGCTCGCGGTGAACGCTAACACCGGGGTTCGCTGGTTTAAATGGTCGATATTTTTTAGCTTCTTCAGCACTTCTTGGCCTGTTAAATCAGGCAAGTTCATATCGAGTAACACCACATCAAAATGATGTTTTTGCATCAATTCAATCGCACTTGTCCCATCTTTTGCCAGCTTAATTTTGTGCTCGTCATCGGCCATAAATTCAATGGCAATTTTTTGGTTTAAGTCGAGGTCTTCAACTAATAACACGTCTAGGCCAGTAACATAATCTTTTGATTGGTGGCGCTGTTCAACGAGGCTAAGCTCGCCAATGGCAAGTGGAATATCAAAGCTGAAAGTACTGCCTTTATTAAGTTCACTCTCAATATTGAGCTTGCTGCCTAACCTTTCCAGTAAGCGGCTGGTGATTGCTAAGCCAAGGCCTGTACCACCTTTTTCTTTACCTGCGCTGCTTTGAACGTAAGGTTCTGTTAGGTATGCAATTTCTTCATCTTCAATACCAGGTCCAGAATCTATGACGCTGATACGAACAAGGTGATCTAATTGCCCTTCATTGAGCAGTTTTACTTGGATTTTGACTGCACCTTGGTCGGTAAATTTAATCGCATTACCTACTAAGTTAATAATAACTTGTCTGAGTTTTTGTTGGTCGCAGTAATAACATGCTTGATCGGGCAAGTTGTATATAAGTTCAAACTTTAAATGTTTTTGCTCTGCTAAAGGGCTGAGTAAAAGGCACAGGTTATTGAGCCAGGTTTTAAACTCGACGTCTTCTTCGTAGAGCGCTTCATCACGCTGATCAAGGCTGGCGTAATCGAGTACTTTATCTACCAGTAAGTTTAGCGACTCAGCTGAGTTAATTATTGCTTCACAATAAGGTTTGTCACGTGGGTCACTCGACTGGTTCATGATTAGCTGTGCACTACCCAAAATGCCATTTAACGGCGTACGTATTTCATGGCTGATAGTTGATAGGAATAAACCACGAATTTCTAAGTCTTTATGAGCTTTTTCTGCTAACTGATTGAGGTTTTGTTCGCGACGTTCATTACATAATAGCGCCATACCAGTTGCATAAAACATCGGCGCAATAACACCATTGATGAATAAAGTGATACTAAACCAATCCGCTGACAATAAGCTTGCTGTTGTGACATCTCCCATCATTAAGGTTCGGCCTGTAAATATAGCCAGAATAATGCTGAGAATTAAAATGTAGACAATGCTGCCATTAGGGTAACTTTTACGGCCATTTCGAATAAATAATGCCAGTAAAAACAAGGCTTCAACTATGTGCTGAAGATCTGAAACCAAAATTCGACTACGTAACTCTGTGCTATCAGTGGCAAGATAAATCATGGTAATCGCGAGCACCACCGTGATTGCAACAAAGGTTTTAAAACCAACGCACTTGGCATTTAAAAATTGGCAAATCGCGAGTACATGAATAATGGATGCACTAAAGAGTAGGGTATTTGCGATAGCAACACTGGCAATATTATTGATATGACCATGCAGTGCAAAACTCATTACCGATGCAAACATCACTAGAGGATAGAAAATATAGAGTAAGGTGCCCGGAGTATTATTATTGGTTCGCCATGTAAGGTAATTAAGAAGAGTCATTACTGCCATCATGGCAGCACTGGCGTAATATAAAGTGGCTGAGTCGAGCATTGTATTTCCGGTGTTTTGCAATCAGTTTGAGCATAAAGTCAATTACAGTGTTTAGCAACCAGAAACAAAAACAGACGCGGCTGCGTCTGTTTTAACTAGTAGGATGTTTTGTTTGGTTTAGCGAATTTCGTCTGGAATATTCTGCTGTGCCCAAGACAATAGCTCGATACGGTTACGACATTTAGTTTTTCTAAATGCACTATATAAGTGAGTTTTAACTGTATGTGGGCTGATGCTTAAGTCTTCAGCAATTTCTTTATTCTTCGAACCTTTACTCATTAGTGAGATAATTGCTTTTTCACGTTTAGTAAGTTTAACCGGTTCGATGTCACCATCTGTCAATTTGTGGAGTGCGTCTTTATTGAACTGCAACATACGATTTAATGCATTACACATGATGTCGCGGCGATACCATAGTTGATCTTCAAGTAATAAACGAATGCCTTTCATTAACACATCAGCATTATCTGTTGTGTAAAACACACCACGAATACCACTTAATAGAGCACGGTTTGCAAGTTCAGGGTTCTCATCTAAGTTAAACAATACGATATCGCATTTCATTCGTAGATTAACTAGTTGTTCTTTTAACTTGCCCCACGGATCTGTGCTTGACGTTTCAATAAATAACAAGCGTGTTCCTTCTGGTACTTCAGAGATATCAGTACCAGATGTCACTGCTAGTCCTTGTGTTTTTAACAATGGCTCTAATACGTTAATGCCAATAGTGTTAATTGGCTCTGGATCTAATAATAAAAAGGCTGAACTACTCATATATATACACTCTTGAATAAAGTTGACAGTTAAATCCTATCACGCAATCCACCCCTTTCGTATTAGAAATTTCTGAGAGTTGTGCAGGAAAAGTACAGTTCGTGTCTATTTTGTGTCAAAAATTACAGTTAGTTAACTAATCGCAATATGTTAACTAACTGATATATATTCATTATAGCCAGAAATAATATGTTTGTGCTACTTTTTACACTTGTTTACACATTAAAGTATTAGATTTTTTGTTTTTTCGTATCTTGGTATGGAGGCCAGCCCATTTCTTTCCCTGCCAACATGTGTAGGTGTATATGGTACACGGTTTGTCCGCCATGGTCATTACAGTTCATTACGACGCGAAAACCGTCTTCACTAAAGCCAAACTGTTTAGCAAGTTTTGCTGCAACCACATATAAATGACCGACTAAAGATGAATTTTCTTCTGTAACATCATTAATCGTCGCTATTGGTGTTTTTGGAATGATCAACACATGAAAAGGGGCTTGTGGGTTAATATCTTTAAAAGCTAAAGATAGATCGTCCTCATAAACAATATCAGCTGGGATCTCTCGGTTAATAATCTTTGTAAAAATAGTCTCTTGGCTCATACTTAGCTCTCTTATAAATGTGGTTAAATGACCGCCCACTAATGACAAACTTTATTTGCAGTGTCAAACTGAAACTGCCGCAAGTTGAACAACCAAGGAGTGAACATGCATAAGTTAGTATTACTGAGTAGTGCGTTAATGCTATTTAATAGTTTCAGCAGTGTAGCTGAGACTATTCACTTTCCCGAAGAGTTTGTACCCTTACAAGTTGGAGAGCGCCTAATTGAACAGTCGTTTTTCAGTCGTGTTGACGATGTTGAGCTTGCCCCTGGTACTTACCAAGTGAAGATGAAATATACCGATCTTTACGAGCAAGGTTATGATGACCATCAAGTTGTTGAGTCAGAGCCATTTTGGGTCGAGCTTACGGTAGAGAGTGGTAAAGACTATGACCTAGTGTTTAATCGTGCCAGTAATGCTGTTGCGGCAGAAGTGTTTGCTGAATCACCGCAAGTAAGCTTAAAAGCCAAGGGCAGTGAACTTGCTGTGCCGCTATCGATAGTTAGCTATCGTGCAGCTAGCGCACCTGTACAAGCTGTAGCCAGTGCCCCAGTTGCAGCTACAAGTACAAGCAACAAGCCTACAACTGCAGTACCTGTCACATTGCCTGCAAAAGTACCTGGCGGACAAGCGGGTTTGAAAAATATGCCGAATGCGGCTGCGATGCTTGAGTTTTGGTGGCAACAAGCAAGCCCTGAAGAGCGCCGTGCGTTCTTACAAAAAGTAAGCAACTAATAAAATAATTAAAAAAGGCGCTGATTGCAGCGCCTTTTTTGTGTTTGATGACTTACTTTGCAAATAAGTCGTCAACAGTACCTTGTGCAAGTGGGTGGTAACCCGGACGTGCTTTTAAGTACACATCATGCGCCCAGTCTTTTTTACCGTTTTTAATAAGTGCTTTATAGAGTGGCACAATTAATTTACGACGACCGATGCCTGATAGGTGTTCATCAAGCGCTGGGTAAATTGGTTGATAACCATTACCTACCGCTAGCATAAACCATGCGAAAGCACGCTCTGCATTAGTTGACTGTGTTAGGTTGAATTGATTATCAAGCTCAGTCATTTTTTCGATGCTTAAATCACGAGGTAGGTTATTCAAAAAGTGTAGCCACTCGTGAACTGACCAATCCGCTGTTGGTAACTGGGCTGCACTGATCTCACCGTTTAACCATGTTTTGGTAACTGTATCAACTTTATCGAAGGCATCAGACGTTGGATTAGGAGCATCGCTTGGTAAACCAGGTTCAAAGATCCACTCATTAACTTTATCCATGCTCACAACGCCTGGATATTTTTCGATCAAGTTAGCTTTTAAGTAAGTAACAAATTGCGCTGTTGTAAGAGACTTAAACGCAAATTGGTCAAAGTAAGCTTTTACGAATGGGTCAAACTTATCACGACCAAATTTGTTTTCTAAATAAATTAAGAAAAGTTGACCTTTAGTGTAAGGCACCGAGCTAAATGCATCATCAGGATCGCGGCCATTAAGTTTTAAGTTAAGACGCGTATCTGGTGCTGGCAGAGTTTTAAGTAATGCACGTAAGCCGGCTGCATCAAGCGCTTGCTCCATAACTGCACGGTCACGGCCAAACACTTCTTCCATAATGCGGTTTTCAACGTAAGACGTGAAACCTTCGTTTAGCCATAAGTCTTCCCAAGTCGCATTGGTTACTAAGTTACCAGACCAAGAGTGAGCAAGCTCGTGAGCAATTAGGTTTACTAAGCTTTTATCGCCAGCAACAACCGTTGGTGTGATGAATGATAAACGTGGGTTTTCCATGCCACCAAATGGGAAGCTTGGCGGTAGCATTAATAAGTCATAACGACCCCATGCGTATTCGCCATACATCGCGTTAGTTTTATCGATCATCGCTTGTGTGTCGTTAAACTCAGCAACTGATGCATCTAAAATTGTTGGCTCAGCAAAGATACCCGTTTGCTTAGACATGGCTTTAAATTCTAAATTACCTGCACCAATTGCGATTAAGTATGGCGAAATTGGTTGTGGCATATTAAATAGATAATCGCCATCTTTATAAAGTGCATCTTTGTTATCAGCACTCATTACCGCACGAATGTCTTTAGGAGTGTGAATACGTGCCGAGTAGGTTACGCGCATTGCTGGCGTATCTTGTACTGGGATCCAACTACGAGCATGAATTGCTTGTGATTGGCTGTACATAAATGGGTGTGATTTACTGGCAGTTTGTTCTGGTGTTAACCACTGTAAACCTGAAGCTTCTGGGCGGCTGTTGTAGTAAATACGTGCTTTTACCGCTTGGCTTTTAAATTTAATTGTTAATTTTGAGCCCTTCACGTCATCACGTGCAGCAAGGGTGAAGTCAGCTTTGTGCCAGCTGCCTTTTTGATCTTGATACATTACTTTGTCGATATCTAAATCGCGAGTATCAAGCACCAGTGTTTTGCTTGTTGCATTGTGCCAATCTAGCGTGTGCTCAACAAAACCTTCTAGTTGTTTGTCATCAAAATCAACATCTAAATCTAGTAGTAGGTGAGTGGTTGTTACGTCATCTAAGTTTGCGTAAGTGTGCTGGCTGATTGCATCTGCAGTTGCTTGAGAGCAAGCACCGGCCATAGCAAGACTTAAAAGTAATGGTTTAAACTTCATAATAACCCTGGAACGGAAATGAAAAAGAGCCCGTTTTATAACATGATTAGTGCAGTGGGTTGAGTGATTTTTACAATCTAATGCGTATTTTGCGACGATAGGTTACACTAATGCGATTAGTTACCGGTAACCTTTGAGGCGTTTTGTGGCTCAGTCCCTGCAATCTTTTCATACCTTTTCTTTGCCAAGCCAATGCCAGCATTTTTATCAAATTGATGAAGTGAATCAGCTTTTAAGCACAGACTTTTCTGGGCCATTTTGTATTTTAGGTGAAGGCAGTAATACGGTGTTTTTATCTGACTACCAAGGTTCTGTGATCCACATGAATACGAAGGGCATAGATATAGAGCAGCAAAGCGATGGCTTTTTATTGCACATTGCAGCCGGAGAAAACTGGCACCAATTAGTTGCTATGACTATTGCTAATGACATGCCTGGGCTTGAAAACCTTGCTTTAATACCTGGGACTGTTGGTGCTGCACCAGTGCAAAATATAGGTGCTTACGGTGTAGAGCTTGAAAAGTTTGTGAGTTATGTCGAATACTTTGATATTGCCACCAAAACCATAAAGCGCTTAACTAAAGGCGAATGCCAATTTGGCTATCGTGACTCTATCTTCAAGCATGCACTGAAGAATAAAGCTGTAATCACCCAAGTAGGGTTACTGCTACCTAAAAAATGGCAGCCAGTACTGAGTTATGGACCATTGCAACAGCTTTCAGAACCCTCTCCACAACAGGTATTTGAGCAAATCATCACAACCAGAAATAGCAAACTACCAACCCCCAGTGAACTTGCTAATGCGGGCAGTTTTTTCAAAAACCCAGTGATCAGTAATGAGCAACTTGCGTTACTTTTAAAACAGTACCCAGAACTACCTCATTACTTTGTGGATGCTGAGCATCATAAAGTTGCGGCGGGGTGGTTGATTGAGCAAGCTGGGTTAAAAGGCTTTAAGGTCGCAGGTATTGAAGTGCATCAGCAGCAAGCTTTAGTGCTAGTAAACCACGGTAATAGTACAGGTGATGACTTAATTGCCATGGTAAAGCATGTACAACAACAGGTTTGGCATAAATATCAGATTGCTTTACAGCACGAAGTACGCCTGATCAATGCTGAACATGAATGCCACATTGAATTGGGAGCTTCATAATGAAAGCGCCAGATGGAAATAAGCTCGCTATTCTACAAGCTCTAAATACCGGTGGTTTTATTTCTGGTCAGCAATTGGGCGAGCAGCTCGGTATTAGCCGTGCAGCAGTGGGTAAACATATTCATTCTTTGCAGGAAATGGGGCTCGATATATTTAAGGTTACGGGTAAAGGGTATTGCCTTAATAATAGTGCAGGCTTACTGAACAAAGATAAAATCGGTCAGCATTATAATGAATTAGGTGGCAGCACAGCTAATGTTGAAGTGCAGCCTATTATTGACTCAACCAACAGTGAGTTAATGCGCCGTTTGCAAACAGAAGTATCACTGCCATCTGGAAGCGTATTAGTTGCAGAAATGCAGCAAGCGGGAAGAGGGCGCCGTGGGCGCGTTTGGCAATCTCCGTTTGGTGCAAACTTATACTTTAGTTACTTTTGGCGTTTGGATGATGGTTTGCAAGCTGCTATGGGGGTATCTATTGCTGTTGGGCTTGCTGTTTACGATACGCTTAAAGCCTTATATCAATTAGATGTAGAGCTTAAGTGGCCAAATGATATCTACTTAAACCGTGAAAAATTAGCCGGTGTATTAGTTGAACTTGACGGCCAACCACAAGGTCCTTGTCAGCTTGTAATAGGTATAGGTATCAATTTACATATGCCAGAAAGTGTTAGCCAGCACATAGATCAAGCATGGACTGACTTAAGTCAGCATGTGCAGGGGTTAGATAAAAACAAGCTGGTGGCTTATTTATGCTTTTATTTAGAAAAACGTTTAGCTCAGTATCAGCAATCAGGTTTAAACGATATGTATCTACAGTGGAATCAATTAAATGCATTTGCTGGCGAGTGTGTTGAGCTCAATACGGGTCATCGTAGCTGGCGTGGTATTTGCGAAGGGATTGATAACCAAGGTGGCGTACGTATTCGTCAAGATGGCGAAGTGAAAAGTTATTATGGTGGTGAAATTTCATTACGTAAGGCTGAGCTATGAAACTATTAGTGGATGTTGGCAATACCGCAATTAAAGCCGTTTTATTTGATGGCAAGGATTACCAAACCTGTGAACTCAGCAATTTACCTTGGTCACAAATAACAGAGCTGGTCTATGCCTGCGTAGGTAGCACAGAGCTACTTAAACCGTTATTAGCACAGGCGCAGCAACATGCTGTTCCTTACTTTGAAGCAGAGGTGACCGCTAAACTCGCTACGTTAACTTGTGCCTATCAGCAGTTTAAAAACCTAGGAATTGATCGCTGGCTCGCTGTGATCGCTGCGTATGTAGAATATCCCGAGCAAAACTGCATTATTATCGATGCCGGTACAGCAACGACAATTGATGTGCTTAATAAAGAAGGCGCGCATCTAGGAGGCTGGATCTTACCTGGCCTTGATTTAATGACCTCATCACTTACCCAAAATACGCAACGCGTGTTTGATGATGAGCAAACCCCATTTACGACTGAGTTAGGGCGTAATACGCCAAATGGCCTAAAAAATGGTGCTATGGTTGCTACTCTCGGTGCAATCGAGCAAGCAAAACAACATTTTAACCAACAGGGTTGTCAGTTAATATTTGCTGGTGGTTATGGCAAATTGTTAGCAGATACATATATAGATGCTAAGTTTGACAGCCTGCTCGTGTTTAAAGGACTGAATTATTGGCGTGAATTAGCTATAAAGCAGTAAAAATACGGGTTTTTGCCTGAATAGTGAGCGTTTAACACATAAATTCACATTTTTTTTAATTTTATGGTTGCATCACAATAAACCTTACCTTAGAATCTCGCCCCGTACTAAAGCAGTGCCGACTTAGCTCAGTTGGTAGAGCAACTGACTTGTAATCAGTAGGTCATCCGTTCAACTCGGATAGTCGGCACCACTTTCCTTTTACCGGAAGTGACTTAGTAAAGAATTTTCGTGGAGGGGTTCCCGAGCGGCCAAAGGGATCAGACTGTAAATCTGACGGCTCAGCCTTCGCTGGTTCGAATCCAGCTCCCTCCACCACTTTATTCTTGACGGTTAGAGGTAGTTTAAGAACAGGTTCCTATGCGGGCATCGTATAATGGCTATTACCTCAGCCTTCCAAGCTGATGATGCGGGTTCGATTCCCGCTGCCCGCTCCAGACTTCTGGTGTTGCTGATATAGCTCAGTTGGTAGAGCGCACCCTTGGTAAGGGTGAGGTCGGCAGTTCAAATCTGCCTATCAGCACCAGTATCGAGAACTCATCTTAATTTCTTCCTTTATCTGTCAGAAAAACTATTTGAAATTTGAAAAAATTAAATTAATCTACCCTCGGTGGATTATTTTCATATGTAATCTAGATACACAAAACTGATAGGTTCCGTCATGGCAAAAGAAAAGTTTGAACGCGTAAAACCGCACGTAAACGTTGGTACAATCGGCCACGTTGACCACGGTAAAAC
>NZ_JABVXF010000006.1:0-72942 GCF_013349995.1 Pseudoalteromonas sp. 0303
AGCCATTAAGCTAACCTGTACTAATTACCCGTGAGGCTTAACCATACAACGCCAAACGCGTTTTATGACAGCGTAACGAACAGAAGTTAAGAAACTAAAGTAGACATTTACTTGATATCAGATTTCCAGATTTATTAATTTGCTCAAAAGAGCGAATTAAACCAAATTTGCTTGGTGACAATAGCGTTTTGGACCCACCTGACCCCATGCCGAACTCAGTAGTGAAACGAAACAGCGCCGATGATAGTGTAGCAGCTGCTATGTGAAAGTAGGTCATCGCCAGGCTCCAAATAAGAGAAAGCCCGATTCGAAAGAGTCGGGCTTTTTTGCGTTTAGAGCTGTTAGCTTTCAGCCGTCATACCATTCCGCTTAAATGTCTGATCTAATATAGGCTATATAAAATCAACGGCTAATAACATTGAACCCAAACATATCTGAACAACTTTTAGCGCTTTCTCGAAAAGAACCAAATGCACGAAAACGCATGCGATTGCTCGCAGTGTCTTTATTTTATGATGGTAATAGCCGAACCGATATTGCAAAACGTCTAAACACAGCAAGAAGTAGTGTGAATAAATGGGTTTCTAGTTACCTAGAGCATGGACTGGGTGGTTTAGACAATAAGCCTATTCAAGGACGTCCATCAAGGCTGTAACCGCAGCAACTTGAACAACAGTCTGAATTTATAAAGCGCACGAACACAGAACTTCGTGGTGGCCGCCTTACCGGCGAAGACATTGTGCATTATATTCACGCTGAATTTGGTGTTCATTACCACTTAAATCATGTCTATAAAATTCTAAAGCAACTTAGCTTTAGTTGGATCACAAGCCGCTCTAAACACCCAAAACAATCATTACAGAGCCAAGAGGCTTTTAAAAAACTTCCAACTGGAAACGATCCTTCACACACCAGGACACCTTCCTCTTGATGGTATCGACGTATGGTTTCAGGATGAAGCACGATTTGGCCAGCAAAATCCGACTACGCGCATTTGGGCTGAAACAGGCGCTCGGCCACGGATTGTAAAACAACAGCAATTTGACTATGGGTATTTATTTGGTGCAGTGTGTCCAGCCACAGGCCAAACAGAAGCGTTAGTAAGCCCATTCGTAAATAAAGAAGCGATGACGCAGCATATGCGCGCGACACCTGTTGGAAGGCATGCTGTCGTGATAATAGATGGCGCAGGCTGGCACACATACGATACAGCTGCAGAATTTAAAAACCTAACCCTGATAAAGCTTCCACCTTATTCACCAGAGCTAAATCCAATAGAGCAAGTATGGAGTTGGATACGACAACATTGTTTATCTAATAGAGTGTTTTCGGGCTATGACGAAATTGTCGATGAAGTGTCAAAGGCATGGAATCACTTTATTTCGATACCGGATCGAGTGAAGAAAATGTGCAATCGGGAATGGATTAAATTGATTTAATCTTTAAGCGGAATAGTATTAGCAGCTTAAAAGAGCATGCGCTAGATGTGATCACTAAACCATTTAATAGAGAAGAGCTCTTTTTAAAAGTAGAGAACTGGATACATTGGGTTAGCTTATATTCGCCAGAAGCAAAATATGGCATGACGGCGAAAGAGTATCAATGTCATTACATATAACTGGCTGTTAATTATGAAAATGTCGCATTTGAGTACATTTTTGTCGGCATAATGCATACATATTTTCTACAGTTAACCTAATCTAGTTATATCTTCGTAGTTTTGGGGCTCTTTGTTTATCATTGACGGGCAAACATGACTGAGTACAGATTATGGTTAAGGACTACAGCGAGCCCCATCTATTTTTTACTTCCTTTGAGTTAAGGCTCTTAAATTTTCAAGAGCCGATTTTTATTACAACTTCGCTTAAAAGATTGAAAAGTTTATGTTACAACGGCACTAACATTACTTTTTAGTTACAAACATGACTGAACTTTACCATTGGTTTGATTTATTCGGCGTAGCCGTGTTTGCAGTTTCTGGAACGCTACTGGCGTACAACAAAAAAATGGATGGCTTTGGGGTTGTTGTGTTAGCCACAGTCACTGCTATTGGCGGTGGGACTGTACGTGACGTTATTTTAGATGTTCCTGTATTTTGGCTACATGATCAAAGCTATTTCTGGGCTATTTTATTGTCTGTATTTGTCACCACTCGATTAATCAATAAGCAGCGTTCTATTTCACTTAATGCGCTGCAAGTTGCTGATGCTTTCGGTTTGGCATTTTTTGCGGTGATGGGCACACAAAAAGCCATGCTCGCAGGTATGCCAGATACCACGGCGATTATCATGGGTGTAATAACAGCCTGTTTTGGCGGTGTTATCCGTGATGTGCTGGCTGGAAATATGCCGATGCTATTAAAAGGCGAGCTCTATGCCATTGCTTGTATCGCTGGTGGCATTGTTTATACATTAAGTATTTCGCTGGGTTTAGTGACCGAAGTAGCTATGATATTAGCCATGCTAATGACCTTATCACTGCGTTTAGCTGCAATGAAATGGAAACTGACATTACACGTTTTTAAATATCCCGACTAAACTTAATTTAAGGATGAATGATAGGGACATCATGGATCGTGTCTTTAGCTAGAATATTTTCACGCGCACAAGTGGGTGTGCAAGCTCCTGAAGTGATTGTTGAAGTACACTTAGGAAATGGCTTGCCAGCTTTTCATATCGTTGGCTTGCCTGAAGCGTCAGTCAAAGAGTCAAAAGATAGAGTGCGTAGCGCACTCGAAAACTCTCAGTTTGGTTTTCCAGATCAACGAATAACCGTCAACCTTGCGCCTGCTGATTTACCTAAAGAAGGTGGCCGTTTTGATCTGGCTATTGCTGTGGGTATTTTAGTCGCCTCTGGGCAAATAAACTGCCCTGATATTCATCGTTATGAGTTTTACGGAGAGTTGGCTTTAAATGGTGAGGTAAGAGGGGTTAACGCTATTTTACCTTCGGTGTTAGGAGCGAAAGAGCAAGGTCGCTGTTGTTTCTTACCCGCTGAAAACGATAATCTCGCAAGCCTTGTTTCGGGCGTTTCTCGAAAAGCCGTTTACTCCTTACAAGATGTTTGGAATGACTTATTAAATCAGCAACCTCTGCCACTTAATATTAGCTATCCTGAGCAGCAGTCGCAGCGTGACTCGCTACTCGATTTAAGTGATGTGAAAGGCCAACCTGGTGCCAAACGAGTACTCGAAATAGCCGCCGCTGGTGGCCATAATTTACTGTTTCTTGGCCCTCCTGGTACTGGCAAGTCAATGCTTGCCCAGCGTATGTCAACGATTATGCCAACCATGTCGGATGATGAAGCAATTAGCACTGCCGCGTTATATTCGATAATTGGTCAATCGGTTGATTTATCGAATTGGCGTGAACGCCCCTTCAGAAATCCACATCATACTTGCTCTGCTGTTGCCCTTGTTGGTGGCTCTTCGAATCCTAAACCGGGGGAAATTTCTCTTGCTCATAATGGCGTATTGTTTTTAGACGAGCTGCCCGAATTTGAGAGAAAGGTGCTCGATTCACTGCGTGAACCAATGGAAACGGGCGTGGTGACTATATCGCGAGCGGCACGACAAATGGAATTTCCATCGCAATTCCAGCTGATCGCCGCATTAAATCCAAGCCCTACAGGAAGTCATACTGATAAGCGTGCAACGCCTGATCAAGTATTGCGCTATTTATCTCGAGTATCTGGACCATTTATCGATAGGATTGATTTACAAATTGAGCTGCCGAGACTCACCAGTAGCCAATTACAGAGCACGAAAGTAGAAGAAAGCAGTGAACAAGTAAGAGCCAGAGTTGAAAGAGCTTATGCAATTCAACTTAACCGGCAAGGCAAAGTGAATGCGCGCTTGAATAATAAAGAAATGAGCATTCATTGTGAGTTGGCAGCTGCTGAGCTGCAGTTTTTAGCAAAAGCCAGCGAAAAACTGGCTTTGTCACCACGCTCGTATCATCGTGTTATTAAAGTTGCGCGTACCATTAGCGACTTGAAAGCACAGCCAGCAATTACCTTAAATGAATTAAAAGAGGCGCTGAATTATCGCGCCTTTGAGCGGTTAATTAGTCAATTAACGCAGTATTAGATAACTTGCTAAATAGACAGCATGTAACCTTTGCCGCGAACGGTAACGATACGTTTTTGGTCTTTTTCATCGCTTAATTTTTTACGTAAGCGGCCAATAAGTACATCAACGGTACGATCACTTGGGCTCCAGTCAGGTTGACCAATTTCTTCGGAAATTTTTTCACGCGATGTCGCTTTACCTGCATTTGCAATAAGGCAAATAAGTACCTTGTGCTCTGCTTCGGTGAGACGAGACTCTTCACCATTAGGGGTCACTAATGTGCGGTTATCTGGGTGCAGTTTAAAGTCGGCATATTCAATAAACTCTTCACTCTCATCATCTTGCTGAGAGCCTTTTATGCGCTTAAAAAGAGCGCGCATTCTTAGTTCAAGTTCAAGTAAGTCAACCGGCTTGCAAATATAGTCATCGGCACCTTGTGCAAGGCCTGCAATACGGTCAGCTTGCGAGTCACGACTAGACAGCACAATAACACCAATATCTGTTAGTGCATTAAGTTCTTTGGCAAGCAAAAGCCCATCGCGTTTTGGTAACACAATGTCGATAACGGCTAGAGAAACTGCTTCTTTAGTTGAAGCACGCGATTGCACAATGCTTAATGCATCGGCCCCCGTTGAATCTACCTCAATATTAAACTCAGTTTCTTTAAAATGATTAAGAATGCGTTTAACGAGTAGTTCGTCGTCTTCAACCAATAAAACTTGAATAGTCATTCGCTTTAATTTCACACTTGATTTGTTGTTATGTTAGCACTGTATGGCAAAGGCTGAGAAGTGTCATAGCGAGGTTTGTAACTATTTCTTACAATTTAATGGCTTAGCAATAGTTGAAAAGAATGAAAGCTGAGCACTCACATCGTGCCCAGCCAAATGATTAAACTACTTTTCAGGATAAAGGTATTGCCACCATTGTGGCTGATCTTTTAAGTTTTTATCGAAATAAGCCAACATGGTATTCCACCAGTCGAAACGTTTATCTCGAGCAAAAATTTGGTGATCTGCACCTTTGTACTCAATCAGGTCAACATCTTTACCTAATAACTTTAATGCGGTGTACATATTGTGACTTTCACCAACCGGTACGTTGGTATCTGAATCACCATGAAGGAGTAATAACGGCGTTGTTACTTTGTCAGCATGAAACACCGGGCTGTGTTGGCTGTAAAGTGTAGGATTGTTCCACGGGTAGCTATTTTTAGATGCCTCAGCTGAGTATAAGTAACCCCACCAACCTTGACCCCAATACGAGGTGATATTTGAAATCCCTGCATGGGCAATCGATGCACTGAAAATATCTGTTTTAGTTGCGAGTAGCATGGTCATAAAGCCACCGTAAGAGGCTCCTAAATTACCCACACGTTTACTATCTACAAAGCTATATTTATCTAAAAAGGCTTTTGTGCCGTCGATGATGTCGTTGGCGGTGTATTCACCCCATGCGTTGACGTGTTTAGCTGAGAACTCTTGGCCAAAGCCGGTTGCGCCAGTAGGCTGTACAACGTAAACAACATAGCCATGCTCAGCCCATAGGTTAAATGGGTAGCGACCGGTAAAACCACGAGTTACTGGCGAAGTGCCACCATAATAATAAACCAGCGCAGGATATTGTTTATTGCTATCTAAATCATGCGGTAAATAAACGCGACCCTTAATTTCAATGCCATCTTTATTAGTAAAGTTAAACTCTTCCAATGAGGCTACTTGCGTATTTTCATAGCCAATTGGCTTAGAGTCCCACATTACTTTAGCGCGGCTCTTACCTAAGCTTAGTTGTTTTAACTGCTGAGGTGTTGACGCTGTGGTGCCGGTAACCAAAATGCGCGGGGTGCGTTCGTGTGAGTAGCTAACTTGCTCAACAACATCAAAACCCGTATTCACTTTATTAAAACGCTTTTTGCTTAAGTCGAATTGATAAAGTTGTACGGTATCTTGCTCGGTAACTTTAATAAGCGCATCACCGTTTTTAAGCACATTTAACTGGCCGATAGCCGGGTTAAACTCTTTACTTAAAGGGGTTGCTTTTTTACCGTCTCGGCTGAGTAAATAAAGTTGACCGTCATAGTTATTAGCAAGCATCCTTTCAGGAAGGTTACGACCTAAGCCGTTATTAAAATCTGGTCCGGCAGTGACATAAATTCCGTCGTCAGTATATTTAGCCTGATTAAATGTATTGTATTGACCAAGTACCGAAGTAGTCGATGTAGCTAGGTTTAGCTCAACAAGTTCTGTTGCTGGCTGTGGTGATAGTTGCATAGCTTGTGCTGAGCGGCTCATTAAGACGCGACCGCTTTTAGCGTCAAAATCTTCAAGTGAATGGCTAAGTGGGCCTTGGCTTAAGATTTTGCTAAGACCTGTTGGTATATCGAGTAAATAGACTTGCGATGTAGTACGAGCATAAGACCAACGGTCTTGCAGGCCTTGGTAATGCTTAGTGAGCTTGCCATTGTCTGTTGGAGACTTCGACCAACTAAAAATTAAGCTGTTGTTATCAAAAAACTGAAAGCCACTTGCACCAGAGAGGTTTTTAGCAATGACGCTAAGTTGCATGGTTTTTAGGTTTAAACGCTTAAGCTCGCCATTTAATAAATACACTAAACTTTTGCTATCTGGGCTCCAAGTAATGTTACTTGGTTGGGCTGACTCAAAGCGATAAAGTGTATTGTTTTTTTCGTCTTTAAGTTCAGTAACATATTGCGCTTGATTAGCCGTTGCATCTTCGTAATGACGTTGGCTAGTAATGAAGTAATCACCATTTGGTGCCATTGAAATATAACTGACTGTTGGCGCATCAAATAATTGCTTAGCAGACAAACCGTGTTGTTGTTTAGCGCTAAATTGCACAGTATCTAGTTCTGACTTAGCCGTAAAATCAAGCTCAACCTCATTCCAGTTGGCTACTTGCTCAGTGATGATAACAAACTGATGATCGCCTTGGCTTAAAGCTAGTTCATAGCTTTTATTTTTTTCTGTTTGCTTTTCACCATCAATAAATAGCTGTGCGTTCTCAATGCCTCTAAGTGTTAATGAGCCTTGGCTAAAACGTTCAGTTGAGGCGGTAAATTTGAGTGCTTGTAAACCACCAAGTGTTAGCGCACTCACTTTGTCGAATGATTGCCAGTCAAGCTCATTACCAAAAACGCGTATGCTATCGGTGCTTTTTTGCAAGCTAGGTAATAGGTTAGCAATAATGGCATCGCGATGATCCGTTTGATATGGCTTAAGTTGCATATCTGCGCCAAGAGGGCCAATAAATTGCACCGCTGATTTATCAATGGCAGCGGCCATCGCTGTGTTACTTAACGCACATAACGCTAAGGCACTGATTGTTGTTTTTAGCTTGGCTGATTGGCTTAGCCAAGTAGTTGAAAGTGTCATAGTTTCGCCTGTTGAAGGTAATTTAAACCAATATAGCACGCTGCAAATTACCCAAAAAGTGCTCTGCGTTAGATTGCAGTCGGGTTTGAGCTTGTGGTTTTCAATTGCTATGGTGAGCAGGTTAACTTTTTAAGAGGGCTTACAGTGACATTGTTACTTGTTTATATGTTTGTTGCCATTACGGTTTCGTTTTTGTGCTCAGTGATGGAGGCGGTACTGTTAAGTATTACGCCAAGTTATGTTGCCATGCTCAGAAAACAGCAACCACAATTGGCAAAACGTGTTGGTAAGCTTAAAGACAACATAGACCAACCGTTGGCGGCAATACTCACGTTAAATACCATAGCGCACACGGCTGGTGCCGCTGGCGTTGGCGCACAAGCTGCGGTGGTGTTTTCAGATGCTGCGGTTGGGGTTGCCTCTGCAATTATGACGTTATTGGTACTGGTGCTTTCTGAAATTATTCCTAAAACATTAGGAGCTAATTATTGGCGAGGATTAACACCCATTGTTAGTGTGAGCCTAATTTGGTTGGTGTTTATTCTAAAACCCTTTGTGTGGTTTGCAGACATTTTAACGCGCTTTTTGGGGCGTAATTACGATGAAGCCTATTATATTCGCCAAGAGATTGAAGCCATGGCTGATATTGGTACTGAGTCTGGAGCGCTTGGGCAAGATGAATCTGAAATCATTCGTAGCCTGCTGCATTTTCGTCATGCCAAACTCGATACCTTAATGACACCACGTACGGTGCTTTTTAAAGTGCATAAAGACCTAACCGTAAACCAATACTTGGCGGAGCATGGTTCTTCTTCGTTCTCTAGAGTATTGGTTTATGACAAAAATGGTGATGATATTATTGGTTTTGTGCATAAAAATGACATTATGCTGGCTTATCACCGCTTGGGTGAAGACTATAAAATTAGCAAGCTTGTTAAGCCTATTTACACCGTACCAGAAACCTTGCATGTGCCGACCTTACTCGAAACCTTACTATCTGAGCGCACGCATATTTGTTTAGTCGTGGATGAATACGGTGATGTGCAAGGTATTGTCACTCTTGAAGATTTAATTGAAGCATTAATGGGACTTGAAATTGTTGATGAACATGATCAATCAGCCAATATGCAAAAAGTCGCCAAACAGCGTTGGCGACAACGTTTAGCATCGAGTAATACCATCGTCAGTGACGATAAGCGTAAACCTTAGCGGCGATGTCCTGCTGCAGTTTTTACCATTTGCCGCCATGAAAGTGACCAATTTAAAAGGTCTTCTTTGGCTTTCGGGCGGCACAGCAAAAAGCCCTGCATTAAAATAAACTCTTTGTAGCGGTCGAGGTATTCAAGTTCTTCAACGCGTTCAATGCCCTCGGCCACAATAGCGAGATCTTCTTGTATCGCTATATTCACCAAGCTACTAACAATCACTTGGGAAAACTGATCGGTTTCAATATTGCTAATTAAGGTGCGATCGATCTTAATTTCGGTAAACGGCAGCGTTTTTAGCTGCTGAACATTAGTAAAGCCAGTGCCAAAGTCATCAAGTGAAATACCAAAACCGCGCATTCGTAAACGGTTGAGTGTTTCGAGTTGTGCAGTGCTGCGTAGAGCATACTGTTCAGTAATTTCTAAAATAACTTCACTGGGGGTTAGGTTGTTAAGATGCAGTATTAAAGCCAGTTTATCTGGGCAGCTTAAGTCCTCGAGCTGCGAAGGGGATAAGTTAAACGCCAGTTTTAAATTAGGATCAAACTGCTCTTTGATTTCTGCAAAATCGTTAGTGGCTTTTTCAAACAATTGAAAAGTAATAAGGTTTATTAAATCTAGGTCTTCAGCGATACAAATGAAGCGCTCCGGTAAGATAATTTCCTCTTCTTGGCTTGTGTTGATACGGGCAAGCACCTCTATACTTTCAATCCGATTATCGTGGCGATTTATCTTAGGTTGATAAAACGGAATAATCTCATTATGACTGATGGCATGTAGTAGCAGTGACTCAGAAATAGGGGTTTTTGTGCGCTCAACATGAATGGCAAAGTGCTCAAGCTTTTGCAGTAGTAAATACACTTGATTAAGTTGCACGGGTTTAGTGACGTTACCAATTAAGTGAGCGTTATGCTTACGAGCAAGGTCTGCGGCAAGGTCTATAACTTTAGGATCCATCTCAGAAATAATGGCAATTGCACCTTGGTACTTCATAGCGCCTAAGTGGCGAATAAGCTCCATACCATCCATATCTGGCATATTGAGATCGGTAAAAATGGCATCAAAGAATCGAGGTGCTTTTTTAATTTTTTCTAAAGCTTCTTCTGCACTTAGGCAGGTTGTGATGTGCGGAACCTCAAGCTCATTCAAAATGGCATGCATAACAATCAGGATGGCTTTTGAGTCATCCACTACGAGAATGTGTCTATTTGACTTCACCATATTCACTCCATGAACAAGAACGCTATAGTTAAAAGTAGTAGATAAATGGTATTTCGTCATGTTTTTTGCCTGTTTTGTGGTGCGAAAAATATACCTCCTTGTACCTAAAGGAAATTCGTAATTTTGTAAGGCCTCAGTATAATAGCCGCACTTTTTATTCGTATTTATAAGAACTATGGTCAGACTTCAGCTGAGCCTCGCAGACGAAACCTTTATTTTGCATATAAACGGCTCACAGTTAATTCAGCTTTTTCATCAACAACAAGCTATTGCCTTCGATAATCCAGAGTCAGAACTTTATGAGTTTGATTTTCAGGGGCAGCGTATTGGCCTTGATACTAGTAAAGTGCACGAAAAAAGCTTAGCAATCTTTGTTAACCAGCAGCAGGTGAGCCAACTTGCTTTACCTGAGTTACAAGAAGCTGAACCAAAACGCGGCATTATTGGTTTGCTGGCACTGGGTTTTAAATTATTCAAAAGTGCAAAAGTCGTGAAAGCGGCTTTAGCGGGTGCCTCGGTGGCAGGCTATGCGTGGTTATTTTCCATTGAATTTGCCTTGATGCTAATTGCTTGCTTGGTGGTGCATGAATATGGTCATGTGCGTGCTATGAAATATTTTGGCATTAAAACTAAAGGTATTTACCTTATTCCCTTTGTCGGTGGTTTGGCTGTTTCTGATGATAAAATTACCACCAGATGGCAAGACGTGGTGATCTCACTCATGGGGCCCGCTTTTGGCTTAATTACCTCTGTGCTGGGAGTGGTGCTTTACTACGCCACTGAAATGGAAATATTCGCCGGGGTGGCGGTACTCAGTGCACTGTTAAACCTATTTAACTTGTTACCTATTTTGCCCTTAGATGGCGGCCATGTACTTAAAAGTATTAGTTTTTCGATGCGTTCATGGATAGGCCTTAGTGTGTGCTTATTAGGTGTGTTATTTGGCTTGTGGTTAAGTTACACCTTTGGCTTGATGCTACTGGTGTTTTTCTTATTTGTAGGGGCACTTGAGATTATCTTTGAGTGGCGCGGACGTCACTACTCACACCTCATCCCTCTCGATACTTATGGACAAGGTTTTTCAGCGGTAATGTACGCACTGGTTGTTGCAGGTCACGTTGCAGTAATGATGCACTTTGCCGACTCAGAAAGCCCAATCCTCAGCTTACCAATGAAGATATTAGCAAGTTAATTAACATTTAAGTACTAAGTTATATTCAGCTTAGTGCTTAAATTTAATTAATATATTTTAATTAAATTTCTATTTTATTTTAGTAATTAAACCTTTAATTTGTGCTGCGTTTCATATTTAGGAAAATTCTGATTTACAAAAATTAGAATGTCCCGCTAATTTTAAATTCAAGAGATATAGCAAAAGGATTTTGTTATGAGCTTGTTTAGAAAGGAAGCGATTGCACAGCAAAGTGAACGTTTAACTGGCGTAATCACTTTAGCGCAACCATTATCGATTAAATTAACTGTTGTAACCCTAAGCTCTGTTGCAGTTGCGGTTATAGTATTTCTTTTTACAGCAGAATATTCCCGCAAAGAAACTGTACGTGGTTTTCTCATGCCTAGTAAAGGCGTCATTCAAAGTTTTGCTAATCAAGGCGGAACAATTGAAAAACTTCATGTAAAAGAAGGTGACTCTGTCATTAAAGGACAAGCACTTGCTTCAATTGTTGTTCAGCAAAATGATAGTCAAGGTTTAGATCTCAGTTCACAGTTAGTTGAACAATTAACAGAGCAAATTAAACTTTTGAATCATGAGGTTATGCAAACGAAAGTGTTGCAAAAACAAGAAATACTAAACCTTGAAGCACAGCAAACGCTTTTAAATGAAGAAAAGCTTGCACTACAAAGTCAATTAACACTCGCAGATGAAAAGCTTGACCTATTGCAAAGTCAACAAGCTAATTTCAACCAGCTTAATAAGAGTGGCTTTTTATCGAATATAGAGCGTGAGCAGCAACAACAAGCTTTACTCGATGTTAAGCAAGAAAAGCAAAACTTAGCTCGAATACTGATGCAGCAAAATAATCAACTGAGTCAATTACGCTTTAATCTTGCTAACGTTCCACAACAATATGCACTTCGCATCAGTAACTTAAAACGAGAAATTTCAGATACACAAAACCAACTATCGCAGTTAAAAAGCAACTATAGCTACACAATTACGGCTAGCAATAATGGTGTTGTTACAGGCATCCAAGTAGTCGAAGGAGAGGTGCTAAGCCAAGCAAAGCTTTTACTGCATATTATACCTGAGGGTTCTGAGTTAGTTGCTGAATTACTATTACCAACGCGCTCCGCAGGGTTTATAGAAATAGGCAACGAAACTCGATTACGTTTTGATGCCTTTCCATATCAACGCTTTGGTTTTATCAATAGCACAATTAGCCGTATTGATAAGGCACTTATTACACCAAACGAAGTGAGGTTACCTGTTACATTGCAAGAGCCTGTATATCGACTTAGGGCTACGTTAAATCAGCAGCAAATGTCTGCGTATGGAAAGGTCTTTGCGTTAAAAAGCGGCATGCTGTTTGAGGCAGACATAATGTTAGAACAGCGCACATTAATTGAGTGGTTACTAGAGCCACTGTACAGTCTTAAGGGACGCGTGAGCTAATTGTCAGATATAGGTCAGGGTTTATTCCGAGGAGAAGCAAAATTCATCTGTTTAATTTGCTGTAATGAGCATTATTAAACAGAGAATAGAAAGGCCTGCTTTAGTTAACTTTAGTGAGCAGCTAAAGCTGGCCGTTTGAGCGCTCATCTTTAAAGAAAAATGGGCATATTAACAACCCGGCGATTATAAAAACGTCGGATTTATGGAGTGTATCATTATGCGTGAATTAAACGTAAATGAAATTCAAGTAATCAATGGTGGTCATCCTGCTATAAAGTCTTTTTTAATAGGTTATGCAGCATCAAAGCTTATAGATTATGCTTTAAGTTCTTATGTAAATCATATGACACAAGCAGTTGCTGGCGGCTGGGGGAGTAATCCAGGTATGCCTACAGGTAATAGTGCAGGCTTTGGTACTTTATAAACACGCAGTGTTATTTGAGGAGAGGGTGCTCTCCTCAAAACCATTTAAGGTTATCTTCATGAGTCATTTTATTATATGTTTTCTAATCACATACTTAATAACAAGAGTTGTTTTCTTTGTTTTTGATTTTTCAAGCTTTAAACCTGATGGTGTTACTTTTTATTTTATAGATTTTTCATTTTTTGCTCTAGTTTATTTCGTTGTTTATATGGTGGTTAACTTTATTTTTGATAGGGTAAAGGGGTAGGTTTATTATAAACTTTTAGTTTTCTATGGGTACATAATGTTTTGCAGTTTATAAAGCAAAATTCAATGGAAAAAGTGATGCATTACCTTAACAAGTCAATATCTTTTTCAGTAGACAAAACCACTCCTTTATTACTCCAATCCGAAATAGCTGAATGTGGTCTCGCCTCTATGGCTATGGTGGCATGCTATTACGGCCACCAGCTTGATATGCCTGCCATGAGAAAGCGCTTTTCGGCGAATTTAAAGGGTATGAATTTACAGCAGCTAATTGAGCTGGGGGATAGCTTAGGATTAGCGAGTCGTGCGTTACAGTGCCCGCTTGAAGAGGTACATAAACTTCAGACTCCTTGTATATTGCATTGGGATATGAATCACTTTGTAGTTTTGACTAAAGTTTCTGGGAAGGGAAAATCAGCTAAATTAGCGATTAATGATCCAGCCCTTGGGAAGCGGAATCTAAATAGCGAGGAATTTAGTAAGCACTTTACCGGTATTTGTTTGGAGCTCACGCCAACCAGTAAGTTTGAAGCTAAACAAGAACAGGCACGAATGAGGTTTAGTCAGCTTTGGAGTGCTGTTACTGGTCTCAAAACTGGCTTAATTAAATTAATTGCGCTGTCGCTGGTTTTACAGCTATTTGCACTGATGACACCCTATTATATGCAGTGGGTCGTGGATGAAGTGTTGGTGAGCTTTGATGAGTCTTTGCTCACGGTGCTTGCGCTAGGCTTTGCATTAATTGCGATCATTTCAGTTATTACTAATGCAGTGCGGAGCTGGTTGATTTTGAGGCTTTCGAGTCTGCTAAACATGCAAATGGGGGTTAATCTATTACGTCATTTACTGCGCCTTCCTATGAACTACTTTGAATCCCGCCACATTGGCGATATTGTTTCCCGTTTTGGCTCACTAGCACAAATACGTGAGCGTATTACCACAGGGTTTGTAGAAACATTTGTTGATGGCGTTATGGCTATCACCGTATTGATTATGATGTTGGTTTATTCACTTAAGTTGACAGCTGTTGTTGTAGGCGCAATTACCCTTTATACGCTTGTACGCTTAGTGTTGTATCGACCACTGCATCAAGCCACAGAAGAAATGATTCAAAACTCCGCTAAAGAGCAATCAAACTTTTTAGAAAACATTCGTGGTATGCAAACAATTAAATTGTTTGGTAATGAAGCGCAGCGCCAAGGTATTTGGCAAAACCGTTATGCTGAGGTAATAAATAGTGAAATACGTTTAGGGCGATTAAATATTAGTTTTGAGTCTTTTAATAAACTACTGTTTGGTCTTGAGAATGTAGTGGTTATTTACCTTGCTGCACTTTTGGTTATGAGTAATAGCTTATCTGTCGGTATGGTGTTGGCATTTATAGCCTATAAAAATCAGCTAACAAGTCGCTTTGCAAATTTCATCGAGCAAATTATTCAATTTAAAATGATGCGCTTACACCTTGACCGTATCGCTGATATTGCGCTTACTAAGCAAGAAGCGAATCGCGATGGTGACTTGACCTACAGAGGGAGTAGCGACAATAAAGTGAAAGGTAAGCTTAGCCTTGAAAATATCAGTTTTAGTTATAGCGATGATCAAGCACCTATTTTAAAAGGTATAAATTTAACGCTAAATTCAGGCGAGTCTATTGCTATTACTGGCCCGTCTGGC
The DNA here is from genome assembly GCF_013349995.1 of Pseudoalteromonas sp. 0303. Classification (GTDB taxonomy): domain Bacteria; phylum Pseudomonadota; class Gammaproteobacteria; order Enterobacterales; family Alteromonadaceae; genus Pseudoalteromonas. Next base: position 14,864 of record NZ_JABVXF010000006.1, read on the forward strand.
GCGGGTAAAACGACGTTAATGAAAATCATGTTGGGTTTATTACAACCCACATCAGGTAAAGTGTTACTTGATGGCATGGATATTACCCAACTAGGCCTTAAAAATTACCGCAAACAAATAGCCGCAGTAATGCAAGATGACACGCTATTAGCTGGCTCAATCGCCGATAATATTAGCTTCTTTGACCCACAACCTAATTACTTAAAAATAGAACAGTGCGCTCGTCATGCAGCAATTCATAGTGATATTACTAAAATGACTATGGGTTATAACTCATTAGTGGGCGATATGGGTTCTAATTTATCCGGCGGACAACTTCAACGGTTATTACTTGCCAGAGCGCTGTACCAATCTCCCAGCGTCTTATTTTTGGATGAAGCAACTAGTCATTTAGATCAAGAGAACGAAGCAAAAATCAGTGAGCAAATTAAGCACCTAGAGATGACGCGAATAATGATTGCTCACAGGCAAGAGACTATCAATATGGCGGATAAAGTGTTTGAGTTACAAGGTGGAGCTTTAACAGGTACAGTAGCTCAAAATGAAACTGCGTAATCGAATGTGATTTTAGTAGCTTGTATTTTACAAGCTACTAAAGCAAAGGCTAGGCACGTTAAATTTTGTCGGAAACGGCCTAACCTATTAACAATCCGGCAAAAAATGCGAATACATGGAGAGTATATTATGCGTGAATTAACCACAATTGAAATTGGACTGGTTATTGGTGGAGTGTTATCGAATACAACAGTTAATGAAGGAGACTTTGAAAGGAAAGATAGGCCTGGGTTTGGCATGCCACACTTGCCTGTACCAACAGAAACTGATGATTGAGTTATTTTTTAGATAAGGAGTAATGTTCTCCTTATCTAAATATCATTTAAAGAATAGTAACCTGGTTAGTAACTATCACATGCTTAAGTGAGTAGCTTTTATTACGCGCTTATTTTTATGCTGAAATGATTAGATGAGTTTGCTCTACTATTAGCTATTGAAAGTTCTGTTTATGAAAAAATTTTTATTAATTTTCTTTATCACTTACATCATAACCAGAGTTGCTTTTTTTACTTTTGATTTTTCTATTTCAAAAAGTAGTAGCTTGGTAGATTATTTTATCGATATATCTGCGTTCATTTTAGTGTACTTCGTTGTTTCTAAGATCGTTTGTTTTGTATTAAAAAGAGATAAAAGAAGCGAGAGCAGTGATTCTAACTTTAAGTGATAGACTGTTGTTTTGGTAGAATGAAGTACTGATTCAGCGGTGATTTAAGACCGAATGAGAGTTTTGGTTACCTTTGGTAAACAAACCGTTTTGAAGAGGGACTCTCGCTATGAGCTTTTGCCCCTCTCTAATAGGTGATGTTTATAAAGCTTTTAAGGGTAAAAACTCAGCATTAACGATATAAACACGCCAGTGATAATCAGCTGCACAAGGCAAAAGCCCATGATGTCTTTTGCTTTTAAGCCGGCAATAGCAAGTACGGGGAGTGCCCAGAACGGCTGAATAAGGTTAGTCCAAGCATCGCCCCATGCGACAGCCATAGCAACACGTGGCATGTCAGCGCCAAGTGTTTGTGCTGCAGGAATGACAATCGGCGCTTGCACTGCCCATTGTCCGCCGCCTGACGGCACAAATATATTCACAAACCCTGCGCTTAAAAAGCTCCAAAAAGGCAGCGTTTCGGCTGTTGCAATGGCAATAAACCCTTCAGAGATTTGTTGAGCAAGTCCCGTTTTTACCATAATGGCCATGATCCCCGCATAAAAGGGAAATTGAATCACAATACCTGCGCCACTAGGGATTGCTTGCTGTAAGCTGCTAAGTAAATTATGCGGCGTTTGATGCAGTAAAATTGCGCTAAATAAGAAAATAGCGATCACGCTATTTAAGTTTAAGCCGCCTCCGTTTAGCACAAAATAATAGAATAAATAGGCAAGACCAAAGGCACCTATACCCATACCTAGCAAACGGCTATGTTCAATTACTTCGGCGGGGCGGGTAGGTGTATCTGCTTGCTTTGATTTATCTTCAAGCTTTGCGGGGTCAACATAAACGCTGTCTTTTTCGCTTGGCAACATATAGCGATTTACCAGCGGCATGATAATAAACAAGCCCACAACAATAGCGATATTAAATGCCGAAAAAATCGTGTTTTCGGTGCCTATTACCCCAATACTTTGCTCTGCAAAGTGGCCATCGGTTGCGATTGTCAGCGGCACTGAACCGGCTAAGCCGCCATGCCAAACAATAAAGCCCGAATAGGCACTGGCCACTAACAAACGGTAATCTACGCGGGTTTGCTTCGCAATTGCCTTGGCGAACAAAGCGCCAATTACTAAACCAAAGCCCCAATTTAGCCAACTTGCTAATAAAGACACGAGCGTAACGAGTATGATCGCTTTAGCAGGGCTGTTGGCAAGAGTCGCGAGTTTGTTGAGTATACTGCGCATCACCGGGGTACTCGCTAGCATGTAGCCCGTTAGCAGTACTAGCAGCATTTGCATGGCAAATTGTAATAGGTTCCAAAATCCACCACCCCAAGCCGCGAGCACTTGCGTGGGCGTTGACGGCGTAAAGAGGCTCGCAACGATAAAGCTCAGCAAGGTGAGTAATATAACAAATACAAACGGGTCGGGTAGATAACGCTCTACTAGTTTAGTGAATGGTTTAGCAACGCGATTTAGCATAGTTTTTATTGTTGTCGTCGAATCGATAATGCCAATAAATCATGATTAACGATGATTGGCAAATTGCGACGTCGTTGCTTTAGCTTATGCCTTTAAAAACTGATGCTAAATGCGCTTACTGTGAATCTTGCTCTAGCATGGCTTTTAAGCGGGCTTGAACTTCTTCTACTAACAGTATTGGCTGGAATTTTGATAAGAAGGCATTACAACCAACCTTCTCAACTAAAGCTTGGTTAAAGCTACCACTCAAAGATGTATTAAGCACAATATGTAGGTTCTTCATGCGGCTATCGTTACGAATTTCGTGTGTTAAACGGTAGCCATCCATTGCTGGCATTTCAGCATCGGTGATCACCATGAGTAGCTCTTTCTCAACATCTTTGCCTTGATCAGCCCAGCCTTTTAGCATTTCGAGTGCTTCAAGTCCGTTACGAGCAGGTATGATTTCGATGCCAAGTTGCGACAAGGTATCGCTTACTTGCTTACGAGCAGTTGGCGAATCATCGGCGTGAAGAATCTTGCGGCCTGCAAACTCGTTCACGATGCTTTTATCAAGAATGTCTTCAGATATTTGGACTTCGTACTCAACGATTTCTGCAAGCACTTTTTCTACATCGATAATTTCAACCAGCTGCTCTTGGCCATCGCGTTTTATTTTCGTTAAGGCTGTTAGGTAATGATTTTTACCAATTGCCGTTGGCGGCGGCATGATATCTGACCACGTCATATTGATGATTTGATCAACTTTACCAATTAAAAAGCCTTGCACGGTACGATTGTACTCGGTGATAACGAGGTTTGTATCTTCGATGTGTTTAGCTTCAGGCATGTTTATCGCTCTGCGCAAATCAATCACCGGAATTGATTCGCCACGAATATTTACAACCCCAGAAACTTTAGGGTGGGCGTGAGGAATTTTGCTAATTTGCGGTAACTTCACCACTTCTTTAACTTTAAACACATTGAGAGCGAATAAGTGGCGACTGTGTAGGTAAAATAGTAAAAGCTCTAAGCGGTTTTCACCGACCAGTTGCGTACGCTTATCGACGGAAGCAAGAACACCTGACATATTTCACCCTAAACACCTAATACAGAGATAGTATAGTCTACTATCATTTTTCATCGACATGCATTAGTAATTTTCCATCAGTTGCCAAAATGCAAGCATTACAGTACCGTATCGATAATTTCTTCCACTATAAATCGCAAGGATCATGCATCATATATTTAATCGTTTAGTGGTACTTATTCGCAGTCACATTGATCAAGTAAGTTGGCAGGCTGTGGTATTTACTACGCTTTTGCATATGCTACTTATTTGGTGGCTGCTTATGCTTGCAGGAGAGCAAGCGCTCACACCACTTAGTACTTATTTTTATTATTATGTAGTAACTACATCTACAGTTGGCTATGGCGATTTTAGCGCAAGCACCGAGCTTGGCCGTTGGATTGTCGCATTATTGCAAATACCTTTTGGTTTAGCATTATTTGGCGTTCTGTTAGGAAAGACAGGGCAAACAGTAACTTATTTAATTAGGCGCGCTATGACGGGTGATAAAAGCTTCGCACATATAAACAATCACATTATTATCTTTGGTTGGCACGATACACGTACTAAAAAGATGGTTGACTATATCTTGGCCGATCATAAACGCTTAGATCGTCGTATTTTATTGGCGGTTACTGAACAAATGGAACATCCGTTTTTAGCAAATCCTATGGTTGATTTTGCTCGTCTAAGTAGCTTTACTGACTTAGATGAGTTGAAAAGAATTGCCATTGATCGCGCCGATAAAATTATCATTGATGGCCAAGACGATGACCAAACGTTTACAACAGCCCTGCGCATTAGCAAGTTGGTCAATGAACAGTGCCACATTAGCGCGCACTTTACTGATGAAACTAAAATCGAAATGCTACATGAGCATTGCCACAATGTAGAATGTAGCAGTGCTAAGTCAGCCGAGATCTTAGTGCGCTCAATGCAAGACCCAGGTTCAAGTCGTGTGCAAGAAGAGCTGTTATCGACACTACATGGGGATACTCAATTTAGTTTACCAATTCCAAAAGGCGTGCAAGCAATGGAGTTTGGCAAGCTGTTTCATCACTTTAAATATAGTCATGATGCTATATTACTGGGTGTCGCACATAATTTGAGTGCAAAAAATATGGACTTAAACCCGCCACTTGATTACGTGGTAAGTGAGGGAGATATTTTGCATTATATTGCTGCGGAGCGTGTTTTGAGTGACGAAGTTGATTGGTCAACGTTGGTATAATTTATGAACGAAGTTGTGTTTTTAATTATTGTACTCAGTGCCTACATTTTACCTGTGGTCATTGTGCTCAATAGTAAACGCACTCAAGGCCACGAAAAGAATGCTTGGTTAATCGGTATCATCTTCTTTTCGTGGTTAGCTTTAGTAATGTACTTAACAATCATCCCTAAGCACGGACGGGTCAAGAAACACCGTAAAGTAAAACCAAAGGGTTAACTCTCCTCAAATTGACAGCTGCTGTGTCACTTCAACTGTTTTAGTTTATGGTCTATCACAGGATCATCGGGTGAGAGTTGCTGCGCTACTTCTAAGACCTTAATTGCATCGTTTGGGTGCTCATCTTGATGTTTGATTGCAACATCAATCAGCGGTTGTACATCAATCGCATCTTTTTGCTCTTGCATGTGCTCGGCTTTTTCTTCAGCTAAAATTGTATGCGCGGTGCTTAGTAAGGCTAAACGATGTGGCGAACTCTTGTTTGCCTTATTTAGACGACGATAATAGTCTTCTTTAAAGCGCAGCGTTTTGGTTTGCTGGCGGAATTGGGCTACATCAACTTGCTGGTGGCTAATAAAATCAACAGCAACATCTTTATAAAAGCCAAACTTATTTAAATATGTTGCATGAACACTGTGGCCCATACCAAACACGCGTAAGTGGGTTAGTTGTGGGTAACGTTTAGCATGAGCTCGGTCGATGCGATTAGTTGGGTCGTAAATAATATAACCCTTTGCATGGCCTAAATCTAAATCGTGGTAGTCACCGTTCCAATCAAATTTTTGCGCGATGTCGGTACTTGAACGATCATCCCATGGCGCTTTTTCTTTATTTTTTGTGCTAACTGGGTGAAAGAGTAAAACCTTGTCTAGCTTTAATAGATTGGCAAAGGCGCCAACGGCAAAGCCTCCTCGACTCAATCCATAACCTAACCGCTCTTTGAACCCGCCAATCAGTGGTGCTAGCTGTTCAATAAAAAACAACAGGTTACGGTGCCTAAACCAGTTGCTAATGCCTAAATGTTGAAAGGCGATGATATTCACATCTTGCTTTTTCGCGAGCTTATAAGCCCAAGGCGAAAAATCATCAGTGATATCATGTTCTTGATAATTTGTTCCAGCAGGAGAGAAGGTAATTAGCAGGGGCTTATTGGCATCAATGATATGGTATTTCACATAAACATCACCGAGCAAATCACCACCAGTCATAGGCACAAGGCTTTGTTGCTCATCGCGTGGCAGGTTGGTCCATTCCTCTAACCAATACAATAATTTCATACATCCCCCACGTTACCTCTAAAATAAAGGGGCAAAATTATAGCAAAAATAGCAGCTAATTAAAAATGGCTTCCATTTTAGAGTCTTAGCTTTCGCTCATTGCGATGATCTGTTGCCAGTCATGTTCGGTGACAGGCATTACTGACAATCGGCCGCCTTTTTTAAGAGCGATTTCGGTAATTGACTCATTGGCTTTAATCGCCTGTAGGCTAACTAGCTTTTCAAGGTGTGCTTGATATTGCACATCGACTACAAACCAGCGCGGGTTATCAGCAGTTGCTTTAGCATCGTAGTAATCGCTATTTAAATCAAACTGTGTTGGGTCGGCATAAGCTTCGCGAGTCACCGTAGCGATACCTGCAACACCCACTTGCTTACAACTTGAATGATAAATCATTACCAAGTCACCATGCTTGATACCATCGCGAAGAAAGTTGCGGGCTTGATAATTACGCACGCCATCCCACATAGAGGTTTGCTCAGGTGCGTTTTTTAGATCATCAATTGAAAATGCATCGGGTTCGGTTTTAAAAAGCCAATAAGCCATAATGAGGTGCTCTTACAAAGATTTACTTCCAATTAGTCTATAGTATCATTAAACGCTTGTCGGGATTGAGGATAAATAAATGAGCCAAGTATTAGATGACCTACTGTCATTAATGTCGTTAGAAGAGATTGAGCAAGGCTTGTATCGCGGGCAAAGCCAAGATTTAGGATTTAGAGCTGTATTCGGTGGTCAAGTAATGGGCCAAGCTCTATCTGCCGCAAAAGAAACATTACCACAAGGGCGTATTGTTCACTCTTTACACTCTTACTTTTTGCGCCCAGGTGATGCTGCAAAGCCGATTGTCTATGATGTAGAAAATATCCGTGATGGTAAAAGTTTTAGTACTCGCCGTGTAAAAGCAATTCAATATGGTAAGCCGATTTTTTACATGACAGCTTCTTTCCAAGGTGAAGAAGAGGGCTTATCACATCAAGCGCAGATGCCTGATGTACCACAGCCTGAAGAATTAAAGTCATCGCTTGAATTTTACCAAGCAAATGCAGAGCTTATTCCTGAACCAATTCGAAATAAGTTCATCCGAGAAGTACCAATTGAAATGCGTCCTGTGACCTTTCATAACCCATTCAAACCACAAGTGATGGAGCCAGTTAAGCATATTTGGTTTAAAGCTAATGGTGAGATGCCTGACGATCAGCGTATTCATAATTACTTACTTGCGTACGCATCTGACTTTGAATTTTTACCAACTGCATTACAGCCGCATGGGGTATCGTTTATGCAGCCGAATATGCAGGTTGCAACAATTGACCATGCAATGTGGTTTCACCGCCCGTTTAGACTAGACGATTGGATTTTATATTCGATTGATAGCCCAAGTGCGAGCTCTGGTCGTGGTTTGGTGCGAGGTCAGTTCTTTGACCGTCAAGGCAATTTGGTTGCCTCAACGATCCAAGAAGGGGTTATGCGTCAGCGTTAATCTTTTGTGTGCTGAGCTTGGCTTTGCACTATATCGTCAATTGACTGCCAGACCCGTGCTGGCAGCAATGCTTTAAGATATAAATACACTTCACACAGCTCATTGCTACCCGTTAAGCCTTGCTCTGTTTCGGTAATTAGCTTTTGCTCTCGCAAGCTTGAAATAAAACCAATAAGTACTTTTTTGTCGAAGAACTCAGGGGTTTTAATGCCGTGCAAGGTACCTAAGCGCTCTGCTAACACTTGGCTTTCGTGTTCAAGTTCTTCACGCTCAATACCACTGCTAGTTTGAATAAAACCAACCACGATAGCGTAGCGTTGTAGTGTTAAACTTAAGGCGCGACCGAGCATTTCGAGTTTCGCTAAACAGTCGTTGCTGTTTGTGATCTTGATATTATCGCCATCAATTTCAATCAGGTCTTGATCAACGAAGCTTGCGAGTACGCGAGTAATGTAGTTTTCATCTAACTCATGCAAGAACCACTCTTTGGCAAACAGTGGGTAAAAACGTGCGATCAAGGCTTGGCAATCAGCCATGGTAGTTTGATGTGCTTTGAATAAATGCAGCGCCAATAAGCTCGGTACTGCAAATAAGTGCAACACGTTATTACGGTAGTAGTTGAATAGTGTTTTTTCTTTATCGTTAATCGCGATAATTTCGCCAAACTCATCACTGATCACATCAAACTTATTAAGTTTAAGTGCATGCTCTAGCAGCTGCTCGGCGCTTTCGTCTGGTGTGGTCACCTTTTCGCTGTAGCTTGCGCTTCGCTGTAAATGTAAGTAAAACTCAAGCTGAGCAATCAGCTTAGGTTTACTTAACGCGTGTTTATCATTTACCAGTAATATCATCGCAAGTAGATTCACTGCATTGAGTGCAGCGGCGCTATTAATATTAACCATTACCTTATCAGCGAGGTTAGCGACTTGTGGTCCAAGCCATTGTGGCTTTTGCACGTCGGTTGGGTGGATCGACTCTCGCCAATCAGGTTGTTGATCATTGAGATATTGGTTTATTGATATAGGGTCGCCAAAGTTTAAATAACCACGACCATAGTTTTTAAGGTTTTTAATTGCTTTAAAGATACCTAATACCGACTCACCTTTTTTATCGTTACCGGCAAGCTCTTTTAAGTAAGTATTAATTTCCATTACGTGCTCATAACCAATGTATACAGGCACAATTGAAATAGGGCGGTCTATGCCACGTAACATGGCTTGTAATGTCATGGCGAGCATACCTGTTTTTGGCGGTAACAAGCGACCAGTACGGCTACGACCACCTTCAGTGTAAAACTTTACTGAATAGCCTTTGATAAATAACTGGCTCAGGTACTCTTTAAATACTGACGAATACAATTTATTGCCCGCGAATGAGCGGCGAATAAAGAAAGCACCACTGCGACGGAAAATCCCCCCTGCCGGGAAGAAGTTTAAGTTGATACCGGCAGCGATATGAGGCGGAACTAAGCCTAAATGGTAAATAGAATAGGTCAGCAATAAGTAATCCATATGCGATCGGTGACATGGCATATAGATAATCTCGTGGCCTTTATCTGTAAGCTCATGCACCTGCTCAGAAAATTTAATATCAATCCCGTTATAAAGCTTATTCCACAGCCAAGTTAAAATACGGTCTGCAACACGAATGGTGGCATCGCTGTAATTGGCGGCAATCTCATCAAGTAGCTTCAGCGCATTTTGGCGAGCTTGCTCTTGGCTGATGTTTTTTTCTTTCGCTTCTATTTGAATTGCTTTTTTTATTGTTGGTGAGGCAAGTAGCGAATTAAATAACTGCTCACGTGATGGCATTTTCGGGCCTGTCGCTGCCAATTTTTGGCGACGAAAGTGTACGCGGGCTACACGTAAAAGCTTATGTGGTAGTTCATCAACCTCAGCTTTTTCATTGACCAATAAAGATAAATCGAGCGGCTGACTAAAGCGAATAAAGTTATCGCGCCCAGAAAATAGCAACACAAAGAATTTACGAAACCAGCTGGGTGTTAATGAATGAGACACCAAAGTACCTAAACCTGGCTTTTCTTTGCCTGGGTTTCGGCCCCATAAAATCGTCACCGGGATCACTTGGACGTTTTTCTCACCTGATTGCATCAGGTGGTCAATAATTTGTTTGCCTTGCTGCAGGGCATTGCTTGGCTTGCTTTTATTACCAAATAGCGGTGGTGGGTTTTGAATACCGATAAAGCGATCAAGTTCTGCATTACCTAATAACTGCTCTTCGGTCGGGTTAGGTAAGCCGTATTTTTTACATACCCTTGCCAGTGCCGCTAAATCAGAGCGTGCATTTAGCCTAACAATATAAAAAGTAGGGTTGGCTGGGTTTAGATTGTATTGTTCAATCGGATTTTCTGGCAGCACCTTACTTTTTACAAACAAGCGGTTCATACCGGCAGAAATGAAATTTAAACAACGATTAATGATTCGCATCAACTCACCAAAGTTATTAGTAGATATTAAATAGACCGAGTCTGGTCAAAAATAAGCGGCATAGAATAACAATTATTAACTGGACTGACCATTTAAAAGCGATTTTCTAGCCTCTTTACTCGCACAAGTATAATTTAAAGACGCTAATGTTATTGATAAAGTTCGAAAATTAAACAAAATTTAATTTAGACCTTTGAGATTTTCAAAATAGTTGTTGCATTTATCACCAATCTATCTATAATACGCAGGCTTTCAAAATTCCCTCGGGAACTTGGAAGGAAAGATTAAGCTTGGATTTCAAGCTAATAAACAGGAATTCCGATTTGGAATTCATCGTAGATATAAGAAAGCAGCCGACATCTTAGTTATTAAGATTGTTTCGGTCGTTTTTTTTATGCTCTTTTTAAATGCTCTTTATATTGAGGTTTAAGAATGTCAAATCAACGCATTCGTATTCGCCTAAAAGCTTTTGACCACCGTTTGATTGACCAATCAACGGCGGAAATCGTGGAAACTGCGAAACGCACTGGCGCTCAAGTACGTGGTCCAATCCCACTACCTACACGCTTTGAACGTTTTACTGTACTAACTTCACCGCACGTTAACAAAGACGCGCGTGATCAGTACGAAATCCGCACCCATAAACGTCTGATCGACATCGTAGAACCAACTGACAAGACTGTTGACGCTCTAATGCGTTTAGATCTTGCTGCTGGTGTTGATGTTCAAATCAGCCTGGGTTAATCGGAAGATTAGAGAGGTTTTAGGAAAATGGCATTAGGTCTAGTCGGTCGTAAAGTGGGTATGACACGTATCTTCACTGAAGATGGTGTATCTATCCCTGTGACAGTTATCGAAGCGACACCTAACCGCATTGCTCAGATCAAATCTGAAGCAACTGACGGTTATAACGCGCTTCAAGTAACCGCAGGCACTAAAAAAGCAAGCCGTGTAAACAAAGCAGCAGCGGGTCACTTCGCTAAAGCTGGTGTTGAAGCGGGTCGCGGTCTGTGGGAATTCCGCCTAAATGGTGGTGAAGGCGATTTTGAAGTAGGCGCTGAGCTTACTGTTGAATTATTCAACGAAATCAACAAAGTTGACGTAACCGGTACTTCTAAAGGTAAAGGTTTCCAAGGTGGTGTTAAGCGCTGGAACTTCAGCATGCAAGACGCTACTCACGGTAACTCTCTATCTCACCGTGCTCCTGGTTCAATCGGTCAAAACCAATCACCTGGTAAGGTGTTTAAAGGTAAGAAAATGGCCGGTCACATGGGTGCTGAGCGTGTAACGACTCAAAACTTAGAACTAGTTCGCGTTGACGCTGAGCGTAACTTGCTTTTAGTTAAAGGTGCAGTACCTGGCGCTATCGGCGGTGACGTTATCGTTAAACCAGCTGTTAAAGCATAAGTCCTGGAGATTTAGTGATGGAATTAGCAATTAAAGACGCTTCTGGCGCTCTTGAAGTTTCTGAAGCTACTTTTGGACGTGAGTTTAACGAAGCATTAGTACACCAAGTAGTTGTTGCTTACGCAGCAGGTGCTCGTCAAGGTACTCGTGCTCAGAAGACACGTTCTGAAGTTAGCGGTGGTGGTAAAAAACCATGGTCTCAAAAAGGTACTGGCCGTGCACGTGCTGGTACAATTCGTAGCCCAATTTGGCGTTCAGGTGGCGTTAGCTTCGCAGCTAAACCACAAGATCACAGCCAAAAAGTAAACCGTAAAATGTACCGCGGTGCGATCAAAAGCATCTTATCTGAATTAGTTCGTCAAGAGCGTTTAATCGTTGTTGAGCAGTTTGGTCTTGAAGCACCAAAAACTAAAGAACTAGTTGCTAAGCTTAAAGAACTTGAGCTTAAAGATGTTCTAATCGTGACTGAAGAAGTAGATGAGAATCTTTTCTTATCGGCACGTAACCTATACAAGGTTGACACGCGTGATGTAGCTGGTATCGATCCTGTAAGCCTAATCGCTTTCGATAAGGTACTTATTACAGCTGCTGCTGTTAAGCAACTTGAGGAGGCGCTAGCATGATCCGTGAAGAACGTCTTTTAAAAGTGATCCTTGCTCCACACATCTCTGAAAAAAGCACTATCGCTGCTGAAGAGAACAACACGATTGTTTTCAAAGTAGCTTCTGATGCAACTAAAGCTGAAATCAAAGCTGCAGCAGAAAAGCTTTTTGAAGTAGAAGTAACTGGTGTTCGCACACTAAACGTTAAGGGTAAAACAAAACGTACTGGCATGCGTTTCGGTCGTCGTTCAGACTGGAAGAAAGCTTACGTTACTCTTAAAGAAGGTAGCGAGCTAGACTTTGTCGGCGGCGCCGAGTAATAAGGGGAGTTAGAATTATGGCACTTCAAAAGTGTAAACCAACTTCTGCGGGTCGTCGTCACCTGGTTAAAGTGGTTAACCCAGATCTACATAAGGGTAAACCTTACGCACCACTACTAGAGAAAAACTCTAAGTCTGGTGGTCGTAATAACAAAGGTCGTATCACGGTTCGTCACATCGGTGGTGGTCATAAGCATCATTACCGTGTAATCGACTTTAAACGCACTAAAGATGGCATTCCAGCTGTTGTTGAGCGTCTAGAGTATGATCCAAACCGTAGCGCAAACATCGCTCTTGTATTATATGCAGACGGTGAGCGTCGTTACATTATTGCACCTAAAGGCTTAAAAGCTGGTGATTCAATCCAATCTGGTATTGATGCACCAATCAAAGCTGGTAACACGTTACCAATGCGTAACATGCCTGTAGGTTCGACTGTTCACAACGTAGAATTAAAACCAGGTAAAGGCGCGCAAATCGCACGTTCTGCTGGTGCATACGTTCAAATCCTTGCTCGTGAAGGTCAATACGTAACTCTACGTCTTCGTTCTGGCGAAGTTCGTAAAGTTCCAGCTGACTGTCGCGCAACACTTGGTGAAGTAGGCAACTCTGAGCATATGCTTCGTTCACTAGGTAAAGCTGGTGCAAATCGCTGGCGTGGTATCCGTCCGACAGTTCGTGGTGTTGCCATGAACCCGGTAGATCACCCGCACGGTGGTGGTGAAGGTCGTACATCTGGTGGTCGTCATCCTGTGTCTCCATGGGGTAAGCCGACTAAAGGTGCTAAGACACGTAAGAACAAGCGTACTGATAAATTTATCGTACGTCGTCGTACTAAATAATAGTTGAGGAATAGCCATGCCACGTTCTCTCAAGAAAGGTCCTTTTATTGACCTACACTTGCTGAAGAAGGTAGAGAAAGCGTTGGAAAGCGGTGACAAGAAGCCAATTAAAACTTGGAGCCGTCGTTCAATGATCATACCTAACATGATCGGATTGACCATCGCTGTCCATAATGGTCGTCAGCACGTTCCTGTGTTCATCACAGACGAAATGATCGGTCACAAACTAGGTGAATTTGCACCAACTCGTACTTACCGCGGTCACGCTGCGGATAAGAAAGCGAAGAAACGTTAAGAGGGGAATGATAAATGCAAGCATTAGCTAAACATAAATTCGCCTCTGGTTCGGCGCAAAAAGCACGTCTAGTTGCAGATCAGATCCGCGGACTTCCGGTTGATCGCGCTCTAGAAATCCTGGCGTACAGCCCTAAAAAAGCGGCTGTATTAGTTAAAAAAGTACTTGAGTCTGCTATTGCTAACGCAGAGCATAACGAAGGTGCTGACATTGATGAGCTTCGTGTAACTACGATCTTTGTGGACGATGGTCCAACAATGAAGCGTATTATGCCACGTGCTAAAGGACGCGCAGACCGCATCCTTAAGCGTACAAGCCACATCACTGTTGTGGTTTCAGATAGCTAGGAGTATAAGTAATGGGACAAAAAGTTCATCCTACTGGTATTCGCCTAGGTATCTCTAAACCTTGGGTTTCTACCTGGTACGCGAATTCAAAAGATTTCTCTGATCAGCTTTTTGGCGATCACAAAGTACGTACTTTCCTTACTAAGGAATTAAAAGCGGCTTCTGTGTCTAAAATCGTTATCGAGCGTCCAGCTAAATCTATCCGTGTAACAATTCACACAGCTCGTCCTGGTGTTGTTATCGGTAAAAAAGGCGAAGACGTTGAAAAACTACGTCAAGCAGTAACTAAGATTGCAGGTGTTCCGGCTCAGATTAATATCGCTGAAGTTCGTAAGCCTGAACTTGATGCACAACTAGTAGCTGACGGTATTGCGTCACAGCTAGAGCGTCGTGTTATGTTCCGTCGCGCTATGAAGCGTTCGGTACAAAATGCAATGCGCATTGGTGCAAAGGGTATCAAAGTTGAAGTTAGCGGTCGTCTTGGCGGTGCTGAGATCGCACGTTCAGAATGGTATCGTGAAGGTCGTGTACCTCTACATACTCTTCGTGCTGATATCGACTACGCAACTTCTGAAGCCTTAACCACTTATGGTATCATTGGTGTTAAAGTTTGGATCTTCAAAGGCGAAGTTATTGGTGGTTTACCACTAGTACAAGAGCAAGAGAAGCCAGCTAAACGCGCGCCAAAGAAAGCCAAAAAAAGTGCTAAGTAGAGGTAGCGAGTAATGTTACAGCCAAAACGTACAAAATTCCGTAAAATGCACAAAGGCCGCAACCGCGGTTTAGCGCAAAACGGTAACAAAGTAAGCTTCGGTACTTTCGGTTTGAAAGCTACTGGCCGTGGCCGTATGACTGCTCGTCAAATCGAAGCAGCTCGTCGTGCTATGACACGTCACGTAAAGCGTCAAGGTAAAATCTGGATTCGTGTATTCCCAGATAAGCCAATTACGAACAAACCATTAGAAGTTCGTATGGGTAAAGGTAAAGGTTCTGTTGAATATTGGGTTGCTGAAATTCAACCTGGTAAAGTACTTTACGAAATGGAAGGTGTTTCTGAAGAGCTTGCTCGTGAAGCATTTAACCTTGCAGCGCGTAAATTACCATTCACAACAACTTTCGTAACTCGGACGGTGATGTAATGAAAGCTAGCGAACTAAAAGACAAAAGCGTAGAAGAGCTAAATGCTGAACTTCTAGGACTTCTTCGTGAGCAGTTCAACCTGCGCATGCAAGCAAGCACTGGTCAGTTAGCTCAGACACACACGCTAAGAACAGTACGTCGCGATATCGCGCGTGTAAAAACAGTTATTAACCAGAAGGCAGGTCAATAATGAGCGATAAAATCCGTACTCTTCAAGGCCGTGTAATCAGCGACAAGATGGATAAATCTTTCACTGTTGCTATCGCACGTTACGTGAAGCATCCAGTATATGGTAAATTCATCAAACGTACGACTAAACTACACGTACATGACGAAAACAACACAGCTCAAACTGGTGACGTAGTTACTATTTCTGAGTGTGCTCCTATTTCTAAGACTAAGTCTTGGACTTTAGTAGACGTTGTTGAGCGTCCAAAGAAAGCTTAATTTTTAATTAAGTTTCCTTACTAAAAAGCCCCGGCATCCGCTGGGGCTTTTTGTTATAAAAAATAGCTGGAAGCTTTCAGCTGTCAGACGTCAGATTAGATCGAGAAGGGGCTTTCATTTCAGTGCAAGAAAACAAGTTAATAGTTACTTCAGGATAAACTGGATTTAGTTTGTCCTAGCACCTAGCACCTTCAATCATTTCCCCAGCGCTTTATCTATTTCTTCTCTTAACCGTGGGCCTTTTAGGTTTTCAGCCATGATTTCGGCAACTTTTGTATTGCTACTATTTTCAAGAGTGGTAATTCGTTCTGCTAAATCACTGGCATAACTATTATTGCCGTCTCTTGTGGCACGAAAAAATTGGCCGATGAGGGCTGTGGCAGAAATATTGCGAACATAATCATTATCGTCAGTTTGTAACAGTTTTTGAAAATGCTCAGCGAGCTTAGGCGATACGTTATTTTGGCGAGATAAATTCTCTAAAGTACTGACACGAATCTTAGGATCATTCGTGTATTCGCTAATGCTTATCATGGCATCGATTACTGCATTTGCTTGGCTGTCGTCCAAGTCGCGTCTGAGCATACTGAGGGTCATTTTTAGTTGCCCGTAGGCAGCTAAGCGCTCATTTTCGGACTTACTCAAATTGAGTAAGGTGGCAAGAGCTTCATTTATTGAGCTGTCGGCATATTGTGGGTCTGCTTTGATGCGTTCGCGGTAGTCATCAGGTAAATTACTTAGCCAGCCAAGCGCCGGATTTCTTTTTTCAATTTCGACTCGTCGCTCTTTTTCTTGCTGTTCCATTGCTTGTTTAACTAATGAGGCAAGTCGCTCAGGATCAATTGTAGGCGCTTTATTTTCAAGCTCGTGAATGCGTGTTTCGAGATCTAAAATATAGCCATGTAAGGCGACTAGATTTTCTCTGTCTTGCTCTGGAATGGCCAACTCTTTTAAGTTAGGTTTTGCTTGCTGAATA
Source organism: Pseudoalteromonas sp. 0303 (assembly GCF_013349995.1). Lineage (GTDB taxonomy): Bacteria > Pseudomonadota > Gammaproteobacteria > Enterobacterales > Alteromonadaceae > Pseudoalteromonas. The sequence goes on from NZ_JABVXF010000006.1 coordinate 31,409, forward strand.
ACTACAGGCTTGTCATTAGAGTTTGCTTTTGTATAGCTATAAATTGATAAGCCAAGTGCAATGCTTGCAAATGCCAGCGCAGTATTCCCTTGCCAAGTCGACATATCACATCATCCAAGTTGCTTTGTAATATCAGCAGATTAAAACAAGCTATTTGTATTATCAAATACTTATGATGATAAAAATAAAAAGCGCAGCTAGTTAGCTGCGCTTTTAAATAGAGTTTATGCCGATTAATGGGCTTTTGCGTATGCTTCAGCTTGTTGCCATACACGTAGCATATTGCCACTTAAAATCTTTTTGATGTCTTTATCACTATAACCACGGTCCATTAGACCTTGCACAAGGTTAGGATAGCTAGATACATCTTTTAAGCCAGTAGGTAGAGAGTCGCCTACACCATCGTAATCTGAGCCAATCCCCACATAATCGATACCAATTAGCTCAACTACATGGTCAAGGTGATCAAGTACTTGTTCTAAGCTTGCAAATGGAAACGGGTTTTTAGCGCGATAAGCAGCATCAAAATCTTTGCTTAGCTTAGTACCGTCTTTTTTCTTTTCAGCCTTTGCTGATTTAAGTTGATCGTACCAAGAGCCTGCTTTTGCTGTAACAAAGCTTGAACCGAAGTTAATTTGAATAACACCACCATTCTTTTTAAGAGCTAACAGCATGTCGTCATTCATATTACGCTCAAAGCCAGGAGTGTATTTACGCAGTGACGAGTGTGAAGCAATCACGGGTACTTTCGATATTTCCATCACTTGGTAAAACGCATCATCAGAAATATGCGATACATCAACCAGCATACCAATGTTGTTCATTTCTTTTACTAGCTCTTTACCGAATGGGCTAAGGCCTTTCCACTTACGACGAATATCATAAGATGAATCAGAAATGTGGTTACTCTGCGAGTGAGCTAGCGTGATGTAACGTACGCCACGCTCATAAAAATGCTTAAGGTTTTTAATGTCGCCTTCGATAGGTGAGCCGTTTTCCATGCCCATAGCAATCGACATTTTACCTTGTTTAAACTGCTCTTTAATATCGGCAGTTGAGTCAGCAATAGCGAATTTACTTGGTGCGCGTTGCACAATCGCTTCCATAGAATCGATTAGCTGATTTGCTAATTGATAGCTTTTACCTTTGCCTTCAAATTCTAGGTTTGCAAGAATGTAAATTGACATGAAAGGAGCGTTCAAACCACCTTGCACAGCACGCGGATAATCAAAGTCACCGTCGCTTGTAGCTTTGGTTACGTCAGCCCACTTGTTATGAATGCGGTAAGGCACATCGATATGGGTATCGATTAAAATAGTGTCTTTTGCCAGTTTAATGGCTTTATCTGATGCAGTAACCTGATCTGCATTTGCTTGACCAATTAAGGCCAAAGAAACTGCGGCAACCAGTGAGCTTAGTTTTTTCATTTTTTAATGGCTCTTTAAGTTAAAAAGCCATTGTGAAGGGTTACAGTGTAACTTACAAGTTTAGTCGTTAAACGACGCTTGGTACTCTGGGTCAGCTTGTAGAGCAATGAATTCAGCTTTGGATATAATCGTCACTGACTCATGTAACTCAGAAAAAAACACCATGGCTTCACCATTTTTAAGCTGTTGATGAACCTGCGCTACTTTGCTTTCAATGCTAAATTCTTGTTCGCCGTAATCAGTGCCTTCACGTAAAACATAACTTTCGATTAAATTATACAGAGTCTCTTTATCGAGGCGTTCGTGGGGAATGATCATAACTGCTCTTTTTTAACTAATTGTTGAAAATACTCAGGCACAATTCGTTCAAGCCAATATTCGGGCTTAAAAGGGTTTTTACCGCTAATAAATCCAACATGGCCCCCTTGTTCTGAGATGCGCAGCGTAACATGTTCACTCACATCTAAGCTATCTGGCACGGCTTTTATTGATAACATCGGGTCATCTTTGGCGTGCACAATCAGCGTAGGTGTTGCAATGCTTTTTAAAAATGGTTTTGCACTCGCTTGCTGATAGTAATCTTCAGCACCGGCAAAGCCATGCAATGGTGCCGTGAGCATATTATCGAATTGCCATAAGTCATCAATCGCCATGAGCTTTTCTGGCGTTAGGCTAATTTGCTGTTCGATTTGTGGTAGCTTTCTTTGCATCGACTTTTTCATACGGTCGAGTAAATACTTTTGATAAATCTTACCTAAGCTTTTACGAATAACTTCGCAAGATGATGACAAGTCAAATGGTGCAGACACAACGGCTGCGCCAGTTAAGTTTGATTTAGTACCTTGCTCACCTAAATACTTTGCCAGTACATTACCACCTAACGAAAAGCCTACGGCAAATAACGGGCGTTTTGGAAACTTGCTCTTCAGGTGGTTGATGAAAAAGCGCAGGTCTTCTGTTTCGCCGCTGTGATAAGCACGTGCCAAACGGTTAACTTCGCGAGAGCAGTTTCGAAAATGCATTAATACCACCGCAAAGCCTTGCTGCTTAAGCTTTTTCATCATGCCTTTAGCATAAAAGCTGTTTATATTGCCTTCTAAACCATGCAATACAATAGCGAGGGGTGCTTGCTCGTTATGAGGTGTTGCCCAAGCCAGTTCTAAAAAGTCGCCATCTGGAGTATCGATTGTCGATAAGTCGTAGCGGGTATTATGAAAAGGGCGAAAAAAGCGCGGCATTATGGTTTGTAAATGGCGATTGCGCATCCACCACGCAGGCTTAAACTCAGGTAACATAGCTGACACTTTCGAAACAAAATAAGCGCCTATTGTAGCAAGTTTTTGCTTTTTGAGAACCGCTACAAGATTTTAGCTAGCTGCAAATAAAAAGCCCCTAAACAATAAATTGGATAGGGGCTTTGTGCGTCGTGCTTAATTCTTACTTAGGAACTTCTGCGTCGTGTATTTTCTTAATAAAGAAACCAACATAGAAAAGGCATAAAACGATAACAACTGCCAAAATGCCGAATGACATAAATAAAACTGGGTCGCTAAAAAAATCTCTGAAGAATACGTTCATGGTTGTGCCTCCTAATGTCTATGAGTTAATCATAGGCTGGCTTGAGGGCGGCTGATATGATCCAGATCAAGCTATTTTCCTGATGCTAAATAAGCCGATTTAATAGTTGATTTGGATCAAGTTTATTAGGGTAGGTTGGTTTGAGCGCAGCGAAACCCAACGTAAATAGAGCTATCAGCTTTCAGACGTCAGATCAGAAGAGTGGGGTTGGTTAGTGTGGTGTCTCACTCAGTATTTGCCCTGTTCACTCTTCGGGTAGGTTGGTTTGAGCGCAGCGAAACCCAACACAATCCATGTAAACCTTTTCTTTGGTAAACCCAAACCACATTAAAGCACTCCCAAGGTTATGCTTGACCTAGAACCTAGAACCTAGAACCTTTACCCTCGCTAACTCGCTAACTCGCTAACTCGCAACTTTCCTATGAACTAATTCACTCATTTAGCACTCTTAAAAATAAAACGAGGCGCTAGGGTGTTAAAAGGGAATTACAAAGCATGGATCATCTCGATTGCGCTACATGCTGTGCTTTTATTGCTATTTGCTCGATATGGAAAGTTTGTGAAACTCCCCGCAGTCGCTGAACCGCCAAAAGTAATCAACGCGTATGTGAGTGTTGATTTAACTTCGTTACCTAGCTTGCAGAAGATCCAAGAAAAACCTTCACCTGAGCAAACAGAAGGAATGCCTGATGAGGTTAATTCTTTGCCAAAAAACGAAAAAGCTTCGCAGAGTAGCTCTGAGCAGATAAGTGATTCTAATACAGTTAATCCTACAAAAGATGAACCAAAAAAAGCTACCTCGGAGGTTGTAGGACCTAATCAGGCACTTGAGAATTCAAAAATAACCGAATTACCCTTTAAAAAGCTTAACCCGTATGCGCCAATCCCACAGCTTAATTTTGAAAATGGTTCTGCTAATGCGTCTTTGTTTGAGCAGGATGAAGCCGCTAATGATAAATCGCCTACAGGCAGGGTTACGGTGCCCGCACAATTAACCGTCTCTGATAAAGCAACTGTCGTTTGGCAAAATGGCGATGGCAGCAAGCGTATCGAGGTACTAAATGGCATGTGTTACGGCATAGATTTTAATTCGGTGTTTGGTAAATCTGGAGTGCCAAGCGGATCCCCAAGACCCTGTGAAGATAAAGAAGCAAAACTATTTAAAGATATAATGAATAAGTGGAGTAAAAAGTAATAACAAAACACTTTACCTCAACTTAACTTGAGCTTTTAAAGTAGCGTTTTTTGTAATGGATATCGCTATGAACTCACTAGAAAACTATTTATTAAGCCTACAAATCAATTGCTATCACACATCAGTGATACAGGTTTCTCAAGTACAAATGCGTATTTGGCAGTCATTACAAAATAGTTCTAGTTATGCAAATAGCGTAATCGAAGAATTTGAATTAAGCGGACAACCTCTTAGTTATCAACATGCCGCCCTATTTACGCTGGTTTTACAGCAGCTCGGTTATAAAATAAAGCCAACAGCAGAAAATACTTTGTCGGTAAGGCATAACCATTTGTTACATGACATTCGCCTTGTCGAGCAGTTAAACCCTAATGAGGCTTAAGTCATGCTTTACCGTATAAAAAGGCACTTAGCCGAAACTAAGTGCCTTGGCTTAACGAAGTTACCAAATCATTTCTACAAATTCTGGGTGATCCACAAATGGGTTGCGGTTACCTTGATGTTCATAAGCAGCTTGGTTACGGTCAAGCTCTAATTGGCTCACTGGATCCTCGTTATGCCACTTTAATAACATAGTAACGACCCAGCTCTCAAAGACCTGATCAGATGAACCATTCAGTACAGCGTTACTGTAAGTTGTGTTGTTTTGCCATGAGCCAATCACGTTTTCATAGCGTGTTGCCATATAGAAATAGGCTCTTGCAAAGTCACCTTTAAATTCATCAATAGGTTCAAAAACCGTTCCTGAGTAATTTAATGAGCTAGCAGCGCTGCCTAATTTGCTGCCGTTACTAGAGGTATAGCTTGCACTAGCTACTTCACCAAATGGGTAGTTACTGCGTTTTGAATTGACATAACCATCAGTGGCAAAAATGTGATGTACGTCTGAATTCATTGGCTCAACTGTTCCACCAAACCAACTTTTTGGGAAAGAATGCTCACGGTTGTAGCAATCTGCTTCGCTGTTGTATGTACCACATTGGTCGCTCACAGCAACATAGTTGTAGCTGTCTTGGCCTGCAGGGTTTTCTGAATAACGGTCTAAAATAGAGTTGTCGTTTTCAAAATACTTATCGCGTGAAGCAACATCATAAAAACTCCAAATAGCTGAATAGCCCTGCGAGTTGTGACCTTTGATAATGTTGTATAGTTCTGTTTTCAGTGCATAACCACTAAGGCCTTGGGTTGTTACATAGTACCCCGTTGGCTCTGTTGGGGTTGTACCACCGCCGTTACCGCCACCTGAGCTATCACCTAAACTAAACGACGTAGCGTCTGAGCTTTGGAAGCTTGCACCACTGGCAAGTACTGTTTGACCGAATGAAAGGCTATAGCTACCGTTACCGTAAGAGCAGCATATGCCATCACCATAGCTATCAAAAATAGTAAAGGTATAGTCACCATCAGTTAAGCATGCTTGCTCACTGTATTGAGTATTTGCTGCATAGCTGCCGCCTGATGCTACTGCACTACCTTGGCTATTGGTGATTTGCCAACTGGTTTCTTCCCCATAATTATCGGTAGTGAGGGTTAAAGACACTTGGTTATCGGCGCAGCTGCCCGTAGGTGGTGGAGTTGAGTCTGTATTTGGTGCAAAGTTATCTACATAAACGACTTCGCTGCCATCAAAACCAGTTACATCGTAAAAGCGCAGGCCAACATTAATTGATGTGGTCGCAGAGGCTGTGTACTGATAACTGATTTGTTGCCATTGATTGGTTAATGCTGAGTTAGAATAGCCTTGATAGCCATCAACTACTAAGCGAGCTTTTACGCCACCTTCTGTATGGTAAACCCAAGCAGAAAACTCATAACTTTCACCCGCCACTACCTCTACTAATTGTTGTAAATCGGTATTACTTTGGGTGCCAGTATTAACCACGACTTGTGCTGAGTAATTACCTGAGTAAACCACATTAGTATTAGCGCTAAGACTAATACCGCTATCAATAGTGCTCCAGCTTGCAGGGGTATTTGCTGACCAGCTTTCGAAGTCGGCGTTACTAACATTTGCCAATGCTGAACTTGCTAAACAAAGTAAGCTACTGGCTAGCATATATTTTTTACATGTCCCGTGTGACATTGTATTTTCCTTTTTATATTTTAATAGTTTTTGCTGTTCTCAAAATGAACACAGCGAGTATAGGCTAATTGGCTTATGTTGCAATAATGTTAATTAATAAAAGGTTTCTTATTTGGGAATTTTTGCTTTTAATATGTTTTTTTTGGATAAATACTAAATTAATAACTAAATGGAATATCAAAGCAGATTCTATTCTTTTTTAATCGCCTCAGACCTCGTTATTCTTCACGCTCAGATAAACCTTTAAAGCATTTCTATTGAGTCTTTAAAGTCGAAAAAATTGTTCGCGAAATGACAGTAGCAAGTTCGTTTCGCAGTTAACTTTTCAGGGTTACGAGGAATAAATTCATGTTGTTAAGTCAACTAAATGCAGCGGCGAGCCCGCTATCGCAAGAGCAAGTACAGAAGCTGCAAGGCTTAGTGGCTGAACTTAATCCAATTCAGCAAGCGTGGGTAAGTGGTTACTTAGCTGCGAATGCCAACGCAGGTGCATTAACCGGTGGTGTTGCTGCCACTCCAGCTGCAGGTGAAGCACCGCCGCTAACTATTTTATACGGCTCGCAAACGGGTAACGCAAAAGGCGTGGCGAGCAAGTTAAAAGAGCAGGCAGAGTCGCGCGGTCTAACTGTTAAGCTAGTAAACATGGCTGACTACAAACCAACAGCCCTGAAAAAAGAAAAGTTTATCACGGTTGTTGTTTCAACCTACGGTGAGGGTGAGCCACCAGAAGACGCTGAAAGCCTTCATGAATTCTTAACAACTAAAAAAGCACCTAAACTAGATGGTGTTAAAGTGGCTGTGATTGGCTTAGGTGATTCAAGCTACGAGTTCTTCTGCCAAACAGCAAAAGATTTTGAAGAGCGTTTTAACAAGCTTGGCGCAGAAACTATTTTCCAGCGTGCTGACCTAGATGTAGATTACGATGATGAAGCAGCTAAGTGGATTGATGGTGCACTTGATGCGTTTGAGCCTGATCTTAAAGCGCAGCAACAAGCAAGTGGTGGTCAAGTTGTGGCTATGCCATTTGGTGCAGCGGCACCAGCAGCAAGCCAATACACCAAGCAAAACCCATTTGCTGCAGAACTAAGTGTTGTGCAAAAAATTACCGGCCGTGATTCAACCAAAGATGTGCGTCATGTTGAAATCTCATTAGAAGGTTCAGACATTACCTATACACCTGGTGATTCGCTAGGTGTTTACTTCTTAAATGACGAAGCGCTTGTTGATGAAGTACTTACGCTTACACAAATCGATGCATCTAGCACGGTTAAACTCGGCGACGAAGAGCTAACTATTCGTGATGCATTAATCGAAAAATTAGAATTAACTCAGTCGTATCCAGGTTTTGTTGAAAAATACGCAACAGCAACTGGCAGCCCTGATTTATTAAAGTTAGTTGAAGATAAAGCGGCAATGCGTGAGTACATCGAACCTCGCCAAATCTTCGATATTATTCGTCAAAACCCAGCTCAGCTTGAAGCACAAACCTTAGTAGACTGCTTACGTAAACTACAAGCACGTTTATATTCGATCGCATCTAGCCAAGCAGAAGTTGAAGAAGAAGTTCACTTAACTGTGGGTCTGGTTGAGTTTGATGCATTTGGTAGCGAGCACTTAGGTGGTTGTTCTGGTTATTTAGCACGTCGTGCTGAAGAAGGCTGCAAAGTAAAAGTATTTAGCGAGCATAACGATAATTTCCGTTTACCGGCTAATGATGAAACGCCAATTATCATGGTAGGTCCGGGTACGGGTATTGCCCCATTCCGTGCGTTTTTACAAGAGCGTGATGCTCGTGAAGCAAGTGGTAAAAACTGGTTATTCTTTGGTAACCCACACTTTACTCAAGACTTTTTATACCAAGTAGAAATTCAAGGTTACTTGAAGTCAGGCTTACTGACTAAAGTGGATGTGGCGTTTAGCCGTGACCAAGCGGAAAAAGTATATGTTCAAGACAAACTTCGCAAAAACAGCCAAGAAGTATTTGCTTGGTTAGAAGCGGGTGCTCATTTCTATATCTGTGGTGATGCAAACCGTATGGCGAAAGATGTTCATCAGGCGCTTGTAGACATTATCAAAGAAAATAGCGGCAAAGATGATGAACAAGCTGAGCAATATTTAAAAGATTTACGTAGCGCAAATCGCTATCAGAAAGACGTGTACTAATCACGTTTAAAGCTAACAGCCGTCACTGTAACAAATTTAGGAAATACCATGAGCGAACAAGACAAAAACGTAAAGCTTTCTGATAACGAGCGTTTGAAAAGAGAAAGTAACTTTTTACGTGGCACCATTGAGCAAGATTTAAAAGACGAGATAACCGGTGGTTTCACTGCTGATAACTTCCAACTGATCCGTTTCCACGGCATGTACCAGCAAGATGACCGTGATATTCGCCCTGAGCGCGCTAAACAAAAATTAGAGCCGTTACATAATGTTATGTTACGTGCTCGTATGCCTGGCGGTATCATCAAGCCAGAGCAATGGTTAGCGATTGATAAGTTTGCTGAAGAGAAAACCAGCTATGGCAGTATTCGTTTAACCACGCGTCAAACGTTCCAGTTCCATGGTGTGCTTAAGCCAAACATTAAAGGCATGCATCAAATGCTTAATAGCGTGGGTATTGACTCAATTGCAACGGCGGGCGACGTAAACCGAAACGTATTATGTACAACGAACCCAGTTGAATCTGAGCTTCACCAAGAAGCGTACGAGTGGGCAGCGAAGATCTCTGAGCACCTATTACCAAAAACTAAAGCATACGCTGAAATTTGGTTAGATGGTGAAAAGAGTGAAACCACAGAAGAGCCAATTTTAGGTTCAACTTACTTACCACGTAAGTTTAAAACCACAGTAACAATTCCACCGAACAATGAGGTGGATGTGCATGCGAACGACTTAAACTTTGTGGCAATTGCAGAAAACGGCAAGTTAGTTGGTTTTAACGTGTTAGTGGGTGGTGGTCTTGCGATGACTCACGGTGATACAGCAACGTATCCTCGTAAAGCAGATGACTTTGGTTTTATTCCACTTGAGCACACGTTAAAAATTGCTGAGCACGTGGTGTCTGTACAACGTGATTGGGGTAACCGCTCAAATCGTAAAAATGCAAAAACTAAATACACACTTGACCGTGTAGGTTCTGATGTATTTAAAGCAGAAGTTGAAAAACGTGCCGGTGTTCAATTTGAGCAAAGCCGCCCGTATGAGTTTACTCACCGTGGTGACCGTATCGGTTGGGTTGAAGGTATTGATGGTAAGCATCACTTAACGCTGTTTATCCAAAGTGGCCGTATTTTAGATTACCCAAATCAACCTCTTAAAACAGGCTGCCGTAAAATTGCGGAAATTCACCAAGGTGATTTCCGTATGACTGCAAACCAAAACTTGATCATCGCAGGTGTTCCGGCTGATCAAAAAGCGGTAATCGAAGAGATTGCTCGCAACCATGGCCTGATTGATGACAGCCATACAGAGCAGCGTAAAAACTCAATGGCGTGTGTGGCATTACCAACGTGTCCGTTAGCGATGGCTGAAGCTGAGCGTTATTTACCAAGCTTAATTGAGAAAACTGAAGCGTTATTAGCTAAGCACGGTATCAGCGATGACAACATTATTATGCGTGTTGTGGGTTGTCCGAATGGCTGTGGCCGCGCCATGTTGGCAGAAGCGGGTCTGGTTGGTAAAGGTCCGGGTAAATACAACGTGTACTTAGGTGGTAACCGTGAAGGCACGCGTATTCCTAAATTGTATTTAGAAAATGTTGGCGAAGACGTATACCTAGAGGCATTCGATAAACTTATTGGCCAATGGGCAAGTGAGCGTAATGAAGGCGAGTGTTTTGGTGATTTTGTAATTCGCAAAGGCATTGTTGCTGAAGTTAAAGTTTCAGTAACTGATTTTCACGCATAATTTTATAAGCGACACCGCTTTAAGGTTTGGAATTAACCATGAGTGAATTTAAAAACATCTTAACGATGAGCAAAGAAGACCAAACAGCCATGCTGGCTGATATAAATGGCCTTCTGGCTGATAAAAGCGCAGAAGAGCGTGTTGCATGGGCACTTGAAAACTTACCAAGCACACACTTTTTGTCGTCGAGCTTTGGCATTCAAGCGGCGGTGATGTTGCACTTAGTAACATCGCAGCAGCCAGATATTCCTGTGGTACTGACTGACACTGGTTATTTGTTCCCTGAAACCTATCAGTTCATCGAGCAAATGACGGAGCGACTATCGCTTAATCTTAAAGTTTATAAAGCTGAGCTTAGCCCTGCGTGGCAAGAAGCGAAGTTTGGTAAGCTTTGGGAGCAAGGTGAAGAAGGCATTAAGCAGTACAATCAACTGAATAAAGTTGAGCCAATGACTCGTGCCTTAAACGAGCTGGGTGCAGGTACTTGGTTTAGTGGCTTGCGTCGCGATCAGTCATCTAGCCGAGCTGATAAGCAAATTGTTGAAATCAGCCGAGGGACTGTGAAAGTGTATCCGCTTATTGAGTGGAACAACCGTGATATTTATCAGTATCTAACTAAGCATGATTTGCCGTATCACCCACTTTGGGAGCAAGGTTATGTGTCGATGGGCGATGTTCATACAACCCGTAAACTTGAACCGGGCATGACAGAAGAAGAGACACGTTTCTTTGGTTTAAACCGTGAATGTGGCTTACATATCGATGGTGATGGTATCTAATCCTAAATTCCTATCAGAATTTTCGTAAAGCGCAACCTAGGTTGCGCTTTTTTTGTGTTATTTATATACAATCCCTGGCTCAATTTTATGAGAGAAAATTATGAGTCGTGTTATTGCTTTTTTATTGTTGCTATTTATTGCGCCTTTAGTGCGAGCAGAAACTTTGAGGGTTGCGCTTTATGACACGGATTACCCGCCATATCATTTTGCTGACAGAAGTAATAAAGGGCTTGTTGATGAGTTATTAATTCGTTTTGCTGAGAAATATAATCATGATATTCAATACATGCTGGTACCTGAGGTGCGTTCACAGCATTTACTTGATGAAGGCAAGGTTGATGTGCGCTTAGAGTCTGAGCAGTGGTATCGCGGAAATAAGCAATACTATTGGAGTGATAGTATCGCTGTTGTAGAAGATATTTTAGTGATGCCGAGTGGTTGTCATATTCCAGCAATTGGTGAGCTCGGCGGTTATGTGTTAATGGCCCGCTTTGGTTATACCTACCCGCAATTTGAAGCATTGTTTGCTGCTGGCAAGTTGCACCGTGAAGACTTTTACTCTGAAATAGATATGCTGAAGGCTTTAGTTGATATGCAGCAAAATCAACGTGTTGCTGTTATCGCAAAAAACACACTGCAGTGGTATGCCTCAAAAAATAATGCTTTTAAAAAATTCACGGTGAGTGATTACAGTGTTGGTAAGGCGTCGATGCAATTACAGTTTGCTTACAATGAAAAGGGTAAGCGTATCAGCGAGCAATTTAACGAATTTATGAAAAATCTTAAATCATCCGGTGAATTTGCTAAGATTGAGAGTAACTACCAATAATCGGTAAATCGAATGATTAAGCGTTTTTGTTATCTTGCGGTTATGTTGCTACTGACCAGTGTTGCCCTGCTGTTTTATATTAAAAAGCCAGACGGTAAACCTTACCTAGAGCTGAGCATGTTCGAGCGTTACTCAGACAAAGTAAGTGGTGATGTGAGTGATTTTGCTTCGCAAAGTGCCGATACACTTACCAGCCAAGCAAAAAAGCTCACTGAGAAGTTGAGCTTGAGCAAAGACGCAAACTCATATGTCGTCGTGTATAAATGGCAAGATGAACATGGTCAGTGGCACTATGCTGATACCCCTCACCCTAATTACGTAAGTACTGCGGTAAGTTTAGATCCTAACGACATAACAGTGTTACCCGCAGAGACATTTCAAGCTGATGAAGAGCAACCAGCAACCGTTAAAGCTAACGAAGCACCTTCAGCGCTTGGCGTATACGACCCTAAAAATGTACAAAAGATGATGCAAGACGCTGAGCAAGTAAAACAGCTTATGGAGCAACGTAACAAGCAACTTGAACAGCAGCTCAAAGAGCAAGGTGGAAATTAGCTCTGTTTGTTATGTGCTTTTAGATCGCTTTCCATTTTCATAAGTAAAATAGTGAGATAAATTTTAGTGGGCAAAGAGAATAACACACCAACAGCAATACACGCTGCGCTGATCATAATGCCATGTATACCCATGCTATCACTTAAGTAATTGCCGGCTAATAAAGAGTGCCCCAATATAATTAGGCAAATACCTAAAATAATAAAGGTTTTTAAGATTCGAATGATGGTTTGTTCAGTCATACAAGCACCTCACTTTAGCCTTAATTAAAGTGTAGGTGCTGTTGTCATTAATAGGATTGTTCTAAATCAAGCAATTGTTGATTATCTATCCAATTTTACTGGGCCGTTGATGTTATCGATGCTTAAATCACCTGAACCCGCTTCGATAATAGTTAGGCCGAGTGTGTCATCCACATAAATGCTGCCAGAGCCATCGGTAATGGTAACCAGCCCTTTGATTTGTCTTACATCTATATCGCCAGAGCCATCTTCGATAGTAAGCGCACCAGCCAATGTTTTAATGCTGATACTACCTGATTCATCAATAATACGTGCAGGGCCTTGGCTGTTTTCGATGCGGATATCACCAGAGTCATCTTCAATATCAATACGCCCTTGCCCTTGGTCTATCATAATTAAGCCAGAATCGTCTTCAATGCTGATATTGCCGCTGACATTGCTAATGCGAATATCCCCCGAGTCATCATCAATATTAATAGTGCGACCCCCTTCGATCACAATTGAGCCTGAATCATCATCAATGCTGATATCGTTTTGCATTGCACGTATCACGATATCACCTGAGTCATCATCGATATCCAAGTTAAGGGTACTAGGCACAGAGACGATTAAATCAATATGAGGTGATGAGCCACTGTAAAACGATAAGCTACCATTATTGAGCTTACTGATAAGCTCTGCGGTGTCGCCGTGCTTTTCGAGGGTTAGTGTATAAGTTTCATCGCCTTTAGCCGCATAGATATTAGCATTCACTGTGATAGCCGTGGCGTTGCTGTCGCCTTTGATGATCAGTGAACCGGCTTCGGCATCAATTTTTAATTCGTTGATATTTGCAGCCGACACGCTTAAGTCTTGTTGTTTTTGTTCTGCGATTTGACCCGGAGAGACATGAATAACACAGCCTGTTAATAATAAACTTGATGAGATGGCCGTTGCGCAAATGGCGCGTTTGAATGATGCAATAGTCATAGGGATTCCAAAAATTATTGTGATTTTTATCTGGTTAGCATTTGCAAACTATGGTCCAATTTTAACATGCTGATTTTTATGTGCTTTTCATTTTTTGTAAGTAAGTGTGTTGGTCTAAACTGCAATTTATTAGTGATTTAAACAAAAAAGGGGCTGAAAATTCAGCCCCTTAGTTAACTTAACAGCTATTACTGCTCAGCCAGCATATTACGCAGTACATACTGTAAAATACCGCCGTGTTTGTAGTAATCCCACTCTTTCGGGGTATCTATACGCACATCAACACTAAAGCTAATTTGTTTGCCTTCACTGTTAGTGGCAATCACACTGACTTCATTGGTTTTGTCATATAAGCCTTCAAAGTCGAATGATTCTTGGCCGGTTAGACCCAGTGACTCATAGCTTTCACCTTCTTTAAATTGTAGGGGTAAAACACCCATGCCAATCAGGTTTGAACGGTGAATACGCTCATAGCTTTGTGCAATAACGGCTTTAACACCAAGTAAAAGTGAGCCTTTAGCAGCCCAGTCACGTGATGAACCTGTACCATATTCCGCGCCTGCTAAAATGATCAGTGGCGTGCCATCTTGCTGATATTGCATCGCTGCATCATAAATGCTGGCAAGCTCATCGCTTGGCTGCATACGGGTTACACCGCCCTCGGTACCCGGTGCTAATAGATTACGTAAACGCACATTAGCAAAGGTACCGCGCATCATTACTTCGTGGTTACCACGGCGCGAACCGTACGAATTAAATTGTGCTTTTTGTACACCGTGCTCTTGCAAGTAAAGACCTGCTGGTGCATCCGCTTTAATCGCACCTGCTGGCGAGATGTGGTCAGTGGTAACTGAGTCACCTAATTTTGCTAAACAGCGCGCACCACTAATGCTAGGAATGCCAGGAGGCTCAATCTCCATACCATCAAAGAATGGTGCTTTTTTGATGTAGGTTGACGCATCATCCCAATCATAAAGTTTGCCATCAGGAATTTGAATTTTCTGCCAACGATCATCGCCTTGATACACATTGCCATAGCTTGATGCGAACATTTCTTTGGTTACAGTTTCGCGGACGAGTTCGTTCACTTCACTAACACTTGGCCAGATATTTTTTAGATAAATGTCATTACCATTAGGGTCTTGCGCAAGCGGCTCGTTATAAACGTCTATATCTGTACGACCCGCAATTGCGTATGCAACCACAAGAGGTGGTGACGCTAAGAAGTTCATTTTCACATCTTGGTGAATACGCCCTTCAAAGTTACGGTTACCCGATAAAATAGAGCTTACAACCAGTTTATGCTTTTGAATTGCATCGGTGATTTCATCAGCTAGTGGGCCTGAGTTACCGATACAGGTTGTACAACCATAACCGACAAGGTTAAAACCTAATGCATCTAAATCATCCATTAAGTCGGCTTTTTTCAAGTAATCAGTCACCACTTGTGAGCCTGGAGCAAGTGAGGTTTTAACCCATGGTTTAACCTTTAAGCCCAGTTGCTTAGCTTTTTTAGCCACCAGGCCAGCAGCTAAAATAACACTTGGGTTTGACGTGTTTGTACAACTTGTAATTGCAGCAATGACACAGGCACCATCATTAAGCTCAAACTCTTCGCCTTTAAAGTTAACCTTAGCTGCGCCCATAAACTGAGCTTCGTTCACTGGCTCATCAGGGTTAGTTGTTGGGCCTTCATCCTCAATGCGCGCCTCTTGAACATCGCTTTTATCGCGATGTTGCATACGCTCTTCTTGAAAGCCTTTTAAGTGCTCACCAATAATGCTACCTGCTTTATCAAGGGCAATTCTATCTTGCGGGCGCTTAGGTCCAGCAAGGCTTGGCACAACATCATCAAGTGATAACTCTAGTGTGTCGGTATAATGAGCTTCATCGCCAGGGTTACGCCATAAGCCTTGGTGCCTTGCATAGTCCTCGATGAGTTTAAGTTGCTTGTCATCGCGGTTTGTTAAACGTAGGTAGTTAATGGTTTCATCATCAATTGGGAAAATACCGCAGGTTGCACCATACTCAGGCGCCATGTTTGCAATAGTTGCACGGTCTGCAAGCGGTAAATCAGCAAGACCATCACCATAAAACTCAACAAATTTACCCACTACGCCATGGTTACGCAGCATTTCTGTTACGGTTAGTACCAGGTCGGTTGCAGTTGTGCCTTCTGGCAGGCGACCATTGAGCTTAAAGCCAATGACCTGTGGAATGAGTAAACTGATCGGTTGACCAAGCATTGCGGCTTCGGCTTCAATACCACCCACACCCCAGCCTAATACCCCAAGACCATTGATCATGGTGGTGTGCGAATCGGTTCCGACTAGGGTATCTGGGTAGGCGAGTGATTTACCATTTTTACTATCGTTAAATACCACGCGGGCTAAATATTCTAAGTTAACTTGGTGTACGATGCCAGTTGCTGGTGGCACGACTTTCAAGTTATCGAAGGCCGTTTGCCCCCAGCGTAAAAATTCGTAACGCTCTTTGTTGCGCTCATATT
Source organism: Pseudoalteromonas sp. 0303 (assembly GCF_013349995.1). GTDB lineage: Bacteria > Pseudomonadota > Gammaproteobacteria > Enterobacterales > Alteromonadaceae > Pseudoalteromonas. The sequence continues at coordinate 47,484 of NZ_JABVXF010000006.1, forward strand.
CAAGTTTCGCATTTAAGTCGAATGAGCCATCTTCACCGTAGCCGTCAACTTGCACTGAGTGGTCAATAACAAGCTCAGCAGGTGACAGCGGATTAATTTTTGCAGGGTCGCCGCCAAGTTTTTCCATGGCATCACGCATCGCGGCTAAATCGACAATGGCGGGTACGCCGGTAAAATCTTGCATTACAACGCGAGCAGGCGTAAACGCTACTTCTGCTGATGGTTTCGCTTGAGGGTCCCAGTTTAGTAAAGCATCGATATCTTGCTTTTTAATATTAACGCCATCTTCATTGCGCAACAGGTTTTCAAGTAAGATTTTTAGAGAGAATGGCAGACGTTTTGCTTTGTCACCTAAACCTTGTAAAGAGTGAATATGGTATTGCTCACCATTAATCGTAAGCTGTTTTTGGGTATCAAAACTGTTATTCATTATTTGCCCCTGTGGTTTGAGCAAGCAATTTGGCTTGCTTTGTTGTTTCCTTTTCGAAATAGACACAGTGTTATTGCAAACTTAATACCAGCTGAGAAATTCATCTAGTTGATGAAAAAATATGCTACCTGATATAGTTGCTGCTGATGTGATTTATTTCAAGGGAAGGAGGCAGATAAAAAGGGTAGTCACTTTAAACTACCCTCAGAAATAAGTGTTTTTAGTTAAGCCAGTTTTGTTGTTTACCTTTATGACTAATAAACAGTAATAGTAAACCAATAACGATAACACACAATGGCATTGCTAATGCGCTAGTACCAAACATAGCAAGGCTATCTATCACCACAAAATTATAATATTGCTGGACTAATACGGCGATAAACGAGATTAAAAATAACTCGCGCGCAAGGGCTTTTTTTGCCAGTAATAAGATGCTCGCGAAGCTTGCTGCAAACACGGCTATCGCAAAGGCAGCCGTTGACCAGAGCGGTATGTCGCGGTATGCGGCTTGTTGTGCTTCGGGGAGTTGGTTAATCATTTCGGGTGTGATCAACAGTTGCATTACGAACGCAATGACACCTAAAAGATTCCATACAAGGGCTGCCCAAGCAAGTGGCTTGAGCCAAGCTGGAGGGTTCATAAATCACCTTTTATTGTTGTTATAATCGCATTCAATTAAAGGTGATTTATGCTAACTAAGCAAGCTCTAGTTAACCAAACGAGATAGGGCGGCGACCGGTTTTTTCGTCTACTTTTGGCTTTTTAGTACGTTTACGCTTTGATTTTTTTGGCGCTTCTTCAGCGCTTTGTGGTTGTGCTTTTTGTACAGGTTCCGGTGGGCGAGGATTTGGTGTTGCATCTTCGCTTAGTGTCAGTTGGAACAACTCACCATCGAATGCCAACACGTCACCACTGTATAATTTTTTCCGTTTTATTGTACAAATTTCATAGTTAACCCCAACATAACCTTCACCAATTAAGGCTTTTGCTTGGCCGCCTGTTTCGACTAGGTCGAGCACTTTTAGCAAGTTACATAACTCTATTGGCTCTTCTTCTAGTTCAATTTCGATGAAATCTTCGTTCATGTTGGTCTCTCTTAATTCAATCGCAGCCATTATAAAGCCTAGCACTCAATTGAACCAAGATTAAATTTTTAAGCTCTTCAGCGGTTAAAATTTGCAGCAATAAATAATCTGACATTTTTATAAACAGTAAAAAAACTGCAGTATTTACTGGGTACACTGCGCGCGTTTGGAATTGGTGTACAAATTGCTAAATGCATGTCCGTTTCATTTTTTATTCGTTCAGGAGAAGTTGTAATGGGCGTAAGATCAGCGCTAAGAAAAGAGTTAATGGGTTTGCAAGATTCGTCATTGCTTGCTGCAGATGATGTGCGAGCTTTGTTAACGCAAACAATTAAGTCTCAGCCTGAAAAGTCAGAACAAGGTTTTGCGTTAATTTCGCGCTTTAATGATAACCATAGCCAGTTAAGTTCAGGTGAAACAAACAAAGAAAAGCTGCTTCAGCATCAAACTCACCGTTTATTTAAAGATATTCTATATACCCGTCAAAGTGTTAATAGTTGGCTAAAAAAACATCTTAATTGATTTATTGTTTTTCTCACTTTAGACTACGTTTGTAATCCAAAGTGAGAATGAACATGAAAAGGATAATTTCAGCAGCCATATTTTTAATTTTGGCAGGTTGTCAGCAAGCTACAGTCTACGTATACACAGAAAACCTTGAACAGTCGCAGTTGCAATCATTAGAGCAAGCATTAAATAAACAAAGCTTACCCTATGAATATACCCAGCTTCCTGTGCCAAGAGAGTTTACTGATGCAACCTTAATGCTATCGAGCGATAAAATTCTTACTCATGAAGCCGAGCAACTAGCTGAAATTATGCAGGGACTGGGTTATCAAGCTGAAATTAAGTACACCGCAGATGCCAATCACTTTTACAATCATGGCAATATTGGCTTTTACTTAAGAGCTAAAAATACCACCACCAGTTTTACTATGCCGGCTCGTGTACTCACCACTGGGTGCGTTGAAGACAAGTATAATGATCTTGCAGTTACATTTAATGATAAGCAGGCGCACATTACCCTTACAAGTGGTAGAAAAGTCTCCCTAGATTGGGATTATTTATATGGCTACCTAGTCATTTATTATAAAAATTATTCGCAAACATACAGTCATTTAACGCCAGAAGTGAGCACTCCTTTTGGTATGAAACCATCAGATACTTACCGTTACACGGCACGTGTTAATAGCCCAAGTTGGTTAAATTGCTCATTACAAATTGTCTATATGGACTAGCTTCGCGACTCAAGGTAATTACTAAGCTTAGTAATACGCTCACTCATGCCTTCGATTATGCGATCTTTAATTTTCTCACGGATCACATTGGGTAAGCGGGTGAGTGCTTCAGGGGAAATAGCTAACAAAATGGTATCGACTCTAGCGCGTGCACTGGTACTGTGCTCTCGGTTATTGATAAATGCGCCTTCCCCGATAAATTCACCGGGCTCAATGGTGCCAAGTTCGAGTAAATGACTTTGTTTGAATACCATCAGTGAGCCGCTAAGCACGATATAAAGTCGTTTATCAGCATCATACTGTTTGAAAACAGCACGGCCTTGTTTGACCAAATACAAATGACTGAATGACTCTAATAACACTTGTCGTTCACTGAGAGTAAACTCTCTAAAGAACGACAATCTGTTAATAATTTCCATTTGTTTAATTAGTGGAATGTGCTCGATTAACTTCATTGACTCACATAGGTATAGCGCGAAATTAGCTAATATTGCGCTCTTTTAGCTTGCGGGTCAATGTATTGCGGCCCCAACCAATCTTCACTGCGGCTTCTTGCTTGTGGCCAGCACAGTTGGCAAGGGCGGTTTTAATCAAACGAGTTTCGAGTTGTGCTTGAATGGCAGGCCAAATATTTTCTTTGCCTTGTTTAAGTTCAAGGTTAAGCCATTGTTGAAATGCATCCAGCCAATCACCTTCTTGCTCAGTCGGTGCAACAGCAACAATCTCTGGTGGTAAATCTTGCTCGCTGATCAGCTCACCCGGTGCCATAACCGTTAACCAGCGGCAAGTATTCTCTAATTGGCGCACGTTACCTGGCCAATTGAATAAGCGCAGTTGCTCAGTAGCTTTAGGGCTTAAAATTTTGCTTTCAACCTGCAGCTCTTTGGCACTTTTATGTAAAAAGTGTTGTGCTAGTCGTTCAATATCTTCAGTACGCTCACGTAGCGCGGGTAAGCGTAAACGCACAACGTTTAAGCGATGGAATAAGTCGTCACGAAACTTACCTTGTTTTACCAAGTCTTCGAGGTTTTGGTGTGTTGCAGCAATAATACGTACATCAACTTTAATGCTTTGATGGCCACCAACACGGTAAAACTCACCATCGGCTAACACGCGTAATAAACGCGTTTGTACATCGAGTGGCATATCACCTATTTCATCTAAAAATAAGGTGCCGCCATTCGCTTGTTCAAAACGGCCTTTACGAATACTGTCGGCTCCAGTGAACGCGCCTTTTTCGTGACCGAATAACTCTGACTCGACCAATTCTTTTGGAATGGCAGCCATATTCAAAGCTATAAATTGGTTTTCTTTACGAGGGCTGTGGTTATGCAGGGCACTTGCCACTAGCTCTTTACCTGTCCCTGACTCACCATTAATCAGCACGCTCATACTTGATGCTGATAATTTACCAATTGCCCTAAACACCTCTTGCATAGCAGGCGCTTCGCCTATGATATGCGCATTGGTTTGTGGTGCTTGCTTACGTTTAGTTTTTTTCGTTGAATTAGCACGGCATGCGCTTTCAACCAGCGCGACAGCTTCATCTAAATCGAACGGTTTAGCGAGATACTCAAATGCCCCTTTTTGGAAAGCATTTACCGCCGAATCTAAGTCTGAGTGAGCGGTCATGATGATCACTGGCAGGCCAGGGTTTTGCTCAGCAATAGTCTCAAGTAACGCCATGCCGTCCATACCCGGCATTCGTACATCAGATACTAATACCGTTGGCTGGCTAAACTTTAATGCATTAAGCACATCTTGTGCGTTCGCATAGCTTTCAGTTTCAAATCCTGCACGTGCCAACGCTTTCTCTAGTACAAAGCGAATCGAGGCATCATCATCAACTAACCAGACTGTTTTCATGACTACTCCAAAAAACCATTAATCCGTAAAAGGCAAATAGATATTAAATTCTGTATGGCCTGGCCAACTGTCACAATCAATGTGGCCGTCATGTTGGTCAACCAAGGTTTGCGCTATCGATAAACCAAGCCCTGATCCATTTTCTTTGTTGGTGATCATTGGGTAGAACAAGGTTTCACGTAAGCTCTTGTCTATACCTGGGCCGTTATCCGAAATTTGGATCAGCAAGGTTTTTTTCGGCGCCTTACCTGGGCGCCTGTGTTGATGATTGATGCGGGTTTTTATTCTTATCTCGCCACCATCAACCAGTGCCTGTTGTGCATTACGAATAATGTTCAGTACCACTTGTTGAATTTTACTTTGGTCAATGTACACACTCGGTATACTTGGATCATAGTCTTTCACTAAAGTGATATTGGCATTGTTATCTAACATGCTCAGTTTAATCACTGACTCTAACGCTTGGTGAATGTTGCCATAGGATTTATGTGGCAATTGATTCGGACCAAGTAAGCGGTCTACAAGCTCGCGTAAACGGTCTGCTTGTTCAATGATTAATTCGGCACATTGATCACGTTCTTGCTGATCAACCTCATACTGCAATAATTGCGCCGCTCCGCGAATTCCACCTAAAGGATTTTTAATTTCGTGTGCTAAACCACGAATTAGGTTACGTGCTGCTTGATATTGATGCATTTGATTCGAAGCTTGATCGTGGCGAATTTCATCATCCATTTGGCGGCATTCAAACAAAATATAATTTTCATCATGGTTGCTTATTCGGCGCGTGCTAATGGTCAGTTTGGCATGGCGTGAATCGACGAAAACCACGTCAGCTCTATGCTGGTGGCAATCAACACCATCGAACAACGAATACTGAGCAATGCGTTTTAAGTCTATCGAGTGGTAATTGAATAGGTTATCGAACGGTTGGTTGATAATGCGCTTGGGCCCTAAACCTAAAAGCTCACTGGCGCTATCGTTTGCATAAACCAGTTTAAAATCTCGGTCGAGTAAAATGACAGCAGTACTTAAATTTTTCCAAATACTGTCGAGCAGTTCAGAGTTAAAATGTGTTTCACTGAGCATGGTTGCACCATTTTAGTGCGTTTCAATTTAGTGCAGCTTAGCATACTCTTTTTACTTTGCGAGAAGTCATGTCAAAAACCTTAGTTTCCGCCATAAATTGAGGTTCTGTGCATGAAAAAGGTGCTGACTGGGCTAACCGAAACGAGTTTATTATTAGCATCATAAAGTTTAGCTTGTAATGTGTGTTCTCCACGCTCGACCTCTCTTAGTGCAAAGGTCGTGCTATTACTTGGTGCACCATGGGCAGAACCATCAAATAAAAGTTGTACTTTAAATCCGTTTTCAAAGCGTGGGCTAATTCGAGCAGTGACATACACTGAACCGGTATTTTCTCGCACGGTCGCTTCATTAGCAGGAGAAGCAATACTGACTTTAAATTTGACAGGTGTCGCACTTGGTGCGCTATCAAGTATGCTGGTGTCGGTAGCTGGCATGGTCAGGTTTTGGGTATTCATCTTTACTTCGGTAGCGCCAGGGCGCGGTGTATCAGAAAATACTAAAACGCCGTTTTTATCTTTCCAAGAATACACTTTCTGCGCTGCGCTATAGCCAAAAAAGCTTATAAAAATCAGCGTTAGTACCAATAAAGTTGTGCTTTTCACCCTGCAACCCTGCATTTTTTAATCTAAATAAAACTGTAGAGTAGAACCCGCTCAATTACCATTAAAAAAGCCCGCAGAGCGGGCTTGAGAACACACATTTATTATCTTTCAGATAATTCTGGTACAGCGTGTGTTACACGCTGTAGTACATTTCGAACTCAACTGGGTGAGTTGTCATGTTAAGTTTTTCAACTTCTTGACCTTTAAGCGCGATGTATGCATCGATTAGGTCATCAGTGAATACGCCACCTTGAGTTAAGAACTCACGGTCAGCGTCTAATGATGCAAGTGCTTCTTGTAAAGAAGATGCAACTTGTGGGATCTCAGCTGCTTCTTCAGCAGGTAGATCGTATAAGTCTTTGTCCATTGCATCGCCAGGGTGGATCTTGTTTTTGATACCGTCTAGGCCAGCCATAAGCATTGCAGAGAATGCTAAGTATGGGTTAGCTGTTGGATCAGGGAAACGTACTTCGATACGACGTGCTTTTGCAGAAGGTACCACTGGGATACGGATTGAAGCAGAACGGTTACGTGCAGAGTATGCAAGCATTACTGGCGCCTCGAAACCTGGTACTAGACGCTTGTATGAGTTAGTTGACGCGTTAGCGAATGCGTTGATTGCTTTAGCGTGCTTGATGATACCACCGATGTAGTAAAGTGCTTCTTCAGATAGACCTGCATATTTGTCACCAGCGAAGATGTTTACGCCATCTTTACCTAGAGATTGGTGACAGTGCATACCAGAACCGTTATCACCTACGATTGGCTTAGGCATGAATGTCGCTGTTTTTCCGTAAAGGTGAGCCATGTTATGGATAACATATTTCATCTCTTGGATTTCGTCAGCTTTTAATACCATTGTATTGAAGCGAGTTGCGATCTCATTTTGACCTGCAGTTGCTACTTCGTGGTGGTGAGCTTCTACTACTTGACCTAGTTCTTCAAGAACTAAACAAGTCGCTGAACGCCAGTCATGTGATGAATCAACAGGTGAACACGGGAAGTAACCGCCTTTAACACCTGGACGGTGACCCATGTTGCCACCTTCGTAATCTTTATCTGAGTTCCAAGCAGCTTCTACAGAATCGATTTTGTACATAGAACCAGACATGTCTGATTTGTATTTAACGTCATCAAAAAGGAAGAACTCTGGCTCTGGACCGAATAATACAGTGTCAGCAATACCAGTAGAGCGCATGTACTCTTCAGCGCGTTTTGCAACAGAACGTGGATCACGCTCATAACCTTGAAGTGTTGAAGGCTCAACTACGTCACAACGTACGATTAGTGTAGCTTCTTCAGAAAATGGGTCCATTTTCGCAGACTCAGGAACAGGCATAAGTACCATGTCTGATTCGTTGATACCTTTCCAGCCAGCAATTGAAGAACCGTCAAACATTTTGCCGTCTTCGAAGAAATCTTCATCAATTTGATGATGAGGAATAGAAACATGCTGTTCTTTACCTTTGGTATCAGTAAAGCGTAAATCAATGAACTTAACGTCATTTTCTTTGATAAAATCTAAAACCGATTGTGACATGTGTCCTCCAATTGTTGGGTTTTATTTTTTGCTGCATTATTGCTTTTCGCTTATATAAGCTGGTTTCGTGCCATTTTTTTAACACCTTGTTTAGACTTGCAAAAAACAAACAAGGCTTTGTTTTGTTAACTTCTATTGCACCAAGCTGGTGCGTGAAAAGATCATTCTGGTGCGTAAAAAGTGCGACCTTGTTTTGCACAATTATTGAGCGTGCCAATTTTTCTGTTATGAACACGATTTAGTGCCAAAATATGGTTCAAAAACGAAAATTTCGCCAGTTTTGAGCTAAGATTCACTTTAATTTTCATAAATTTGTCATTTATAAAACAGATACTTATAAAAAGCCTGAAGAAAGTTTATAAATTTATATTGGATAAACTTTCATCCATGCCATTATTAAGGGATAATATGCGCCCTTTTAAATCCTATGCTGGGACATCTGGTGAAAACGCAGGTGAGTGCGTAGATCTTGCAGGATCAATGAGATTCAATTTCTCTGAGAAAAAATATGAGCATCGAAAAGTTAAGAAATATAGCGATTATCGCCCACGTTGACCACGGTAAAACAACTTTGGTTGATAAACTGCTTGAGCAATCAGGCACATTAGAAACGCGCGGCGGTAACGAAGAGCGCGTAATGGACTCAAACGACATTGAGAAAGAGCGTGGTATTACCATTTTAGCTAAGAACACAGCTATCTCTTGGAACGATTACCATATCAATATCGTAGACACCCCAGGACACGCCGACTTCGGTGGTGAAGTAGAACGCGTACTTTCGATGGCTGACTCAGTATTACTACTTGTTGATGCTCAAGAAGGTCCAATGCCGCAAACGCGTTTCGTAACGCAAAAAGCATTCGCACAAGGTTTAACGCCGATTGTTGTAATCAACAAAATCGATAAACCAGGTGCACGTCCAGACTGGGTTATGGACCAAGTTTTCGACTTATTCGATAACTTAGGTGCAACTGATGAACAGTTAGACTTTAAAGTAATCTATGCATCAGCTATCAACGGCTGGGCAACAATGGATTTAGACGAGCCATCAGATAACATGGAACCAATGTTCCAGATGATCGTTGACGAAGTATCTCCACCGGATGCAGATCCTGAAGGTGCTTTCCAAATGCAAATTTCTCAGCTTGACTACAACTCGTACATCGGTGTTATCGGTGTAGGTCGTATCAAGCGTGGTACTGTTCGCCCTAACCAACAAGTAACAATTGTTAGTGCAGATGGTACTAAGCGTAACGGTAAAGTTGGCCAAGTAATGAGCTACTTAGGTCTTGAGCGTCATGAAGCAGAATCAGCAGGCGCTGGCGATATTATTGCTATCACAGGTCTTGGTGAGCTGAAAATCTCAGACACTATCTGTGATGTAAATACCGTTGAAGCATTACCACCGCTAAGTGTTGATGAGCCTACAGTAACAATGACGTTCTCTGTAAATACATCACCATTTGCAGGTAAAGAAGGTAAATTCGTAACTTCACGTAACATCCTTGAGCGTTTACAAGCTGAGCTTGTTCACAACGTTGCATTACGTGTTGAAGAAACTGACAACCCAGATAGCTTCCGTGTTTCTGGTCGTGGTGAGTTACACTTAGGTATCTTAATCGAGAACATGCGTCGTGAAGGTTACGAGCTTGCTGTATCTCGCCCACAAGTAATCCTTCGTGAAGTTGATGGTCAAAAAGAAGAGCCATACGAAACACTTACAATCGACTGTCAAGAAGAGCACCAAGGTTCTATCATGGAACAAATTGGTCTTCGTAAGGGTGAACTAACAGACATGTCTCCAGATGGTAAAGGCCGTGTACGTATGGACTTTATGATCCCAAGCCGTGGCTTAATTGGTTTCCAAACTGAATTCATGACATTAACGTCTGGTTCTGGTCTTCTTTACCACACATTCGATCACTACGGTCCACATAAAGGCGGTACTATCGGTGCTCGTAAGAATGGTGTAATGATTGCTAACGCAACAGGTAAAGCACTTACTAACGCATTATTCAACTTACAAGACCGTGGTAAGTTATTCATCGGTCACGGTGTTGAAGTTTACGAAGGTATGGTTATCGGTATCCACAGCCGTGACAACGACCTAACAGTAAACGCGCTTAAAGGTAAGCAACTTACAAACGTTCGTGCATCTGGTACAGATGAAGCACAAACACTTGTTCCACCACTAAACTACACGCTTGAACAAGCGATTGAGTTCATCGATGATGACGAGTTAGTGGAAGTGACACCTGAAAACATCCGTATTCGTAAGCGTCACTTAACTGAAAGTGAGCGTAAGCGTGCGAGCCGTCAAGCTAAAGACTAATAAGGTCTTTTAGTTTCACAAAATTAAAACCGCCGTATTGAAAAATACGGCGGTTTTTTGTTTTAGTGTAAGCCAGGTAGGTTGGGTAGAGAAGCGAAACCCAACTTAATTTATATAAACTTCTAAACGCAACTCGCAACTTTTTACTAACTCCCCTATCTGTACTATCTTTTCTAAACCTACCTTGCAGGAGAGTAAGATGTATTTAGTTAGACTGATTTACACAAGTGAAATTAGCGATGGATTTGGGCCTAATGACATCGAAGATATTCTCGAGAAAGCTAAGCAGAATAATACAGAAAGTAATGTAACTGGGCTACTTTGTTTTAATAGCTCTCACTTTATGCAATGCCTTGAGGGGTCACGAAAAGCAGTTAATGAAACTTATCATCGTATTCTTAATGACAAACGTCATCGCAATATCATCATGCTGAATTACTGTGAAATTTATGAAAGAGAGTTTGAAAATTGGTCTATGGGTTACATTCCTTACACTAAACAAGTGATGCCTATTAACCTAAAATATTCAGGTACCAGCGAATTTAATCCATTAGCCATGTCGGCAGGAAGCGCCCATAAACTTATGTTGGCTTTACGGGACTCATTGCTCAAACATACTATGTAGGGCTTATAAGTGTCACTACAGTGACACTTGCTCACCTTCATTCAATATGTAAAGAGGGACTTGGCTGTTCATCTGTTTTTGCATATGCAGTAATCTTAATAATGCAGAGTGGCTTGAATGGTCACCCATTTGCCAGCTTGAGTTGCCATAACCCCATGGGATCATCACTTTACAGTTTAGCTCCTCTGCGGCATTTAAGCTGTCTTCTGGCGTTGTATGGACATAGCGATACCACTTACCGTTTTCTTCATGGTAATAAGAAGCGATAGGCATTAAACATACATCAATCTCGCCGTATTTTTGATTAATATCTTGGAAGTGTTTTGAGTAACCGGTATCACCAGCAAAAAACAAGGTTCTACCATTTTGCTCAAGTAACCAACCATTCCACAAATCTTTATTGTGGTCGTCGTAAATGAAAGGCACCATAATGCGACTGCTAAAATGATGAGCTGGCAGCGCATGAATCGTTAAATCATTAATTTGTGTACTTGCGTACCACGCCAATTCGGAAATATTAAAGCCACCTGTTGGGAAGTTATCGGCAAACCCTAATGGCACTAAGTAGCGGGGGGCATTGCCAATCTCTTCTATATCCGCCTTGTTAAAATGGTCATAGTGAATGTGTGAGTACATTACTGCATCTAAGCCATTAAGTTCAGCTTGTGATGGCCAAAAACCAGGTTTGCGATAAATGCCCCCAGCAAGCTTAAAGGCAAAGTCTACGGGCGAATCAAACTGATCTTTAACAGGGTCAAACAACAGCTGCTCACCATTTGGTGATTGAATATAAAACCCAGCATGACCTAACCAGCGCACCGTAAAACCTGAGTTGATTGCAGGCACATTTTGTTCTGCGTGAAACTGGCATTGTGAGTTGCTGTCATCGCACACCAGTAGTTCTGACTCTTCATAGCAATTGTCGGTGCAGGTTGTTGGGTATTCTTTATCACCCGGATAAAGGTTGTGGTAGCGACCTTCGTACTCACCCTCGTTTTTTAACGGAGTGATAGTGCCTTCACCGGCAATAACATTAACAGTGTTTGAATTACTGCATGCACTTAAAAGTGCTGCCGCAATAAGCGTTGAGAGTGTTTTTAAATGCATACCATGCTTACTTTTTATTCTTTGCAGTGAGTTTAGCAAAATAAAATTTAAGATAAATCATTAAAAAAGTAACAAGAGGTTACATAAAAAAGCCTACGTTATAAGTAGGCTTTTGTTATTAATAGCTTGAGCTGATTAGCCCGCTTTGTTCATTTGCTCAATGAACTTATTAGAGTCTTCAATTGATTTGTTCATGTCATCCATTAACACCTTTATATCGCGTTTTAGGCTTGTGAACTCACCTTTGATAGCAGTTACAGCTTGTGCGTTTAGATTATGTTTTAAGTACAAAACATTATCATGAAGTGATGATAATACTGGCTCCATTTTGCTTTCTGCACTACGCATTGAGCGAAGTAGTTGATCAAATTGGCGCTTAGTTGCATTGAGCTTTTTGCTGCTTTCACGTTTAAGAGAGGCGCTTTTGTATTGCTCTAGCTCATCGGCCCATTCATCAAATAGCGCTTCGGCGACATCTTCTACTTTATTGATGTTGCTAGTTACGTCGTTTGCTGCCGCTAGGCTCGATTCGTAATCATCATTCAGTTGATTGTAGGCATCTTGTAGTTCACCACCATCAAAATTAATCAGCGTGGTTAATCTGTCTAATGCTGATTGAAACTCTTCTTGCGATTCTTGCTGTGCTTCTTTTGTTTCTTCTACGCGGTCTACTAAAATGTCGCGTTTATGCACACCGACAGACTCCATGGCTGAGTAGTAAGCTGACTGACAGCCTGATAATGCCATTGTTACTGCAAATAGTGGTGCACTTAAAAGTGTCAGTTTTTTCATTGAGAATCCTTTTTAGGTACCTTTCATTTCAAATTATGTGGTGGATTGCTATGATTATCAAAACATTTTAGCAGAAATTAGATTCTATGGATGAGAAGCTCAGTCGATATAAGTTGCAATTAAGCACTTTTTTAAAGCAACAACCTACTTGGTGGATGCAGTATCTCAATCGCTGTATTGACGATCAAATCACTGTCAATGCGGGTTATTTGGCTTATGTAACCCTATTATCAATCGTGCCTTTAGTAGCGGTTGGTGTGGCTATTTTTTCTGCTTTTCCAGGATTCGAAAGCACGTTAGTGACCATAGAAAACTTCTTGTTTACTAATCTTGTGCCGACCTCTACAGATGTAATTAAAGAGCATATCAGCGCTTTTGCCGGTAATGCGAATAAAATGACTGCCGTTGGTGTGGGTTTTTTAGCGGCGGTATCTTTGTTACTTATTCGCAATGTCGATGCTACATTAAATCGAATTTGGCGTATTAAGAAAAAGCGCCCAATGATGATTTCGTTTGCCGTTTATTGGATGGTGCTTAGTTTAGGCCCTGTGTTATTAGGGGCTAGTATTGGTGTTACTTCATACATAGTGTCGTTAGTGTCGTTTGCCGATCAAGGTATCCCCGGCTTTAGCGGCTTTTTATTGAAATTATTACCTTACATAATTTCAATGATTGGCTTCATTATGCTCTATACTTTAGTTCCTAACACACGAGTTCCATTTAGAGCGGCAATTCCGGGCGCTTTGTTTGCAGCTATGTTGTTTGAGCTGACAAAAAAAGGCTTTGCTTTGTACATCAGCCACTTCCCATCATACGAAGTTATTTATGGGGCGTTGGCGACAATCCCTATTTTATTTGTATGGGTGTATTTGTCGTGGATTGTCGTATTACTCGGTGCAGAATTTACTGTATGTATCAGCTCTGAGAATATCGAGGACACGCCTGATATAGAGGTTTAAATTCACTGCACCTAAGGAGAGCGAGGTGCAGTTACATCCACAATATGTTGCCAACCGTGATTATCACTTAAGTGTTGGCGATGGTCATCAAATCCATGTGCAAGAATATGGTGCGTCTACAGGGATTGCTGTGGTGTTATGCCATGGCGGGCCTGGTGCGGGTCTATGCCCTGAAAATTGCCGCTTTTTCGACTTAGAACGTTTTCGAGTGATCATGTTCAGTCAGCGCGGTTGCGGTCACTCAACACCCCATGATAGTTCAACCAATACCACCTCAGAATTAGTTGCCGATCTCGAGTATTTACGCCAGCAACTCGGCATTGAAAAATGGCTGGTGTGCGGCGAATCGTGGGGTGCCACTTTGGCACTTGTTTATGCTATCCATCACCAAAAGCATGTTGCAGGGCTTATTTTACGGGCTAGCTTTTTAGCATGTAACAGTGACTTCGAGTGGCTTTACACAACAAAAGGAGCCGGCGCGCATTTCTATCCTGAATGCTTTAATGAATTTGCACATGATTACACTGATTGGCATGCCTTACTCGACTTTTATCAGCAACAACTAAACAGTGACGATCAAATTAAAGCCAGTAAATTTGCCAAGTTATGGTGTCATTGGGAGCAGGTACTATGTCATGGTGAGCCTTTGACAAACTGGAGTTTACAGGAGCCCCATGTCGGGTTAAATCAAGCAAAGTTAATGGTGCATTATTTTCGTCATCACTGTTTCATTGACGAAGGCTTTATCGCAGAAAATGCCCATCTACTGACTCATTTACCTATTTGGTTTATTCATGGCCGCGCCGATTTGATTTGTCGATATAGTGCCGTACAGCAGCTTGCTGAACAATTAAATGCACAATTATTGATTTTAGATGGCATTGGGCACAGCAGCGATAATCAGGTATATTTGGCGGCAATGCGACGTGCCGCAGATTTAATGTATATCAAGTTATCGAGGGATCAATGCAAGGCTTAATTCAAAGAGTAAAACAAGCAAAAGTAGAAGTGGCAGGCGAAGTGGTTGGTGAAATTTCACAAGGTATTTTGCTGCTATTAGGTGTTGAAAAACAGGACACCGAGCAAAGCGCCCAGAAACTTTTACACAAGGTCAGCAATTACCGCATTTTTACCGATGAACAAGGAAAGATGAATTTAAGTTTGAATGATATCAAGGGTGAGTTGTTAGTTGTTTCGCAGTTTACCTTAGCAGCCGACACTAAAAAGGGTATGCGTCCAAGCTTTTCAAGTGCTGGTACGCCAGAACAAGCCAATACGCTCTATGAGTATTTTATTGCTGAGGCTAAAAAAGCGGGCTTAACAGTGGCTACAGGGCAGTTTGGTGCTGATATGCAAGTAAGCCTATGTAACGATGGTCCCGTTACTTTTAATTTATCTGTTTAGCAGACAACTACTTTTTGATCATCACGATGTGATTCACGTAGTCGGGGATTTTTACAATGCTTGGGCGCTTGCCAAACTCGGTGATTAGCAGGTGCTCAAGTTGTTTTAGTTGCGATGGGTGATTAGATAAAAAATTAATGAACAACAAGCCATCTTTTGCCATCGCTGCCCTTAGTTTGGTGTAAAACTGGTGCTTGTATAAAAATAATGGCGCATCTACCTCACTGAATAAATCTAGGATAATCCAATTGTATTCGTTGTTTTGCTCTAATACTTGCTGCGCATCAAAACAGTGCAGATTATTGGCATGATCGCCACCAAAATAGCGTTTATAGCAGTGAATTATGTCGGGGTTTTTATCTACTGATGTCAGTTGGCTGTCAGGGTAGGTGTGCTGTAAGTAATTACGAATAGCACCACCGCCTAGCCCTAGTTCTAAAATCTTTTTAGGTTCCTCTAAGTCTTGCCAAAGCTTTGCAAGGTATTGTAAATGAGGGAAAAGTAATCTGGCAGGTCGGCGTTTTTCAATGACCGATTGTAGGGTTTCGTTGATCAGTAACCAGCGTAATTGGTTAAGTTGCCTAACTTGAATACTGTAATTGCCTTGTTTATGCCAATAGATGAGTTGCCCTAATCGGTGGCAGTCCTCAATAAAACTATGTTTTACTGCGCCACTGGGTTCAAGAAAATGTTCCATATTTCGGGCCTTTAGCTATTTGTTTATTAAAATAATACAATTATTTCAGCATAGACCAGCAGGCTTAAAGTGCAATTGTGCATTAGTTTTTACAGCTCAGAATAATAATTTAGGCTGGGTCACCAAAGTATTATTCCAACTTGTTAGAAGATCGCGTATCGTAATTCGCATTCCAAAGGCCACGACAGAAAAACAACAGACAGTGGCTGAATTATCACAGGAGTTTTTATGTTTAAAGTGACCACCCCACAAAGCAGCGAAGATTGGCAAGCGTACTATTCATTACGTTGGCAGGTTTTAAGAGCACCCTGGGGCGAGCCGCGTGGTTCTGAGCAAGATGACTTAGAACAAGACGCTGAGCACCGCTTTATCAAAAATAATGACGGCGAAGTATTAGGTGTAGCCCGCCTGCATTTTAACAATCATCAGCAAGCGCAAGTTCGTTATATGGCGGTCGCTGAAGGTAATCGTAACCAGCATATTGGTAGCCGTTTATTACATGAATTAGAAAAAATCGCATGGACTCAAGATGCCGACGAGCTGGTATTGTTTGCTCGTGAGCGAGCCCTTGATTTCTATAAGCGTCATGGCTACGAATTAAAAGAAAAAGCGCACCTTGCTTATGACGATGTACAGCATTGGAAAATGGTAAAACAAAAGCCCTCTGAGCCGGGTTGGTTCCGTCATCCAAACTGGACACAAGTACTGCAAAACACGTGGCGTGAGTCGATCCCAATCAGTGATGCGATGGGCATTAAAGTTGAAAGCTATACCGATTGGCAGTTTACTACCCGCGCTGATTTAGACGCGAACTTAAACCTTCATAACACTATGTTTGCGGGGTCGATTTATAGCTTAGCAACTTTAACAGGGTGGGGCGCAACTTACCTAGCGCTGAAAGAAGCAGGCCTTGAAGGAAATATCGTGTTAGCTGATGCTAACATTAAATACCTTAAACCACTCAATAACGACCCTCGTGGTAGTGTTGAGTTGGCTGGCTGTAAAGGCAAATTAGCTGATTTAGAAGACAGTGGTAAAGCAAGCTACCATGTGCCAGTAAATGTATACGATGGCGATGTGTTAGTAGCAGAATTTGAAGGTCACTTCATCGTTAAAAAATAACGACTATTTAGAGCGAGCTATCTAAAGCTCGCTCTTCATCTATTGAAGTTAAAGCAAGTCAGTTAACAGAATACCCACACCAAAACGTTCAATATCGGCGTTGTAATCAATCAAGCTCTCACCATAACCATTAAAATATTGTGCGTAGCCACGTAATCGGCCCCAAAGAGGGAAAGACCAATCTAATTGGATTGCACCACGGTTATCTGAATTTAAATTATTGCGGGTCATAAAGCTAAACTCATGCTCGTTGTAACGGTATGCACCCGAGAACTCAAAGTAACCCATGTATTTGTAGATATCTGGATTATCATCGCCACGGGCTTCTAGCTCATCGTCTTTTTTATCTTCAGGAATGCGATACCAAGGCTTAAAGCTAAAAACAAAGCCATCTTTTTCCCATAGGAAATCGGCATAGATACGGTTCCATGAACGTGAATTAGGCTGGCTGCGGCCATTCGATTGATGTGAGGCACCAATTGCAATTGCCATTTCATCGCCCCAAAGCACATACTCAGGATCAAGGTAGTTCACCCAGAAGATCTCTGGTTCGTAATTTGTTTCACGAAATGGTGATGAAATATCTTTGTTATAAAACTGCCAAAACGATTGCATGGTAAACGCAAAGAATACGCCCTGATCTTTATCTGAAAAGCCTTCGAAGATAGGCACTTTAATTGAAAGTTGATATTTCACTTCAAGATTATCAAGTGGCTCGCCATCCGTTTGCTCTGCAAGATCTTTTAAACCATCAAAAGGACGTTCATTCGGGTTAGATACGTATGAAAGCGGTAATATGTAGTTACGCTTATGTGGGGTGATCACATTACGGTTTTTCTTGCTCACTTCTTCACGGGCTTTACGCTTATCTAAAGCGGTGAGCTTTTTACTCTCGTCTAAGTCTGAGCATTTTTTACGAAGTTCTTCGAGTGTTTGTTTACCGTCACCGCCAATCGCTTCGTTCAAAATACACTGCTTTACGAGTTCTAGCGCGTCATCTTGTTCGTTAGTTTGTGGTTGTTCAGTTTGAGCAAATACAGGTACAGAAAATAAGCCAGCTGCTGCCAGCCAAATGCGCCATCCCATTGCAGTTCCCTTTCAGTAGACTTGTAAGTAGGTATAATTATAACGATTTTTACATAAGTAACCGTGAACTTGTACTGAATTGTTGAAATTTTAGGTAAATAGAGAGCCCCAAGCTAAGCTTGGAGCCCTGCTGTAACGGCCTAAGGGCATAAGCCGTTGACTCTCACGCAATGAGAAGGGATGAGCTTATAGCTCAAATACGTTGGTAAAAAACTTATAAAGTTCGGTACCTTGATTCACGCTTGCTGAAGCAAAATGCAAAATAGCAATGGCGTCTTTATCAAAACTTAATGTTTGTAGCGGCTGCTCAGAAAGGTAGCGCTCCATTCTTAAAATGCGGGCGATAGGCTCACCAGCTTTAATATGGCCACCCAGTGGGGCAAGATACTCGACCATGCCACCCATAGGTGCGTAGTAAGCTACATAATCTTCAAGCATGCAGGCATAACGTGTCATCGCTTTTGGATGATACGCAGCATCAACTAATACCTCTTTTTGATTGAGGTAACTTAAAATGCTATTTGCATCTTCAAAAGCCGCACTTAAATCGATTTTTTCTTGGCTACCAAGTTCAACAGTGAATGCTTCTACTTGAACAGCAAATTCACGGCCTTGTTTGGCAAGCTCTTCAGATAGTGACCACCATGGGCAAAAACTCGCTTCATCCATCGCGCCATCAAAATCACTTGGGATCAGTAACACATGCTCGATGTTGAAGTAGCTTGCGCTGTCTTTGGCGTATTCAGGGCAATATAAGTGCTTACTCGAGATAGGCCCCGTGTGAAGGTCTAAAACGATATCAGCCTGGTGGGCAAGCTTTTGCAAGTTAAGAGCAATGCGCTTACCCGTTGTTAGGCTGTAATCAGGACCCGTTAATTGACTGTCGATGTCAGCAACGAGTGCCTGTTTAAATGCAGCTTTAAGGGTCGCATCATCACTGTCTTTATGCTGTTCAGCAATCTGTGACGGTAACGCTTTATTAAAGCGGTACATGCGGTTCCAGTTGGTGCCCGTGATTGGGTCGAAGCGACCTAAAGTAAACTCACCTGATTTTTGGTTGCAACCAATAGGGTTGGCATAAGGCACTAGGGTAATATCACCGCGCAGCTTGAGTGATTTTAGCTGCTCAAGTAATTGATAAATTACTGCATTACCTTGTACTTCAGCGCCGTGCATATTGGCTTGTATATACACGTTTGGGCCTGTGCCATCGCCTTTTAAGCGATACACCGGGATTGTCAGTGGTAGGCCGTTGGCAATCTCGCCAACCACAATATTCTCTTGGCTGATTAACTCTTTACTCATGGCGATTACCTTAAATAATAGCTGGCATCTTCAGCACTACGGATACACTCAATATTGCCTTGTTCAAGGATGTATTCAGCCGCTAATTCGTGGCATAAAAAGTACGGCATGCTTTCGGTAAAGCCGTATGCACCACATTGGCTGAATACCAACCAGTCTTGCTCATTTAAATCGCTCGCTAATTGGTGCTCACCTAAGCAATCAAGGGCGGTGCAAAGAGGGCCGTATAAAGACATTGCCACAGGCTCAGCCGTTGACTCGCGTAGTAATGCCACAGGAAAATCTTGGCTTGTTACAGCAGGGCGAAGTAAATGGTTAATACCGCCTGATAAAATCACCTGTTGTTGATTGTAATTCTCTTTGCGCTCAACAACCGGTGTTGCGTAATGGCCGCATTCGCCCACCGCATAGCGGCCAAGTTCCATCCAAAGCTCTTTGACACCGGCATCTGCTTTAATAGCCGCCAGAGTCTCGATAAGTGCAGACCAATCGAGTCGGTTAGCATCTTGAGTATAAGGAATGCCTAAGCCACCCCCTAAATCGAGAATATTAAGGTTAATATTTATTGAGCTTGCTAGCTGTTGTAATGGCGAAATCATCGCGCGCCATAGCTCGGCGAGCTTGTCAGTACTCAGCATATTGCCCCATTGGAAAATATGCAGGCCATCAAAGTTAAGAGCTGGGTAATCACTTACAGTCAGAGCTTGCCACTCATCACAGCCCAAACCAAAAGGAGTAAGGCTATCACCACCAAGAGGGTTCTTTTCGCCGTCTGGCCAACGAAGTTGTACGCGCAATAGAACTTGCAGCTGGCAATTTGCTTTTGTTGCTTGTTCGTTTAACCAGCGAACTTGGTTAATGCTCTCGGCCACGAAGGTACGTACGCCGCGAGCAATAAAATGTGAAATTTGTTTAGGGCTCTTTGCAGGTCCAGTGTTGAGCACGCGCTCGCTATCGATGCCTTGAGCAAGCACTTGCTCAAGTTCACCTTTACTTGCAACATCAAAGTTAAACCCTGCGCTGTCTAAACATTGAATAATGCGAGACAGTGGGTTGGCCTTTACGGCATACCAAAGCTTCACATCGGTTTGCGCAGTCAGTTGATTTAAATGTGCAGTTAATTTATCTAAATCATAGATAAAAAATGGCGTATCAAGATGTGTTGAAACTTGTTCAACTGCTTGCTTGATGGGCGTGCTCAAAAAGCTCATTAACGTAAAACCTCTTCTAACAGTAATGATGCATCGCTTTGTTCATCACGGTATTTCACGATCAATGCACAAGACATGCTTAGACCTTGCTCGCGAGCCCATGCATTTGAAGCAGGGCGAGAGCCTGGGATCACAATCGCGTTTTCTGGGATGGCTTCACCTTTGTCTAGCTGGCGTTCGTTAACGCAATCGTATACAGGAATAGTTGCAGATAAACGAACACCTGGCGCAAGTACAGCACCTTTTTTCACAACCACACCTTCAACAATAACGCAGCCTGCGCCGATGAATGCGTCATCTTCAATAACCACAGGGCTAGCACCAATTGGCTCAAGCACACCACCTAATTGTACTGCTGCACTTAGGTGAACATTTTTACCCACTTGTGCGCATGAACCTACTAATGCGTGGCTGTCGACCATAGTGCCTTCGTCGATGAACGCGCCAATATTCACATATGCTGGTGGCATGATAATGGTGCCTTCGGCAACGTGTGCGCCACGGCGAACACTGCTACCACCTGGTACCATACGCACGCCAGCATCTGCTGCAAAGCCTTGTGGTGCTAAGTTGTGCTTATCAACAAAACCACCTGGGAACTCAGTATTAGTGCCGTTTTTAAAGGCTTCTAAAATGCCTTGTTTAACTTCAACATTGGCGTGCCAGTTGCCGTTCTCGTCTTGTGTTGCTGCGCGAACTGCGCCCGATTCTAAGTTGTTTAATAATTCTAACCAGCTCATGATAAAACCTGTTTTTAGTTCCAAGATAAAATTGTATTGTTTGCGTGGGTGATGCTGTCTGTTTGCTCAAGCTCTAAATGCGTAAGCGGCGGACGTAAATGCGGGGTATTTATTTTACCTTGCAGGTGCATCAGTACTTTTACGGGAATTGGATTTGCCACAGCGAATAAACTTTGGATTGCTTGCGACCAATCGGTGAATAGATTTGGGTATTGACCACTTAAACTGCGTTTAACAAACTCATGGGTTTGAATTGGCCAAGCATTCGCGGCAACCGAAACTAAACCTTTGGCACCAGCTTGAGCAAAATACGGCATAAGTGCATCATCGCCACTGAAAATGGCTAATGTTGGTGATGCCGTTCTAAAGCCTTCAAATTTGCTAATGTCGCCACTGGCTTCTTTTAAAGCCCAAAGATTTTTGTGCTCAGCAAGGTTTTTGATCACCTGCGGTGAGATCTCAACTGCGCTACGTCCTGGTACGTTATACAACATACAAGGGTGATGGCTTGCGTTAAGTAGGCTTTCAAACCAATGTGTTTGGCCAACAACCCCAGGTTTTGCATACAGAGGTGAACCTAATAGGTAGCCATGAATGGGTAGTTGGTTGCAGTATTCAACCCAAGCAACTTGTTGCTTAAGGTTCATGCCACCCACAGCAACCATGAGTGGGACACTTGGTGCTAATTGGCAAACATGCTCAACAATGGCTTGTTGCTCTTTGAGTGAAAGCGCCAGTCCTTCACCGGTACTGCCAAGCAATAAAATGCCGTTATTTGCATCTTGCTGCTCCGCAACCAGTTGTTCAAGGGTCGTGTAATCGACCTCGCCAGATTCAGAAAATGGCGTGACAAGCGCTGTCCACAATGGATAGTCGTTTAAATCAAAATTGTTGATCATCTCTCACGAACTTATAAGGTATTCGAAGAGTTTATGCGAGAACATTTGAATGGAGCCGCATGTCGTCGTTCGAACAAGGTATAATTCGAAGAGCGAATGGGCTTAAAATAATAAAGACGCGATGGCCTTATTATACTAAGACCAGAAGCTCTCCACCAAACTAATCAATAGCGCTTTGCTATTGTTGGTGACAGTCGCTGGGATTCAGCCCAGTCGCCCGAAATAAGCACCTCACAAACGGTGTTATTTCTCGGCGTTAATTCCCCTCACGTATGATCAACAGAGTCTGTGCTCTTCCCATACGCTACCTGAATAACGCACCTCTTCCAGCCCTTTATGCTCGCTTTAAAGGTTAAAGCCAACATAGTCAAATAGGGTATTGGCGGCGATTAAAGCATTTTAGCCATCTAGGTGTCAAGGCGAAGGATTTGTTTCTTAGTGACCGATTTTGCAACATGGTTACGTATAAGCGTGTTTTTACGTACACTTAGCGTTAACCAAATAAATTGGAAAAATGATGGAAAAATTTAACGATATTTATCAGCGAGCCGTATCTCGAAAAGGCAGCGAAGAAATGCTGCATGCATTGTTATCAAACCCGCTCGATGATACTGATATTGCCAAAATGCATGACGATTTATGGTTAGAAGAGTTTACGCGTAAAGTCTTTCAAAGCGGTTTTTATTGGTCTGTTATCAATAATAAATGGGCTGGTTTTCGTGATGTGTTTTGGGATTTCAGCGTAGAAAAGTTGTTGATGATGCCGCCAGATATGCTTGAGCAAAAAGCCAGTGATGAGCGAATTGTTCGTAATTTTAAAAAAGTACAAACGATCCCTGAAAATGCGTACATGATCCACGAAGTTGCCGAGAAACATGGCAGTTTTAGCCAATTTATTGCAGATTGGCCAACTGACAATATTATTGGTTTATGGGCCTATCTTAAAAAGCATGGTGCGCGTCTAGGGGGAAATACTGGCCCGTACGCTTTGCGAGCGCTTGGTAAAGATACCTTTTTGCTTTCTCGCGATGTAGAGGCCTACTTGCGTGCCCATGAGTTGATTGATGGCGGCTTACAAACTAAAAAATCGTTACAAGCGGCGCAAGACTTCTTCAATGAATTACAACAGCAAAGTGGTTACAGCTTGCAGGCACTTAGCCAACTAGTGGCCTATGGTGTAGGCGATAATCGCGTAGGTGTTGCAACACCTTAAGGACAGTTATGAAACTGCAAACCCGATATACAGATATTAGTGAGCTGCTTGCTATTAAAGATATGCCTAGCGCCGTTGCTAAGCCGCAATTACTGCTATTCAATGACAAACTCGCTGATAATTTTGCGATTAATCACGACAGCGAATTTTTAGCTAAATTGCTATCTGGGTCAGCAATAGATAAAGATGTTGCACCAGTTGCACTTGGTTACTCAGGTCACCAATTTGGTCATTTTTCACCGCGTCTTGGTGATGGCAGAGCACATTTGCTTGGTGCTATTACAGATCAAAATGGCACGCAGTGGGACTTACAGTTAAAAGGTGCAGGAGCAACGGTATTCTCACGTGGTGGTGATGGTCGCTGTGCTATTGGTCCGGCTGTACGTGAGTACATTATGAGTGAGGCACTTCATGCGTTAGGTATCGCGACTACGCGTTGTTTAGCTGTGGTTACAACTGGCGAAACGGTATATCGCCAGCCACCTCGCCCGGGTGCAGTTGTCACTCGCTTAGCTAAGAGTCATATTCGTGTTGGCTCATTTCAATACTTAGCTACCCAAGGGGATATCGAAGGGCTAGAAAAGCTAGTCGATTACGCAGTTGATTGCCACTTTCCTGACATCAGCAGTAATGGTGAGCAGCGTTATATTGAATTTTTAACCGCCGTTCTCGATAAGCAAATAGAGCTCGTTATCAGCTGGATGCGAATTGGCTTTATACATGGTGTTATGAATACCGATAATACCTTGATTAGTGGTGAAACCATTGACTATGGCCCCTGCGCGATGATGAATAAGTTTGACTTAGACACGGTGTTTAGTTCGATTGACCATCAAGGGCGCTATGCATTTGGTAATCAGCCGAACATTGCCAATTGGAATATTGCGCGATTAGCTGAAAGCTTAATTCCTTTATTTGCTGATCAAGATGCTGCCGTTGAGCAACTCTCATCGGTTGTGAATGGTTTTGCTGCTAAATTTAATGATGCATTTAATGTTATGTGGCAGCAGAAATTAGGATTAGCAGGTCAGCAAGAAGGCGATCACGCTTTAGTTTCAGAGTTACTGGGTTTAATGAAACAACATCAACTTGATTATACCAATACTTTCAATGCGCTTACTGAATCTTTAGTGAAAGACTTTGTGATTGATTCTAGTCTTAAAGAATGGGTTTTAAGATGGAGGGTAAGAATATGTGCTGAAAGTTACAGCACAATGCGAGCTGTTAATCCTGCAGTCATTCCGCGTAATCATAATATTGAAATGATCTTGGCTGAGTATGAAAAGACTGGATCTAGTTCATCAATCAATGAGTTTTTAGTATTAATTTCAGAGCCATACACGTACTGTGAAGAGCATCAACGTTGGTATGAGCCGCCAAACGACGGTGACAAAAACTATCAAACCTTCTGCGGTACATAAGTGAAAGTTACATCGTTGAAAGAAAACAAGTTATTTATCGCTTTTGAATGTTCGCAGATTGAGCAGAATAATCACTGGTGGTATCATTAATTTTAGGTAAATTATTGCTTTAAGTAGTGTTCTACTACTATGCTGGTAGTTTGTAGATTTTTAATCGGAATAAGTTGCCACTAAAAAGGTTTGTTTTTTATTAAGAATAAAATCTTAATAAATATTAAATGTAGCCGCATATAAGATGTCATTAAGTTAGTTTTAAGCCGCTATATAGTTTTAAGACTCAGAATACATTAGTTTTAATAGCTTTATTGTGAAAATGGGAAGGAAATAATGAAACTAAAATCACTTACTATTGCGTTAGCACTTGCTGCAACTAGTACAACAGGCTTCGCTGCTGAAAAAGAAGGTTTTTATATAGGTGTCTTTGGTGATTACTATGATGCTTCTTGGATAGCAACAGACTACTCAAAGTACGCTCGCACAGGTTATGCTACAGGTTTGGGAGCCGAGTTAGGTTATCGATTTAGCGATAACTGGGGAGCTCGCTTGGAGTATGTTGACGAAAATGTTGATATTGAATCGCTGGTAACAGGCGATAAATATGACCATGATATGGAAAGGTATGGTATTGATTTACTTTACCATTTTTCAGGCGGCCCATTTTATGGTCTTATTGGTGTTAAAGAAATTGATGTTTAC
>NZ_JABVXF010000006.1:73041-165966 GCF_013349995.1 Pseudoalteromonas sp. 0303
TATGGTATTGATTTACTTTACCATTTTTCAGGCGGCCCATTTTATGGTCTTATTGGTGTTAAAGAAATTGATGTTTACACAAAAGACACATATGGAAATATAGGTTTAGGTTATCAGCACTTTTTAACAGATGGTTTATCTTTTAACGTCGAAGCCTCTTATTATAGTGGTTTTGATCACAGTGAATCGGACTTCAACAGTAAATTTGGTGTCAGTTACTTATTTGGACAAAGTTCATCTTCAAAGCCAGTTGAGCCAGCTCCTGTCATAGCTGAACCAACTGACAGTGATAATGATGGTGTAATGGATGCAGATGATCAGTGTGCTAACACACCGATGACAGATGCCGTTGATAGCAAAGGTTGTACTCTTTATGAAGAAAAAGAGGCAACAATCACTTTACTTGTCACTTTCCCGCATGATGTTGCAGAAGTACCAAATGAATACTTCAGCGACATTGCTGATGTTGCAGCATTTATGAAAGAAAACGAAGGCACATCAGTTGTACTTGAGGGCCATGCATCAGCAGTAGGTGATGCAGACTACAATATGAAGCTTTCTGAAAAGCGTGCTAAAGATGTTGCTGCAGAGCTAGTTAAAGATGGTATTTCCTCAGATAGAATTTCTACTGTTGGCTACGGTGAAGAGCGTTTGAAAAACGAAGCGTATACACTTGAAGCGCACGCACAAAACCGTCGCGTGGAAGCTCAAATCACGAGTGTTGAGAAAGTTAAAGTACTTCGCAAATAAATTATATACTTAAGGTAAATATTCTTTAATTACTCAATAACATATGATGAGGCCGGACTAATTTTATTAGCCCGGCCTTTTTTGAATAAAAATCAATATTTATTTTTTAAAGAAACACGTTAACCTTAGTTTGTACCAATTTAAGATGTAATAAGCATCATGTTTTGATATGAATCACTTAATCAAAGATCAAAATATTGTAGTATGGTATATAATTACCTTGTTGAATTATCATTAGGTAATATAATTATTTTTAATGATGTGTAATTTGCACCAGTCCGACATGGATTATTAAGGTGCTTTATGTCGCTGTATTTAGTTGATGCTATGGAATTATAAAAATTTATTAGTTGTTTGAGTTTATTAAGTTTGGATTAATTACTCATCATCTATCTTGACTGAGTGTAGGCTACACAGCCTTTAGTTACTAAAATGGAAGGGAATGAAACATGAAATTAAAATCACTAACTATAGCTTTAGCGCTTGCTGCAACAAGTGCTTCAGGTATCGCAGCTGAAAAACAAGGTTTTTATATCGGTGTCTTTGGTGACTACTACGATGCTTCTTGGATTGCAACAGACTATTCAAAGTATGCACGTACAGGTTATGCCACAGGTATGGGAGCCGAGTTAGGTTATCGATTTAGCGATAATTGGGGAGCTCGCTTGGAGTATGCTGACGAAAATGTTGATATTGAATCGCTGGTAACAGGCGATAAATATGACCATGATATGGAAAGATATGGTATTGATTTACTTTACCATTTTTCAGGCGGCCCATTTTATGGTCTTATTGGTGTTAAAGAAATTGATGTTTACACAAAAGACACATATGGAAATATAGGTTTAGGTTATCAGCACTTTTTAACAGATGGTTTATCTTTTAACGTCGAAGCCTCTTATTATGGTGGTTTCGATCACAGTGAATCGGACTTCAACAGTAAATTTGGTGTAAGTTACTTATTTGGACAAAGTTCAGTTTCAGAACCTGTAGAGCCTGCTCCAACAGTTGTTCCTGTCCCAGTTGAGCCAGTAGACAGCGATGGTGACAACATCCCTGATGCTGATGATCAATGTGCAAATACACCAATGACTGATGCTGTTGATGGCACAGGTTGTACGCTTTATGAAGATCGTGAAGTTACTAAGAGCCTACTAATTACGTTCCCTAACAATACATCTAAAGTATCTCAACAATACCTAGATGATATTGATGCTGCTGCTGCATTCTTAAAAGAGCACCCAGGTACAGACGTAGTACTTGAGGGCCACTCTTCATCAGTTGGTAAAGCTGACTACAACAAGTGGTTATCTAAGAAACGTGCTGATGCGGTTGCTAAGAAACTAATCGAAGATGGCATTGACCCAATGCGTCTTACTACTGTTGGTTTAGGTGAAGAGCGCCTTAAAAACCCAGCAAATACGCCAGAAGCTCACGCTGAAAACCGTCGTGTTGAAGCGAAAGTAACTGTAATTGAGCGTGTAAAAGTAGAGCGTTAATCTAACCCTTTACGCAAATTTGAAAACCCAGCCTAGTGCTGGGTTTTTTCATTTCTAAGACCTATAAAGTAAGTAGATAGGAATGATTCTTAATAAATATTCATTTGAATAGCGTTTTTTTCTAGTACTATTCATGTTATTTATAGTGAATATTAAACTCCTTACTTACAGCATGGATTTTCATCTATACTTAAAAGCTTTATAATTAACCGTCAGAATACTATAAGTACTGGGTCTTAATTGGTATTTAGCTTAATACTACCGAGTACTTTCACGTCACCAAGAGGGCAATATTGTGCTACAAGAATATCGTAAACACGTAGAAGAACGTGCCGCGTTAGGTATCGTACCAGCGCCATTAGATGCTCAGCAAACGGCTGATCTTATTGAATTAATCAAAAATCCACCGGCAGGCGAAGAAGAGTTTATCGTTGATCTTCTAGTTAACCGCGTACCACCGGGTGTTGATGATGCTGCTTACATCAAAGCAGGTTTCTTAGCTGCAGTTGCGAAAGGTGAAGCGAGCTCTCCACTTGTATCAAAAGAAAAAGCAGCTGAGCTACTTGGTACTATGCTAGGTGGTTACAACATCGCACCTATGATTGATCTTCTAGATGACGAAGCGTTAGCGCCGATCGTTGTTAAAGGTTTATCAAACACATTATTAATGTTCGATGCTTTCTACGATGTAGAAGAAAAAGCGAAAGCAGGTAACGAATTTGCTAAGCAAGTAATCGAATCT
Source organism: Pseudoalteromonas sp. 0303 (assembly GCF_013349995.1). Taxonomy (GTDB): domain Bacteria; phylum Pseudomonadota; class Gammaproteobacteria; order Enterobacterales; family Alteromonadaceae; genus Pseudoalteromonas. Next base: position 76,033 of record NZ_JABVXF010000006.1, read on the forward strand.
TGGGCAAATGCAGAATGGTTTGTAAACAAGCCTGCAGTTGCTGAAAAAATCTCAGTTACCGTATTCAAAGTAACTGGCGAAACAAATACTGATGACCTTTCACCTGCACCAGATGCATGGTCTCGCCCTGATATTCCACTACACGCTTTAGCAATGCTGAAGAACGAACGTGATGGTATCAATCCTGAAAAACCAGGTGAAGTTGGTCCAATCACACAACTAGAAGAGCTTAAAACGAAAGGTTTACCTCTTGCATACGTTGGTGATGTAGTTGGTACGGGTTCTTCTCGTAAATCTGCAACTAACTCTGTACTTTGGTTCATGGGTGATGATATTCCTCACGTACCAAACAAACGCGTTGGTGGTGTATGTTTAGGCGGTAAAATCGCACCTATCTTTTTCAACACAATGGAAGATTCTGGTGCATTACCAATCGAACTACCTGTTGATGAGCTAAACATGGGTGACCAAATCGATATCTTCCCATACGAAGGTGTTGTTAAGCGTCACGGTACTGATGAAGTAATCTCTACTTTCTCTCTTAAATCAGACGTAATTCTTGATGAAGTGCGTGCTGGTGGTCGTATTCCACTAATCATCGGTCGTGGTTTAACTGATAAAGCGCGTGCATCACTAGGTATGGAAGCTGAAGATATCTTCCGCAAGCCTGCTCTTGTAACTGATTCTGGTAAAGGCTTCACATTAGCTCAGAAGATGGTTGGTAAAGCATGTAACATGCCTGGCGTACGTCCTGGTCAATATTGTGAGCCGAAAATGACAACTGTTGGTTCGCAAGATACAACAGGTCCTATGACGCGTGACGAACTTAAAGATCTAGCATGTTTAGGTTTCTCTGCAGATCTAACTATGCAATCTTTCTGTCATACATCTGCTTATCCTAAGCCAATCGACGTAAACACTCACCACACACTTCCTGATTTCATCATGAATCGTGGCGGTGTATCACTACGTCCAGGTGACGGTGTAATCCACTCATGGTTAAACCGTATGTTATTACCAGATACAGTAGGTACTGGTGGTGACTCGCATACTCGTTTCCCTCTAGGTATTTCATTCCCTGCGGGTTCAGGTGCGGTAGCATTCGCAGCAGCAACTGGTGTAATGCCTCTTGATATGCCTGAGTCAATTTTAGTACGTTTCAAAGGTGAAATGCAGCCAGGTATCACACTACGTGACCTAGTTCATGCGATCCCTTACTACGGTATTAAAGAAGGCCTTCTAACAGTTGAGAAGAAAGGTAAAATCAACGAATTCTCTGGTCGCGTACTAGAAATCGAAGGTGTTGAGCACCTAACAGTTGAGCAAGCTTTCGAACTTTCTGATGCATCAGCTGAGCGTTCAGCGGCAGGTTGTACAGTTAAACTTTCGAAAGAGTCTATTGCTGAATACCTTGAGTCAAACATCGTAATGCTTAAGTGGATGATCTCTGAAGGTTACGGTGATGTACGTACGATTGAGCGTCGTATCAATGCAATGCAAGAGTGGTTAGCTAACCCTGAACTTATGGAAGCTGACGCTGATGCAGAGTACAAGCATGTAATCGAAATCGATCTTGCAGACATCAAAGAGCCAATCCTTTGTGCTCCTAATGACCCAGATGATGCACGTCTTCTTTCTGACGTAACAGGCGAGAAAATCGATGAAGTATTCATCGGTTCTTGTATGACTAACATCGGTCACTTCCGTGCTGCAGGTAAACTACTAGATGGTTTTAGTGGTCGTATCCCAACTCAACTTTGGGTTGCACCACCAACGAAGATGGATAAAGACCAGCTTACTGATGAAGGTTACTACGGTATCTTTGGTCGCGTAGGTGCACGTATCGAAACTCCAGGGTGTTCACTATGTATGGGTAACCAAGCACGTGTTGCTGATAAAGCAACTGTTGTTTCTACCTCTACGCGTAACTTCCCTAACCGTCTAGGTACTGGCGCTAACGTATTCTTAGCATCAGCAGAGCTTGCAGCAGTAGCGGCAATCTTAGGTAAATTACCTACACCTGCTGAGTACCAAGAGTATTCAGATAAGATCAATGCAACTGCAGCTGATACTTATCGTTACCTGAACTTCCACCGTATGCCTCAATACACTAAAAAGGCAGACCAAGTAATCGTTCAGCAAGCTGTTTAATTAGTAATAATTAAATTTACTAGTATAAAAGCCCGCACCTAGCGGGCTTTTTTATTAAGTTTTTGTTCAGTTTGGTTTGTAAAATTAATACATTTGTCTACACTGATTATTGTTAAAAGTTAAAAGTTAAAAGTTAAAAGTTAAAAGTTAAAAGTTAAAAGTTAAAAGTTAAAAGTTAAAAGTTAAAAGTTAAAAGTTAACAGTTGTAACTTTGTGTTTAATGTTGTAACCAAGGAGGGCGGACATTATTTCTTGGCTGCATAGATTTTGCAAATCAAGGAATTGAACAATGAAAGCACTTCTTCTTTTACTCCCCCTTAGTGGTTCGGCTCTTGCTGTTAACCCCTCTTTTAGTGAAGTCCGACTCGGTTTTGAAACGATTAGCTATAGTGAGACTCTCAATGATGTAGCAGGGTTTGGCAAGTTGAGTCAGTCAATTGATGTGACCAATCCCGCAATACGACAAATTTCATACACAGGGATTGATGATAATTGGGGATTCTATATTGAAAGTGCTGCAACAATTTCTACCGAAATTGAAACTGAAACTTGGTATTTGGCAGAGTTTGGCGATATTCAAGAAAATGCATTTAAAACAAAAGCGAATGAGATCGGTTTTAAAGGTGCTTATAATTTTTCAAAAGCCATACAGTTTACTTTAGGCACTAAGTTTTTTACTTCTAGTTTTACACGCTCAAATTTTGCTTTTGTGCAACCAGGTGCAGCGGCATTTGATGAGGCACTGCTTGCTATCTCAGATGATCCAGATAACCCCGCTCGTTTTACCTTACCGGGTATGAATAACGCGAACAATGTGGGCGACCAACAAGATTATAACTCCCAGCTACGCCCCGTGGTCTCTGTGTCAGAAGATCAAATAGGTATCTTGCTTACTTTAGGTGCCCGTTACGATAGTCGTTTAAAAGACAGTTTTAATAAGTACAGCTGGTATGCAGAAGCTGAATTGAGTACACCCATGTACTCTGAAATTCAAAATACTCAATTTGAAACAACTACATTAACCGACAGTTGTAATGGCTGGGGTGTGTTAGGACGAGTCGGGCTACGTTATCAAATAATGTCACATATTGCGTTAATGGGCGGTATTGATGCGCAATACAAATCTCGCGATATAGTGACTAAGAATCTTGAAAATGGTCAACGTTTGCGCGTACCTGAAGTCGAATATAGTAATGTGTCTTTTGCAGTTGGTTTGCAGTGGAGCTATTAATGAACAAGTTCGCCATAATTAGCTCATTACTTTTATTCTCTTTATCAGGGTGTAAAACCATTGATTCTGTTCAGCAAGATTTAGGTTCTCTTGCGAGTAGTATTACAGGAGAAGAACAGGCGACCCCCGAACAAATACAGGCAGCCTATGAAAAAGCCCAAAGTGTTTTCCAAGAAGCACTTACAGCTTATAACCAAATAGATACGGAGAACTTAGCGCAATTTGATGAGGAGCGTGTAGCTAAGGCTCGTAAAGTTTGGGCGGTGCTTGAGCCTGAGTTTAATGAACTGCGTTTAGCTCCTGAACATGCTTTAAAAAGTGCGTCACTGTTCTCATCTGATACGGTTGCAGATGAAGTCATGTCTCAAAGTCAGGAGGTCATTTCCTTGGTTACTGAAGCGCAGCTTGCCAAGCAAAGGATCACATCGGTTTTACAGCCAATTAGAGATGAGTTTGCCATTTTAGATCAATTGGATGCTGAAACATCTTATGAAAAGCGTTATCGAGAGCTCGATAAGCAACATCAACAATTAAAGGAAATGCTCATTGACGGGCAAGAGCAGCAAGTTGCTGAGTATGTACCTAAGCTATTAGAGCAACTCATTGATTTAGAAAAAGACGCCGTTGTACAGTTTTATTTCTCTCAGTATATCGAAAAAATTTATGGGTTAGCTAACTCAAAAAAAGTCGATATATTTCCGACAGTTTATCAGGACGTTCGAAAACAATTAGAGCAAGGAGAAACATTTAGTAAAGCTAACTATCGTAAGTACGAGCAAGTTAAACAAAAAGCTGCTTTATTGTCATTACAAATCGATCGTATTAATAGCCTTTATGCTGAGTACTTAGCCCAAAAATTGGCTATTGATAAAGACACTGTTGAAGCGCACATGCTGAGTCTAGAAAGTGAAATTTATGCACTGACCATGGCTGCTGGTTTGGGTGATCTGAGAGGCCTCTCTTTTCAGGAGCAGCTTCAGCAAGTAAGAAAAGCAATTAATTGAGTAAACCAAGAGCCACAGTTCGCTGTGGCTTTTTATCAACGTTAAGGGATTTAGCGTTTAAATAGCTAAGAGTTTCCCTGCTATAAGTGAATATAATGGAGTAAAGATATGTTAATTCAAAAGCGGCTGTTAGCCGCGGTTTTTGGTACCTTATTTTTAGTTGGGTGTGGGGGAGGTAGTGACTCTGAAACTAAACTTGATCCTGTTGACCCCGTTAATCAAAGTCCAACAGTTACTATTAGTGCCGAATCAGAAGGTGCAGAGCAGGCTTCTTTTAAATTAAGTGCCGCTGCCACAGATAGTGACGGTAGCATTGCCTCTTACAGTTGGACATCTGATGCTAGTTTTGACTTTGTACAAAGTGATGGATTAACGAGTGCTGAAGCTACTTTTCAAACACCCGATATAGACGCTGATACAACGGTTAATTTCACTGTCACTGTAACCGATAACGATGGAGCAACAACTTCAGCAAAGCATAGCGTTATATTTAAACGAAATGTTTCAACAGTGACAATTACCGGGATAGTAACGGATCAGCCAATTGCTAATGCAGAGTTAGAGATTAATGTTGGTAGTGACGTCTTTTCGGTCAATGCAGATCAAACCGGTCGCTATACGATTGAGCTTGTTGTGGACGAATCTGCAAGTGATAAGCTTGTGCTGGTTAAAGCAAAAGGTCTTGATAGCACCAACCCTGGGGTTGTTTTTGTTTCACAGCTAAGCTCAATTCAAGCGTTATTGGAACAGGCTGGTGAGGATAATACGCTTGATAGTGAAGACAACTTTGGCGTCAACATCACGAATGTAACGACCGCAGAATATGCGCTTTTAACACGTAATAATGAAGAACCTCAATCAGTCGAAGAGCTAAACGCAGCACTGCTAAATGTTGATGCTGACGAAAAGATCTTATTGGCAACTCTCATCAAAATCATCGTGGATAATGCAGATTATGTTCTCCCTGAAGGCGTCGAAAGCACACTCGATCTTGTCAGTGACGGAGATATCGCTAAGAATTTTGAAGATGAAGTAAATGAGAAAGATCCAGATCTCATTGAAGAGACGAAAGAAGAAATTAAAAAAGATGAAAACTTAGTTTCTGATAGCGATGAGCCTATTGTTGGTGATTTTATAGTTAACTCACCTCGTTATTATAACAATGATGCATATCACCTCTTTATGGCAAGTGACGGTACGGGTGAACTTAATGCAAATACAAGCTCAACACTGACAATGAGTAAAGAGTCTGGGGTTTATACCTTAGCGCTGGCAAATAGTGTAGTGACTTACACCGATGAATATAACGATGGTAATGAATCTTATATTGAGCAAACAAAATTAACAGATATTAGTTTTCAAGTTTTAGCAGAGAATGAGGTTTTCAGAACGATTGAAGTGACTCAAACCACACAACGAACATTGGACTACCAAAATGGTAGTGAACCCGTTGTGGAACCTTCAGTTACTCGAACCTATACAACAAACCTGATTGATAAGGCTAAAACAATAGCACTAAATACTACTGAGTTAACCGAAAACACATGGGTTTTAGACTTAAGAGACAATGATTACGATTCTGCGTCATCTGATGATGAACCTGAAACTTTGCGCTTTTATGCCGATGGTACAGGGGATGTAACGGGTGAGAGTAGTGAGGTATTTAGTTGGGAGCTCGATGATACTAAGTTATCTATTAGTTATGATGAAAACGGTGAAACTGGGTTAATTGCGTTTTGGTTTACAAAAGCTCTCTCTGCGGGCTACCAAGTTGTTGCATTAGACACTAGTTTTGATGAGCCAAGTAATACATTAACAGGTTTAATGGTTAAAAAAGCGAATGTGACAACAACCGATGAGGATATTATTGGTCGTTGGCATGGTTTTGTTGGTACTTCTCAATCTTATGATTTGAATATTTACCCTGATGGTAGTGTCGCTATTGGTTTAGATTATTCAGGTTTCCAAGGTCATATTGAAGATGGCAATTTCTCTAGAAAACGCTTTTATTCAGAAACATATGGTCTTGTATCAAGCTGTGATGGCTTTGCTGATGACTGTTACCTTGAAAGTGAAATGCAACATGAATTCATTAATATTGTTGGTAGCACCTATTACATAATTAGGACGCTAACTTATTACACTATGGGTGGTGAGGCATATGATGAAGTTAAATCGGTATTCATTTATGAATATAGTAAAGACTTTTCATACTCTGCCTTTACTGAAGAGCTATTAGATGGTTCTATTTCTCTTTACAAAGATGATAGTTCAACAGATGCTATTTACAGTCAATATAATGATTTAGGTGAAGTAAAGTATGTTGTCCGCTTTGATGGTGTTGAGCATATGGCAACGTTCAATGATGGCGTATTAAGCTACCAAGTTGATGGTAATACGTGGTTTGTTGAACTGGTTTCTGCAGATGAAAATGCTATTACTATTTGCCGATATCAGCAAGGAAGCAGTTGTTCAACTGATACGCAAATTAGTTACTTACCTAAGCGCCCTAAAATTACGTTAACAGTAAACCCATCTCAGAATGGTAGCCTCTCACCTAGTAGCCAAACTTCGTATTGGTACCAATATGCGTCTTTCGTAATTAGCCCTGATGAAGGGTATGTTGTTGATGAAATTACAGGATGCGAAGGATATATCGAAGGAGATTATTACCTTGTCTATACCACAGGTGCGGATTGCGATATTACCGCAACGTTTAAACCTGCATTATTAGCCGCTGGCGAATATATTATAAATAACAGTGATTTATATAATGCACCAGCTTATGAGCTTTTATTAAATGAAGATCAAAGTGGTTCTTTCACTTATGATAGAAAGGATGCCATTACTTGGTCTGAAGTTAATAATAGTATAGAGATAATACCAGTAAACAGTATTGTTATTGATGAATATATTGCTTTTCCATTTGTTGGTGAGCAGCAAGTTGAAACTCATTACCGTACAGAAATAAGTAGTGTTAGTCTAACGGCTTATCCTGAAAAGGGGACTAACTGGTACTGGTCTATTATTACTTATGAATATTATGAAAATGACGTTTGGATTCGCTCAGGTACCGAGCAGTCCAATGTATATTTGCACACTGAGACTAATTATATTACCACAACAGAATTGGAGCTACTTGGAGAGTGGACAGTAGGAGATGCTACTTATGATAACAGCATTTTAATCATGTCATTAAATGAAAATGGGGAAGGTAGTTTCACCGATGTAACAACGAATGAACTAGAAAATTTTAGTTGGCAAATTACCGATGAACACTTAACGATAACTTCTATTGAAAATAATTCTACAGAAACAGTTTATTTCACCAAAGATATTAATGTGGGCTACCAATTCCTCGTATCAGGCTCTGATGATGATGGCAGTTATACTGACTCAGGCATCCTAGTACGCAGAAATGTGCAAGCAATCTCTGCTGCTAATTTTGCTGGTCGGCATGAGTTCAGGGAAGGCCATGATTTAGACTCGCACTGGGCTGATATTCAAGTGTATGACGATGGTCAGGTTTTCTTTACCTTTAACACTAGTTTATACCAAAAAGGGTTTGAAGATGGTCACTTAAAGCGCGATCTTTATTATGATACTGAAACTTGGCAACCTGTAGACTGGTGTGATATTTCACAGGCTAATTGCGAGTTATATGGTGAGTTTGAATATACATTAGTCGCGGTAGATGGTAATCGCTACTATGTTGAACGCTTAACAAATTATTATAATGATAATCAACTGATTGATTCTTATGCTTATTTATATGTCCACGATTATTCAAGCTCAACTAAGGTTGATCAATTTGAAGATTACGATATGGGCTTTACCCTATATCAAAATGACGATAACGGTATTGCTCGCTGGTCAGTGAGTTATAGTGATTATGATGCTGAACTTGATAAGCAATATTATACTTTCCAACTAGATGATGCTGAGCCGATTAATATTGAGCTGCTTGACGGTAAACTGGAGTTAATACTTGATGGTCAAGATACGGTTATAGAGCTTATTGATAATAACCGTCGTGATATTACTTTTTGTAAATACTTAAAAGGTAATAGTTGCCTTGAGGAAGATAAAGTTTACTTATCGTTTGATGCGCCAGAGCACACGATTACAGTTAACAGTGATGAAAATGGCTCATTAGCTGTCGGAGATGAAAGTATTGTACGTCATGGCTCAAACTGGTGGACATCAATCAATCCAAATTCGGGTTATGAATTAGATACAATTTCTGGCTGCGAAGGTTTTATTAACGATGAAGGAAACTATGAAATTTCCTTTGTGAGCCAAAGTTGCCAGATTGATGTGACATTTAAAGAGTTAGTCCCACTATCTATAAAGGCAAATATCACCGACACTGTGCTTGCAATGTGTGTAGATAATTCTGGCTACACTCGGTTAGAAGAAACGACAGAGCTATTTTGTGCATGGAGTGGAAACGGAGAAGTAAAATCTCTGGAAGGATTAGAGTCTTTTAGCAACTTAGAAGCATTTCATATAAGTGAGCTGAATCTAGGAAGTGGGGATATTGATTTATCACAGTACTCTAACCTAAGAATTATAGGTATCCATAATTCTGGAGTTACCTCACTATTGGTTTATGATCCTAGTATTATTACAGAGCTTTATTTAACTTCAAATCAATTAAAAAGTATAGAATTGTCTGAATATACTAACTTGGTGCGTTTAGATTTATCGCAGAATGAATTAACAAGCATAGACTTAAGTCAAGCCCCAAGCCTTAATCATCTTGCTCTTAAAAATAATGAATTATTATCAATTGACCTAGATGTCAATATACTACTAGAGGAGCTCATAATTAATAATAACCGTTTATTAGAGCTTGATCTTTTCCAGAATAATCAACTTGTAGTATTAAATGCAAGCAACCTAGCTATTAATGAATTGGATTTATCCAATCTGAATAATCTTGAGTCTTTATCTCTTGATTATACAGCTATTAGCAACTTAGACTTTTCTCTGTTGTCCTCGCTTACAAATATAAGTCTTAGGGGCGTTGAACAGTCTTTAGTTCCTTGGGAGCAGATTTACCATGTGTCTAGACTTGGTATCGGTGGTCAAGACTATACAAGCTTTGATTTCTCACCGTTTACTCGTTTAATCTATCTGTCTGTGGGGGACTCTAGCATTACTGATTTTTCAACAATTGCTAATCCTCAACAATTACAAACGTTAGATATTTGGGGGAATAATTTATTAACTCAGTTAGATATAAGCACAATGACATCTTTACAGCATTTTTATTTACAAAGTACAGCTGTAACACAAATTGACTTTGCTAATAATACTAATCTGGAATATGTTTCTGCATGGAATAACCCGCTACGTACTGTGAGTGGGATAGAAGGTATTACAAATAACTACGCAAACTTAAATTTTGAAAGTAACCCATTATCAGCGGAAACACAGGCTTATTTAGATGATCTTCGTGATAATCAAGGTTATTACAATATTTTTTACAGTTTAAGCTACACAGTAACTGTGAATATCACAGGTAATGGCAGTGTCAGTGATACAGAAATGCATTTACAGGATGGTGAAACCAGAGGCATCTACCTATACCCGGATACAGGTTATGAAGTAGCAAGTGTAACAGGTTGTGATGGCATTTGGCATTCTGCGGATTACTATGAAGTAGGGCCAATAACAGCCTCATGTGAGGTTGACGTTGAGTTTGTTGAATTAAACCCGTAAATATCATCTCATGTTGTTTAAATAGCCGCATATTGCGGCTATTTCTGTTTCTGCATTAAAATTTCACAAAATGACGCCTTTAGATCTTAATCATGATCAGCTTACCGCTGTAGTTTACATTTAAACGCAAATTTTCCTCTCTGGTTGCATTAAAATGCTCACATTATTAATGGATGAAAATTCATAACTCAATCTCAATTCTAACAAGCGAGAATGTAATGACAGCCTTAAACAACCAGAACCTTCTACAACTTCGTTTTGTAAGCCAAGCGCATATTGACGCAGTTAAGCCCTCTTTTGCTAACCTACCTGCTAATCCATACGCAGATGGTGAATTTCGTAAGCGTCGTTATTCAGTAATCAAAGTTGTTGATGGTGAATTAAAACTACAACCAACAAAAGCATTCGTGCAAGATGACTCAATTAATACCTTCCAAGGTAATGTTGAGCGCACCTATGAAAATCTAGAAGATAGCTTATTAGCGACTGATGGCATGAAGCAAATAGTTAATCAGTTCCGCGATATGACGGGTATCAGCGATGATCGCGATATTGAAATTCATCAATTCAGAATGCTTGCGATCGACAGTGACACTCCAGCTGCACCTGAAGGTGTTCACCAAGATGGTTTTGATCACGTATGTGTATGTGGTGTATCACACGAAAACCTAGAAGGTGGTGAGCTGCTTGTTTATGAACACCAACAAGCTGAGCCATGTTTCAAAATGGAAATTAAAGATGGCATGTTCGCACTGATTAATGACCGTGAAGTATGGCACAACGCTACACCAATGAATAAATTAGATGCAAGCAAAGAAGGTTACCTTGATTGCTTCGTACTAACTGCGTAAGGGTATCTCATGAACTTAACGCAATTACGTCGCCAATTTCCTGCACTTATGCAACAAGTGGCAGGTCAGTCACCGATTTTTCTTGATGGCCCAGGTGGCTCGCAAGTACCACAGTCAGTTTTAAGTGCTATGACTGCTTATTTGGGTTACTACAACTCAAACTTAGGCGGCGCATTTTTCTCAAGTGATAAAACGGTAGAGTTAATGGCAAATGCTCGCCAAGCTGCAGCCGATTTATTAAATGCGCCATCTAAAGAGCAAATCGTGTTTGGTGCAAACATGACAAGTTTAACGTTTAGCTTTAGCCGTGCCATCTCACGTGATTGGACTGCTGATGATGAAATTATCGTCACCAATGCCGATCACTTCTCAAACGTATCATCTTGGCAGCAAGCTGCTGAAGATAAAGGCGCGACAGTAAAAACTACCCTTATCAACGAAGCTGATTGCAGCCTAGATATGGCACACTTTGAAAGCCTTTTATCTAGCAAAACAAAGCTTGTTGCTGTGACATATGCGTCGAACACGACGGGTTCAATTAATGACATTAAACGCATCGTTGAGCTTGCACATGCTGTTGGTGCGCTAGTGTATGTTGATGCCGTTCATTACGCACCTCATGAGCTTGTAGACGTACAAGCACTTGATTGTGACTTCTTAGCCTGCTCGGCATATAAGTTCTTTGGTCCTCACCTTGGTATTGTCTATGGCAAACGTGAGCACCTTGAAGGTTTCACACCATATAAAGTTGAACCTGCAAAAGATGTTGCGCCAGGTCGCTGGGAAACGGGTACGCAAAGCTTTGAAGCGCTAGCTGGCTTAATTGCTGCTGTTGATTACATTGCTGCAATTAGTGAACTTGATGATAGTCATTCACGCAGAGAAAAACTCGCGGCTGCATTTGCTATTACTAAACAACACGAAATGGCATTAAGTAAGCATTTCTTAACTCGTTTAGCAGATTACCCACGTATCAAGTTATTTGGTATTGATGATCTAGAGCGTATAGCTTATCGCACACCGACTTTTGCTTTAACTTTTGAAGGCATCGAGCCACGTGTTGTGTCTGAATTTTTAGGTAAGCAACATATTTGTGTGTGGGATGGTAATTTCTACGCTCAAGGCTTATGTAAGCAACTCGGTGTATTAGAAACCGGCGGCGTAGTACGCATTGGTTGCATGCACTACAACACGACTGAAGAGCTTGATAAGGTTTTTGATTTATTTGATCAATTACTGGCAGGTTAAATCTGAGTTGTTAGTTTTAATTAAGCTATAAGCAGCCCGAGTGGGCTGCTTATTACCGCTAGGATTGTGGTTGGCCATATATTTGTTCCGCGCGGTTGAATAAGACCCACGAGGTTAAAATATACTTATCATTTGAAATTGGCTTATTACCACGGTGCGTGTGGGTAAAATAGCCCGGTGCTACGACCATAGAACCCTGTTTAGGCGATATTTTTCGTTGTTGATAGTAAAATTCTGTTTCACCACCTTCTTCTACATCATTTAAATAGAACATAAATAACAGCACGCGGTGTAGTGCCTCGTTGTGGCCTGCTTGCGGATATACCTCGCTATGCCAATAAGGGTAACCACCTTTATTGATATCGTATTTCTGTGCTTGAATTGGACCCATGCGGAAAATTTGCTGCACGAGTAATGGCAATTGTGGTTTGCCGACTTCTTCAAAGTTATCTTGTGTTAGGTCAACAGGTTTGCCTGTTTGCGGATGGTAAACCTTTAAACCAAAGGCACCAATCATCATAAAAATATGCTCTTCAAGGTATTTGAAGATGTAACCCGCAGTCGTTTGTTGAACGTGTTTAAGTTGCTCAGCGTATTCAGGGTGGTTATTAAGGTATAAATCGCGGCTGTCTTTTTTCGCTAAATCTACTCCGCCGGAGGTAATGCCTTGTTTTAAATGCGGGCTTTGTTCAAATACCGTGATAAAGTTGTCGCAAAATTCTTTGCTGAGGGCGTTTTCGTATACGCGAATAAAGTCCGTCATGAGCTACCTTTAGTTTATATTTTTTATAGGGTTACTATGTTTACTGAAACTATCACACCACGCTTTAGCGAAACAGATGTGCTAGGGCACATCAACAATACCGTACTCCCTGTATGGTTTGAAGCCGCCCGAGCGCCTATTTTCAGGTTTTTTACGCCCGATTTAAACCCTTATGAGTGGAAACTGATTATTGCTAAGGTTGAAGTAAGCTTTGTCGGTGAGTTGTTTTATGGCCATGATGTCACAGTGAAAAGCAGTGTTGAGCACATTGGCTCTAGTTCATTTGTACTGCGTCAAGAGGCTTGGCAGCAAGATAACTGCTGTGCCGTTGGTAAAACCGTACTAGTACGTTACGACTTCGCAAATAAATGTTCGCAAAAACTTAATGAGCAAGAAAGGGCTGACCTTACAGCGCATTTAATCGCTGAGTAATACCCCATTTTTTGCCGACATTTATGAACGCTTGGGGTAAAATGCGCCTTCATTATTTTGACTGAGTAATTTTGGGTTACACGCAATGCTGTTAATGATCGACAATTATGATTCGTTTACATACAACCTAGTGCAATATTTTCAGCGCTTAGACCAAGATGTATTAGTTAAACGAAACGATGAGATCAGCATTGCTGAGATTAAACAACTTAACCCAGAGCACATCGTACTGTCGCCTGGGCCATGTTCACCAAACGAAGCGGGGATTTCCTTGCAAGTGGTCGAACAATTAAAAGGGCAGTTGCCAATTCTTGGTATTTGCTTGGGGCACCAAACTATTGCTCAGGCTCTAGGTGCTGATGTTATTCGTGCCAAGCAAGTGATGCATGGTAAAACGTCGTTAGTTAAGCATACCAATCAAGGTGTGTTTAACGGTTTGGCAAACCCGCTGACGGTATGCCGGTACCATTCTTTGGTAGTGGATAAACAAAGCCTGTCTAGCGACTTTACTATTACTGCCTGGACAGAACAAAATTCTGATTTTGATGAAATTATGGGGATCATGCATAATGATTTAGCACTTGAAGGAGTGCAATTTCACCCCGAAGCAATTTTGACCCAACAAGGGCTTGAATTACTTGCTAACTTTTTAACTCGCTTCTAACCTTAGGCTAGTGAATTAACAAATATGACCGACAATACGCCTGTGCAAATGACCGAAGAAACCCGACAACAAAGGACTGCGATGGTGCTTAATGAGCGCGCGCACGATCTTTTGCTGGGTCACAGTTTTGCACAGCGTCAAATTGGCTTTATTCACACCCTAGAAATCGACTATGGCGAATCAATGGAACAGCGAACTCTATTAGAAGTAGAAGTTGCTGCCGAGAAAAAACGTCAAAAGAGCAGTACAGCTCACCATAAATACCGTGCACAGGCGAGCAAGCAATTACACCAAGTGATTGAGGCTGCCATGCATAAGCAGCTTGAAGACATTGATTCAGTAATTCATGAAACTATAGGGATTCAAGATAGCGTACCTGCTATTTTAGATATTTTAGCAGTGCGTTCAGCCTCAGTAGGTCGACTAGAGCCCTTAGTTAAAGACTTAAGTTGGTTAGGCCGTGAGCTTGTCGCGTTTGTGAATTTGCCTTTTTACCGAAAACAACGTAATAAACACACATCAGTTCAAGTCGATAACCCACAGTTAGCGCTGCGCTACATTGGCTTAGATAACTTAAAGTTTGTGGTGCCAACCTTTGCGGTACGCCATTGGATGCCACACAGTACAGAACCATTCCCGCTGTTAAAACGTCGACTTCGTGATAATTCAATGGCGTGTGCTATCGCAGCTCAAGAGATTGCGAAGCTTAATGGTGTAAATGAGGTGCATGCGTTTACTTTAGGTATGCTACTCGATGTGGGTAAGATAGCGCTTGTTCGCATATATCTTCGTATTTTCGAGTTAGTTTGGCAGCGCCAAGTAACAAAAGCCCGTGATGAGCAAAAGAAAGATCTACACACAGCTTTATTAGAACTAAAACCGGATCCTTTATTTTTAAGCACCTTGCTAAATAAGCAGTCGATGAAGGTAACTGCGACCGTAATTGAGAAAATGGCTTTTAGGTATTTGCCATTTAATGCGGTGATGCAGCAGTTAACTACACCTTTAGCTAAAAACGATGAGTATTTGCCGCTTACTAAGGTGATTTTAAAAGCACGTTGTTACGCTCAGTATTTAAGTTTAAATGAGCATCAACTAGTCGAAAATGACGAAACTGAACGTTGGTTTGCACACTTCGATTTCACTAAAGAAGAGCTTGATCAGCTAGCAAAATGCAATTTTGATCGCTTTCATATTCAAATTAATTAAAAAAATTGTTAATTTTTTTGCGACTATTCATTCATTGTTTATCAATCCGCAGTGACAAATTTTTTCTCTTTAGCCTCTGCTTGGCTCACTAGCTGTACGCCTTTTTATAGTATTTAGAGCAAAAAATAGCCTTCAAATAGTTATTCACTATCCATGAAAAAATATCTCAAGCCCTTTATTTTCAAGGGCTACATGAAAGTTTTCTAAGAGACAGGACGAAAATTTTCTGGAATAATGGATGAATGAAAATTGAACCAAAGAGTAATTTTGGAGATTTTGCGCTAAGCTCAATCGGCTAAGTAAAATGGCTTAGTTTAGCTTTAGAGCGCCACCTTACTCTGAGTGTGCTTACAATTATGAGGATATAAAATGACAGTCAATCGCGAATTATTTGATCAAGTAATGGTTCCTAACTATGCACCATCAAGTGTTATTCCAGTTCGAGGCGAAGGCTCTCGCGTATGGGACCAAGAAGGTCGCGAATTTATCGATTTTGCTGGTGGTATTGCTGTTAACTGTCTTGGCCATTGTCACCCAGCTCTTGTAAGTGCATTAAAAGAGCAAGGCGAAAAAATTTGGCACTTATCAAATGTAATGACTAATGAGCCAGCGCTTCGCTTAGCTAAAAAGCTAACTGACGCAACGTTCGCTGAAAAAGTATATTTTGCTAACTCTGGTGCAGAAGCTAACGAAGCGGCACTTAAACTTGCACGCCGTTTTGCACTTGATAACTTTGGTGAGCAAAAGTCACAAATTATCTCATTCAACAAAGGTTTCCACGGCCGTACCTTCTTCACAGTAACAGTAGGCGGTCAAGCTGCATACTCTGATGGTTTTGGTCCAAAACCTGGTGATATCGTTCACTGTGACTACAACGATTTAGCTGCATTTGAAGCGCTTATCTCAGACAGCACATGTGCAGTAATGATGGAGCCTCTGCAAGGTGAAGGCGGTATCATTTCTCCGACTGCTGAGTTTGTTGAAGGTGTTCGTGAGTTATGTACTAAGCATAATGCACTACTTATCTTTGATGAAGTACAAACAGGTGTTGGCCGTACGGGTGAGCTTTATGCTTATCAAGGTTTAAATGTAACTCCTGATATCTTAACGACTGCAAAAGCGTTAGGTGGTGGTTTCCCTATCGGTGCGATGATCACCACAACTGATATCGCTAAGCACTTAAAAGTAGGTACTCATGGTTCTACTTACGGTGGTAACCCACTTGCGTGTGCAGTAGCAGAAGCTGCATTCGACACAGTAAATACACCAGAGGTACTTAACGGCGTTAAAGAAAAGTCAGCGTTATTCCGTGAGTTACTAACTGCGATTAACGAAAAGTACAATGTATTCACTGAAATCCGTGGCGAAGGTCTATTAATTGGTGCTGTAGTAACAGAGCAATTCAAAGGTCGTGCAAAAGAGTTTTTAGTAGCTGGTACTGCAGAAGGCGTTATGTCTTTAGTTGCTGGCGCTGATGTTGTTCGTTTCACTCCGTCACTTGTAATTCCAGAAGCTGATATCCGCGAAGGTATGGCTCGTTTCGAAAAAGCAGTTGCAAAAGTCGTTAACGGCTAAACGAAACTGTCATTTCAGGGCAAGTTAAGCTTGCCCACATTTCTTAATTTACCGTTATTTATAAGGGAGCAAGCGGACTTATGATGATCCTTCGCCCAATCCAGCAAAGCGATTACCAAGCGTTAGTAAAGATTGCTGTTGAGTCAGGCCATGGCTTTACGTCTTTGCCTAATAATGAAGAGTTATTACAAAAGAAAATTGATCATTCTGTCAGCTCATTTGCAAAAGCAGCACAGCAGCCAGGTGATGAAGGTTACTTGTTTGTTCTTGAAGATAGCGAAACGGGTGAAGTTGTAGGGACTTCGGGTATTGAAGCCGCTGTTGGTTTAGATGATGCTTTTTATCATTATCATTTAAGCAAAGTAATTCATTCTTCTCGTACGCTAGACGTGTATAAAGCCGTTGATATTTTAACCCTGTGTAATGATTACACCGGTGCAACTGAGCTATGTACATTATTCTTAAAAGATGGCTACCGTAAAAACAATAACGGTAAATTGCTTTCAAAAGCGCGTTTTATGTTTATTAATCAACATAGAGAACGTTTTGCTGACACCGTCATTGCTGAAATGCGTGGTGTGTCTGACGAAAGCGGCGAAAGCCCATTCTGGCAATGGCTAGAAGAGCACTTTTTCTCAATGGACTTTCCAACGGCAGATTACTTAACGGGTATTGGTCAGAAAGTATTTATTGCTGAGTTAATGCCTAAATACCCAATTTACGTCAACTTACTGAGCAAAGATGCACAAGCTGTGATTGGTCAAGTACATGACAACACACGCCCTGCGATTGAACTATTAAAGAGCGAAGGTTTCACCTTTAATGGTTATGTAGACATTTTTGATGCAGGCCCAACTGTTGAAGCAAAAGTAGATAACATTGCTACAGTCAGAAATGCCCACACAGTTAAAGTTGAAATTGGTGAAAGCCAAGGCGACACCACGGTATTGTTAGCAAATGATAAAATTGCTGATTTTAGAGCAACCGTGACTCAAGTTAGCCTATCATGTGATGCCGATAGCATCACAATCTCAAGTGAATTAGCAAAAGCACTTCACTTAGAAGCGGGTGATTCAGTATCACTTGCAGAACTATAGAATTCAGGAGACATATTAATGACTCATGCAGCGCAATTTATTAATGGTCAATGGCAAGCAGGCCTTGGTCATACTTTTCAATCTGTAAACCCAGCAAATAACGATGTAATTTGGCAAGCAAACACTGCTACAGCCGAACAAGTAGACGGCGCAGTCGCTGCTGCACGTGAAGCGTTTTACAGCTGGGCTGATAAAACATTTGCAGAGCGTTTAGCGATTGTAAAAACATTCGCAGAAACACTGAAAGAGCACAGCGAAGAATTAGCGATTGCTATCGCACAAGAAACAGGTAAACCACTTTGGGAAACACGCACTGAAGCAGGTGCGATGGTGGGTAAAATTGCTATCTCTGAAAAAGCATTTTTAGAGCGTACAGGCGATGTTGAAAACCCAATGCCACAAGGTCGCGCGATGATCCGCCACAAGCCTCATGGTGTTGTAGCTGTGTTTGGCCCTTATAACTTCCCTGGTCACTTACCAAATGGTCACATTGTACCTGCACTATTAGCAGGCAATACCGTGGTATTTAAACCTTCTGAGCTAACGCCAGCAGTTGCTGAGTTAACGTTAAAGTTATGGCAAAAGGCGGGTCTCCCTGCAGGTGTAATCAACCTTGTGCAAGGTGAAGTAGAAACGGGTAAAGCGCTTGCATCTCATAAAGGGATCGACGGTTTATTCTTTACTGGCTCTTCGCGCACTGGTCATATTTTACATGAACAGTTTGCTGGTCAACCGGGTAAAATCTTAGCTTTAGAAATGGGTGGTAATAACCCGCTTATCGTTACTGATGTTGCTGACACTAAAGCGGCTATCCACGATATTATTCAATCAGCGTTTATCTCTACAGGTCAACGTTGTACGTGTGCGCGTAAGTTATTCTTACCTGCGGGCGAGCAAGGTGATGCTATCTTAGCGGGTCTTATTAAAGCAACTAAAGCTATTAAAGTAGGTGACTACGACGCAGAAGAGCAACCTTTCATCGGGTCAATGATTTCTTCAGCAGCAGCAGCTGGTATGGTTACAGCACAACAGCAACTTGTTGAGCTTGGCGCTGAAGTGTTAGTTGAGCTAACGCACAAAGAAAATACCGGTTTTGTGACACCGGGTATTTTAGAGTGTACAAATGTAGCTAACTTCCCAGACGAAGAGCACTTTGGACCACTGCTTAAAGTATTCCGCTTCACTGATTTTGATGCCGCTATTGATAAAGCGAATGACACAAGCTTTGGTTTATCAGCTGGTTTATTAAGCGACAGCGCAGCAGATTACGACCATTTCCTTCGTCGTATTCGCGCAGGTATCGTAAACTGGAACCGTCCTATCACAGGTGCATCAAGTGCAGCACCATTTGGTGGTATTGGTGCATCAGGTAACCACAGAGCAAGCGCATATTATGCTGCTGACTATTGTGCATACCCTGTCGCTTCGGTAGAGCTTGAAAAAGTAGCAATGCCAGCGACATTAAGCCCAGGCTTAAAAATCGATTAATAATCGTAAATCATTATAAAAAGCAGCTTCGGCTGCTTTTTTTGTATGAGATGCTTGGCAAAGGTAGCAATTAAAAGCGCTTTCTGCTTAAATCTAAAGAGATAGTTTTTTATTAGGTGTGCAGTCGTATGGTTTTAGATAGGCAAGGGTACGATGATCTTGTCATGTATCTCACTCAAAATTTAGCGCTTTTTGAGAAGCCGGGTCAAATTAAACCAGGAGCTCCAACAGTGTTAGAGCTGATTGAAGACGTGATAGCAGAAAATGTCATGTTACTTTGCGAGCAACACACAGAGCTTAATACAGAACAACGCAGCCAAATTGTTCGCGAAGTCGACGGTATCGTATATGACTTACAAGAAGTGCTGAGCAGCGTTACAAATCACACAGTAACCGTTGAACAACACGCGTTTATTGATGAGTTTGCTGGATTAGTAAAAAACTTATTCGATAGTGCTGTTGTCGAAAGTGCCTAACTTATAAAGCACAACACAATTTCTAGTCTTTAAGCGAGCAGCTCAAAGTTAGCAACTCGCTTTCCTTTAAAGCTCACCTCTTATCCCTTGCATCTGTGTGTGACTTGCTTACAATCAAGCAAAATAACTTTAAGAGATAAAGCACATGCAAGCGAATGTAAAATGGGTAGAAGGCGATACGTTTATTGGCCTTTCAAATTCAGGTCACAATGTAGTTTTTGATGCAGGTAGCGATAGCGCTGCGCCAAGCCCAATGGAAATGGTTTTAATGTCAGCGGGTTGTTGTTCATCTGTTGATGTTGTTAGTATTTTAAAAAAAGCAAAACAGTCATTTTCTGATGTGCAAGTTAAGCTATCTGCAGAGCGTGCTGAGTCAGCACCTCGCGTGTTTACCAAGATTAATCTACACTTTGTGGTTACCGGTGATAATGTCTCTGAAAAGCACCTTGCAAGAGCGGTACAATTATCTGCTGAAAAGTATTGTTCTGTAGCCTTAATGCTTGATAAGACAGTAGAAATTACGCATAGTCATGAAGTTGTGCAAGAACAGGTAAAATAACGCTTTTTCCGAGCAGGAAATTCGTATAAAATCCGCGAACTTTTATTTCTGCTGGTGCAGGTTTCACTCGTTTTAAGGTTGGTTTAGCATGAATAAACCCTTCGATAAAATTAAGCTTCATGGCTTTAATAACTTAACTAAGAGCTTAAGTTTTAGTATTTACGATATTTGTTACGCAAAGACGGAACAACAGCGTAAAGAATATATTGAATATATCGACGAACAGTACAGTGCTGATCGCCTTACCGATATTTTAGGTGAAGTTGTGGATATTATTGGCGCAAACATTCTAAATGTTTCTCGCCAAGATTATGATCCGCAAGGCGCCAGTGTGACAATCTTGATCTCTGAGGAGCCAATTGAGCAACAAACAACGTATGACGTTGATGAAGCGCCGGGTCCTCTTCCTGAAACAGTGGTAGCGCACTTAGACAAGAGCCACATCTGTGTTCACACATACCCAGAAGCACACCCTGATGATGGTATTTGTACGTTCCGTGCTGATATCGAAGTATCAACGTGTGGCATTATTTCGCCATTAAAAGCGTTAAACTTCTTAATTCACAGTCTTGAGTCTGATGTTGTAACAATTGACTACCGCGTACGTGGTTTTACTCGTGACGTAGATGGTGTTAAACACTATATCGATCACGCGATTAACTCAATTCAGAACTACATGACTGAAGATACCAAAGAAGCGTACCAAATGATGGACGTGAACGTGTATCAAGAGAACTTATTCCACACTAAGATGATGTTAAAAGAAACTGACTTGAATACTTACCTATTCGGTGTTTCTACAGCAGATCTTTCGGAAGAAGAAGAAGAAGTTATCTATTCTAAGCTGACCCGCGAGATGCAAGAAATCTTCTACGGTCGCAACTTACCAGACACTGAGTAAGTCACTATAGCTTTAAAAAACGGCGCGTAATGTAAGTTATGCGCCGTTTTTTATGCCTCATTGACTGCACTCATCTGTCCTTATATGCTGATTAAAAGGCCAATTTAAGGATAGATATGTCAGTTGTTCTCTCGCAGTCAGTATTTTTAGCAGAGCAAGTTCGTGACCATGAAGGACCAGCTGCTAAGCGCTCTGGCGTAACCTTGTATGAGCTTATGGAGCGAGCAGGGCTGGCGACTTATCAGCAAGCTATCAGCTATTTTCCTAAAGCAAGTACATTCGTTGTGTTAGCGGGCGTTGGTAACAATGCCGGCGATGGTTATGTTGTTGCTCGCTTAGCTAAACAAGCGGGCAAACAGGTTACGGTTATTGCAGCAATATCTGATAAACCGCTCAAAGGCGATGCGCTCAGTGCTCAGCAGGCTTGGCTTGACGCCGGAGGAGCAATAACAGCTGATGTCAGTGCTATTGAGCGAGCAGATCTCATTATTGATGGCCTGCTTGGCACGGGAATTCAAAGCAAGGTACGCGAGCCTTTTTCAACCTTGATTAAAGCAGCTAACGAGAGCCAAGTGCCGATAGTTGCTATTGATCTACCTTCAGGCATTCATGCAGACACAGGTGTCGTACAAGGAGTCGCAATAAAAGCCGCGCTTACTGTGACTTTTGTGGGGATTAAACAAGGTTTAGTGACAGGGCAAGGTAGAGCGCATGCAGGGACATTAGAGTTTAATGACTTAGGTATTGAAGATGCCTTTTTAAAACAGACATCACCCACGGCTGAGCTTATCAATTATCTGAACCAAGCTAGGCTTCCTGAGCGCGATAACAACAGCCATAAAACCAGCCATGGTAAATTGCTGTGTGTTGGTGGTAATGCCGGTACTGCAGGTGCTATTCGTTTAACCGCAGAGGCAGCGCTTCGCAGCGGTGCGGGCATGGTCAAAGTGTATACCCATAGTAGCTCTATTTTACCTGTGAGTATTGGCCGGCCAGAACTAATGGCGACAGATACAAATCTGATTAGCGCTCTTGAGTGGGCAACCTGTGTTGCTATTGGCCCAGGGCTTGGTCAAGACACTTGGTCGGAAACAACCTTTGAAGCAGTCATGCAGTATTGCTTTACTAATAATAAGCCTCTGGTTATTGATGCAGATGCACTTAATCTAATGGCTCAGCATGCTTCGTCATTCCCATTAGCTAATACCGTTATCACACCACACCCCGGTGAGGCTGCAAGGTTACTTAATTGTCGCGCTAGCGATATTGAAGAAAATCGCTTTCATGCGGTAAAGCAGCTCGCACGTAGCTATACCACTACTTGTGTACTCAAAGGTGCTGGCAGTTTAATTGCTGATAATAACCAAACATGGGTGTGTACCGACGGTAACCCTGCACTTGCGGTTGGAGGCAGTGGCGATGTACTAACAGGCATCATAGCGGCACTAATCGCACAGGGGCTTACTCCTCAGCAAGCAGCGTGTTTAGGTGTAACCTTACATGCAAAAGCCGGAGATATTGCCGCAGAACGTGAAGGCGAAAGAGGCATGTTACCTAGTGACTTGTTTGCGATAGTGAGGGAGTTGGTTAACTGAGCCGTCAGCCGTCAGCCGTCAGCCGTCAGTTTCTGATAGCTGACAGCTTAAAACTGATAGCTAGAACTGCCACATACTTAAAGGTGAAAAGCGTTGTGGATATGCCTATTCAACATGCCAATCGTTGAAAAAGAAGTATGGTGGGGCTTGTGAACTTAGCTATTAGTTTATTGTTCTGTTAAATGGTACAAATAATCTAGGTAAAGTAACTTGGACTCGCATGCTATCTTAAATTCTTACTTCTCGAATCCTGTCGATTATTAAAATGTTGATTTTCATTGCTTTTATTTCTCTCCTGTTTTTTGGTTTTAAATTTAAATCTCTGCGGTAACACCCGTAAACTTTTTGTGAATTATTATTGGTTATAAATTGACTTTTTTGGGATTGTCTACAAATATTAAGCCGCAGTTTCAGAAAAGCTCGTTTCGCCATGTCTCGGGAATGTTTTATACACCTTATAAAATTGCCTCATACTGCTTCACTAAACTTCTGGGTGATGTTTGGAATGCACATTCCAACCCTACCAAATTTAAGGATATAAATATGAATAAGCACTTACTTATTTCAGGAGTGGCCTCATGTTTTGTGTCTGCAGTGGCATTTGCAGATGTGACAGCTATGACTGGAACTATTCACTTACAACCCACAAATGGCAGTATTAACGGTTCGACAATCTCAATATCCTCTGAGCAAGTTGTATCTGGTGGAACGTTTGGAACTTACACTACGGAGCAAATGTATAATGATGGTTTTCGTACTGAAGATGGAAAATTTGCGATGCAAATGTTCAACTATGGCTCAGGCATAGGGGCATTTGATATTCGTCCAAGGCCTAGCAGTTATACAATCATTAATGATGGTAGTGCATTATATGATGTGTATTGGGGATGGCAATATTGGTTAATTTACACAAATGATGCTACGTACGGCACTGTTTTGGCAGTATGGGATGATATGCCGGCATCATTAACTTATTCATGTGATGATTATTGCCTTGCTTCAACTATCAGTGACCCGATAGGTATCGTTGATGAAGATATGGATCAAGACGGTATACCTGATGCTGTCGATAATTGCCCTGAAGTTGCAAACCCTGATCAGCTAGACTTTGATCAGGATGGTCAAGGTGATGAATGTGATGCCGATGTTGACGGCGATGGAGTAAATAATGATTTTGATTACTGCCCAGACACTCCTGCTCTAGAGGCGGTAACCTATGAAGGGTGTTCAGTTGAACAACATATGGCTGCACAATGTGGTGAATCGTCAGAGTTTGCTAACCATGGTAAATACGTCAGTTGTGTTGCAAAAGCGGCTGAACAGCTTTTAGATCAAGCTCTAATTACCGAAGAGCAAAAAGACGCGATTGTCAGTGAAGCTGCTAAATCAGATAAAGGTAAACCTAAGCAAAGTAAATCAAAAAAGTAAGTAGCTTAGAATAGCTCTTATCAAATGATTTATAAATCAGACTAAGTTTCTATAATCGTAAAAAAGCCCCTAAAAACATGTGTTAATAGGGGCTTTCTTTTGAAGGGGAGGTACCTTCGGGTAATATCTTTAAATAAAGATTTTTACCGGGGGGATGATGTCGGGTAGCAGCAGTGCATTACTGCACCGCCGCCCCCTAAGAACCGTACGAGCGAGTTTCCCCGCATACGGCTCAAGCCTCTATAAGTCAGTACCTAAGTACAGACCAACGACTACTTTACCGAAGTAAGTTCTTGTACTGATTCCTCTATGTTCAGTGTACAACTCTCGATATCATTCCCTGAGAAAATCTCCGCAGGGTTATTAAGCGAAGTTCTAAATTTAACAATAGTACCTCCCTTAGTTTTTAATATGATCTCAGACCCAACAGGCACATTAGTATTAAACTTTACTGTTGTTCCTTCTTTAATTGGGAACTGTTCGAGAGAGTTATCTGACATAAGTATTTCCTCATTTATAAGGCTTTATTGCCTAATAAATATATGTGGACATACATACAGTATTTCAAGAGCAGTGGTGAATAATTTTTTAAACTATTTATTCACATGCAATTGCCTATGACAATTAGGGTGCAACAACACCAAATTACCTAGCTCATCTGAACCGCCTTTTACCCTTTCCACAATATGATGGATATTCCACCCTGTTTCTTTGGTAATTTTGTGGCGGCACATAACGCAGCATTGCTGCTGCCTGAGCCAGAGCATCAGCACTTTCCTTTTGCCCTGCATTGATTCACGCCAAGCTCGCTCTAAGCGTTGCTCGAAGTATTCCTCAAATGCCAAGTCATAAGGGTTGGCTTCTGCTTTTATCTTAGTAAGTCGCTTTATCACCACATCGTTACATGAGAATAGGTGAAGTATTTTCGACTCCTCCCATTCACCTGAAAATACCCAGTTGCGTTTGCCCACTGTTTTAAAGTACTTAGACTTAACCCAGTGAAAGCGACGATTTTTATGTCGCCGTCGGCACCACTTCCAAAGCATTTTCCAAACCCGATAATCAACATAATTAAAGGTTTCCTTGGCAACGATATGTCTGTGATAGTTTGCCCAACCTCTAAGTACAGGGTTGAGCATGTATATCAACAAACCAGCCGTCACCGTTTTATTGCCGCTAATTATGTTTCTGACTTTATGGAGGAACGTTCGCAGGTTCTTTCGGCTTGGCTTAATTAAAAGCTTGCCTTTGTACTTGCGTAAGTTTTGCCCCAAAAAGTCAAACCCTTCATCAATATGGGTTATCACCGTTTTTTCCGGCGAAAGCGTCAGCCCCCGTTTCGCCATAAAGGCTTCAACGAGAGGTTTTACTTCATCTTCCAGCAACTCTTGCGAGATACCAGTAATAATGAAGTCATCTGCATATCGCACATAGTTAACCTTGGTCTTGTAGCTGGCTTTAGTGTTCTTCTTCCCAAAACGGGATTCAAGCACCGTTTCCAAACCATCAAGCGCCATATTGGCCAACACAGGAGAAATAATTCCCCCTTGCGGTGTCCCAGCTTCAGTCGGATTCAGTTTACCGGATTCCATGTAACCGGCTTTCAGCCATTTTCCGAGTACTCGTTTATCCAATGGAATGTTGGCGAGTAACCAGTCATGACTGATGTTATCGAAGCACCCTTTGATGTCCCCCTCTAACACCCATTTGGCAGAATGCTTGCGACTGAGGTTCACAAAACATTGCTCAATCGCATCTGCCGTTGAGCGCATCGGGCGAAAGCCATAGCTATTTCTATCGGCGGTTGTTTCCGACACAGGCTCTAGCGCCAGCAGGTATAACGCCTGCATAGCTCTGTCGAGCATAGTCGGTATCCCAAGCGGTCGACGCTTGCCGTTCGCTTTAGGAATATAAACTCGCCTCAACGGTTTGGGCTTATAGCCCTTACGCGTTAATCGAAATAGCGCCAGCCATTTACTCTCAGGTGTACTCCATAACTCCCCATCGACACCGGCAGTCCTTTTGCCTCGATTTTCAGTTACCCGTTTAACTGCCAAAGCTTTGGCAGCAAACGAGCGCACCAACATGCGTTGTAGGGCTTTCACTTTACGCCACTGTTGTTGCTTAGTCGCCTTCGCGATCCGTACTTGTAGCCCTCTCACCTTGCGCTCAACCGCATACCAATCAATGGTATGCCAGCTGTTTGCTTGGTGGGAGAACGCAGGTACATGGAACATACATTCCGTACTCATCTTGCTTTCCTCCATAACCACAAAATGGAGAAAAGCCAAGCCCTTACGGGGATAGCTAATCCCCGCTTGGGTTAATTTGTTAGATGGCTTTACACGCCTTCACACGATTAAAGACCAGTCTGAATTTGGCACTCTTTCGAGTTAGGGCAAAGTTAGAACCCCTATCCGAACCATTACAGTTCAGCCTTCGCTTGGTCAGACATCCTTTACCCGCTTATCCAACAGCGTTCCTTACGGATTGCCTGCCTGTGTTACTGTTACCAGCAATCAGGCGAATAATCGGGCTTACCGAGTTCCATTGCAGTTACACGAGCAACGTAGGTTCTGTCTATCTACCGGTGGTCATAAGACGGCGTAATCCCAGATGTAAAAGGATTAACCGACCACGTACCTTTTGGTCAGAGCGCATCAACAATATTTCGCTCTTTGCGGTTGACGGTATTTATCAACAGTTCACTTACGTTAACCATATTGCCCAGCCTAGCCCCCAGCCAGCTTATTGTTAGCCAACTATGCCCACTCTCACGAGTTAAGGCACCGTTTACACAGGGGTACATTGTCAGGAAGCTTTGCACCATGCCGTTACCAGCATCGCACTATCCCTAGGCTACTGTTAGCCGTATAACAGGTCTCGCTACCGAAGTGCCGAAACAAAACGGTGAGACAATAACTACAACAGCTTACGCCGGAGATCGCTCCAGCAGCAAAATTCCAATAAGTCGTGCCAGAAGTGGCAAGCAGACGGGAGTATCCTCGAAGGTTAAAATTGTCGGCAGGCTGACGCCGCCGTTCTTTTTCCCTTTCGCACAAAAGACTATGCTTCTAGATACCTACGTGTTGAGGGCAGCGCAGACATTAACACTTTGCGCCCGTTTTCTTTATGCTGACCGACAATAACGATCAGGCGAACATTCTCTTTCGAGAATGCCGTTGATCGGATTGTGCGATCCGACCAACGGATTTCGACTACTAATTTTTTGCAGGTGGGTGAGCAAGTACGTAAGTACTTGCTTACGGTGTAGCCTGCTAGGTTAGCGACCTACGCGACTCTCGTCGCACTACATCATGCCGCCCATACCACCCATGCCGCCCATGCCGCCCATATCAGGAGCAGCTGGTGCATCTTCTTTCGGGATTTCAGCAACCATTGCTTCAGTTGTGATCATAAGACCCGCGATTGAAGCTGCGTACTGTAGTGCAGAACGCGTTACTTTAGTTGGGTCTAAGATACCCATTTCGATCATGTCGTTGTACTCGCCTGATGCTGCGTTGTAACCGTAGTTACCTTCACCGCCTTTTACTGAGTTAACAACAACAGATGCTTCGTCACCTGCGTTAGTTACGATTTGACGAAGTGGTGCTTCCATCGCACGTAGTGCAACTTTGATACCGTGGCTTTGGTCTTCGTTGTCGCCAGCAAGTTCAACAAGTTTGCTTGCTACGCGAACTAGTGCAACACCACCACCTGGTACAACACCTTCTTCAACCGCTGCGCGAGTTGCGTGTAGTGCATCTTCAACGCGGTCTTTTTTCTCTTTCATTTCGATTTCAGTTGCTGCGCCAACTTTGATTACTGCAACACCGCCAGCTAGTTTAGCCATACGCTCTTGTAGTTTCTCTTTATCGTAGTCAGAGGTCGCTTCTTCGATTTGTGCTTTGATTTGTGCAACACGACCATTGATGCCGTCTTCTTCGCCTGCACCGTCGATGATTGTTGTATCATCTTTAGTGATCACAACGCGCTTCGCTGTACCTAGGTCTTCGATTGTCGCTTTTTCTAGCTCTAAACCGATTTCTTCAGAAATAACAGTACCACCTGTTAATACTGCGATGTCTTGTAGCATTGCTTTACGACGGTCGCCAAAACCAGGTGCTTTAACCGCAGATACTTTAACGATACCGCGCATGTTGTTTACAACAAGTGTTGCAAGCGCTTCACCTTCAAGGTCTTCAGCAATGATAAGTAGTGGCTTGCTAGCTTTAGCAACAGCTTCTAATGTAGGTAGTAGCTCACGGATGTTAGATACTTTTTTATCTACAAGTAGAATGAATGGGTTGTCTAGCTCTACAGCGCCTTTTTCAGCGTTGTTGATGAAGTATGGAGAAAGGTAACCGCGGTCAAACTGCATACCTTCAACTACGTCTAGTTCGTTTTCTAACGACTGACCTTCTTCAACAGTGATAACGCCTGAAT
Source organism: Pseudoalteromonas sp. 0303 (assembly GCF_013349995.1). Lineage (GTDB taxonomy): Bacteria > Pseudomonadota > Gammaproteobacteria > Enterobacterales > Alteromonadaceae > Pseudoalteromonas. Next base: position 104,878 of record NZ_JABVXF010000006.1, read on the forward strand.
CACGGCCTACTTTTTCCATTGCTTCTGCAATGATGTCACCGATTTCTTTATCAGAGTTAGCAGAAATAGTACCTACTTGTGCAATTGCTTTAGTGTCTGCACATGGAACAGAAAGTGCTTTAAGCTCTTCAACTGCTGCAGTAACTGCTTTGTCGATACCGCGCTTAAGGTCCATTGGGTTCATACCCGCTGCAACTGCTTTTAAGCCTTCGTTTACGATAGCTTGCGCTAATACTGTTGCAGTTGTTGTACCGTCACCAGCAGCGTCATTCGCTTTAGACGCTACTTCTTTAACCATTTGTGCGCCCATGTTTTCGAACTTGTCTTCAAGCTCGATTTCTTTTGCTACAGATACACCATCTTTAGTGATCACTGGAGCGCCGAATGATTTGTCTAATACAACGTTACGGCCTTTAGGACCTAAAGTTACTTTTACTGCGTTTGCTAAAATGTTTACGCCAGTTAGCATTTTGCCACGTGCGTCACCTGCAAAAAGTACTTCTTTTGCTGCCATGATTAAATTCCTCTTAAATTCTGTAAACGGGTTGCTAAACGAAAAGTAGGATTAGCCTACAATGCCTAGGATGTTATCTTCACGCATGATCAGGTACTCTTGACCTTCGATCTTTTCAGCTTTTTCAACATAAGAGCCGAACAGCACAGTGTCACCGGCTTTAACTTCTAATGCTCTTACTTCACCGTTGTCTAAAACACGGCCATTACCAACAGCGATAACTTCTCCGCGAGTTGATTTTTCAGCTGCAGAGCCAGTTAATACAATACCGCCAGCAGACTTAGTTTCTTCTTCTAGACGCTTAACGATGACGCGATCATGTAAAGGACGAATGTTCATTTATTTAGTTCTCCTAACAGTTTCTGAACAGTACAGAAAAAATCTTGTGTTATTGCAGGGGAGTGCTAAGCCACCCGTTGCGTTTCATTGCATTCATTAATGGGGGTGGCTTAAAAAAATCCAAGTACAAAAATTAAAAAATTTTAATCTTTTCGCTCAAATTCACCATCAATAGTTGTAGGTTGATGGTTTGGCTCTTCATGAGTGGTTGTTTTACTATGATATTGGAAGTGTGCAGAGCCTTGATTTGCCTGCGAACTCATGCGCACAGTTGCCTGACTAGCAAGGCCTGCAGCCAGTTTGTTGCGGATTGCTGGCGTGAGTAGTAAAAAGCCAAAAAAGTCAGTCATGATGCCTGGTGTCATTAATAAAACACCGGCGATAATGACACATAATCCAGTAAATAATTCTTTTGCAGGCATTTGCCCTTGTGCCATTTGTAATTGCACGTTTTGAATCGCGCCCATACCTTGCTGCTTCACTAATTTCGCACCGACAATCGCGGTTACAATTACAAGCGCTATGGTGGCAAAGCCGCCGATCACTTCACTCACTTGGATGAGTAACGCGATCTCCACAATCGGCACTAAAATAAATAACAAAAACAAAAATCTAAACATAACGCTCTCTAAAAAATGTCATTCTCTTTCGAGTCAGTGAAATATAAATTGGGGTGAGCAGGTCATTTTTCAAGACGGAACCTAGGATCACCTTGCTCGCTACACATTATAGTTACTATCGGCTACTATGGTGCGACTCACGTAATCAAATAAAGGTTCCTTATGACTACGCATTTTCGACTTATTTTTACTACTTGTGCAAATGAGGCTGAAGCCCGTCAGTTGGCACAACATCTAGTTAAAGAAAAGCTAGCTGCTTGTGTGAACATTTTGCCTACTATTGAATCTATTTACATGTGGGAAGGCGAGGTGACTCAAGCTATTGAGAGTAAGTTACTGATCAAAACTAAGTCAGAAAAAATGAATGAGGTGATCCAAACTATCAAGAAATTGCATAGTTATGAGGTGCCTGAAATTCAGGTCGTTGATGTGGCTACAGGCAATTTAGCCTATTTTAATTGGATGGATGAGGTACTTAATTAATGCGATCGTTCCTTTTATTACTTTGTGCATTATTGCTAATGCCAGCAAGCGCAAGTAATAACAATTTACTTGGAAATCTACTACAACCTGCGGAGCAAACATTTCTCCCAGTTGATCAGGCTTTTGTTTTCGATTTTGACCAGCAAGGCAAAACCTTATTTATTGGCTGGGATATTGCGCCTGATTATTACCTTTATAAAAAGAAAGTCGAAATTATTGCCAAAGGCGCAGATATTGAAATTCCTGATCTTGGCAAGGGCGTGATTATTGAGGATGAATTTTTTGGTAAGACCGAGGTATTCTTTGATTCGTTAAGTGTGGTTTCTAAGCTTAGTAACGTCACAGAAGGTGCGGTTGTTAAAGTGCGTTTTCAAGGCTGTGCCGAGGCGGGGTTATGTTATCCGCCAGAAGTTAGAACCATTCCTTTATCTGTGATTGCAGGTGAGCAAGTATCACAGGCTGCAGATGCGGGGAATGCATTGGCTGCATTAACACAAGCAGCCGATACTAATGAAGCGTCATCAGCCCCTTCTCAAGAAGTTTCAAAACCAGCTGGTGAGCAGTCATATACCGATAAGCTGGCATCGCAAGGTTTACTAACTAACCTAGTAATCTTCTTTTTAGTTGGTGTTGGTCTTGCCTTTACGCCATGCGTATTCCCAATGTTTCCGATTTTGTCGAGCCTTATAGCGGGTCAGCAGAATTTATCGACTAAGAAAGCGTTCTCGCTGTCGTTTGTATATGTACAAGGTATGGCCGTTACTTACGCAGGACTGGGTTTAGTGGTTGCATCATTAGGTGGGCAAGTACAAGGGTATTTACAGCATCCTACTGTACTAATTAGCTTTAGTATCTTATTTGTATTGCTGGCAATGTCGATGTTTGGCTGGTACGAAATCAAATTACCTAGCGGTATGATGAATAAACTTACTCAGGTTAGTAACCAGCAAAAAGGCGGCAATTATGTTGGCGTATTTATGATGGGTGTACTGTCTGGTTTGATTGCCTCACCGTGTACAACAGCGCCATTATCTGCTGCTTTACTCTATGTAGCGCAAAGTGGTGACTACCTCGTCGGTGGTTTAACACTTTATGTACTCAGTTTAGGCATGGGCTTACCGCTGTTATTACTGGGGACTTCTGGCGGTAAATTACTACCAAAAGCCGGTGGTTGGATGGAGCAAGTGAAAACCCTCTTTGGTTTCATTATGCTGGTCGTGCCGCTTATTCTGCTTGAGCGTATTGTTGATATTGAAATCATTTGGTTAATGGCGGGTTTATTAGCTCTTGCTACAGCGCTTTATTTACACCATTGGCAAAGTGGTCAATCACAAGGCAAACTAAAAACAGCATTGTGGTTTGCTGCAACCTTATTGGTTGTGACTGGGGCGAGTTTAACGAAAAATTATTTCTGGCCCAGTAAAGCGGTGGTTGCTGAAGCTACTGTAAAAACACATGGTTTTAGACAAGTTGCTAATCTAAGTGAATTAAAAGAAGAAATTGCACAAGCAAGTAGCGAAGGGCGCTTAGTAATGGTCGACTTATATGCCGACTGGTGCGTTGCGTGTAAAGAGTTTGAGCACTACACGTTTCCTGACGCTAAAGTGCAAGAGCAATTTGCTCACTTTGAATTAATTCAAATCGATTTAACACAAAGCGATGCAAAAACCATAGAGCTGATGGAAGAATACACGGTATTTGGTTTACCGAGCATTTTGTTCTTTGATAGCCAAGGTAATGAGCTTTTAGAGCAACGTGTAACAGGCTTTTTAAATGCCAAAGACTTTGCAGAACATTTAGCAAAAGTTCGAAATAGCGCTAAATAAACGCAAACGTGCAAGAAAATAGCAAAACGCCACTCATCTGAGTGGCGTTTTTGTATCAGCATCATAAAAAATACTTATTTTAAGTGAAAAATAGCAAATTCACTGATTGAAGCTCAATTAATCAGCAGGAAAACGCTTAGAATGACCCTGTTGTGTGCCTTGCTATACTTGACTTTGCCACGAATAGGGAGTGATTAGACCAGTATTTTGCTGCTATTTACGTCGAAATATCTATAATAGGTGGTTAACGTGAGAAATAGTTGCTATTTTACATCAGCACGCTTAGGTTAAGCGTGGGTTTATGATGAATATGGTTAAACTGCTTACTTATAGGATATATCGCGTATTATGGCTGCAAAATTCAAACTTTTAGTTCTAAATGGGCCAAATTTAAACATGCTTGGCAAGCGTGAACCAGAAAAGTACGGTACTCAATCTCTTGATGAGATTATAGCTGAACTTAGTCAGGTTGCTGCCAGTCTCAATGTTGATTTAACGCATTTCCAAAGTAACAGTGAAGCTGCATTAATAGAACGCATTCACGATGCGTGGCAAACGGTTGATGCAATTATTATCAACCCTGCTGCATTTACGCATACAAGCGTAGCCTTACGGGATGCATTACTTAGTGTAAACATTCCCTTTTACGAGGTGCATTTAACTAATGTGCATGCTCGAGAAGCATTCCGTCATCATTCGTATTTTTCGGATGTGGCACAAGGCGTCATTATTGGATTAGGAGCAATGGGTTATAAGGTGGCACTTGAAGCTGCTGTTAGCCGGTTGCAAAACACACATTAATTTTTAAATAACTAACAGGCGGGTCGTTCAATGGATATTCGCAAGATCAAAAAACTTATCGAATTAGTAGAAGAATCTGGTATTGCTGAATTAGAAATCACTGAAGGTGAAGAGTCAGTACGCATCAATCGTAACAATATGTCTGCAGCACCTGCAATGCAGTATGCACCACAACAGTTTGCAGCACCTGCGCCAGCAGCGGCACCAGCTCCAGTAGCAGAGGCACCAGCAGCAGAAGCGGCTGCTCCAGCTGCACCGACTGGCCATCAAGTTAAATCTCCTATGGTTGGTTCATTCTACTCAGCGGCTTCTCCAGAAGCAGCACCATACGTAGAAGTAGGTTCTAAAGTAAATGTTGGCGATACGTTATGTATCGTTGAAGCAATGAAGATGATGAACCAAATCGAATCTGATAAAGCAGGCACAGTAAAAGCTATCTTAGTTGAAAATGGCGAGCCAGTAGAATTCGATCAACCTTTATTCATCATTGAATAATAGCGCAACAAAAGGCCAACTCTATGTTAGATAAAGTAGTCATTGCAAACCGAGGTGAAATTGCACTTCGCGTACTGCGCGCCTGCAAAGAGCTTGGGATCAAAACTGTTGCTGTGCATTCAACGGCAGACCGTGATCTTAAGCACGTGTTACTGGCAGACGAAACAATTTGTATTGGTAAACCAGCAGCCACTGAAAGTTACTTAGATATTCCGCGCATTATTGCAGCGGCAGAAGTAACAGACGCAGTTGCTATCCACCCAGGTTATGGTTTCCTTTCTGAAAATGCAGACTTTGCTGATCAAGTTGAGCAAAGCGGCTTTGTATTTATCGGTCCTAAAGGCGACACAATTCGTTTAATGGGTGACAAAGTTTCTGCAATCGAAGCGATGCGTAAAGCCGGTGTACCTTGTGTACCAGGTTCTGATGGCCCATTAACGGCAGACAGTGAGCGCAACATTCAAATCGCTAAGCGTATTGGTTACCCTGTAATCATTAAAGCAGCAGGCGGCGGCGGTGGTCGTGGTATGCGTGTTGTTCGCAGCGAAAAAGAACTGATTGATTCAATCGCTCTTACTCAGCAAGAAGCAAAGCAGTTCTTCGGTAATGGTATGGTTTACATGGAAAAATTCCTTGAAAACCCACGTCACATCGAAGTTCAAGTACTTGCAGACGGTCAAGGCAATGCAGTTCACTTAGGTGAGCGTGATTGTTCAATGCAACGTCGTCACCAAAAAGTTGTTGAAGAAGCGCCAGCGCCAGGTATCACAGCTGAAATGCGTAAGTTCATTGGTGACCGTTGTACTCGTGCATGTATCGAAATCGGTTATCGCGGTGCAGGTACGTTCGAATTCTTATACGAAAACGGCGAGTTCTATTTCATCGAAATGAATACCCGTATTCAGGTTGAGCACCCAGTAACAGAAATGGTCACTGGCGTTGACTTAATCAAAGAGCAGCTAAAAATTGCAGCGGGTCAACCATTATCATTCACACAAGAAGATGTGGTTATTCGTGGTCATGCAATTGAGTGCCGTATTAATGCGGAAGACCCAGACACCTTTATTCCATCACCAGGTAAAATCACGCGATTCCACCCTGCTGGCGGTTTAGGTATTCGTTGGGACAGCCACATCTACGCAGATTACACAGTACCACCTCATTACGATTCAATGATTGGTAAGTTGATCTGTTACGGTGAAAACCGTGATGTAGCTATTGCTCGTTCACGCAATGCGTTAAACGAATTAGTGATCGATGGCATCAAGACCAACACACCACTGCACAAGAAAATCTTGGCAGATGAAAACTTCCAAAACGGTGGTACAAACATCCACTACCTTGAGAAGAAACTAGGTCTGTAAAAAAAATTCTGTTTAAGCTAAAAAGCCGGCAACTTTGCCGGCTTTTTTATTTAAGCTCAAAACTTACAGCTTTTAGCTTAGATTGCTTTAAATCGAATCGCTGTGCCGCCGCTGGTGGCAAGCTTTAACGTTAGCTTATCATCAGCAGTCACTATGCGTTTTTCTACTTTTAAGTCGTAAGGGTTATTTACCCATTCAGCTTTGTCACCGTCACGGTAGATTTGCGCTTCAAACTTTTTACCTTTATCTAAGAAGTCTAACTTCACTTCTAAAGTGCGAGCTTTTTCGTCTGTAACTGCACCTAGATACCAGTCGTTACCTGAGTATTGATCACGCTTGCGTTCTTTACGCGCAAATACAACGAAATCGCCAACTTCACCTTGTAGTGCAATACTTTGTTGCCAATCAGTTGGTACATCCTGAATAAACTGGAATGCATCTGGCTTCGCTAAATAATTACGTGGTAAATCTGCGGCCATTTGAATAGGGCTGTACATTACAACATATAGCGCTAATTGCTTCGCTAGGGTCGTTTGTGGGCGGTTGGTATCAGCACCTAAACCGTTAAAGCCCATATCAAAAATACCTGGAGTAAAGTCCATTGGGCCTGCAAGCATACGGGTGAAAGCTAGCATTGGAATGTGCTCTGGTGGGTTCGGCGGTGTACCCCATGCGTTAAACTCTTGACCACGGGCACCTTCACGAGCAATCCAGTTCGGGTATGTACGACGTAGGCCGGTATCTTTCACAGGCTCATGCGTGTTGATACTAATTTTATGTTTTGCAGCAAGTTTTACGTTGTGTAGGTATTCATTAACCATGAACTGACCATCGTGCCACTCTTTGCGTACAATACCGTTTTCATCGATGCGCTTGATGTTACCACCGTCAGCGACATAACCTGTTTTAACTTGGCTTACATTTGATTTTTCGTATAACGCAAATGCATCTTCCATTTGGTTACGGTAGTTGGTCACGTTGCCCGATGTTTCGTGGTGACCAATTAATTGTACGCCTTTTTCTTTGCCGTAACGTGTCAGCTCTTCAATATCAAAGTCGTCGTAAGGTTGTGTGAAGCTAAATACGTCACCGTTATAAAACCAGTCGCCATCCCAGCCAATATTCCAGCCTTCGACTAGCACGCCATCGAAGCCATATTTAGCAGCGAAGTCCATGTAATATTTAGTGTTTGCAGTGGTTGCACCATGAATTTTACCGCTACCCCAAGAATTTTCTTTGATGTGCATACCCCACCAAATACCTACGTATTTACCCGGTTTAACCCAAGATACATCACCCAGTTTATTTGGTTCGTTTAAGTTTAAGATGATATCTGAGTTGATTAAATCAACGGCTTCATCACCAATTTGAATTGTACGCCAAGGAGTATTAAATGCGCCTTGTTTTTTGACCGCTACACCGTCTGACCAAGGTGTTAAATCGGCTTGGAAGGTACCATCACGACGTTGATTTAAAACCATGCCTGCATAATCAACAAGGGCAGCTTCGTGAATACTGATATGCACACCCTCTTTATTTTTTATAGTAAATGGTGTGTGCACAAGTGCCGCTTTATGAAGTGGGGTGGTGTTATAAACATATTCATAACGGTTCCAACCACGAGCGGGGATCCACCAAGCTGTTGCATCTGATGAATCTGTAATAGCAAACTCTGTAAGCTCTTTAGTGATTTCTACATCATCATAACCAGCTTGTTTTGGTAATTCGTATCGAAAGCCGACACCATCATTAAAAGCACGAAAACGTACCGTAAACGTGCCACCTTGTGGTTGTGGCTTTTTAAAGGTAACAGCGACTTCGTTATGGTTATCAACTACCGTTTGGCGTTCACCCCAAGGTTGCTCCCAGCTGCTTTTTACCGAATCAGTGGTTTGGCTGCTAATTTTATAACCTTCACTCATTGCTGGTTGTTGTTTAAAAACAAGGCCTAACGAAGAGTTAGCAATGACTTGTTTACCGGCAAAGCTGATTTCGTAGCTAGGTGTGTGTTGCTCATCTGAGATAGTTACTTTGATCTGCCCATCAGGTGAACTGACGGTTGTGGTTTGTGCTAGGCAAGTACCTGAAAAGGCTGCTAACATTAAGGCAGTTAATCGCATTGTTGTTCCTTGGCGGCTTATGGTTATGGATTGTTGTCATGTATTCACATATATCCTTAAAGCATAAAGTGACTTGCTGGTTAATACGAGAGATCTGCATACGTATTCAACAAAGTGAGTGCTGTGATATCAGGCCTTATACTAAAAAAGGTTTAAAAAATGATAAGAATAACCCTCTTGCTACTACTATTGTTTAGTCAATGATGATTGGCAATTTGATCCTAACCAAAGTCGTGGAGAAGCTTTAACCGCAAGTTGGCGTTATCAACTGTCGACCAAGTGGCAAGTAGGTGCTGAATATTCAGTTCTGAGCAGTGACGCTCAAAATAGACCCGGTATGGGATTTAATGAGCATAACTCGCAGCAGCAATTGCAACTTTCAGCGAGTTGGCACTTTTAATTTCATACACTTTTTCAGTTTTTCTACTAACATTCTAATGAACGTGCTGATTAGAATTTAAATTAGGATAATGTATGAAGTTACAAAGCATTCGCGTCAAAAGTTCTTTGCCTATTGTACTGCTCGGCATTGCTATCGTCATTTTAATTGCTGGCTATACCTATCTAATTAACCTTCAAAAAGAAGCGATTGATGCACAATCAGAACGCTTCTTAAATGCGGTCTCTGTGGTTGTTAATGCTGACCGAGACCTATACCAAGCTAAAGTCGCAGAGCTGCACCTGGTTACCCAAATGAAAGGGGATAAAGGCCAACTTACTGACCATCAAGAAAATGCCGAACAGGTTAAAGACCGTTTCAAGCAATATTTATCTTATATGTCGCCATACTCTGAGGTGACTGGTCAGTTTCGTAACTTTGATAGCGCATTTGACGCTTGGTATGCAGCATCAACAGCTCATATTAATAACCCAGCAAATGCTTCACAAAAGCAAGCGTCTGAGCAAAGCTTTTCAGCACTACGTGATATTTTAGATAAAGCCGGAGAAGCTGCAGACAAAACCTCTCAAGCAGAGACAGAAAAGCTGATGGATAAAGTAATAGGCTTTAAAGTGATGCTTATGGTGATGATTGCTGTGGTTTTAGCTGTTGCTGGTTGGTTTAGTTATTTTGTGCCGCGCCAGCTTACAAAACAAATTAACTTTGTCACAGAGCGGATTAACGAGATAGCCTCTGGAGATGGTGATTTAACAGGTCGTATCAATGTTAAAACGCAAGATGAGTTTGCCGAGTTAGCAACTGCATTTAATCGCTTTTTAGATAATCTGCAGCAGTTAATCAAAGATATTTTAGAGCAAGCGAAAGAGCTACATAATCTAGGCAACGATTTAGATAACTTTGCAAATCAAAACCATCAAGTTAACCAAAAGCTTAGCCAAGCTTCTGAGTCGATAGTCAGTGCTGTACATGAAATGAGTGTAGCAAGTCGCGAAGTAGCTAATGTGGCGCAAAACTCATCTCACGAAGCCGATAATTCGCAGCAGCTAGCTAAACAAGGTTTAGCTGCGGTTGATAATTCAAGCCGTAAAATTATTGCGCTATCAGACAACATGGAGCATGCCAGCCAGCGTTCAACTGAGTTGCAACAAAGCTCAGACAACATTGCTAAAGTGCTTGAAGTTATTCGTGCTATTGCCGAGCAAACTAACCTACTTGCACTGAATGCAGCAATTGAAGCGGCCCGCGCCGGAGAACAAGGGCGAGGCTTTGCGGTAGTAGCTGATGAGGTTCGTACCCTTGCAACTCGCACGCAAGAGAGTACTAATGATATTCAAACTATGGTGGAGCAGTTTGCAACTAGCGTTGAGCAGTCACTGCAAGCTATTAACAGTGGTAAGCGCTATGCCGATGAAGCGGTTGAGTCATTCACACAAACCAATGATGTGCTTAACTCAATGCAAGAGTCATCAGTTAAGGTAAATGATATGGCGATGCAGACAGCGCAAGCGACTGAAGAGCAAACTGCTGTAGCAGATGAAATTAGTCAAAATTTATCAGACCTAAATGATCAAACCCAACAAGGGGGCGGCTTAGCAAGTTCAACACAAGAAGTGGCTAATCGTATGAACCAACTCACTGATGAGCTCAATCATTTAGTGAATCGATTTAAAGTCTAATCATAAGCCAACAAAAAAGGGCTCAATGAGCCCTTTTTTACATCTTACTAAAACGCTTACTTTTTCTCAAAAGCACGTTTCATATAATTTGGTGTCGCTAATGCGCCGTGGTGAATACCTGCATTATAGTACTCTGTGCTTTGCGCCAGTGTATTTGCATCATCTTCACGAAACCCTGCGAATGCTTCTGACTTACGAGCAAGGGTTACTGACCATAAACCGCTTGGGTAAATTGGCTGTGGGAAAGGCAGCGTTTGTAGGTCAACAAAACCTACTTCTGTCATTGCATCACGCATTTCTACTAATAGTGGCATATGCATAAGTGGGGATTCACTTTGCTGAATCAAGATGCCACCCGGACGAAGTGCAGTTAAACAGCTAGTATAGAAAGCGTGGTTGAATAAGCCTTCGCCCGGACCAACTGGATCTGTTCCATCAACAATTACTACATCGATTGATTCTGGCGCCGCTTCACGCATGTACTTGATGCCGTCGTCAAACATCACTGTTGCGCGAGGATCTTGGTTTGATTCACACAGCTCAGGGAAGTATTTAAGTGACATTTGTGTCACGACTTCGTCGATATCAATTTGCGTTACGCTCTCAACACCTGGGTGTTTTAAAACTTCGCGTAAAGTACCGCAGTCACCACCACCAATGATCACCACATTTTTTGGATTTGGGTGTGCAAGCAATGCCGGATGGCTGATCATCTCGTGATAAAAAAAGTTTTCACGGCTACTTACCATAGTACAACCGTCAATAATCATCAGATTACCGAAGTCAGTTGTTTCGTACATTTCTACTTTTTGAAATGGCGATTGCTGTTCATCAAGCTTTTTAGTAATGCGTAATGAAAAGGCACTACCATCACGGTCACTAATTTCAGTGAACCAGTTGTTTTGATCTAAATTAGCCATCTTGCTTATACACTTTTGGTTAATGGTAAAAAAGGGGGGCAATTTTGCCAGTGCTTGACCAATTGCTCAATCAAATTTTAATCAGTATAGCGAATATTTTTTATCACTTTGGCATATAGCGCAATTTTTGTTAGCGTGGTCAGCCCTAGCGTATTAAAATGTGCGTTTATATTTAATGAAATTACAGAAGACATTGCCATGACTTGGGGTTTAGACAAAGCACGCGATACATACAATGTTGCTCATTGGAGTGACGGTTACTTTGACATTAACGCACAAGGTGAGCTGGTGGCTTACCCTGATGGCGATCAAACAAAAGCTGCGGTGTCTTTATCTGAACTAACCGAGCAATTCAAAAAGCAAGGTCTTACTTTACCTGTACTAGTACGCTTTACCGACATTTTACAAAATCGTGTTGATACCCTAACGAGTGCTTTTACCAAAGCCTGTAATGCCCGTGAATACCAAGGTAGTTATACCTGTGTTTACCCAATCAAGGTTAACCAGCAGCGCTCAGTGGTCAGTAAACTACTTGCCCATCCAAGTGGTTTAGTAGGCCTTGAAGCCGGCTCAAAGCCTGAACTTATGGCGATTTTAGGTGTAGCACAAGAGCCAATTACCATTGTTTGTAATGGTTACAAAGACAGTGAGTTTTTACGTTTAGCCTGTATCGGTCAAGGCATGGGCCATAAAGTTCATATTGTTGTAGAAAAACTATCTGAACTAACCACCTTATTGGCTGAAATAGATGACTTAGGTATTGAGCCATCAATCGGTATTCGCATTCGCTTAAACTCGGTAGGTAAAGGTAAATGGCAAAACACCGGTGGTGAAAAAGGCAAATTTGGCTTAACTGCTGGCCAAGTACTTTCTGCAGTTGAGCTACTTAAGTCGCGTAATAAACTTCATTTAATGCAACTAGTGCATTTTCATATTGGCTCACAAATAGCCAATATCCGTGATATTCATCGAGCACTGCGTGAATGTGCTCGCCATTTTGCAGAGTTAACGCAGTTAGGCGTGCCACTTAATACAGTTGATGTCGGTGGCGGTTTAGGTGTTGATTACGAAGGCTCTGGTTCACGTAGTTCGTGTTCAATGAACTACAGTGTTGATGAATATGCACGTAATGTAGTGAATGCATTTGCTGAAGTATGCCAACAACATGATCTTAAACACCCTGCGATTATTACTGAATCAGGCCGTGCGTTAACAGCGCACCACGCAGTATTAATTACAGATGTTATTGATGTTGAGCGTGCACCTAACCATGCGAATCCAACGGCGCCTGAGGCAGACAGCGTATTAGTGCTCGATGAAATGTGGCAGTGCTTACAGCGTTTAACGCCGCGTATGGCACTAGAAATTTATCATGATGCAATGCATCTATTTAGTGAAGCCCATGACCAATATGTGCATGGCCTACTCACTATGCTTGAATGGGCAAAGCTTGAGCAGCTGTATTTCACCATTTTACACCGTGTTCGTGCATCCCTCAGCGAAAATGCCCGTGCCCACCGTGAAGTGTTAGATGATTTAAACGAAAAGCTGGCCGATAAGCTATTCGTTAATTTCTCATTATTCCAATCACTGCCTGATGTCTGGGGTATTCAGCAGTTATTCCCTGTGATGCCTGTTGAAAACCTTCATCAGCCATTAACGCAGCGCGCTATTATTCAAGACATTACTTGTGACTCTGATGGACAAATTCGTAACTATGTTGAAGGTACAGGTATTGAGAGTAGTTTACCTATTCCTGAGTACAAGCAAGGTCAGCAATACCACATTGCCATGTTCTTAGTGGGCGCGTATCAAGAAATTTTAGGTGATTTACATAACCTGTTCGGCGACACAGATTCAGTGCATGTTGAGCTTACTGAAGCGGGTTATCAGCTGACTAACGCAATTAAAGGTGACAGCGTTAAGGACGTATTAAAGTTTGTTGATTATGATAGCGACATTCTTGCTGAAAACTTTGCAAAACGGGTTAACTCACTGGCAATTGATGAGCAATCTAAGGCACAATATTTGTCAGAACTAAATGCAGGCCTTGCTGGCTATACGTATTTTGAAGATTAAGCATTAAAGGAATAAGTAGTAATGTCCATGATCCGTTGTGTGTTCAGTTTTATATTTTACACCCTCAATACACTTTTTTGGTTTGTGCCCATCTTTATTTGTGGCGTGATTAAACTGATCCCAATTAAGCCTCTACAAAAAGCAATGAGTTGGATAGCTAAGCAATGCGCCACTATGTGGGTGAGTTGCAACAGCATCAATCAAAACATATTTGCTTCATATAAGCTAAACGTGACAGGTCTTGAGCAACTAAAAGCGAAAGACTGGTACTTGGTGATCGCAAATCATCAAAGCTGGGTAGATATCGTTGTAATGCAACGCGTGTTTAATCGCCGCATACCGTTTTTAAACTTTTTCTTGAAAAAAGAGCTAATCTACGTTCCTTTTTTAGGCCTTGCTTGGTGGGCATTGGATTTCCCATTTATGACTCGCACGAGTAAAGCTCAGTTAAAGAAAAACCCTAAATTGCGTGGTAAAGACTTAGAAACCACGCGCAAAGCTTGTGAAAAATTCAAAGAAATGCCAGTAAGTATCGTTAACTTTGTTGAAGGTACGCGTTTTACAGAGCAAAAGCACTCGCGTCAAAATAGTCCTTTTGAGCACTTATTAAAGCCAAAAGCGGGTGGTGTTGCGTTTGTTATGCAAGCAATGGGTGAGCAAATTTCCAAAGTGGTCAATGTCACTATTCATTACCCTGGTGGTATTCCTAGCTTTGTGGACTTTGCCAGTGGTCGTGTAAAAGAAGTCGAAGTGCGAGTAGAAGTGATGGAAGTAAGCCCTAATTTAATCGGTGATTACACTGGTGATGCTGAGTTTAGAGTTAACTTTCAAGCTGAATTAAACCGCATTTGGAATGAAAAAAACCAGCAGCTAGCCGAGTTAGAAGCAAAAACGCAGTAGTATTGCTAACGCAGTCGAGAGCACACATATGTTAAAGAAATTTTTACCTAATTGGTTAACAGGCGTTCTAGTGAGCATTGTCTTGTTTGCTAATGTAATTATCTGGGGCACACTAGTGCTGCTCTTTGGTGTGCTTAAATTAATACTGCCGTTTAAAGTGGTTAGCGACATTCTTCATGCGGCCTATCGCGGTTGGTGTAAAGGTAACCGTTTAGCTTTGTGGTTAGGTTGCCCCACAATAGATGTTGATATTAAAGGCAAAGTCAGTACAAATGGTTGGTACTTACTTATCTCTAATCACATGAGTTGGTTAGACATTGTTGTTCTAAGTGCGATTGATGTTTTACCCGCGCCAAAGTTCTTTTTAAAAGATGAGCTGAAGTATGTGCCATTCATTGGCACTGGCGCATGGGCTATGGGTATGCCTTTTATGAAGCGGGTGAGCAAAGCGCAACTGGCAAAAAATCCTAAGCTGAAAGGGCTCGATGTTGAGCGCACTAAGCGTAGTTGCCGCGACTTTCGTAATCACCCGACAACCATTATCAACTTTGTTGAAGGCACGCGCTTTACAAGTCAAAAGCACAGTAAGCAAAATAGTCCTTTTACTTACCTTTTAAAACCCAAAGCAGGCGGTATAGCATTTGCTCTTGAGGTGTTAGGTGAGCAATTTGATGCATTATTAAATACCTCGATTATTTATCAGGGCGAGGGCGACCATATTTGCCGTAACCTGATGCGTGGCCGTTTAAACGTGATTAAAGTTGAAGTGCACGTACAAGCAATTAGCGCAGAGATGATTGGTGATTATCAGCATGACCGTGCATTTAGAACGGCTTTCCAACAACATATTAATGAGTTGTGGTTACAAAAAGATGCTCAGCTACTAACTTATCACCAAGCTCAGCAAGCTGAGTACCTTGCTACCATCAATAAGGAGATTGAAGCGCCATGAAGCAAACTCACCTACAAGAGTTGGTGATGCCTTGGTTTGAATCAATGCCAGACGCGGCGCTAATAAGTGCATTAACCGCTACAGCTATCGGTGTTGGCTCATTACTAATAATTTACATGTTTACCCGTCGCTTATTACTGCCGGGTATTCAAAAGGTTGTTACACGCCTGTCTCCTGAGCGCATTGGTGCGCTTACACCTATGCTCAATAAACTGAATCGTCGTTTTGCGGGGATATTGTGCTGCGTACTGTATTTGGCAACCTTTGATTATGTATATCCAGTTCATGATGTCGCTGCGTTGGTACTTAAAACCGTAGGCCAAGTTGCATTGATCATTTATGGTGGCTTCATTTTAAGTAGTGTGGTGAGCATTGCTGGTGGCATCTATAACCAACTTGATTTTGCCCGCGATATTCCGATTCAGGGTTTGATCCAAGTTGTAAAACTTATCACTTTTATGGTTTGCGCCATTCTCATTGTGAGCATTTTGCTAGAGAAGTCGCCAACTTATATTCTCTCTGGCTTTGGTGCGATAGCGGCGGTGACCTTACTCGTATTTAAAGACACCATTTTGGGCTTTGTCGCCAGTATTCAAATTGCAGCTAACCGATTAGTGACTTATGGCGATTGGATCCAAGTGGATAGCTATGGCGCGGATGGCGAGGTTATCGACCTTGGCTTAAATACGGTAAAAGTACGTAACTGGGATAACACTATCACAACCATTCCGACCTATATGCTAGTTGCTGGGTCATTTAAAAACTGGCGTGGTATGCAAGAGTCGGGTGGTCGTCGTATCAAGCGTGCTTTAAACATTGATATGAACAGTATTCGTTTGGTTGATGATGCGTTTCGAGAGCAAATTGATGCTGCTATTCCACTTAACGACTATATTCGTGTTTCAAGCTTGCCCGATCCGGTGACAAACCTTGGCTTGTTCCGTCGTTATGCTGAAGGTTACTTAAAACAACATGAGAAAATTAATCGTGATTTGACCTTAATGGTACGTGAGCTACAGCCGATGAATCACGGCTTACCTATTGAGTTTTACTGCTTTAGTGAAGATAAGCGCTGGATTTCATACGAGCACTTGCAAGCAGAGATTATGGATCACCTGCTTGCTGTGCTACCAATCTTTGGACTCAGACCATATCAAAGTGTTACTGGGCAGTTAAGTACAAGCGAAGCTCAAACAGGGCTAAAACCAAGTATCAAGGTTGCTAACCCTGTGCGCGAAAAAACTTAAAACTGACTAACTAGCACGCTCAGTGCAAAAAAGCCTAACAATAGCCACCAAATAGGTGGCTTTGCCATTCTTAGCCACGTAAATGCTGCAATGACTAAAGCTACTTGCCACAAATTTTGCACTGCCGATTGCCAAATAGGTGAATAAAGGGCGGCAGCTAAAAAGCCCACTACGGCCGCATTTAACGCTGCAATACTGCCCGCAAAGCGAGGCTTATCAGCCAGCTGTAGCCAGCTTTTCATAAAGGCTAACATCAATAAAAAGCCCGGTAAGAAAATCATGATGGTCGCGACAATCGCACCTATAAGTGGTGTATTCGGCGACACTTGTGCGCCTAAGTATGTAGCTATTGTGAACATCGGTCCAGGTATGGCCTGAGCACTGGCATAAGCAGATAAAAACTGCTCGGTTTCAAGGCTTGGCACGCCAGCTTGTAAAATGGGTAACACAACGTGGCCGCCACCAAAGACCATAGCACCAGTTTGGTAAAATGGGGCAAACAAAGAAAACCCTTCGCCTAAAGGCAAAAAGCTAATCAGTAACAAGACGGTAAATAAACAAAGCGGTAACCAAGCAATTTTCACAGGTTTATGTTCTTGGTTCTCTGGTAGTTTAAGCTGAGGATAAAACCAACCTATGGCCGCAGCCGCAACCAGTACTAAAATTTGACTCGATAACTGTGAGAACACAATCAGTGCAATCGTGCTTAATACCGCGATAAGCTTGTGTAAGTGATTTTTGCAAAAGCTCATTGCCATGCTGTATGTCGCATCGGCAACAATCACCACAGCAAAGAGTTTAAGCCCAGCAATGACCGCAAAGTAAATATCACCAAACTGGTGAGCGCTAAGAGCCAAAAAGAACATAATTAAAAATGAGGGCAGGGTAAAGCCAACAAATGCACACAGGCCTCCCAGTATTCCTCCTTTTTCAACCCCCATTGCAAAGCTAACTTGGCTTGAACCAGGGCCCGGTAAAGCTTGGCTTAGGCTAATCAATTGCGCATAGCGCTCTGCAGAAAGCCATTTTAAATTATCAACAAAGTGGCGCTTAAAATAACCAAGGTGTGCCGCAGGACCGCCAAAGCTCATACAGCCTAATAAAAAGAATTGTTTAAAGATGATAAATAACATTACCGTTGCCGTTACAGGGTGATAGTTTCTATTATGACAAAATTGTATGACATTTTTGTGGTTTTTATGACACAAGGCCGTCTACAATATAGAGAACGAGTGAACGTAGTTATGAGTATCACTATGAAACGCTATATTACCAGTTTATTGTTACTACTTTGCAGCAGCTTTGCACTTGCAACCTCTTTTGAGAAAGTTGTGGTGGCTGTTGATCATGCGCCTCCTTATGGCATGGTCTCTGAAGATGGTAAAGTCAGTGGCGCAATAGTGGATATTATGCGTGAAATGCAGCGTACCTTACCAATCAAGCTTGAATATGTCGCTTGCCCGTTTTCTCGTTGTTTAAAAATGCTCGAGCAAAATGAGCTAGATGTGATGGGCGGGCTTATTCGCACTGACGCTCGTGAGCAAAAAATGCAGTTTCTCACCCCGCCATACATGATGCTGTCATCTTCTTTTGTGTTTTATGCAAGAGCTGATAGCGAGCTTGAAATAAATAGTTATCAAGATTTAGCAGGTAAACGTATTGCAGTAATGCGAGGTGCAGCACACTTTCCTCGTTTTGATAACGATAAAACACTTATTAAAGTTGAAGCTTTAAGTGAAAATAATGCATTTGAAATGCTATTAAAAAATCGTGTTGAGCTAGTGATTGCTGTTGAGAGCACTGCTGATCATGCCTCTGTATTTCTGCAGCGACCTTCACAAGAAATCGTAAAAATGCCCTATCGCTATAAAGATATTATTTATGGCCACATTGCCCTAAGTAAACAGTTTGCAAGCTCGGATTTAGCCGAAAAAATTCAAGAGCGCCTCAATACGCTAGTCCTCAATGGCCGTTTAACAGAATTGGTCAAAAGTTATAACTTACCTCCGGTTACTGCTGTAGCAATCGATAAGTAACCCCTTCTTCATAGTTTGTTCATAGACGTTCATTCATAATTGTTAACAATTCAATTTGAATAATTGCCATGGAGAGACACATGACTTTTACAAAATCAGTTTTAACAGTGGGCGTTTTAGCCGTTCTTTTAACAGGTTGTGAGACAACTAATACAGGTAAAGGCGCTGCGATTGGTGCTGCTACAGGTGCAGTACTAGGTAAAGCAACGGGTGACCATGACGATAAACGTATTTTCATTGGTGCGGCTATTGGTGCATTAGCAGGTGCAGCCGTTGGCGATTATATGGATAAGCAAGAAGAAGCATTTCGCGATGAGCTAGCAGGTTCAGGTGTTGAAGTGGTTCGTGAAGGCGACAATATTCGTTTAGTCATGCCATCAAATATTACTTTTGCAACTGATCAATCTTATATTTCTTCTGGCTTTCATAGCACCCTAGATGCGATTGCTAAAGTAATGAATAAATACGAAAAAACCTACTTAAGCGTTGAAGGTCATACCGACAGCACAGGTAAAGATAGCTACAATATGACGTTATCTCAACAACGTGCGCAAAGCGTAAAAGATTACTTAGTTAATCATCAGATTATGTCTGCGCGTATCAGCACACGAGGTTATGGTGAAACACGTCCCGTGGCAAGCAATGACTCAGCAAATGGCCGAGCTTTAAACCGCCGCGTAGAAATTCAAATCGTACCGAATACACAAGGTTAGATTTGTGGTCAGGTTTGATATGCCCTTTCAAACCTGACATTTCCCTTCTTAATCTCGATTAAACTGTAATTCGCACAATTGTTTATACAATGGGTTAGTCTCAAACAATTGCTGATGCGTACCCGTTGCGATAATTTCTCCTTTATCCATCACGACAATCACATCGGCGTGTTTAACCGTTGCTAGACGATGGGCAATAATCAGTGTTGTTCTGTCTTTCATTAGATGCTCAAGGGCAGCTTGTACATGAAACTCACTTTGTGCGTCGAGTGCACTGGTTGCTTCATCAAGCAATAAAATGGCAGGGTCTTTTAATATTGCGCGCGCTAGTACTATGCGTTGTTTTTGCCCACCTGAGAGCCTAACACCTTGCTCACCTAAAAAGCTGTGATAACCATCAGGGAGTTGATTAATAAACTCATCGGCATGGGCATATTTAGCTGCTGCATATACTTGCTCGTCGCTGGCGCTTGGATTGCCATAACGTATGTTATGCATTACATCTGAGCTAAATAAAATTGGGTTTTGTGCCACCATCCCCATTTGCTGGCGTAAGCAATCAAGAGAGAGTGCTTTTATGTTTATTCCTGCAAGCGAAATACTTCCTGAGCTTGGGTCGTAAAAGCGCTGTAGTAATTCAAACAGCGTTGTTTTACCAGCCCCCGATGGGCCAACAATAGCAACAGTTTGCCCTTGTTTTACTTGTAGATTAAGCGCATTCAAAGCGGCTTTATCTGGCCTTGAAGGGTAATGAAAGAACACATCATTAAACTGAATAGCAGGGTGATTAAGCTTGTTTGCCTCAAGTTGTGCATCATAATTTGTATCTGGACTTTTGATCATGCTTTCAACGGCGAGTAGCTCTAATAACCGTGCTGCTGCACCTGCTGCTCTTTGTAACTCACCGTACACTTCGGCAACAGTTGCTACAGACATCGCCACCATAATCGCATAAAACACAAAAGCACCTAGCTCACCACCTGTCATGGTGCCAGCTAATACGTCGCTGCCACCAACCCAAAGCATCACACTAATGGCGCTAAAGGTCAGAAATATAACTGCTGCAATCAAAAACGAGCGCTGTTTGATACGGCTCTTCGCTACTTGAAACGCCTTGTTGGTTTCTTCGCTAAATGCTGCTTTTTCACGTTCTTCGTGACTATAACTTTGCACAACTTTAATATTTTGTATGATCTCACCAGCATAGGTGCTGATATCGGCAATGGCATCTTGGCTTGAGCTTGCCAGCTTTCTCACTTTTCGGCCAAAAATCATCATCGGCAGTAGTACTACGGGTACGCAGGCAACAACCACAAGAGTTAGCTTTAGGTTGGTGATAAGTAGCATAGCCAAGCCACCAATCAGCATTAAGCTACTACGTAATGCCATCGAAAAAGAGGAACCAATGATAGATTGCAACAAGGTGGTATCGGTGGTTAGGCGCGACATCAGTTCGCCGCTGCGGTTTTCTTCAAAGTAGCTTGGGTGTAATGTAACGATGCGATCAAACACGGCTTTACGAATATCGTTACTGACTCGCTCACCAATCCAGGACATTAAATAAAAGCGACAAAAAGTACCTACAGCCAATAAGCTTATTAAACCAATTAACACCATCACCGCTTGTTGAAGCTGAGCTTGCGAGCCTGCAATAAAGCCATGGTCGATAACAAGTTTAACGCCTTGTCCGAGTGACAAGTTAACACCGGCCGTAAGCAGCAAGGCGCCTAGGGCTGCAAACACCATCCATTTATAGGGTTTTATAAAAGCTAAAATCGGTAACAGGCTACTAAATGCGGCCTTTTCTTTATTGTTAGACATGCTAGATTCTTGTTGGTGAATAGGGTATAGATATGGTTATCAATGCTCTAAAAATCAACAGTTATTAAGGGATTAGTATGGAATCTACAACGATCAGTGGTCAATTCACCGTAAAGTTAAACCCAATTGGCGGCTATGCCACAGGGCAAGATGGCGTAAATCTGGGACGCATGTCGATTGATAAACAGTTTTCAGGTCCATTAGAGGCAACAAGCCAAGGCGAAATGCTCAGTGCCATGACTGCAACTCAGGGCAGTGCAGGTTATGTAGCGATTGAACAGGTCGTCGGTAGCTTAGAGGGTAAGCAAGGCAGTTTTGTACTACAACATTTTGGCACGATGGATAAAGGAGCTGATCGATTGATTTTAGAAGTGGTGCCTGACTCTGGCGCAGGAGAGCTTGAAGGTCTCTGTGGTAAAATGGCAATTCGAATTGAATCGGGTATTCATCATTATGACTTTGAATACCAACTGATGGACTAACATGCAAAAAGTAGTTGAGTTTAAAAAGAAGCGCTTTTTCGGCGGCATCGATATTGATGCATTAAATCAACGGGTGTTTGAATTAGGTCAAGCTGGCTGGCAAGTGAAAACAATCACCACTGCCACTGGGGTTTATGGTCAGATAACATCCGTTTTATTACTAATTGAGAATAACGAATAATGACACTAACTGAGTGGTTGAGTTTAGTTTTAATTTGCGTGATGGGGGCAATGTCGCCGGGGCCGAGTTTAGCAGTGGTTTTAAAACATAGTTTACATGGCGGTATGAAGAACGGCATGTTAGCGGCGCTGAGCCACGGTATTGGGGTTGGCTTTTATGCATGTGCCTCGTTACTAGGCTTAGGTGCGCTGATGACTCAGTTACCAATGCTTTATCAAGTACTGGTCTATGGTGGTGCAGCCTATCTCGCATATTTGGGTATTCGTATTCTGTTATCTAAACCCAGCTCGCAAACACTGAATGTTGAGCAGACTAAGCCGAGCCCTCGCAGCGCACTGCAAGATGGCTTTGCTATTGCCTTTTTAAACCCAAAACTTGCGGTGTTCTTTTTAGCGTTGTTTTCGCAATTTATTGACCCAGAAAACCTGACTTTGCAAGTTGGTTTAATCATGTGTTTAACGGTATTTGTGCTTGATACAGGCTGGTATCTACTTGTTGCACTGTTAACCGAAATATCAAAAAAGCGTTTTGGTTTCACCAAGACAAATCCATGGCTCGAAAAATTGCTAGGGGTGATCTTTATTGCCTTAGCTGTTCGTGTCGTTATTACTCTATAAATCCCTCTATATTGCGATTACATCACTAATAAAAAAGGGTTGTGATCGCTGCTCTCCCCAGCAAGTTCCTATTGCATACGTATTCATCACACAATATTTACCTTTTGGTTACACTTTATTGGTTGTTTTTTGACAACAACAATAACCACAAATACAACACCTCCAACGACAACAGGGTGGAAATCCAATGGGGAAATTCAAGCTAAGTGCGCTTATGCTGGCTTTAGTGGCAGCAAATAGTGCAATAGCGGCGACGGAAGAAGAACGCACATCAGCAAAGGAAATCGATCCTGAGCTAGAAGTAATCGAAGTGCGCGGCTTTAGTCGCAGCTTAATTCAATCATTAAATCAAAAACGCTTTAGCGACACTGTCTCTGAGCAACTATCAGCTGATGACTTAGGGGCATTACCTGATGTGTCTATGGCAGATGCATTAACACGTCTACCGGGGATCTCGGCGGTACGTACCGGTGGCCAAGCTGCCGAAATCAACATTCGCGGTTTATCTGGTGGATTTGTTTTTTCGACATTAAATGGTCGAGAGCAAGTATCTACTAGTGGTAGTCGCAGTATTGAGTTTGACCAATACCCGTCTGAGTTAATCAGCTCAGCGGCGGTTTATAAGTCGCCTAAGGCATCGCTCATTGAAGGGGGCGTCGCGGGTACAGTCGAGCTACAAACAGCCAGCCCATTGGATAATGACCAGCAACACAAATTTACTGCGAATGTGCGTGGTATGTATAACGACCGTGCTTCAGAGGTATTTGATGCCACGGAGTATGGCGATCGTATTAGCTTTTCTTACCAAGGTAAGTTTCTTGACGATACGCTAGGTGTCGCAGTGGGTTACGCGCGCTTATTCCAACCAAGTGTGGCGACTCAGTTTATCGGTTTAGCATATAACGGTAATAAAGACGTTGATGGGCTAGCAAATGATACCGATGGCCCTGCTGATAATCCTGCTAATGAATACATTAGTGAAGGGTTTGAGCTTCAGCACTTAGGTGGGGAAGAAACCCGTAATGGTTATTTAACCTCAATTGAATGGGTGCCAACCGATAACTTTAAACTAAAAGGTGATGCGTTTTTATCACGTTTTGATAGCGAATCATTTGCCCGTGGTTTTCGGGTTAAGTTTGGTGGTCCGTCTGCGGTGTATGCTAACCCAGTGCTTGACGGTAATGCGGTGATTGGTGGTGCAATTAACCGCACATCAAATAGCTTTACCCGTGTTGAAATCGTTAATGATGATAACCAAGACTTTGATGAAGTAGACAGCTACGGCATTAATGCGGATTGGCAAGTTACTGAGCGTTTGAATGTTAATGCTGACTTATCGCTATCACGTGCTAAGAGTAATTTTCGTAATGGTTTACTTTGGGCATTGGTAGCAGAAGATGCCACTGTTGAGAACCCTGTGTTCGATACCAATGTATCGCTTAACTATCAATTGAACGGCTTAAACTTGCCTGATGTAGGTTTTAACCAAGCCGACGCATTTAGCGATATTGACCGAGTTATGGTCAGTAAATACGGTATTTACCCGTATGAAAATGAAGATGAAGTAAAAGCATTTCGACTCGATTTTAAGTATGAGTTAGAGAATAACTGGTTTAGCTCCATTGAATTTGGCGCTCGTTATTCTGACCGTGAGTACAGCAATAATCGCTCTGTATTTGAATACGGTAACGATGGTGCATTTTCTTCGACTCAACCACCGCTTCGTCTTACCGATGACATGACCACCGTGGTTGATTGGCAAGGCGAGTTTAGTTATTTTCCATCATACCTAGCGATAGATTTAGATAAAGCACTCAACGCATGGTTTCCTGATGGGACTCCGCAGCCAGTACAGACTTGGGGTAATGCCGATGGTGTTGTGGATTTAGATGGTGATGGTGAGCCAGATGCGCAAGGCTATACCACTAACTACTCATGGACCATGTTACAAAGTGGCTCAGTGTATGAAGAAGTAGTGTCAGCCTATCTTATGCTTAACATTGATACTGAAATTGGCACTCTACCCGTTACAGGTAATATTGGTATTCGCCGAGTAGATACTGATCAATCAGCAACGGTACTCGAAAACGTCGGTGGCGATCCACAGCTCGGAGCGCAGTATATTGTTGATGACAATGGCATTGTTAACGACCTATATGCACCAAGCGTGTTAGGCATTAAATACACTGACTACCTGCCTTCATTAAATCTGAACTTTAAAGTGAGTGATGCGACACAAATTCGTTTTGCTGCGGCAAAAGTGATGGCGCGCGCTCCGATTAACCGTTTAGCGGGTGATGCCAGTGCATCGGTTAACAATGACGGCGAAATTAACGGTTCAAGTACTAATAACCCATTCTTAAAACCTTTCTATGCTGATCAATACGATATCTCGTACGAGCAATACTTTGAAGACACCGATGGTGCACTGGTTGTTGCTGCGTTTTATAAGAATATCGACTCATTCATAGATACGGTAGCCATAGAGAACTTTGACTTTAAGGGTAATGGCTTTAACGTACCAGAATACATTGTTGACCCTGTCAGCGGTGAGCAAATCGAAACCACAAATGGGGTGTACACAACTGCGGTTAACAATGCCAAAGGCGGTTATATTCGTGGTATTGAGCTTGCCTATACGCAAGTTTTCTCTTTCTTACCCTCGCCGTTTGAAGGTTTAGGCATTAACGCCAGTTACTCATATACCGAGAGTGAGGTGCAATCTATTACCGATTTAGGTGGTGATTCTGTGTCGCAAGACTTGCCTGGCCTTTCAAACAATGTCTTTAACGGCACACTTTTTTACAGCTATGAAAACTTTGAAACACGTTTGAATGTGCGTTATCGCGATGATTTCGTTTCAGAGCAAGTTGCTGTCAATGAACAAGTAGTTAATTTTGATGCGGAAACGGTTGTCGATTTCCAAACATCGTATCAGTTCACAGATTCATTCGGCATGTTATTACAAGTGAATAACTTAACCGATGAACCAACACAAAGCTACTTTGGAACAACCAGTAAAACAGGCACCACGCAATTCTTTGGTCGTCAGTTTTATCTAGGTTTTACCTATAACCATTGATCAGTAAGCCGGAGATAATAATATGAAAATAATAGCTAATTTTAGCCGCTTACTGATTGCATGTAGCATGGTATTGCTAACTGCATGTGGTGGTGGCGCTAGTAACGAAATAGATTCTGGGCAAGTTTTATTGACCTGTAGTGTCCCGCAAGTTCCCAATGAAGCGGGGACTGAGTGTGTTGATCCACCACCGATTAGTTGTCCGGCACCAACGGTACCCGATGAGAATAATGAAAGCTGCGTGGTAGGCGCTGATCCCACTTTGCCTGATCCTGTGGTTTTCCCTGCAGACGACGAAGCCATCTTATTCTATAACCGCACCAGTGATGATGCCTACGAAGGTTATCGATTACACTCATGGAATAACGATGACTGTGATGCGTACGCAGCGCCGTTTGATGCCACTGATTGGGCCAATGGGCATGAATACGATGGTATTGATCCTAACTATGGCGCGTACTGGATTGTAAAACTAAAAGAAGGTTACAACGAGTGTGCTAACTTCATCGTGCATATTGGTACTGAAGGGTCTGGCAAAGCGTTTGGTGATGTTGATTTAAAAATGCCATTGATGCAGGACGATGAAAAGTTCCAACGTATGAACTTTACCATTCATGGTGAACCATCAGTATTTGAATATCCAATTGTTAGCTTAGGTGAGCGCCCTGTGAGTATTTCTGGTGCTTCAGCGCATTGGATTGATTTATCAACTATGATTTACCAGCCAAGTAATGAGCTGACAAGCATCATTAAATTACACTCATCAAACAGTGCAGATTTAGCTGTCGATGAAGATACTGGTGAGTTAAATGGTCAAGTGGTTGAGCTTACATCGACATCTTTAAGCGATGAACAAATCGCTAAAGTGCCGCACCTTGCTGGATGGAATGCATACCAAGGTAACTGGGATGCAGCCGCTGCAAAAGAGCTTATTAAACAACAATTAGTTGTTGCGGGCTATGATGCTGATGGCAAGCTAACAGAAGCAACTTATGTGCAAACCGCTAAAGCCCTCGATGACTTATACACCAGTGGCGAAAGTGACGCTAATGAAGCACAACTAGGTGTGCATTACGCCAATAATGGCATTGATGTGTCGGTATGGGCACCGACTGCAAGCAATATGAAATTAGCGCTGTATGATGCTGATAAAACAGAGCTTGAACAACTTGCTATGACCTTTGATAGCGCAACGGGTATTTGGTCTAGCAATGTCGATATCAGTCACGATCGCCATTACTACCGCTTTATGTTTGATGTTTATCATCCGACGACTAAGCAAATTGAAAGCTTATGGAGCACTGACCCCTATTCATTAAACGTTTCAACCAATGGTTTATATAGCCAATTGATTAACCTTGATGACGAAGATACTAAACCGACCGGTTGGGATGAGCGTATGGTGCCAACAGTTGATTACCCTGAGCAAGCGGTCATTTACGAAGGTCATGTGCGTGATTTTAGTGTACGTGATGAAACCGTCAGTGAAGCAAACCGTGGTAAGTATCTTGCGTTTACTGAGCTTGATAGTGCACCAATGCAACATCTCAAAAAGCTGGCAGATAATGGCTTAACCCATTTCCATTTACTACCACTGACAGATATTGGCACCATTGATGAAGATGCCAGTCAGCGTGTTGATATCACTGCAACCTTAGGTGATTTATGTAGCCGCATTGACGATGATGCCGATGCATGTAAAACCGAAGATAAGAGCGCATTGATAGTTGATTTAATGGCGTCATATTTACCAGGTTCTGATGATGCTCAAGCACTTGCCAATGCAATGCGTGGTGTTGATAGCTTTAACTGGGGTTATGATCCGCATCATTTTATTGCACCTGAAGGCTCTTACGCTTCATCGCCTGAAGGTATTGCACGAGTCAAAGAAACGCGTGCGATGATCCAGTCTTTACAAGAAATTGGTTTACGTGTCGTGCTAGATGTTGTTTATAACCACACGACCTCATCAGGCGTTTGGGATAAATCAGTCTTCGATAAACTGGTACCAGGTTACTACCACAGATATAACGAAACAACTGGCGATATCGAGCGTTCAACCTGTTGTGAAAATACAGCAACAGAACATGTCATGATGGATAAGTTTGTTGCTGATTCTATGGTGATTCTAGCCCGTGATTTTGGTTACGATAGCTTCCGCTTTGATGTGATGGGGCATATGCCAAAAGCATCAATTATGACCGCGCTTAGTGCAGTACAAGCGGTTGACCCTGATACTTACTTTTACGGTGAAGGGTGGAACTTTGGTGAAGTCGCAGATAACCGTTTATTTGTGCAAGCTAAACAAATGGATATGGCAGGCACTGAAGTAGGTACCTTTAATGACCGTATCCGTGAAGCAATTCGTGGTGGTGCGTTCTTTAGTAATAATGCCACAGATGGCAATTTATCTGAGCAAGATACGTTGCGTTTATCACTGGCAGGTAACTTACAAAACTACATTCTTAAAGACTTTAAAGGTAATTCAGCAAAAGGCAGCAGCTTTAGTTGGAGTGGTCAGCCTGCGGCTTATGCACTCGATCCGGCTGATAGCATTAACTATGTCTCTAAGCATGATAACGAAACACTATGGGATCAGCTGCAATATAAACATGGCACTAACTTAAGTATTGAAGAGCGTGTACGTGTTCACAATATGGCTTTAGCTATGCCGCTGATGAGCCAAGGTATTCCATTTATGCAAATGGGTGCTGATATGCTGCGTTCTAAATCAATGGATCGTAACAGCTATGATTCTGGTGATTGGTTCAACTTTGTTGATTTCAGTAAAGAAACCAACAACTGGAATGTAGGCCTACCGCCTGCGCAAGATAACCAAGCGAAGTGGGGCGAAATTGCGCCTATTTCAGCAAATACGAATGCGCAAGCGATGGCTAGCGACATTGAGTACGCAAGTAATGTATTTACTGAGTTCTTAGCAATTCGTAGTGCCAGCCCATTATTTAGTTTAACCACAGAGCAAGACATCTTAGACCGCGTTGGCTTCCACAATATTGGTAAGCGTCAACAGCAAGGCTTAGTCGTGATGAGTATCGATGATGGTGTTGGTTTGACTGATCTAGATAGCCAATACGATGCCATTGTCGTAGTGATGAACGGCACTGAGCAAAGCTTATCGCATACGGTATCAACGGCTGCGGGTTTTGAGCTTCATCCTGTTTTAAAAGCAAGTGTTGACTCAAGTATGTCAGCGGCAAGCTTTATAGCTGGTGAAGGCGAAGGTACCTTTAATGTTCCGCCATATACTGTTGCTGTGTTTGTGAAACCACAAGGTGATGCACAAGGTGAAGGCTTAAGTGCCGATGCGACTGTGGGTGCGCCAGATATTGTGCCGTTTGGTAGCACAACAGTTTATGTTCGTGGCTCGTTAAATGACTGGGGTACGGCAAATAGCTTTGAATATGTAGGTAATGGCGAGTACAAAATTGCGATTCCTCTAACAGCCGGTAGCTATGAATTTAAAGTGGCTTCTGAAGATTGGTCTACCGTTGATTTTGGTGCGCTTTCTGCTGATGTCGCTGAAGTGATCGAAGGCGAAGATGAGCCATTGACACGCAGTGGTGCCAATATGACCTTTACGGCGGCAATGGATGCTATTTATGTATTCTCATTCGATGCCACAGACAGCGATAACCCAGTGCTTAAGGTCTATAACGAAGAGCCATTTGTTGGCACTGCAATTTATGTACGTGGTAGCTTAAACGATTGGGGTACCAGTGATGAGTTGATGTATCAAGGTAAAGGTGTTTACACCTTCACTAAACAGTTAACTGCGGGTAGCTATGAGTTCAAAGTGGCCTCTGAAGATTGGAACACAGTGGATTATGGTTCAGGTGAAAGTAGTGCAGCGGTTACAGTGGGTACTGAAAAACTACTCGCAGTAAAAGGCGCAAATATGACAATGGATATTGCAAGTGATGGTCAATATCAGTTTGTGTTTGATGCCAGTAACCTTGAAGAACCACTTATGACTGTATTCAATGCAGAAATGTTTGGCGAAACTCAAGTGTACTTACGTGGTAGCGTAAATGATTGGAGCACAGATAATCCACTGATTTATGCTGGTGATGCGATGTACAGTACCACCATGACATTAGAAGCTGGTGACTATGAGTTCAAAGTCGCTTCTGAAGACTGGAATACGGTGGATTACGGTGGCAGTGGTGATGCTCCTGTTGCTGTGCTTGGCGAAGCGGCTTTACTAGAAGCCGTTGGCGCCAATATCGCTCTGAGTATTGCAGCTGCTGGCGATTATCTTTTTATAGTGCAAGGACCTGATCTGAGTAAACTAACAGTGACGGTTGAAGCAGTGGAATAGCTTTCCCTGCAGTACCCTTAAGCCGGGCTTTGCTCGGCTTTTTTTGTATTTAATGAAAAGTTTGTATACTGTCATAACTCTCTATCAAGGAGCTTATGATGACAGAAACCAGTTTAACGAGTGCTAGCTTTGATCCAAAAGTAAAACAATATTGGTTATTACTGGGTATTTTTACCTGTGTGATTAGTATGGTAGGGATCCCTTTCATTCCGATAGTTGCGTTAATAATCTGGCTGGTGGCAGGGCGTATTTTAGCGGCGATGTCAGCCACATTGTTAACGCGTAAGTTAGTGGTAAAACGTGGTGTCTTCTTTAAAGAAGAAAAATCGATCCCACTTGAAAAAATAACCGATGTAGCACTAAGCCAAGGTCCTTTAATGCGTCAATTTGGTCTTTATAGACTGAGCTTTGAAACGGCAGGTCAATCAGGACAAGGTGCATTGGTATCATTGCTCGGAGTGGTTGATGCTGAGAAGTTTCGCGAAGCAATCTTGAAACAAAAAGATGAAATGACTCAAAGCAGCAGTGCTAAGGTTGAACATCAACCTGAAGATACTCAGTTAGAACTGCTGCGCTCACTTACCTACAGCGTAAAAAACATTGAGCAAATGTTAGTTACGCTATTAGATGAAAAGCGTTAAAACACCTGACAAATTTGTTCGGCATTACAGGTGATTACAGTGACATTTTCGTAACCAACACGAGTCAGAGCTTCGGCACTGAGTGTGGCGCGGGCACTACTTGCGCAGTGTAAGTAAATGGGTCTTGCAGGATCTTTTTCAATTTCCATTAATTTCATTTCAAGTACACCACGTGGGATATTAATTGCACCAGTTGCTGCTTTAGTTGCGTGCTCAGCAGGTTCTCGTACGTCTATTAATAAACCGTGGTTTTCGCTTAATTCTTGTTTTGCTTGGTCAGCGCTAATACGGCGCTGGTTTGGGGCAATAATTTTCATTAAGTCAGGAATTGGGGTCAGCATACTAATCCTCCATGCCAAGTTTGCGTAAAATGGTGATCATTGGGCACCACTTAGTGAATGCCGATTGAATTAAGTTTAGAGCAATAAATACCGTAAACCAAATCCACAGCGGACTGTGAAACTGTTGTAGCAACAATGAAATACAGATCATTACACCAGCAATTAAGCGAAGCGCGTCATTTAGTTTCATAATAAGACCTCGATAACAGAGTGATGTATTTAATATATTAGATAATACTACATTAGTAAATTCTAATATTAGACTTTTCTAATATATCAATCTATACTTTAGCGGTATTTTAAGAATATAGAGTAGTGTGATTATGAACATCGATTTTGCGGCTATGGCCGACAATGTGGAACAAGCAGAGCAAATGCTAAAGATATTGGCGAATAAAAATCGTTTGATGATCTTATGTTCGCTGCAAGATGGTGAAATGAGCGTGAGCGAATTAAACGAAGCTGTGCCATTGGCGCAGTCAGCATTATCGCAACACTTAGCGGCGCTGAGAAAAGTTCAGATAGTTGCTACTCGACGTGAAAGCCAAACTATCTATTATCGCGTGGTCGATAAAAGTGTTATGGCAATTCTTGAAACCCTTCATGGTTTATTTTGCAAAAGGTAGTTAAGCAATGAATGCTATCGATAATGCAGTAAAAAACAGCTTGAGCGGCCGCCTCCCCGTCATTATTTTTATTATGTCGGTGCTGCTTGGTTTAATGGCATTAAAGCAAACCCCTCGTGAAGAAGAGCCGCAAATTGTGGTTCC
Source organism: Pseudoalteromonas sp. 0303 (assembly GCF_013349995.1). Classification (GTDB taxonomy): domain Bacteria; phylum Pseudomonadota; class Gammaproteobacteria; order Enterobacterales; family Alteromonadaceae; genus Pseudoalteromonas. Next base: position 136,637 of record NZ_JABVXF010000006.1, read on the forward strand.
TATGCTTGATATATATGTGGCAGCGCCAAACGTCGAAGCGCCAGAAGTAGCTAGGCTAGTAACTGAACCATTGGAGAAGTTATTAGCGCAATTGACGGGCGTTGAGCATATTTACTCGACTACACAAAGTAATGCTGCGGTTGTCACTCTTCGCTTTGAAGTTGGTCACGACCGTGAGCAAGCCATCCTCGACACTTACGCTAAACTCTATAGCTATCAACACACGATGGCGTCAGTGATCAGCTCATGGCAAATACGTCCGGTTGAAGTGAACGATGTACCCATTGTGATGCTGGGCTTATTTAGTAAAGATCCAAAACTTTACGATGACTATCAACTAACCCGCTTTGCTAACGAAATCGCTAACAGTTTACAGCGCATCGAAAATACCAGCGAAGTGAAAGTGATTGCAGGTAGAACTCGTCAATTAACGATTAACCTTGATGCAAGTGCCCTTGCTGCACATCAAACAACCCTTACTGATGTGTATTATGCGCTTAGCGTATCTAACCAATTAGTGAATGTGGGCAGCGTTGTTGAGGGTAAGCAGCAAATCGCCTTACAAGTGGGTGATGTTTTACGCTCTCAATCTGCGATTGAACGGCTTGTTGTCAATGTGGTTAATGGTAAGAGTGTTTACCTAAGTGATGTCGCCGAGGTGAGTGATGGGCCAAGCGAAGCACAAAGTTATCAATGGTTGGCTAAATCAGATAATCAGCAACAACTTCCTTTAGTCACAATTAGTGTCGCTAAACAAGCAGGTACCAATGCGGTAGCTGTAGCCAATGAAGTGCACAGCATGATGGATAGCTTATCGGCTAATCTACTACCAGATGAACTGGGCTACACCGTACTGCGTGACTATGGCCAAACCGCGAATGAAAAAGTAAATAACCTTACATCGAGCTTAGTGTTTGCGGTATTTACCGTGGTTATTTTTGTTGGCGTATTTTTAGGTTGGCGACCAGCGATTGTTGTGGGGCTAGCGGTACCTATTTGCTACGGCATCACCCTGACACTTGATTTTGCCTTTGGCTATACGATTAACCGAGTCACGCTGTTTGCATTAATACTTTCTTTAGGTCTATTGGTTGATGATCCCATTACTGGGATAGACAACATAAGTCGCTTTTTAACAAAAAAAGGCGATAAAAAACAACGCATAGTTGATGCCATGAGCGAAATTCGTGTGGCGCTGTTTATGTCTACATTGACCATTATGGTGGCATTTATCCCACTTGCGTTTATCACCGGCATGATGGGGCCGTATATGGCACCGATGGCATTCAATGTGCCGGTCAGTGTGATGGTTTCAACCATAGTGGCATTTTTTGTTACGCCATGGTTAGCCATGAAATTACTTAAAGCGCCAGTCGATGACAGCATGCAACTAGAAGCTAACCCGCATAGTTTATACGAGCGCATGTTATCGCCATTACTTGAGTCTAAAGGCCGCGCCAAACTCGTTCTATGGACCACATTAGCTTTGTTTATCGCCAGTGCCATGTTACCCGTAATGCGTGCAGTGCCTCTAAAGCTATTACCGTTTGATAATAAAAACGAGTTGCAAGTTTTAATTGATATGCCAGAAGGCACAAGCCTTGAGCAAACCGCCGCTTTCACTCGACAAGTACAAACCATCACTTGGCAATTAAGTGAAGTAAGCGAGGCGGCAGCCTACGTTGGTCAGCCATCAAGCATGGACTTTAATGGCATGGTGCGTGGCTATTATCGACGTGAAGCTGCTAATTTAGCTGAGCTCAGAGTATTACTGCTCGATAAAACTGAGCGTGATCATCAATCTCATGGCGTGGTCATGCGCTTGCGAGCGGCATTAGCGCCACTGGCAACCGATGGCATTGTAATTAAAGTGGTTGAAGTGCCACCAGGTCCGCCGGTTTTAAGTACCTTAGTGGCCGAAGTTTACAGTGAGCCATTTGTTGATACAGGCACTCACTATCAAGCAGCCCTTGCCGTTGCAGCAAGGTTAAAACAAGAGCCGCATGTGGTTGAGGTTGATACTAGTATTGCTGCCAATGCGCCGTTACAACGTTTTGTTACTGATAAAAGTAAAGCATCATTGTCGGCGGTGTCTACGCAAGATATTGCCCAGACCTTAGCCATTGCCTCGCATGGGCAAAATGTTGGGGTGTTATATGTTAGCGGCGAAACAGATCCTGTCGATATTAAACTGCAACTACCATATCAAGACCGTAACCAATTTGCTCAATTGCTGGCATTACAAGTGCGTGGCGATAGGGAGCTTGCAAAAACCAGTGACGAATTTGGGCTGCAAAGTGCACCGCGGCCGCTGGTGGCGCTATCTGAGTTAGGTGAATTTCAGCATCAAGAGGTTGCCAAGCCAATTATGCGTAAAGATCAGCGTAATGTTGTATATGTTATGGCTGAGCTAAATGGTCGTACACCCGCTGAAATTATTGCTGACGTTAATGCCGACTTAGGCATCAGCGCTGACGAATTTAGCCAAACAGATTGGCAAAGTAGGCATTTTTTCAACAATGGTGGTGGCCAAGCTTGGCAATTACCTGCTGGCACTGACGTGACCTTTAGTGGTGAAGGTGAATGGCGAATTACCATTGATGTATTCAGAGATATGGGGATTGCCTTTGCGTTTGCGCTCACTGCAATTTTCATCATCTTACGCATTCAAACAAACTCTGCGAGTTTGTCACTGATCATCATGTCGGCTATTCCATTAACCGTAATAGGGATCATGCCGGGCTTTTGGCTATTAAATCAATTTGGAAAGCGCAGCATTGCTGGTGCTCCAGAGCCGGTGTTATTCACTGCAACAGCCATGATTGGCATGATTGCACTTGCCGGTATTGTGGTTCGTAACTCACTTATTTTAGTTGAGTTTATTAATCAAGCTCGCGGCCAAGGTATGGCAATTAAACAGGCTTTAATCGCCGCAGGCACCGTGCGTATGCGCCCTGTGTTACTGACTGCGGGAACCACCTTATTAGGTAACTTAGTGATCACCCTAGACCCAGTATTTAGCGGTCTAGCGATCGCAATTATTTTTGGTATTGTGGCATCAACATTGTTCTCATTATTTGTTGTGCCGCTGGTTTATTATTTAGTGTTTGCAAAGGATGCAGCCAAAGAGGAACAAGCTCATGCAGGGTAAATCAAAACTTATTGGTTCAATTGTCGCGTTATCAGTGATTATTGTGGCGGTACTTTACATGGCAGGCAGTTTTTCTGATAAGCAAGCTGCAGGCATGAAAAACCCATCGGCAAATGATTACACTGGCCAGTTAGTGACAGTGACACTGGCAAATATTGCTCGTGATGAAGTTGTACCGGGCACCGTGATTGCAAAACAAAATACGCAAATCTCTTCTCGTGTAATGGCACAAGTTGAGCGTTTAAATGTACGCGCTGGCGATACTGTAAAACAAGGTGACGTGCTAATTACCTTGCAGCAAGATGACTTTAAAGCAGGGCTTGCTCAAAGCGAAGCACAAATAAATGCTATTAATGCATCGCTGACTCAAGCTGAGAAACAACTAAAGCGTATTAACGATTTATACAAGCAAGGCTTGGTATCTGTTAGTGAATACGACGATGCAAAAGCAAGGTTCGATAATTTAACGGCGAACCTTGCGATTGCTAAGCAGCAGCAAACACAAGCGCAAGTTGCACTGAGTTTTACGCAAATTAAAGCGCCGATTTCAGGTGTCGTGGTTGAGCGTTTTGCAGAGCCTGGCGATACAGCAACTCCTGGCACGCCATTACTCGCACTGTATAACCCACAACAATTGCAATTAGCATTTAATGTCAGAGAACAACAAGCAATTAAGTTGAATGTTGGTCAAACTCTAACGGTTAAACTACCTGCTTTATCTACGTCAATGCCTGCCACAGTGACAGAAATTGTGCCTGTTGCTGATAGTGCTGCGCGTAGTATGGAAATCCGTTTAGAAACAGATGCGCAAACTGGATTAATGCCTGGGCTTTATGCGCAATTACAATTACCGCTCGCCACTGAAAAAGGGGTGTTGATTGAGTCAAGCTGGGTACATCAATATGGCCAATTGAGTATGGTCTATTTACTTGAAAATAATCAGATAGTGCGCCGCTATGTGCGCCTTGGCGAAATGGTCAATGGACAGCAGCACATCGTTTCAGGTTTAAACCCGGGTGATGTGCTGGCTGTTGATTATTAATTTTCCAAGTTTTGATTTAGCATGGGGCTTTAACGGAAGCTATCTTTTCGCCTTGGGTGTCATAATAATGTTTTTCACAATACTGATTCTCCCAGCCGCCAGAGCCCCCACCAAAAATTGGTGTACTACCGCCGCCATCTATAGGTGTTTTAGGTGAGTAAGATAGGTGTTGATCTAGTGCCTCTTCAAGGCAAGTAGAAATGCTTTTCACTCCTGGTTTACTTAGTTGAGAGAGCGTATACCCTTCGAATTTAGTAAACAATGGATTTAATTCGACATCTAACCCTCTAAATTCTTTTATCCATTTTATATTAAATACCACTTTATAGTCTGTGCTTGCTGGTACATCAGAGTTGTTAGATAAATCAACTGTAGAATTGAATTTACGCGATACTTTTTTCCAACTACCTTGATAAGAAAATCCTGCAGCGAATAGTGAAAAGCCAAGTGAATCCATTTCATCGGTTAAGAAGAAAGATTCAGGGTTATTAAAATCGTTGTGAGCTTTTTCATTTAGCTTTGTTTGTAAATCTGAAGCTGTTCTTCCTCCATATGCTGCATTAACTGCGCTTTTTATGTATGAAGGGCATGTTTCAGAATTAGCTTCGTTGATTGACATAAAGCTATTCATGTTGCCGGATGAGCTTCGTACAGGTTGTTGTTTAATTTGCGCTTTAGCTTCTTCTATAAAAGTGGAAAAATTTTTATCTGTGATTTTGACCTTGTTTATAACTGATAAGTCATTACTTGTTGGTGAGGCGTTATGAATATAATTTTCCAGATTAAAAGCTGGTAAGCCTTGGTTGTGATAACCAATTAAAAAAACAAAATGGTTATCGCTTTTTGTATCAGCAATTATTACTTTTTTTTCGTCGGCATAACAAGCTTCATTTCCAAAAGTCATTTCTTGATTGGGATTAGATGACTCACAACGCATATGTGGTGATTCTTGATTTGCATAGTACTTTGCTTCGCTATAACTACAGCTTTCACACAAATGTAGAGTAATATCTTTTTCTACAGCAGCACATACAGAAGTGCTTGCCAGTGTAAAAAATAAAGCATAAAAATAGATTCGTTTCATCGTAGCTCCTTGCTTTGATTTAATACTTTGTTGTATATGTTGTTAACATTTGGTTATCAATATTTAAACATTAAGTTTTTTTAGTTACATGTCAATCAAATAAAGGTCGCTATTTCGTCTAGCGACTTTTTCACTAAGGCATGCTCAGGGATGGTTGCATCTGTGCCTGGGTAGCCTGCAATAAGTAGCATATAAGGGCGCTCATTATCTTTATCACGGCCACAAATTTCGGTTAAAAAACTCATTGGTTTTGGTGTATGCGTAAGGGTTGCAAGGCCAGCTCTGTGTAGTGCTTGAATTAAAAAGCCGGTTGCTAGGCCAACAGATTCATGAACATAGTAATTGGTATTTTTGTCATCGGCAGAAATACCGCCTTTCTTTTGACTAAACACGGCAATTAGCCAAGGCGCATGCTCAAGGTAGGGCTTACTGGCATCTGTGCCAAGTGGTTTTAAGGCATCTAACCATTCTTCACCCGCGCGACCTTCATAAAATGAGCGCTCTAGTTTTTCAGCGGCTTCTCGAATTTGTTTTTTCACATCGCTGCTGTGTATTGCTACAAAGTGCCAAGGTTGATGATTGGCACCGCTCGGTGCAGTGCCAGCCGCTCTAATACAGGTTTCGATTATTTCTTTTGGCACTGGGCGGTCGCTAAAGCTGCGAATACTGTGGCGACGCTGACTCACGGCTAAAAACTCTTCGGCGCGTTTTAGCATCTCGTCATGAGGGTACTCAATAAAGTCATTGAGTGGCTGATTTTTGTGTTCTTGCATGGCTTTTCGCTTCTTGTGTGTTGATGATTTTAATTATGAATATGTTGGTTTCGGCGGTACTCTTTTAACTCATTGCTCAACCAATTTTTTGCATTGAGTAACGACCCATTGCTGAGTCTTACTTTATAGGGCTTACCGCTCCATGAGCTTTTACTCGCCAGATTCTCGATAAATTTTTCTGCAGTTTTTGCATAGCGGGTCGCTTTTCGATACTTCATAGCAAGGTGTTCGGCAGCATCTTGGCTTGAGTGCTCTGTGCCGTTGCGAATAAATACGGCATCGCTTTTAGCAACAAAATCAATAAGGTGATTTATCTCTTGTTCGGGGGTGGCTGCATCACTGAATTGGCTAATGCTCAATAATATTAACGCGATAAACCAATATCCTCTCATTGTTACTTTCACTGTACTTTTTGCTCTATGGTTAGGGTTGCAATTATTGGATTATGATCTGAGCTTACAAGCTCAGGCACTATGGTTGTCCCTATTTTGACGCCGCGCACCCATACTTGGTCAAGTGCTAATCCAAATGCTTTGGTGCGTTTATCATTTAAATAAATAGCTTCGTGTAAACCTAGCTGGGTTAATTTTTGCTGTAATAAGGCTCGGCGCTCATCACTCCAGGTATTGAGATCACCGGCAAATACGATTGGGCCTTTATGCGTTCGCATAATAGCGGCGGCATCGTCTAGCTGTTGTTTAAAGTCACTAACGCCAATCGTAAAGTTAATGGCATGAAGGTTAATACTCAGTAATAACTGTTGTTCAGGCAGCGCATACTCCACAATATTGGTGGCTTTTGGGCTACGTAGCCAAGGTTCTTTATGGGTGAGTGTACAATGCACAGTAGCTGGCCAGCGGCTGAGTGTCATAACCCCTGATTGCACGCCGCCACTCTTATACCCTTTAGCAAAGCGCCAATAGGGTTTGAGCTTTGTAAGCGCAGGCTCTTCGATAGCTTCTTGTAGTAACACAATATCAGCATCGGCATTTAGCTTTTGCAAATCTGTGAGTAAGCCATCTATTTGTGCTTTGTAGATATTCCAACTCAATAACTTGAACTGATAGGGCAAAATATAATGTTCAGCATAAGTTTGCATGCGGCTTTGCGCTAATTGCTGTTGGCAATTAGCAAGGTTCACAGCGGTTTTGGTTATACCTTGTTGCTCATCAGAGCTAGGATCGCTTGAAAAGCTATACCAAGACAGCACACTCAAACACACAAGTAATAAAAATATACGCAGGTATGCCGTCATAATGACCTTTAGTTACTTTTCTCAAGAGTTAGTCGTCGATAGCCCCAGTTTAGTTCAAAGGCTAAATGTTAGAAACTGTAGTATTTCCTACAATTTCTATACGCTTTCTTACCCAAAATGAGTACTCATATTCTTATACTTACTGAGCTTAACAACTCAGACAAAGGAACTACTCATGAAACAAATGGCCTGTATGCTGCTTGCCTTATCGGTGACAGCGTGTTCATCAGTCACCATAGTGCCAGAAAAAACAACCAATAAATTAGCCACTAAAGCTGATTACCAAGATAGCCGCCCATTCTTTTTGTGGGGCCTCGTTGGTGAAGAACGCGTTGATGTAAAGGCTATTTGCCAAGATAAAAAAGTTGCCCAAATGCAATCGCAACAAACATTCGCTGATGGCGCATTAGGACTCGTTACACTCGGAATTTATGCTCCTCACACAGTAAAAGTATGGTGTGAGCAACAAGCACAGGAGCAACAACTATGAAAAGCCTACTAGTAACAACAGTGTTAGTAGCAACCTTAAGTGGTTGCACAAATATCTACTTTGATAATGGCAGTGCTGCACAAGCCAATAAAGCGCCTGCAACAGAGCAATGGCATCATAACTTTGCCGCAGCGCTTTACGAAGGTTCAAAGCCTGTCGACTTATCTGAGGAGTGTCCTGATTCCGAATGGCAAACCGTTCACACTTATAAGTCGTTCACCAATGGCTTAGCTGAAGTTGCAGTAAACCAAGTTGGGCCTATTTGGTACCCGAAAACAGTTGAAATAAGCTGCGCTCAAGTACCTTATAAGCCAGACTAGTTATTCATAACGCAGCGCATCAATTGGGTTTAAGCGTGCCGCTTTAATAGCGGGAGCTAAGCCAAATACAATACCAATCAATGAAGTAAAGCCAAATGACAGCATAATCGCCCAACCCGGTATGTAGGCATCTGGCATGCTCGGCACTGATAACGAAATCAGTGCCGCAGCACCATAACCAATCGCTAAACCAATTAAACCACCAAACAGTGATAGCACCACCGCTTCAACTAAAAATTGCAGCATAATAAAGCCAGGTGTTGCCCCTAATGCTTTCAATGTGCCGATCACACGCGTACGTTCTGTTACGGAAACCAGCATGATATTCATCACTCCGATACCACCAACTACCAGGCTGATACCCACTATCCCCGCGGTAATTGCGGTAGCACTACCAGTAAACTTATCGATATTAGCACGGGCTTTTTCGGCTGTTTCAAATTCAAAGTCGTCATCTTCACCGTCTTTTAATTTATGTAATTGGCGTAAGATACGGCGAATTTTAGCCAGTACTTGCGCTTCGTTAGCATCGTCTTTCAAACGAAACATCATTTGTACATTGGTATCAACACTGCCGCCTTCTAGCGCACTCATGGTACTTATTGGAATATTAATGTAATCGTCTTGGTCAAAACCTAATAAACTACCTTGTTTTTCAGCAACACCAATAATGCGAAACCACTCACCACCGAGTTTGATATATTCACCTACAGGGTTTTCTGGCAGGTTAAGCTTTTCGATAATTGAAGGGCCAATAAACGCCACTCTACGGCGTTTTGCATCATCTTCTGCGCGAATAAATCGGCCGAGTTCTGGGTAGGTGCGGTACGCTTTTTGGTAGTCTTGCTCTGTGCCCATTACCCGTGAAGCATGGCTTTTATTGCCATACTCTGCTGCACCCGAAAAGCGCCAAGTAAACATCAGTGCAGTAAAGGTTTCGGCTTCTTTCACGCGTGCTTTTAGGGTTAAAAAGTCGCTGTAGGTTAACTTTGCTTGTTGACCTACCATTTCTTTTTCTACGCTAGTGTAAGGCTTTATATTGGTGACATCAGGAGACATATCAGCAAGCTGATCATTAATTTGCTTGGTAAACCCTTGCATCACTGCCACCACGGTCACAACCGCTGCAACACCAATAATAATGCCTAAGCAGGTAAGGGCACTACGCATCGCATTGGCTTTAATTGCCATCAGTGCGGCTTTTGTACCTTCCATTACAGCGATAGCAGATTTAAACATGTTGTCTTGTTCCTTCACCTTTACGGGTATCACTAACAACCTTGCCATCAACTAAACGAATAACCCGTTGGCAGTGATCAGCAATATCTTGTTCATGAGTAACCAAAATAATGGTGTGCCCTTCGTTATGAAGCTCATCAAACAGCGCCATGATTTCAGTGGTGGTTTTACTATCTAGGTTACCGGTAGGCTCATCACCAAGTAGAATATGGGGCTTAGTAACCAGTGCGCGAGCTATAGCGACACGTTGACGTTGGCCACCAGAAAGCTGGCTCGAAAGGTGGTTTACCTTATCGCCAAGACCAACCCGTTGTAATGATTCGAGCGCTTGTTGCTTTCGCTCTTTGGCTGAGATAAATCGATACACTAAAGGCTGCATGACATTTTCAAGGGCGGATGCTCTTGGTAACAAGTTAAAGCTTTGAAAAATAAAACCAACACTTTCATTACGCTGATGAGCAAGCTCCGTTTCGGTCATGCGCTTTACTAGCTTATCTTTTAAATAGTAGTCACCACTGCTGGGAGTATCTAAACAGCCAAGCAAGTTCATCAGGGTTGATTTACCTGAACCGGAAGGACCAATAATGGCCACATACTCATTTTGAGCAATTTCAATATTAATATCATCAAGGGCTTTGAAAACTTGTTCGCCCATTTTGTATTGTTTATTGATATTACTGAGTTTGATCACCGCAGACATTAGCTAGCACCTTTTTCAGGGCTGTTTTTAACGGCTACCATATCACCCTCTTTTAGTGAGCTAAGTGGTCTAGCTGGGCCGATAACAATACGATCTCCTTTTGCAACACCGCTGGTTAGTGCTTGTTCGATATCTGAAGAAATACCTACCGTAACAGCTGTTTTAGTTACTGTGTTATCAGCGTTAAGCTTCCAGACAAAGTAGCTATCATCCTCTTTTTGAATGGCTTCGATGGGGAGTTTTAAGCCATTTTCGGCAATGCTCGTGGCGATTTCTGCGCGGCAACTCATTCCGGCATATAGCTGGCGGTCAGTGGCATCAAGCAGTACTTTGACTTTAAATGATAAGCCCTGAGAACCGGCTTGATTTTTTGCTGATGTGCCAATGTTTATGACTTTGCCAGTGAAAGGTTGATTTGGGTAAGCGGCGGCATAGATATCTGCATGTTGGTCTAATTTGATACCGGCAATATCGGTCTCATCCACTCGAAGCTCGGCTAATATTGCGCTTGGATCTGCTACTAACATCAAGTCTGAGCCAATAATGTTAGTTGTTCCCGCAATAACCGTTTCACCTTCTTTAATATTTACCGAAGCAAGTAGGCCACTCATTGGAGCGCGAAACACGCTTTTATTTAAACGGTCTTCAGCAATCAATAACGATGCTTGGGCTTGGTTGTAAGCTTCACGTTTTGCTTCAATATCTATTTTTGCTAAATCGCGGGCATTTTGTAGGTTTTCATATACCTCTTGGCCTGCAAGGCCAACTTCATAAAGCTCTTTTTGGCGGCTTAATTGACGCTCGATATTTTTCAATCGGGTTTCGCTATGCTTAATATCGATTTCGGTCGCGCGAAGCACGGCCTTGTTGCGTGCAACTTCAGATTCAAACGCGGTCGTATCTAGGCGCATAAGAATATCGCCCTCAGTGACACTTTCACCTTCCTCTACAAACACTTTCGCTACACGGCCAGTCACTTCTGAGCGCAGTTGCACTTGGGTGTTAAAGACTAGGTTGCCAGAGGCTAAAATTGAATCGGCAATATTGCCTTGTTCAACTTCTGCAATATGCATTTCTGGTGCATCTTTATTGCCTGTGACTTGTTTTGAAATCAGTAAAGCGACAAATGCCGTAACAGCGAGGCCAATAATAATGGCTTTTTTCATGTTACTTCCTTGGTAGTTAAGAGCGGCATATTGCCGCTCAAAGCAAAATTAAACGAGCGCGATTACAGTCCAAATACCGTAAATAACAATACTTGGTAGAGCTGCAAACAGTAGCGCTTTATTGAAAGTGAAATTAGTCCAGCTCTTCAAACCGATCGCAGCGATAAAAATGCCCCAAATAGAAAAGATATTGAGACTTTCAAGTAAGGTGTAAAATGGGTGGCCAATTTCTAAACCAATTAAAAGTTGGTTAATCGAAGAGTAGTTCATTAGCGTTTGTGAAATTTGGTTAGTGCTTGCTGTAAGCACTAAGATTAAAAAGCCTAAGTAATAAATAATCAAAGGCATCATGGCCCACACACCAAAGCCATACCACGCACCATAACCGTAGTTAGCTTCTGGATCTTGCTTAGATACAAATAGGTAGTAACCTGCCATTAGGGCATTAATAACAGCCAAACCAATGATGCCACCAAACATAGCAAACCAAACTTGCAAATCTATGGTTTGCTCCATGCTTTGGCGAATCATTTTTTGTTCTGCAATGGTGGCATCAACACTGGCTGCAGCCACTTGTTGATCGATTAAAAACTGCGGGTCAGCTTTATTGTAAAAAGCAAACATGCTGGCAGCGAGGATGCCGGCTAGTAAAATAAAGGCAACAAAAGACCAACCTTTTGCTTCTTTTAAGCCATTAAAGGCTTTGCTCGGGCTGATAAAAATATCAACCAATGCGATCATGACATTTGATGATTTCATTTTTTATTCCTTGTTTTATAACATTTGTTTTTAGGTACTAAAATATCCTGTTTAGTAACAAATTAGCAATTTGTTTTGTAACTGTATGTTAACAGCTGTGATTAGTAAATCTGTGATATGGTTAAAAGATTAATTTGAGTCGAATTTATTAGGAATAGTAGGTCGTTATGGTGAATAGCAATGGTCGTTGTATTGATGAGTTGGTATTAGGGTTCTGGCGCTTGCTAGATTGGCAGATAACGCCACAGCAATGCTTAAGTTTTTTAGAAAATGCAATCGATATGGGAGTTTCACATACTGATCATGCTGACATCTACGGTGAATACGGTTGTGAAGCCGAATTTGGTAAAGCACTTAAACTAAAACCAAGTATTCGTGATGAAATCAAAATAATCACTAAATGTGGTATTAAGCCTGCGTTTGCAAGCCTAGGATTACAAGGCAAAGCAAACCATTATGATTCAAGTGCCGCGCATATAATTGCCTCAGCACAGCAGTCACTTAAAAACTTCAACACTGATCGTTTAGATGTATTACTTATCCATCGCCCTGATTACTTAATGAATGCTGATGAAATGGCACAAGCATTTAATACCCTAAAAGCAAATGGTGACGTGATTGATTTTGGTGTATCTAATTTCACCCCATCGCAATTTAGCTTGTTGCAGTCGCGTTTAGACTTTGAGCTTGTGACTAATCAAATTGAGTTTTCACCTTACGAAATGAAAGCCCTTGATGATGGTAGCTTAGACCAATGCCAATTGCTCGATATCAAACCTATGCTTTGGTCACCATTAGCTGGGGGTCGTATATTCTCAAGTGATGATGAAAAAGCGGTGCGTTTACGTGCAGTGTTGGAGCAGGTTGGTGCTGAAATTGGCGCCACAGCTATTGATCAAGTTGTTTATGCTTGGCTGTTAATGCACCCAAGTGCACCGTCTGTGGTACTTGGTACGGGGAATATTGAGCGTGTTAAATCAGCTGTTGAAGCTAAGCAGCTTACAATGAACCGTGAACAATGGTATCGCATTTGGCAAGGCTCAACCGGGCATAGTGTGCCTTAGAAGTTTGGCTGTTGGGGCATTGTGATTGATATGCCCCAGCTAATGTGATTTATTCACATTCTCATGAATTAATGGAAGGAATAAATTTTTCTTTTTCTAAGATTTGAATAAGGCTTCTCATAAGATAATTGTTCATAAAGCTGACGTAATAAGTTCGGCCTCCTTCTTTTAATGGGCGAATAAATCCAGAATCTTTCATTTTAGAAATGAGGTGGGTTTTTTGTCTGCTCGTTAAACCTTCTAATCCTTCATCAAGTTCATTAGCTTTGAATTTCTGTTTTAATATTCCTATACTCAATACTTTAGCTTCTTCCCTGTTTAAGTAGCCTTTCTCAGCTCCTAACTTAATAGTGGGTACAAGAATACTTTTGTAGAGAAATTCGAAATCCAATAGCTTATTTACTTTTGTTACCTCTTCTAAAATACCTGAAAGTACGTACTCACACCAATTTAATAGTCCTTCATCAGTTCCTAAGTCAGCTTCTGAAAGGTATTCATAATATTTATCTCTATCATTACAAAAAACAGCCGTAGGATTTATAATCTTCCCATCTTTGACATTGAATCCATATTTGATCATTAAAGCATAGGTAAGTAACCTTACTACTCTACCATTTCCATTACCGAAGGGGTGGATCCAAGTGAATCTATGATGTGCAATAGCTGTCTTAAGTAAATCATATTTATCAGCACTTGTTTGATTTATGAATTCAATTAGCTCATCCATATATCCTTGGACTTGAATTTGATCTGGTGGCGTGTGATTTGATTGAGATATTTCTACATTCCAAGTTCTGTAAGCTCCTGGAGTGCGATCACCTTCATCAGTCAATTCTCCAACTACAAGTTGATGTAGTTGCTTAATAAAATGATGTGTTAACTTTGTTCCACCACTTATACTTTCTTCTATGAAATCCATTGCAGCTTCTACATTGGCAATTTCTGAAAATCGCTCATTCGACCTTTCTTTTTTTTCTATTTTTCTTTCTATGTATTCAGATATTGTAGTTCTGTTTCCCTCGATTCTTGCTGAACCAACACTCTCTAAAATATGGAAAATATGCTTAAGTTGGAAAAAAATCCAAGGAGCTGTTGTACCTTGTAATTTCAACTTTCTTAGGTGGTTCAATTCTATTAAAGAGTCCGTTAGGTCAGAATCAAAGCTAGGACTAACAAGTCTTAACTTAAATTCATTTTGATCTTTCATTATTTACACCTTTTAAATTTAAATTATTGTATTTTAACAATAAAGGTAGGTTTTTTGTTGCTTGTTATCTACAAAAGCTGAATGTGATAACTACATATTAGTTGTTCTGCTTTCTACATACAATTAATAAAGGTTAATACAAGTAACTTAATGAAATTGAATTATCTAAATAACTTGACGTGTTACAACTGATTTTTCAGTTTGGCTGATGGCTGATGGCTGATGGCTGATGGCTGATGGCTGATGGCTGATGGCTGATGGCTGATGGCTGATGGCTGATCGAGAAAAGGGCCTTAACGGCCCTTCGTGTTGCAGCAAGTAACACATTCTTTATAAAGTGAAGTCAACCGCGTAAGCGACATACACTTTTACATCTGAACCATCAATGTCGTTGTCTGAAAGACCGAAAGTAAAGCCGTCTTTCGACACTGAAACACCGTAGTCGATGATGTCATCATCACCAATGAAATCCCCTGAGTAATGACCTAAGTGAAGAGCCATTTCTGCACCGGTACTGCCAACTGGGAAACTGTAGTCAGCATTTAAATATAGAGAGTCACCAAAATCTGTACCGTCACCGCTTGCTGCTGATGTTGCTAGGACTGCTGCACCAAAGGTGAAGCTACCCATGCTAATGCTACCGTAGATTTCTGAGAAGTCTGCATCTGTGTAAGACGCTGCATCTGGGTATGCATAATAAATGTAGCCAACATCGTAGCTAAAGGTTTCATTGATTTCACCGCCAAAACCAGCATAAAGGTCTAGCTCGTAAGTCATGTCGTCAGCCCAGCTAGCATTCGATACCCAAGTACCCGCATAAAAGCCAGATTCACTTGCGTAGTCGATACCACCTTGGATTGCAGCATCACCACCGCCTTGCTCTTGACCACGCCATAAGTAGTTTGAAGTTGCCGCAGCGTTTGCTGTGACTTCTGCATAGCTATATGTTGAGCTCAAAGTTAATAGCGCAAGGGCGCTTGCTGCGACCGTTTTTTTTAGTTTTAGCATGTTTCTGTATCCTGTTGTTATGTTGATTTTGTCCCATTTTCAGATTGCAGTCTGGTTATTATTTGCGGACATTTTCTATGTGTTGTCTGGATACGATATTGCACTGGTTGTGCCAAGTTAATTTCGAATGGGATATTTTATGCTTAAAGGCTTTAAAAACAGGCTTTTAAACTTGTTTAATTGTGAAAAGGATGGTTATTTGAATTGTTCATGCGCACATGTGTGGTGCAAAAAATAACCCGGTTGCACAATTGCGAAGCAACCGGGTTTTGCCTATTTGAGAGTAACTTAGCCGAAAATTGCACGCATTAGACTAATGGTTTCTTCAACACTGCGGCCTTTTTCAACTTCACTGATGATTGAATCGCGCTTAGCTTTGATATGTTCAGGGATATCATCACTTGCTAATGCTCGATCCACCAGTATCTCTGCTGATTCTTTGCCACGGCGTACGGTCTTTTTACCTGCTGAGCTTGTGGTACTCTTAGGTTTGTTTAACAACTTAATATAGTTAGAGTTATCAGCGGTACTTTTATCTGCATAATAAAAGAAGCTAGGCAATAGGGCTTTGATTTCAACCAGAGATTGTTCAAGCTCATTTGCTGCACTGGCCATTTTGAACCAAGGCATGTTATGTATTGCTTCGACAACATCTTGCCAGTAGCGCTCAAAATCACGGTTATTAAGCTTAGTAATGCCTAATGCCGCACAAAGGGCATCAAGTTTACTATTTACGATTGGTGTAAACACGTCAGGTCGGCGCATCGCAAGCAAGCGAGTAGCAGGAGCAAGCGTTGGCTTTTCATCGCTGCCATTAAATGCCATGAAGTAAGCAACCATAAAATGCTGATAATGTTCTTGCGTTACTTCACCCTCAAGTGGAATGTGTACAAGCGCCTCATCGAATGCACCTGGTAAATCACTCAACATTTGGTGGAAACCTTTTGCGTTCTTAGTAGAAGCAAACCATTCAACGTCGAAGTTATAGCTGCTTGGATCAAGCGAGGCACTGTGTTTACCAGAAAAAGCTAAACGGTCTTCTGGGATCATCTCTTTTAGGGATTGCGATTTAATTGCAGCAATGTAATTAGCTAAGCGTAGTTGCTCATCAAGGGCTACAAGCTCTTTATGCTGCTCGATGAAGCCTGCAATAACAGGCCAGGGCGCAACCCTTAATGTTTTTAACTGCAAAAAACTGATTGCAGAAATTAATAAGTCATGAAGTTTTTTAAGAGTGGGTAATTGCTTATCTTCTAACAGATCGTAGTTAATGCGATCGCGGCTTGCACTTAATAGCTCATAGCACCAACCTAAAAAGTCTTCAGGGTGGTTTTCTACTTTAACTGCCATAAGGTTTAAGCTGATATCAGAGGCTTGCTTGAGGATATTTTGATAAATTTGACTTTCTTGCTCGCCAAGCGCCATTTTTGACGGTGAAATAAGCAGTTTCTTCATGCTTAATCGATACTCCAGTTTTGACCAAATTGGGTTGTTTAATTTTAGTACACAGGGTGCAAAAACAACAGGGTCGTGCATCATACCGAAGTCTATTATTGTTGTAACCTTTGTTTATAAATTAGTTATTTTCTAGAATTTTTTGATTACTTAATATACATTTTAATAGCCTCAAATTGGGAGGTTTATGAAATATGGATATTAAAATGAAACGTTATTTATTATTTAGCTCTTTATTCTTTAGCAGTTTTACTCAAGCAGGCTTTTTAAACAGCCTTGTAGACGGTGATGGTTTACCTACTCTAACTTCTTCTAAAAAGGCAGGAGTTGGCTTTGCCAGCGTTGCAGCACCATATGCAAACACCGTTAACTATTTTGGTTATATTGATAAAACAGTAGCACCAGATGCGAATGTTAATGGTAAGAAAGCTTATTATTTATATGTTTGGGTACCTGCTGCTATTGATGAATTAGGAGTCAGAATGATTTCACCCGTTGGCGATTTAGCTGAACCGAGCAAGACAGATTTTGTTCAAAAAGGTTATACCGAAAAAGCAAAAGATAAAGAAACTTGGTTTGATACATGGATACGTGTAGAGCGAATGGATGTAGTTTCCGCTGATAAAATTAGACACGCCAAAAAAGTTATTAATATTCTTGCAAAAGACGATGATGGTGATGATACCTATGATGAAAAGCGCCACGCTAGCTATAATTCTTTAGTTAGGATCGAAACTGAAGTTAGCAAACCTGAGAAAGCTCTGGTTCGTGGTTTGTATCGAATAGCATTCACAACATACAAAAAGGGGGAAGTTGAAGGTTCGTTTGTGTCAACTGTAGGAACAAATGTGCCGGGAGTGAAAGTTGCAGCATCTTTAGCTGAGCTTGATGTGTTAGTTAACAATTAAACTACTGAGTCCATTAACTTTATAGTTAATGGACTCAGTAAGCTGGTAAGTAAACCTTTAAAATCCTCAATAAAATATTTCAGCGCTGATTCATATTCTTGTACCTAAGCTTGTTTACAAACCTTTTTGTGAGTTCGGCAATGCAATTGCGCCTAACTCCCGCTATGATAAAGAACATTGTTTGCCCATTTTTAAGGATGATTATGAAAACCTTACTGAAAATCGTTGGTGTCATCTTCGTATTACTGATTGCATTGGTAGTCGCTGCACCATTCCTAATACCTACAGACGCGATATTTAATAAAGTATCGGAGCAAGTAGAACAAACCACAGGTCGTAGTCTGACTATTAATGGCGATAAAAAGCTGTCGGTATTTCCATCATTAAAACTCGAATTGAATGATGTGCACTTTGCCAATATGCAAACAGGCTCGCAAAAAGATATGGCAAGCATGCAGCAACTTGCTATCCGTATCCCGTGGATGTCGTTATTTGGCGGTGAGTTTAAGCTTGATAAATTTGTGATTAACGAACCAACGATTTTGTTAGAAACCGATAAAAATGGTAGAGCAAACTGGCAACTATTTGATGCGGTTGCTGAGCAACCACAGACAGAGCAGCAAAAGAGTTCTGGCGCTGTTAACTTACCAGATAACTTTGATATCGAACTTGGTGAAGTGGCAATCTACGGTGGTACTTTCACTTATCTAGATGGTAAAACCGGAGCAAAGCAACAGATAAGCGATTTAGAGTTAGCCATCTTACTACCTTCTCTTCGTAAGACCTTAGAATTAAAAGGCGGTATTACCTATATGGGTGAGCGCTTTGATTTAGATGTCACGCTAGATACACCTGTTAAAGCGATTGAAGGCGAAACCTTTAATGTAAGCACTGAGGTTGATTCACGCTTAGTCGATTTGAATTTTAAAGGTGCAATTGCAGAAATGGGTAATGACGTGCAAGGGCTTCTTTCTGTCAGTGGTGACTCTGTTAAAAACATTGCGAGCTGGCAAAGTGTTGAGCTTAATGCAAAAGAAAATGCGTTTAATGCCTTTAATGTAAAGGGTTCAATGCACCTAAAAGGACAACAGTTTAAGCTTACTGAGCTACTTGCCACCCTAGATGAGCTGCAAATTAAAGGTAAAAGCGATATTAAGCTTGGTGATCGTTTAGCTGTGAATGCCGATATTGATTTAGGTATGCTTGATCTAAACCCTTACCTACCAGAGGGCGTAGCTAAAGAAGAGCAAGCAGAGCCTGCAGCAGATGCGCCAGCACAGCCAATTGTTTGGGATGATACTGTAATTGATATGAGCGGCTTAAATGCACTTGATGCAAATGTAGTCGTGCGTTCAAGTGGCTTAAAAGCAAATGATATTACCCTTGGTGAAAACCAGTTAACGGTGAACCTAAAAAATGCCGTGGCTAAAATCAGTCTAGACAAGTTTGTTGCTTATGAGGGCAATGGTAATGGTGTGATAACCGTTAACGCCAAGCAAACACCTTATAAAATTAGTACTAACTTTTCTTTAGATAAAATAGATGCACAGCCATTACTAACTGATGCGGCTGGTTTCGATAAGTTAATGGGTAAAGGCTCTTTAAATTGGGATCTAACGACCACAGGTCAAAGCCAAAAGAGCTTTATAAATGCTTTAAATGGTAAGTTAGGCTTTGAGTTTGCTGATGGTGCGGTAAAAGGGGCCAACATTGCAGAGATGGTTCGTAAAGCAAAAGAGCTAATCAAAGGTAACTTAAGCGCAGTATCAGAAGGTTTAGATACTGGCTTTGATAACTCACAGCAAACAGACTTCTCAGCATTGCAGGGCAGTTTTGTATTCACTAACGGTGTTGGTGAAAATAAAGACCTGTCACTACTTAGCCCACTTATTCGTATCACTGGCTCAGGTAAAGTTGATTTACCTATGACGAATGTAGACTACCGCTTAGTAACGGGGATAGTTGATTCAATCGAAGGGCAAGGCACGACAGATGACAGTACCGGCTTTAAAATCCCACTGCGTATCAAAGGCCCATTCCATGATGTTGGTTATAGCTTAGATGTCAGTGATGCGGCTAAAGAAGAAGTCAAAGAAAAAGCTAAAGATAAAATCAAAGACAAATTAAAAGGTCTATTTGGTAATTAATAAAAATTTAATTAAAGTCAAAAACAGGGCGCATTTGCGCCCTGTTTGTTTTATAATCAATAACATTACAGCAAGCTGCTGTAATTCCTCAATGCAGGCATTACGATTAATTCCAAATTAATTAAAAAATAACCTACCACTTCCTTGCCATTGCTGCTACAATTGCCCGCCCTTAAGAGACAACTTGCTTGTTTTTTGAGTGGAATTTAACCGAAATGTCTTGATTTTAAACAAAATTAAGGCGTGTTGTAATTTCTACACCGGAGGTCATTAACATGATCCAAATGCAAACTCAGCTGGACGTTGCTGATAACAGCGGCGCTCGCAAAGTGCAGTGTATTAAAGTCCTTGGCGGTTCGCACCGTCGCTATGCAGCGGTTGGCGATATCATCAAAGTTTCTGTAAAAGAAGCTATTCCTCGCGGTAAAGTGAAGAAAGGTGATGTTAAAAACGCGGTAGTTGTGCGTACTAAAAAAGGCGTTCGTCGTCCGGACGGTTCTTTGATCCGTTTCGATAGCAATGCGGCTGTTATCTTAAACGATAACTTACAGCCAATTGGTACTCGTATCTTCGGCCCTGTGACTCGTGAACTTCGTACTGAAAAGTTCATGAAAATCGTTTCACTAGCACCAGAAGTACTATAAGGAGTCTATCATGGCAGCAAAAATCCGTCGTGATGACGAAGTAATCGTACTAGCAGGCAAAGACAAAGGTAAGCGCGGTAAAGTGCTTTCAGTTGTTGCTGAATCTGGTCGAGTATTTGTCGAAGGCATCAACTTAATCAAGAAGCACCAAAAGCCTGTTCCTCAGTTGAACCAAGCTGGCGGTATTGTTGAGAAAGAAGCGTCTATCGACGTATCAAACGTTGCGATCTACAACTCGGAAACGGGTAAAGCAGATCGTGTAGGTTTCAAGATTGAAGATGGTAAGAAATTACGTATCTTTAAATCTACTGGTAAAACTATCTAATAGTTGGAGTAGAATGATGGCGAAACTGCATGAAGTATATAAAGACAAAGTAGTTGCTGAGCTTCAAGAGAAGTTTGGTTTCAGCTCTGTCATGCAAGTCCCTCAGATCGAAAAGATCACATTAAACATGGGTGTGGGCGAAGCTCTAGCTGACAAGAAGATCCTAGATAACGCTGTTGCGGATCTAGAAGCAATCTCTGGTCAGAAACCTCTAATCACTAAAGCACGCAAATCAGTTGCTGGCTTCAAAGTGCGTGAAGGTTACCCAATTGGTTGTAAAGTAACCCTACGTGGCGAGCGTATGTGGGACTTTTTTGAGCGTTTGGTTTCAATCGCTATCCCACGTATCCGTGACTTCCGTGGTGTAAGTGCTAAGTCTTTTGATGGACGTGGTAACTACAGCATGGGCGTACGTGAGCAAATCATCTTCCCAGAAATCGATTATGATAAAGTAGACCGTGTTCGCGGTATGGATATCACAATCACTACTTCTGCGAAAACAGATGATGAAGGCCGTGCGTTGTTAGAAGCGTTTAACTTCCCATTCAAGAAATAAGGGTAGGGTTATGGCAAAGAATTCTATGAAAGCGCGCGAAGCAAAGCGTGCGAAATTAGTTGCTCAGTTCGCTGAAAAGCGTGCGGCACTAAAAGCTATCATCAGTGATGTTAATACATCTGACGATGATCGTTGGGACGCGGTATTAAAGCTACAAGCTTTACCACGTGATTCTAGCTCTTCGCGTCAACGTAATCGTTGTAACGTTACGGGCCGCCCACATGGTTACCTTCGCAAATTCGGCATGAGCCGTATCAAAGTTCGCGAAGCAGCTATGCGCGGTGAAATTCCTGGCCTTAAAAAGGCTAGCTGGTAATAGTATCACGGGAGTAAGACTATGAGCTTGCAAGATCCTATTGCGGATTTGTTTACACGTATCCGTAACGGTCAGTCAGCGAAGAAAGTATCAGTAACGATGCCAACTTCAAAACTGAAAGTAGCAGTAGCTAAAGTATTAAAAGATGAAGGTTATATCGCAGATTACGCTGTAAGCGGTGAAGCGAAGCCTGAGCTTTCTATCGATTTAAAATATTTCGAAGGCAAAGCTGTTATTGAAAATATCCAGCGTGTTAGCCGCCCTGGTCTACGTATCTATAAGAAACGTGACGAATTACCAAAGGTAATGGGTGGTCTTGGTATCGCTATCGTATCAACTTCTAAAGGCCTAATGACAGACCGCGCAGCACGTAGTGCCGGCGTTGGTGGTGAGATCATTGGCTTTGTAGCTTAATCGGAGGGGAACTATGTCTCGCATAGCAAAGGCACCAATCAATGTTCCTGCCGGTGTAGAAGTTACATTAAAAGGCCAGGACATCACAGTTAAAGGCAAAAACGGTGAATTAACTCGTACTATCAACGACGCTGTTGAAGTACAAGTTAACGACAACGTTATTACAACTTTACCTCGTGAAGGCGTAGCTAATGCATGGGCACAAGCAGGTACTGCTCGCGCTCTAATCAACAACATGGTTGTTGGTACGCATGAAGGTTACGAGAAGAAACTTCAGTTAGTAGGTGTTGGTTACCGTGCAGCAGCTAAGGGCAAAGTATTAGACTTAACTCTTGGTTTCTCACACCCAGTGAATTTCGAAGTACCAGAAGGTATTACGATTGAAACACCAAGCCAAACAGAAGTTCTAGTTAAGGGCGTAGACAAGCAGTTAGTTGGTCAAACAGCTGCTAACATCCGTGCATACCGTAAACCTGAGCCTTATAAAGGTAAAGGTGTTCGTTACGCGGACGAGAATGTACGCCGTAAAGAGGCTAAGAAGAAGTAAGGTAAGACGATGGATAAAAAAACAGCTCGTCTACGTCGTGCTAAACGCACTCGTAGAAATTATATTGAACAAGGCACAACGCGTCTTGTTATCCACCGCACGCCACGTCACATTTACGCTCAAGTAGTTACTGCTGAGGGTACTGTACTGGCTGCTGCTTCTACTGTTGAAAAAGCAATTAGCGAAACAGTTAAAGGCACAGGTAACGTTGCAGCTGCTCAAGCAGTTGGTAAAGCGGTTGCTGAACGTGCAGCTGACAAAGGCATCGAAAAGATTGCTTTTGATCGCAGTGGCTTTAAATATCACGGCCGTGTGAAGGCGCTTGCTGATGCAGCGCGTGAAGCCGGTCTGCAATTCTAGGAGTAGACAATGGCTAACGTAGAAGCAAAGCAACAACAGCCTGATTTGGCTGAAAAGCTAATCGCGGTAAACCGTGTGTCTAAAGTGGTTAAAGGTGGTCGTATCTTTAGCTTCACTGCACTAACAGTAGTTGGTGACGGCGCAGGTAAAGTAGGTTTTGGTTATGGTAAAGCACGTGAAGTTCCAGCTGCTATTCAAAAAGCAATGGAAAAAGCACGTCGCAACATGATCAGTGTAGACCTTAACGGTAACACGCTACAGCACCCAATCAAGGGTCGCCACGCGGGTTCTAAAGTATACATGCAGCCTGCTTCTGAAGGTACAGGTATCATCGCCGGTGGTGCGATGCGTGCAGTACTAGAAGTAACTGGTGTACAGAACGTATTGTCAAAAGCATACGGTTCAACTAACCCGATCAACATCGTTCGTGCAACGATTGCTGCTCTAGAGAACATGAACTCTCCAGAGTCAATCGCTGCTAAACGTGGTCTTAGCGTTGACGAAATCACGGGGTAAACCATGGCTAATAAAACTGTAAAAGTAACACAAGTAAAGAGCTCTATCGGTCGTTTACCGAAGCATAAAGCTACATTACGCGGTCTTGGTCTACGTCGTATCAATCACACTGTTGAGTTAGAAGACACAGCATGTGTGCGTGGTATGATTAACCAAGTTTCTTACATGGTAAAGGTTGAGGGTTAATTCGATGCATTTGAATACACTTTCACCTGCTGCTGGTGCAAAAACTGAAAAGAAACGTCTAGGTCGTGGTATTGGTTCTGGTCTTGGTAAGACTGGTGGCCGTGGTCATAAAGGCCAAAAATCACGTTCTGGCGGTAAAGTACGCGTTGGTTTCGAAGGCGGTCAAATGCCTATGCAACGTCGTCTACCTAAATTTGGTTTCACTTCACGTAAATCATTAGTATCTACTGAAGTTAACCTTTTTGAAATCGCTAAAGTTGAAGGCGATGTAGTAGACGTAAACGCGTTACAAGCAGCTGGTCTAGTTAAAAAGAACATCCAGTTCGTTAAAGTAGTTAAATCTGGCGAAGTTTCACGCGCAGTTACCGTTAAAGGTCTTAAAGTGACTAAAGGTGCTCGCGAAGCTATCGAAGCTGCCGGAGGCAAGGTAGAAGACTAAGGAAGTACTAATGGCTAAACCAGGTCAAGATATGAAAAGTGCACAAAGTGGGCTTTCGGAATTGAAGCGTCGATTACTATTTGTATTAGGTGCTATCATTATTTACCGTCTAGGTTCATTCGTGCCGATCCCTGGGATTGACGCCGCTGTACTTGC
Source organism: Pseudoalteromonas sp. 0303 (assembly GCF_013349995.1). Lineage (GTDB taxonomy): Bacteria > Pseudomonadota > Gammaproteobacteria > Enterobacterales > Alteromonadaceae > Pseudoalteromonas. Next base: position 160,864 of record NZ_JABVXF010000006.1, read on the forward strand.
CGATTTCTTCGAGCAACAAAAGGGCACCATTGTTGAAATGTTTAACATGTTCAGCGGTGGTGCGCTTGAGCGCGCTTCAGTGTTAGCACTGGGTATTATGCCGTACATCTCGGCTTCGATTATTACGCAACTATTAACGCATATGTATCCGCCGTTTATAGAGCTTAAGAAAGAAGGTGAGCAAGGGCGTAAGAAAATTAGCCAGTACACACGCTACGGCACGCTTGTGCTTGCTACAATCCAATCAATCGGTATTGCTACCAGCTTACCGGGCATGATGGACGGGTTAGTTGTTAACCCTGGTATCGGTTTCTATTTCACTGCTGTAGTGAGTTTAGTAACTGGTACTATGTTCCTAATGTGGTTGGGCGAACAAATTACAGAACGTGGTATCGGTAACGGTATCTCAGTTCTGATTTTTGTTGGTATCGTAGCTAACCTGCCGTCTGCTATTGGTTCGACAGCCGAAATGGCGCGCCAAGGTGATCTGAATGTACTTGTACTGTTATTGATTGCTGTAATCGTATTCGCTGTTACTTACCTAGTTGTATTTTTTGAACGTGGTCAACGTCGTATCGTCGTTAACTATGCAAAGCGTCAACAAGGTCGTCAGGTATTTGCTGCTCAAAGCACGCACTTACCACTGAAAGTAAACATGGCGGGTGTTATTCCACCAATCTTTGCTAGCAGTATAATTCTGTTCCCTGGTACAATTGCAAGCTGGTTCGGCCAGGGTGAAGGTCCGGTCGCTGATGTGCTACAAGCAATCGCTACAACGTTGACTCCAGGTCAACCTTTATATGCGATGGTTTTAGCTGCGGCTATTATCTTCTTCTGCTTTTTCTACACCGCGTTGGTATTTAACCCGCGTGAAACAGCAGATAACCTGAAAAAATCTGGCGCATTTATCCCAGGTATTCGTCCAGGTGAGCAGACATCTAAATACATTGATAAAGTGATGACACGCCTGACATTGGCAGGTGCTTTGTATATAACCTTTATCTGTCTGGTGCCCGAATTCATGACTATGGCATGGCAAACGCCATTCTATTTCGGCGGTACATCAATTTTGATTATCGTTGTTGTAATCATGGACTTTATGGCACAAGTACAGACGCATCTGATGTCACATCAGTATGATTCTGTGCTGAAAAAAGCAAACCTTAAAGGCTACGGTCGATAAGGTCATTTTACGGAGTTGAGCAATGAAAGTACGTGCTTCCGTTAAGAAAATATGCCGTAACTGTAAAGTTATTAAACGTGCTGGTGTAGTACGCGTAATTTGCAGTGAGCCTAAGCACAAGCAAAGGCAAGGCTAATTAAACAGTCGTGCAGGCTGAGTTATTTACTCGGCCTGTGTTTTTAGTTGTGATTTGGTCTTCGTTTGAGTATCCTTACGGGCTTTTCAAACAGATGATTACCAAATTCAAATATAGGAGATGTGTTAGTGGCCCGTATCGCTGGCATTAACGTCCCTGATCATAAACATGCAGTTATCGGTTTAACTGCTATTTATGGCATAGGTAAGACTCGCTCTAAGGAAATCTTAGCAGCGACTGGTATCGCCGAGACCACAAAAATCGGTGAACTTTCAGACGAAACACTTGACGTATTGCGTGAAGCAGTTGGCAAGTACACTGTAGAAGGTGACCTTCGTCGTGAAGTTACATTAAATATCAAGCGCCTTATGGACCTTGGTTGTTTCCGTGGCCTACGTCACCGTCGTTCGTTACCACTACGTGGTCAACGTACTAAGACTAACGCGCGTACTCGTAAGGGTCCTCGCAAGCCTATCAAGAAATAAGGTGGGGTAGATTATGGCTAAAGCACCAATTCGTCGTAAGAAGGTTAAAAAGCAAGTTGCTGATGGTATGGCTCACGTTCATGCTTCTTTCAACAACACTATTGTAACAATTACCGACCGTCAAGGTAATGCACTATCTTGGGCAACAGCAGGTGGTTCAGGTTTCCGTGGTTCACGTAAATCTACTCCATTCGCGGCTCAGGTTGCTGCAGAGCGTGCAGGTACTGCTGCTCAAGAATACGGTTTAAAAAATCTAGAAGTTTTCATCAAAGGTCCAGGTCCAGGTCGTGAATCTGCTGTACGTGCTTTGAATGCTGCTGGTTACCGTATCACCAACATCACTGACGTGACGCCAATCCCTCATAATGGTTGTCGTCCACCGAAGAAACGTCGCGTTTAACAATAGGTTAGGAGAAATAACATGGCAAGATATTTGGGCCCTAAGCTCAAGCTGAGTCGTCGTGAAGGTACTGACCTGTTCCTTAAGAGCGGCGTAAGAGCTATCGACTCTAAGTGTAAACTTGAGACTGCACCTGGTCAGCACGGCGCTCGTAAAGGTCGCTTATCTGATTACGGTTTACAGCTACGTGAAAAGCAAAAAGTACGTCGTATCTACGGTGTATTAGAAAAGCAATTCCGTAACTACTACAAAGAAGCTGCTCGCCTTAAAGGTAATACAGGTGAAAACTTGTTACAGCTTTTAGAGCAACGTTTAGACAATGTTGTATATCGCATGGGTTTTGCTAGCACACGCGCTGAAGCACGTCAGTTAGTAAGCCACAAAGCGATTTTAGTTAATGGTCGTGTAGTGAACATCCCTTCATACGTAATTACTCCAGAAGATACTGTTGTAATTCGTGAGAAGTCAAAAACACAAGCACGTATCATCGCTGCTCTAGAGTTGGCTGAGCAACGTGAAAAGCCGACTTGGGTTGAAGTTGACGGTAAGAAAATGGAAGGTAGCTTCAAGCGCCTACCTGAGCGTTCAGATCTGTCTGCGGACATTAACGAACAACTAATCGTCGAACTTTACTCTAAGTAAAGTTAAGAGTTAAGAGAGGATAAAATGCAGGGTTCTGTTACCGAATTCCTAAAACCAAGGTTAGTCGATATCGACGCTATCAACCCAACGCGTTCTAAAGTAGTTTTAGAACCATTAGAGCGTGGCTTCGGTCACACTTTGGGTAATGCCTTACGCCGTATACTGTTATCATCTATGCCTGGATGTGCAGTAACTGAAGTAGAAATCGACGGTGTATTGCATGAGTACAGCGCGAAAGAGGGCGTACAAGAAGACATCATTGAAATTCTGTTAAACCTTAAAGGTCTAGCAGTAACTTTAGAAGGCAAAGATGAAGTTTTTCTGACCCTGACTAAATCTGGTGTAGGCCCTGTGACTGCGGCTGATATTCAGCACGATGGTGATGTAACTATCGCCAACCCAGATCACGTTATCTGTCACCTTACGACAGATAGCAGCGAGATCAGCATGCGTATTCGTGTTGAGCGCGGTCGCGGTTATGTGCCGGCATCTAGTCGTTTATCCTCTGATGACGATGAGCGTCCAATTGGTCGTCTGCTGCTTGATGCATCATTCAGCCCAGTTGAACGTATTGCGTACTCGGTTGAATCAGCCCGTGTTGAGCAACGTACAGACTTAGACAAGTTAATCATTGATATGGAAACAAACGGCACTTTAGATCCTGAAGAAGCGATCCGCCGTGCGTCTACTATCTTAGCTGAGCAATTAGATGCATTCGTAGATTTACGTGATGTAACTGAGCCAGAAGAGAAAGAAGAGAAGCCAGAATTCGATCCTATTCTGCTTCGTCCAGTTGATGATCTTGAGCTAACAGTACGTTCAGCAAACTGTTTGAAAGCCGAGCAAATTCAATATATCGGTGATTTAGTTCAGCGCACTGAAGTTGAGCTTCTTAAAACGCCTAACTTAGGTAAGAAGTCTCTAACTGAAATTAAAGACGTGCTAGCTTCACGTGGTCTTTCTCTAGGTATGCGCCTAGAAAATTGGCCGCCTGCAAGCCTAGCTGAATAATCTAAATCACTATATTAGTTTAGTTAGAAGGATAGGGTCATGCGCCATCGTAAGAGTGGTCGTCAATTAAACCGTAACAGCAGCCATCGCAAAGCGATGTTCAGCAACATGGCTGGTTCTTTGGTGAAACATGAAATCATCAAAACAACTTTGCCTAAAGCTAAAGAGTTGCGCCGTGTAATTGAACCTTTAATCACACTGGCTAAGACTGACAGTGTAGCAAACCGCCGTTTAGCGTTTGCTCGCACGCGTGATAATGAAGTAGTTGGTAAATTATTCAGCGAAATCGGTCCACGTAATACAGACCGTCCTGGTGGTTACACTCGTATTCTTAAGTGTGGCTTCCGTGCTGGTGATAATGCACCAATGGCTTATATTGAACTAGTTGGTCGCCCAGCGACAAACGAAGAAGTTCAAGAAGACGCGCAGTCTGCAGAGTAAGTCTTAAAGACACCAAAAAGCCGAGCTTATGCTCGGCTTTTTACTTTATAAAATTCACTACTAAACTTCACTACTAATAAAACAGCTCTATCAACCCCAAACATTACCATACAATCTTGAATCACCTAGCACCTAGCACCTAGCACCTAGCAATTAAGATCACATATAAAGATCAATTCGCGTTCTTTAATAGATAAATCACCTTCTTTACAACTTAAAAACAAGCTCATTTATAAAATACACTGCCTAAATAGCCATAATACGAGTAATTTAGTGTTATTTTTGCCCGTTTCGTTCGTATTTTGCGCGAATAGTCATTTTTTTTATGAAAACTTCAAAAAACAGTTGATCTCAATTCGGATCTCCCTATAATGCGCATCCACCGACACGGCGGACTGCTTACAAAAAAGCAAAACGACGAGTTGGTTAAGTCAAGTAAGACTAAGTTTTGAAAAAATAAACTTTTCTCAAAATTAAGTGTTGACAAAAATAACGGCTTGCGTAGAATGCACAGCCCTTGAGACGCGAAAGTATCTCAAACGTTCTTTAACAATATAAAGCAATCATCTGTGTGGGCACTCGTACAGGTTGAGTTCTAACAGCGAAGCTTAGTTTACTAAGTAACGCAAACAAATTTAGAGTCTCAAATGTAACTGAGTGACTATATAGTCAATTCGATATCGAAAGATATCAAAATCAGAATTCATTGAGCATGTCCCTCGGGACAGAAAAAACTTTTAATTGAAGAGTTTGATCATGGCTCAGATTGAACGCTGGCGGCAGGCCTAACACATGCAAGTCGAGC
>NZ_JABVXF010000070.1 GCF_013349995.1 Pseudoalteromonas sp. 0303
GAGCTGGATTCGAACCAGCGAAGGCTGAGCCGTCAGATTTACAGTCTGATCCCTTTGGCCGCTCGGGAACCCCTCCAATGCAACGGCGCTGATAATAGCAAACTTATTATTTAAGTAAAGAAAAAAACTAAAGAAAAATGCATAAATGCCGATAACTGGTTAATCAAGAAACTATTTGGCTAAAGACTATGCAAATTGATGGTTTGTTGCTCACAGAGAGCCAACTCGATAATCGTCTAAATAAAAGTGTTCACGAGCACCGCTCTGGAGAATTTGCTTTATTACTAGCAATGCTTTCTCATGATGCGCTCGATTTTAGCCAGTTTCACCTGCCAAAAACTGAATTAAGCAATCCTGAAGTATCTGAATCTGCTTTGCGCACCGAGTTAGGTGCAGGCCCCACACAACCATTAGCTCCCGAACAGTTTGATATGCTGATTGGGCAAGAAAATGCACTTAGACTATTGCAAGGTGGTTTATCAGACATCAGATTACGTCATTGTTTAAACCCAGAGCCACTGAATGTTCGTGATGATAAGCAACATGTGCCGCTAGAAGTGATTGATAACTGTGAGCCTGCAGTTAGAAAACGCTTTTATGAAAAAAATAAACCCGTTGAGCGCCCACAAATCGACGCAGCTGCATTTTATGATAGCCTTACTGACGAGGCGATACATCAACCTCTTCATTTAGCTACAGCTTAGGTATAAGTGGCTTAATCGAAATGTCATAGACTACGAATACACTAAGAATAAGCTAAGAATACACTTATATTTAAGTAAAACTGCAAAAAGTACAGCTAAATTAAGATGTGCTTGTTATAATAGCAGTCTATGGCTTAATGCCATTGTCATTGAACCAAGTTACTAGGACTATAATGAAGAAAACATTCACGCTAAACCACGAGAAAATTAAATATCCTCGTATGGTTGATGCAGCCAAGCACGAAGTAAAAAAATACTTAAAACGTGAGCGTAATAAAACACTCCCAGCAGGCGCCGACTATTGGGCGTTTGACTGTAAGTTTGGTGAATCAGCGGAAGAGGCCAATGTCGTTCACGTGGCAGAGATTAATAAATGTATTAGCGATATTGAAGCAAAACAGCTTACATCGTTTTACGTTGAAATCTTAGCGCGTCCTGCACAGCGTCAACATCAAGAGTTTGACGAAGAGTAATATCCATACTGTTCTGCAGTAATACTCTAATACAAAAAAGGGCCTTCAGGCCCTTTTTTAGTTTTCGTAATTAATTATCGCGCAAATGGATCTGCATTAATTTTTTCTATGTACCAATTGCCTTTTTTACGCATCATTTTCACACTGCGCATATCATCAATTTTCTTACCATTAAAATAACCCGTAAAAATTAAATTGATGTTGGCTTTATCGCCATACTGTTCGCGCAAGCTCATGTTAGTCATATCGACTTCAATTACCACTTCATCGTATTGCATATTAACCAGGTTACGAGCAAACTGCCCAGCGGTGCCATAAGATTTCATAATTCGCGCCATTTTAGGCGTGGCATATTCCATCGCAAGATTTAAATCGTTTTGGTTGTATAAAGCATCAAAATAGAGAGTCGCTACATTACCTGGGGTGTTTTTTTCGCCCTTTGGTGCGTCTTCAGAACCGCAACCGAAAAGAATGCTGCTACTTAGAAGGATAAAAGTTAAAAGTATATTTTTCATTGTTGTAGTTTTTCGAGTGAACTTAAAATTAAGTGTGTGACTAAATGAGCATGATGTAAAGTTAACTCGGTAAAATTATTGGTTTTATTTATTTTAGGTAATAAAAAAGGACGCATGTCTGCATCCTTTTTTAACAACTAAGTGATTCTTAGTGGTTACTGAACTAGCTCTTTATCGCTGAACTCTTCAGCAAATAATGGGCTAGATAAGTAACGCTCAGTCGCACTTGGTAAAATTACCACAATGTTCTTGTCTGCGTTCTCAGGTTTTTCAGCAAGGCGTTTTGCCGCAACTACTGCTGCACCAGAAGAAATACCCACTAAAATACCTTCGTTTTTCATCAGTTCATGAGCCATAGCAATCGCATCTTCATTTGATACTTGCTCTGCAGCGTCTACAACTTCTAAATCAAGGTTACCAGGAATGAAGCCTGCACCGATACCTTGGATTTTATGAGGGCCCGGTTTAACTTCTTCACCAGCTAATGTTTGGCTAATAACTGGAGAGTTAGTTGGTTCAACAGCAACCGATTGTACATTTAAACCTTTTTCTAGTTTAAGGTAACGGCTAACACCCGTAATAGTACCACCAGTACCAACACCTGCTACGAAAATATCGATTTTACCGTCCATTGCTTCATAGATTTCAGGGCCCGTTGTTTCAAAGTGAATTTTCGGGTTAGCTGGGTTTTCGAACTGTTGTAAAAGAATGTATTTTTCAGGCTCACTCGCTTGAATTTCTTTTGCTTTTTCAATCGCGCCATTCATACCCTTAGCGCCATCAGTCAATACTAGGTTAGCACCTAAGGCTTTTAATAATTTACGACGCTCTAAGCTCATTGTGTTAGGCATAGTCAGGGTTAGCTTATAGCCACGAGAAGCTGCTACGAACGCAAGTGCGATACCTGTGTTACCTGAAGTCGGCTCGATTAACTCTTTTTCTTTGGTTAATACACCTGACTTTTCTGCTTCCCAGATCATTGAAGCGCCAATACGGCATTTAACACTGAAGCTTGGGTTACGTGATTCAACTTTAGCAAAAACATTACCTGAGGTTACGCGGTTAAGCTTTACAATTGGTGTATTACCAATCGTTAATGAATTATCTTCAAAAATGTTAGACATAGTGTTCCCTTGGAAGCAATTTATTCAATCGTTGATCAACTAGCTAGGGCTAGTGATCTGTAATAGTCACACTTTACTGTGGTGAAATAAAAACGAAAGTAAAGTTTGGCTATAACATATAGCGAATAGGCTTATAGCATTTAGTAATAAGGTGGGAAAAGAAGGGCGCGCACCAAAAGGTGCGCTAATAGGGTCTTAAAGTAACCAAGCGTAGCTAAATTTAGCAAATAACGTACGCTGCTCTTTAGTAATTGATGATAGCTCATCATCTTGATAGCCATTATCTGAGTAACCTGCAAAGAAAACCGTTTGCGGGTTCAGCTTGTAAGAATACAACAGCTGAGTGGCTAGGTTTTTATATTGGCTATCAACATCATCTATGTAATTAGCTTGATTACGCTCTAAATCGGTATAAATGACTGCAAGGCGTAAAAAGCTATTCACGTTGAATTGGTAAGTAAAACGTACATCACTTAAGTTGGCGGTAAATACTTCACTGCCATCGGCTTCAAGCTGCTCATAAGTATGACGTAAACGCACTTCAAAATGCTTACCAAGGTTCATATTCAGCACAGGGCGGATATGGAACTTATCACCAACGCGGTTATTCGCTAAATCAACGGCATTACCTGTATACATATATAAAGAAGCAAATACCCCTGCTTTTGGTTTAAAGTCACTGTAAAAGCCAACGCCATTTTCGCTAAACAAGTCAGTGTTGCCGTCGATATCTAAACGTGATTTATCGTGGCGAAGGCCGGTGCGGTTACGGTGCTCAACAGAAACCTCAAAAAAGCTCTGTAACGGTCCGCTGACTGAAAAACTAGTTTGTGCTTCTTTTTCAAGAAGTTCGTTATTTTCGTTATGGGTAATATCCCAATCGGCGTAAAGGTTAGCGCGATTCCACCAATTGCCTTTATCGCCATACCAGCGGTATTCGCCACCAGTCGTAAACTTTTTAAAATCAACTTGCGAGATAAAACCCAAGTCAGCTCTTAAATCAGCATCACGATAATTATAATCAGCGAAGGCACGCCAGTACTTCTCGTCGTGTTGATACTTTAGGTAGTAGCCAGTACCCGATTGTTGTTCTTTACTTAAAACACGAAGTACGCCTTCGTTATAGTCGCAGTCACTATTTAATTCACAAATTACTTGCTCGGGCTGTAAGCAGTTATCACCATCACATAACTCATCGATAAAATCTTGGCTGTATTGCGTTTGTGACTTTAATACTTGTACTAAGAAAACATCGTTCACTGTTGGTTTGTATTTGCTATCAATACTGTAAACTGTGTTTTTATAATCATCACTTTGTCTGTGTGTTGCCGTTGAACCGAGTGATAACCCAGATTCAAAATCGTATCGATAACGCAGGGCACCGTTTTCACTTTTCTCGTCAAGGGCGACAAGCGATGAGCCTAAATTGCCCGGGATCAACACATTGGTTTGTGTATCATTGGCAATGAAGCCGGCAAATGTATGGCCATTTTTACTTCCGGTGATTTTCGTGCCGTAATCTGGCTGGGCAATATTACGGGTATGAATAAGGTTAAGTGTTGAGGCAAAGTAGTCAGCGTTATCTAAAAAGAAGGCACGCTTTTCTGGGAAGAATAAACTGAAATTATTGTTCACACTCAATTGTGCTACATCCGCTTCAACCTGAGAAAAATCAGGATTAATCGTCGCATTTAAGGTGATATCTGGTGTGATCCCCCATTTAACATCGAGGCTGGCTTCAGTATTGTTTTCTGTCTCCCAATCAGCCACTTGTGCGCCATCAATATCACGTGTCTCATTTTTGCCAAGCACCACAGATGGAATAATCGCCACGTTATTGCCTTGCTTTGCTTGTTCAAAGCCTTGGTAACTTGGCATTTGGCAAATCCAACAGTTGTTACCATGGTCAATTTGCATATTTGAGATACGTAACCGCTCACTGCGCGGTAAAAAGCGTAAAAACTCCATCGCCATAGTCTTACTTGCTACGCTGTCGTCAAAATTCAATACGCGTAATGGAATGGCAACTTCAACTGTGTAGCCTTTATCATGAATAACACCGACGCTATCCCAAATACCGTCCCATGATGAGCTTTCATGTTTGGTCAGTTCGTTTTCTATTGAATCTTGTTGTACGCCAAGTGGGTTAATAAAAAATTGATAGGCTAATTGAGAATTATTGTATGAATCAATTTTTAGCCCGACTAGGTCATCATCCCAGGCTGCGTCACGGTCACGGTAAAAAGCACGAATAAGTTCTGGGTTTGGATCATTCGCTTCAAAGCCAATAAAAAGTGTTTCGCCATCCTCATAAACATAAGCGTGGGTGGTAACTGGGCTTTTACTGTTTTCGTAAGGCCAAGTAACGTTGTCTATGGTAATTTTTTTGGCACGTTGCCAACTTGGCTCATTGAGCTGGCCGTCGATTGTTGCTTGCTCCGCAATAAAAGGAAGGGTGACGGGTTGGCTGGTGGCCAAGCTGGTAAAAGGCACGCTTAATAGAGCGGCACTTAACATTGATTTATACATAAGCACTATACGGGTATTCAAAACTGCGAGCATGTTATTAATTTGCAACTTTGTTAACAAATGCAACGCGATAGGGCGCATATATTTACGTTCAAATTAGATTCTAACAAGCTGTGGTGGTAATTTGCGCAGTTAAACGTTAATTTGGCTGTTTTATAACAAAAGTAAACTAAAACGTGGTAAAAGATTACCACCTAAAAATTAAAGTGATCGTTATGAATTTAATTCTAAAATTAATTGCTGGTATTGTTGCCGGTATTTTAGTGGGCTTATATGTGCCACTAACAGGTGTTGAACTCCTTTACACAGTAAAAGAAATAATAGGTCAGTTGATCACCTTTACCATCCCGTTAATTATTTTATTTTTTATCGCATCAGGTATTGCTGGTTTACCAAAAGGGTCAGGCCACTTGTTAGGAAAAACAGTTGGCTTTGCATATGGTTCAACCGTTATTGCTGGAACCTTAGCGTTTTTACTTGTCAGCGCTATGATCCCATTGTTTGATGGCGGTTTAACGTTTGAAGCAGAAGTTGCTACCGAAGTGGGCAGCTTTATTGATTTAGAAATTCCACCTCTTATGAGTGTTATGACAGCACTTGCTGCGGCATTCATTTTTGGTATTGGTATGAGCCAGTTACAGCTTGATACGTTAAAGAAAGTATCTGATCAGGGCCGTGATGTGATTGATGGCTTATTAGCAAAAGTAATTATTCCTGCATTGCCTTTCTACATTGCCGGTGTATTCGCGGAAATGACAGTTGCTGGCACCGTGGTTGATACGCTGCAAACATTTGGTATTGTTTTGCTAGCTGCATTAATTATGCATTGGCTATGGCTGACTGTTTTATATGTATCTACAGGCCTTTTACTAAAGCGTAATCCTTTAGAGCTTGTAAAAAATATGCTACCCGCTTATTTTACTGCTTTAGGTACAATGTCGAGTGCAGCAACAATTCCAGTTTCACTTCGCTCAAGCAAAGCAAATAACGTAAAAGAAGATGTTGCTAACTTTACAGTACCTTTATGTGCAACTATCCATTTATCGGGCTCAACAATTACGATTGTGACATGTGCAATGGCTGTTATGTTCTTATCACCGAATATGGATGTACCATCGTTATTTGGTATGTTGCCATTTATTATGATGCTAGGCGTTGTAATGATTGCTGCTCCTGGCGCACCAGGTGGGGCAGTTATGTCGGCATTGGGTCTTTTAACAAGTATGCTTGGTTTTAATGAAGGTGCAGTTGCATTAATGATTGCACTTTATTTAGCACAAGATAGCTTTGGTACTGCCTGTAATGTAACAGGTGATGGTATCATTGCCCTGTGGGTTGATCGTTTCAGCGAGAAAGCATCAGCTTAAAATTAATTAGTGAAACGATATTTTGATTTATCGTTTCACTTTTTCTGTGCTAATGTGGCACATTAAATTGTGCGAAAGCAGCTATTTGGGTTATTTGAGGGTGTTCCATTGATTAATGTACTTTTAGTTGATGACCATGAACTTGTACGGACAGGGATCAGACGTATACTTGATGATGTTCGTGGTTTTAAAGTGGTGGGTGAAGCTAAAACCGGTGAAGAAGCGGTGCAATTTTGCCGTCAACATTCACCTGATATCGTGTTGATGGACATGAATATGCCAGGTATTGGCGGTTTAGAAGCGACAAAAAAAATCTGTCGTTATTGCCCAGATGTAAAAATTATTGTGCTTACTGTGCATTGTGAAGATCCATTCCCAAGTAAAGTAATGCAAATCGGTGCTCATGGTTATCTGACAAAAGGTGCCGGCTCTGATGAAATGGTTAATGCCATTCGTGCGGTTAATGCAGGGCAACGTTATATTGCGCCTGAAATTGCACAACAAATTGCCCTTGCTCAGGTAAGCGGTCGCACAGATGAAAACCCATTCCAGAGTTTGTCTGAGCGTGAGCTGCAAATCATGCTGATGATCACTAAAGGTGAAAAAGCGCAAGATATTGCGGATCGCTTGAACCTGAGTTCAAAAACAGTGAATAGCTATCGCTATCGCATGTTTGAAAAGCTAAATGTAGGGGGTGATGTTGAACTTACCCATTTAGCAATTCGTCATAAAATGATCGACATTGATAGCTCGCATTAATTTGCTCAATGTCTGATTTCGAACCAGCCCGTTTTCTAAAAACACTATCAAGTGAGCCCGGTGTCTACCGAATGCTTGATAGTGAAGGGCAAGTTATCTATGTTGGTAAGGCTAAAAATCTAAAAAAGCGCGTAAGTAGTTACTTCCGTAGTAATGTAACTGATAGCAAAACCCGTGTATTAGTAAGTAATATTTGCGGTATTGAAGTCACCCTGACCAACACTGAAACCGAAGCCTTATTACTCGAAAACAACCTAATTAAAAAATATCAGCCTCGTTACAATATTTTGCTGCGAGATGATAAGTCATATCCGTATATTCTTTTAACTGATCATAAGCACCCGCGACTTGCTTTTCATCGTGGTAGCCGAAAAATTAAAGGCGAATATTTTGGCCCATTCCCAAGTGCGGGAGCGGTATCTGAAAGTTTGCGTTTAATGCAAAAAATCTTTCCGGTTCGCCAATGTGAAGATGCGTATTACCGAGCTAGAAGCCGTCCATGTTTACAATATCAGTTAAAACGCTGCTCAGCGCCGTGTGTGAATAAAATCTCCGATGAAGAATATCAACAAGAAGTTGATTTTGTTCGCAAGTTTTTATTGGGCAAATCTCATGAAGTCATTGCCGATTTAGTTACTAAAATGGAGCAAGCAAGTAAAGAACTTAAATTTGAGCTTGCGGCCAAAGTGCGTGACCAAATCATGTTGCTTCGAAAAATGCAGGAGCAACAATCTATTTCAGGTAACCATGCCGAAATGGATGTAGTGGGTTTTGCGCATTTAAATGGATTGAATGCGGTTCACTTATTAATGATCCGCGACCACAAAGTGCTAGGCAGTAAAACTTATTTTCCTAAAGTGCCAAAAGACTCAGGTGAAGAAGAAATTCTAACTTCTTTTTTAGGACAATATTATCTAGCTCCCGGTGCAACAGGGCGTATTGCTAAAGAAATTATATTACCGTTTAGTATTGAAGAAAGTGAGCCATTAAGCGAAGCGCTTACGGCAATCTCTGAACGTAAAGTGAGTCTAAAAGTTGCTAATCGCGGTGAGCGGGCACAGTATTTAAAACTTGCTAATAAAAATGCACTTAACAGCATTAGTGTTAAGCAAAGCACGCAGGATTCAATCAACAAACGTTACGCACAATTAAAAGAAACATTACGCCTAGATGATATTAATCGCATGGAATGTTTTGATATCAGCCATACAATGGGTGAAAACACGGTAGCAAGTTGTGTGGTGTTTGATTCGCAAGGGCCTAATAATAAAGAATACCGTCGATTTAATGTTACTGGTATCACCGGCGGTGATGATTATGCTGCGATGGAATTTGCACTTAATAAACGCTACAACAAAGTAGTCGATGAAGAAAAAATTCCAGATGTCATCTTCATCGATGGTGGTAAAGGTCAATTATCTCGTGCTGAGCAATATTTTGAAAACTGGCCACATAATAAAATGCCATTGCTGGTGGGTGTTGCAAAAGGTACAAGCCGAAAACCCGGTTTAGAAACGCTATTAATTGATGGCGGACGTAAAACAATACCACTTGATTCAGATGCACCAGCGTTGCATTTAATTCAGCATATTCGTGATGAGTCGCACCGTTTTGCCATTGCAGGGCATCGTAATAAACGACAAAAACAACGCACACAATCATTGTTAGAAGAAATTACCGGCGTAGGACAAAAGCGCCGACAAGCATTATTAAAATATTTAGGGGGCATGCAAGGGGTAAAAGCTGCTAATATAGACCAATTAAAACAAGTTCCTGGGATCAGCCCTGAAATGGCTGAAAAGATATTTAATCATTTGCATGACAAGGCGTAGCCTTCGTGCGAATATAGTAAAAAAAGACATCTCCAAGTAGTTATGTGGAATATTCCAAACACACTCACAACCTTTAGACTTTTTCTTATCCCCATTTTTTTGGTGATATTTTATTTGCCTTTCTCATGGGCGTTTTTCGCAGCTGCGTTTGTTTTCTGGCTTGCGTCAATCACAGATATCCTTGATGGTTATCTAGCGCGTCGTTTAAATCAATCAACGCCTTTCGGTGCGTTCTTAGATCCGGTTGCCGACAAAGTAATGGTGTGTGCAGCACTGGTTGCTTTATCAAGCCATTACCAAAGTTTGTATATGACTATTCCTGCATTAGTTATTATTAGCCGTGAAATTGTTATCTCTGCTTTACGCGAATGGATGGCAGAGCAGGGTAAACGTGACAACGTAGCTGTATCAAACATGGGTAAGTTTAAAACTGCAGCGCAGATGCTAGCCATTATCGGTTTGATCTGGCAGTTTGATACATGGATGATCTACTTAAGTTATGGCCTTTTGTACGTCGCAACATTCTTAACGCTTAGTTCTATGTTGCAGTATTTAATAGCGGCATGGTCAGAATTGACCAAAAATTGATCCTAAACGTTTAATTACACACCGTTTTAGATAAAAAATAAGCAAACAGTTCAAAACTAGCATTTTTTATATTGACGCGTTTAATAATCTCTGTAGAATGCGTCCGTGTTGAGAGGGCATAGCCCCCAAGATAAAGAAAGCGGCACTAGCTCAGTTGGTAGAGCGCAACCTTGCCAAGGTTGAGGTCACGAGTTCGAGCCTCGTGTGCCGCTCCAA
>NZ_JABVXF010000071.1 GCF_013349995.1 Pseudoalteromonas sp. 0303
AGAGCGCAACCTTGCCAAGGTTGAGGTCACGAGTTCGAGCCTCGTGTGCCGCTCCAATTTCTCACCAAAAGAAATTGAGATAAGTTTCAAGGGGAAAGTTGAAAGCATCAAGCTATTCAAACTTGTAACTTGAATCTTGTAACTAGAAACTATTTAATGCGGCACTAGCTCAGTTGCCAGAACGTTTCACCGCAACCTTCAGGTTGTGCGACAACGGACAAATCACTGACTACTTAAAAGCGGCACTAGCTCAGTTGGTAGAGCGCAACCTTGCCAAGGTTGAGGTCACGAGTTCGAGCCTCGTGTGCCGCTCCAATCTCTAAAATATCCCTTAGTACATTAGAAAATATTAGTTAATTAAATTTTTACGGGATAAAACAAAGCCCTTAAACTCATTAGCTTAATTAACAGAACTGTTTGAGACGATCAATTGCTATAAAATGATTAACTAATTATTGTAAATCGATATTGCTATTTTGAGTACCTTCCACTAATTATCTAGCCCTTATTTATCTCTAATATCGCTTTTAACGTATGTTCTTTTTCAAGAATATCGCGATAAAGAGCAAACTGGTTACGGGCGCGTTCTAGGTTGTGGTTTGCATGCTTGGTGGCAAAATAATTATCGCCATCAATAAAGTCTGTTAAAAAGCGCAGGCCAATCATAAAGGTCATAACTTTGGTGCCCAACCAGAAGCTTTCTTTTTCGGCGTTGGTGATCACATCTTGTAGTGGTTCAACATAACCTTTAACGATAGCGGCGAAGATCTCTTCACGAACGCGCACATTATTTAGGTTGGTTGAATCTTCTTGCTCAGGAGAGCAGAAGGTACGCACCATATCGCCAAAATCAAATAACCAATAACCAGGCATACAGGTATCGAGGTCAATGACGGCTTTTGCATCATCTGACTGTGTGCAAAACAGCATGTTGTTGATCTTTGTATCGTTATGACAAGGTCTTAAAGGAACGTTACCTTCAAGCTGCTTTAATTCATCAACCAAACCTTGCTGAGCTAAACAAAAATCGATGTCGTCTTGGCAAAGTGCCACGCGATTTGCAGGATCTTTTTCGATTACCTTTTTAAAGGCGTCAAAGCGCATCGCTAAGTTATGAAAATCAGGGATCACATGATGAAGCTGTTCAGCCTGAAAGTCTTGTAATGCCAAAGCGAATTGGCCAAATGCATTGGCTGCAGTTTGTGCTTGCGAGATAGTTGCTACTACATCTTCACTATAACTGCCGCCAATAAATTCGAGTGCACGCCAAACACCTTGATCGTATTCGACTAAAAAGTCATTTTCGATAGTTGGAACATGACGAATAATTTCGAGGCTGTACTCACCATTGCTGTGTTTTTCACTTAGGTGCTGCTCAATTAGTCGCGCATTTTCAACTAGATGCTCAGGGTTAGGAAACACATCGGTATTTAACTTTTGCACCACCAAAGCGTTCTTTTCATTCTTAAGCAACATAGTTGTGTTGATATGGCCATTGCCAATTGGCTTTAGCGTTACGTTATCTGTGCTTAAGCCAAAGTGCTCAGAAAGATAAGTTGCAACAGGATTCGACTTCATTAATTTTCCATTACTTATTTTTTGCTAGAAGAGGCAAGGGGTAATCGTTTTGCTTACGACGTAACTGACATAAAGTGTGTGCTATTGCATCCAATTCAGCTTTGTAGGTCACGCCATACCATGACTCTTTTGCAGTATAAACGGTTACAGCTTGGCGGTTATCTTTAATCGCGAGTTGTATCTCATTGGGTAAATAGTACTCTTTAATGACACCGTTGTCAGTATTTTCTAAAAACTCAGTAAAGCCTTTTTCTAAGTCATTAAATAAACTAGGTGTTATTCCCCAAAAGCTCATTGAGCCAAGGGCTTCATCGGCTATTTTTAACCTTTCACTTTGTGGGTTGTTACCCTTTAAAACGTTATTTTCGAGTTTGATGTCTAGGTACTCGGCTACATCAGTTAAGTGCTGGTGGCTATCAACAGAGCATACACCACGGTTTACGCCACCTTCTTCGGATAGGGTATCTTTTATTGGGTAACCTACCATCGCCCAATTGCTATGCTGCTTAAAGTGTTCGCTAATAATTGCAAAAGAAGACTCGCCATAATAATCATCGGCTGTAATGACAATAGCTGGATTATTCACATAGGGTTTTGCGCAAAGTAATGCATGGCCTGTGCCCCAAGGTTTTTGGCGTTCAGCGGCTAGGTGCTCATAGCCATTTGGCACTGCACTAATTTCTTGCTCAACTAGGATTACTTCGAGCGACTCAGGCAGGCGCGGTAAAATCGTCGCTTCAAACTCAGCACGAATTTTTTTATTAATGATGAGCACCGCTTGGCTCACGCCCGCTTTAACCGCATCCTGAATACTAAGCTCCATGATGGTACAGCCCAGCCCTGGAATTTCGGCAATTTGTTTGTTTCCGCCAAAGCGGCTACCCAGCCCGCCAGCCAATACGATTAAAGTAAGAGAGTGTTGAGTCATCATTCAAGTTAAATAAAAAACAAAGGAAAAGTGTACCAGAAACAATCACGGCGGAGGAAGGGGGAGCGGGCTTTAAGCTATAAGTCTTGGGCAAAATGTACATATTCGCTGCTGAGGTGATAGGTGTCATTGTAGGCGTGAAGTTTATTTCGCGCGTTATCTTGTAGGTCGTGCTTTAGCGCGTCACTGGTGAAGGTTATGTAATATCTTGTCGTCATAAATGACGACCTTGCATTACCAAAACCGCATCTCGCGCCTCGACGCTCAAACCTAATAGCTTCATATTTACGTAGGTGGTATATTCTCTTTATGGTGATTAACCTTTTAGGTAGACGATTAATGGCAAAAGATAGATATGCGCCAAAGGCTGTTGGCGATATTATGGCTGGCTTAAGTGGCCGCTTGGCGTCTTATGCTGGTAAAACCCAAGGCTTGTCTTCTCAACAAACCATTCTTGATGACTTTTTAGGTGAAACACTTTCAAAAAAATGCCGGATAAGTAATTACCGTGATGGTACTTTGATGATCGAAGCGGTTTCGGCACCGATTGCACTGCGTTTAAATTACTTAAAAATGGATATGCTTTCGCATTTTCGTGCCGCTGGCATGGTCGAGCTTGGGCAAATTAAAATTACCGCAAACCCACAAGCAACGCAGCGCTTATTGGCAACTCATAAGCCAGAACAAAAGCCTGTTTCTAAACGTCAAATGAGCGAACAAACTGCTGATTACCTCAGCGCTATTGCTGCAGACGCCCCACCATCGTTAAAAGCTAAGTTAGAGCGTTTAGCGCAACATGGGCGGAAAAAATAAAGGCATAGCTTTAAGCTTTCAGTTTTGAGCCGAGCAGTCACGTTTGTTGTAATGCATGTAGGAGTCCATACATCTTCTACGTTTGATGATTGGGTAAAACCGTAGCAGCGGGTTACCCCGCGTTATCTTTTGTATATCGCGCGATATAAAATCACGCCTACAATGCTACCGCTAACCACCCCTCCCATCGCTCAAAAATGCGGCTTATCCTGTTTTGATAAGAATTGTTACATATTCGGTTTTATTGTTTTGCTTGAGAGGTTTATTATGGTTAAAGCGAAAAACTAATGATTAATTACGTTTGCTAGTTTTTCGATAAATACATCAAAAAATAATTAGTACGGGACTCCCATGAAAAAAGTAACACTTACCGCGGCAAGTATTGCACTAGCCCTCGGTCTTGTTGGTTGTGGTGAAAAAGAACAAGAAACTAAAGCACCAGCAACTGCGACCGTAACTGAAGCAAAAGCTCCTTTAAATTCAGGCATTGAATTGGCGAACATGGACAAGTCTGTTCGCGCACAAGATGACTTTTACTATCACGTAAACGGCGAATGGTTAGAGAAAACTGAAATTCCAGGTGATAAATCAAACTACGGTTCATTCACTCAGCTTTACGATGATTCGCAAAAAGCGATGAAAGAAGTGCTAGAAAAAGCAGCGGCAAATAAAGACGTTAAGCCAGGCTCTGATGAAGCTAAACTAGCTGCATTCTATAACAGCTATATGGACGAAGCAGGCCGTGAAGCGGCAGGTATCAAGCCATTAACACCAGTGCTAGAAAGCGTTGATGCAGTTAAGAACAAGTCAGATCTTGTTGCTTTAATGGCTGAACTTCGTATTAAAGGCGGTAGCTTACCGTTTGGTTGGTACGTAAACAACGACGCGAAAAACTCTAGCGAAAACGCGATGTATGTTTATCAGTCTGGTTTAGGTTTACCAGATCGCGACTACTACCTAAAAGATGAAGAAAAATTCACAAAAATTCGTGAAGCTTATCAAGCATACGTAACAGCTATCTTAAGCAAAGCCGGTGTAGCTGATGCAGAATCTGCGGCGAAAGCAATTATCGATCTTGAAACAAGCATTGCTGATGCGCAGTGGAGCCGTGTTGAAAGCCGTGATGCAACTAAATCTTACAATAAGATGAGTGTTGCAGATGCTAACAAACTTACTGGCGACTTTGATTTTGCAGCTTACCTTGATGCATCAGGTATCAAAACTGAAGATGTAATCATTCGCCAGCCTAGCTACCTAGAAAAATTTGCTGGTATCTACAACGATACAGACTTAGCAACGTGGCAGAACTACCTTAAGTTCCACTTTGTTAGCAACTACGCTCGCCTATTAGATAAAGAGCTAGTAGACCTTAACTTTGATTTTTACAGCACAACACTTCGCGGTGTAACAGAGCAATCTCCACTTTGGAAAAAAGCGGTTGATGCATCAAACGGTGTACTAGGTGAAATTTTAGGTAAAGTATACGTTAAAGAAAACTTCCCACCTGAAGCAAAAGCGCGCATGGAAGAGCTAGTAGATAACGTAATCAAAGGTTATGCAGTTGCGATTGAAAACCTTGAGTGGATGAGCCCAGAAACAAAAATTGCGGCTAAAGAAAAGCTTGATAAGTTCACACCAAAAATCGGTTACCCAGATAAATGGAAAGACTACTCAGCACTTGAAGTTAAAGGTGATGACTTAGTAGGTAACTACATTCGCCACAGCGAGTGGGAATATGCTGATATGACTGCAAAACTAGGTAAGCCAGTTGACCGTTCTGAGTGGCACATGACACCACAAACAGTAAACGCTTACTACAACCCTGTGAACAACGAGATTGTATTCCCTGCGGCTATCTTACAACCGCCATTCTTTAACCTAGAAGCTGATGACGCTGTTAACTACGGTGCAATTGGTGCAGTAATCGGCCACGAATTAGGTCACGGTTTTGATGACCAAGGTGCGAAGTACGATGGTGACGGTAACTTACGTAACTGGTGGAGCGAATCAGACCTTAAGCAGTTTGAAGAGCGCACAGGTCAGTTAGTTGCTCAATATAACGAGTACAAGCCATTTGAAGATGCTAGCGTAAATGGTCAGCTTACATTAGGTGAAAACATTGGTGACTTAGGCGGCTTAACAGTTGCTTATACGGCATACCAGTTATCACTTGGTGATGAAAAAGCGCCTATCATTGATGGTTACACGGGTGATCAGCGTTTCTTCATGGGTTGGTCGCAAATTTGGCGCCGTAAATATCGTGATGAAGAGTTACGTAACCGCCTAATGACAGACCCTCATTCACCAAGCCACTATCGTGTAATCGGTATTCTTTCAAACATGCCAGAATTCTATCAGGCGTTTGATGTGAAAGAAGGCGACAAGATGTATATCAAACCAGAAGATCGCGTAAAAATCTGGTAATTGATTATCGATTTTAAAAAGGCTCTGAGTGAACGCTCAGAGCCTTTTTTGTTTGGAGCTGTCAGCTCAAGACGCGCCAAGCAAGCGTGACGCCTACGGTTTGATGTAGGCGTGAAATTTATTTCGCGCGATGGTCGAGTATTGCGTGGTGTTTAAGGCGCGCCAAGCAAGCGTGACGCCTACGGTTTGATGTAGGCGTGAAATTTATTTCGCGCGTTGGTCGAGTATTGCGTGATGTTTAAGACGCGCCAAGCAAGCGTGACGCCTACGGTTTGATGTAGGCGTGAAATTTATTTCGCGCGATGGTCGAGTATTGCGTGGTGTTTAAGGCGCGCCAAGCAAGCGTGACGCCTACGGTTTGATGTAGGCGTGAAATTTATTTCGCGCGATGGTCGAGTTTTGTGTGATCTTTAAGACGCGCCAAGCAAGCGTGACGCCTACGTTTGATGTAGGCGTGAAATTTATTTCGCGCGATGTTTTAAACATTTTTGGTGTAAATTGGCTAGGTGTGTTTTTAAGTTCTAAGATCAGGTTTTACCTTCAGGATTGATAGGTTTATGTTTTCGTCAAGGAAGAGACTTAAAGGGCGTAACTCACATTCAAATTGCTATTATTCAGTAACTCTATGTTGTGAGAATCGAGTACCTATATTTGCCAACTACCTATATGCAGTTGATGCTGCCAAAGCAATATACTATTTAGAAGATAAAGTAGAGACAATCTGCTTTGTCCTCATGCCTGACCATTTACATTGGATATTTCAACTTCGCCCTCAGCAAAACTTATCAGCAGTAATTAAGCTGTATAAAAGCATGGTGACCATGTCTATTCGAAAGAGGAAGGGGCGTAAAGTCGTAGTCTGGCAAAGTAATTTTTATGATCATCAAATCAGAGATGAAAACGACCTAATACAACAAGCTCGATATGTAGTTGCAAACCCTCTACGCGCAAAATTAGTTAAGCAAGTTGGCGATTACCCGTTTTGGAATTGTATTTGGTTGTAGGAGTGAAATTTATTTCGCGCGATGGTCGAGTATTGCGTGATGTTTAAGACGCGCCAAGCAAGCGTGACGCCTACGGTGATGTAGGCGTGAAATTTATTTCGCGCGAAGAAATTAAAGCATAATCGCATCTTTTAGATACTGGAATAACTCTTTATAAGCTTTGGCTGGTTTTTCTGCTTTTACTTCTTTTGCGGCGCTGCGGACTAATTGGCGCATTTTTTGGCGCTCAAGAGAAGGGTATTGATCAATTGTTGAATTGATCAGATCGTCACCTTGTTTAATCAAATCATCGCGCAGGGTTTCGATTTTGTTCATCAAAACATCGGCTTGATTGTTTTTATTAAGCATGATGTCGATCATCGCTTGGATTTCATCAACGTTTTCTGTGGTACGTAATACTTTTGCGATGTAGTTTAAGTTACGACGGTAAGCATCGCTCTTATCACTTACTTTATCAGAAACAACAAGGGCTTCTTTTAAATCGTGATTAAGCGGTAAACGATCGCGTTGCTTTTTCGGCATTTTTGCAATTTCAGCACCCAGACCATGATATTGCATGGCTTCACGTTTTAATTCGCTTTTTGATACGTAAATAATTTCTTCTTCGATAAGTGGCTTTTTCTTCTTCGCCATAAGGATGCTCATTCAGTAAACTTAACTATTCGCTATTATACGCCATTTAGTTAATGATTAATATTAGCTGATGCAGGTCTCGCAGTGTGTTAGCATTCGTTACACTATAAAAAATATCAGAACCTAGGACACACAAGATGAAAGATCCTATTTATCAACACATTTCTGAAGTGAAAGACGCTGTAAGCGAAGTACTGGAGCATGCAAAAAAATTGGGTGCTACTGCGGCTGAAGCGGCGATGTCGAGCACATCAGGTTTGTCTGTCAGCACGCGCATGGGCGAAGTTGAAACAATAGAGTTTAACCAAGACGGTGGCTTAGGTATCAGTGTTTATGTGGGCAACAACAAAGGCTCTGCTTCAACGGCTGACTTAAACCCTAAAACATTACGTACAGTGGTCGAAAAAGCCATTGATATTGCAAAATTCACCTCTGACGACCCATTTAATGGTATCGCCGATAAAGAGTTACTTGAATTTGCACCGCAAGATTTAGATTTATACCACCCGTGGGAAGTAAGCCCAGAACAAGGTGTAGAGTTTTGTCATCAAGCAGAGCAAGCGGCGTTAAATGCCGATGAGCGCATTGTAAATTCAGACGGTGCGAGTTTTTCTTCTCACCAAGGTTTACGTGTTTATGGTAACAGCCATGGCATGATTGCAGGTTACCCGCGTACGCGTCATAGCATTAGTACGATGGTGATTGGTAAAGAAGGCGAGCAAATGCAGCGCGACTCGGCTTATACCATCGCGCGCCATAAAGATGACTTAAATGATGCTGCAAAAGTAGGCCTCGAAGCGGCAACCGAAACCTTGGCTAAACTTAACAGCCAAAAGCTCGGTACCATGAAAGTGCCTGTAATTTTTAGAGCTGATATTGCTAACTCATTATTCGGCCATTTAGTGTCAGCGATTGGTGGCGGCGCGCTTTATCGTAAATCGAGCTTCTTGCTTGATAGCTTAGGCACTAAAGTATTTAGCGATTGTGTGAATATCTCTGAGCGCCCGCATTTATTAAAAGGTTTAGCGTCTTCACCGTTTGATGCTGAAGGTTTAAAAACTGTAGACCGTGAAATTATTCAAGGCGGTGAGCTGCAAACTTACCTATTAGCAAGCTATGCGGCACGTAAACTGTCGATGGCACCAACGGGTCATGCTGGTGGTATTCATAACTGGCTAGTTGAACAAACCCATGCCGATTTAAAAGCACTTTTAAAAACCATGGGCACAGGCTTATTAGTAACTGAGCTTATGGGCCAAGGTGTGAACACGGTAACCGGTGATTACTCACGTGGTGCGGCGGGTTTTTGGGTTGAGAATGGCGAAATTCAATACCCAGTAAGTGAAATCACGATTGCTGGTAACTTAAAAGATATGTTTAAGGCCGTTGTGGGCTTAGGTGGCGACATCGAGCGTCGCGGTGGTATTCAAACAGGCTCTGTATTGATTGAACAAATGCAGGTTGCTGGTAGCTGACTCAACAATAACTACTCAATTTTTAAAGCCTCACGTTTGTGGGGCTTTTTTATTTGAAAAAGTGCTTTACCTAAACTTAACTTGAGGTTTTATCTTGATGGCAGTTTAAAAATAAAAAGGAAAACTACCATGTATTTAGAACACGTAAACCTTGTTGTTAGTAATGTTGATGCCATGCTGCACTTTTATAAAGCGGCATTCCCGCACTGGCGTGTGCGTAGTCAAGGCGATAGCACATGGTCGGGCAAACCGCGCAAGTGGCTGCACTTTGGTGATGATTACCAATATCTTGCATTAAGCGATAACGGTGAAGCTGAAAACCGTGATTTAGCAGGGCACCAAGTAGGTCTTGCTCACTTTGCTTATGTGACAAACGATATTAATGCGGTAATTGAACGTCTGGTTTCAGCCGGTTATGAAATTGTTAAGCACGGCCCAGAGAACGGATGCAAATGATGTCATTGCAATAGCTGCGGCTTCTTCCTCACCCAATGTTCGCCCGTCTAAATCACTGACACAAGCACAGCAAAGCTTACAGTCGATAGAGCGAATGCGTGCGTTAGCTGCAAAGCAGAAGCGGCAGTTGGCTAATCAAATTAGAGGCTTGTTACTTGAATTTGGAATTGTAATCAAACAATCGGAATGCGCGTTTAGGCAAGCTATCCCTGAGATTCTAGAGGATAGCGATAATGGATTAACCGCTGGTTTAAGGCAGTGTATAGCTCAGTGCTATGAATTATTTAAAGCGCAATCAACATTAAAAGAAACATTAAATGAGTTACTGACAGGTTTAGTAAAACAAGATGAGCAGTGTGAACGTTTACTGGCCCTTGAGGGGGGGCGGGCCCATCACAGCGGTTGGTTTGACACAACTCATTTTACGAGTGGACGTAATACAGCAGCCACTTGTTTCTCGGAGCCAGAGCGGTCATCAGTCAACTAAAGCATCGAGAACCAAAAATGAAAAAAGAACAATGGCTCAAAGCATTAGTTGAAAGACGCGGTGTGAAGTGCGCCGCCATTGCGTTAGCAAATAAAACGGTTCGGACGGCGTATGCCATGCTGAAAAAGGGCACGAGTTATGAACCCAGTTTATTAGCCAA
>NZ_JABVXF010000072.1 GCF_013349995.1 Pseudoalteromonas sp. 0303
GTTGAATCAGCTCGTGAAAAACTTGAGAGGGCTTATGGTGCCCTCAACTAGTCAGAACTTGTGTGATGGAGTACTAGGATCTAGGCTCTAGGACGCAATATAAAATCGCTGCTCCTTGTTCGGCATTGAAACGCCTCCTACAAACTTGTAACTCGCTAACTTTACCCTTGTATGTCGCTAACTTTAACCCAATTAAACAAGCATATTGTTTAACATCATTCCTGGCATTAAAAATACCATTGCAAAAGAGAATGAGCCGGTGAGTGAAACTGCAAGACAGCAAAATGCCGTTTGCATCAAAAATACGTTGGGTTTACCAGAGGCACTTTTTTGAAATGACACATACGCAAGTAACAGATTTTCTTTAATTTTTAGAAAGTAAGAACGCACTACCCTGATTATAGGCAAGCTGTACATTGCTAAAAAAGCAAATACAACTTCTATTCCACCAAAATGAAATAACAGTGCAATCTCAGGTGAGAACCAACCAACAATAGCTATCAAGCACCAAAATGCAGCTTTTTGATATTTATTTAGTTCGTGCCATTTGATCATCGTCTTCCTTGTATTTCCAATTATATTTAAATTAAGTGAGCAGCTGATTTATCTAATTTAGTTATATAAGCTTTGAGCTCTGCAAGCTGAAGTTTTTCGCCTTGGTGAGCATTCATCGCTTTGGCAAAATAGCTGTTGGCTTGCTGCTGATCACCAGCATGCTCATGAATGAGTCCAATTCGAAGATAAGTAAAAGCAAGGTTATTAGGGCCTAACTCTGTTTGCAACGTTTTAGCGCTATCAAGCTCAAGAATTCTTGCTAGTGCATTTAACGCATAAAGCGCACTATCGCTCGAACCTTTGATGTACTGAGAATGAGCAAGTTCAAGCTCTTTTTTAAGAAACTCAGCTGTAATTTCATTTGCGTTTGCAGGTACAGCTAACGAGACTAAAGCAGCTAAGGTTAAAACTTTAAACATATTAAACCTCCTTTTAAAATGTGTTTTACAGATTAATCAAACTCGACCAACTGGTCAAACTTTATTCTCACATCTCGCTAACTTCTCTTTTAACGCGCTAAAGCACGACCTACAAACGCGCGAAACAAGTTTCACGCCTACGATTGAAAGCATTAGGTACTGGGGTTTAGGCTCTAGGACGCGATGTAAAATCGCTGCTACTTGTTCGGCGTTGAAACGCCTCCTACAAACTTTTAACTCACTAATTTTACCCTTGTAACTCGCTAACTTTTCTCTTTAACCGAGCTTAATCGCGACCAAAGCCAATCAACTTTTTGCCATTTAAACCTTTTTTATGCCATTCGGTTTGCTCTTCGCAGAAAATTTGCGCGTCTAATTCTTTACTTGGCTCTTCATTTAAACTGCCTGCAGGTACAAGTAGGTATTTACTGTCTTGTGATTCAAATGGCAGCGCAGAGCCACAGGTTTTACAAAACGCCCTAGATAATGCACGACCAGGGTAATTAAACCGTGTTATATGCTGTTGGCCTTTTACCCATTCGATAGCATCAGGTGAAGTAAACAAGTTTGCAGCATGGGCTGTGCCGGTTAGTTTGCGGCATTGTTCGCAATGGCAGAAGAAAAAACGCCTAAAGTTATCAGCGACTTTAAAGCTGACTTCGCCGCAGCAGCATCCACCAGTAAGTGTTTTAGTCATATCTATCTCCTTATTCGCCAAGCTAAAAATTTATTCCCTAAACGATGCGCTATTTAATAATTTTTGGCAATAAAAAAGGCCATGTTGCACTTACAACATGGCCTTTTTGCATTGACACAACTTAGAAATCTAAGTTTGATAAAACTTCATCATCAACGTTATTAGACAAGGTCACTTTAAGTTTAGGGGTACGAGCCATTTCACGTTTAATCGCAAAATTAGCTTCTTCGTTACGCGCCCAACTACGACGAGCAATACCGTTGTTTACATCAAATAATAGCATAGATTTCAAACGACGCTCGGCAGCTTCACTACCATCTAGTAGCATACCAAAACCACCGTTGATCACTTCGCCCCAGCCTACACCGCCACCATTGTGAATAGATACCCAAGTAGCACCACGGAAACCATCACCAATTACATTGTGAATCGCCATGTCTGCTGTGAAGCGGCTACCATCATAGATGTTTGATGTTTCACGGAAAGGTGAATCAGTGCCACTTACATCATGGTGGTCACGCCCAAGTACAACCGGACCAATTTCGCCACGATTAATGGCATCATTAAAGGCTTTAGCGATTTCAGCGCGGCCTTGTGCGTCTGCATAAAGAATACGAGCTTGCGAACCAACAACCAGTTTGTTTTGCTTCGCATCTTTGATCCACGTGATGTTGTCTTGCATTTGCTGTTGGATCTCTTCAGGCGAGTCCGCCATGATTTTATTTAAAACGTCTGCAGCAATCGCATCTGTTTTATCAAGATCTTCTGGTTTACCTGACGTACATACCCAGCGGAACGGGCCAAAACCGTAGTCAAAACACATTGGGCCAAGAATATCTTGTACGTACGATGGGTATTTAAAATCAATTCCGTTTTCAGCCATTACATCGCCACCAGCGCGTGATGCTTCTAGCAAGAACGCATTACCATAATCAAAGAAGTAAGTACCTTTTGCCGTGTGCTTGTTAACAGCATCGGCGTGGCGCTTAAGCGTCGCTTGTACTTTTTCTTTAAATACTTCTGGCTCTTCACGAATTAAACGATTTGACTCTTCATAGCTGATATCAACCGGGTAGTAACCGCCTGACCAAGGGTTATGAAGTGAAGTTTGGTCTGAACCTAAGTGAATGAAAATATCTTCTGCTAAGAAGCTTTCCCATACATCAACCACGTTACCGATAAAAGCAATTGAAACCACTTCTTCATTTTGCTGGGCCGTACGTACACGCTCAACAAGCTCTGGCATGTTATCAATTAGCTCATCAACCCAACCTTGTTGATGACGCTTAATAGCCGCCTTAGGGTTAACCTCAGCACACACAGTAATACAATTAGCAATGTTACCCGCTTTAGGCTGCGCACCACTCATACCGCCTAAACCAGCAGTTAAGAAGATCTTACCTTTTGGTGATTCGCCTTTTTCGAGCACTTTACGGAATGCATTCATGACCGTAATGGTTGTACCGTGAACAATACCTTGCGGGCCAATGTACATAAATGAACCCGCAGTCATTTGACCGTATTGAGTTACACCTAGTGCATTGAATTTTTCCCAGTCATCCGGCTTTGAATAGTTCGGGATCATCATACCGTTTGTTACAACCACGCGCGGTGCTTCAACTGATGATGGGAATAACCCCATAGGATGACCCGAGTACATGTGTAGCGTTTGGTCTTCTTCCATTTCGCTTAAGTACTTCATAGTTAATAAGTACTGCGCCCAGTTTTGGAATACCGCACCGTTACCACCGTAAGTGATTAGCTCTTCAGGATGCTGTGCTACTGCAGGATCAAGGTTATTGTCGATCATTAACATGATAGCGGCAGCTTGTTCGCATTTAGCCGGGTAATCGCTAATTGAGCGCGCTTTAAGTTCATAGTTAGGCTTAAAGCGATACATGTAAATACGGCCAAATTGCTTAAGCTCAGTGGCAAATTCAGCGGCTAATTCTTTGTGCCATTCTTTAGGGAAATAACGCAATGCGTTACGAATAGCTAATTGCTTTTCGTCAGCCGATAAAATGTCTTTACGTTTTGGAGCACGGTTTGCATCACTTGGATACGGTTTTGGCTCTGGTAATACGCTTGGGATACCTTGCTTAATTTGTTCTTGAAAAGTCATTATTTGCTCCCTTAGTTAACTTTAAACGCTTGCGATTTAACAAGTTCTACCATGGCATCAATGTCTGGCTTAAGTAAGCGGTCTTCTTCTAGTTTGGTAACTTTGCTGCGAATTAGCGCAAAGTTTTCTTCAATGATGTCTGAACACTTGTTAGGACGTCTAAATTCGATTGCTTGCGCTGCATACATCAGCTCAATAGCAAAGATTTTATCAAGGTTACCTAAAATCTGGTTTAACTTACGACCAGAGATACTACCCATAGATACGTGATCTTCTTGGCCCATTGATGTTGGTACGCTGTCTGCTGATGGCGGGAAACACAATGATTTATTTTCTGTTACCAGTGCAGCAGTCACATATTGCGGGATCATCATGCCAGAGTTTAAGCCACCCGATGTCGTTAACAAGCGTGGTAAGCCGTGTAAGCCCTCAAGCAATAAATAACAACGACGATCAGCAATGTTACCAAGCTCTGCCGCTGCGATTGATGCGTAATCTAAAACCATAGCAAGTGGCTGGCCGTGGAAACCACCTCCTGAAATAGCTTCTTCTTCGCTGATCACAATTGGGTTATCTGTTACAGAGTTCATTTCTGTTTCAGCAAGCTCTTTTAAATGGTAGTACGCGTTACGTGATGCACCATGAACTTGTGGAATACAACGTAGTGAATAAGGGTCTTGTACACGGTCACAATCAGTATGTGAAGCCATGTTTTCAGAACCAGCAAAAAAGCTACGCATACGCGCTGCAACTTCAACGTTACCTTTAAAAGCACGAATTGCGTGTAACTCTTCACGGAACGGCGATTTGCTACCTTGCATACCTTCAATACTCATAGCACCTGCGATATCTGCAAGGTCTAATAAGTAACGCATTTTAGTAAGTGCAGTAATGGCATGCGATAAAATAAACTGAGTACCGTTAATTAACGCTAGGCCTTCTTTAGCATGTAATTCTAAAGGCGCTAAACCGTGCTCTTTTAATACCTCTGCTGCTGGTTTGATTGTGTCGTTTACCCAAAACTCACCTTCACCTAAAAGAGGTAAGAATAAGTGCGATAACGGTGCTAAGTCGCCCGATGCGCCAACTGAGCCTTGCTCTGGTACAACAGGGATAATATCAAGTTCAATAAACTTAAGCATACGCTCAACTACGGTTAAACGAATACCCGAAAAACCTTGGCTTAATGCATGTACTTTGGTGATTAGCATCAGCTTTGAAATAGGTTTAGCGATTGGCTCACCCACACCAACAGCGTGTGTGATCAATAAGTTCTTTTGTAATAAGTTAGTTTCTTCTGGAGAAATTTGTGTATCACACAATGGACCAAAGCCCGTATTGATACCATAAATGGCTTTATCTGAGGCAGCCATTTTGTCTACGTTTTGGCGGCTTTTATTAATTTTATCAATTGCTTCTTGGCAAAGCTCTGCCTGTAACGTACCGGCTGCAATAGCATTAACGCTGTCTAACGTTAATTGGTCAACACCATACTTAAATGTCATTTATAACTCCTAAAGAACAGGATTAAGTTTTATTTAGATGGAGTCTAGCTTGCTCTAGTTGTTTTACAAATGCATAATTATCGTTATTCATTCCAGATTTATCGAACTAAAAGAAGAGCTATGCAAGTTCATGACGTAGACCTGCGCTTATTGCGCGTTTTTGTAGCAATTGTTGAATGTGGCGGGCTTTCAGCAGCTGAGTCACGTTTGAATATTGGCCGCTCTACCATCAGTGCGCATTTATCAGATTTAGAAGTAAGGCTTGGTATTAAATTATGTAAACGTGGCCGCAGTGGTTTTGAAATTACAGACGCTGGCGCCATCACTTATCAGGCATCGATAGAGCTGCTTCAGCAATGCGAAGCCTTTGCTAATACCGTAGCAAGCTCTAAAAACGAGTTATCGGGGCGTTTAAGTATTGCCATTATAGATACCATGGTCAGTGACCCGCGTTGTGCCATTCCCCGCGCGATAGCAAGATTAAAAGGCAAAGGTAAAAACATTCAGTTCGATATTAATGTGTGCGAGGCACGAGAGGTAGAAACCGCAGTAGCCAATGGCCGCTCGTTGGTGGGCATTGGTGTTAGCCGCCATCATATTCGCGGACTTAATTACACAGCCCTACATAACGAAACTAACTTTTTGTATTGCGCTGTCGGCCACCCATTATTTGAGTGTGATGACAAACAAATCAATGAGCTCATTAAAGAAGCCGAAGTCATTACCAGTAACTACATGCGCGATAAAGAAAGCCGAAACGACGGTTTAAACTATCAAAACAGTGCTATTGCTTATCACGATGAAGGTATCGCACATTTAATTTTATCGGGTGAATTTATTGGTTATTTACCCGATCACTACGCACAGTTCTGGGTCGAAAAAGGAATTTTTAAAGCTATCCAGCCAAACAAATATCACTACGATATTCCTGTGGTATTGATCACCTCAAAAACAAATGCCGGCTCTCCTTTAGCAAATGCCATGATTGATGAAATTAAGCGTTGTTATTCGGTTTAGCTTTAAACTTGTTGATTAAACTAAAAGCAATCAAAATCAGACCAAAAATACCAAGCAATATACGAGCTATGTTGCTTTTAACTAGCGCCTGTTCATAACTTTGAATCATCTTACCATTAAGTTTTAATTGATGGACTTTATACGCTTCGGCACTTTTATCATACGAAGCCAAAATATGAACGTTATCATTTAAGCTAATTGGTAAGTTAGTTGGTCTAAGGAATGTAGTCGTCTTCTCAGTACCAACAACTGTCATGAGTTTACATTTAAATTTGCCACAATTTCTATGTGAATCATAAAAGCGTTGTACTACGCCCTGCTCATCTATTAGTTGCTCTTTTATAGGCAAATCCAAAAAAAAGAATGCGGCAATAATCTGTACTAAACCTATAAAAAATAAATAAGAAGATAAAAATTTTTTTTCTTCTTTTTTTGTGAATTGAGTTATTGGTGACTGGTGCGGCGTATTAAGCATTGAGCTGTGGTTCTTTGAGTTCTTTAATTAACACGAGACTAAACGCGATCATGGCAAGGTTTGTAGTTACAGGGTTAAACGCTTCTATTAAAAGTGCTGGTTGTAAAACAGCAACAAACAGCATTAGCCCTACTAAAGCAGCTATGTTGAGAATATTGATTAACATTGAACGATAGAAAATAAAAAACAGCACGGCAAATATAATTTCACCTATGCCAGCTGCTCGAGTAATGAGCGTTGAGATTTCAGCATTAAAACCAAAACTTGCCGTCATTTGTTGTTCTAAGGGGGCAACATGAATAAGTTTTGGCATCAGCCCATGATAAAACCAACTAAAGCTGATAATAAATCGAGCGATTTGAATCGTAGTAAAATGCTTCATTGGTAAGTTTACTTTGTGTGCTCTGTTATTCAGAGCACACAGTGTAGCTTATAAGCTAGTAGGTTGACCGAAACGGTTCTCAGCTTCATCACCTGCTAAAAAGCCATTTTCGATTAACGCCCAGATACCACCAATAACTGGAACTAAGCCAATCAGTACCCACCAACCTGATTTATTACGGTCATGCCAGCGCTTTACTTGAACCGCAAGCGAAACCCACATAAGTGGGATATAAAAGATTAGTGTGATCACAGAGATTGCTGTTTCATTACCACCTGTTAATAATGCAACTACGAACATAAAAACAAATGAAGCTACAATAATACCTAAGAAAGAATACCAATAGGTCTTACGAGGAATACGTCCCTTAAAAGAAAATAAAATTTCTTTCATGCTTAAAGTGGTTGTTTCTGTTGATGCTGTAGCAAGGTTTGATTCTGGGGCTTGATATACGTTTTCTGACACTGTCATTTCCTTTGATATGTGTTGTAGCAAACCGAATTAATCTAGTCTGCTGATTTATGTTGTTAATAGTGCTGAATTAAGCATGAATAAGATAACACAAAATGATTGGATTTGGGTACTAAGAAATTGCTGAAAAACTACGAACAAGTAACCTAAAGACATAAAAAAAGCACCCTTAGGTCAATGCCAGTCAGTTAAGCTGACTGGCATTTCTTTTTTTATGTGGGTACTTTGATGGCTTAGGCTTTATCGCTCTTG
>NZ_JABVXF010000073.1 GCF_013349995.1 Pseudoalteromonas sp. 0303
GCCAAGGTCGCCGAGAATGAAGATACGGTAATGATGTATATAAAAGGGCAGCCTTACATCCAATTAGATGGTGGAGAGTGGACTAAGTATCCGACTAATTAGATCGAGTAGGGGAACGTATCCTAAACACTTTTAAGAAGTTAATGTGTTTAGGTCCTCAGTTTTATTAATTTATTTGGACCGTACGAGAAATTTTCAATATCAACAAGTGACAGAAAGTTTAACAATATTTAACCTAATTCGTTTAATTGACAAAATATTGTGATTTTCTATCAATTTAATTGTGTTTTGGAACTTTCTTGTGGCTTCATGGATACTTGGTTTAGCTTTAAAGTCCGCATCATACAAAATTAATAATGTTGTAGAAAATATTCAATTACAAACTTATTCAACAAGTTTCATTTATAACATAGAGCCTTTTTATCAAGTAATTGTAATGTTCAGTTTTACTTGTTGATTTTGCCTTTATATAACTCTTTAATGGAGAGACTTTACAAGGCTCATCACCGAATATAATGATAGGTACATGGCCATAAAACATAACCGTGTAAGTGTCATCAGTGAAAGAAACGTTAAGCTTAGGTGTAATTGGCAAAGGTCTTTTCACCTTGATAAATTCGCCTGGTTTTGATTTCACTAATTCAATTTCTTTTTCAACCCATGGCGCCCATTCAGATCTAGTTTTGCCTGAAGGTGGGTTATCTTTACTGCCGGCTAAATACGTTAGAAACTCTTCTTTGTTAATTGTTCTCATACTGTTTTTGTTACACCAAGTAAAACCAACTCGTTTAACTGGGCCATCAGCAACTTTGATCAGCCTGTATATTTGTAAGGTAATAGCGTTAGGGCAAATTGACTGTATTAGCTCTCGCTTTTGACTTTGATTGAGTTTGCTGCTGTTGATGAGCTCTTTTATTATCACTTTTTGTAAATTACATGCACCCACCAGCTGTGAAGCTGATTGATAATGAATTGGCGCCAATTGGATAAAGCCAGGTAGTCTAAAAGGGTATTTAGGTGAGTGGTTATAATCTGGCGTAAACCGGGCAAAAGAACCTGTGGCCATACTTAATGCAGTAAAGCCGGTATGCTTTTCAGGGGTTACTAATTCCCAACCACTAGTATCGGATATGTCACCAGCTGAAGCTGGTAACTTATAGCATTCAGCATGAACCACCTCACATTCATGAAGGAATTGGTTAAGTGCTTCAGTTGCACTAATTAATTGGTTAAATGCAAACTCAACATCATTATACAAAGACATAGGTAATTCACTTAAGCAGCAACTTTCTATACCATCATACCATGTTGTATATAAAGCATACACCTCAGCATCTGCGTTTTTGTCCTTTGTTTAATTTTTTTATTTATTTTTATCTTCTTAAAGTAGGGCACAATCCAGTAAGGGTTGTTCAATGGCACTAAGGGCGGGTGAGTATTGTTTATAACTTCTAGTATGATGGTATAGAATTAATGGAATTCAGAAACAAGGTATCCATATGAAAATAACAGTGGATATTTTATATCCTACAAAATGCTTGATAAACTGTTAGCGTTTGCAATCTCATATCAAAAAATTATGCGAAAAAAAATTCCTGCTCCAGTTATTGCTGTTTTATCAGATAATCTGCATGAGATAGAGTCACACGTTGGATTAGATAACCTATTTACGTATGCTGACGCACCAGGAGAACCGCCTGTAGGGTCTAAACAAGTAAAAATACAAGCTTGGTTACGACGAATTAATAAAGAATCTGATTTTCCACTTAAAATTCTAGGGAAAATCATTGAAGAATACATGGAGTTATCTGATGAATTAGCTCAAGATAACTATCAATGGGGAGTAAATATTACAGCGCAAAAGCAAGAGCTAAAGACTAAATTAATAAAAATCTTTGAGCGTTGTAATTTAACATACATCAATGGGGGGACAGTTTCAGACGGTAGTTCAGCTCCCAGCAAATCATTATTGGAGGTAATTAAAGGGCGTGATATCCCTTCAATAGAAGCTTAGTTTAACCGCGCATTAAATAATGTAAATTCAGCCCCACGAGACGCTGTTTCCGCTGCATGTAACATATTAGAGTCAATCTTTAAGGTATACATTGAAGATGAAAAATTACCGTTCCCCCAAAAGCAAGATCTCCAAGGTGTTTGGAAAGTAGTAAGAGATGATTTTGGTTTTGACACTAAACTAGTTCAAGATGATGATCTAAAGAGGATTATTTCTGGGATGTTGTCAATTGTGGGAGGTATTGGTGCATTTAGAACGCATGCTAGCTCAGCGCATGGGGAAGGACGCAAGGTTTATAATTTGAAACCACGCCACGCTAGGCTTGCTATTCACTCCGCGCATACTTTAGCATTATTTGTCCTCGAAACTTGGGATGAAAAAAGTCAAAAAAGCCTAAGAGTGTTTAAGCTTTGAATTAGCCATTTAATGCTTGCGTCCTAAATGGCCAAGATTTGAGCCGCTGGAGTAGAAATGTATTTGGCATGGGAAGATCTATCTCTTACTTCGTTTTTAGGCCGATTTCGAATGGGGCGCGAAGCCCACAAATGAGTAAATAGAATTCTTAATGGCTACACTGCGGCAAGGGCAGCTTGATACTATTAAATTTGGGTAGGGTATTATTAGAAATCGTTAAAGAAAGAGTTTTATCTGAACCAATAATTTTTATAAAGCCAGACTCTTTCTCTAATGTTTTTAGGCCAGTAAAAAATACCTCAGCAAACCAAAGAGCTTTGTCTTTATCCAATGTAAATCTTTTAGCTACATCTCCTCCAGCGCCACTATAACCAATTTCTACAACGTAATATTCTTTCATGTTTAACCTCTTATTTTAAATTAATTACTTTTTTACTATTGAACCACAAAGTTGGCCATCACGCTCAGAGTAAGAAAATTTAAAATTTTGAAACTCAGTAGATACCACTTTTATATTCCCAAGTTCAGTTGAGTAAGTGTCATTCAATAGTTTTTCCTCTCCACTTATAGTGTTTAAGGCCGCATACGTAGTAAGAAGATCCACTTTTATTTGCTTTTTGATTGCAGCTCTATCATATGATAATGGATAACATGCAGTATTATCCCCAGGGATAATTGCTGCAGCTTCGCTAGATAAGCACGCTAAGATTATTGATATTAGTGCTGTACTATTTTTCATTGTAAGTCTTCCACATCGAGCATTTAAATCTAAGCTATCACACTCTTAAAATCGCGCTATTTCCCAGAATTAAACAATTTAACAGGGCCGAAAAGCACAGCTCCTTGCTTTGAGTTCAATAGAGGCAATATCAAAGTAATGATTAAGGGTGTGTAAAGTTCGAGTGGCAAAGTCATGCCGTATCGAAAATATGAATTCAAGCTGCAACTTACAATAGATAATGAAATGCAAAGTGAAATGTAAAATAGTCCGCGTACTGGGCTTTGTTTCTTTTTAATGAGCAACATCTGAACCTCCAATTAACATCACTCAATGATAAATTTCAATGGAACATATTAAGTTTGTTTTTAATTAAAATTTCGCTTTTTTTAGACCAAACATATTGTCTTAAGTGGTATTGTAAAAAAACATAAGGATTTCACATGATTAATATCTTGTCCCCGGATATATTGAGAGCTTGTATGCTTGCTGAGAACACAAGTAGACATAATCTAAAGGTGGAAATGGAAGTGCTTACTCCGTCGTCCTTTAGATCTGTTAGGCGTATCTTTATTTACTTCATATTAGATGGGGAAAAGATTGGCACAAGCCTTGCTTTTTATAACTTGAATGAAGCTGATGACTTTTTAATGTCACTTCATGAACAATTTAAACAAATAAATGCACCGCTCAGGGTAGAAATTCCTTTGTGCGGCTAACGCAAGGAGTTCCATATGTATGCTATTTTCGCCACCTTTATGGCATTTTCTCAGCCTCAATCAACTGAAATTGAAATGGTGAACATTAAAGAATTACCAGCTGTTAACCTTGAACGTGGCGCTGGAATTCTTCCGCCTAAGAAAAAAGATGAAAGATAACAAATAGCCACATAAAAGCAATAATAAAGCACTATTGCTGGTGGACTCTCAGTACATTATTATTACAACCGATGTAGTAGTTAAAGATGGATGTTAATGTGGGAGTTTCACCTGTTGCCTTAATGGGCTTGTTATTCTGCTTCGTTTTTTGGGTTATTTCTTTAGCTGCATTCTTAAAGCGCGAATCGATCCGCTCCCTTGCAATAGCTCAGCGTGTCAGAAAATTGGTTCAAGAATCAATTCAATTGGAAGTTTACATGAAAGGCTTACCAGTTAATGATGAGCGAGCTGCGGTCTTTCAGAGAATTCAAGAAATTAAAGCTGAGCTTGCTGATATCGAGGGTTACCCTCAGAAAAATAGCTTTATCCCTGCATATACACCAAATATAGAGCCTGAAAATGTAGTTAGTTTAACTAGTTACAAACGCAGAGCTTAATATGGATTACATAAAAGCATTTATAGTCTACTACAATGAATTATTTACTGTAGGGGCTAGTGACTTCTTTTTAAAGTACCTGATGAGTTTTTCAGGTTTACTGTTCTTGGTTTTTTGCATAACTATCATTAAAGCCTAGTTCAAAAAAACATCATTCTCACACTTGTGTTTAGTAGCATTCGTTACATTGTCCTATTTATCAACCGACTACTTAATGACTATTGAATACTTAAGTGAAACTGGTGGTTTTATTGATGGTATAGTCAATATGTACTTGATGTTCTCGCTTTTTGATAGCATCACAGCGCTTCTCATTGCTTTATTGTTCCCATTCATACGAAAAGGGAGAAGGTACTCAGACGCTTCCATAACTACAATGTATGTCTTACTGGTAAATTCTGTCTTGCACCTAATTCTAATGTCTAATTATATTACTCAAAATTCCCTTAACCCATATTTAGGCTTTTTTTATTCCATTACTGTAAATATAAACGACTTGATATTACTTAGTGCATTTCTGGCCCCAACATTTATCACTAAAGTAAAAAGCCTTTTCTCGGAAAAATTGTTTTTACGCCAGTCGGATTAAAAATGGCCAGAGTCTTTCTGGCCATTTTCTTGCTAATTTGATTTATCTTAGGCTGATTTGGATGGTTTTGCTTTAATCGTTAAAGCATCTTCTAATGAAGTTTTAATCTTTTTAGTAATTGTTGGAACAAAAGTAGGGTCAATAATGCCGAAGTCCGCACTTTCCTCTAATGAACCAGCAACTATTTTATTAACAGTTTCAAGAAGCTCTTCTGGTCTAACATCTTCTAGGCTCGTGTTTTCATTTATGTTCAGAAGAAGGTAGTCCAGGCTTACATTTTTTTTAATCGCAGTAGTTAAAATAAAATCCCATGGCATAGAAGGGCGGCTCAACCACATTTTCATAGTGCTCGCATTATGCCCTAAAGCTCGACGTCCATTCTCATCTTCAATTTCATGTAGCTCATCAACACCCCACACCTGTTTGCATCGTTCTAAAACTTGCGAGACGTATTTTTTCTTTGAGTCATCATCTAGATTTTTAAAGTATGTATCAGCCATGTTTGGTTGTTCTTATAAGATCACTAACTTATATTCTAACAAAAAAAGATAAATTTAAAATGAACAAATAAAATTATGTTGATCCCTGTCACATTTTGTTAGGCAATAAACCTATATATTTCAGTGAATTGCACCCAATACAGACAACCAAGAACAAAATATTTGAGATTAAAACAAATTATTCAACACATCCTCAAATGCCTTTGAATCTTCATCTACTATATACATTGCAGTTGTAACTTCTTTTGAATGGCCAAGAAGTTTACTAATTCTGCTTATCTTTACGCCTTTTTCATCGAGCCAAGTCGCGTAAGATCGTCTTAGAGAATGGGGAGCAACAGTGTTATATTTTTTACAAAGCTCATAAATAGCACTGCCAGTTAAAGGGTTACTATTTTCAACATCAATATTTCCACTACGTGACACTTTGACAAATAACGGACCAGGCTTTATACCTCGAACGTTCAACCAATCTTCCAAAGCAATTTTTGTAATAGGGTGGATCGCAACATATCTTTCCTTATTACCTTTACCAATAATCTTCAAATACTGAGTATTTACTGTAACTCTATTTTCGCTACTAAGCTCTAAGACTAATGATGAAATTTCTATTGTGGCCAACTCACTTCTTCTTAACCCGGTACCAATTAAAATATGAAAAAGCGCCACATCTCGAAGCATTTTATTTCTATTAGTTGGGTTTGAGCTTGCTATTCTCTCCAAAAGCCCTTGGAAACTAGAACGAGAAATTACCTGATGTTTTTTAATTCTAGAGCCGGTTTCTCCTTTCACTTTTAGAATACCATCTAGCTGCAATCTAGAAATCTGTCCTAACAAATAGGCATGCTCACATACACCCTTTACAACGGATACATATAATGAAATCGTTTTTGGAGATAGCTCCTTGGCTTTTAGGTTATGGATTAGGCTATTCAAATCAGTTGAAGTAATTTCTGCCCAATTAATTTCATAAAAATCTGGGTAGCCGGCATGTTTTGCAATTGCTTGCAAACATCGAGTGACGGTCTCTTTGGATGTATCCGCCGCCAAAGAGTTAACATAATTAAATATCGGACATTTAGGGTTTACATAAATCTCATTTAATTTTTGTTTAATCTTGGTAGCCGGTAATTGAGGCTGTTTTAAATCGATAATCTTTTCCAATCTGCTGTTCATAATTTAAATTCATACGAAAACATAAGCACTGTACATTTATACACCCTTAATTAGCTTGTGTAAATGCCCATTTATGCAATTTATATATTATGTTAAATTAGCTGCAAAATAGAATCTGGAGAACCTTGGACTCTATAAATTAAAAAAATTCTTGGTAGAAGGGGATGTTTTTCTTCCGAAATTTAACAAGTAAAAGATAGAATTAAACACTGCATTTCTAATGGCTCGACAGAAAAGTGGCTCGGGCAATCCCATATTGATTTCCGCCACAATGCTCTGCCACTACAACGAATTCCACTTACCTCAAAATTTATTACTGTGGCGGCGTTAGAACACAAAGGGTTGTTGCACTTGACACTTTGTACTCCTTGACTATCGCTATTTCTAATTATCTTTTTCAATATTGCCAATGTAATTCATCTCAGGAATTTTAAATTCCATAGTACTTTCTTTTATATGTCAATTGATATCAGCTTACTCTGTAACCTTAATGTGTACGTTGAACACACGCAACTTTATAAATGCCACTCCAATCATTTGGTAAGTTGCAAGAGCCGTCAATACGATTTGAAACTCCCTTATATTGTCATCTGAAATACTAGCTAAAGATTTATTGACGAAAATTAACAAAAATTTTTGGCGCATAAAAGAAGTCCCTCAGATTACAACAGCTTGGTTTCTTCCATTATGTTTTGCAGTGTAAAGAGCCTCGTCGATACAATTAAGTATTTTAGGCCATGTGAGGCTATTTAAATTACCGTTTTTAACAGATGTTGCACCTGCGGAAATAGTAATATCCAAATCTCCAAGGGTAGTATTAACTGCTTGGTTTGAAATTGTTTTAATTATTCTGTCAACAATTGAAATTACATTATCTTTTTGCTTATTTTCTACCACTAAAATGAACTCTTCACCGCCCCAGCGAACCAAAACATCATTTTCTCTGGTTTGACTACCTAATAGATTTGCAACTGCAATAAGTACCTCATCTCCACGGCGGGATCGCACTTTGTAAAAAGGCTTTAACATCCGCCTCTTTTCTGATCTAATAACGCCCACATTGTCACTA
>NZ_JABVXF010000074.1 GCF_013349995.1 Pseudoalteromonas sp. 0303
AGCCACGCAAACTCAGCTTCAACACCATATTGGTTACTGTGTGCATAATGGCTCAGTAATTCTATGGCTTCTTTGTTTGTTGGGTTTTGCTTTAACAGATGTCTTGCGTAGGCAAGCTCAAAACGGCCACTATTTGGGTAGCGCTTTAGTAAAGAACGATAACCGCGCAGTGCTTGCTGATATTGATTTGGATCTTGAGCAAGCCAGTTTATGTGCTCCAGCTCATATTCAATATTAGGGTAGGCGGATTTAAATAGCCGATTGTAGATTTTTACCGCGTCACTGTATT
Source organism: Pseudoalteromonas sp. 0303 (assembly GCF_013349995.1). Lineage (GTDB taxonomy): Bacteria > Pseudomonadota > Gammaproteobacteria > Enterobacterales > Alteromonadaceae > Pseudoalteromonas. The sequence goes on from NZ_JABVXF010000074.1 coordinate 290, forward strand.
GTCCGGCCCTGGCACGAAGCCTGGCTTGTTGAACCGCTTCTTTGTCTTGATTATTGACGCGTGCAAGTAGGGTTAAGCTTGTTACGCACGGATGTGATAGGTTACTAAGCTCTGCTAAATGCGCATTGGCTTTGTCGGTTTCTTTGAGGCTATATAAAACGCGCACCTGGGCACATTGCACTTGAGTATTTTTAGGTGCAATGCTTTGCAGCTTTTCTAAGCTGTCGCTCATCAATTGATTATCACGCTCAATTTCACCAAGTTGTACTTGGCTAATTAACCAATCAATTGATTGACTATCAAGGTCTTTTTTTATTGCTGCGGATGCACTGGAGCTTGCTAAAACTGCAGCAAGTAGCCACTTTATCGGCATTCATTGCTCCAGTTAGTTGTTAAAGCCCCGTTTTTATCAATACTAAAACGTTTGTTCAATGCGCTGTTACCAAATAAATACAACACGCTGTCGTAGTAGCGGCTGGTGGTAAAGCGGGTATCCATCATTATTTGCTGTTGTAAAGCCGTCACAGTTTGTGATGCATTATCTTCAGCAAGCAATGGCAATAAGGCGGCAACAAAACCACTTGGGGCGTTGCCTGCCGTTTTGCCTGAGACTGCATTGGTTTCTAATGGCACTTTGCCTGAAGAAACAATGCTATCAACAAAAGGTTTAAACTGCTGTGTAAGGGCATTTTTATAGGGGGCATCTTCTGCCATCATACTGGCCCAAAGGTAGACGCGGATAGCATTGTAACTACCTGTAGCAGGGGCGCTTTTATCATGATAAAAGCCTTTTTCCACGCTGTAATTAACCCAATCAGGGCTCACGCCTTTTGGTGCTGTATCTATTAATAACTGCGCCGAGTTATCGTGTAATGTTTGCCAAGGCGAGTGCGGGTATAGGTGCGCAAATTGCGCAAATATAAATAGCGGTGCATAGCTTGGATTTAATTTCCAGCTACTGTCTTTTTCAAAGCCTGTTGGCCCAGGTAAAAGAGTCAGACCGAGGTTTGGTATCTGCGCTGTTTCTTCGCGAATGATGCGCTCAGCAAGTACAGAGCTGAGCACTGCATAGCGTCTTTCATTCCATAATATTGCAGCTTGTGACAGGGTATAAGCAATCCATAAATCTGAATCAGAAGCTGGATTTGAATCAAGGATTTGTCCTTGATTTTGCTTTATTCCCCATTGCCACGCTGGTAAACGGGTGCTTAAGTCACCTTCAGAAAGGTGTACTTCAGTCCACTCAAGTAACTTATCGAAGCTGGCTTTATCATTGGCAAGTAAAGCAAAGAATAAAGCATAAGATTGCCCCTCTGAGGTGGTAATACTGAAATCACTACCCAAATCAATTACACGTCCTTGTGGTGTAATGAAGTGAGTTTTAAAGTTATTCCATTGCGGCCAAGCGCTGCAGCTTAACTGAGCTAAGGCATTGCTTGAAAAAACAAAAACGAATAGTAAAGAAGCGATAGTTTTCATTATGCCTGATCTCCTTCAGATAAACGTTTTTTGGTCAGTAGCGCAAGCACTCGCCACAACATAAATGAAATAAGTAATAGGGTTAGTAGCGACAGAATCGCTAACAATACTGGGCGGTCTGAAAAGTGGAACCAAATGAGGGTATGAATAGGTACGTGACCAACAAAATACTGCTCGTCGGTTTTAATCGTTTTAATGCCTTGGCTATTGATAATGGCTGAACTTCCCATAATCTGAGCCGTTTTATCTTCATTTAATAGGGCATCAGTGAGTAGTGCATACGCACTTTCATTACTGGCAATTAAAGACACCACTGAGCGGTCTGAATCGAATGGTGACTGAAACCCAGACATCACGGCTAAACGACCAATGCTGCTGATATTTACTTTAATTTTTTCAGCGCCTTTTGTGTCGTAGGCACCATTGTAGATAGCTTGATCAACAATGCGTTGGTTGTTGTTGATAAGCACACTTAGGGCGCTGTCCTTGGCAAGTGATGTAAAGAATGAATCAGCCTTACCAATGATAATAATGTCTTTATCGTTTAGCGCTAATTGGTTACTTGGGAATTGAATGTCTAAACGGTGCGCAGGGTAGCCGGTAATAGCGCCTAAATGACCCGCAAAATTAAGTAATAAGCTAATCGCGTTAACCGAGGCGTTAGCTTCCATCACTAAGGTACTTTGGTGTAAATCGGCATACTTAGTAAATGGAAAACCACCACTTGCAAAGGCACGTAAGTTTGGCATCGCAATATAGTGATGGAAGTCACTCACATCAATGGTAGAGCTGCCGTCAATGGCGCCAAACTCACCACCGGCTGGAATGGCGCTACACTCACCGGTTTTTACAACAGCAAAGTTAAAATCATAAGTCAGTTGGTTATTTGTTGTTAAATCTAACCCTGTTAATTCAAAGTCTTGACGAGTTTGAGTTGGATTAAAATCAGATAGAAGCGGCAACATCGTATTGGTTGTAATTGTTTTACCGCCTTCGTTATCAAGAATAAAACCATCAACAAACTTACCGTTGATCAGCATGTTCAAACGCGACAACATGTTTTGCTCAACAGGTGTATTGCGGTAATTCAAGGTAATCGGAATACCATTTTCACGCCAAGTAAATAAATCGGGTGCAAAACGTAAGTCTAAACGAACTGGCAGACCGCGATAGCCTTCTGACTGTAATTGGGTTGGGTATTCTATGAACTCATCAAAGCTTACCGGACGATCAGAGCGTACCCACAGTGGTGCATCGTATGCTTTTCTAAGTGGTAAGTTGCTAATTGCTTCGATGATTGCACTGCGACCTGTCATTACTTTATAGCCAAAGACTAAACCAACAACGGCTTCTTTCAATTGCGCGGTGTCTTTACCTAAAACAAGCAGTATTTTTGCGTAACGCTGAGTCGGGCTGCTGATGATTTCTACGGTAGGCTTTTCAACATCAGGGTAATTCAATAAAAAATCAGGTTTATTGTCATTTGTGGCGAATACGACACTATGTTCTGTTGGTGTTGCATTAATTTGCACTGGGAATTGCGCTTTGCGCCATTTTGCCTGTGCGCCAAAAAAGCTTGATAGTGCAACCGCTGCTTCGAGTGTGTTTTCATCAGGTTGTGATGCAAAAACGAATGGTAAAGTGACCTTATTGTAGTCACGTGAGTCAAAAAATGGTGCAGGGAAATACTCAAGTAAGCTTTCAAGAGCAAGTGACTGACGGTCAATAGAAATACGGCTGCTTTTACTAAGCTCGGCCCAGATTGCATTGCTATAATCATCCTGACAAACCATGTCGTAATAACCGACTAGTTCGAAGCGAATTTGGTTAAAGTCTTTAATTAGCTTAGGGTTAAGAGCAATGCTGCGCTCAGAGACTGTGCCAATTGGCGTGTTTTTATCATCGATAGGTAATACAGTAACAAGGTTTTCATTTAAGAAAATTTTTAAATGTGACACACGACCAATCAGTGATGGTGACGTCGTATATGAAAAGTCTAGAGTCAGTTTTTTCCCTATTTTATCGAGGCGGTTTGTAAAATCAACGCGGGTACTATTACTCACCCCATCAAGCTTGAACTTGCTTAAACCAAGCTTTTCAAAGCTTAGCGTCATGCTTTCAATTGGTGCTTGTTCTGGGTAACCATCATCAAAAATCGCTTTATTAGAGAGAGGCTCAGCACTTATTGCCCAGCCAGATATGCTGAGTGTGGCAAAAGCTAATAACAAGGTTAAAAAAGGTTTTATCATGATGTTTTTAGTACTTTTGTTGGTTTTTTAGGTAATAACGACGCCACAAAGTACAAGACTCTTGATGCAAACGCAATCGCGGGTCTTAATTCATTTGGGGCATGGAAAATCAAGTTCTTAAAGCCTCTTAGACTGGTATAAAAAACGTGAGAAAAGCTGTATGAAGGCTTGTCGTGTTTAAAGTTTTCTTGCCAATCAAGCCAAGCATCAGCACGTGAGAAAGTGCATTGAATAAAGGTTTTTTGTTTTTCTAAATCTAAATCCCTGAGGGTAAGACCCAGTTGTTTATCGCGGGTGTTACAGATATAAGTTGGGAATGAAAACTGCTTCAAGCCACGGCTCATGAGTAGCTCGACTTTATCATTTACACGGCAAATGTGATTATGGCCAGTTTCAAGACCAACACCATTATTTGAGTAGTCCGTAATTTTTACTTTAATAGTACGGCCATTAGCAAGGCGAATAGCTGCGGGGAAATTTGCTTTAATGCGGTGTGAGCTGCGTACTTGTTTGGCTTCAGCGGCAACAGCCACAGCTGCACCCAAAATTATCACGTTATAGCTTGCCCACAGCATGCTAATGACGAGTACACCTATTTGTGAACTATCGCCGAAGAGCAATCTAAACACGCCGTAGGTCATACCCAAAACGTTAACAAGCAACAAGATTATATAAGGCTTTGAAATCGTCCAATCGTAGTGATCTTGCTTGTTTAAACCGCCTTTTTCAGTCACGTTAAATTTACCCTTATTCGGGTTGATAAGCGCAACTGTCGTGGGTTTTAAAATATACCAAGCAAGTACTGACTCATAAACTTCGCCCCAAAATGAATAGCGGTACTTACCTTGAATTCGAGAGTTGGTTATTTTTACCTGTAACAGGGTTGGCACAATATAAAGAAAGATGGCAACAAACGGTGCATAGATAATTTGCGCATTAAAATAAATTAATGCCAGTGGCGCTGTTAAGAATACAATTCGCGGAATGCCTGATAAAAAGTGCAACATAGCGTTTAAATAGCACAAGCGCTGCGCGATATTTAGGCCTTTACCAAACAGCGGGTTATCTAATCGGAATATTTGTGCCATGCCGCGTGCCCAGCGAATACGTTGGCCAACGTGGGCAGATAAACTATCTGTAGCCAGGCCGGCGGCTTGTGGAATATTAATATATGTTGTTTTGTAGCCAGCGCGCTGCATTCTTAGGGCGGTGTGGGCATCTTCAGTGACGGTTTCTACGGCAAAACCACCAATTTCTTCAAGGGCACTGCGCCTTAAAACAGCACACGAACCACAAAAGAAGGTTGCATCCCACATATCATTACCATCTTGGATTAAACCATAGAACAGCATGTTTTCATTTGGGATTTTCCGATGGTTTTTGAGATTGCGCTCAAATGGATCGGCAGAAAAAAAGTGGTGAGGTGTTTGTACTAAACACACTTTACTGTCATTGATGAATTGTCCCATTGTCATTTGTAAGAATGAGCGAGCAGGGATATGGTCACAGTCAAAAATAGCGATGTAGTCGCCACTAGTTACTTTCATCGCATGGTTCATGTTACCGGCTTTGGCATGTTTGTTATCAGGGCGAGTTAAATAACCAACACCAATTTGCTTTGCGAATTCGGCAAATTCAGGGCGCTTACCATCATCTAAAATATAAATGTTAAGCTTATCTGCAGGCCAATCAATACTTTGCGCGGCGATTGTTGTTGGCTTCACAACATCAAGCGGCTCATTATAAGTAGGAATATAAATATCAACTGTTGGCCAGTTTGCAGTGTCTTTTCCTAACGCGATTGGTTTACGGTTTAATGGATTAATGGTTTGGAAAAAGCCTAATATCAGTACTAACCAAGCGTAACTTTCAGCAAGCAATAAACCAATCCCGAGTGCTAGGGCTAACGGGTCACCCCAGTTCAGGGTATCTGTGTAGCGCCACCATAGATAACGTGTAGAGGTTGTAACAGAAAGGGTGATCATCACAATAGTGGCCATTTTCCCTTCAACCCGCCTTAGAGAATAAGCAACCACCAAAATTAAACTAATGAACACTGCTTGCGCTTCAATACTAAATGGCACGGTTACAAATATAGCCACCGCAAAAATAATGAGAGTGAAAAAAGCGACCTTTAAGGTGCTGTTTCTCCAAAGTGGAGAGCGACTCACTGCTTTATATGATTTAGTTTTTGTTTGCTTTCTAGCAACTAACCAAAGCCCTTTAAAAGAGCGTACTAGTTTACTGTCTGCCAGTCTCAATAAGCGAGCTGATCGCGTGATTTTACGCCAAGATTTACGCTG
>NZ_JABVXF010000075.1 GCF_013349995.1 Pseudoalteromonas sp. 0303
GTTGAATCAGCTCGTGAAAAACTTGAGAGGGCTTATGGTGCCCTCAACTAGTCAGAACTTGTGTGATGGAGTACTAGTCCTTTTTCAAACTTGAGCACTTTTAGCGAAATAAAGTACAATAGTTCAATTAAAGGCTTGGATTAGCGATAGTCCGAGCCTGTTTATTTTTCATTAGAGACAGATCATGGCGCAAACTCGCGGAAATTTATTTATCTTGTCAGCTCCATCAGGGGCTGGTAAATCAAGCTTAATTGGTGCTTTACTAAAGAAACACAGCGATATGAAGGTATCGGTTTCGCATACCACTCGCTCACCTCGTCCGGGCGAAGAAAACGGTGTGCACTATCACTTTGTCTCTGTGGATGAGTTCAAAGCGCTAATTGAGAAAAATGACTTTTTTGAATGGGCGCAAGTGTTTGATAACTACTATGGTACGTCTAAGCAAGCAATCGAAAGCCAACTTGCAGCAGGTATTGACGTATTTTTGGATATCGATTGGCAAGGTGCTCAGCAAATACGCAAATTAGTTGATGATGTTGAGACTATCTTTATTCTTCCGCCATCAAAAGAAGAACTTGAATCACGCTTAAATAACCGTGGTCAAGACTCTGCTGAGGTAATCGCAGGAAGAATGGCAAAAGCACAATCAGAAACATCACACTATAATGAGTATGATTATGTTGTTGTTAACGATGACTTTGATACTGCACTTACAGAAATCGAAACTATCGTTATGGCTAAACGTTTATCGTTAAAAAGCCAAACTGTGCGCCATCAGGCATTATTAGAGAACTTACTTAAGTAATACTTTTTTAAGAATAAGATAAAAATTAACCACAAGCTATTGGCGAATTTAACTTGGTACAGTAAACTACGCCTTTGCTTAAGAATTTATTTGGAGTGCTAAGATGGCTCGCGTAACTGTTGAAGATGCAGTAGATGCAATTGGTAATCGTTTTGACTTAATTTTAGTTGCGGCTCGTCGTGCCCGCCAAATCGCGGTTGGTGGTAAAGATCCACTCGTTGATGCTGAAAATGACAAACCAACGGTTATTGCTTTACGTGAAATTGAGAAAGGGTTAGTAGATAGCTCTTCTATGGACTTAATTGATCGTGAAGAACAACAACATCAAGAAGCAGCAGAAATGGCTGCTGTGGCTGCTATCGTAGGTGGCAACCAATAATCAAGCTCCCCGCTTTGATTTAGCTATACGGCTAGTATTTCTACACTAGCCGTTGGCAAGCCCTTCTTTTCATCGTATATTCTATTCATACCGTTACCGATTTACTTCATTTGCGCATTGGAGTGTGACTTTGTATCTATTCGAAGGCCTCAAAAAGAAAATATCCGAATACTTACCACCTGCTGAGATTGAGCTGGTACAAAAAGCATACGTGGTCGCTCGCGAAGCCCACGAAGGCCAAACACGCTCAAGTGGCGAGCCTTATATCACCCACCCTGTCGAAGTGACACAAATACTTGCCGGCATGCACTTAGACCACGAAACGCTGATGGCTGCCCTGATGCATGACGTGATTGAAGACACTGACTTTAGCCAACAAGACTTAGCTGAAATTTTTGGCGACACCGTTGCCGAGCTTGTTGAAGGGGTGAGTAAGCTAGATAAACTCAGCTTTAAAGATAAAAAAGAATTCCAAGCCGAAAACTACCGCAAAATGATTATGGCGATGACTCAAGATATTCGCGTGATCTTAATTAAACTGGCTGACCGTACTCATAACATGCGTACTTTAGGCGCACTGCGCCCTGACAAACGTCGTCGTATTGCCCGTGAAACTCTAGAGATTTATGCGCCAATTGCGAACCGCCTTGGTATTCATGATATTAAAAATGAATTAGAAGATTTAGGTTTTCAAGCGTTATATCCGATGCGCCATCGCGCATTAAGATCAGAAGTGGTCAAAGCACGTGGTAACCGTAAAGAAGTTATCAGTAATATTAAGACTGAAATTGAAGCGCGTTTAGAAGAGTCTGGCATCGAAGCAACTATATCAGGCCGCGAAAAACACCTTTATAGCATTTACAAAAAAATGCTCAATAAAGAGCTGTCGTTTAACGAAGTGATGGATATCTACGCGTTCCGTATCAATGTTGATAATATGGATACCTGTTATCGCGTATTAGGTGTTGCTCATAACCTTTACAAACCAATCGAAACCCGTTTTAAAGATTACATTGCTGTACCAAAAACCAATGGTTATCAATCACTCCATACCTCATTAGTTGGCCCTCATGGTATTCCTGTTGAAATTCAAATTCGTACCCACGACATGGATCATATGGCAGATAAAGGGGTGGCTGCTCACTGGATGTATAAAAAAGCCGGTGATAGCGCAGGCCACACAGCACAGCAGCGTGCTCGCCAATGGATGCAAAGCTTACTGGAGCTTCAGCAAAGTGCGGGCTCATCATTTGAGTTTGTTGAAAACGTTAAAACAGAGCTATTCCCTGAAGAGATCTATGTTTTCACGCCAGATGGTCGTATCGTTGAGCTTCCAATGGGTGCGACAGCAGTCGACTTTGCTTATGCAGTTCACACTGATGTAGGTAATACTTGTGTAGGTGCACGCGTTAACCGTAAACCTCACCCGCTGAGCAAAGCGCTTGATACAGGGCAAACGGTCGAAGTCATCACCAGCTCAGGGGCGCACCCTAATGCAACTTGGTTAAACTTTGTTGTAACAGGTAAAGCACGTTTAGGTATTCGCAATTACCTGAAGAGCCAACAGCATGAAGAAGCCATGCTGCTCGGTCGACGTTTACTAGACTCAGCACTTGGTGAAACCAAACTGGATGATATTCCAGATGAAAACATTCGCCGTGTACTTCAAGAGCATGAACTAAATACCGTACTTGAGCTATTAGTCGAAATAGGCTCAGGCAATCTAATGAGTGTGCTTATAGCAAAACGCTTGATGCAAGTTGATGCAGACGACCTAGACGACCTTGCACAAAAAGCAAAAGCGACCATCATCGGTACTGAAGGCATGTTAGTTAATTACTCTAAATGCTGCCGACCAGTCCCAGGTGATGCTATTACAGCTTATATCAGCCAAGGTAAAGGCCTTACTGTTCACCGCCAAGAATGTAAAAACATTCGTGGTTGGGAAAAAGAGCGCTCAAAATACTTAGTTGTAAAATGGGACGATAACCCAGAGAAAGAATATATTGCAGCCCTGCGTATTGAGATTATCAATCACCAAGGTGCACTGGCTAAATTAACCAATGTTGTTGCCTCAACCCAAGCCAACATTGTTGAAATAGCGACTGACGAAAAAGAAAGTAATTTATACATGATAGATTTAGGCATCACGGTTAAAAACCGCGTTCATGTTGCTAACATTATGCGCCGCATTCGCGTCATGCCTGATGTGCAAAGAGTCTATCGTAAAAAGTAACAAGGATAATCATGAACAAATCTTTTATTTCTACTGATAATGCACCTGCAGCAATCGGTACTTATAGCCAAGCAGTTAAAGTAGGCACGGCAGTTTATTTATCAGGTCAAATTCCACTTGTACCAGAAACAATGGAAGTGATCTCTGAAGACTTTACTGAGCAAACTCACCAAGTATTCAAAAACCTAACAGCTGTTTGCCAAGCTGCGGGTGGCCAAATTCAAGACATGGTAAAAGTGAATATCTTTTTAACTGACCTATCTAACTTTGCGATTGTTAACGAAGTGATGAGCCAGTACTTTAAGCAACCATACCCTGCACGTGCCGCAATTGGCGTACGTGCGCTACCAAAAGGCGTGCAAGTTGAAATTGACGGTATCATGGAGCTACCTTCAACAAACTAATCAGCCCTGCCAGCAACGCAAAGTTGCTGGCTCTTTTTTAGAAAAAGTTATTACTTCCCTCATCCGAAATTCTTGACTCATCAGCAAATCTCTAGCACTCTGTTGTTATAACAAGTAAAACCTTTAGCTAATGTAGTAAAAAAGGATCTCCAGGTGTTTAAGCTCGCTCACAACGGCAACGTTTTATTAGATGTTCATGAAAACTCGCCTCCTAGTGCTGCGTTTATTATCGAAGCATTAGAAAAGTCACCATTTTGCGAATGCAGAGTGGATCATGAAGCTATCAATAACTTCTTTAAAAGCGACTCAAATGAGCGCATGCTTGTTGTTGCCTCTAAACATGATGCGAGCCTAGTTGTCACCCTGAGTGATGATAAAATGCTGGCTACTGGCGAGCTAACTTTAGCTGAAGGTGGCAAAGTCATGACGCTTGACGATGCTAAAAAAGAGCTTATCAAAGCAGGCGTTGCCCGCGGTTATAAGCAAGCTTTCTTAGAAAAGTTATTACAACAACAGTTTGAGTTACCTGCAGGTGAAGTTACTAAAGGTGTGCTCGCAAAAGGTCGGTTGCCGATTGATGGCCAACCATCTAAGTTCGTACCACAGGTTGAAACCTTAAAAGACCGCTTAAAAAAACCTAAACTACGTGAAGACGGCACAGCCGATATGCGTGACTTTGGCAAGCTCGCAAGTGTCGAACCCGGTGTATTACTTATAAAACAAATTCCTGCTACTCCTGGTAAAGAAGGCTTTACTGTTACTGGTGATGTACTTCCTGCAAAACCGGGGGAAAACAGCAAACTTGTCGCAGGTGAAGGCACCGAAATATCAAAAAATAACCCGCTTGAGCTAATTTCTGTGATCGCTGGTGTACCTGTTGATATTGCTAATGGTATGCGTGTCGATGATATTTTTACTATTGCCGATGTAAACGTAAAAAGTGGCCACGTAGATTTTGAAGGTAGCGTTATTGTGACTCATAACGTTGAACCAGGCATGCGCATTAATGCCAAAGGCGATATCACAGTGATGGGTACTGTGGAATCTGGTCATTTATCAGCAGCTGGCGATATCACCATAAAACAAGGTGTAATTGGTCACCAGCTCGAAGATAAAAAGCTGTCATGTAATATTATCAGCCAAGGTGACATTCACTTATCACATGGTCAATACTGCTACCTTGAAGCCAATAATATCCTCATTGAACGCCAAGCCAGCCATTGCAAAATGAAAGCCACCAAGCTATTGCAAATAGGCCAAGAAGATAATCCGCAAGGCAAGCTATTCGGCGGAGAGATCCTAGACGCACAAATGTTAATTGCTGGCGAAATAGGTAATGAATCGGGTGCAAAAATGGTTATTCACTTAGCAGCCTCGGGTGCTGATGTCACCGCGCAAACTGATCAGTGTTTAAAAGATTTAGCACAAACAGATTCACAACTAGATACTTTGCAAGCGGCTATCGAAAAAGCAGATCAAGTAAAAGACGCCGAAAAGAAAAAACAGTTACTCGCAAAAATTGGTGCCACACAAATACACTATTGCGAGCAAGCTGAAATGCTTGAGAAAAAGCTATCAAGCTTGGAGCATCATCTGCATGATTTACTGGAAGATGCGCAATTAGTCGTTAATAAAAAACTGCATTCAGGGGTCGAAATTCATATTTTCGAAAAAGTTCTACTCACTAACCGCCAATACCCACCATGTAAGGTAAAACTTGAAGAAAACAAGGTTGAGGTAGAGTTTAAAACTAGTTAATAAAAAAGAGGCTGAAAGCCCAATGCCAGTCAGTTAAGCTGACTGGCATTTCTTTTTTTATGTGGGTACTTTGATGGCTTAGGCTTTATCGCTCTTG
>NZ_JABVXF010000076.1 GCF_013349995.1 Pseudoalteromonas sp. 0303
TGACAATCATCTAGCTCTGCCCAAGATTTAGCGTCGTACCGGCCATCCGGTAATAGATAAGCATCATCTTTATTCAAATCATCCTGCGTAACTTCTGCAAATACACGATTAATATCTACACCTACCATTAACTTATCCCTAATTTCATTCTTATAATTTAATACTCTCAAATAACCTGTAATTGTCTAGTTAATGAGCCTAAATAGCTTTAACTGGCAAGTGCACATAAGCGATTACACTGAGCGCCATCGAATTAATTATCACCCAAATATCTAATTCCCCAATTTTTATTCAAATTTAAATAAAAATCCGGCTTTATGCTGTTTTTAAGAGTTTAAGATTAATTCGACTTTAACGTTGAACATTAACTCTTAAGAGGTTTAAAAATGGAACTAACCAACCAATCACACATTGTTGAAGCACCAACAATCACCAAAAAAATGTCTACAGCTAAAAAAGCTACCATCGCACTGATGGTAATCTCTTTAGCTCTATTAATTTCACAAGGCGTAATGGCTGCAGCCCCAACTTCTGGTGACTTCCTATACGGAGTTTACAATGAAGTAGTTGGCTGGTTAACCGGCGCACCTGGCATCATCATTTCAATTTTCACATTTGGCTTTGCTGCTTTCCAAGGCATTATGAAGCAGAACTATGCTACTTGTGTGGGTGCATTCCTTATCGCACTGCTATTTGCAAATGCACAAGATGCTGTTGAGTACTTCCTAACTGCTTCAGTTGGAGTGCTTTAAACCATGGAAACGCCCAATCGCTACCGCTGCAAGACCCACATCAACCAACCGCTATTAATCTTGTTTGTATTTACTAAAGAGCAAGTAATACCGTTGATGGCCGCAGTAGCGATTGGCATGGTGACAAAACAGACCTTTATCCTTGTATGCCTAGCCATGGCATACATTTATATCTCTCAAAAGGTTAAAGGCCGATTCCCTAAAGCCTATGTTAAACACAAGCTTTGGTCTTATGGGTTCATCTTAACCAATCAAAGCAAATCAATTGCAGATCCAGTTAAACGTACATACCACCGCTAAGGCAAGAAAATGCTTGATGATAAATCCGCTTCAGTTCGAAGCTTCAAATCGATGGTTGCATCTAACAACATAAGCCGAGTAGCTAACCTATTTTTATCCATTACAGTTGCTCTAAGCGCTTTAACACTGTTTTTCAAAGACAGTGAAGTCGTTGTTATCCCAGAACAGAATTACTTTGGTGAGCTTACAATTCAAGGCGATAAAGCTAACCAGAATTACCAACAAGCATGGGCCTACAGCGTTTCTACTCTAATAGGCAACATTAACTCGCAAAACATCGATTTTGTAAAAAAGATAATGATGAAAATGTTATCTCCACAACTACAAGTTGAAATCGAGCCAATGCTAGATAAGCAAGCTGAAATGATAAAAATGCGTGATATACGACAAGTTTTTATTGCCGACGACCTAATTCATGAGCCTGAAACTGATTTAATCACCATTTGGGGCCAAAAAATCACTTTCATTGGTGGAGAACCCAAAGCAGATACGAAGTGGAGCTACGAATTTAAGATCACCGCAAGAAATGGAAGACCTAAAATCACCCACTTAGATCAATATCCGGGCACCCCAAGAAAGCGAAAACAAGCGATGGAAGCGCGTGGCGATGCTGAACCGGGAACTTTAGAGTCGCAACCTTACTATGACAGTGAACTGGAGATAGGGGTGCTAGAAGCTGCAAAAGATCTGAAAGTGAAAGAACAACAGGAGAGCAACTAGATGAAAATGAAATCAATACTTTTAGCCATTGGTTGTGCGTCTAGTACATTCACCTTCGCTAATGATGCAACTGAAAATCCAAGTGATACATTCAAGCTACCAACAGAAGTAGTAAATGAACAACCTATTCCGGTTACAAAACAAGCCATATTTGAAGCGGCTAAAAACGGCATTAAATTAGATAGTCGAAGTGAGCCTGCAATGAAAACAGTTTCACCTCAAGATGAAATCAATCAAATTGCCGATAACGTAAAACCAAACGGAATGATGAATGAAGCTGACTTTAACCAATACCAGCAGCCACAAACTGCACAGTCAATTCGCTCAGGTAATGGGTACTCATTCCTAGATATCGTTAAATCAAAATACAAGCCAACCCAAAACCTTAGCAACCTTGAACCGGGTGCTAATATCGCTGTACCTGTAGCTGTCGGCTTGACGAATCCAATCATAACTAATTTTAAGATGGTTGCTGCTAGAACCCACGACGAAGAATCAGTCATTGAATTAGAAGATGGCCGTTTATACATCACTTTAAACTCACTTAAGCCTGTTGCTTTAATGTTGTTTGAAGAAGGTGTTCCAGAGTCAATGATTAATCTTACATTGGTACCAATGGAAGCGATGCCGGTTGTTGTAAATGTCGATGTGAATCTTTCAAAAACGATGCAATACAAAGGCGCAAATCACAGAGCAGAAATAAAAGAGCAAGAAGCATTAGCTGAAGCGTCTTTAACTGAAGGCCACGTCGCAAATGTGGAAACAGATCGAGTAGCGCGTATTAAGCAGATTCTAAAACCTGTTGGTAAAGGTGAAATACCACAAGGTTTTTCACTTTCTCATGATGTATCAAAAGCAATGCACCAACCTTGCGGCTTAACCATTAGTCAGCAAGTACTACAGCGAATTGTCGGTCCAAGAGAAGTTGTTGATGTAGTCAGAGTCCAAAATACAACTACACGCCCCTATACAATTCGTGAACAAATGTGCGAGTCACGTGATGTTATGGCCGTTGCCATTTACAACAAATCACTACTTCAACCTGGCGAAGCAACAGAAGTTTATATCCTGCGAGACAAATTGCGCCAAAGCATTGTTAACACTAACTCTAAACGTCCTCGTGTAATCAACTAAGGCTGGTGGAAATGAGCATTAAAAAACAATGGGAAAATCCCAAAGTTAGAAAGTTTGCAGCAATACTGGTGATTATTCCTATTGCGTTCTTTGGTTATAAGTCGATGTCTTCAAGTGATAATAAAACCAGTCTGCAGGACAGAATTGCAGCAAGACAAGCTGAAGACCGCCTTGATGGAAAGGGTAAAGTACGCGGGCTATTTGATTCAGAAAGCATTGCTAACATCGATAAAAACGAATTCGACGAAATCTATGACAAGTCTGTAGACTCAATTCGCAGAAAAGAGCGTGAGGTATATACAGAAAAAGAGCGTGTACTTGAGATGGTTCAGCAACAGCAGCAAAGCATCGATGACCTGACGCTAAAATTGAAAGATTACGAGCGCCAACTGGAAGTGCGCGATAGAGCATATGCAAATACCCAACATAATAGACAATCAAATGGTGGCTCACGCTCAAATTACAACACTTCATACTCTGGTGCAGAGCAAGGGCAACAAGCTATAGCTGATGCACCACAACAGTACGATGAGAGGGTCTTTGACAGAACCCCTACTCAGCTTGTTACTGCAAAACCACAAATCGAAGGCCGTGTTATTAGAACTATCACCCAACGCAGCGTTCGAAGCATTAAGAGTTCGGGTGTTGTTGAAGAAAAACAGCAAAAAGATTTGTTGATCACACAACAAAGTCTAAAACCTGAAAAAGAGGTCCAAAAGAAAAGCGATCCAAATGAAGGTGGACTAATTGATTCTAACGAAGGCGTTGTTTATTTGCCTGCAGGCTCATTCTTCTCTGGTGTTTTACTTACTGGTTTGGATGCTCCAACACAGCTTGCAGCCAAATCTTCTCCTATGCCGGTTGTTATCCGAGTTAAAAAAGAAGCTATCTTGCCTAACCATTTCACTTTAGATATTCGCGAGTGTCACGTTATTGGCCAAGCAATCGGGGATTTATCAAGCGAAAGAGCGCATATCCGCGCACAATCAATTACATGTGTACGTAATGACGGTAAGAGTGTTGAAAGCGCGATTCAAGCGAATGCAGTCTCTGACTTTGATGGCAAACTTGGTATAGCCGGCAGACTTGTAAGCAAAAATGGCAACCTCTTAGCAGGCTCTATGGCAGCTGGATTTATGAGTGGCATTTCTGAAGCTGTTGCACCTCAACGAACTACATCAATCAATACGTCAGGTGGTGATAGAGCGGTATGGGAATCAGTAGACTTAGGCTCCGTTGCTTCCGCTGGTGTGTTCCAAGGCTCAGCTGATGCTATGGATAGACTAGCTGAATACTACATCGCTTTAGCAGAACAGATTCACCCAGTAATTGAGATATCACCGGGACGTTCAATTACATTCGCTGTGCTATCTGGCACTAAACTCAAATTAGGTGATTAAACAATGAATGACTATATAAAAATGATTCTTATAAGCCTAGTAATGCACGGCTAGCGCATTTTAATCCCAGATTCTAACAGGGTTGAGCGATAATCATCGTCTAGCCCTGCCATTTTCTTTTTTCT
>NZ_JABVXF010000077.1 GCF_013349995.1 Pseudoalteromonas sp. 0303
TAGTGACAATGTGGGCGTTATTAGATCAGAAAAGAGGCGGATGTTAAAGCCTTTTTACAAAGTGCGATCCCGCCGTGCATCCCCAATAGTAAAGTTATAGCGGCTGCCATCATCGGCTTTAATAATCCCTGTTTTTTCATCACTGCAGTAGTGGAGAATACTCCCTTCCATTGTACCTTTTTCCTTTAAAATTAATTAGTTACTAATTGCAATGTTAACCCTGTATTAACGTGAAGGCAATAGTTAATGAAAAAAGTTGTTAACTGATTGTTTGATAACCCATAGAAATTATTGCAAGCAATTGATAGTTGCATCTACAAAACTACAGCTCTTTATAATGAGATATATCAAAAATATGAACATTAATTACACTACTGAACAGTAACTATCTTGAGCGATTAGATTCATAGCTTTTAGAAATTGATCGATAGAGCTCAATGTTTATGGCGGCAATTAAAAGGAAAAGTGAATTAATTTTTTAAAACTAGCTATAAAATTAAGGATCGGATTAATAGAATTTATCACTTACTCTAATTTTTATATGCATAAATAATCGTATTTGATAGGTGTATCTGGCATAACGCTGTTTCATGCAATGCTAATATCTTCAATATATTATATTTGCCATTTTAAGAAGGTTTTTATTAAATCATAAGGGGTCTTAACTAAGTAATGTTACAGCAATTGAAATTATTGACTGTAACATTAAGTAGAAATAAGAATGGTTTTTCACATCAGATAATACTGTAATAATTATTATCTAGTTTAGAGTTTAATCTACCATCGATATTGCAAATATCATCGTGCCTATGATGGGGGATAATAGTGAAAAAAATATGCCAAGTTTTGCCAAAAGTTGGCCCTTACTCTGCGTCCTTAATGTAAATATACCTAATATGACGCTAGTTACAGCACTGGAGAGCCAAGTTATATAGTCTTCACTAGCCCAAGCAGCCTCTTCTATGAACATTGCAACGCAGAAAAGTCCAATAAAAAAGCTTGGAATTGGTAGCCACCAAGTTCCAGTTTCACGCTTGGGTGAAAATTGTCGAACTCCACAAGCTTTACATATTCGATCTTTAATATTGATTTTACATCTACATTCTCTGCAAAATTTTTGGTCTAAACTTTTGCCTGTCTCGGATACTTCCATAATGTGATAACCAATTTAAGTTAGAGGTATTATTCTGTAGCGTATTTTTTATTGAATGCTTTTTCATCTGTTGCAAGTAGTATGATGAATTCAATAAATGAAATTAAAGTCGGAATGACTGTCCAAAAGAAAACAAGATATACTATACCCCAACCAATTCTACCTAAGTAAAACTTATGGGCTCCTATTCCCCCCAAAAATAATGCTAGTAGAGCTGCAATCGTTTTATTTTTGTCGCTATGGTATGGCGCACTTTCTTGTCTAACCCCACATTTCGGACAAATTTCTGCTTTGGCTTTTATGATTTCCCCACACTCTCCGCAAAAAACCTCATCAGGTTGTTTAACTTTTTGCTCTTGAACTTCACTCACGGCTTCATTTCCTTATTTTATTTTTGTTTAAATATTTTTTGGCATATAAAGCAGATCCAAATAGTAACCTACGATATAAACCATAAATGACTATTATTACTTTTTCGTTAATGAAAAATCAATCTGTAAATGTTCTATGTACCTGTTATAAAAGGAAAAACACTTTATTGGGTACGGGTTGAAAATTAGAGAAAGCTAAATGCTTCTGTAATGGAATTTCTTAACTGTTCCAAATTTTTATGTGCGAAAATTATCGTGTGCTTTAGAGGGAGCCTATTAGTTTTGCGTATCGTGCTGGTTTTATGCTCTCAAAAAGAGGTTATTATACGTAAATATTGAATACTAAAATTTATTTTAGTATTTAACCCCACCACAGAAATACCAAACAAACTCTTTACACCAAACCAAGATTTTTGTATTCAAAAAGGGTAAATGTCTAATTTAAACAATGGGTTAGGTTGGGTTTTGAATTGTGAAATTTTTGAGTTCATGCTATAAATTGTGCCACTTTAATTGTTAATTCAAATAATTGAAGTTTATGAATGGATAAAAATAAAAGTAATAACAAATTATGGAGAATTGGATGCTAAAAACGAAAAAATCAATTCGTTGTTCCTTTGCATTAATTAGTGCACTTGTACTAGTAGCATGTAACTCAACACCTAGTAACACCGAGCAAGCTGTTTCGAAAACAGTCTACATAAATGCCCCTAATAAATCTGAGTATATCGATATTGAATGGCCTGATATAAAGAAAGAATATGTTATTTCTTCTTGGCATGGGTATGGTACTTCGGATGCTCAATCGGCTTTGAATAGAACTGACCCAAATATCGAACTGGTGAGTTTAGATAAAATAAGTGGTGCTTGGAAAGCTCGCTTGGGAGCTGGTGGCGAAGAAGAGCTAGCGATCAATTTAGCATCAGGTAGAGTTACTGTGCTGGCTGAAGCTAAAGTAAATGGTATTGACCTAAATAAAAGCTCTAAGGCAGTCCCAACTTTTGGAGTGAGCGTGAAAGCAGGGTGCATAAAGTCTGTTTTTGGATTACTCAAAGATGATAAAAGGCGGGACTTTTGCGACTCAGAGTTTTCTAAGCTGAGCGCTAACTATAGTGCGAATGAAGTAGCTACAGAAGTTCTCACATCATTTGCCCAAGCAGCTTTATTGAGTAAAATGTATAAAGTGTCATTTGATGTAGAAGAGCTACACTTAGCCTTAAATGAATCTAAAATATACGAACATTTAATAAACGAAGCCGCTGATAGAAGGTATAAAATATTCCAAAGTCAATTTCAAAAAACGAAACTTGATCACTCAAAATCTCAAACATTTATTAATAAATATTCTAATATTGCTCAATTAAAGAATCATGACTATCTAATTGAAGCTAGAAATAATGCCAGAGCATATGCTTTAACAACAACTAATGATATTGATGAATTAAGTGACATTATTAATAAATACAAGGGAGACGACCTTGATGGTTTAGTTGCTGATGCTGAAGTGCGCTTATCTCGATTAATGAAAGAAAAATATGAAAGAGAAGAGCAAGAAAAAGCTAGAATAGCGATGAAACAAAAACAAGAACGAATAGCCAAGCAAAGAAAAAAGGAACAAGAACGACTTGCCCTATCTAGTTGGCGAAAAAGCTTGAAAGTTGGAGATAACACCTTTTGTGGCCGAATTATCGAAACCAACAATAACCGCACTATGTATAAATTAGCTCTGTCTGCTAAGTTATCTGGTTATGGTTCCGAACAATGGGTCCACATTAACGAGCTTTATCAACCGTGGAGAGGATGTTCGAACAAAAACGGTCACTTATCACCCCTCAGCTAACCCAAAATATAAAAAAGCCCAAACTGCATTAGGGCTTTTTATATATATCTGCCCAACTACTTCTCCTAGTATTAATTAGTTATTCCTACTTCTTTTTAAGAAATAGAAAATTCCCACTCTATAAATAGTCTAAATAAACCTAAAAGCCTGATTTATAGAATCCCGCACCTGCTCCACATTCGTATGTGCATAAATCATTGTATGCTTTAGTGAAGTGTGACATAGCGTGAAAATAAATCTTATACAACCGAATTTAAGCAAGAAGCAGTTGCTTTAGTCACTGAGCAAGGCTATTCAGTTTCAGAGGCCGCAGCCTCTTTA
>NZ_JABVXF010000078.1 GCF_013349995.1 Pseudoalteromonas sp. 0303
GCCGCTATGGTCAAGGAGCCCTGTGTATTTTTGACTGCCCACTTTTAAGTATAAAACCAAAGCAACAAGGTATGGATGTTGGCCTTGCTTGGCAAAACGAGCAATGGCGCATTGATGTTGGTACCACTCCACTTGGCTTTTTAGTAGAAGATATCGTGTGGGGCGTTAATTACAATGGTGATTTAGGCGACTTTGGTTATGGCGTTACGTTTAATAAACGCCCGGTTACCAGCTCTGTATTATCTTACGCAGGACTTGAAGATGTCTTTACCAACCAAGTATGGGGCGGTGTTAGAGCTACGCAATTACAACTTAGTCTATCTCATGACCTTGGCCTAGATTGGGGTTTTTGGGGCAGTACTAACTATCAAATCTTGCAAGGTAAAAACGTAAAAGATAATCAAAGCTACAGCCTAATGGGTGGCAGTTATTATCGTTATATTCGCGAAAGAAACACCGAATTAAGTCTAGGCCTTAACTTATTACACTGGTCGTACAAGTATAATTTAAGTGAAGAAACCTGGGGACATGGTGGCTATTACAGCCCACAAAACTACTTGGGCGCTTCATTACCTGTGATTTTTGATAAGCGAGTTGGACATAATTTTGTATACCGACTGCGCGCTGGCGTATCTTGGTCAACCACCACGACAGACGAGATCGCGTTTTTCCCGAACGACCCTATTTTGCAAGGCCAAGCAGAGACTCAAACAGCTGTTACGGGTGTTGTACCTTACTTTGAAGGCGATACCAGCAGTGGTTTATCGTATAACTTAGGGGCAAGTTTTGAGTATCGATTCACGCCTCATTGGTTCTTTGGTGGTTACATCAACTTAGATAGAGCTGACTTTTACGAGCCGAATTATGCTCAGCTGTACTTTCGTTATTACTTTAATCCGGTGTATAGCGAACTGGCTTTCCCGGGTAAACCTGTCGTGCCTTATGCAAGCTACTAACTGTCGCATCACAAGGGGCAAGTGTCGCAAGTTCTTCCCCTCTCCATAAGGTCTATGTATACTGTAGCGCACTTGTAGCTAGGATAAGGGTGTGTCCCTTTCCTTCAAGTACAAAACTTGAGCAACAAACCATTATCTTAGCTGCATCAAAAAACATGGCCGCCCGTTCACTAAATAAATACATAGAACGACCAAAGCAAAAACAATAAGGCCTCAAATAAAAACTTAGAGTTAGGAAGTAAATATGAGTTCATTACCTAAAGCAGGTGACTTTTTAGGGCATCCTAAAGGGTTATTCCTGTTGTTCGGCACAGAAATGTGGGAACGATTCGGTTATTACGGCATGCGCGCCATCTTAGTTTTATACTTAGTAGCGCTTGTACAAGAAGGTGGTTTTGGTTGGTCAAATGCAGACGCATTAAGCCTTTATGGTACCTTCACAATGGCTGTATACATCACCCCACTATTCGGTGGTTGGTTAGCCGATAACGTATTAGGACAACGTAAAGCGATTATCCTTGGTGGTTTATTGATGGCTGCAGGCCATTTCACTATGGGTATCCCACACAGCTACTTAGCTGGCCAAGAAGAGAATGTATTCTATATTGGTTTAACACTTCTTTGTATTGGTAACGGTTTATTCAAGCCAAACATCTCAACTATGGTAGGTGATCTATACAAAGAAGGTGATCAACGTCGTGATGGCGCGTTCACTATCTTCTATATGGGTATCAACCTAGGTGGTGCATTAGGTCCTCTAGTTGCGGGTTATGCTGCAGCTGCAATGGGCTGGCAATGGGGCTTCATCGTAGCCGGTGTTGGTATGGTGTTATCTGTACTTTTACAGCTTGCATTAAGCAACAAATACTTAGGGGATATCGGTGTTGTGCCTTCTGCTAAGCTTTCTCAAGCACAGTCTGAATCAAACACTAAAGAGCCACTAACTAAAGTTGAAACTGACCGTATTAAAGTTATCTTTACTATGAGTGTATTCAGCATCATCTTCTGGATGGGCTTTGAACAAGCGGGTGGTTTAATGAACCTTTTCGCTAACGATTACACAGACCGTATGTTACTTGGTTTTGAAGTACCAGCTTCTTGGTTCCAATCTTTAAACTCAATTTTCATCATTGTTTTTGCACCATTAGTTGCCATCATTTGGTTGAAACTTGATAAACGTGAACCAAATTCACCGGTTAAGTTTGCTATTGCACTTATTTTCTTAGCACTTGGTTTCATCACTATGATCCTAGCGCTTATGACACAAGGTCAGGGTGAGCACCTACAAATCAGCATGATGTGGTTAGTTTTATTCTACTTATTCCACACCCTAGGTGAGTTATGTTTATCTCCAATTGGCCTATCTATGGTAAGTAAACTTGCACCTCTACGTTTAGCTTCAATGCTTATGGGTATTTGGTTCCTATGTACAGCGGTTGCAAACAAGATTGCAGGTTTCGTAGGTTCTTTCCTAGGTGAAGGTGAAGAAGCGTTAGACAACGCGATGGGTATCTTCATTGGTTTAGGCGCAACAGCGGTTCTTTCTGCTGTGATCATGTACTTACTAAGTGACAAACTAGTTGCTTGGATGCACGGTGCTGAAGGTCAACACGAGCCACAAACTACTGAGCACATCCTAGCTGAAGAGCTAGAAGTGACAGCTGAAAAGCAATAATACTTATTCCCCGTAGCGCCCGCTGCGGGGAATTTCTCTCTCCCCTATTCCCTCTGCGTCCTCAAAACTGATACTATATTCTGATATTAATTTGGTTTGCAAAGGAACTGAGTAAGTGCGCTCTAACACTCAACTACTGGTCATTATTCTGACTAGCTTATTACTGACAGCATGTGGTGGCGATAAAACAACAAAAGAAGTCGCAACTGTTCCTGATCAGTCTGGTTTAATTATTTCTGTCGAAAATGGCTTATCAGCTGAATTCGCACAAGGCGATGTCACACTTAATGCAATAAGTAACACGGTTACGACAGACACCACGTTTACTTACACTGAAACAGCCGCCTCAAGCACAGATATGGAGCAAGGTATTGTCTCGAGTATTCATACCTTTCGCCCTAATAACCTGATATTTGCTGAGCCATTAAGTTTAGCGATTAAATTACCAGATGAACAAACCAACCTTGCTTTTAGCATAGTGCAGTTAATCGATGAGCAATGGCAAACTCTCAGTACAGAACAAAGCAATGATGGATTTGCAGTCAGTGCTATTACAGAATTTGGTAGCTTTGCTTTAATGTCTCGCACAATTCCTGCAGCCAGTAAAACCATTGGCGAACAATGTAATGACACAGCCAGTAACCAAACAGTGCGCTTTATTCATGTTGCTGATTTACACGCGCGCTTTGGCTTTAA
>NZ_JABVXF010000079.1 GCF_013349995.1 Pseudoalteromonas sp. 0303
GTTACGCTGTCATAAAACGCGTTTGGCGTTGTATGGTTAAGCCTCACGGGTAATTAGTACAGGTTAGCTTAATGGCTCACACCACTTCCACATCCTGCCTATCAACGTTGTAGTCTTCAACGGCCCTTCAGAGACTTTAAAAGTCTAGTGAGAACTCATCTCGAGGCCTGCTTCGCGCTTAGATGCTTTCAGCGCTTATCAGTTCCGAACGTAGCTACCGGGCAGTGCCATTGGCATGACAACCCGAACACCAGCGGTTCGTTCACTCCGGTCCTCTCGTACTAGGAGCAACCCCTCTCAATTCTCAAACGCCCACGGCAGATAGGGACCGAACTGTCTCACGACGTTCTAAACCCAGCTCGCGTACCACTTTAAATGGCGAACAGCCATACCCTTGGGACCGACTTCAGCCCCAGGATGTGATGAGCCGACATCGAGGTGCCAAACACCGCCGTCGATATGAACTCTTGGGCGGTATCAGCCTGTTATCCCCGGAGTACCTTTTATCCGTTGAGCGATGGCCCTTCCATTCAGAACCACCGGATCACTATGACCTACTTTCGTACCTGCTCGACGTGTCTGTCTCGCAGTTAAGCTGGCTTCTACCATTACACTAACCGTACGATGTCCGACCGTACTTAGCCAACCTTCGTGCTCCTCCGTTACTCTTTGGGAGGAGACCGCCCCAGTCAAACTACCCACCAGGCACTGTCCGTAATCCCGATCAGGGACCAACGTTAGAACATCAACACTACAAGGGTGGTATTTCAAGGACGGCTCCACAAAAACTAGCGTTTCTGCTTCAAAGCCTCCCACCTATCCTACACATGTAGGGTCAATGTTCAGTGCCAAGCTGTAGTAAAGGTTCACGGGGTCTTTCCGTCTAGCCGCGGGTACACAGCATCTTCACTGCGATTTCAATTTCACTGAGTCTCGGGTGGAGACAGCGTGGCCATGGTTACACCATTCGTGCAGGTCGGAACTTACCCGACAAGGAATTTCGCTACCTTAGGACCGTTATAGTTACGGCCGCCGTTTACCGGGGCTTCGATCAAGAGCTTCGTCCGAAAACTAACCCCATCAATTAACCTTCCGGCACCGGGCAGGTGTCACACCGTATACGTCATCTTGCGATTTTGCACAGTGCTGTGTTTTTAATAAACAGTCCCAGCCACCTGGTCACTGCGGCTCCCGTCCGCTTAGAGAGCAAGTCTCATCACAGATAGGAGCGTACCTTCTCCCGAAGTTACGGTACAATTTTGCCTAGTTCCTTCACCCGAGTTCTCTCAAGCGCCTTAGTATTCTCTACCTGACCACCTGTGTCGGTTTGGGGTACGATTCGGTATAATCTGAAGCTTAGAGGCTTTTCCTGGAAGTATGGCATCAACAACTTCACACCCTTGGGTGCTCGTCTCGTGTCTCAGTCTTAAGAGTCCGGATTTTCCTAAGTCACCAACCTACTCACTTTCACATGGACAACCAACGCCATGCTTGTTTAGCCTGCTCCGTCCCCCCATCGCAATTATACCAAGTACGGGAATATTAACCCGTTTCCCATCGACTACGCCTTTCGGCCTCGCCTTAGGGGTCGACTTACCCTACCCTGATTAACATGGGATAGGAACCCTTGGTCTTCCGGCGTGCGGGTTTTTCACCCGCATTATCGTTACTCATGTCAGCATTCGCACTTCTGATACCTCCAGCAAACCTCCCGGTTCACCTTCAACGGCTTACAGAACGCTCCCCTACCACTCAAACAAAGTTTGAATCCGCAGCTTCGGTGCATAGTTTAGCCCCGTTACATCTTCCGCGCAGACCGACTCGACCAGTGAGCTATTACGCTTTCTTTAAAGGATGGCTGCTTCTAAGCCAACCTCCTGGCTGTCTGGGCCTTTCCACATCGTTTCCCACTTAACTATGACTTTGGGACCTTAGCTGGCGGTCTGGGTTGTTTCCCTCTTCACGACGGACGTTAGCACCCGCCGTGTGTCTCCCGGATAGTACTTTACGGTATTCGGAGTTTGCAAAGGGTTGGTAAGTCGGGATGACCCCCTAGCCTTAACAGTGCTCTACCCCCGTAAGTATTCGTCCGAGGCTCTACCTAAATAGATTTCGGGGAGAACCAGCTATCTCCCGGTTTGATTAGCCTTTCACTCCTAGCCACAGGTCATCCCCTAACTTTTCAACGTTAGTGGGTTCGGTCCTCCAGTTGATGTTACTCAACCTTCAACCTGCCCATGGCTAGATCACCGGGTTTCGGGTCTATACCTTGCAACTATACGCCCAGTTAAGACTCGGTTTCCCTACGGCTACCCTAATCGGTTAACCTCGCTACAAAATATAAGTCGCTGACCCATTATACAAAAGGTACGCAGTCACCCTCGAAGGGCTCCTACTGCTTGTACGTACACGGTTTCAGGTTCTATTTCACTCCCCTCACAGGGGTTCTTTTCGCCTTTCCCTCACGGTACTGGTTCACTATCGGTCAGTTGGGAGTATTTAGCCTTAGATGATGGTCCACCTATATTCAGTCAAAGTTTCACGTGCTCCGACCTACTCGATTTCACTTAAGATGCATTTTCGTGTACGGGACTATCACCCTGTATCGTCAAACTTTCCAGAATGTTCCACTAACACATAATAAGCTTAAGGGCTGGTCCGGTTTCGCTCGCCGCTACTTCCGGAATCTCGGTTGATTTCTGTTCCTACGGGTACTTAGATGTTTCAGTTCTCCGCGTTCGCCTCTTACACCTATGTATTCAGTGCAAGATACCTGCAAGCAGGTGGGTTTCCCCATTCGGAAATCCTAGTCTCAAGCGCTTTTTACTAGCTTGACTAGGCTTATCGCAAGTTAATACGTCCTTCATCGCCTCCAACTGCCAAGGCATCCACCGTGTACGCTTAGTCACTTAACCATACAACCCAAACGGGTCTTTGTTAGTGACAGCTGTTAACTTCGCCAGAAGTTAATTCATCAAATAATGATGAGAATACTAAAGTAGATACCGATTAATCATTGCTGATTAACTGGCATATTTTTTACTTTTGAAAACTCTTTATAGATACGAATATCTATAAGAATTTTAATATCAGCTTTCCAAATTTTTAAAGAGCA
>NZ_JABVXF010000007.1 GCF_013349995.1 Pseudoalteromonas sp. 0303
GGGCTAGTTTTGACGATGAATTCAGGGCTGAGCTTATCTTTGGTTAATACTTGTTAACAAAGTATGCTCTCACCCTGATTACCCATTTAGGTATAACTTCTAATCCTTTAGATAAGCTTGTTTTACCATGCTTTAAATTACTTAACTCTACTAATGCATCTCTTTTTTCTGATGCTTTTCTGTTGACTCTACGGTTGATCTTAAGAGATTTCTCTAGGAAGTTGCTTGGATTATTAATGAAAAAGTCACTTAGATCTTTTAATGTCGTTTTAAATAAAACATTAATTTTGGCTGTTTCTTTTGCCTCAGTAAGGTTTAAAGCTTCAATTTCTTGTAAGTTATAATTTAGTTTAAGATTTATCAGAAAGAGTTCAGGGCAGTAATATTCTAAAAGCTCAGGAAATTTTTCATAAATATCAGTGATAACTAAGTGTAAATTTTGGGCTTCCTCAAATGTAATGCTTTCTAGCTTATTTTTTGAGAAATAAGTAATTAGCCTTTTATGAACTTCTTTATCATGTATTGACTTCGCTAGCCTATCAATATTAGGAACCAAATTTTCTTCGACAACAAACTTTTTGTATTGAGCTATGAGGTCTGGACATTTTACTGGAGTAATTTTAATCATTTTTTTTCAGGAACATTTCTTGAATGTCTTTATCTGGTATTTGTTTTATTAGGTACCTATCAAGGGAGCTAATTTTTTTATATTTCTTAGCTAAAAATAGTTGCTCGATAGTTTCTCTGGCTAATTCGCCAAATGTAGAGTCCAAGTGCATACCATCGAGGTATAAGTCGTTAATTCTGGTGCCGAAACCATTTGATTTTTCCTGTGTTATTTTGCCATCAATCTTAGTAATTGAAACTATATCATCGGGTAGAAAGTCACTTAGTATGATAGGAGAGTGTGTTGTCAAAATTGTATTTATAGTTGCTCGTTTCATTCTATTATGGTCTTTAAAGTGGTTTATTATATCAATAACCTCACTAACAACTTTTCTTTGCCACTCTGGGTGAAGGTAGGCATCTATTTCATCTACAAGTAACTGAATATTTGAATAGCCTCGTGAAATTAGTTGTTGTATGCCAGTGAAAATACGAGATTGTAGCTTTAATCTTGCCTCCTCACCCGAACTCAGACCATACCAACCATATGTAAAGTTATCACCAGTAAAGTAATTTAGATCGTTAAATTTTTCAGAGATTTCAGCTATTAGATGACTGTCATCAATATCGAAATAAATATATTTGGTATCAGATAGTATGCTTATATTTTTATCTAGTAATGATTGAGTCATTTCTTCTAGTTCATTTCTAAAGCTTTCGGACTCATACACTACATCTTCAACTGCATCATTTTTATCGAGGAGGTTATTTTCATCAATATGATATTTAATAATTTCAGGTACTCTTTCATTTGAACGTGAAGCTAGGAAAATGATATTTATATAAAACCACGCCCTATCATTTGGATCACTTATTTTTAAAGAGGCTTTTTTTAAGAAGTCACTTATCAAAAAGTTGTGTATATACCAAAATACATCATCGCTATGCCTGTGATTTTTTATATTTGATAGTAAGTACTTGGTTAAAGATTTTTTTATTACAGTCCCAGTTATTTGGTGCTCTCTAGAAATATTATTTATCGAGAATGTTATTTCGTTATTTTCTAAGGCTCTTTCTTTATTCTTATCAGCTTCTTCCATTACTAAATGATGAAAGTGGCGATTTTTCAATAAGTTAGAAACATTCTCATTAGTTAGCTTATTTACTGCTTGTTCAAGGTAATTTTTACTTGAGGGGTAAATGTGGAACCTAAATGATAAAGGTGCTCCAATTACACTTTTTTTATAGTTGAAATATTCAGCATACTTTAATTCCCTAGCAACCTCAGCCATAAGAATTTTTTTCTTTGCGACTCTTTTTTCAAGGAATTTATTTGAAGATAACTTTAGTACATTCTTTTTTTCTTTACTGTGTTCATTGAAAGTAAATTTATTTAAGTCAAAAAGGTTGGTTATAAAAAGTAGACTAGACCTGTTGTTTGATTCGTACTCATTAATAGGGCTGTCATTAAGGAATATTTCTGATAAAGAGTTGTTTTTTATATAGTACTTTGAGTCAATGTCATTCCAGAAAACAGCTGTACCAATACCAACGATTTCGTTGAAGGCTCCTTCAATAAACTCTAAAATTGATGTTTTACCTGCCCCATTTTTGCCAATTATTAGTTTTATATTTTGTCCACGATAATATTTTTCTTTAAATTTACAATGCTGTTTTTTTACATGAATATGAGGTTTATCGAAATCACAGATGAATTTTTGATTCAGATTTACGAAGAGATCTTTAATACCTTTATATTCATCAATGTATATACAAACAAGTTCCATATGAGAAAGCTACAATTTTTATGATAGACATAGACTGCTAGATCCTAAGCATTTTTTAAAGAAGAAAAGTGAAAAAGTTAGATTAAAGTATAAATTTAAGTGAAACTAAAATATCCTTAGTACACTTATGGGTTAGATACTAAGAGAATCTTAGCATAATGTAATTTATTGCTAAGGTTCTCATGGAAACTCCAACACCTTCACGCCTAAAATCTGCAAGAAAAGCAGCAGGTCTTACTCAGCAACAGCTAGGTATGGCATTAGGCATGGAGCCAAACACGGCTAGTGCTCGCATGAACCAATACGAAAAGGGCAAACATGCTCCAGATTTTTTAACTATGAAACGCATTGCTAAAGAGCTAGATGTGCCAGTAGCTTATTTTTATTGTGAAGAAGATGTTTTGGCTAAATTGATATGTGAATTTGGGAAGTTAAGTATAGAAGATCAACAAAGCATCTTAGGTATAGTTTTATCAAAAAAATAAAATCAAAAGCTTGGTTGCATGCGTTCAATTATGTAATCTTGCAACGCTAACCCTTGAAGTTTTTGTTTACAACCATTCACTCTAACCCAAGTTTTACCTGAAGAATTAAAAAAGAGCTTAGGGTTATTAGATTTTGGAACGTTTACTTCTAATACAAATCCAGATTCAACTCCTAAAACCAAATGAAAAATAATTCTAATCTTAGTGGGATCAATGGATGGTTGAATGACATTGATTTTTGCATTGATTACTTTATTTATTTCATCCTTTTGATGAGTGTTTAATTTAAGGCATTTAACAACACCATCGTCACATATGCCCCAAAATATGCTGCCACCCGAACTATTTAAAAAAGCAATTATATATTCATCTACTTGGTTCTGTATGGAATTTGTAGGGCTTAACCCTTTAACCTCTTTAAACTCATGCGTTAAATCTTCTTCAAGTAGGCACTTTTTTCCTTCAATGAATTGGTAGTTTTCTGATTGTGTTGTTTGCTCAAATTGATCTGGTAGTGACTCAAAAAATTTTCGAAGTTGGTTTATTGACCTAGGACTCATTCTAATGGCTTTGGAAAGCTTGCTTAATGTACCATGCTCTTGAAGCAGTGAGTCTAATTGAGCAATAGCTTGTTCTTTTCCAACAAGCTGCCCCCAGCTTTCAATCTTTCTATTTCTTTGTGGTCCACTCTGGAGTCCTCCTGGATAATAAACAGCATTAATTGCATCAAAAGCATTTTGTAAATTCCAGTTTTTATTAATAATCAAATGACAGCACCGTGTTTAATCGTGTTATGTGGATAAGCATTTTGAAGTATTACTTATCATATATTTTTTCTATCAAAGAAATGTTGATGAGCAGATTCTGAAATATCACATCCGATAGCTTGTCGATTTAAGTTATTGGCTGCTACTAAAGTTGCTCCTGAGCCAAAAAAAGGGTCAGCGACGATTTCATTTTCATTACTGCTTTGAGAGATGAGCGTTTCAATTAACTTAACTGGTTTTTCAGTAGGGTAGCCTCTGGTTACTCTTTTACAAGTGAGGATATCTGGAACACTTAGATCATTTAACTTGCGCTTACCTTTCTCGAAAAAAAGAATATATTCGTGTCTAGCTCTGTAATGATAACCCATTCCAATAGTCACTTTATCCCAAACTATTGGTTTCCAAAATTTGAAACCTACTTTTTCAGCAATTGGTTTAATATAAAACATTGTTTCTTGATCGCAGAATAGATAAAAATGCGAGCCTTTTTGTAGCACTCTGTATATTTCTGTTAAAAGTTCTTCAAAGCGACTATTTGGAAATATGTCGAACCATTGATTGCTTGACGATTTACTTACTTTAAGGCGAGTGGTTGTTCCTATTTTTCGATGTTTTTCTAATGATTCGTAGGGTGGGTCGGTAATGAAAAGATCAACACTTTCGGTTGAAAGTGTTGATAACCAGTTTACTGCATCGTCTTTATGTACTTGCATTAAATATCTTCAGTTAAAGTGTGCTGCATAAACGACCATTATGTGAGTTTTTTGATGAAGTTCCCCTTGGTAAATGACGGCAATCTATGCAATAGCTCTGGAAACCATCGGGGTTTTTTGACGACTTACGTGCGGGTGTTTTACCAAATGAGTTAGGGTAAGAATGAAAAACATGCTCCGAACCATTTGCGTCTGAACAATGAGGACAAGATTTAAATCTTTTTCCTGTAACAGGGTCGGCTTTTATGATCATTCCACTATTGAGTGCTTTATTGCAGCAGCTACAAGCCATAAGAATCTCCTTATAAGTTAGCTTTGTTTGATTTTTAAAATGTTACGAGACATTAATACATCCTATAGAAATGCTGTAACACACTTTACATTATCAGATATTGTACTTTTGTGAAGTACTAGTATTTTAACGATAATTATTTTTGACTATCTAATTAATTTAACCTAAACCTAAACTAAGATTTTCTTAGTTTAGGTTGGCGATGCATTTTTTAGTTCAAACAAAACCTTATCCTGATGAAGCGCTTGAAAGCTATTTAATAAGGCTTGCAAGTGATAACTCATACGATGGCTATAGTGAGCTTGCTGATATTTTATGGCAATGGCTTGCAGAGCAAGATCATGAGCTCGAAGGTGCATTGCCGTTAGAGCTAAAAAAGGTTGATGTTTATCATGCTAGGCAAGCAAGTAGCTTTAGAATAAGAGCGCTCAAGTTAGTAGCCCAATTAGCAGATGTTAATGCTGGTGACATTCTTGAGCTTGCATGTCGGCGCAGCAACTTTAAATTTGGCAACCTAGCAGCAGTAAGCCGTAATGAACTGACTATTCCCCTTGAACTACTTCGCACTGATAACATACCTGTTTGTATTGAATGCTTGTATGAGTCTTCATATATTCCTTTTTATTGGCATTTAAAGCCCTATAAAGCGTGTTATAAACATAAAACACAATTGACTACCCATTGTGGTGAATGTCATAACTTAATTGATTACAGAGCTTCTGAGGCGTTTCTAGAATGTAATTGCGGTTGTAAACTAACCAATAGTGAACAGTTAAACGATGCAGACTTTAAAATTGCATCTGCGCTTGCAGGTAATAACAGCGATAAAATAGTGGGATTGATATCATGGTTTGCAAAGGATAAGCAACTTGATGTAAGCGATTCTGGCTTTAACCGTGCCTTTGTTGATTACTTTAGTACTTGGCCTGATGGCCTTATCACTGAACTAGATATACTTACAAACAATGCGCGGCTCAAACAACTTAACCCTTTTAATAAAACTAAGTTTAACTCTGTATATGGTGATTTACTCCGTGATGGTCAAATTGCAGCAACAAGTAACCGTAAAAACAAATTACTTGATGAGATTATTAATTACTTTGTTGAATTAGTTGATAGTAACCCTAAAGCTAAACACCCAAATATTGCTGACTTACTACTTTGCGCTTTTGATGCAGCAGTATTGTTAAACACAACCACAGAGCAAGTTTACAGGCTTCACCAAGAAGGCTTTTTAAACTGTGCTTATCCACAAAAAATACACGAACAGCTCAGAGCTGATAGCCATGTATTTTATTTACGCCAAGTTATTGAACTACAGCAAGCATTCGCAGCTGAAAAACCTCAAACAAAAAAACAATTTATAGCGCCGTGGTAACTTATGGACTTACAAGATGCATTTGCAATTGAATCACCGAAAGAAAAAACCACAACACTTAGAAAATTGTTTGCACCATATACACCTCTTGTTGCGGTAGATGGTCTTGAAGAACAAGCGCTGACTGTGCTCATTAACCTAGTTTATAAACGAAGTGAAATTGATGATTTAACAAGTGTAAGAGCCGCTAAAAGTGTATTACGTGATGAAGTGCTACTTAGTAAGTGTATTAACGAGGTTAAATGGTTTCATACTCATAATTTAAAATACCCTGATATACGAGTAAGCCATCAGCGTTTAATTAGTAAGGTTGTAAGTGAAGATATTGCAGGTATTTGCAGTCGGTCATTACCTTTGAGTTTTGGTTGGTCGCACAACAGTGCTGAAATTAATCATGCAAAGCTATTTTTAACCTCATTTATTTGGCAAGGTAAAGTGACTTGTTTAGCAAAGTTATTAATTGCTGAAGAGCCTTTTTGGATTAATTTAATAAGAGCATACGGTTTCACAAAAAAGGCAGTTTTAGACATAGCTGGTAAAATAGAACAGCAATTGCCAGTAGCAGAGCTCCCGTTAGAAGTGAGTTCTTTTTCACTACAATTACAAATGCCATTCCAGCAAAGCTATTTCGCTGTTACGCCTGTAGTAAGCCACGCAATGCTAACTAAAATTCAGCAACTCACTGCAGAGCGTAAACTAAACTCTGGTTTAGTTGAGCACTCAAGGCCTGCCAATGTTGGCGATTTGGCAAGCTCAGTAGGCGGTAATGTAAGAGTGTTGCGCTACTTTCCTAAAACATATTCTAAAGCTGTTAACCGCTCTAAAGTAGCCAATAATGATATTGAGAAAGCATTTAAAGTTCGTGCGCTATTAAGTAGTCAATTTCAAGAGGCACTTTTGGTGCTGGTAGGTATTAAGCAGTTTAATACGTTAAGGCAAAAGCGATTAGCGCGAGTCGCCGCTATTAGGCAAGTACGTGTTAGCTTGCAGTTATGGCTTGATAACATTCTTGAAGCTAAAAATAACGCTCAAGAGCAATCTTACCCTGAGTGGGCAAAGCATTACTTAGATCAGAGTATTACTAACTGTATTAGCCAATTTAGTAACATACTAAATGAAAGCCTTGGTAATTTAAGTAAGCTCAAACGCTTTGCATATCACCCTAATTTAATGGGGCTGTTTAAAACGCAGTTAAACTATGTGTTTACTCAGTGTGCAACTGAAGAAGAAACATTAAATGATGAGCAAATAGTGTATGTACATTGCCAAGATATGCGAGTGTTTGATGCCGAGGCAATGGCTAACTCGTATATTCAAGGTATGCCGTCACTTACTGCTTTAAATGGGCTTGCTCATAACTTTGAGCGTAAGCTAAAAAATTTCATAGACCCTTCAATTAAGTGTATTGGTAGTGCCATTTACATTGAAAACTATCAATTACATACAGGTAAACCATTACCTGAGCCAAGCAAGTTAAAACAAGTTGCAGGGTGTAGTCATGTAATAAGATCAGGAATTATCGATAAACCTAAATGCGATATAACACTCGATTTAGTATTTAGACTTTTTGTACCAAATATTGAGATGCTTAATAAATTAAACAGTCAACTTTTAAAGCCCGCACTACCATCTTCATTTTCAGGTGGGACTATGCATCCACCTTCGTTATATCAAAATATTGACTGGTGCCATGTACATACTAAACCGAGCGAGCTGTTTAAAAAGCTTAAAGCAAAATCGTCAAATGGCAGTTGGTTATATCCTTCAAAAAAAGTAGTTAAAAGTTTTGAACAATTAATTGATGCCCTTAACGGTAACTTTAACTTAAGACCCGCAGCAATTGGCTTTGCTGCGCTTGAAGAACCCGTAAAGCGAGATGCAGCCTTACATGAATATCATTGTTATGCTGAGCCCATTATTGGGCTTTTAGAGTGTGTTAGTAACATATCAGTAAAGTACGCGGGCGCTAAGCAGTTCTTTCATGACGCATTTTGGGTTATGGATGTTCAAAAAGAGTCTATGCTTATGAAAAAGTCTAAGTTTGAGTATGAATAATGCAATTACCTCGGCACTTAAGTTACTCGCGTTCGCTCTCACCTAGTAAAGCGGTGTTTTTTTATAAAACACCAGAGTCTGATTTTGAACCGTTACAAATAGAGCAAAATAAATTAGTTGGGCAAAAGTCAGGGTTTGGCGATGCGTATCAAAAGCAAGGTGAAGCTAAAAATTTAGCGCCACAAGATCTCGCTTTTGGTAACCCACAAACAATTGATGTGTGCTACGTGCCTCCAACAGTAAATGAGGTATTTTGCCGTTTTTCACTAAGAGTTGAGGCTAATGGTATTGAGCCACATGTTTGTGATGATCCTAAAGTTATTTATTGGTTAAAACGTTTTTTTGAAACCTATAAAAAGCACAATGGCCTTAATGAAGTGGCAACTCGCTACGCTAAAAATATACTGATGGGCAACTGGCTTTGGCGCAACCGCCAATCACCGAATATTGACATTGAAATACTTACTGAACATACAGCCCCGATCATTGTTGAAGGTGCACAAAAACTAAAATGGCAAGGCAATTGGCAAAATAATCAAACAGCATTATTAACGTTGTCAGAAGCTATTCAAGAAGGGCTTAGTAACCCTCAAAATTATTGTTATTTAGATATAACCGCAAAAATTAAAAATGCATTTAGCCAAGAGGTTCACCCTAGTCAAAAGTTTGTAGATACTGTTGAACAAGGCATGTCATCTAAACAGCTTGCTTACACCCAAGTGGGCGATAAAAAAGCAGCAAGTTTAAACTCACAAAAAGTAGGGGCTGCGATTCAAACTATTGATGATTGGTATGAGGGAGGCTACAAACCTAT
This sequence comes from Pseudoalteromonas sp. 0303, assembly GCF_013349995.1. GTDB lineage: Bacteria > Pseudomonadota > Gammaproteobacteria > Enterobacterales > Alteromonadaceae > Pseudoalteromonas. The sequence goes on from NZ_JABVXF010000007.1 coordinate 8,898, forward strand.
ACGCACTCATGAGTATGGCGCAGATAAGCAAATATTAGTTGCACACAGAACACCTAAGACCCATTCGGACTTTTATTCATTACTCCCGCGTATTGCTTTGCATATAAAGCACATGGAAAAGCATGGTTTAGAGCAAAGTGAAGCATCAAATGCAATCCACTTTATTGCGGCAGTTTTGATTAAAGGTGGCTTGTTCCAAAGGAGTAAAGCTTGAAACGCTATTATTTTACCATTACTTATTTACCCAAAAATTGTGATGTAAGCCTTCTTGCAGGCCGTTGCATTGGCATTTTGCATGGGTTTATGAGTTCACGCGAAATTAGTAATATAGGTGTGTGTTTTCCTAATTGGAATGAGCAAACCATAGGCGACCAAATTGCATTTGTATCGACAGATAAAAAGCAATTAACCAACTTATCTCAGCAAAGCTATTTTGAGATGATGGCTCATGATAAGTTATTTGGCTTATCAAAAATACTCGAGGTACCAGTAAACCAAAGAGATGTAATGTTTGTTCGCAACCAATCAATAGCTAAAGCGTTTGTTGGTGAAAAGCAAAGACGGTTAAAACGCGCTAAAAAACGAGCTGAAGCCAGAGGTGAAATTTACAACCCTGAATATAAGTTTGAGGCGAAAGATATAGGTCACTTTCATTCCATACCTGTATCAAGTAAAGCCAATGGGCAAAACTTTGTTCTTCATATACAGAGGATTGAAAAAATAGAATCAATAAAAAGTCAGTTTAACAATTATGGCTTTGCTACAAATCAAACATTTCTAGGAACGGTCCCAGCTTTGAATACCTTATAAAAATTGCTACATAACATTAATAATATTTTCAATGAGTTATAAACTAAATAAAAGTAAAGGTATAATCGTGTAAAAGTCATATAACGGTTTGATAATTATAGAAATATATACTATAAATAATGGTGAACTGCCGAGTAGGCAGCTGAAAATTTGAACTGACCATGTGTCTTTTATCTTGTTGTGTGAACTGCCGAGTAGGCAGCTGAAAATAGGCTTGGAAGTAATCAACCACAACTTGTGACTTTTAACTGCCGAAAAGGTAGAGGCTAATTAGAAAAACCCAGCAGAAGCTGGGTTTTATTTTCATAGATAAATAGCTTTTTTCTTCGCCTTTCTGTGATGATTTTATGTGTAGATTTATGAAGACCTTATCAGTTCAAGTTCGTCAAAATATTTTTTACTATTAGGATAATCTAAGTTTCCATATTATAGCTTAGCCACTATAGCGCAGAAAATATATTAACTTAAAGAAAGCATCTTGTTATCTAACGGAACATCTCGACTTTCGACCTAGTGAATCATTTAAGAATATTTAATCCAAAAATGTCTTTAACTTGAAAAAGAACTTTTTCCGTCTCTATTTGTGACTTTTTGCTCCCTGACTTTAATACCTCAATTAAAAAAGCTTTATCACTTAATAGCTCATTCCTTCTTTTTCTGATAGGACGAAGAAACTCTTGCAAGCACTCTTCCAAAACACTTTTTGTATACCCATCACCTAAACCTCCACGTTGGTAGTGCTCTTTTAATTGCTCCACTAAAGTCAAGTCAGAATGAAACGCATCTAAGTAAGTGAATACTACATTACCTTCAACGCGGCCCGGACTTTCAACAGTTAAGTGATTGGGATCTGTATACATTGATCGTACTGCCTGACGTATCTCTATTTCATTTGAGCCTAGGTTTATAGGCTTTCCATTTGACTTAGACATTTTACTTTTTCCATCCGTACTAGGTAGTCGTGAAGCCTTACTTAACAAGGGGTGGCATTCTTTCAACACACTTTTTTTAGCTAACGAGTTTATCTTTCGAACTATTTCATTTGTTTGCTCAATCATAGGTAATTGATCGTCCCCAACGGGGATTAGGGTAGCATTGAAAGCTGTAATGTCAGCTGCTTGAGATATTGGATATGTCAGGAAACCTGCAGGAATTGACCGTTCGAAACCTTTCTGATGGATTTCATACTTTACGGTAGGATTTCTCTCAAGCCTAGCTATTGTTACAAGATTGCTGTAAAGCATTGTTAATTCAGCTAATGCAGGGAGTTGAGATTGCAAACAAATTGTTGTTAGCTTTGGGTCAATTCCAACAGCCAAGTAATCTGCGACTACATTCAAAATATTCTCAGACACTATGGAAGGATTATTGGCGTTGTCTGTCAACCCTTGCATATCTGCAACAAGAATAGTTTGCTTATGAATTGACTGTAACTCAACTCGTTGTTTTAATGAACCAACATAGTGCCCCAAGTGTAAAGGTCCAGTGGCTCTATCACCCGTTAATATTGTTTCTGCCTGTTTTGTGTGTTTGTTTTTCAAGATGAAATCTCCAAAATAGAAGAGCTACTGGAGATAAAAAAGACCACATTCTTAGCTACCTTCCAGCAGCTATAGAATGTAATAATCCTGCGCCGCTCTATTTAGAGCGCCACCAGATTTTTGATTGTGAAGTGAATAAAATCGTTTTCATACTTTAAATATACCTAAACTAAGTTTGAATGCAATACCGTGTACTTCGAAAGTTTATCCGTTAATGCTTACCCATTAATGTAACAGGAAATACATTTCTAAAAATTATTGCTAGTGTTTGCGTAACTCAACAAAACTAAGTGTTGACTGAGCGATTTTTAATAAATATTCGTGATAGAGTATTAGAAGGGTAGTATTGGAACAAACTATCATCTATCGAAAAGTTGGGCACTTACATTCTTCAGAGTTCTGGAAAAGGCATGCGCCATTATACCTTACCGCTAAGTCACTACATTGGTCGAAGATATCGTTGAACAAATTTAATACGCACATAACAAAATATTTAAGAGTGATTTCCAGTCTTTTGCATTTCTAGTTCAAGGTTGGAGTTCGTATTTAAGGTGAGTGGTTTAGGATTAGTGATTGCCTACCTCACACCTAAATGCAGCATTACCAAGGCTTTCTCGCTTCGGCTCTAAAACGATTTGTCCAAAGGCGGATTATAAATATAACTCGCCTTTGCCCCATTATGAATTGGTACTGAAAATCAAAGCTCTATAAATAAGCCGTGCTTTTATAAACCAGTAACGAATTGAAGTGTTTCCTGTGCGTATGATTGAACGGTTTGTAGATCTAAGCTTTGAATTTTTGTATCAAAACCATCTGCGTGATGAAACCCCTTAGAAAATTCATTAATTTTAGTAAGTTGGCTTATTTGGTTGTGTTTATCAAAGAAGTGACTACTTTGATCAGTCTCATCTCTAATCATCGTAATCATATTCCCTAGCCAAACGCCATCATTAAAATCTCTAGGGTATAAGAAGCGAAGGTGAGCTTCCAAAATAGGGCGAATAGAGCGAGCTACTTCAATCTTTGATTCATCTTTTGCGTCAGCAACAAATTCATAAAGCTTATTATATTCTTTGTGGTAAGAGTGAAGGACGAGAGAGTCATAGTTGCTTCTCTCTATCATTCTACTAGAAATGTATTGAGAACTGTCAGCATTAAGAGGATCTGATTTTTTATATGACACAGAGATCTCAAAGCACTTGGTATGTTGAGATAATATAGAGTATTTCTGTATCTCTGATAAGAAAAATGGATCGTGACTAAATACGATGGTTTGATAAGCGTTGTTAATTAGTTTTTCGATCTCAAAGATAGTTGCATCTTTGCGGTAGTTATCTAAGGAAGACATTGGGTCGTCTAAAACAACTATAGAATTGTCACAATTTGTCTTAGCAAACTTAGATAAGAAGAATGCTAGAGCGAGAGCAGATCTATCTCCGAGACTCAAAACGTGCTCAAAAATGTGTTTATTATCGTCCACATTCTCAACTGAAAGCTCTTTGTCGATAAAGGTTATGACATACTTAAGTCGAGTTGAACCGCCTTTACCTTTATTGTCCTTATCAAGCTCTTTGATTCTTATCATAGAGTGAAAGTTTTTTAATAGCTGGTTGATAGAGTCTTTATGCTCTTTAATGCTACTTTCCTGTTCTATATCAATTTCTTTTTTTAGTTTTTTGACTTTCTTAGTCTTGTCTTTTTTATCATCTGACAGAGACTTGTGATTATCCAAATCGTTTATTACAGAGGTTTCGAAGCGTTTCTTAGTTTCTTCAATACCGTCGATTTTGGCTTGCAATGCTTGAGAAGAGCCAGTTGCTAGTTCATTTAAAAATTTAGTGACTTGCTCGTTAAACTCTTCCACTTGTCTGTTGTACGCTGAGAAATCAACCCCATCAAATAGTTTGCCTAATAGTTGGTTGAATTTAGATAAATCAGTTTCTAACAATAAATCCTTTTTCTTCTCTTTGATCAGGTTGACACACTCAAGTCCGATTGATGTTGATAATGAATTAAGGTATTTGAAGTCATATTCAAGAGCGAAGCCTTGAATGCGATCTGACCAAGTATTGGTAATCTCATTATTAAATTTTACTATTGCTTCTAAATCTTCAATCTTACTACTAATGGCATTTACTTCTGATTCGAATTGTTTACTATCACGCTCAAATTTATCACTAGCTTTATTGTACGAATCACTAATAAAATCCTGATACAAAAGAAAAATTTGCGAGTTTGCAAGGGGTTGAGCGCAAAAAGGACAATTATCTGATTCGTTTATTAGTTGAGTGCCAGTTTCAATCCATTTAACATCACGTTCCTTAAGGTTATTTGTAATGTGCAGCTCCACTTTTTCTTTTGCTTCTTTTGACAGGCTCTCGATGCTCACTTTGAAGAAATTTATATCTAAATCAGGCTTAGTTAGAGTCAAGGGAGTGAGGTTTTTACGGCTCTTGTAGTGTTCAGCAATTTTCAAATCTAGGATTTGAGCTTCAAGATTTGCAATTTCAGCATCAGCATTAGGAGTAGCTTTTATATCACGGATTTTTGCAACTGTTTTGCTGGGAAATTTCGTAGTAAGTCGCGTATCAATTGGGCTTAGCTGAGAGTTGATAGTGTCAATTTCTGCCTTAAGCGCATCAATCTCTTGTTCCTTTAATACTGATACTTTACCTAATGAAAATTCATAATAGTTGGTAAGTTGACTACGATCTTTAGCATTGGGAATATAAAGATTACTGTCAATGAACTCTTGGTTGAATACCTGGAAATTGAACGGCGTTTGAAGCGAGTTTAGCGTTACATTTGCACCACCTATTCGAAGAGATAGAGCTGTGATACCATCAGACTCTAAAGGCTTTAACGCTTCTATAGCTGCTTTGTTGTTTTCATTTATAAAAGTAAAGATCTTACTTAAAGTAGACTTACCAGAGCCGTTGCGCCCGTAGATTAAGTTGAGCTTATCAAACCCTTGAGATAACCCTCCTTTATGTTGCCATTGCTTGATGTTTTCAATTTTTATTATTTTTTCTAGCATTTAGAGTCCTTTCTATAGTTACTGGTTTTATTGAAGCCTAAGTTTTCCTATCTTAAGTATCCAATATTAGCTGTTATTAAATCAAAAAAGTATGAGGGAAATGAAAAATAAATGATGCGAATCAGTTTCTGTCCAAAAAAATAGCTGAGCGAACGTCTGGTTTAGCCTCAAAGTAGACATTTAGAGTTTTAGTTACCATTTTTGAGGCGGGTAGATTTTAGTGAGTAATAAAGTTGTGTAACAAAGTAAGGTGATGCTTTTTAATATGAGGTAGAAGTGACTTTATTGAATCTAGATTAACTTAGTTCATTAAGTTTAGTTTCTACGCTTTGCTAGTGGAATATATTTGCATTCCATTTTTTTAGAATCTTCCTTGAACCTCTTAACAAAAGTAATCTTTGGGCATTTTATGCCATTATATGCTTCAATATTATGCCAACTTATACTTCACTTGTGCCGTTGTAGCTCAATGAATTCGTATTCAGCTATGTCAACTTATACTTCAAACAACATGGGTGACTTTCTTCATTTAAATTCCATTTTAAAGCTTTCTTTAAACTCTTTTTTATTCTGTATTAGTTAAACTCAACTTTAAGTATGTTTTTTTAAGTTATCGAGACATCCACTTTAGAGTTATCTAGACACCCATATTAAAAATGTGAACTTCGTTTTTATGTACATGATTGATTTGAAGGAGACTCTGTTAATCAGGTACAGGTTATAATTATTAAGACACCCAATAGTAGGAGTTTTTAATAGCTAACTCTAAGAGCAACTAGTTTAGTCGCTCAAAATTAATTAACTAAATAAATCTATACATCAAAATGTTATGTTTACAAGATTTTGTAGGGCATTGCCTGAATAGTACCTGATTTCGGGCAAGCTTAGTCCAAAGGCAGGTTACTTTAAACATTTTCGAGTTTCAGTTTAGGCAAATAGTGCACGACTAGTGCTAATAGAGCTTCTTCGTTTTCGTTTCATGTGATTTGCATAAGCAGTTATAGCTTGCTCTTTACCAGCCGTATTTTTAAACGAGCGGGTAAAGGAAGTGGTGAGTGTAAGCCAGTTGTCAGTACAAATATCTAGTCTTTCAAGTATTGGTAACGCATTTTCTGGGATTGTCCCTGGCTTATCTTCTCGTATTGAACGGCCTGTCCAATCTACAAGTTGCAGATATGTCTTGAGCTCAAATGGTAGTCCCTTAGGCATATGTTTACGTGTCTTACCTGCAAAGCGCATAAGTGATTTTGGTTGCTTATTATTATGAGATGCATTAATTCTAGATTTAATACTGGTGTAGTCAGATTGCTCAGGTAAATCAGCCGCTTTTGCTCTAACAGGATTTAAATCAACATAAGTAAGGCATGCAGCAAGTGCAGCTTCATCCAGCAAGGCTTGTGATTTAAAGCGACCTTCCCAAAACCGTCCTTTGCACTCATCTTCTTGATTCGCTTTTCGTGCAATACCCTCATTAAGAACTCGCATAAACCAACTAATACTGCTAAGCCGTTCTCGATATAAATTTACTCTGGCATTAACCGAAGCGAGTTCAGCTTGTGTTAGTAATTCGCCATTTAAGAACCGTTGGCATAAGAATGTACTTTTAAATAACTTGTGCCATCTAATCAGAATCGCTTTATTGTTCAGGCGCTTTGCCTTTGCTATATCAATGTGAAGAACTAGATGAGTGTGATTACTCATAACCGCGTAGGCACAAATATCAATACAAAATACCCGGCCAAGTTGAAGTAGTTTCTTTTCAACCCAATCGCGCCGGTGTTCATATGAACGACCCGTTAGTGGATCTTGCCCGCACAAATAAGCGCGACGAACGCAGCGTGAAATACAATGGTAGTAAGGTGTATTTGAAATGCTAATTAAGTTTCTACGTGGGGTTGCCATGCTCTTCTCCTCCATGAGTTGAACAATTTAAGTTTAGTCATAATTTTGAGAAGTGAGAAATTTTAAGTTGGGTGTCTAGTTAGAGGTTTTTTCATAGGTTTAACTCTGTGGAGTGATGGAAATAAATATGGGTGTCTTGTTAGTAGAGTAATGTATTATTTGATCCCATAGCTTTAGTTATGGGATCAAATTTGGTTATTTAGAGTAAGTAGAGTGAGGCGGTAAGTTATTTTACAAATACTCTAAACCCCCATGCTGGAATTGTAAGTTCTGTTGTTTGAGCAAATTCTATTTCTTGCTTTGAAAAAGCATCAGTGTATTTACCTAAAAACAATGGCTCTTTAAAGCTAACTGTTTGTGGCTCTTTCGATAGATTGAATACGGCAAATACTTTATCGTTGCCTTTTGCACGAACAAAGCTTAGCACTTGTTTTGGTGCGCTGTTTGGTACATGTACCATGCGGCCGCCAAATTGGCCATTCCACAGAGCTTCATTACTATGTTTGAGTGCAAATAGTGATTGGTATAAATCACCAATGGGGTGCTTTTGCCATTTGATTGGGTCTCGTTCGAAAAAGGCGAGGCGTTTATCGTTACCTGCCTCTTGGCCGTTGTAAATCATAGGGAAGCCTTCGCCAACGACAGATAATGCAATAACGGCTTCAAGTGCATCGCCATAGTTTTCGAACATGGTGCCTTCCCATGCATTTGTGTCATGGTTGGCAACACCCACAAGGCGATAAGCTTCTGCTGGGAATGCACTTTCGTTCCATGAGTAATAAACGAAGAGGGCGCTGACATCTGCATGGCCATTTACGATTTTATGCATGTGCTCAGACCAAGACCACGCGTAAGTCATATCAAAGGCTTCGGCATGTAAATCGCGAGACTCCCACTCAGCCAGCATTAAAACAGGCTTTATGTTATCAAGCTCACGGCGGACGTTATTCCAAAAATCTACCGGCACAAAGCCAGCTACATCACAGCGATAGCCATCAATACCGACTTCTTTTACCCAGTATTTCATCGATTCTGTCATGTATTCACGTAGAGCAGGTTTTGAATAATCAAAATCAATAATGTCAGACCAATCCCACCACGGTGTTGGCCTAAATTGGCCTTTGTAGTCTCGGTCGTACCAATCGGGATGTTCAAATCGAAGCCAGTTATCCCATGCACTGTGGTTTGCTACCCAATCTAAAATGACGTACATCCCCATATCATGGGCTTTGTTCACAAAGGCTTTAAGGTCTTCTAGTGTGCCAAACTCAGGGTTTACTTTACGGTAATCTTTTACAGAATAAGGGCTGCCTAAACTGCCTTTTCGGTTTTCTTCACCAATCGGGTTTATGGGCATAAGCCAAATAATATCAACGCCTAACTCTTTCAAGCGTGGCAATTGCTGCCGTGCTGCATTAAAGGTGCCTTCTTTAGTGAATTGACGCGTATTTAATTGATAAAGCACCGCCTTTTTTGACCACTCAGGATGAGTTAGTTTTACGTAAGGCTTGGGCTCATAGGCAGTGTTTGTAGTTTTAGTGTGTGTACATGCAGTAATGAGACTTAGTAATAAAATAAGCAAACTTTTGGTTAGCAATGAATTCATATCAGGCCTTGTTGTCGAATAAAGGTGTTGTATGAAAAAACAACACTTCGACTAAATATATACCCTGAGCTAATATTTACAATTAAATGCATACGTATTCACAATGTGGTTACATAATCGATTAAGTAGCAATATTACGCTTAATTATATTTGGATGGGGGCTAAATACTTAAATGATTAAATAGGGTGGTAATATGTAAAACGACAGCAAGGTAAAGCTAAGCTGTCGTTTAAATATGCCGAGCTAGGCTGAAATCATAAAAGTAGATTTACTGGCATCCCAGCTGATCAGTTTTTTAATTTCTAGCTCTTTTATAATGGTTAGTAATTCAGAGTCACTTAGGCAGCAGCCTTGTTTTAATGTATCGAGTGATATCTCTTTATTACGGCTATGAAGCTTAGAGGCCAACATAATACGGTAGATTAATTTTGACTTACGGTTCATAACGCATCTCCTCCACATTTTTGTGATAGCATTTTAGCTGCTACTTGGTTTTATAATTTGGTCTAATGTGTACTGATGATTTTTTCGACTATGAGGGAGCTTTTTAGCCAAGTCAATCAATATTGGATGAAAATTACACGATCTTGAATCAGCAGGAGAAACGTAGAAGTAAAGTTTTAAGTCATTGAAAATAAAGTGAAGGTAAAAATTTTCTGCTTGGGAAGCCTAGTCTATGAGCTCGTCACGGCTAATTGCAATGACATCATGCAGCGCTTTAAATAGTAAATGCTTTTCAATGGGTTTGCCTACGTGGCCATTAAAACCACAATTCATGTATTCGATGATATTTTCTTTCATCACGTTGGCAGTCAAGGCAATAACAGGCACCTCTTTATCAATACTACGAATATGTGAGCAGGCTTCTATCCCCCCCATTGTGGGCATTTGTATATCCATTAAAACTAAAATGGGGTTAAGTTGTTTAAATAGCTCGACTACTTCAGCGCCATCTTTTGCAAAATGAAGATATGCGTTGGTTTCTGCAAGCATTGATTTGATGATCATGGTATTGAGTGGGTTATCTTCAGCAATCAACAGTGTTTTAGCCGATAAGTCAGGTGCAGTCACATCAGTAAAGCTATCATGTAAGTGTTGCTTTTCAGATACTTTGAGCGGTAAATAAACGGTGAAATGGGTGCCTTTACCGAGCGCGCTGTCAACATCAATAGTGCCGTTCATGCGGTTAATAAGATTCGCGGTGATCGACATTCCTAATCCAGTCCCGCCAAAACGCCGTGTTATACTGTTATCGGCTTGCTGAAAACGGTTAAACAGATGCATTAAACCTTCTTTATTCATACCAATGCCGGTATCAATCACTTCTATCTCAACACCTTGCTTTTGGCTTTGCGAAGATTTATTAATTTTTACTTGTACGCCACCTTGCTCGGTAAATTTAACGGCGTTAGAAACCAGGTTTAAAATAATTTGTCGAACTCTAACTGGGTCTCCTATCCATAAATCTTCAACGTCATCGTCTATATCTATGTTTAATTCAATTGCTTTTTCGTTACAAAGTGGCAGAAAATCAGAATTGATCGACTCAACAACCTTCGACATCGAAAAATCTACTTGTTCAATTGAAAGCTCGTTCGCCTCCATTTTCGAAAAGTCTAAAATATCGTTGATGATGGTAAGGAGTGACCGACAAGAAAACAACGCCTTAGAAACAACTTCTATATTTTTCGGCTTTTGAATGTTCGGCTGCAAAATTTGTAAAAGCCCCATAATGCCATTAAGTGGAGTGCGTATTTCATGACTCATATTGGCTAAAAATTCTGATTTTATTCTCGCGCCTTCTAAAGCTCTCTCAGTAAGTTCAATTTGTTGTTTATAAGAGTTTGAGAGCTTTCTAAAGTAAATAAGCAATATGCTGGTGAGCAATATGATTGTTAACACATGCACGATGTAAGCAATTTGGAAGTTTTCATCAATGGCGATGCTTTTATCTTTAAGCATAAAGTTTACATGTTGCTCGAATGCGGCAAGTGCCTTCAATGCATCTGTATCATCTACTTTTACAGTAGTATCTATCTGCTCGCTAGCCGCGCTGTTAGCAATCATCTTTAAAACAATATCGACTTTACTTTCATACTCAATAACCGTTTTTTTAACGTCAGTAAGTGCCGCTTTGTCGTATTCTTTTATTGCGCTAAGCTTGGCAAGAATCTCTTTTATTTCGATGAGTTCCTTTTCAATGGGCGGAAGATACAGTTCTGTATTTTTTCTGAGCACTAGGTTTTTAAAATGGTGAATAAAGCCACCATAACCGAGTTTTTGAATTAGCTTGTCGTGAAGTACATAAACGTTAGCGGCGGTTTTTGAATAGTCATGCCATTGTGAGTCGACATTTTTGTAAAAGAATAATGAGGTAACAGTAAGCGATGTTACTAATGCAATCACGATAATTGCATTCACTTTCAACTTGTTTTTAGTTTGCTGCAGTGCTTTTGTCATCAGTTTACGGCACCTATCCTGTTGTTATTTTAAGCATAGCGCATTTTTATTTGTTCACATAAGAAAGGGGTCAATTCAGAATGACTTTTTATGAGGGTAATAAAAAATCTTAATAACTAAGGTAAAAGTAACTTAAAGCGAATAATTAAGTTTTTTATAAAAATATTTTAAATCAATAGCACTGTACTTTTTTTGTACTTATTGTATCTTAAGTTGGTACGCAATTTTTATGATTTAATTGAGTGTAAGCCACACTCATTTGTTAAGTGGAGTAAAGGATATGCACGCGCAAACAGTCAAAGAATCAATAGCAACTATTCAGTCGGGTGTCGCAAAAGCGGATGGTAAGCTTTTAGTTACAGAACAAGAAATTGTTTTTGAACCGTTTAATAAAGAGTTAGGCTTAGGTCCATACACACTTTCACGAGCGCACATCAATAACGTTGATAAGTGTTCAGGAAAAGGCGCGGGTATTATACCAATTACAGCAAATGGAATTCGCATTACTCTAAATAACAACGATGTATTTGAGTTCATTCTTGCAAACCCAGATGAGTGGCTAAGCGTACTTGCTCACTAAGCAAATCTTCAAAAAGACGGCATATTAAAGCAAGTTGTCATAATGTGCCGTGTTAGCCTTTTATTAATTATTTTCCTTTCTTCGCAACACATTGATCTCAAACAATACTAAGGCGAACTTCTTAGGTTATTTTACACATCTAAACTATTAAATTGCTCGTTGCTTATTAACGGAGGCTCTTGGGCAAATGATCAACTTAGATGAACAACGCCTAGTTTCGCTTGAACGCGGTTTTCATATTCCACCAAAACCTGAACTATTGAGCCAAATTGCTGATGAAATGCAAAAGTCGGATGCAAGCTTAGATAAAATAGCTCAGCTAATATCAAGAGACATCAGTCTTTCAGCTTTATTATTAAAAACAATAAACAGCCCGGTGTTTGGCTTACAACGCACCATTAGTGATATACGCCAAGCGGCGATGTTTTTAGGGTTAGATCAGCTTAATCAGTTGGTAACTTTGGCTCTGCTTAAGCAAAACTTTAAAGGTAATGCCTGTATTAGCTTAGAGCGCTTTTGGGATGAGTCGGTTGAAGTTGCGAATGCCTGTGTGCAGCTTGGTAACAGTTATAAGTCATTAATGCCAGTGGACGAGCTTTATTCATTAGGACTTTTTCATAATGTCGGTATTGCTACTATGGCATTAAAATTTAAAGATTATGTTGAGGTTCTTAAACAAGCAAACCTAGCAAAAGAGCACGCGATTACCGACCTAGAGCAGGCTCGTTATCAGTGCGACCATGCGGTGATTGGCTATTTTATCTCGGTATCTTGGCACCTACCTAAGCCACTTTGTCACGTTATTTTAAATCATCATAACACGCACTTTTTAGAGCAAAACAATGATGAACAACAACGTATGGCGTATGCCATCTTAAAATGCGCGGAGAGTGCTGTGGACTATGCCCGCCACCAACAGTATTCGAGCGAGTGGTTTAAAATTAAAGAGCTGTGCTTTGCAGAGCTAGGTATTGTTGATCAAGATTTTGCCGATATGGTCGAAGATTACGTCGACAATGCGATGGCAAGTTAAAGCCAATTAGCGTTTATTTCCTATCATCGTAACTTCGATGAGTTTGCGAGTGGTGAGTTATCATCACTCGCTTTTTTACATCGAAAGAAAGTATGCATTACTCTACTTTCCTGCTGTAGCAAGGCATCATAACTTTTTTCTAGGGAGAGGTTATGATGCTTAAATCTTTGTTGTTACTGGTTTTATGTAGCAGTTCTGCAATGGCTGCAACAAGTCTGCCGGATAATCGCCATATTGTTGTTAAAGGTGAGGCTGTTGTACGTACTGCCCCCGATAGGGCTGATATCACGTTAGAGTTTGAAGCTGTAAAAGCTGAAAGCGTGCAGGCTAAGCAGCAAGTTGATGCGCAAGTAAATGAACTCCTTGCGGGCTTAAATAATTTCTCAATAGACGAAAAAAGTATCTCTGCGGGTCGAATTTTCGTAGAGCCGAACATGCGATATGACGAAAACGATAACCAAGTCAAAGATGGTTTTCGAGCCACGCGTAAGGTCAAAGTCAGCCTTAAAAAACTCTCCCTTTTGGACGGATTTTTAAATTTTGCGCTTAAAGTGGGCGTCAATCAAATCGAGCAAATTCAACTTTTATAAACCAAAGCCTCAGATTACGAGCAAGCCGCTCTTGATAAAGCAGTAGCGAATGCCAAACAGCAGGGAAGTAGCCTTGCTAGCGCATTCGAAGCGAAACTTGGTCGGGTGTATAGTATTCAATCGCAAGAGATAGGTAGTCACTTTGGCTATGGTAGCAATACAAATATTGAACGTATCATGGTCACGGGCTCACGTATTAATACCGTACCAGAAGGTAAGTATTTACAAGAATCGATTACCTTCAGAGCAAGTGTCAATGTTGTGTTTGATTTGGTTTTGGAATAATTAACTCCCTTGTTTTGAAGCGAAAGAACAGTATTTTTAATCTGCAAAGTATTGTTTTTTAATACCCTTTATATTCATGTACTTTTTTGTTTTTTATTGACTTACATGAGATTTTTGCTGAATTTTAGGAATTTAATATTATTAAAGCGGTCTTTGGTGGGAATAAAATATCTTGATTTTAAAGTTTATTACGAATATTGTAGCCGCATTGTAACAATAAAGTTGTTACCAATTGTTGTTCAAAAGAGCATTTATGTAGTTTGTAGTCACAAAATCTCTCACTTTTTAAAAACGATAGGGTTACATTTCCATGAATAAAAAATTCTCCACGCTAACTGTTTGCATCAAAAAAGCATTGCTCCCAACTCTTTTACTTGGAACATGTGCACCAGCCTTTGCAGCTGATCAACAAGATGAAAAAAAGAAAGTTACAAAAGAAGATATTGAGCTGATAGAAGTCCGCGGCTATGCGGCGTCAGTTGAGAAAAGTATTAATATGAAACGCTTTTCAAACAGCGTAGTTGATGCTGTTTCTGCTGAAGATATCGGTAAATTTCCTGATCAAACAGTTGCAGATGCATTGCAACGAATTCCTGGCGTGCAAGTAGAGAAAGACTTAGGCGGTGAAAGCGACCGAGTGAGTATTCGTGGTACAGCACCTCATTTAAATATAACGCTGTTAAATGGCCAAAATGTGGCTTCTGCAACGGCTTCGGCATCAATTACACGCCCGTCGCGTGGTTTTAATTACTCATTATTACCAGCAGAAATGGTCGATACTCTCGAGGTTTATAAGTCTGCTGAAGCTGACATTGATGAAGGTTCAATTGGTGGCACTGTTGTAGTAAAAACACGTAAACCGCTTGATAGTGAAGCTAACTATGCAGCGCTTTCAGTAAAAGCATTCCACTTTGAAAACGCAGATGAAACTAAGCCATACGTGTCTGGTTTATATTCATGGAAAAATGAAGCCCAAGACTTTGGTTTTAATCTCGGCTTTGTTCATAAAGAAACAGCAACTCAACGCGATAGTAAAGAAGTTCGATTTGGTTATCGCAGCACAGATGCTAACCAAGATGGTAATGCAGAATTTTATCCAGGGGCAGTGGGTTACAACCGCTACGCAAGTGATAGTGATTTAGATACCGTAACAGCGACATTCCAATACGCCGCAAATGATAACCTTGATTTTGTTTTCAATAACTTATATTCAAAGTCAGAACATGAATCATATGGCACGTATTCAAGCGGTTTTATCTTGCAAAATATTGCTAACATTGAAAACCCAGTTATCGTTGATGGTACGGTTGTCGCCGGTGACTTACCAGCACACAATAACTTGGGTTATTATGGTAATGCGGGCTATCGTGGTGAATTTAATACTCAAGCTCATGATTTAAAAGTGACTTACAAAGCTGATGACTACACTGTTACAGGTCAGCTAGGTTACAGTAAGGCTGAAGGTGAGGTAAGTGATGTTTATTCAGAGTACTATGCCAATACAAATGCGTCATTTACGTTAGAAAATGGTACGCCAGATGTGACTTTATCAGCAGATTTAAGCCCACAAGATTACCGTTTAGATTACAACCATAAAAATGACATACTCAATGACTCTGATGAGCTTTATGTGCAGTTTGATGTTGAATATTTATTAGACACTGGTTTTTTCACTGCAATTAAAGCGGGTATAAAGTACCGTGAGCATACAAAAGCTGCCAGTTTGATGAAAGCCAACTATCCAAAAGTGTCAGCAGCAGGTGAGAGCTTTAATTTGGGTATGTTTGCAAGCGATTCTACTAGCGATGGCATTTTATGGCAGTTTGATAATAACCAGTATGCAGACTGGATCTCGTCTACTAGCCCAACTTCAGGTCCTTATGAACACCTTGACTACACCTTCGATCTTGAAGAAACTGTTACAGCTGGATACGTGAAAGCCGTGTTCGAGCACAATAAGTGGCGCGGTAATATGGGCGTACGCGCGGTTAAAACAGAGCTTGACTCTCGTTCAGTTGAGTATACAGGGCGTAGCTTTGCGCCTGAAAATATTCAAGATGTATATAGCTCAAATAGCTACGATGACTTCTTACCAAGTGTAAACATTAATTATGACTTTACGGATGATGTTGTGCTTCGTTTTGCTGCGGCTAAAGTAATGTCTCGCCCTGACTACGATTTTTTATCAGCGCGTAAAAGTGGCTACTGTGCAGCGGCAACAGGATGTAAAGGTTCACAAGGTAATCCAGACTTAAAACCTTATCGTTCGACTCAATATGATTTATCAGCTGAGTGGTACTTTAATGAGTCATCAATATTGTCATTAGCTTATTTCTACAAAGATATTGATTCGTATATCACCAATACCACGATTGAAAAGCAGTGGACATGGACAGACCCTGATACCGGCGTTGAAGAGGTTCGTGATTTCTTAGTGACTCAGCCTCAAAATGGCCTAGGAGGTGAGAACTCGGGCTTTGAAGTGAACTACACTCAAAAGCTTATGTATGGTTTCGGTATTCAAACCAACTATACATATTCAGATGCTGAACTAGAGCAAACACCGGAACAAAAAGCCGCAGGTGAAGAAGCTGTGTTGCCAAACAACTCAGAAGATACTTTTAATGCGACGGTTTATTATGAAAACACTGCTTTCAGTGCCCGTGTTTCTTATACATATCGTTCAGAATATTTTTATACTAATTACCTTGGCTTAAACCAGTATAAGGATGGTTTTGGCCAATATGATTTAAATGTTAGCTATAACATTTCTGAAGATTTTAATCTTATTTTCCAGGCTATTAACTTAACAAATGAAGAGCAAAAAGCGACTTCAGGTAATAGCACAGGCATGCCAGATGTTAATCGCCCATTAGCGATACACGATTACGGTCGTCGTTTCTTACTTGGCGCACAGATTAAGTTTTAATTTTCTTATTTGAATTTGATATATGTAGGCACAGCAAGACTTTGTTGTGCCTTTTTTATGAGGTATACAATGTATTTTAGAATTTTACTCACATTGACCCTTTGCTTAGTTTTGAGTGCGTGCAGTTTTGTACAAATGAAGGAGGTGTCTGATACTAAAAAACAGTTATTCGGTACTATCCATCAAGATTACGTTGCAAGGGAGTTTCGTGCAGCATGGGTTGCCACAGTTGCCAATATTAACTGGCCAAAAGAGCCTGGATTAACTGTTGAAGAGCAAAAGCAACAAGCCATTCAGATTCTTGATTCACTTCAAAAACATAACTTCAATACGGTTATTTTTCAGGTTCGACCACAAGCCGATAGTTTGTATCAAAGCTCTTATGAACCTTGGTCGTATTACCTTACTGGTGAGCAAGGTAAAGCGCCTGAGCCGTTTTATGACCCTTTAAAATTTTGGATCAAGCAAGCACATAAACGAGGTTTAAAGTTGCATGCATGGATAAATCCTTATCGCGCACATCATCACTTGGGAGGCCCAATTTCAGAACTCTCAGTCGTTGAGAAAATGACAGATAAAGTAGTGAAACTAAAAAATGAGACCTATTGGTTTTTGCCAACAGATCAAGCCGTGGTCTCACATACATTAAATGTATTAACCGAACTTGTAGATAGTTATGATTTAGATGGTATTCACTATGATGACTATTTCTATCCATATCCTTCTTACAACAACGATGAAGATTTTCCTGATGCTAAACAATACAGTCAATATTTAGCTGAAGGTGGAGAATTATCGATAGGTGATTGGCGTCGAGAAGCTGTTAATCAGTTCGTTAAACGTTTATATCAACGAGTCAAACAAACGAAGCCTCATGTACTTGTTGGCATAAGCCCATTTGGTATTTATAGACCTGATGAACCCCAAACTATTCGTGGTATGGATCAATATGACAAATTATTTGCTGACGCTAAGCTTTGGCTTAATGAAGGGTGGCTTGACTATTTTACGCCGCAACTTTACTGGCCAATTAATCAGTATGCACAAAGTTATCCGCTCTTATTGAGCTGGTGGCAATCACAGAACACGCAAGGACGACATTTGTGGCCTGGTATTAATGCGATACGCTCATTTGATGAAGCCGGCGTTGATGAGGTCGTCAATCAAATCATGATTAATCGTGGTTTTTTATCAACGTCACCCGGTACAGTGTTTTGGAATGTCGCTGCACTTGATGGCAGTCAATTAATGACTGATGTGATTGCACAAGGCGTGTTTCAGCATCAAGCATTATTACCTGAAACTCCGTGGATAGCTGCACCAGAATTGGCAGCAGTTAATGTTGAAATTAATTATGTTGGCGAAGACATCCATCTTACTTGGAGTCATCCTAATTCTGAGCAAGTGTCACAGTTACTCGTCTATTTAAAATACGCACAGCAGTGGCAATATCATATTTACTCAAGTGAAGAACGTGTGATTTCTGTTAAGGCTTCAGACATGCAACGACCATTAGAGGCGGTGAAGGTAATTACTGTTGATAGGCTAGGTAATCAAAGCGATGAGATTGAGTTGTTAATTAAATAGCACCTGTACTGCAAATACAAAAATTTGTTACGCTTTGAATAACATGAGTATCTAAATATAAAAGTGAACTGAATGAAGTATTTTGCGGTAATTTTATTAGGCTGCCTTATCTCATTTTCAACAACTGCCGCAAAAAAACACATAAAAATTGTCAAACCTGTGGTTGTGGCCTTTAAGTCGGGTGATAAAGCTGCCATTGCCAAGCGAGTGCATTATCCACTGCAGCGTAAAGAGCCGCTACCAGCAATTGAAAATGAGAAAATGCTTATAGAAAACTTTGAGCAAATTTTTGATAAAGAGTTTGTCGAAAAAATAGTGAACTCAAATATTCGCCATGATTGGCAAATGATGGGTTGGCGCGGCATTATGTTTGATTCAGGCAAATTGTGGTTAGACTTTGATGGTTCTATTTGGGGAGTGCCTTATGAATCAGAGGCAGAAAAAGCACGACGCGAAGCACTGATTGACGAGCAAAAACAAGCATTACACAAAAGTCTTCGTGAATTTACAAAGCCGATATTAACGTGGCAAACAAAACAGCATTTAATTCGTATCGATGAACTGGCTGATAATCAGTACCGCTATGCTGCATGGGAAATAGACCAATCTATGCAAGATGAGCCAAGCCTAGTGATCAGCGGCGGTACGTTAAGTTTTGATGGCAGTGGGGTCAATCATTTTTATACCTTTACTAACAACGGTTATCGTTACGTTTGTCATGTAACAGTGCTTGGTACTGAACACTCATCGCCGGGGCTTTTAGAGGTATTCAAAAATAATGTACAAATATTGTCTGATCCTGCTTCGAGTTTTTAGGGGATTTTTCTTATTTTGAACTACACTTATTCTTTCAAAGGAGTCTCGCTTAAAGGGGCCTCATTTAAAGGAGTAAGTTGTGGGTACAAAATTTTGGATATTAAGAACCACTAAAGTTTTTACGCTGGTGGCAATTTTGTTATTTATGGTGGAAATTCTAAAAGGTCACGAGACAATGAGCGCATTAGGCTTTGCGCTAGTTTGGTCATTTATTGCAACGGCCATTTTTATCGCAACCCGTTTATATCATTCATCAAAAGGGCGCCACTGTGCACTTTGTAATGACACCCCAGATGATAAAAAAGCGAGTTAGCTTAGGTTATTAACAAACACGCCGCCCCATACCAACGCACAAATCGATAGAGCAATCAGTACGGCTGCAGATCCTAAGTCTTTAGCTAGGCCTGATAATGGATGAATTTCAAGGCCTATTCGATCTATGGCGGCTTCAATTGCCGTATTGACGACTTCAGCAAACATCACAAATAGCACTGATACAAGCAGCATAATTTTCTCATACAGACTAATCTGCCATACAAAAACCACCGCTATGGCAAGCAGCAACAGTATCAGCTCTTGTTTAAAAGCAGACTCATGCTTTGCCAACCACGTGAATGCTCGTTGGGAGTTTTTGAATGCAAGGCGAATACGTTTAATGCCAATGGGTTTGTTAGTGCTATCAAATTGCATAGTATGAAATCTCTATTTCGTTAGCTTTGTGTTGAGCAAGCATTAAAGATATCTTGCTTTGGGTGATATTCAGTGCTTTGTACATGGGTTAAGCCTAGTAGGGTGTCAAAAATGTTATCGTGCGAAAAAGCATGGTTACGCTGCTGTTCGATACATTGATTAAAGCGGGTATCGGCCAGTTTATTACTCCAAAACAGCATAGGCACTTGGGTTTGCTCTTTAGGCGCTAACGCATACGGGAAGCCATGTAAGTACAGACCTTTTTCACCTAGTGATTCACCGTGGTCAGAAACATACAGTAGGGCTTTGTCATCCGCCTGACTGTTTTGCAGTAAATTAATAAGTTTACTGAGCACTAGGTCGGTATAAGCAATGGTATTATCATAGGTATTGGTAAGTTGCTCACTGCTACAGTTTTGGATATCGCTACGTGGGCAATCAGGCAAAAATTTACTGTCTTTTTCTGGATAGCGTCGATAGTAGGTTGGTCCATGTGAACCAATCATATGTAACACCACTAGTTGGTGCTTCGCATGACTTTTGGCAAGCTTTGCAGCTAATTCTTCAACTAGGACTTCATCAAAACAATAGCGTCCGTCACAAAGTGGGTTGCTCTTTGTTGGTTCTACCGTTTCTGAGTTTACCCGCACACAAACCCCTTTACAGCTGCTATTGTTATCAATCCACGTTACTTCTACACCACTTCGTTGAATGATATCTAGGGCATTTTCTTGGCTTTGCGCGATGCGCGAATCATAGTGATTGCGATCTAAGCGCGAGAACATACAAGGTACAGAAATGGCCGTTGCGGTGCCACATGAACTAACATCACTGAAATATTTAACGCCAAGTTTAGGGATATATTGATTAGTCTGCTTGTCGTAACCTTGCAGTGAAAAGTTTGCTGCGCGTGCTGTTTCGCCTACCACCATAATCGTCAGTGAACTTTGTTGCTTAGCTAATAGGTGCGGTGTTTTATCTAAGACTTTAAATGGTAAAGGTGGATAAAAATAATTATCGCGCAGGTACTTATAGCCCGCAGTATAAAATGCAAAGGGGGTAATGTAGCTGGTTAATTGACGATTATTACGCCCTACAGAGGCGTAATCTTTATAAAAAGGAACGGCAATAACAGCTACAGCAATAAACGCTGTAACGTTAAGAAGCGCAAAGCTTTTAAGACGAACACGAAAGTTTCCGACAATTTTAAAGCGAGAAAACAAGTAAGCAGGCAGTACGCCTAGCGCAGTAATAAAAGCGATAACTTGTACATTAAGGTATGAAAACGCCTCACCTGAATTTGTCTCTAAGATATTTTGCAGCATGCTTTTATCAAAGATAACACCGTAATTTAAGGTTGCATAAAACAACAACGATGAAACCACGACGCTTGTTAAAAGCACGGGTTTAACAAAGGTGATTAACGATAACCAACTTAACACCATTGCCGTCAGTGCTAATAAGAAAAACGGTACGCTTGCTATAAATAACCAATTGACATGTTCAGGTTTGCTGGCTGCTTCAAGCATGTTAAATAAAAACAGGCCATTAAATGCAATAACCAAGTACAACGACACCAGCCAGACAAATTGGCTGTAGCTAACGTGCCATATTTTAGAAAGGAGTTGTTTAATTTGCATGCTCATAATCATTCCTCATCGCTACGATTTATTTGGTAAGCGATACAACTGTTCGGTATAAGCTAAATTGCTAAATAAGACGTGTGCTAAGGCTTTTTTGGCAAGTTCAACGCTGCTATCTGTGTTATCGATGGCAACTTGCGTTTTACTTGTAGAGTCATAGCGCCAATAGCTCACTTTTTGGTTTGGCATCAGGATCACGGCTTCACCATTTTCTACGTAAGCAAAGTTGTCGTAGTACTGCATCATGGCGCGCTCAACAGGGTATTGTTGAGTTAAATCATAACCAAGCATGGGGGTTGCTTGCTCAACGCCTAATAACGACAACAAAGTAACAGGTAAATCAATTTGGCTGACTAAGCGTGTATCGCGCTTTGCATCCATATCACTATTTAGGATCACAGCAGGGATGTGGAAAGATTTAAGCGGCACAGGCTCAGAACCAAACACGCGCACATCATGATCTGCAACCACTAAAAAGACGGTGTCTTGCCAGTAATCTTGCGTTTTTGCCTTTGCGATGAATTTACCAAGAGCATAGTCTGCATATTTGATTGCTAGATCGCGTTTGTAGTTTTCTGGGTCGTGGCCTTCAGGCAGTGTTACTTTACCCTCTGGAATATCGAATGGGTCGTGGTTACTTGAGGTAAACACAAGGCTGAAAAATGGTTTGCCTGATTTATTTAGCTCACTTAGCTCTATATCAGCTTGATTGAACAAGTCTTCGTCGCTTGCTCCCCATGACGAAATAAACTCAGGGTTTTGCATGTCATTAATATCGACAATATCGCTAAAGCCATTGCCTAAGAAAAAGCTTTTCATATTATCGAAATGACTTTCACCACCATAAATAAATTGGGTGGTATAGCCTGTGCGGCTTAATACATCAGCAAGTGAGAAAAAGTTACGCTGAGATTTAGAAAGTTTGACCACCGAGCGCGAAGGTGATGGGGTAAACCCAGTTGTTACCGCTTCGATACCTCGAACAGATCGTGTGCCAGTGGCATATAAGTTATCAAACCCCCAGCCTTGTTGATAAAGCTTATCTAGTTCAGGAGTCACACCTATGCCACCTAGTTCGCCAACAAAGCGTGCGCCTAAGCTTTCTTCTAAAATGATCACTAAATTCTTTTGTTTGCCTGTGTTAAAAGGTGTGTTGTTGGCAAGGGTTGGGATACTCTCTGTGATAAACTGCTGTTTATAGGCTGCTTGCTTTACTGTTTGTAAAATCTCATCACGTGGCATGGTACCGTATAAACTACTGGCATTTTTTTCATTGCCTATATTCTTAATCGCAAATGCAACACTGTAAGTTGAATTAAGGGCCAAGGAGTTAACCAGTGAGTCACTTGAAAAGTGCACTAATGCAGGGTTTAACGGGCGATGGCTTACAGTGCCTCTTGCGCTAATTAAGCAAACTAATAAAGTAGTAACGAGTATCACCACTTGGCTAACCGTTTTAGCATTTTGCTGTTTGCTAAATGCAGCATTAATATAACGATACGTAAACACACAACTAAGCGTTGCAATAATTAAGGTGCTTATCATGGCAAATAGGTGGCCATGTAATAGCATAGAAAAGACTTCTTGAGGGTAGTCTAGGTATTCGACAAATAAACGATTTGGTCGTACATCGTACTGGGTAATAAACGCGGGAGTAGAAGCCTCTACAACCACGATTAAAGTTATAACTATACTGCTATAAAAAGTAAAAACATGCTGAAATAAAGCGGTTTTGCTGCGCAAAAGTACATTAGCGAGTAACATTAAAACAGCCAAGGCTGACAAATAGCCGATGCTGCTAAAGTCGACTCTTAAGCCTCCTAATAAAACGGCTAGGCTATCGCCATCAGCTAACCTTTGGTGTTGCCATACAAGCAAGGTAATTCTCGACAGTATAAATACTGACATTAAAATTAATGAAAAACGGAGTAAAGGTTTTAAAACAGAAAGTTTTGTTGTCATAGTCGTACTTACTTAATCGAAACTACGGCAATACTAGGAATCGAAACTTAAGAAATCCTTATGGTAATCTTAATATTTTCTAAACTAGAAAAACCTCAGTAAATCTTAAGTGGATCTTAAGATTCAAAGCGTAAGCTGATGACGCTAAAGCGCTTTTACCTAAATGAGTAACATATGAAATTGTTGATTATAGAAGATTCGGTGTCATTAAGACGTAGTCTACGAATTGGTCTTGAGAACCTAGGTTTTACTATTGATGAAACCGGCGATGGCGCTGAAGGTTTGAGTATGGCAATGACAGGTGAGTACGAATTAATCATACTCGACATTATGTTACCCAGTATTGATGGCATTACGTTATTACAAACCATAAGAGCAAAGCAGCTCGACGTTCGTGTGCTTATTTTATCTGCCAAGCAAGAACCAGAAGATAGAGTGAAAGGACTACTCACCGGGGCCGATGACTACCTGACCAAACCATTTTCGTTTGATGAGCTGCATGCAAGGTTATTAAATTTAATGCGTCGCGGCGGCCTGAAAACAATCAGCGATGTGATCCGCATCGATAACTTGGCTTTAAATTTACAATTAAAACTTTTGCAAGTTAACGACACTGTCATCGATTTAACCCCCAACGAATATAAAATAGTCGAGTGCTTGTTTAGTAATCAAAACAAAGTGATCACAGCTGAAAAGTTAAGTACCTATATTGCTGGGCAATATGACTTAGTTTCAAAAAACTCCATTGAAGCGCACTTATCATCGGCGCGTAAAAAGGTGAGGGCAGCAGGTGGCGAGTTACCTATTCAAACTAAGCGTGGTTTTGGTTATATCATTCAAGGAAAATAATGAAATCAATTCGCAGTAAGTTAGTAACCACATTATCGATTACTATAACTGGGCTAGTGCTGAGTATTTTAGTTGCTACCGATATCGCCGTTGATAGTTGGATTGATAACGAATTTAATCGTGGTTTGAAATCAAAAGCCGGCATGCTTATGTCATTGATTGATATTGACGAAGAAGAAATTGATTTTGATTTTTCAGGGCAATTCATGCCTGAGTTTTCTGGCAGTACAGAAACTGAGTATTTTCAAATTTGGTCGCAGTCTGGCGTGTTTGCGCGTTCAGAAAGCTTGCATCTTTTCTCACAAAAGAATCTACCTCTAGAGAAAATAAAGCTTGGCGAGACAAAAATCATCAATACTGAGTTACCTGATGGTCGCAATGGCCGTGTTATTTACACTCGCTTTATACCGCCTTTAGACCTAGACGATGATGAAGATTTTATTGAGGGCGTTAACACCTCTTTGCAACAACCCATAACCTTAGCTTATGCGGCTTCATCAGAAGAAGTTGACTTTGTTTTATGGCTCATCGACGTTATTTTTGTTGTTTCTACTGTGTCAGTAATCGTATTTATTCGTCTATTTGTGCGTAAATCGGTCGACAGCTCTTTGGCGCCGCTGAATAAACTAAACCGGGATATTAGCCGGCTCAGTATCGCTGATAAAAATGCCGTGATAACAATAAAAGAGCCTGTTAAAGAGCTGCAACCCATTGTTGATAGCTTAAATGCCTTTATACGGGAAAACCGCCAGCTTTATTTTCGTGAAAGACGCTTAACCTCGGATATTGCTCATGAGTTAAAAACGCCTATAGCTGAGCTTATTAATATGGCTGAAGTGGCCATTCGTTTTCCAAATGAAAAAGAGTTTGAGGCAGATTTTAAACCCGAAGTGCTAAAAATCAGCCAGCGTTTAAAGAGTATTGTGTCGAACTTATTATTACTGCATAAGTACAGTGATGAAGCACTTCCAAAGCAAGATGCATGTGATTTAAACCAGGTTATTTTACGTACCTTAGAAAAATATGATTTAGAGCGAATTAAGTTTGAGTTTCAAGATGATATTCCTGCCATTGTCAGTAATTTATTTGTCCTTGAATCAATCATCACCAACCTTGTAAATAACGCCAAGCAATATAGCCCCGACAAGAGTGATGTAACTATAAGCACGCTACTGAATAAAGAGAATAAGTTGCAATTCTCTGTTATGAATGAGTTACAAGTACCCTTAACAGAAGAAGATATAAGTCAGTTATTTGATCCGCTTTGGCAAAAAGACAGTGCCAGAACCTCTAATGATAACTTTGGGTTAGGCTTATCTATTGCCAAAGCGTTAAGTAAAGCAATTGATGCTGAACTTCAGGTGTCGTTAAGTGGGCAAAACATAACCTTTAGTTTGATTATTTCTTAAGGCTTTGCAGGCGTTTAATATGTGTGCAACACTGAGGTTATCAAAAAGAAATTAATAACAATAAGGAACAACACGATGGGAAAAATTATAGGTATTGCTTTAATCGTTATTGGTGTGGCGCTAGCTGTATGGGGATATAACGTGTATGACTCTGCAAGTGCGCAAATTAGCCGCACGTTTAGTGGTGATACACCAATTGAAGCTTGGCTCGGTATGGTCGGGGGCGCAATTTGCGCAATTGTGGGTATTTTAAAAGTTAAATAACCGCAAACATTGAAATCAATTAGCTAATACCTGATACTGTATTTATATACAGTGTCGGGTTTGGCTATGAAAACACAACTACCAGCAAAATATTATTTAAGTCACTTCTTTGAGCTTGCTGAATTTATTCAAGCTCAGTGCAGGCATCTGCTTTTAGAAGAGCAGCAGTTATTTCTTGAAAAACTCCTTCAGCTTGATGAGCAAAGTTTATGTACTTTGCTGCGTATTTATTCTCGAAAGCCAAAAATCATCGCGTTGTCATCATTAAATTATGAAGAGATCCCTAATCTGCACGGTGCTATTTTTAAGCTAAAGCAGCAAGGGCTGGTGGCACATCCTAGCAGCGACGAATTAGATCTATTACTTGAGCATTTAACCAAACCAACCCTGTTAACCTTATTAGCAAATGATGAGCTAATGGCGACTCAACCTGATTACAAAAAGTCAGCCAGTAAACAGCGCTTAACCCAACTGTGTAAAGAGCATATTGATCGCAACCACAGTGAATTAGAGTCGTTGTTTAGTCAGTTCGTGGTCAATAGCCGTAGTCAGTATTATGAATACTTCGAGTTTTTACATAGCGGCCGACTAAGTGGCGGTGATATCAACCATCAAAATCGTTTTGTGATGCGTGATTTAGGAATTGCAAAAGTACGTGGTGATGTTAATGAGAGCATATCGCGTTTTCAAACACTAGCCGAAGCACAAACGCATTATCAATTAAATAAGCTGCGAATGCAGTTCAAAGAAAGTGAGTCACACACAGAGTATCAGAACCTAGCCCAAGCACTTTTAGCCATTAGCTCTGAAGATGAATTAGCCCAGAGTATCAAAAACAAATTACTGATCCGCTTATATAAGCAGCTAAAAGATCATGATTTAGCATTTGCATTTGAATTACTTGAGCACTGTGAAGGTAGCAGTGAAGCGCAAGAGCTAGCAATTCGCCACCGTTACAAACAAGGTGATAAAAGCTGGGTTGAACAAAAGCTTGAGCAAGTTATTCAAGACCCGCTTGATGATGGCATTTTGTATTTTGCAGAGGACTTTTTACAGCGTAAATATAATAAGCAACAACGCTCACGCCTAACACAAATGCTCATTGATACAGAGCATCAATTAGAGGTTGATGACATTTATCGTGGCGATGTAGAGCAAGGAGTGTGTGAGCATTATCAACAGCTTGGTAATACGGTATTTTTTACCGAGAATAATCTTTGGTTGAGCCTTTTTACGTTAACGTTTTGGCAAGAACTTTTTATAGAGACCCCGCACCCGCCGTGTAATGAATTTGATCTTTATCCAAAGGTGTTACTGGCTGATTGTTTTTATACAGTGCAACAAACACAAATTGAGCAAAAGCTTGCCAAATTCACTAGCAATGAAGCCTTATATAAATATGTTTGTAAAAACGTAGGGCAGTTTTATGAAGCGCCTAACGCTATGTTTATGTGGCACAGCGATATGTTAGAGCCGCTAGAGGTATTAATAAAACACAGCCCGCTTGCAAATTTAAAAGCGCATTTATTGCAAATGACAAAAACCTTTAAGCAGCTCAAAGATGGCTACCCAGATTTGATGGTGCTTAAAGGGGATAAGCTCACCTTTGAGGAGGTGAAAGCCCCAGGCGATAAACTAAGGCGCAATCAACTTGTCAGCATTGAGGTGTTAAAGCAACTTGGCTTTGCAGTGAATATCGTTGCGGTAAATTGGTTTAATGATCCGAATCGAATTTACAGTGTGGTCGATATAGAAACCACCGGTGGCGTACAAGGTAATAATAAAATTACTGAAATAGCCGTTGTGCAGTTACAAGCGGGCGAAGTAATTAAACAATGGGCGAGTTTAATCAATCCTGAGCGCAGTATTCCTGCTTTTATCACCAAGTTAACGGGGATAAACGCCGCTATGGTTCGTGATGCGCCACGCTTTGCAGAGGTTGCTGATACCCTGCGCTCACTATTAAAAGGCAGTGTATTTGTTGCCCATAATGTGAATTTTGATTACGGCTTTATTCGCAAAGAATACAGTGCAATCGGGCAGGGCTTTAAAATGCCAAAGCTATGTACCGTAGTTGAATCACGAAAAGCATTTCCTAAGCTTAAGTCATATTCGCTCGGTAACTTAGCAGCACATTTTGAATTGAATTTAACGAATCATCATAGAGCGTTAGCTGATGCAACTGCCACAGCAGAACTGTTAAACCTGATTCAACAAACACAATCAAAAAAGGAGAGTTAACCTCGCATTTTAAGTGGTTATTTACCAGGGAACTGGTGAATATGGACATCCCTTTGCGGGAATGGAATCGTGATATCAGCGGCGTCAAAGGCAATTTTAACGCGTTCGTATAAGCCAAAATACACTGGCCAGTAGTTATCAGACTCAACCCACGCCCATACCAACATGCCAATATGGCTTTCGCCGTGCTGGCTAACATGAACCGATGGTTTTTTATCTTCTATATCTTTTAGTATCAAATCATAGTCATTAAGCACGCTCATAAGCACATCACGGGCTTTATGAACATTATCGCCATAACTAATGCCAAATTCGATTGCAACGCGGTGTGTTGGCTCTGAAAACTTATTCTTAACGCAGCCATTTGAGAGCGTGCCATTTGGGATAATGATTTTTTCATTGTCGTAGGTGAGTAAAACAGTGACAAAAATTTGTATCTCAACCACTGTACCCATGTAACCCTGTGCTTCGATTACATCGCCTACTTTAAAGGGCTTAAAGAACAAAATAAGCACGCCACCTGCAAAGTTAGCAAGGCTACCTTGAAGTGCCATGCCCACCGCAAGGCCAGCAGCACCCAGCATTGCGATAAACGATGTGGTTTCTATACCAATCATAGAAGCAACAGATATCAGCAACAGTACTTTTAAAATGACCGAGATAAAGGAGACTAAAAAGTGCGTAAGGCCAACTTCGAACTTGACCTTATTCATTGATTTTTCGGCCATATTGGCAATTCTACCAATTAACCACCAACCTATAATTAAAACCAGTATTGCGAGGATAAACTTTGGCCCGTAAAGCATCAGCAATTCGATAGCTTGGTTATAGATTTTTTCGATTGATATTTCGTCCATTATTTTCCCTTTTATATCAATATATGCAAAAGAAAATAATAGTAGAGGAATTCGTGTTTGGTTGTGCAGGATAGCTAATAAAATGTGAATCTTCAGAGGTAATTCAGCTATAAGTAACAAAAAAGGAGTAGCAAGCTACTCCTTTTGTTTAGGTGGTGTAGAAAATTATTCTGTGCGTTTACTTGGAATAACTTTAACTAACTTAACCATATTTTCTTTTATCTCGATAACTTCAATAGGGTAGCCGGCAATACGCAAACTTAGGTTTGAGTCTGGGATGTCCTCTAAGTATTCAACAATTAAACCACTTAGCGTTTTCGGGCCATCAATCGGTAGCTCCCAACCCATTTCTTTATTTAAATCACGAATATTGGCACCGCCATCAACAAGTACTGAGCCATCATCTTGCTCTGTTACTTCTTCACTCGGTGTACGCGTTTGCGTTGTAGTGAAATCACCCACTACTTCTTCAAGAATATCTTCAAGGGTTACTAGACCTTGAATATCACCATACTCATCAACGACTAAGCCAATACGCTCTTTTGATTGCTGGAACTTAAGAAGTTGCGTGTTCAGTGATGTGCCTTCAGGAATAAAGTAGATTTCACGTACCGCACGCAGTAGTGATGGTTTATCAAACTGCTCTTTCGTTAATAGACGCAGTGCATCACGTGAGTGAATAAAACCAACAGCATCATCAATTTGGTCACGATACAACAGTACACGGGTGTGCTGTGCATGAGTAAGTTGGCGGCTGATAAGCTTCCAATCATCATTGATATCGATAGCAACAATTTCGTTGCGTGGGATCATGATATCTTCAACAGTGACTTGCTCTAAATCTAAAATTGAAGTCAGCATGCTTTGGTGGCGAGCAGGTAATAGTGCACCTGATTCGTTCACCACAGTTTTTAGTTCTTCTTTACTTAAGCTGTGCTCTTCAATTTGTGCTGTGGTAATACCAAACAAGCGTAACATGCCGTTGGTCATCCAGTTTACGATAACCACAAACGGGAAAAGGATTTTCAATAGGCCTTTGAGCACAATTGAGCTTGGAAAAGCAACCTTCTCTGGGTATAGCGCAGCAAGTGTTTTTGGCGTTACTTCGGCAAAGATTAAAACAACCAGCGTTAGCGCGCCGGTTGCAATAGCGATACCGAGATCACCATACAAACGAATACCAATAATCGTTGCAACCTGTGCTGCAGCGATATTGACAAGGTTATTACCAATTAAGATCAGACCAATGAGTCTGTCAGGGCGACTTAATAGTTTGCTGACGCGCTTCGCTGCACGATGATCTTCTTTAGCAAGATGACGCAGGCGAATACGGTTGATTGACATAATTCCAGTTTCAGAACCAGAAAAATAAGCAGAAATAAGTATCAATAATCCCAATATAATAAACAGGGTACTAGTCGATATGTCGTCCAAGGATGGATCCTTTTTTTATAAATCAGTGCATATTAAGCTAGAGACAGCTTGCTGAGTCAAGTTAAAACTTATTTAGAACCACTTCTTGGATGAAACGGCTGCCAAAATAAGCAAGTGACAAGATAAAAGCGGCTATCATGATCGAAAATACCACAGGCTTACCACGCCAGCCTTGGCGTAAATGACCTACAGTGACCACGGTGAAAATTAGCCAAGCAATTAACGATAAAACCGTTTTATGGATAAACTCACTGGCAAACATTCCCTCTAAGAAGATAAACCCAGAAAGGAGAGCAAAAGTCAGTAAGATAGTACCCAGCGTGAGTAATTGATACAGCTGACGCTCAACCACCATTAAAGGAGGGAGGTGGCTGTGTACAATTGCCAAGTCTTTGCGTTTGAGGCGCTTATCAATAAAGTAGAACTGGACTGCATAAAGTGTTGAGATTATCAAAACACAATAGGCTAGCAGTGATAACGATATGTGAGTAACTAAACCAAGCTCGACATCGATTGATTGCAAAATCACATGATGCGGTATAAACAAGCTGGCAAGGGTTAGTAAGGCTGCAAAACCATAAACAACTGGCAACAATAAAGTTGCGGGGAATTTGAGAGACACAGCAGTCACCGACACCACAATGACCCAACAGGTTAATAAGGCAACGTTGACGATACTTAAATCTTGGCCGTCAGCACGAAAAACTGAATTAACCAGTAATAGCATATGAGCAAGGATAGCCACAGTGCTAAGAATGACTGTGAGTTTTTGGCTTGGACCTTGTTTGTGAAAAAGGCGTGATAGCACATGTGACGTTGCTAACACATAAAACAAACTAGCAATAATAGTTAAACTAATAATCATCGTGTTTTGGCCACTTAATTTATATCGATAAATCCTTGTCTCTTTGATGCCATTGTATTTTATAGCAAGGCAAAAGCATAGAGTTTGTAAAAAGAAACTCAAACTGCACACTTGAACACTGTATTGTCGACCACCATTTACGGTATACTGCTAGGAATTAAATTTTAATATTGCCTGTATTGTCGCCAAACTTGTTTGATTTATGTACATTGCAGGTGTAACACGTTTTATCGGAACCTTTACATGTTTGAGAATCTCCAAGAACGCTTAGGTAAAACCTTAAAAAATATCAGTGGCCGCGGACGCCTAACTGAAGACAATATAAAAGATACATTACGCGAAGTCCGCATGGCATTTTTGGAAGCGGACGTTGCCTTACCTGTTGTTCGTGAGTTCGTTAAGCAAGTTAAAGAACGCGCCGTAGGTGTTGAAGTAACAAAAAGCTTAAGCCCGGGCCAAGTCTTTATTAAGATTGTTCGTGAAGAACTTGAAAAAGCCATGGGTGAAGCTAACGAAGAGCTAAGCCTTAATGCACAGCCGCCAGCGGTGGTGATGATGGCGGGTTTACAAGGTGCTGGTAAAACGACCAGTGTTGGTAAACTAGCTAAATTCTTAAAAGAGCGTAAAAAGAAATCTGTATTAGTTGTGAGTGCCGACGTTTATCGTCCGGCAGCAATCAAACAGCTTGAAACACTGGCTGATGAAGTGGGTGTTGAGTTCTTCCCAAGTGACATTTCACAAAAGCCTGTTGATATCGCAAACAATGCGATTTCGCACGCGAAGAAGAAATTCATTGATGTGGTATTAGTTGATACCGCAGGTCGTCTACACGTCGATAACGACATGATGGACGAGATCAAAGCACTTCACAGTGCGATTAACCCAATCGAAACCTTATTCGTTGTTGATGCGATGACAGGTCAAGATGCAGCAAACACTGCAAAAGCATTTGATGAAGCGCTTCCTTTAAGTGGTGTGATCTTAACCAAGACCGATGGTGATGCCCGTGGTGGTGCTGCATTATCGATTCGTCATATTACCGGTAAGCCAATTAAGTTTATGGGTGTGGGTGAGCGTACTGATGCTCTTGAACCATTCCACCCTGACCGTATTGCTTCTCGTATCCTAGGTATGGGTGATGTACTTTCATTAATCGAAGAAGTCGAAATGAAAGTAGATAAAGAGAAAGCTGCTAAAGTTGCCGAAAAAGTATTTAAAGGTGATGGTTTCACATTAGATGATTTTGCTGAGCAACTTCGTCAGATGAAGAACATGGGCGGTATGATGTCGATGCTTGATAAGCTGCCAGGCATGCAAAACCTGCCAGACGCTGTAAAAGGCCAGATGGGTGATAAAACTTTCGTACAAATGGAAGCTATCATCAACTCTATGACGCCAAAAGAGCGTGCTCGCCCAGAAATCATCAAAGGCTCGCGTAAAAAACGTATTGCTGCAGGCTCTGGCACTCAGGTGCAAGAAATCAACAAACTGCTTAAGCAATTTACGCAAATGCAGAAGATGATGAAGAAGATGAAAGGCAAAGGTGGCATGAAGAAAATGATGCGCGGCATGAAAGGCATGTTACCACCAGGTATGATGGGTGGCGGCCCTAAATTTTAATAGTGCTGTTTATTAAGTGTATAAAAAGGAGCATATAGCTCCTTTTTTTGTAGATAATTTATGCGTAGTTGTTAGCTGCATGTAAGATTTAAAGCCCAGATCAGTGTTTAATCAACTAAACTTACATTTTGCAGCAGTTCTTACTTGCAATGTTGCAAAAAACTCGTACAATTCCCCAGCTTCCCGTATTGGGGAGTAAATCTTATTAATGAAAACAGTCAATCTAATGTAGAGGACGGTATGGTAACTATTCGTTTGCAACGTGGTGGCGCTAAAAAACGCCCTTTCTATCAAATTGTGGTTGCGGATAGCCGTTTCTCGCGTGACGGTCGCTTCATCGAGAAAGTAGGTTTCTTTAACCCAATCGCTTCTGGTCAGGAAGAAAAAGTACGTTTAGATTTATCTCGTGTTGATCACTGGGTAGGTCAAGGCGCATCTCTTTCAGATCGCGTAGCTAAGTTAGTTAAAGACGCTCGTAAAGCGGCTTAATAGGCGTAAGAGTAACCATGAGTCAAGAGAACACCTCGTATATTACAGTAGGAAAGCTCGGTGCCCCGTATGGTATAAAGGGCTGGCTTAAGGTGCATTCATTTACTGATGATCCCGAAGGGATCTTCGATTTCAGCCCATGGTTGATAGGGCAACAAGGTAAATGGCAGACCTTAGAAGTGGTCGACTGGCGTCGCCACAACAAAGGCTTTATCGCTAAAGTTGCGCAAGTAAACGACCGAGACGAAGCAATGGCTTTAACCAATGCAGAAATCTCAGTAGATGCAGCGCAGCTACCAGAATTACCGCAAGGTGAATTCTATTGGCGAGATCTGATCGGCATGTCTGTTGTAACTGATAAAGGTTATAACTTAGGCACTGTTGATGACCTAATGGAGACAGGGTCAAATGACGTTTTGGTTGTGAAAGCAAACAAAAAAGATGCATTTGGCCAAGCAGAGCGTTTAATTCCTTTCTTAACAGATTCTGTTATTAAAGAAGTTAAACATGATGCAAGAGAAATTACCGTAGACTGGGACCCAGGGTTTTAATGTCACAAACGAGTTCGCTATGGGTAGGGGTGATAAGCCTTTTCCCGGACATGTTTGATGCGATTACCACCCAAGGGGTAACAGGTCGCGCAGTTAAAAATGGTCTAATCGACTTTAACTGTTGGAACCCACGTGACTATGCTACTGATAAGCATAGAACCGTGGATGATCGTCCTTACGGGGGCGGTCCTGGCATGTTAATGATGGTTGAACCATTGAAACAAGCTATCCTTGACGCTAAAAAAGCGGCAGGTGATGGTGCAAAAGTAATTTATATGTCCCCGCAAGGGCGCAAATTAGATCAGCAAGGTGCAAGCGAGCTTGCACAATCAGAAAAGCTGATTTTAATTGCAGGTCGCTATGAAGGTATAGATGAGCGAATTATAGAATCATACGTTGACGAAGAATGGTCAATTGGTGATTTTATTTTAAGTGGTGGTGAGCTACCCGCGATGACGCTAATTGATGCAGTAGC
Source organism: Pseudoalteromonas sp. 0303 (assembly GCF_013349995.1). GTDB lineage: Bacteria > Pseudomonadota > Gammaproteobacteria > Enterobacterales > Alteromonadaceae > Pseudoalteromonas. The sequence goes on from NZ_JABVXF010000007.1 coordinate 43,424, forward strand.
ACGATTAGTACCAGGGGTGTTAGGTCATAACCAGTCAGCTGAGCAGGATTCATTTTCGAATGGCTTGCTTGATTGTCCTCACTATACACGGCCAGAGACATTGGATGATAAACAGGTGCCTGCTGTATTACTCAGCGGAAACCACCAAGAAATCGCTAAGTGGCGCACAAAGCAATCACTTGGTAGAACTTGGCTTCGTCGTCCTGACTTGTTGCATAACCTAGCTCTGACTGAGGAGCAAGCGGCACTCCTTGCTGAATTTCAGCAAGAGTACCAACAAGCTTGTGGCTAGAAGACAGTTACACCTAGGAAAGTGAGAAATATAATGGCAAAAGTAAACCAAAATATTATTAAAGCGCTTGAAGAAGAGCAGCTTAAAACAGACGTACCAGCATTCGGCGCTGGTGATACAGTAGTTGTACAGGTACGTGTAAAAGAAGGTAACAAAGAGCGTCTACAGGCCTTTGAAGGTGTTGTAATCGCTAAGCGTAATCGTGGTCTTCACTCAGCATTCACAGTTCGTAAAATCTCGAGCGGTGAAGGTGTTGAGCGTGTATTCCAAACGCACAGCCCTCTTATCGATAGTATCTCAGTTAAACGTCGCGGTGCAGTTCGCCGTGCGAAACTTTACTATCTACGTGAGCGTTCTGGTAAATCTGCACGTATTAGAGAAAAACTTAACTAATACGCGCTGTTTTACAACGCAAAATAAAACGGGTTGCAGCCTTAGGTTGCAACCCGTTTTGGTTTTTATACCACAAAAAAATTTTCCTTCCCTGAGAAATACCGAAATACTCCCTTCTAAATTATCTATTATCCCTTCATAAGCTATGCTACATGCACGTTAGGGCTTTGTGCTTTGGCTGTTATCCTGTTACTATAATTTGTATTAAAAGCTTTACTTTTTTGTATATAAATATTTACGTTTTTAGGGTTTGAGGTGTGGTAACGTGGTAACAGTGAATGATCTAGCTGATTTAAGAGCAGGAATAGATGAATGTGATGCGCAATTGGTGGCATTACTGGCAAAGCGTAATGGGATTACAGAAAAAATAGGCGCAATTAAGCAACAAATCGGTGCTCCATTACATGCACCTGATCGCGAGGCAGATTTACTCGCGGCACGTCGTCAAGAAGCAATCGCACAAGGGGTTAACCCTGAGTTAGTTGAAGATATCCTGCGTCGTATGATGCGTGAAGCCTATCAGAATCAGCAAGGTAGTCTTGCTTGTGTTGCACCTCAGTTATCACCTATTGTAATTGTTGGTGGTGAAGGTGCCATGGGTCAGTTGTTTGCACAACAGTTTACTCGTTCAGGTTATGAAGTGCGTATTTTAGATAAAGCACAGCAAGCACAAAGTGAAACGATATTAAAAGGGGCAAAATTGGTTCTAGTCAGTGTGCCAATTAATGCACTTGAACAAGTCGTCGCAGCGCTACCAACACTTGATGATGATTGTTTGCTGGTAGATATTACCTCCGTTAAGCAGAAACCTCTAAAAGCGCTTATGGCGGCTCATAACGGCCCGGTAGTTGGCTTACACCCGATGTTTGGCCCAGATATTTCGCACTGGGTAAAACAAACGGTTGTGGTGTGTGAAGGGCGAGATCATGAAGTGGCTAAAGGGTTAATGGCACAACTACAAGTTTGGGGCTGCCAAGTAGTTGAAATGGATGCTAAAAAACACGATGAAGCAATGCAGATCATTCAGGTTATGCGCCACTTAACAACTTTTGTATATGGCCAGTTTCTTGCCAAGCAAAGCCATACACTTGCAGAGCTTCGCAGCTGCTCATCACCCATTTATCAATTAGAGTTAATGATGGTAGGGCGCTTATTTGCCCAATCGCCAGAGCTTTACTCTGACATCATGTTAGCGCAATTCGACGATGTAGAAGCACTGCTTGCCAACTACCAAGATACTTTTGCAGACACGCTAGAAAAGCTAAAAGCTGGGGATAAAGCATCATTGATTGCCGCATTTGCTGATGCAAAAGAATACTTCTCTGATGCAACTGCACATTTCTTAACGCAAAGCCGCAGCTTACTCAATAAAGCAAACGACGCGAAAGTGCTTGATTAAACGACTCTTACTTAGCAAAAAAGCCCGCATCAAGCGGGCTTTTTAGTTTAAAATATTTTGTTTTAAATAATCGTTTTAATGACCACCTAATGAGCCAGGTAACGCTCCGCTGTGGTGATTGATTAAACCCCATTGATACAGTAAGTCAGTCATATCTGAAAGGCTGAATAAGGTCATGCTCAAGCCAACAATTGTCAACACGATGGTATAAGGTAGTGCCATGTATACCATGCGTCCATAAGATAGTCTTAACACAGGGGCTAATGTTGATGTAAGCAAGAATAAGAAGGCCGCTTGTCCATTAGGAGTCGCAACACTTGGTAAATTAGTACCTGTGTTAATTGCCACAGCTAATAGGTCAAATTGATCACGGGTAATTTGACCTGCCTGTAACGCAGCAGCCACTTCATTGATATACACAGTACCCACGAAAACGTTATCGCTGACCATCGACAGAATACCGTTGGCAATAAAGAACATCACTAGTTGCAGCTGACCTTCAAAGGTAAGCACCCATGCGATCACAGGTGTAAATAAATGCTGGTCGATAATAACTGCGACAATTGAGAAGAATACGCATAGTAATGCTGTAAATGGTAAGGCTTCTTCAAATGCTTTACCTAACTGGTGTTCTTCAATAATACCAGCACTGGCTGTGGCAAAAATAATGACAGACAAACCAATTAAACCAACAGTGGCTAAGTGAAGGGCTAAACCTATGATCAACCAAACAGCAATGAAAGCTTGAATTGCTAGGTTCACTTTGTCGCGTGTGGTGCGTTTTTTCTCAAGCTTTTTAGCATGATCCGATAAAATCGTGTGGATGGGGGCAGGGAGTTTTGCGCCGTAACCAAAGGCTTTAGTTTTTTCTAGTAAGAAAGTAGTGGTAATACCGGCAATCATAACGGGTAAAGTAATAGGCAACATTCGTAAGAAAAATTCGCCAAATAACCAGCCAGCACGCTCAGCAATGATCAAGTTCTGTGGCTCGCCTACCATGGTACAAACACCGCCTAAGGCAGTACCAATTGATGCATGCATTAATAAGTTACGAAGAAAAGCACGAAACTCTTCAAGCTCTTGACGGTTTACAGGGCGAACTTGGTTATCGTCATTAATATCATGCTCGCTGCTAGAGTCTTTTCCTGATGCAACCTTGTGGTAAATACTGTAAAAGCCCATCGCAACGGCAATAACCACCGCCATCACCGTTAACGCATCTAAGAAAGCAGATAAAAAAGCCGCAGCAATCGTGAACGACAGCGACAATACGGTTTTACTTCGCACCGAAACAACCAGCTTTGTGAAGATATACAAAAGCAAGTCTTTCATAAAATAGATGCCGGCAACCATAAAGATAAGTAACAGGATCACATCGATATTCTGTACTATTTCATGTTCAACTTGGCCGGCGGTTGTCATGCCGATAAATAAGGCCTCAATTGCTAATAAGCCTCCCGGTTGTAGCGGGTAACATTTAAGTGCCATGGCGAGTGTAAAAATAAACTCTAGCACTAATACCCATCCTGCCAGATAAGGGTTAAGTTGAAATAACACCGGGTTGATTAGTAAAAACGCAATAATGGTGTATTTATACCACTGTGGCGAAGTCCCCAAAAAATTTTTAAATACTGCTGGTAAAACGCGCTGCTGCATGGCCGTACCTTTTAATAGTGCTGGTTGTTATTGTTAATAATTAGAAATTCAGTATATCGAAAGTATTGTTATTTGGCGTACTTTTAATCCAAAAGGTCATTTATTTAACTAGATCTTGTAGATTTTTATGCACTGCGGAGTTAGTTTACTTGTTAGTTGCAGATCATCTGGTACAATCAGTGAGTTGAACACCAAATGCGGTAAAAGTAGTTGCTAACTCAAGTGGAAATTGGATGAGAATTTTTAAAGCGAAAAGCCCAGCAGGTTTTGCTGAAGAATACATTGTTGAATCTATTTGGAATGGTGACTTTCCGCCTGGCTCAATTCTTCCTGCTGAACGTGAATTGTCAGAGCTGATTGGTGTAACACGTACAACCTTACGTGAAGTACTTCAGCGTCTAGCTCGTGATGGCTGGCTAACGATTCAACACGGTAAACCTACCCGTGTAAATAACTTCTGGGAAACCTCGGGTCTTAACATTTTAGAGACGCTAGCACGTCTTGATGAAGACAAAATGCCAGAGCTTACAGATCAATTACTTTCTGCTCGCACTAATATCAGCGCAATTTATACTCGTGCAGCTATTAAGCTTGCCCCAGAGCGTGTAATTGAAATCTTATCGCAAAGTGAAGAACTTGAAGACAGTGCCCAAGCATTTGCTGATTACGATTATAAAGTCCACCATGAATTAGCAGTAGCGGGTAATAACCGCATTTACGTGCTTATCTTAAATGGTTTTAAAGGTTTCTACTCAAAAATTGGCTGCCATTACTTCTCTGATTCTCGTACCCGTGAATTAGCGCGTCAGTTTTATAAAGACCTAACAGAGCTTGCTGAGCGTCGTGAGCATGACGGTGCGATTTCTATGATGCGTAAATACGGCCATCAAACAGGTGAAATCTGGCAGCAAATCCGTGGTGATATGCCAGAAGATATCATGGACTAAGTGTCCGTATTGATATTCATTTAAGAACCCAGCTAAAAGCTGGGTTTTTTGTGTTCTGTGGGTCAATTTGCACACTAATATAGAGTTATCTCAATCCACGTTTATTGAGAATCAATTTTTCCGATTAAGCATATCGTTTTTTTCGATTGTTCATTTGTCTGTAACCTCATTAAACTATCTTGCAAATTATCAATACTTACTCTTGGTTTTTGATTTTTAGTAACCATATCTAAGTGAGTATTGCATAGGCAATTGGAAATAAACTCAAATATTTGGAGATAAAAATGGGTGTATTAGTTGGCCGTCAGGCACCAGACTTTACTGCAGCAGCTGTTCTTGGTAACGGTGAAATCGTTGAAAACTTCAACCTAAAAGAAACTATCAAAGGTAAAAAAGCAGTTATCTTCTTTTACCCGTTAGACTTCACTTTCGTTTGTCCTTCAGAGCTAATCGCTTTCGACAAGCGTTTTGAAGAGTTCCAAAAGCGTGGCGTTGAAGTAATCGGTGTTTCTATCGATTCACAATTCTCACACAATGCATGGCGTAACACTGCCGTTGCTGACGGTGGTATTGGTCAAGTTAAATATGCACTAGTTGCAGACGTTAAACACGAAATCTGTCAAGCATACGACGTTGAGCACCCAGAAGCAGGTGTTGCTTTCCGTGGTTCTTTCCTAATCGACGAAGAAGGTAACGTACGTCACCAAGTAGTTAACGACCTTCCACTAGGCCGTAACATCGACGAAATGATCCGCATGGTTGACGCGCTAGCGTTCCACAGCGAGCACGGTGAAGTATGTCCAGCTGGTTGGACTGAAGGTAAAAAAGGTATGGACGCAAGCCCTGCAGGTGTTGCTAAATTCCTTTCTGAAAACGAAGGCGACCTATAATCTAGGCCTTAGTTAAAGAATTAAAAAACCCGCCAATTGGCGGGTTTTTGTTTTTAAGCTCAACGATATTAGTTAAAGCGCATTGTTAGCTTAGTATAGAAATAACGACCACGTGGGTTATGTACGCTTGATACATAGCCATATAAGTCGCCATCACCATCACCGATTGCAAACGGAGGATCTTCATCAAACACGTTATTCACACCCACAGAAAGTTTGATTTTCTCTGAGAAGTTATAAGCAGTTTGTAAATCAACTAGCGTTTGTGAATCAACCATACGTGATGTGTTGCTATCAAAGTCTAAATTACCGTCAAAGTCGATATCTGGCGTATCTTCAAACTCGCCCGTGTAACTGACGTTCACATTAGTGTTGAAGTCACCCATTTCCCAGTTTGTTGAGAAAATCCAACGGTTTTCAGGATAACGATACTCGCCAGTGTAATCACGGCCATCTTTCTTAAATTCGTTTTGGTAAGCCCATTCTAAATTGAATTTTAAGAAGCCGTAATCGTTCATCGCATGTGTGTAGTTAGCCGATACATCGACACCTGATACTTCTTGTGATGAGACGTTTTCAAAGGTGCTGTAAACTTTTTGGATTACACCTAAACTCTGACCATTTTGTGGTGCTAAACGTACACACACAGTGCTGTTTTGGTCATTACAGTTGTTATCATAGATAGGGCCGAACTCTTGCTCGTCAATCTTATTATCTTGCGTAATGCTCCATACATCGACTCCAAAACCAAATTCAGCAGTTGGTGCCCAGATGAAACCCACATTCCATGACTCTGATTCTTCAGCTTCAAGGTTCGGATTACCTGCAAATTGGATATTGTAATCTAGAGCGTTACAATCCTGTCCCGTTGCCTGACAACGGTAAGTATCTACAAAGAACTGACTCTCTTCAGATGGACCTAAACCAATTTGTGCCAATGAAGGCGCGCGGAAACCTTGAGCCCACGAACCACGAACAGTGATTGAATCTGTAGGTGCCCAGCGAACAGCTACTTTAGGGTTTGTTGTTGAGCCAAAATCACTGTAGTCATCGTATCGACCCGCTAACTGCAGTTCTAGGTTATCTGCTAACGGAATTGAAAACTCAATATAAGCTGCGTATTGATCGCGTTCTGCAGCGGCTGAGACAGACTCAGTACCAAAGATTAACCCACGTTGAAATTGGTCGTCTGGAATATCGCTTACATCTTCTTCACGGTATTCAATACCAGCAGCCATCATTACTACATCATCGCCAAAGCTAAATGCTTCACCACTGATATTTGCATCAAATGAAGTCATATGAGACTCACCACGGCGTACTAAGCTTGTCGTGATACGGTCAATCACTGCTTGGTCATTATAGGTGCCACCAAATGGGTTATAGTTACCCGCATCGATTTCTTGTTGTAAGAAATCAGTGCGCACCCAACCTTGGCTTCTGTCACCGGTTTGCATTGATTTACTGCGACCTTTTTGAACTGCTGCTTCCCAGCTCCAGTCACTGATCTCACCTTTTAGGCCTGCAACAAAACGCAGCGTATCTGATTCAATATCCCATTGGCGAGGGCCGGCATCTACCGTTCTATAGCGACCAATTTCGATATCTTGACCAAATGGGTTATTAGGATGGCTTGCTGGCACAGTTAAACCGGCATCTTCATCAAGAGGCGTTGGTGCACCTGCTGCTTGCGACGTATTATGTTGTACTGCAACCTCTAAGAAAGCTGAAATACCGTTGTCGAAGTTATATTCAAATTGTGAGATAGCACCGACGCGCTCAGATGCTGGGGTTACATAACCAAATGGGCCGTAGTCAAATAAGCAGCTGCCACTTGCAGTTGCATTTTCTGCCGGACAGGCCGGATCAATGGTTTTTTCACCATCTACATAAAAGTAACCCGGGAAGCCACGGGATGAGCGAAAATCCATACCACCGTATGGTTCTTGGTTTGCTGTACCTAGGCGGCCCATTTCATCAGAAGAGAGAGCGGTGTTGTTAAAGTAATCAATAATAATTGATGCGCTGCTTTTTTCTGTACTGGTGCCCCAAACTAGGCTTGCTGTTTTTTCTTCGTAGTTAGGACCATCAGTGCCACCATATCCAAGGTTTACCTCTAGGCCGTTAATATCTTTCTTTAAGATAATATTAACTACACCTGCAACTGCATCAGAACCATAAATAGCTGATGCGCCATCCTTTAAAATATCGATACGCTCAATTGCAGAGACAGGAATTGAGTTGATATCAACAAACGAATTAGTAATGCTTTCAGCAAAGGCGCTAATAGATACACGACGGCCATTAATAAGTACCAATGTTGCGTCTGAGCCTAAGCCACGAAGGCTGACTGCAGCAGCACCATTAGCTGTAGAGTCTTGGTTATTACCGCGAGTAGAGAAAGTACCATTACCGGCGACTGGCATACGCTCTAATAGTTGTTGTAGGTTGTCGTAGCCCATGTTATCGATGTCTGCACGACTGATTGATTGAACCGGTGATGGCCCTTCAATGTCAGAGCGCTTAATGCGAGAACCTGTAACTTCAATACGTTCGACCTTATCAGCTCCGTCTGACTCTGCAGCAACTGACATAAAACTTGTGCCTGCTAATGCTGCAACTGTAAATGCATAGAGAGGTCGTTGTATAAAGCGATGGGTGTTCTTCATATATTTCAATCCTTGTATAATTGTGAAAGTATTGTGAATTAATCACGATAAAGATTGATATCATGTAAATGGTGGCGAATGAAATAGCAAAAAAGTATGGGTTTATTAAGGGGTTAAGTTCTTAAGTAGGGAAAGTCAGGACTAGTAAGGGGCACGAGCCTACCAAAAAGGTTAGGCTCATTTCATAAATTAAGCTTTATGTTTCATCAGGCGTTCTTTTTCACGCGCCCAATCTTTATTTTTTCCGTCTTCACGTTTGTCGTGCATCTTTTTACCTTTAGCAAGGTGGAACTCCAACTTCACCCAGCATTTTTTCCAGTACATTGCAGTCGCGATTAATGAAAAACCTTCGCGTTCTGTAGCACCGATAAGACGATCGATTTCACGCTTATTTAAAAGTAACTTACGATACCTTAAAGGATCGCAAATTACGTGAGTAGAAGCACTGTTGAGAGGCTGAATTTGACTGCCAAGTAAAAATGCTTCGCCGTTTTTAATGTGAATATAAGTCTCAGAGATGTTTACTTTACCAGCTCGGATACTTTTTACTTCCCAGCCCTGTAGTTCAACCCCTGCTTCGAACTTATCGTGTAAAAAATACTCATGACGCGCTTTTTTGTTAAGCGCGATGGTATTACTTGTCGATTTAGATGATTTTTTCTTAGCCATAGTGGCTCATATTATACGTAAAAACAGTGTTTTTACATCGCTTTTTTAAGGCTTTGCAGATATTTTCGTGTTACTAAAATTTGGGGAAATAGCCAAAGCTTGCTAAAATTCGCCGACAAAGTTGGGAGTGAGTATGCCGCAAATAGAAAAAAGTGCGCTTGTAATGTACAGCAGCAAAGAAATGTTTGATTTAGTGAATGATGTTGATGCTTATCCAGAGTTTTTGCCACATTGCTCAGATGCAAAAATCGTTACACAACAAGCCAGTGGCATGACGGCCAGTTTAGAGATCTCAAAAGCCGGCTTAAAAAAGTGGTTCACTACCGAAAATACCTTTATTGATGAGCAAACTGTTGCACTACGCTTAGTCGACGGCCCATTTAAAAAGCTGCAAGGTAAATGGCATTTTTTACCGCTGGACGATAAAGCATGTAAAGTTCAGCTTCACCTTGAGTTTGAATTTGCTAGTAAACTTATTGAGATGGCTTTCGGTAAAGTATTTAACGAAGTCGCTAAGAACATGGTTAATGCATTTACACAACGCGCTAAAACTGTATATGGAGTTCGCCCATGATCACTGTTGAAGTGGTTTTTGCCTTACCTACAACGGCAACTAGTTTGCTGGTAGAAGTGCCAGTAGGCACTACAGCTGAGCAAGCGGTGATTAAGTCAGGTATTATTGATAAGTGCCCTGAAATAGACGCAAATAACCTAACGCTTGGGATTTGGAATCGTACTTGTAAACTGCATCAAGAAGTAAAAGATGGCGATCGCATAGAAATCTATCGACCGCTTATTGCTGATCCAAAGGATGCACGCAGACGCCGGGCTGAAAAAGCCAAAGAAGAGGGCCGAGCCAACAAAGTGACGGGCGGTCGCCCTTTAAATAAAGCATAAAAAAGGGTAGCTTAGGCTACCCTTAATAATTTGCGCTGCTATTACTCTTGTTCAAGCGGCGTATTAAATTCGCTAGGTTGTTCATAGTCTCCTGACAACGAAACAAGCTTATCGTTTTCAAAGTTAATAGTGAGTGACTTACGTTGCTCGTTGCTACGACCAAGGTTGAATACGTACAGGTAGTGCCAGGTATTTTTATCAAATGAGTCTTCAGCTACTGGCTTGCCTAGTACATACAGTACTTGCTCGCGAGTCATATTTACACGAAGCTTATCTACATCTGATTGCTCTAAGAAGTTACCTTGAGGAATGTTGATTCGGTAAACCCAGCTTGAACACCCTGCTGTAGCACTTAAAGTAAGGGTAAGTACTAACCAAAAAGAAAAAGTTTTAAACGACTGCATTATTTGTTTGAATCCTTATTTTTTATACACTGCATGATACCGATTAGTCACAGAAGGTAAAACCCTTTTCAGTAATTGTTTTTACTGAAATGCGATTAACAATCACGAGGCACAGATTTGACCACAGCAAACCCAGAAAGTTTACAGCAGCCTATAAAAAACAACGAAAATTCAGAGGCTCTGTGGCATTTGTATATAGTGCAAACACGTTTAGGTCATTGGTACACTGGGATCAGCACTAACGTTGAAAAGCGTTTTATGCAGCATCAAGCGGGAAAAGGGGCTAAAAACCTCAAAGGCAAAGGGCCTTTAACACTTATCTATCAACAGCAGGTAGGTAATCGTAGTGAAGCAACTAAACTTGAAATAAGCGTAAAAAAGCTCAGCAAAGCACAAAAAAGACAGTTTGTTTTAACCTCTGAACTACCCAAATAGCTAACTTGGAAGCTTTTCAATAAATAGGGCTATCTTCGCCATGGCATATTCGAACAATGTAAAGTCGATGTGCGCCGCTGTGTCAGTGCTTTGATGATGATGTTTATCGTGTCCGATGCCAAAATAAATGTAAGGGATCCCGGCTTTAGCGAATGAATAATGATCACTTGCTCTGCGCCAATCAACTTTGAGATCAAATAATCGATTCAGCCTCGCTGACGAGCTAGTTGCCATAAAGGTTAGCTGCTCATCAGATAGGGTTTTAATGTCAGTTTGATATTGCGCTAGTGATTGCTTATCTAAAAACGCATAGATACGCGGTTTTCGTGGGTTTACAACGAGCATATCTAAATTAATATTAAGTTTGATTTCGTCTTTATTAAGTGTTGATACCAAGTACTCGCTACCATGTAGGCCATTTTCTTCTGCATCGGTTGCAACAAAAACTAATTGATAGGGCTGGGGGCTTTGTGCAAAGTGCTCAGCTAAATAAAGTAAAGCGGCAACGCCGCTGGCATTGTCATTAGCACCAGGATAAAGCCGACTGCCTTTTTGCCCTAGGTGATCATAGTGGGCAGTAAAAATAACTTTTTTACAGTTTTCACAGCGGCTATTTTGGGACGCAATAATGTTCCGCCCAGTAGCCTTGCCAAAGAATCCTGATTGATAAGTAAAACTTTGCTCATCAACAGTGTAGCCAAGTGAGGTAAAGCGCTCAGAAACAAACTCTGCGGCTAACTGAGCGCCTTGAGTCGCCGTTTTTCGCCCTGCAAATTGAGCCGATGTTAGCGTTATTATGTCTTGTTCTAAGTCTTTACTGGCAAAAGCGTGCCCAGTGCTTATCAGTACAGCACTAGCGGTAATCAATAAGCTTTGCAGTATGCGAGCGAAGCGCTTGTAATTTACTTTCGTAACGCTGTTTATCATGATCAAAGTCTGCTTTATTGTTTGCCATAGTTAAATATTTTTTAGCCAGCTTTAAGTCACCCAATTGATAGTAGGTTCTCGCTAAACCAAAATCAGTATCATGCAGGGTTGGATTTAAGTCACGGGCTTTTTTGTAGTGCTTTAAGGCATCTTGATAACGGGCGGTTGTATAGGCGTCATTTCCTAAAGAAATATGATAATACGGGTTTGCTTGGCGCTTTTTATCAAGCTTGGCTAATATAGCTTGACCTTGCTCTTTACGATCGGTCAGGTTATAGAGTCTTGCTAAATTGCCTAATGCGGTGTTGTTGTCTGGATCTAAACTAATCGCGTATTGGTAGGCTGTTTCTGCATTTTGATAGTCACTCGTTAATCTGAATAATACCCCAAGGTTGCCCCATGCACCTGAGTAGTTGCTATCAATATCAACTGCCGCCTTGTAATAGCTAAAAGCAGTATCATAATCATGTTTTAGCATCGCAGCTGCACCTTTATTGTTATAAAACATTGCTGTGATGCGGGCTTTATTGATGTTGCTAGTTTTAAACGCTTCTTGGCGGCTGTTAGGGTCAAAGTCTATTACTAAAGAGCGCTCTTCTGGGTAAATGACTTTTCTATTTACCACCAGTTTTTGAGCTTCACTTACTTTTAAGTTGATATGGCCTGTGAGTAAATTAAAGCCATTATCAAGTGCCCAATATTCTGGGATATGCACTTTTTGAAATTGTCCTGCAAGGCCAAGGTAGTCAGCAAGACTATAGGCTAAAATCGATAACGATAAACAGTTGGCGTTTAAATTTGAGTAGGCTTGATTAGCGGTTAAGGTCGCACCAGATTGATAAGATAAAGACGCATCGCCATTTTGCAACAGGAACTTCAGCAAACGTTTAGTGCTTTGCAATGAACGGCTGTCTTTTGGAAAAGCACTATCAAGTTGCTCTTTTACATGTTTGCTTAATGCAAAAATCTCTTGTTGAGTTTCAACTGGGATTTGAGTAAACGTATTACTTTGCGTCAAAGCAAATGGTGGGGGAGCGGTGTTATTTTCTGTACTACTACACGCTGTTAATAAGCAAAAGCTTGAGGCTAAAACAATGCTAGATAATTTCATCTGACCCTCTTAAATCATGGCCTAATACCATTTAAGTATAGGCCGTGAATGAAAAAGGGGCAGGGTTAACTGTTACAAAACGTGTCAGCGTTTATCAAATGTCGCAACAAGGTCATCAAGGGTTTGCGCACTGTTCGCTAAGTCTTTGATTGCTTGTTCACTGTCAATTTGTTCACGCATGACGTTGTCACTAATGTCACTTATTTGTTCAATATTGCGACCGACATCTGCCACAACATTACTTTGCTCTTCGGTCGCAGTTGCTATTAAGGTTGCCATATCGTTTATTTCATTGGCAGCATCGTTAATGGCATTAAGTAATTCAACAGAGTTCTGCATTGCATCAACGCTTAATTGAGCTTGTGATTTTGAGTGATTAATATGATTAACCACTAAATCAGAGGTACTGGTAAGTTCACTGATCATAGTTTGAATTTCAGTTGTTGATTGTGAAGTGCGATTTGCAAGCGCTCTTACTTCATCTGCTACAACAGCAAAGCCTCGGCCGTGCTCACCCGCACGAGCAGACTCAATCGCCGCATTAAGTGCTAACAAGTTGGTTTGCTCAGAAATACCCCTGATAGAGTCAACAATACTGGCGATAGCTTGCGTTTTATTTGCCAACTCGTTTACTTGCTCGGTGATATTATCGATATCACATGCCAGCTCTATTATCGCTTCTTTACTTTGCGTTACCTGAGTATGGCTTTGTTCAGTGTTCTGCTTACTATTCTCAGTGAGCTTAGCCGTGTTCGATGCGCTTGAGGCAATTTCTTGCACTGTCGCACCCATTTCATTAATTGCCGCAGCAACCGAGATAGTTTGCTCTTTTTGATTATCAAGCGCTTCTGAGTTCTTTTGTGCTTGCTGAAATACATGATCAGCGCTTTGTCTGATTTCACTACTCTCTTGAGCTACTTGACTAATTGCAGTTTCAATCTTAGAGATAAATTGGTTAAAGCCTGCAGATAAGTTAGCAAGTTCTGGCTGCTCAGAGTCAGGAAGTCTATATGCTAAGTTAGCATCACCAGAGCCTAAACGGGTGAATAACTCAGCCATTTTCGACAGCGGCGATGAAAGCGTGCGTGCAAGCACTAAACCAGCAAAACTTGCGATCAGCGCAATCACTATTGCAAAGCTGATGATTTGCCATTGTAAAACCTGAATACTCGAAAACACTTCGTGCTTAGGTACTTGGGCAATAACAAATAAATCGGTGTTTTTAATTGGACTTGCAGCCACTAAGGTTGCTTCTCCGTTGAGAACAATCTCTTGTAAATTGAAGTCGCTTTGCGTTAGCAGAGTACGCGTGATACCCGTTTTATAAACGTCATCCAACTTAGCTTTAGCGACTTTGTTTTCGTCTTTATGTAGCTGAATGAGGCCGTTTTTATCGGCAACAAATACAAAACCTGTTTCTTCGATTTGGAAGCGCTGCAGCATAGCCTGCATATCGTCAATGCTTTTAGCAAGGCCTGCTAAACCAATGCCGTTGGTTTGCTGGTGGTTTACAAACATTTTCACATCAGTCGGTGATTCTTGATAGATACTGATAGAAAAAGGTTGTGCGGTGTTTGTAAACGCAAAAAACCAACCATCTTGTTCTTTAGTTAAAACGCGCAAGAAGCCGTCTTGGTTCCAATATTGTGCGGTCTCACGATTAGCCCACGAAGCTGTTGCTAAATCGTATTGCTTAACAAGGCGGTTAAGTTCTTTTAGTAGTGTTTTATCATCAGTATTGCCTGAACGCGCCCACTCTAATACAAATTCGTTACTAGAGAGTTGCTCAGCTGCACTGATCATTTGATTTATATCGTGAGTAATATAGTTATCAATAGCTTGAAGTTTGCTAGGTAGCTCAGATTCAATCATTCGTTGTTCGATGATTTGTTTTGCACTGTATATCGCTGTTGCGCCGATTAACGCAGCAACAATGAGGGCAATTGAACTGCCAAGCAGTGTAATTTTTTTAGTAATGGTGAGTTGATTTAACGCCATGAAAGTGTCTTAGTTTACAACATTTAAGTCAGTAAATTTAGCATACACATTACAGATGACGAATCAATGTAGGGACAAAAAAAAGCCCAAAGCATATAAGCAATTGGGCTTGGTTTCTAACAAGCGAAACTTACTTTCCAGGGTTAAACAATTTTCTTCATTGCTGACATGTAACCACGTAGCTTGCTACCAATGATTTCAACCGGGTGCTCGCGTAGTGCTTTATTCACGGCAATCAAGGTTTGGTTATCAACTTGGTTGCTAGCACTATCAAGTCCTTTACCAATCACATCAGTGTCGATGTCTTTCATAAAGTCTTGTAGAAGCGGTAAACACGCGTGGTTGTATAAGTAACAGCCATACTCTGCAGTATCTGAAATAGTTCGGTTCATTTCGAAAAGCTTCTTACGAGCAATGGTGTTTGCGATAAGCGGCGTTTCGTGTAGTGATTCATAGTAAGCAGATTCAGCGATGATACCTGCGGCAGTCATGGTTTCGAAAGCAAGCTCAACACCTGCTTTAACCATTGCAACCATTAAAATACCTTGGTCGAAGAATGCTTGCTCGCTGATCTCTTGGTCGGTATTTTGTTGCTTTTCGAATGCAGTTTCGGCAGTTTCTGCGCGCCATGCTAGTAATTTTGCGTCATCTTCAGCCCAGTCAGCCATCATACCACGAGAGAATTCGCCGCTGATGATATCGTCCATATGCTTGTTATAAAGCGGGCGCATAATTGTTTTAAGTTCTTCACTTAATTCAAATGCTTTCACTTTTGCTGGGTTTGATAAGCGGTCAAGCATGTTAGTCACACCACCATACTTAAGTGCTTCAGTGATCACTTCCCAACCGTATTGGATTAGCTTTGACGCGTAGCTTGCATCAATGCCTTTTTCCACCATTTTATCGAAGCAAAGTAGTGAACCTGTTTGCAACATGCCACATAGTATCGTTTGCTCACCCATTAAGTCTGATTTAACTTCTGCAATGAATGATGATTTTAGTACACCCGCACGATGACCACCGGTACCTGCTGCATATGCTTTAGCTTGCGCTAAACCATGGCCTTGAGGGTCGTTTTCTGGGTGAACCGCAATTAATGTTGGTACACCAAAGCCACGTTTGTACTCTTCACGTACTTCTGAACCAGGGCACTTAGGTGCAACCATGATTACTGTTAAGTCTTCACGGATTTGCATGCCTTCTTCAACAATGTTGAAGCCGTGTGAATAAGCAAGTGTTGCACCTTGTTTCATTAGCGGCATGATGGCAGTTACAACAGCCGTATGTTGTTTATCAGGCGTTAGGTTTAATACAACATCTGCTGTTGGAATAAGTTCTTCATAAGTACCTACAGTAAAACCATTTTCAGATGCGTTTAAGAAAGATTGACGACGCTCAGCAATCGCTGATTCACGAAGTGTATAAGAAACATCTAAACCTGAATCACGTAAATTTAAACCTTGGTTAAGGCCTTGTGCGCCACAACCGACAATAACGAGTTTTTTCCCTTTTAAAGCGTCTACACCATCAGCAAACTCTGCTGGGTCCATAAATTCACACTGCGCTAATTGCGCTAACTGCTCTCTTAAAGGAAGAGTATTAAAATAATTCGCCATTGTTAGTGTCCTATAAATACAATTTTGTTAGAAAATCAAAGAACCGACGTGGTGTTCTTTGTATGTATTAACACTATGCAATTTTTCACCTTGCGTAAAATGATATATTTGAATTAAAGTATTTCATAAAATGAAATGGTGGCGATATGGATCACAAACATCTTAATTACTTTTTGGCGTTAGCTAAGACGCTGCACTTTGCCAGAGCCAGTGAGCTTTGCCATATCAGTGCGCCAACTTTGAGCCGCAACATCAAGCAACTTGAAGAAGAAGTTGGGGTAGTGCTGTTTAATCGGGATAATCGCACTGTCAAATTAACCCGCGAAGGTGAGTCATTTATTGAGTACGCTAATGCAACGCTTGCTAACTGGCACCGTTTTAAGGCTAACGTACAAGAGCCGCAACAGCATGTTTATGGCAATGTCAGTATTTATTGCTCAGTAACCGCCTCTTATAGCTTTTTACACCAAATACTTGAGCAACTGCGAATGCAACATCCATATATTGAAATTACCCTCAATACAGGTGATCCCGCTCTTGCAATTAATCGTGTTTTAGACGGCCATGAAGATATGGCAATTGCTGCAAAACCTATGAAGTTACCGGGGCAAATAGCCTTTACCAGCGTTGGTTACTCACCATTAGTATTGATAGCACCAAAAATAGCATGCCCGATCAGCGAAAAGCTATCTGCTAATGAACAAATTGATTGGTCAGATTTAGAATTTATTGTTGCTGAGCAGGGTTTATCTAGGCAGCGACTTGAGCAGTGGTGGCGTAAAAAAAATATCCATGGCCGAATTTATGCGCAGGTTGCTGGCCACGAAGCCATGGTTTCTATGGTGAGCTTAGGTTTAGGCATTGCCATGGTGCCCAAAATTGTACTGGATAACAGCCCACTTAAAGATAAAGTACAAATAGTGAGTGATGCGGAGCAGACTATTGCAGGATTTGAAATTGGTCTAGCTGTTTTAAATAAAGAGCGACATGATCCGGCACTTAACGCAATTTGGAGTATTGCTCAATCACTTACTCAGCAAGCAATCTAGCTTAAGAGCTAATCACTAACACTTTATTGCTAACTATATTATGTTGATACAAATGGCTTAATTTAAATTAATTATTTAGTATTGGTTTTTGTAAAAAATATTCGTGGTTTTTGCTGGTTTTACGTTTGTAAAATCCTTTTTCATTGATTTTTTTAATGGGGTTGATACCGTATTTTAAAATAATAAAACTTTCATGGCCTAGCCTCATGATACTTTCAGCGCAAGCCGAACACTCTTTAAGCTACTCGAGCCATTGTTTGAAGCTCGCAATTCCTTTAATGGTAAAATACAAAATGCCAATTACACCGCTTAATTATGCGCTTTGGTATTGCTATGTTAGCGAAAAGAATCAAGACTTAAACAAAGAGCTTGATAGTATTATTAAAAAATACAATACCTGCAGTCATGAGCAGGCAAAGCACCTTTTCAACAAGTACTTATCTCGGGACGACTTGGCACTATTTTATCAGCTATCTGGCGGCTTTAATGATGTTGTTGGTAAAGTGCATCAAGATATCAATGAAGCACTTAGTTACTCAGCTGAATTCAACCAAGCTTTGCAAGAATGCCGTGACACACTAACTAGTGCAGATATAAGTCAGGAAAGGGGCTTTGATGATGTACTTGATTGTGTCGAGCGCTTAAGTGATGAGTCGGCAGCTTTGCAAAGTCGTGCACAAGATTTTCAAAATCAGCTTGCGCTGGCTTACTCAGAAATTACAGAATTAAAACAAGAGCTTGTCAGGTCTAGAAGTAAAGCCGAAAAAGACCCGCTTACAGGGCTTTATAACCGCGGTAAGTTTGATGAAGATATCACGCGGTTTTGTCAAACCAATGACTTAGCTGAAGTAACTGTTCTTACTATGGTTGATATCGATCACTTTAAACAATTTAACGACACTTTTGGTCATCAAAAAGGAGACCAAGTTTTGCGTGCAGTTTCAGCAAAACTACTTAAACATGTATCTAGTGTTGGTCAGGCCTATCGTTATGGTGGTGAAGAGTTTTGTTTCACCGCACAGTTTGCAAGTATAAGTGACATGACTAATTTTACTCAGCAGCTGCGTCATGCTGTCGCTAAATTACAGATTAAAGAGCCTAAATCTAATAAGGTGTTAAGCCAAGTCACTGCTAGCTTTGGTATTGCTATAAAAGCTAAAAATAGTAATCCAGAACAACTCATAGCAAAAGCCGATAAAGCACTCTATTTAGCCAAAGAGCATGGCCGAAATCGTATCGAAATCGTCGAAGAGTAACAAACTTAACCGATATATGTATCAAATTTGTGAATAGTTGTAACCTTGCAACGACAGTTTGTTCACATCTTGATATTATGCTCTTATTGCAAAACCCCTTTGGTCGTAAAATAACAATGAAATCTCAAACGATCAGGATGTGCGCAGCGGTTTATGTCTTGATAGGCATGCTAGTAAGTCAAGCAAGCGCCGATGACTCAACGCGCACTGAACGTGAAAGCCGTGTGGCAAATCAACAGATCGATACCCAGCAGTGGCACCTAAGTATTAATACGGGAGCTGGGGTGATCACGAACCCACTTCATGGTGGTAATAACTTACCATTAATTGTGCTGCCTGAAATCGCTTTTTATGGTGAAAAATGGTTCTTTGATAATGGCCGTTTAGGTTATTCATTCCAAGAAAGCGATACTCATGTTGTTAATTTCGTAACCGAGTTCAACCCTGAGACTCGTTTCTTTATAGATTTTCACCCTAGCAATGTTTTCGCACTGCAAACATCGAATAGCTTTATTGTTGAATCGACCACCAGTAATGAACTGGCAGAAAAGTCAGTATCTACGAACGATATTAAAAAAAGACGATGGGCATTAGATGCTGGCTTAAGCTATCACTATATTCATAATAATCATGTTATTTCTTTACAGGCACTAGCCGATGTTTCGGGCGTTTATAAAGGCCTTCGTAGTGCTTTACAATGGCAATCACATCACCGAATAGGAAACCTATCTGTCGCACCTAGCCTTGGGGTTTGGTACAAATCAGCCAGACTAAATGATTATTTTTATGGTTTATCGGCTAAAGAGTCCTCATATGGGGAAATAGATGTTGGCAGTAGTTGGCAACCTTATGCTAAAATCGACGCCCGTTGGCCCCTGAGTGAGGCTAACTCTCTTCGTTTTCATTTAGCATATTATGACTACTCAGCCGTGGATGACAGTCCGCTTTTTGAACACACGTACTCGATGACTGCATTTATAGGATTCAATCATATTTTTTAATATGAAGTATTTTGTTTTTAGTCTGTGTGTGTTTGTTGCTGTTATTTGGGTTACCCCAAGCCATGCGCAAGCGACTCAGTTTGATATCACGCCAAAAGTGTGTGTTGTATTACAACAGCACGAATTTTGTGATCTTGAGTTAAAAATCAGCTGGCAAACACAGCTGCCTCAAGATCTGTGTTTGTTTCAAAATAACCAACAAATTCAATGCTGGAACGACAGCAAAAAAGGGCTTTACAGCCATAAAGCGCGGGTTCAGGTTGAAACAATATACTCCTTAGTCAATCCGCACACGGGGAGCAAAATTGCGACCGCAAAAGTCGAAGTGCAAAGCACCGAAGCAAAAACAACGAGGCGTAGATTACGCTCACCGTGGAGCTTTTTTTAATTCAGGAGCAACCAATGGCAAAGATTTTACTTGTTGAAGATGATCTCGGCTTACAGCAGTTAACACGTGATTACCTTCAACATAATGGGTTGGATGTTGCGGTCCTTGAACGCGGCGACGAAGTATTTGAATACCTTGAAAACAACCCAGTTGATTTAATGATTTTAGATGTCATGTTACCGGGTAAAGATGGCTTTAGCGTTTGCCGTCAGGTACGTGATAAATTTAGCTTACCTATCTTAATGCTGACAGCTAAAGGTGAGGACTTTGACCAAGTGATTGGCCTTGAGCTTGGCGCAGATGATTATGTAATTAAGCCTGCAGAACCTCGTGTATTGTTAGCACGTATCAATGCATTGTTACGTCGCGGTCAAGCTACAAACAAAGCGCCAGAAGAGCTTAGCTTTGGCGATTTAACCATTGATAAAACTAGCCGCATTGTTACACTTAAAGGCAGTGAAATTACACTGACTTCTCATGAATTTGAGCTGCTTTGGTTGCTTGCGTCAAATGCTGGTGAAGTGTTAAGTCGTGAGCATGTTCATCAACACATGATTGGTCGTCAATATGATGGTTTAGACCGAACCGTTGACGTACGTGTATCGCGTATCCGTAAGAAATTAGGTGATAACAGTGATAAACCATACCGAATTAAAACAGTTTGGGGACAGGGTTACCTTTTTGTATCTGACGCATGGGATATGTAATTTTTAATGGGGAAACTATTTGCTAGCTTATATCTTTATATAATAGTTTCTCTGTTTCTAGTTAGTGGGGTCATAGAGCAGTTATGGCCCTACGAAGAAACCCAACAACAAATAGCCCTTGACCAAGAATTTGGTAAATCTCTGTGGTTATTAAGCCAAACTGAAAATGGTTTAGCGACACTCCAGCAAGAATTCGAAAGCGAGATAATTAATCTCACCGACCTTGCTTTACCAAGTGACCTAAAAACGCAGTTGCAAACTGAGCACTACCTATATTTGTTTAACCAAGAGCAAAAAGTCGTTTGGTACATAGCCCTCAATAACACTCAGCTTTTGCAAGTAGGCCCACTTTCTATTGAGAACCCCAACTTTAGCTCCGTTTGGCCTTACTTTTTATTATTGACCGTAATTGGCTTGCCAATTGGACTTTGGAGCCTGTTACTTTGGCGTGACTTTAATAAATTGACGCTCGCCTGTGAAGCTGTAGGAGGATCGCAAGACTTTGAGCTTCACGATGCTTCAAAATCATTTTTTCTGCCGATTACTGATACCCTAAACGCGATGCAAGAGCGTATTCAGTATCTACTGGCTGCGCAGCAAGAACTAACTTCTTCCGTTTCTCATGAGTTTAGAACGCCCCTTGCGCGTTTAAAGTTTGCTGTTGCCATGCTCGAAGAGCAAATCGAGAATGAAAAATCCTACACTTACATTGATAACATGCAGGCTGATATTACAGAGCTTGAAGCACTGGTGTCAGAAATGCTTGAATACGCACGACTTGATTCACACCAACCAAGCTTAAAGCCCCGTTCCTGTGACCTAACAGCGCTTATCAATAGTGTGGTGAATAAACTCGAGTTTGCTACAGATATAGAGGTAGCATTGACTGCACCCAAGCAGCTTTACTACGAGTGTGACGAGCATTTTATGGCGCGTTGTATTCAAAACCTATTGGGCAATGCACAAAAATACGCAAACCATAAAATTCATGTAAGTGTTGAAGAATTAGGGGATTCAATACAAATAAGTGTTGAAGACGACGGCCCAGGGATCGCTAAATCTGAGTGGCAAAGTATTTTTAAGCCATTTACTCGTTTAGATAAAAGTCGTGACAAGAAAACTGGCGGCTTTGGGTTAGGGCTTGCCATTGTTGCTAAAATTGTTAGTTGGCATCAAGGGCAGTCTGAGGTGTGTGACTCACCATTAGGTGGAGCTAAATTTACTATTCATTTGTTTAAAAGTAACTCGCTTTAAATTGCAGACATAAAAAAAGCGCCTGGGGCGCTTTTTAAATATTAAAACCAAAAATAAACAAGTAGCAAAGTAATAGACCGCACTTAATTATAAAAGTTCGAAAAAAGTTTAATTATTTTTCATCTAATAATGGCATTAGCATTTTTTCAAGGCCATTGAGCTTCACTTCATACATCATTGCTAGCTGTGCACCTAACTGGGAATCAGGAAATCCTTGCTGTTTAAACCACACTAAATAAGGTTCTGGCAGCAACAATAAAGGGCGGCCAGCATACTTTCCAAATGGCATTTTAGTATTTATGGCGCGTTTGAGTTGAGCTGTATCCATCTTTATCTCAAAGAAATTTTAAAGTTAGATGATACGGTAAAAAGAGGAGAGAAAATAGGCTGTGACGGGCAAGAAACAGCCTATTTAGTGAGGGATGTAGGCCCTCAGAATAACAACCACTAATTAATTACGGCGTATTAGTGAAGCTGGTGACGACGCTTTTTCGTGAAGCCAAGTTTATTTAGCTTAACGACAATAGCTGGGTCGTCGATTCGTTCTGGTGTCTCACCGTCACGAAGAAAATGATCGCTTGGTACTTGATATACATCGAGCATCTTGTTGAATAGCACTGTTCTGATATCCATTGCAGTCACGCCATTATTTTGTAACTCATCAAGTTGCTGCTGAATATCTGAAAGTTTCCCAGCACGTGCATCATCCGTGTTTGCTAAAAATTCGTTGGTAAACTTATTTTTCATTTAAACAACCTCAATCCATCTAACAGTGCTGAATTAAAAAACAGCGGTACTACACCACACTGTTAAACTTTTTTGTGCTAAAAATAGATACTTAGCTAAGCACCTTGAAATTAATTCTACTCTTTTTTTTAGCCTGATTGCTAATCTGGATGTAAAGCTTTGTAAATAAGTTTGACCCAATAGAGGGACTGATTTGGTTTGTTGTGAAAACTAGTTAGCCAACTAACTGAATACAGTGAAAATAATTCTCAGTACCATGAAAAGGTACCGAGAATTATTTTTTACATTAAGAGAAAAGTTTTTGTTTTACATGCTCTGCGAAGCCGCTACCAGCTTCTAAATAGAAGTTATAAGTAGAGTCGACCCCCATATCTTCTAGTTCTTTTTGCTGATCTGGGTAGTTTGCAATGGCTGTAACTTGACCTTCATAACCAGAAGCACGCAGTTGCTCTAAGGCAAAAATATTTTGCATGTGTTTTGGCATTGCAAGCATCACCATACCTACATGTGAGTGGTTTACCCGCTGCCAAAAGTCAGGGTCAGTGGCATCAGCAAGTAACACTCTGCGGCCACGTTTAATATGCTTATCAACAACATCCGGCTTAATATCGATACCAGCGACAAGGTTAGGGTGAGTTTGGCTGATTGTTTCATAGGCACCTGTACCAATTCGACCCATACCAAAGATCACGATTTTAGTGTCATTTAGATTAACTGGCAGCTCTTCTGCAAGACGGCTGTCGCTTTCAAATTTTAGTAGCCAATGTTCTATTTTTACATACACTTCATTCGAGCGTTTATTTAATGGTGATGCGAGTATAAAGGTGATTGACACAGCGATAGCCATGACGGCTAGCCATTCAGATGTGATCATATTGCTGGTGGCCGCAACGGCGCAGACAATTAAACCAAATTCACTGTAATTAGCTAAGCTAAACGCGCTTAATAGTGAAGTACGAGCACGTAATTTGAAGGCGTTTGTTAGCACATAATAAAGTGCAACTTTTACAGGCAAAACTAAAATAATGATGAGTGCAACAATCACGGCATGGCTGGTCAGCTCTGCATTCAAACCAATATTTAAGAAAAAACCAACCAGCAACACGTCTTTTAAATTAAGGAGTGACTTTGATAATTCACCGGCTTTTTTATGCGATGCGAACATCATACCGATAATCAACGCACCTAAATCACCTTTAAGGCCTGCAAATTCGAAGGCCTGATAGCCAATAATTAGCGCAAAGAAAAAACCAAACAGGGGTAATAACTCACCATGCTTTGAGCGGTTTAATACCCAAAACATCACAGGGCGTAAAATAGGTAAACCCAATAATAATGCCAAAGCCCAAATGTTAGGTGCTTTACCTGTGCTGATGGCTAAGAAGACAACGGCAAAGATATCTTGCATAACCAAAATACCAATGGCGATTTTACCATGGAGGCTAGCCATTTCACCGCGTTCTTCAAGCACTTTTACAGCAAAAACGGTGCTTGAGAAGCTAAAAGCAAAGCCGACTAACAATGCACTTTGCCAAGTAAGCTCGTTAAATAAAGGCAGTGCAAGGGCACCTAGCAACAACATAAAACCACTAAATAGCGTACTGCTTAAAACAATATGCATTGAGGCGGGCGCCCAAACTTGTGGTTTTATTAAGTTTGATACTTTGAGCTTAAGACCAATGCTAAACAATAACAAAGTAACACCCAAGCTTGCCAACGTATTCAGCAGCTCGGTTGTCTTATATCCATATATGTTGAGTGCAAAACCCGCTAATAAAAAGCCGATAAGAGGTGGCAGCTTTAACTGATAAACAGCAAAGCCACAAACGAACGCGGTAGCAAAGTAGATTAGTTCCATAGTTTTTCTTTTGACTTCATTTGTTAGAAGTGTAGCGAAATATTTGTAGTAGGAAAACAATATCAGACAGTAAGAGTTCAAAAAATAAGCACTTATACATGATTTATTGATTAATCCGCCAAAAGCATCATTTTTTCGCTGACATTAGCTTTTAATTGTGGTTAAGATGCATTAACAAAGGAATTTAAGCCATAGGTTAGAAGCTGGCTTAAGGAGAAAAGATGTTTAAGAAAATCCTTGCATCAGTAGGTATTGGTGCAGCAAAAGTTGACACTGTACTTGAGACAGAGCATTTACAACCGGGTCAAAAATTTAATGCCGTTATTGTTATTAAAGGCGGCGATGTTGATCAAGACATATCGGGTTTAGACTTAGCACTGATGACACGTGTTAAAGTCGAAGGTGAAGATGGTGAGTATTTTACAAACCATGTAATTGAAAAGTGGCGAATTACAGATATCGGCACGATTGCAGCAGGTGCTGAAAAACATATTCCATTTGAAGCGCGACTGCATTCAGAAACACCGATCACTGAAATTAATGCTGGTTATAACCAATCACATGTGTGGCTTGAAACAGGCTTGGATATTGATTTAGCACTTGATCCAACTGATCGTGATGCACTTCATATTTATCCTAACGATGCTGTAAGCACGTTGATGGAAGCGATGGATAGACTTGGCTTTAGCTTAGTAAAAGCGGATGTTGAAAAAGGCTTCTTAAGAGCACCTACATTTCAATCACATTCGGGATGCTATCAAGAGCTAGAGTATCGACCAAACAGCCGAAGCCTATTTGGTCTACAAGAGATAGAGTTGTCGTTTGTTCCTGAAGCGCACAAAACTCATGTACTCATTGAACTTGATCGTGCCTTTAGAGGGGATGGTTATGTCGATTTAACCATTGAGCATGATCATGTAAATCTGTCGCAGCTGTGTGATCAGCTAGAGCGATTATTTGCTTAAAGATTAACGACTGAATAGCGAGTTAAAACCCAGCTACGGCTGGGTTTTTTGTCTTCAAAAAGGAGAGTTATGTTTTCTGTTAAAAGTTATAGTGAACTCAGTAAAGATGAATTATTTGCCATTTTACGGGCGCGGGTTGATGTATTTGTGGTAGAACAAACTTGTCCTTACCCAGAAATTGACGAAGTGGATAACAATGAACTGACCCAGCACGTGTTCTTGTTTAAAGATCAACAAGTGGCAGCCTATGCACGATGCTATAAAAAGAATGAGCAATTTAGCGCATTTGGTCGTGTGCTGGTAGCAGAGCAATTTCGTGGTGAAGGACTCGCAACCAAGCTGGTGCAAACTGCGATAGACACATGTAAAAAGCATTGGCCTGACAAAGCGATTATGATTGGTGCTCAGTGTTATTTAACAGGGTTTTATCAGCAATTTGGTTTTGAAAATGTGGGCGATGATTACCTAGAAGATGGCATTCCACATCAAGATATGTGTTTGAAGTAGCCTAAATGGCCACTTCAAACATAAACATTTGTTAGCTTAACAGAGAGTTAGCAAATACGAGCGAAATGGCTAGTGGGCAAATAAACTTGATATACCATGGCCATACTTTCCAGAAGAAGCTATTGGCAGCTTCAGGGCATCCTTGTTGAATTTCTTTTAGCAGTGACGCGCGATGCCAAATCCAACCAACAAAAATACAACACATTAAGCCTAGAATCGGTTGACCAATCTTAGTGGTTAAGGTGATCACAAAGCCAAACAAGGTGCCTAGGTTAAAGACAATTGTAAAACTAATGAGCGCAATAATACCGCCAATGATCCATGTAGCTTGCACACGCTTTAACGCAAAGCGTTCAACAGCATAGGAAACAGGTGCTTCTAGCATCGAAATCGATGAGGTTAACGCTGCAATACTCATTAACGCAAAAAATGCAAAGCCAACAAAAATACCCACATTACCCATGCTAGTGAATAGTGCCGGCAGCACTTGGAATACTAAGGTATCTTCTGAAAGTAGTGCGCCTTCAGCAGAGAAAATTTGTACGCCTTGAGCTTGAGCAACATACATAGCTGGAATAATGAGTAAACCCGCTACAAAGGCAATGAACACATCGATTAAAGTCACATAAGCGCCTAACGATACTAGGTTTTCTTTTTTGCTAATGTATGAGCCGTAGATGATCATTACGCTGGTACCAAGCGACAATGAGAAAAATGCTTGTCCTAGTGCATTCACTAATAACTCAGGGTTTAAAATCGATGAAAAGTCTGGCACTAAATACGCCTTTAGACCTTCCATTGCGCCATCTTGCGTCATTACATAGATGATTAGCATAAACAAAATCCCTAACAGGGCAGGCATTAAGCGCTTAGACCATTTTTCTATGCCGTTTTCTACGCCCTTAGAGATAATAGAGACGGTTAAAATAATAAATGCGGCAGTGAATAGAAGGTTTCTTGATAGTGACTGCTCACTAAGCCAAGTACCAGCTTGCTCTTGACCGGCTAATTGTGCAACAGGTTCAAGGGTCGCACTCAGCATCCAGCCAGCCACAATCGCATAGAAGCTTAAAATTAGACCCGCACAAATAATACCGCCAAAACCCACCATGAAGGCGAACTTCTTTTGCCATGCTTGATTCGTTACTTTTCGAAGTGAAGTGACGGCATTAGCTTGACCATGACGACCAATTACTAACTCAGCCATTAAAGCAGGATAAGCAAGACAAAATGCTAACACTAAATAAGCCACTAAAAACGCGGCACCGCCATTACTTGCAGTTTGTGTTGGGAAACCCCAAATATTTCCTAAGCCAACAGCAGAGCCTGCTGCAGCCATAATAAATCCAAAGCGGGAGCTGAACTCCCCACGTGATGCGCTCATATTATTGTTACTTCTCTATTTGTGACGGCGCTGACAATCTACTCGAATTAACACTAAATAAAAAGGGTTAATCATCCGCATTTTGGTTGTTCTTCGTTATGTGCGAGCTGTCAGCGTAGAATTCGTGCAATTGCGCATTACAATACGAAACAATTAACACAAATGAAACATGTTTATTGGCTTTTATTTTGGATTGTTAAGCTAAAACACGCGCCACCTAGTTGCTTACTTTTTGATACTTCGACCGTGCCATGATGCCAATCAACCACTTTCGCAACGATAGCAAGGCCAAGCCCGTAGCTTTCTCCATCCCGGTTACGATGTGTTTGTTCTTGGAAAAATGGACTAAATACTTTTTGCCAGTTTTGTTCGCTGACACCCGGACCGTCATCTTCAATTTTTATGGTAACGGATTCACTGGTACTCGTAGCACTGAGTAAAATTTCTGATTCAGCAAAGTCGCAAGCATTACTTAATAAGTTAACAATGGCCCGAGCTAACCAGTGTAAATCAGCACAAATATCATCGCCTTCAACGTGGTGATTAATACGCAAGCCTTGTTGTTCAAGCTTAGGTTCAATCTGATGGATTAAAGTCAGAATATAGATTTCTAGATCAGAATGATTAAAGGTCAGCTGATTCGCTTTTTGCTCAAGGGTTGCAAATGCCAAGTAACTTTTTAGCATTGACTCCATTTGATCTAAGTCGTTTTCCATTCGTGCAAGATACTCAAGGCGCTTTTCGTCATTGCTACAATCCTGTGCTGCCTCTAGACCAAATCGTAAGCAGGCGATAGGTGTGCGAATATCGTGAGATAAACTTGATGCCATTAACTTATTTTCATCAAGAAGTTTTTCAATTTGACTCGCCATACGGTTGAATGTCAGCTCAACATCTTTGATATAGGTAAAGTGAGATAAGTGAATACGGCTTTTTAAATCACCTTTAGCAAAGCGTTGTGCCGCTTCGTTTAATACCGTTAAACGCTTGGCCAGTGGCGCAATGATAAAGCCCATAAATACGCATAACCCAGCGTAGAACAACAAGGTGAGTAATACATCGTTGCCTTGCTCGTGTGTTAAGTCTTTATCTAAACGCATTTTTAAGTGGTGCGTGCCTAAAGCGGCTTCACTATAAAGCAAATAGTAGCCTTGTTGATCTTCGAGGATAAGGCCGCTAGGTTGGGTCATTTGTGCTAACAATGAATGAGGTAGCGCGAGCGACTGTGTAGGGCGATACTCTAGTTGCACAGCAAAGTTTTGGTTAATTTCTGTAATTGCTTGCTCACGATCTTTAGCATCATGCTTAGCGAGTTGCTTTGCAAAGCCTTTAATCATTTGTGTTTCGCTAGAAAACACATCTTGAGGTGCTTGGGTTTGTTGGCTAAAAGCATCAATTAGCCAACCCAACACGATGATTGAAAGCAGGGCACTGCCAAGGAGTGAGATATAGAACTTTTTCACAGGCGCGAGTCGTTATTGCCAAGCAGTGGCAACAAGTAAATAGCCTTTGCCCCAGATAGTTTTAATTTTTTCAGGGTGCTGAGGGTCATCATTAAATTTTTTACGTAATGATGAAATCAGCACATCCACACTTCTGTCTAAGCCATCATATTCGCGCCCTTTCGTTGCCTTAAATACCGCATCACGTGAAACTACTTGGCCTGCATTACTTGCTAAATAATGCAGTAGTAGGTACTCAGCGCTTGAGATATGAACCTCATCATTATTAAAGTAAACGGTACGTGACTCAGTATTGATTGATAACTTACCCACATTAATAAGCTCAGAGCTTGTGCTTGATTCTTGTGTATCTGATTTAGAGCGAAGTGCTGCTTTTATACGTGCTAATAAAGCGCGAGGGCGAACGGGTTTCATCATGTAATCACTGGCACCAACTTCAAGGCCAATCACTTCATCCATTTCATCATCACGTGCGGTGAGCATAATAATCGGGGCGTGATAAAACTGTCTTAAATCACGGCACACACTAATACCGTCTTGACCCGGAAGCATAATATCTAACAAAACTAAGTCAGGGGTTGTTTTACGTACCTGCTCAACGACTTGGTCGCCACGTTGGCATATGGTTGTTTGGTAGCCTTGTTCAATTAAATATTCCGCAACCCAATTGGCGAGAGAAATATCATCTTCTACTAATAAGATAGTTCCGTAATGTTCCATTATTTACTCCTGCTTAGAACAGCCGCCAACGACGTTTCTTCTGACGATTTTGATAGACCCACTGTAATTGTATTTCAGTGCTTGCGACAACCTTACCGTTATCACTGCTTATAAGTTCAAAACCTATGGTTTGTGCTGAATCAAATTGGTATCTAAATAAGCCTTTTTGTTGCATCAACCAGCACTGAATAATGTGCTTGCTTTGTGCGTTACGTAAGCAGTAATTGCCAACTTGCTCTTGATGCCATGTTAAATCAACTTCTGCGAAGCAATTTCTACCTTCACGCAGCGCTACGCAAGTGTCGGGCAGGGCAACTAACGCATTTTCAATATCTTTCTTACCTGCAGACTGTTGCTCAGCGAGTAATGGCCCCGACAGTAATAAGGTAAAGCACAAGTAATACTTAGAAAACATAACGCACGCCTACCTTGGCTTTATGCTGATACTCTTGAGAAATTATAGGGCTTTGGTGAATATCGTTTGAAAACCAAGTCGATAACCAACCAGTTAGAAACACCCAATGCCTGTTAATTGGGTATTCTGCATGCAATTCAAAAATAAGGCTGTAAGAGGTATCTGGGTTATATACAGGGCGATTTTCTAGCGCTTCAGCTTCTGAAATGCCAAAGTAGTAATTTGTAAAATCTTCTGAGTAGGCACTTAAGCCAACGCCAGAGCGAAATTCCCAATTTCGCCAAGGGATGATCTGGCTAAAAAACGAATTCATTACCCAGCCATTATGTGCACCTGAAATATCATGCAGGTATTCAAATGAAATTTGCGAGTTTTCAAAGCGACGTGATAGGCGAAGACCTACATCAAAGTCGTAGTCGCGTGTTCTGATCCCTTCAAGCTCTTTAATTACTTCGTTACCATAAATATTTAAGCCTGTTTCATCAAAGCCAGATTGAATGTTGGTGCCGACAATATCTAAGCCCCATTCAAATTTATCGATAACACTGTAACCTAGGGTTAAACCGCCGCTAAGTTGGCTTTGGTCGTAATCGAGGTAAAAGCTGTTGTAAGAAACGGCGAGGTGTACGTCTGGCTCTATGCCATCATTATAAGAGTCCATGCCTACAAGGTAAGAATCTTCAATGTAGTAACCTAAACCAATGCCCCAGTCCCATGCAAAGCCTTGGCTTGGCTCTAAAGTATTGTCTGCATAATAGCGGTTACTTGCTTGGCTTGTGCTACTAAGCAAGGTTAAACATATCAATAATAGGGCACTGTAAGCTCGCAATGTTGCTTCCTTGTCTGTGAGAAAGGGTAATAGCTTATAGTATATTGTTAAGGAGTTCCTGTAATCTGTAAAAAAATGTAGTAACAGAAATTGGAAGTGTAAGAAAGTGTTGCAAATTCAAGGAGGGAAGCTGTTTGCCTATGGGCAGACAAACAGCAAAAGTTAGTTACTGAACTTTTATTTTATCGATTAAAATGCTGCTCAGGTAGTACTGCATCATAGGTGTAAGTGCACTAATTTCTGTACGGTTACACGGTCCTTGTTCCTTTTTAAATTCGTTCATTCGCGTGATAGTTTGATAAGCAGGAATCGTTACTTCTTGGTTAACTCGTGCCATACGTGCCTCTTCAGAGTTTTGTTCATGTACAAAAGTCGCTACTTCAAGTTCATTCTTTATTAGCTGCTGTTGTTCAAAGCTGTAGATCAGAGGCTCACGGTGAAAGCTTGCGCTGTCAATTGATGACTTTGCAAACCACACAACATCACCGGTTTTTCTATGAGTTAAGCGCATGCTTACTTGACCTAAGATCGTTGCACATTGCTGAACTGGAAACTGTTTTGCTACTTCATCAAATAAAGGCAGAGGCTTTTCTGGTATTACCAATTGATATTCTGTGTCTTCTATAAGCTCAAGATCAAGCTGATGAATAGATAGGGTATAATCTGCTTTAGTGCCATCTTCTACAACCTTTAATTGTTTGGCTGCAAGTGCTTCTCTAAGCTGACCATAAAGGGTATCAGTCACACTGGTTTTGTCGGCAACTATCACCACAGTTTGGTTTTTACTCACTGCATGTGCAGGCAACTGTACTGACTTCACTTTAGGAGCTGCATGCTCTGTTTGGTACTCAACTTGAAAACGTTGGCTTTGTAAGCTTGGTTTCTTTGGCATCGAAAGTAATGGTGCAGGTTCAGGTTTAAGGGCACAACCAGCTGAAATTAAAGTAAAAAACAAAACTACAAGTAAGCGCATGAAAAATAGTCTACCCATAAAAAATTAAGATTAAGCGTATTGTACGTTAGTCGAGGCAAAAGTTCATGATATTATGTTATAAGAAACTTCCTAAACAGACTTAAAAAAATAAATAATGAAGTACAGCTTATCTTTAATCCCTTTTCTTTTTTCTTTTTTACTGCTTTTTGTTAGCGGAGAAGCTGCTTCGAGTGATAAGCAATGGCAAACTTTCGTTGCTGATTATAATAAACACCTTACCCGAAAATTAAAAAGTAAAGGGATACCAGGTGGTTCATTGGCGATTGTAAATATTGGTCATGATGATTTTATTAATGGTATTGGTCGAACAAAAATAGAAAAAGGTCGTAAAGTCGATAAACATACCCGCTTTCGATTGGCATCAGTCTCTAAAACCTTTGCGGGCTCATTAACTGCTAAACTTGCAGCGCAAGGGGAGTTTAATATTGATGACCCAATAAGTAAGTTTATTCCTGCTTTTTCTAATACTGCTTACAAAGATGACTTAAAAATTTATCACATCCTTAGTCATTCTAGTGGCCTAGTACCTAATGCATACGATAACCTAATTGAGTCTCGTATGAGTTATCCAGACATTGTCGAGCGGCTATTGACTGTTGAGCCTATCTGTAAACCAAGCGAGTGTTACGGCTATCAAAATGTGATGTTTAGTTTGATTGACTCAGTGATTTATCAATCAACACAGATGGACTACTCACATTGGATTTCAGAATATATATTTGCGCCATTAAAAATGGTGGATGCCAGTGTTGGTTTTGAGGGAATGGTTAAAGACAATAACTATGCTCACCCTCATGTACGCGGTAGAAAGCGTTGGTATACATCAAGGTTGAAGAAGAACTATTATAAAGTGCCTGCGGCTGCAGGTGTGAACGCCAGCGCAAATGACATGGCTATTTGGTTGAATGCACAGTTAGGACAATACCCAGACGTATTACCACTAGACGCGTTGATCAAACAAACGCGTCCTTATACACATACAAAAAAAGAAACGCGTCGCCGAGTTTGGCGAAGTCATGTTAAAGACGCATACTATGGATTGGGCTGGCGTGTTTACAACTATGATGATGAAGTACTTTATTACCACAGTGGTTGGGTACAAGGTTATCGCAGCGATATTGTGGTGTTCCCACATTTAAATATAGGGTTCAGCTTAGTTCTAAATGCTGAAACAGGGTTAATTAATGAGCTAACCACCGAGTTTATTAATCGGGTACTTAAATACACACGAGAACAAAAATAGCTTAAGAAAAAAGTTTAGTTACAAATTAATGCAAAATTATTTTTGTCTACAAAAAAGCCAGCATATTTGCTGGCTTTTTCTGATTCGAAATTTCACAAGGCAGGATTAACCGCGTGGTAATTGAATCTTTTTCTCTTCGCTTTGGCGATACAATACAATTGTATGGCCAATTGTTTGTAGTTTTGTTGCGCCTGTCTCGCGAACAATTGCATCAAAAATCAATGCTTTAGTTTCACGTTCATCTGTAGGAACTTTAACTTTGATTAGTTCATGAATTTCTAGAGCGCTTTCAATTTCAACTAAAACGCCTTCTGTTAATCCGTTTGCACCAAGTAATACAACAGGTTTTAAACTGTGCGCTTGGCCTTTTAAAAACTGCTTTTGTTTGTTCGATAATTTCATCATGTTACAAATTTTGCTGAATATGGCTTGAATTAAGGGTATTCTAACGCCATCTAAAGAATATTACTAATTAGTTACGTATTAATTTTATGGCAAATAAAAAACATTCAGCCAGTTCTAAGCGTTGGCTGAAAGAACATTTCGACGATCCTTATGTTCACGAAGCGCAAAAGAAAGGTTGGCGTTCTCGTGCGGTATTCAAATTAGACGAAATTCAAAACAAAGATAAATTAATCAAACCATCGATGACGGTGGTTGACTTAGGTGCTGCGCCAGGTAGTTGGTCGCAATATCTAGCAGAAAAAGTAGGTGATAAAGGCCAAGTAATTGCTTGTGATATCTTGCCTATGGACTCGCTTGCAGGTGTTGACTTCTTACAAGGCGACTTTCGTGAAGAAGCGGTGCTTGATGCGCTTTTAACGCGTATTGATGGAAAAAATGTTGATGTAGTTTTTTCTGATATGGCACCTAATATGAGTGGCAATACATCTGTTGACCAAGCTGGTAGTATGTACTTAGTTGAGTTGGCATTAGATATGTGTCACCAAGTTTTAAAGAAAAATGGCGCATTTTGTGTCAAAGTCTTCCAAGGCGAAGGATTTGATCAATACTTGCAGGAAGTACGTAATAGCTTTAAAGCGGTTAAAAT
Source organism: Pseudoalteromonas sp. 0303 (assembly GCF_013349995.1). Classification (GTDB taxonomy): domain Bacteria; phylum Pseudomonadota; class Gammaproteobacteria; order Enterobacterales; family Alteromonadaceae; genus Pseudoalteromonas. Next base: position 77,558 of record NZ_JABVXF010000007.1, read on the forward strand.
TAGAAAGCCCGATGCATCACGCGCCCGTTCTCGGGAAGTTTATATAGTGGCGACAGGCTACAAACTGTAGTACAGTTGTGCTGCGTTAAGTTGAATTTAAATTAATTGGATACAAGAGGTTAACTCCTTGAGCGATATGGCGAAAAATCTAATACTCTGGCTGGTCATTGCAGTAGTGCTAATGTCAGTGTTTCAGAGCTTTAATGGTGGTGATCAGGCAGATCGCCAAACAAGTTACACTCAATTTGTTAGCGACGCTCGTAGTGGCGCTATCCAAGAGGTCTCAATTGAAAGCACCACAGGTACGATTACTGGTACTAAAACAAATGGTGAGCGCTTTCAAACCATCATGCCAATGTATGATAAAGACATCTTGAATGATCTTTTAAAAAGCAACGTTAATGTAAAAGGCGTTAAGCCAGAAGAGCAGTCATTCCTCGCCAGCATTTTAATCTCTTGGTTCCCGATGTTACTGCTTATTGGTGTATGGATTTTCTTCATGCGTCAAATGCAAGGTGGTGGCGGTAAAGGCGCGATGTCTTTCGGTAAGAGTAAAGCGCGCCTGATGAGTGAAGACCAAGTTAAAACTACGTTTGCTGATGTCGCTGGTTGTGACGAAGCGAAAGAAGATGTAACTGAGCTGGTTGACTTCTTACGTGACCCATCAAAATTCCAAAAGCTAGGTGGTAGCATCCCGAAAGGCGTGTTGATGGTTGGCCCTCCAGGTACGGGTAAAACGTTACTTGCTAAAGCAGTAGCTGGTGAAGCTAAAGTGCCATTTTTCACAATTTCAGGTTCTGATTTCGTTGAAATGTTTGTAGGTGTTGGTGCATCACGTGTACGTGACATGTTTGAGCAAGCGAAAAAAGCAGCACCTTGTATCATCTTTATAGATGAAATCGATGCAGTAGGCCGTAAACGTGGCGCTGGCATGGGTGGTGGTCACGATGAGCGTGAGCAAACACTAAACCAAATGCTTGTTGAAATGGACGGCTTTGAAGGTAACGAAGGTATTATCGTTATCGCTGCAACGAACCGCCCAGATGTATTAGACCCAGCGTTATTACGTCCTGGTCGCTTTGACCGCCAAGTTGTTGTTGGTCTTCCTGATATTCGTGGCCGTGAACAAATCCTTAAAGTTCACATGCGTAAAGTGCCACTAGGCGACAACGTAGAAGCCGCAGTTATTGCACGTGGTACGCCAGGTTTCTCTGGTGCTGACCTTGCAAACTTAGTTAACGAAGCCGCGTTATATGCAGCTCGTGGTAACAAACGCGTAGTAAGCATGGCAGAGTTTGACGCTGCAAAAGATAAAATCATGATGGGTGCAGAGCGCAAGACCATGGTGATGAGTGAGCAGGAAAAAGAAATGACTGCTTACCATGAAGCGGGTCACGCGATTGTTGGTCGCATGGTACCTGAACATGATCCAGTTTATAAAGTGTCTATCATTCCTCGTGGACGTGCGTTAGGTGTTACTATGTACTTGCCTGAGCAAGACCGTGTGAGCCACTCAAAAGAGCTTTTAGAGTCAATGATCTCTAGTCTTTACGGTGGTCGTATTGCTGAAGCGCTGATCTACGGTGAAGATAAAGTGACAACTGGTGCAAGTAACGATATTGAACGTGCAACAGATATTGCTCGTAAAATGGTTACTCAATGGGGTCTTAGTGAAAAACTAGGTCCATTACTTTACGCTGAAGATCAAAACGAAATGTACATGGGTGGCGGCGGTAGTCGCTCTATGAGCATGTCTGATGAAACAGCGAAAGTGATCGACACAGAAGTTCGTTTATTCTCAGATCGTAACTATCAACGTGCAGAGCAAATCCTAAAAGATAACATTGATATCTTACATGCGATGAAAGATGCACTAATGAAGTACGAGACGATTGATGCGGGTCAAATTGATGACTTAATGGCTCGTCAGCCTGTACGTGAGCCGCGTGATGTTCATGACCGTCGCTCAGATGATAAAAAGCCTAGTGCGAAGGCTGAGCCTGTTGTTAATGAGACAAAAGCGGATGATTCAGTAAAAAAGGATGAAACAAGCCTTGATGACAAACCTGAATAGTCGTTAAAATATAAAAAGCAAAAGCCCCGGATGCCGGGGCTTTTTTGTAGCATAAAATTGGCTCACTATCGTTGTTGAGCAAATGCATGGAAGTTTGAAGGTAAAAATGACCGCTCTTAAATTACCCCGAGGTCGTATTTTACACCTCGACTCCCCAGTGGTGATGGGGATTCTAAATGTCACTCCTGATTCATTTTCTGATGGTGGAAGTTATTGCCAGCTAGACAGCGCTGTCAAACAAGCTCATACGTTATTAAATCAAGGTGCAAAAATAATTGATATAGGTGGTGAGTCAACTCGCCCAGGGGCACCTGATGTATCTCTTGAAGATGAACTTGAACGCGTTATTCCTTTAGTTAAAGCGCTTAGAGCAAGCAGTGATTGTATTATTTCCATTGATACCAGCAAAAGTGAAGTAATGCGCCAAGCAATAATTGCAGGGGCTGACATAATCAATGATGTCAGAGCATTACAGGAGCCTGGGGCGGTAGAGGTGTTGGCACAATACCCAGAGGTAGCAATTTGCTTAATGCATATGCAAGGTCAGCCTCGCACTATGCAAAGTAACCCACATTATGATGATTTATTTGCTGATATTAACGAATTCTTTGCAGAGCGTTTAGCCGCGTGTGAGCAAGCGGGCATTCAGCAACAACGTATTATTTTAGACCCAGGTTTTGGCTTTGGTAAAACACTGGCTCATAATTACGAAATCTTAAATAAGTTTGATGTATTTAACCAATTCAAGTTACCGGTTCTTGCGGGGTTATCTCGTAAATCAATGATCGGTAATTTATTAAATAGAGACACACATGAACGCTTAGCGGGAAGCCTTGGCGGCGCGCTGATTGCAGCACAAAATGGTGCTAAAATCATTCGCGTTCATGACGTACAAGAAACAGTTGATGTGCTTAACGTTTGGCAAGCATGTACTAAAGGAATTACAAATGAGTAAAACAAGAAAATATTTTGGCACGGACGGTGTACGAGGCATGGTTGGTGAGTACCCAATCACTCCAGAATTTGCGCTAAAGCTTGGATGGGCTGCAGGTCGTGTTTTATCAAAAATTGGCACTAAAAAGGTTATTATTGGTAAAGATACCCGCATTTCTGGCTATATGCTTGAAACATCACTTGAGGCAGGTTTGATTGCTGCTGGTATTGATGTAGTTTTGTTAGGGCCAATGCCAACACCAGCAGTTGCATATCTTACGCAAACTTTCCGTGCTGAAGCGGGTATTGTAATTAGTGCATCTCATAATCCTTACCATGATAACGGTATTAAATTCTTTTCAAGCAGGGGCTTAAAGCTACCTGATGAAGTTGAGCTTGAAATCGAAGCTATGATGGATGAGCCAATGACCTGCGTTGCCTCTGACAAGCTTGGTAAAGCGCGTCGTTTAGAAACAGCTGATGGTCGCTACATTGAGTTTTGTAAAAGCCAATTCCCACAAGGCTTATCGCTAGAAGGTCTAAAAATTGTACTCGATTGCGCAAATGGTGCTACATACCATATTGCACCGTCAGTAATGCGTGAGTTAGGTGCTGAGGTTATCTGTCACGCCTGCGAGCCAAACGGGGTAAATATCAACCTTGAGTGTGGTGCAACCCATGTTGAAACGCTTAAACGCAAAGTATTAGAGCATAATGCTGATGTTGGTATTGCCTACGATGGTGATGGTGACCGAGTAATGATGGTTGACCACAATGGTCGTGTATTTGATGGTGATGACATTGTCTATATTATTGCTTGCCAAGCTGCAAATGACGATATTTTAGGTGGTGGTGTCGTTGGCACTGTTATGTCAAACATGGGTCTAGAAAATGCCTTAAAAGCGCGCGGTATTGGTTTCGCTCGCAGTAAAGTAGGCGATCGTTACGTGATGGAACTACTGCAAGAAAATGGCTGGAAAATCGGCGGTGAAAGTTCAGGTCACGTATTAAATCTTGATTTAATCAGCACGGGTGATGGCATTATCTCAAGCTTGCAAGTGTTAGCAGCAATGGTTGCACAGAATAAAACGTTGCAAGACTTAGGGGCTGGTTTTACAAAATACCCAATGAAAATGATCAATGTTCGTTACCCTCAAGGTACCGATCCGACGCAAGATCAAGCTGTAGTTGACATGGTAGCTCATGTTGAAGAGCAATTAGGCGATACAGGCCGAGTATTACTTCGAAAATCAGGTACAGAGCCTGTCGTTCGAGTAATGGTTGAAGCTGAGCAGGAAAAAGTTGTGCTTGATAGTGCTCGCAAAATAGCTGAAGTTGTCGAAACTGTGAGCAAACAAACCCAAGCATAACAATAACCTCTTGTAACTTTGGGCGAGTCGAGTTAGTATCTTGCCCGCTTTCTAATGTGGAGTGGAATAATGGCAACACGTAAGCCGATGGTCGCAGGTAATTGGAAAATGAACGGCTCTTTAGAGCTTGTTAAACAGTTATCAACTGCTATCAAAAATGTTCAATCGGATGAACTGCATATAGTGGTGTTTCCACCATTCCCATTGTTGAGTTCTTTGCAGCAACAAAACGTCACGTTTGGTTCGCAAACAGTCTCTGAAAACCAAGCTGGTGCTTTTACTGGTGAAGTAGATGCTCAGTTAGTAAAAGACTTAGGGGCAACTTACACCTTGGTTGGTCACTCTGAACGTCGTAGCATTTACGGTGAGTCAGATGACGTTGTTGCAGATAAGTTTGCGCGAGCGCAGCAAGTTGGCTTAACTCCTATCCTATGTGTGGGTGAAAGCGAGCAGCAACGTGAAGCAAACGAAACTGAATTAGTGGTTGCAGCTCAAATTGATGCTGTAATTAGCAAATTAGGTGTAGCAGCACTGAAGAATTCTGTGGTAGCATACGAGCCCGTTTGGGCCATTGGCACAGGTAAGACTGCCTCTCCTGAGCAAGCGCAAGCCGTGCACAAGTTTATCCGCGAGAAGATTGCTTCTTCAGATAGCGACGTAGCACAGCAATTAACCATCTTATATGGTGGTAGCGTGAATGAAAAAAATAGCGAATTATTATTTGCACAACCAGATATAGACGGCGGCCTTATTGGTGGCGCGAGTCTTAAAGCAGATTCATTTACTGCTATCTGTGAAAGTGCAAAAGGGACCGTATAAGATGTACGAAATTTTATTAGTAGTTTATTTAATTGTTGCTTTAGCATTAGTTGGTATGGTTTTAATCCAACAAGGTAAAGGCGCAGATATGGGTTCATCATTTGGTGCTGGCGCTTCTGGTACCGTATTTGGCTCATCAGGTGCTGGTAACTTCATGACTAAAACAACAACAATCTTAGCGACGATTTTCTTCGTACTAAGTATTGTTCTAGGTAACCTTACTGCAGGTCAAATCAAAAAGACTGATGAGTGGGAAAACCTAGAAGCTGCGCCAGCTGTTGAAACTGTAACGCCAGCACAATCTGATGTGCCTGCGACAGAAGATAAAACGTCTGACGTACCTAACTAATTAGCTTTGCTAATTATCGTTAAGCAGTTTTCACTCCTCAAGTAAACGTTAAGCTTAACAACATACAGAATTGTATGCGGATGTGGTGGAATTGGTAGACACGCCATCTTGAGGGGGTGGTGGCTTCGGCCGTGGGGGTTCAAGTCCCCCCATCCGCACCAAAATTAAAAAGCTGTAACTCACTGAGTTACAGCTTTTTTCGTTTTAGTGCTTAATAAAACAAAATGCGCACCTTTATAGTGCTTTTATTCTAATGGTATTCCCCTGCCCGAGATTAACTTATTGATTATTAAGTAAAATAAAACTTGGAGCCTTCCTTGCTTAACTAGAGTGGGTATCTCTACTACTTTGAGGAAGCAAGATGGCAAGAATGAGTTATTTAAGTGCTATAGAACGCTATGAAGAGCAACAACAGCTTATTCATGAACTGCTTCTTTCTATACTTGCCAGTGTTCAGGCATCGTTGACTAACAAGCAAGCGTATCAACAGCTTGTCAATCAATACCCATTTCTAGAATTACAATATTGTTTGAATGAGCAAGGCATTCAGCAAGGTGATAATGTTTGTTTTAAGCGTCAGTACAAAAAGAAACTAGGTAATGTTGGAGCTGGGCAAGATTTAAGCGCTCGACCTTATTTTTTAGTCGCCTCTGCTGCGCCTGTTCCGCACTTTACTTCGCCATATATTTCGACTGCGACTAAACACCTTTGTATCTCAGTGATCAAAACAATCCCTTCAGGCAACGATGAACAGCAGTTTTTGGTTATCGATGTGTGTTTAACAGAGCTGATTGAATTTATTATGGGAGACACCAAGCGAGCCAGAATGACTCCTTACTTTAAGGTAGGTTATGGCCTGATTGTAGCTTGCTTATTCTGTTTGGTATTTTACCTGTTATATAAAGTGTTTGCCGGTATGGTGGACTTAGTCATAAGCGAAGATACCCAGTCAGACCCGCTTAAGCCTTTTACCATTATTATCTTTGTTACTTTAGCGTTGGCCATTTTTGATTTAGGCAAAACAATTCTAGAAGAAGAAATCCTCATGCATAAGGATATTTTTCGCCACAGCTCAACAAGACGTACGATCACACGTTTTATCTCAACAATTTTGATTGCTGTATCGATAGAAGCTTTACTAACCATGTTTAAAGCAGCACTCGGGCAAACTGAGTATGTTATACCTGCTGTATTGATGATGTTTGCTGTGGTAGGTCTGTTGATTGCACTGGCAATTTACGTTTACCTAGGCGCCAAGGCTGAAGATGTATTGACCCAGGTGCAACGCTTAAAAGTAAAACATTAATGAATAGGGCGCTTTGTTTAAAACGCAGCGCCCTGAAATTGATTAAAGTGTACCGCCAATACCAATACTAGGGTTAACGTACACAGGGCCTACTTTAAACGGCGCATTAATATCTAGGCTTGCATATGGGGTGCAGGCATTTAAAGCTAACATTGCAGCCGCAAGAGCTGCTAAGCGAATCATTTTTTTATTCATTACATTTGCTCCTGAATTACAATACCAGCGCCTGCTGGATCACGAATAATGGCGACGCTGCCACTTCGTACTTTGTCATTTGGTGCCATTAGAACTATGCCGCCTGCGGCGGTTACTTTTAATAGGGTCGCGTCAACATCGGCTACTTTAATGTAATTCACCCATGTGTTACCTATCTCGGCATCTGGTTTTTTTACAAAGCCAATCGCAGGTGTGCCATTTAGGGCTAAGTAGCTGTAATTGCCATTTTTAAGCGGTTTACTTTGTGCTGAATAATTACCAAGTGATTGGTAAAAGGCTTTGCTCTGCTCTGGGTTATCACTCCATACTTCTTGCCAAATCCAGCCGTTATCAGTTTGCTGAGTTTCAGGGTCACCATTTACGGTATTGATCAGTGAAAAAACAGCCCCTTGGGGGTCTTCTAATACAGCAATAGTGCCACGGCCTTTAATTTCGGTACTGCTTACTAAGACTTTACCTCCGGCTGCGATCGTTTTTTCACTAACGGCAGCGATGTCTTTACTACTGATAAGGCTCAGCCAATGGCTGGCATTTTGTTTATTATCAAGCTCTGCCATACCAGCAATTAATTTTCCATCTAATGATGCCAGCGTATAGCTGTCGTTAACGGCTTCGAATTGCCAACCAAATACACTGCCATAAAATGTTTGAGATTGTGCCAAATTGGGTGTAATCAAATCATGCCACACAACGTGACCTGAGTTTTTTGTTCCTGAATCACTGATTGCAGGTAATTCACTTGAGGTAAGCTGGCAACCTGTCAATGAGACCGCTGTGACTGCCATTAAAATTGCAGCGCGTAAGGGGGTGAGTAATTTCAAAGTTTGCTCCTTGCAAAATGGGGTCAAGTAAAAGCATAGACCATTATTTGTTTGTTATTCAATCAAAAACGATTTTCCCAAAAGGCAAAGAGTTAAATAATTATTTTGCAAAAATACTTAAAGCTTTGAGCAATGCTGTATAGAGCAAGTTATAGGCGCTAGGATGGAAACAGAGTCATAAGGTATTACCTAGGTACAATTCACTTGCAATTTAGCCCGCAAGTTTATTGAGTTTGTCTATATTTCTTTCGCACCACTGCAAGGCTTTTTGTTTGTTTTTAACATTAATTTTTTGGTAAATCTTGTGCAAGTGAACACGCACAGTCGCTTCGCTAATAAATAAAGCATCGGCGATTTGAGGGCATGTTGCGCCAGAAGAAAGCAAGTGCAGTACTTTAGATTCTTTAAACGTTAAGTTATTTGATTGAATCTGATTCTTTTGCTCAGTTTCGAGCATCACTCTCATCCATTTATCGCTCACTGTTCTTGGAAACCAGAGAGCTCCTTTTTTAATTTCTTGTAGTCCTTGTTCAAAAATATCTGTCTTGGTGTTTTTAAAAAATAACCCTTTTAGTTTCGGCCAGTCTTTTAATGGCAGCACATCCGCTCTATCAGGCATATTAAAAATTACCAAATGATGAAAGCCTTGGATCTTCATAAATTCGCTTATTAATTCACGGTTGGTTAAAGTGTCTAAAGAGTCGTAATTGAGCAACAATGTTCTCTCATCATTCGCAATACAGTAAGGAAGAGTCGAAGCAGAAGACACAAAATCAGCCGCGTTTTTATTAAAAAGAAAATCCATATTCACGCCAAAAACTATCGGTAAATGATAACAAGTAAATTGCGTTGCTGATTATTACGTGTAAAAAATGAAATTCCAACAGAGGAAAATCTTGCGCACATTTTTGTTTAGTTAGTTTTTGCTAACTTGGCTGCACTTTATTAAATATTACCTGAGCTAGGTACTCTTTTGAAGCTGAGAAATTTCTGAAATTTATTTCTACTTGATTGAAAAGCAATAAAAATAACGTTCATTTTCGTTCATTTTAATTGTGTTACCCAGAAAGTTTACTGCGATAATACAAAACTAAACATTTATTTTTATTTACTTTTTTGTAAAGAATCTAGTGGTTTATAATTCTAAAATATGGAGGTAATGTGGTTTATTTATACAGTTTTTAATAAAAATTAAAATAATTATACATATTCTCACAAAACTGACATATAATACCCCTCCAGAGGAAAGATGCTTATAGCTAAGCGTCTTTTTTTATGCCTGAAATTTACGGGTAAAAATACACACACACGGTATCCTTTGGAGTTTTAATTGAAATTACGTCACCTCTCACAGTTAACTGTAGCCATTGTTGCTGCATTATCTACTTCAGCTTTTGCTGAGCAAGAAAAAACCACTGCTAAACAAGATGCTTTTGAAAAAATCGAAGTAACAGCGCGTAAGCGTACAGAAAGCATTTTTGAGTCGCCAACCGCAGTGACATCAATCGGTGAAAACCTGATTGATAAAGCGAACATGAGCAACCTAGAAGACATTGGTAAATACGTACCTAACCTAAATATCACGCGTTATGGTGTAGGTAATGCGGCCCATGCATCTGTATTTATTCGTGGTATTGGTTTACAAGACCACGTGATCACAACTGATCCGGGTGTAGGTGTTTACTTAGACGGTGTTTACCTTGGTCGCCAAATGGGCTCTAACTTATCATTACCAAATGTTGAGCGTGTAGAGGTATTACGTGGTCCACAAGGTACTTTGTACGGTCGTAACACATTAGGTGGTGCAGTAAATATTATTACTAAGCAACCTGGTGATGAAGGCATTGTGACTACAAATGCAAAAGTAGGTAGCCGTGGTCGTTTAGCTGGTGACGTTTACTTTAATAACAGCCTTACAGACACTGTAAGCATGTCGGCAAGCGTGTCTTATAAGCAACGCGATGGTGTAGGTGAAGCAATTAACCTTGCTAACCCAGAAAAAGAAATTGGTGAAGAGCAAGAGTTAAGTGGTCGTATGGCGCTTAAATGGCAAGCAAACAGCGACTTATCTTTTGTGTTCTCAATTGATGGTGTTGATAACGAATCAGGCCAATCACCATACACAATTGAACTAACGGCGCCACTTGATCCGAATGACCCATTCAATGGTGATTTCCCATTACTTACTGAAGACATGTTACCAAGCGATCCTGATGACTTAGCAACGACGGTAGCGGGTATTGAGTCGACGGCTTATTCAGGCTGGGGTACTTCATTAACAGCTGACTGGGATATCAATAATGCGTATACAGCTAAGTTCATCACCAGCTACCGTAGCTCAGAATACGAAGGGGGTCTTGATGATGACGCTGTTGCCCTTAACTTATCTGAATTCCCAGAAGAAGGCGGTGCAGATCAATATTCATTCGAAACCCAGTTAAACGGTAGCTTCGATAACATGGACTTTGTGTCTGGCTTATACTTCTTTAATGAAGATGGCTTCACAAGCTCTGGCCCGTTTGTATTTAGCCCATTCAACACACCTGATGGCCTTTTGAATGATGGTACTACAGCGTCTTTTGGTGATTTTGGTTACTTTGATATCAACCAAGAGACTAACTCATACGCAGCTTATATCAATGCAAGCTATGACCTAAGCGATGATTTAACTGTGGGCGGTGGTCTACGTTATTCAAAAGATAAAAAAGAAGCCGATGCCTTATTCCCAACGTTTGCGACACGTAAATACGTAAGTGCTGATTTTGATGCGGTAACATGGGATTTAAATGCGTCGTACCAGCTTAGCAATAACATGAACGTGTATGGCCAAATCCAAAAAGGTTATCAAACAGGTGGTTTCCCACCGCGTCCATTTGGTGGCCCAGATCAATTTGTTTCTTTCGATGAAACAAAAGCAATTAACTACGAGCTAGGCCTTAAAGGTCAGGTACATGAAGATGTATCTATGATGCTTGCGGTGTTTGTCACTGATTATACCGACCTGGCATTACCATTCTCAGATCCAACTGCAGGTGGCGGTTTCGTTACTATCGTAGAAAATGCGGGTGAGTCTAAAGCACAAGGTATCGAGCTTGAGACAACAATCGCATTTACTGATGACTTTACGCTACGTAGCGCAATTGGTTACCTAGATTCAGAAATCACAGAAGTAGATGACGGTGTATTAGGTATTGGTAAAGGTGACTCACCAGCACTAACACCACGTTGGACTGTGATGGTCGCACCTTCTTATTTCATTGATTTAAGTAACGGTGGCACAGTGGCAGTAAACGCTAACTACTCATACCGCAGCGATATGCAAGGTCAATCAGTTTACAACCAAAGTGAACATATTGACTCGCGTGAAATAGTGGGTTTCAACATCTCTTACTTAAACCCGAACGGTGACTTTGAAGTGACTCTTTACGGTGAGAACGTGTTAAACGAAGTATACGATGTGGGTCGTTTACAACAATCTGGTTTTGTTGGCGTAATGCGCAGCAATGACCGTAGTGAATTTGGCTTAAAATTCAAAAAAGAATTTGAGCTTTAATCACTAACAAAAAAGGGCAAGTAAATACTTGCCCTTTCTTTTTAATTATTTTTCTCTTGTTCGCGTTTTTCGCGCGCTTCTCTTAATTCTTCAGCCAGTTCTTTTGCTTTTTGTTTGGTTTTTTCAGAAAGCTCACCAGCTGCTTCTTTACTCTCAATCCATGCATCTAAGGCAATTTCTTTACCGTCGTCATACATGCTCAAGCCCATCTTTTTACTTTCTTCGAGTAACTCTTGCAGTGAGTCGTCGTTAAACTCGTTGGTGGCGTCTTTTACGTCGCTCCAAGCATCATTTAGGGCTTGCTTTACTTCCTCTTTTGCTTCGTTGGCATCTTTCTTGGCTTGCTCTGCGTCATCACAACCCGTTAAGGCAATACAGCCTAATAAAACTAAGCTTGCTAATTTGTTCATATTTTTCTCTAATAGTTAATCAACTATAAAGCAGTATAAGCAATAAAAAATGAATATAGCTAGAACAGCACGATTAAGTTTTCGGTTAATGGATGAAAATGATGCCGAGCTACTTTATGAGCTCGATAACGACCCTGAGGTAATGAAACATCTCACTCGCGGCAAAGTATCCACTATGCAGACCATTAAAGAGGTGTTTATTCCACGCTTGAATGCCTATAAAAATGAGCAAAAAGGCTGGGGGCTTTGGCAAGTAAATATCATAGAGAGCAATACCTTTATCGGTTGGGTATTAGTCAGGCCCATGGGCTTTTTTGAACAGCCTGATTTTAGTGATTTAGAAATTGGCTGGCGCTTTAAAAAAATGAGCTGGGGCAAAGGCTTTGCGTCTGAGGCTGCACTTGCCATTGCTAAAGCCGTAAGCGAGCCAGAAGAAGTAAAGTCGCTCAGTGCCACAGCACTTAAAGATAACCTAGGCTCAATAAAGGTGATGGAAAAACTAGGCCTTAAGTTTGTAAAAAACTATACCCATAAAGATGAGCAAGGTGAATTACCTGCAGTACTTTATTCATGTCCTAAAGAGCAGCTTAGCTAAGTTAACCGTAACTAATTGACCTTATCGGTTTGACATGTCTAAATGGTCAAAATAACATCAAGAAAAAGGAAGTACCATGGCAAATTTAGTCAAATACGCGGCACATCTGTTGATCGTTACCGCGATATTCTTTCATCCGTCAAGCTTTGCAAAACAAGCGGCTGTCGCGATGCCAGATAGTTACAGCAGTGATACGGCGCGCGCTATTTTAGAGCAAGGCGGTAACGCCGTTGATGCGGCAATTGCGGCACAGTTTGTATTAGCGGTTACTTTACCTGAAGCCGGTAACATTGGTGGTGGCGGGTTTATGCTGATCCAAAAAGATGGTAAAGGTGATTTTATTGATTACCGCGAAACAGCCCCAGCTGCAGCTCATCGCGATATGTACCTTGATGATAAAGGCGATGTCATTGATAACATGTCTGTGTACGGTATTCACGCAAGTGGTGTTCCGGGCAGTGTTGCTGGAATGTGGCTTGCCCATCAAAAGCACGGCAGCTTAGAGTGGAAGACTCTGCTAGAGCCTGCAGTTAAATTAGCCGAGCAGGGCTTTATTGTGCACCCTAAGCTAGCAGCGAGTATCGAGCGTTATATTGCGCGAATGGCCAAAAAGTCGGTAAACATTAACTTTGCTGATTACTTTGCCGATGCCAAAGAAAATAAGGTATTTAAGCAGCCGGAACTTGCCGCCACACTAAAACGTATTCGTGATCAAGGTAAAGCAGGTTTCTACGAAGGTGAGACAGCGAAGATCATTGCGACGTTTATGAAGCAACACGGCGGTATTATTACTGAGCAAGACTTAAAAGCTTATCAAGCTAAATCGCGTACACCGATTAAAGGTAATTGGCGCGGTTACGAAGTGCTCACATCGCCACCGCCAAGTTCAGGTGGTATTGCTATTTTGCAGTGGCTAAAAATGTACGACTTGGCAAAGCCAGAAGGAAAGCTTGAGCACAACTCGACCACCTATGTTCATATTTTGGCTGAAGTAGGTAAACGCGTATTTGCCGACAGAGCAGAATATTTAGGCGACCCAGATTTTTATGAGGTGCCAAAAACAGCTCTACTTGCAGATGATTATCTTAGCAATCGTGCAAGTACAATTCGCCCAGATGCTATTTCAACTACCGAGAACATCAAACCAGGTTTACACGAAAGTGAGCAAACAACGCATTTTTCTATTCTAGATAAGTGGGGCAATGCTGTTGCGAATACCACGACCACCAACTTAAGTTTTGGTAGCGGCGTGGTTGTATCTGGCGCAGGATTTATTTTGAATGATGAAATGGATGACTTTAGTGCCAAGCCCGGTGTGATGAATGTATTTGGTGCAATTGGTGGTAAAGCTAACGAAATTCAACCCCATAAACGCATGTTGAGCTCAATGACACCGACCATTCTACTTCAGGATAACAAAGTTAAAATGGTAACTGGCTCTCCGGGTGGTACCACGATTATTAGCTCTGTGTATGAGTCAATTTTAAATGCGGTTGAATTTGATATGACAGCAGAGCAAGTGGTAGACAGCCCACGCTTTCATCACCAGTTATGGCCTAAAAATGTGATTAGATACCACACTGGTCTTGAACCAAAGGTTGTTAAAGCGCTTGAGAAAATGGGTTATACACTCGATGAACGCCATTTTGGTGATATGCATGTGATCATCAATAAAGACGGTAAATTAGATGCAGCTTCTGAAGCATCTGGCCGTGGTAAGGCGATGGTGTTTTAATTACACCTTAAGCCAGACACAAAAAAAGCACCCGAGGGTGCTTTTTTTGATGAGCTGTTTAACCAATCGCTGGAATAAGCCCCGCCATTTGTAAACCTTGAGCACTAATAATAAGTACACCAAACAGGGCGGCCAGTGCTAAGCCAATATTACCGCCTTTAACTTGGTAACCCGCATCAGGTTTGCTGCTTCGTTGCTTATAGACCATAGCAACCGGTAAAAACACCGCTAAAATAACCAGCGCAATGGCGGCGTAGCCAAGTGCCATAATAAACCCTTGTGGATAGAATAGCGCAAAGCCTAGCGGTGGAATAAAGGTGATCAAGGCTGTTTTGATACGATCTTTACTGCCATCACCTTTTTTAAATGCATCAGCAAAAAAGTCGAATAAACCTAAACTCACCCCTAAGAAAGACGTGGCCAACGCTAAATCAGCAAAAATGTTTACTGCTGTGGCAACATGTGGGCTGTGAGCAATGCTAGCGACACTGCTTACAAAACCGGGTAACCCTTGGCTTTGTAGTAAGTCGCTTTGACTCATCATGCCTTGGCTAAGTAATTGCCAAAAAATGTAAATTACTAAAGGCAATGCGGCACCTGCCACCATTACTTTACGAAGTGTTTTGATATCTAAACCCACGTATTTCACAATCGACGGAATAGAGCCATGAAAACCAAACGAGGTAAACACCACCGGGATTGCAGATAAAATCAGACCTTGTTCAATAGGCATTTCAAGTAAGTGTTGGCCATGAACATAAGGTGTCAGCATATAAAATAAGCTGGCTAATACACATACTTTAATAGTGAACAGTACGCGGTTAAGTTTATCGACTTTGCTGGTACCGAGTGTCACCACAGTACCAATCACAACGGCCAGAATAACTGAACCAACTTGCGGCGCTAAAGAAAGCGATAAACCATTGTTGAGCTTTTCTTGTAATTGCGCGCCGCCACCTGCGATATACGCAGCACATAATGCGTAAAACAAAAACATTACTGAAAAGTTAGCGACCCATTGCCCACGTTTACCCAACCATGATTTAGCTAACGTATTGAGGGTTGCATCTCTGTCGGCATATTGATGCAGCTCTAGCATTAGCAATGCTGTGTAGGTCATTAAAACCCAAGTTAAAAAAATTAGTGATAACGCTGTTGTGAAACCAAGCCCTGCGGAGGCGATAGGCAATGCCAGCATCCCTGCACCTATGGTGGTGCCAGCAACAATTAACATGCTACCTATTGTTTTATTTTTAAGCACTTTTTGCCCCTTAAACTTCGTGAGAGGCAAGCAAGATATAACTTGTTTAACAAAACTTAAATAGTTTTGTTATAAATCAAAGAAATTAAATGTAACTTATGATTTACATGTGCAAACAGGCTGTTGAAATCAGCAAAAATCTTTTTGCCAAATAGCATGAGTATACGTGTTGACAAAATCACCATTTAGGCGGATTCTTAAGCTTCTTCAACTTACTTTATTAAATACCATGATGCAGCTAAACCAACGACCAACAAACAATTGTATGCGCCTGACTTCGTCAGTCGTGTGGTCTGTTATGTGCTGCGGTTAATTAAGTAAGTTTTACTAACCGCGTTCTAAGCGGTTGGTTATTTCCCGTTTAAATTCTCTTCCGCTTTTTTCGCCTTTTTAAAGGAATAAGCTTGTGCCTGTTAAAGCCTCATATTTTTTAATGGTGGTGATTTGGTCAACAACACCACTGGGTATTGTTTGGAGTAGTGAAACGGTAGCACCAACCCTGGCTGTGTTTTTACGCATGCTGGTGGGGCTGGTGTTGGCTTCGTTTGTCGTTGCTGTTGCCAATATCCGAGTGCCCTGGCATCGCCGTGCTTTATTCCTTTATGGCTATTCAAGCATAGGTATTTTTGGCGGCATGTTATTAAGTTACATGGCCGCTAAAACAGTGCCTTCTGGGTTAATATCATTAATGTTTGGCCTTGCACCAATTTTATCGGGCTTACTTGCGCAAAAAATCTTGAACGAGCCTAAGTTTAGCGCCATTAAGCTTGGCGCACTTGGCTGTGCCTTAATTGGTTTATTTTTAGTAAGCCAACGCCATATTCAAGGGGGAGTAGAGCAGCTTAGTGGCCTGTTATATGTATTTATGGCAGTGTGCTTTTTTAGTTTGAGCGGTGTGATGATCAAACGGGTAAGAATTGCTATTCATCCAATGGCTACCACATTTGGCGCGTTGGTTTTTGTAACACCACTGTTTTTTATTACTTGGTTGCTGGTAGATGGCCAACTTAATAGCCAGATGTGGAGTGCAAAATCACTGTACTCAATTGTTTACTTAGGCGTGTTTGGCTCACTAATTGGTGCGCTGGCGTATTTTCATGTATTGCAGAAGTTGAACGCAAGCACGGTCGCATTAACAACCTTGATCACACCAAGTTTTGCAATCGCGATTGGTGGTTTACTTAATAATGAGCCTATTGACCAAGCACTGATTGTTGGTGCGACCATCATTATGATTAGCCTCGCATTTTTTCAATTTGGCGATAAGTGGTTAAAGCGCTTTAAGCGCGTGAAGTCGGTAGAAATGAGTTAAAGCTAGTAGCCGCTTCAGCGGCTACATTTTTGCAATTTGAATGACTAAACGACGGTTTTTGTTTCTGTCTAAAATGTTGTCGTTGCTAGCAACATGGCGCTTTTCACCGTAACCATCGGTATCTACTTTGCTTTCATCGACCCCTAAGCTAACAATGTAATCCTTAATCGCTTTAGCGCGTTTTTTTGATAATTCGAGGTTGTTCCAGCGACCACCGTAGCTGTCGGTGTAAGAAGATATTGAAATAGATTCGATGTTGGTGTCGTACTTTAAGTATTCGCCAATTTTATCTAAGCGTTTTTGTGATGATTTAGTCAGCTTGCTGGTATTAGGCTCATAGTTCATCACTGTGAACGAAATATCTTCAAAGCTGTAAGGCAGCATTGCGTCTCGGCACTGTAAAAACGCCCAATAAGCTTGCTTAAAGTTGACACTCGATAAACCAACGGCAATTTTATCGGCACTGTTTTGCCAGTCTTGGTAATAAAATGTCGGTTGGTAACCTTTTTCAAGTTCGGTGAGCATTTCCCAAGCAGTTTTGTTGCCAAGCTCGCCGTCAAACTTACGTAATAGCTTCATATTTGCTAAGTCGCGAGCGGGCATACCAGCACGCCAACTAGGTGGTACGGCTTTTAGACCAGCAATACTGTAGTTGTCTGGGCGTACGACCATATCAAGGTTAAAGTTTACGTCTTTATTTTTACTGGCAGTGGTGCTGAAAATTGCTTCACCATAGTAAGGAACTTCATGATTTAATTGGCATTCTAAGCGAGATGTTTTAACCATTTGCCAGTTCGACATATCAGCATTAGCGGTATACTCACGCATGGCTGCATGCGCATTTATACTTGCAACTGAGGTTAATAGGCCTAGGCTTAAAGGAAGTAATGAAAGCTTCATCACGGTAATTCTCCAACAAATCATCAATGCCAAATAATTGGCAATTTTTGTGTTTAATTGCTTCAGCATACTAAACACAGGGCTAGCTGATTAATATAAAGCAAGTAATGTGCCTAAAAACTCAGTAAGAATCTGCGATTTCACACTATTTACTCTAGCAGAGTAGCCGTGGTTTTTGACATAATAGCCAGCTTACACTGGCAAACCAAGAAGACTATGGAAAATACTGAACAAACTCTTTTCGCAAAACGCTTTCGTGGCTTTTTTCCTGTTGTGATTGATGTTGAAACCGCAGGTTTTAATAAAGAAACCGATGCGTTATTAGAAATTGCTGCATCTGTACTGAAAATGGATGACGACGGCGTGTTAAGTATTGATCATACTGTGCATTTTCATGTTGAGCCATTTGAAGGCGCGAATATTGAACAAGCGGCCATTGAGTTTAATGGTATTGATCCTTTTTCTGCGCTGCGTGGTGCGGTGCCTGAAGAAGAAGCGATTAAAGAAATCTGTAAAGTTGTGCGCAAGGCACAAAAAGCAGCGGGTTGTCAGCGTTCAGTGGTAGTAGCACATAATGCAGCGTTTGA
Source organism: Pseudoalteromonas sp. 0303 (assembly GCF_013349995.1). Classification (GTDB taxonomy): domain Bacteria; phylum Pseudomonadota; class Gammaproteobacteria; order Enterobacterales; family Alteromonadaceae; genus Pseudoalteromonas. The sequence continues at coordinate 95,799 of NZ_JABVXF010000007.1, forward strand.
TCACGGCTTTTTAAATGCCGCCATTGAGCGTTGTAAAATTAAGCGCACGCCATTTCATCCATTTGTTAGTTTTGATACCACATCATTGGCAGGTCTTGCACTTGGGCAAACAGTATTAGCTAAAGCATGTAGGGCGGCAGGTATTGAGTTTGATAATAAACAAGCTCACTCAGCACTTTATGATACCGAACGCACAGCAGAACTGTTTTGTTTAATCGTTAATCGCTGGCAACAACTCGGCGGTTGGCCATTGCCTGAAACTGAAGCAAGTGAAGAAGAACCAGACTCAGCCGCTAAAACGACTGAGTGATCTTACCTTCAAAAAAACGCACCATGTTAGGAGGGTAAATACGTGAAAACTGTTTACTCTCTTGCGCTATCTTAAGCTCCACCCCTGGATGCATTAATTCATTCACTTTTAAGCGGCTTGTTGCTAATAAGCGCGCAATCTTAATTTTCACTAAGTGTTTCTTTTTCTTTGTGTTGGCTGTTTTAATTTTGATCTGCTGCTCACTGGCAGTGATCTTTTTAATATAATGCGCCCGTTGAGCTGGGTCGGGTATTTTATTGGCCTTTTTGCGTGCTTGCTGTAGAGCTGCTGCTTTTGTCGCTAACAACTTTTCAAAGTCATTAATTTGTTGCTGCTTCTGGCGTAAATCATGCCAATACTGAGCAATGAAAACCCGTGTTTTAGTGCCTGATGGCGCACCAAGCTCGCCGGTTTCTATTCGCATCGCATCTAAAATATTGCCACCAATAATTTTGCCTCGCGGGTTATTGGCTTTGCCAACTCGAATAAGGCGGCGAGCACTTAAATCACAATGCAAAGCCTGGCGTTCAATGAATAAATCTTGCTCTGTTTTTATATGACAGTACTGAGCATAACCCACTGAGATAGTGCGCGAAGCCGTGATGTTGCAGGTAAAGTTTTCAACGTTTTCACGCTTTCTGCCAACAGCCCCAAGCATCACGGTGACTTCACTTTTACTTTCAATTGTGGCTGATTCAACAAAGCCTAATACCGTCACATCACCCGTGGCTTTGACGCGCATACCATCTTTTACATCACCGCTGATAATGACACTACCATCAAATTCGACATGGCCCGTACTTACATCAACATGATGAAAGCACAATACGTCATCCACGCGCATACCGCGGGGTAGGGCAACAGGCACGCCCTTAGCATCGGCAATCAACATATCGCTATTGTTTGGATCGATACGTGTTCCTTCGAATGGCTCAAGAGGTAAGTCTTTACCAGGTTTTGCAGGCATTACATCACCAAACACAGTAAAGCCATCTTCACCGGGTGTTGCAGGAACTCGCTGCATTAATGGTGTACCCGGCTTAACGGTAATAATGGCACCTAAATTACGCATGTCGACTTTACCGCCAGAGGTCGCTTGCGGGCTAAGAACGCGGTCTTGTGCGGTGGAGCATAAGCGCACGAATTTAGCATCAGTGCCTTCTTTGGGCATTCTGCCATGGGCAACAATTGCGGTGTAATGTGCGCCGGGTGGTTGCTTAAATTGTTGGCCTAAAAAGGTATCAAGGGCACGTAAACTAATGCCTTTAATCACTCCCGCCTCTGCAAGCACCTCTTGCGCCATATCCATGCTGACAATTTTACCGCCACGGGCAGTTGTTAAGCTTGCTTCAACCACCATGTTTTTAGCATCGACTTTTACTTCAAGGTGAGCATCAACGGCTTTAGCAACCACTAAAGATTGGTTTTGATATTGGCTGCTAGGTATAAACAACTTGCCTATATTGGCATCAATATATTCGTAGCTGGCATAAGGAGACTGCTCAAGTAATTCAATTAATTGAGAACTCGTAGTAGGAAAACCCGCATCTCGAGGATGCTCACACAAAGTGACATAGCCGCTTTGTTCATCGAATGAAAACATCGACATCTGAAAAGCCCTGTAAAAAACTGCCTGTTATTATAGTTATGTGTTGTTACAGGTTTTTTTGAAGAAGGGTAACAACGTTTCCTATTTCAGCACAACTTTTGTACTATGTTAAGAATTTGTATGATTAAAATGTGAAAATATGTATAAAAACTGATTTTTCCTGCCTGAAAATTCAGCATTCAAAGGCACTTAGCAAAAATTTCCCGATTAATGCCTTGAGTCTGAATAGGCTACTCAGTTATACTGCACGAACACTCTGAATGAGATACCAAATTCAGGGGCTGATTAGGATTCGACGGAATTCAAGACGCCCGAGGTGCATGTCGAGGTGCGGTTGGCCTCGTAAAAAAGCCGCAATTTAAAGTAATCGCAAACGACGATAACTACGCTCTAGCGGCATAATAGCCCGCTAGCACTTCTCCGGTGTATGTCTGTGGACCCGGTTCTGAAGTGTCACCCTACACGGACTCGCTACGGAAACCCTGGCCGGGGTTGAAGGGCTAAAACTAAGCGGCCTCGCCTTTGCAGATCGTGTTCGTCCGAGCTGTATAAGGTTAACTAAAAGACGATACTAAGCATGTAGTACCAAAGGTCGAGGCTTTTCGGACGGGGGTTCAAATCCCCCCAGCTCCACCAAATATGAAAAAGGCTGCTCTCAGAGCGGCCTTTTTTATTGCCAAAACTTTTTCTAAAACTCCCCGAAATAAGTCCAGAATCTATAATCAAACAACCAACTGAACGGCATCAATAATCGGTTTGTTTTCAATATCGATGGTGTCGATGATGTGTTTGTGTAGGCGCTTTTTATGCTCGGCGAAAATCGCGCGTTTTTTATCGAATTGGCTGGCAAATTCGAGGGCGGTATTAAATAAAGCTTCGTTGTTTGGGCAGGCTTGTTCAATAACATGATCCGTAGCAAGTTCGCCTGCGGTAACGCGACGGCCAGTTAGCATCATTTCGTTAAAACGATAGTCTGGAATGGCTTTTTTAATGAAAGCGAGCATGCCCGGTAAAAACGGGATTGATAAGTCCACTTCGGGGAAGCAGAAGAAACCACGATCGCTTTGCATAAACCTAAAATCACAAGCGCACGATAAAATGGCGCCATTACCAAAAGCGTGGCCATTAATTGCTGCAATTACTGGCATTGGGAAGAGTAATAGGCGTTTAAATACCGCATCCATCGAGTGCATAAAGCCACTTACTTCAGCAAATTTTTGTGCTTTTAATGCAGGCATAAGCCAATCGGTATCTATGCCCAAGCTCCATGACTTTTCGCTGCTTGAAGTGATCACCAGTGCTTTGTGTTCAGGGTTATGTTCGATTTCGTCAAGGCAATTTAAAAAAGCCTCTGCAAAAGCAGGGTTATGGCGATTTTCAGCTGTTGTCATAGTTAAGATAGCAACAGATCCTTGTGTACTTACATTCATCAGTGTCATGCTGTGCCTTCAATTTTATTGTGTTGTGGGCATAGTTATAACCCATAGGTTTAACAAAAGAAACCATAAGTCTGACCAGTTGTGAATTTAGGGGCACTTCTCTTTTGGTTGATATGGTCTTTTAGTCGAAACTAATTTCCAATATGTCGCTAATAGTGGTGAGTCATGGTAGCGTTAGCTCAAACACACTATTTTAAGCGTAACAATGGATTTGATCAGTTGGCAGTTTTTGGGTGGAGATTTATTAAGTCCGATCAGCACAATCATGCTCATTGTGGTTGCGGGCTTTACTTCAATGATTTCAGCGGCTTTTGGTGCGGGTGGCGGCTTAATGCTGCTGGTGATCATGGCATCTATGCTTCCTATGAGTGTGGTTATTCCTGTCCATGGGTTAGTGCAGTTAGGCTCTAACGCAAACCGCTTTTTGTTCACGTTTAAACATATTGATGGTGCTATGTTTGTGTACTTCTCTTTAGGGGGAGTCATCGGAGCATTGGTTGCCTCAACGATTGTCACATCAATTCCCCTTGAATTAATGAAAATAGTGGTCGCTGCCTTTGTGCTCTATTTACTGTGGGGTGTGACGCCAAAGCTCAGAGAAACCTCAAAGTTATGGCGTGTTCTCGCTGGGCTTTGGACCACGTTTATCTCGATGTTTGTGGGGGCAAGCGGGCCTTTGGTTGGCAGCTGCTTATATGTGAATAATTATAATAAGCTTAAATTTACCGCCACATTTTCAAGCTGCATGACAGTACAACATACCTTAAAAGCGATTTTATATGGGGCTGTGGGCTTTGCATTTTGGCAGTGGTTGCCGCTGGTTATGCTCATGATATTGAGCGGTGCTTTAGGCACTTGGCTTGGCCTTAAGTTACTGCACCGCATTTCGTCAGATAAATTTAAAAAGATTTTTCGTTTAGTGTTAACGGTGCTTTCCCTGCAACTTGCGTGGCAGGGAATTATGGCTTTTAGTATTTGAACAAACCCAATTTAGCAACGATGCCGCGTTCTAATTCATTGAGTTGGCCTATGGTGTTATCGAGGTGCTGAGCTTCTTGCGATAGGCTCTTAGCGCCTTGGTTAATAAGCTGCATGGTATTTAAGATATCAGCGGTCACACTGGTTTGCTCTTCAGAACTTGCTGCAACGCTCTCGTTCATTTGATTAATGGTATTGATTTGTTTAGCAATATCTTTAAACACTGCTTGGCTTTTTTGATTCGCTTGGCTCACTTTATCACTGAGTGATTTACTTTGCTCCGTTGCCGTTACGCAGTCAGAGGTATTGTTGTGTAGCGATACAATAATCGACTCAATCTCAGACGTTGAATCATAGGTTTTACTAGCAAGCGCTCTTACTTCATCGGCTACCACAGCAAAGCCACGACCAGATTCACCTGCACGAGCCGCTTCAATAGCAGCATTTAGAGCCAGTAAATTGGTTTGCTCGGCAATACTTTTTATAACATCGAGCACTTGGCTAATTTCATTACTACTGGCGTTTAGTTGTTTAACTACGTTTGATGTGTGGTCGAGCTGTGCAGCTAACTCATCCACCATGTTGCCATTGGCATTCATATTTTGTTCGCCTTGTTGGCACAAGCGGTGTACGTCGGTTGTTTGCTGCGCGGTTTGATTAGCTCCTTGCGCAATCTCTTTGGTTGCTTCACTTAACTGACTAAGCGCATTGGTTGCAGAATCAGTGCGGTTATATTCAAGCTCGGCTTCGTTTTTAGAGCGCACAGATGCTTCGTTTACTGTGCTGGCTATCATTTCAAGCTCACTGGCTGTGCTGCCTAGCTCTGTGATGATTTCTTGTACTTGCGCTATAAAGCGATTGAAACCATCAACCAAATAGCCAATTTCATCATTAGATTGATAGCTAATGCGCTTTGTAAGGTCGCCTTCACCTTTGACAATTTCATCAACAAGGCTATTTACGCTATCGATTGGTTTTATCACTAACAGTCGCACGATATAAATAATCACCGCACCCAAGGCGATAAATGAGACCAGCAAGGTAATAAACATGGTGCGTGTCGACTCAGCAATGGTGCTATGCAGTGCTTTTTGTGAGTAACCAATTTTTATGTGACCAATTAAATTATCTAAATAGTGCAAATCAATAGTTTTGCTAACCGATGCGTTATTGCTTTGTTTAGTGATAGCGGCCAGTGGCTTATTGCGATGATCTGTCACTGAAATGCTATGTACATGTTTGTTTTGCGAAAAGGCTTTAATAATCTGATTGATTAACGGTTCATCATAAGAGAATACAGGTTCGGCTAAAATAACCTGCATTTGCTCATTAAGGGCCGTGATGTCGTCTTGCCATTGTTGTGTTTGACTCGACTTTGCCAGCAGGTAGTTTGCACTGATCACGAAGATCACGCTCAGTAAAAGGCACAAAGACAGTGCCAAGGTCATTTTATATTTTAATGATTTCATTGTGCGCTCATTGAAATGGGTTAAACCACAAAGGGCTATTTTTATTAGGTGTGTTCGACGATAACGTTGGGTTATCTAGCTCAATTACGCGACGCGAGCTTAAGTTGGCTTTTGATAAAACCGTTTGTACTTGGCTGTCTGCCAAAAACATGGCGTTAAATGTGCCATCAGCAATCATCTCGTTTAGCGCATCATTTAGCTGTTTATGCAGCGTGTGGTTGTTTTTGTTGACGAAAAAGTAAAGTGGTGCGGTGTACTTAATGACCAAGTGCGGCTCAACAGTTAGGTTAAGCTCTGAGTGATTGGCAATTTCATCCCAAGGTTCATTCACCCCACGCGGGAAGTAATCAAAGCGCTCGCCTTCAAGCATTGGGAACAAATTAGGGTATTTTAATGTAGTAACAACAGGCAGTTGATTTGCTTTTAATATTTTCGTATCTGGCCAGGTTTTACCTTGCCCAGCGGTAAAACGTTTTAAATCTTGTAAGCTAGTTACCGAGCTAAACAGTTCGCGATTTTGTGCTTTCACAATCGCGACTCGCATGCCAAGTAAGCCACGAAACAAGGGAATATAAACGGCTTGATAATTCTGTTCTAACTGAGTTGATGTCATGCTCCACATCACATCCAGCTGGTTGTTTTTTACATCGTTTAAGATACGTGCATTAGAGATATCTTTATTGGTTTCGTAAGGGTGAATATACTCTAAGCCAGCACGTTCGATGGCGCTGATCAGTAATTTGTGGGGAAGGGAGGTATCGCCACTGTAGCTTTGAACTTTTACCGGTGCGGCAAAACAAGCCGACGTAAAAGCAAAGCAAAAAAGTAAAGCAAAATGACGCATAAAGCACCTTTGTTATTATTATGTAAACAATAAACTAAAGTGCTTTACGCGCTTTCTCAATCTTATTTCTTATGCATACGTATTCAATTGCTTAGTAGGCTGTCGATTGACTTATCACCATTAAACAATTCAAACACTTGCGGTTTTTTCGGTGTATGTTCAGCAAGGTATAGCAGGGTATCTGCCACATCTTCACGGTTGATCACCGCATCTTGGCGTGTTGCAGGGCGTGTGGTGGTTAAAAACCCCTTTGCTGCATCATTTAATAGCGTGCCAGGTCTGACAATGCTGTAATTTAATTCGCTATTGATTAAATATTGGTCAGCCATGTGCTTTGCAACTAAATATGGTTTGATACTGCTTTCAATGTTGTCTGGGGCATCAGCACCGATTGAGCTCACCATTATAAAGTGCTTAACCTTGGCATCTACCGCATAATTAATCGCTTTAACTGCGGCCCACAAATCTATCAGTAAGGTTTTATCAGCACCCGTTGCGCCGCCGGAGCCCGCGCTAAAAATCACGTGTTCAACACCCTCGAAGGCACGACTAAAATCGTTTTCGAGGTCTTGCTCTACAATCGTTAAATTATTACTTTCAAGCGCAGTCAGTTTGCTTTTGTCTCTAACCAGAGCCACTACGTCATGGCCACTTGCCAGCATTTTTTCGGTGGTCATTTTACCTATTTGGCCCGTTGCGCCAATGATTAAGGTCTTCATATCAAACTCCTTCTAATTGCTGTGTAACTAAAGACCTTGGGGTGTGGATTTATTTTTAAAGGGGTACAAGCAAACTTTGAATAAAAAAGTATTATTTGGCATAGTATTGAATCAGGTACAAAATCAATTAAAAGGACTTAAAGTGAAAATATTTATTAAACTTTTGGTGTTAGTAACATTGGTATTTTGCAATGCAGTATCTGCTAATCAATGGCTATCGCCTTATCCAAATAGTGACGTTGAAAAGTCGGTTAAACTCAGTGGCGAACAGACACAATTACTGAGCCAGTTTGATGACAGTAAAAAGTCATCAGAACGATTTAGTTACACAGACTTTATTGGCGATGTAAACCACACATTGTACGAAATAAACAATGTTGCCACTCTCAAAGTATTTGAAAACTATAAACAAGCTTTACTCACCGATGGTTTTAATATTGTTTACTCTTGCCAGCTAGATGCTTGCGGTGACAGCAGTGATTTTGCAGAGGAAGTTGGTTACTTTCAGCTCTATAATTATCATCGTAAGCCATATTATCTGCTTGCCACTAAGGGTGAAAAGCCTGAGTTTGCAGTGTCGTTATTTGTTGGCCAGTACAACAGTAAAACGCGTGTTATGAATAGCTCAATTGCGATTAAAGAGCTTGAAACAGGTCTGATAAAAGCCAATACAGCTGCTTTTGCAAAACAGCAATCAAATCCAGTTACCAAAGCACCTAAAGACGATATTCGAGGCTCAAGCGATCATCCATTACTTAGCCGTTATCCTGGTAGTTTTATTGAAGACTACGAGCAAATTGATTACGAAGAATTTTCACTACCAACAGGAATATTTAACCGTAAAAACAAAGCGCTACCTGCTGAAGATGTGACAGGCGATATCACTCGTATTACTTATGAAATTAGAAAAGTATCAACCCTTAAGGTTTTTCATAACTATGTGTCTGCCTTAACAAAAGAAGGCTTTGAAACGGTATTTAGTTGCGAACGTCAAGCATGTGGTGACGATCGAAAGGCAATACAAGCACTTGGTGATCACTTGTCGGTAAAACAAGTTTATAACTATTATCGCCAGCCGCGCTATCAGTTAATGAAAAGCACCATAGAAAATCAAACAACCTATGTCGCATTTTTTGTTGGGAATTACCAAGGCACTACGCGAGTGCAGCTTGTTATAATTCGAACAGAGCCTTTACAAGGCGATTTAGTTAAAACCAATCCGGACCAAGTGTTAAAGCAGCTAGAGCAAAAAGGTAAAGCAGCCATTTATGGCATTTACTTTGACCATGATAAATCAGACATTAAGCCAGAGTCAGCAGAGTCATTAAAAGTGATTGCGGATGTTTTAAATAAAAATAACAGCTTAAATTTGTACGTTGTTGGTCATACAGATGATAAAGGAAGCCCAGAATATAATTTAGGGCTGTCATCTAAGCGAGCTAAAGCAGTTGTTAAAGCGCTCGTGAGTCAATACGGCATTAAAGAGTCGCGTTTAATTGGTTATGGTGTAGGCCCTTATGCGCCAGCTGCCAATAATAAAAATGATTTGGGTCGTCAGCTAAACAGACGCGTAGAGCTAGTTGAGCGATTAAGTAATTAACAATCAAAAGGGGCTTTTTAGCCCCTTTAAATTTTATTACGAATTAGGTCGCGAACAATAAAGCGGGCGGGGTGAATAGCCTGACTCACACGTTCGCTAAATGGCCTTGGTTCATTGTTTAAACAAGCAATTAAATGTTCAGCACATAAAGGGGCACTGCACAGGCCTCTTGCACCAAAGCCTGTGAGTACATGCAAGCCTTGCTGAGGTTTCGTTAACGTTTGGTACTGATAACGCTTACCTAAGCGTAGATTAGCAAACGCGCTTACATAATCACTTTGTTCAGCCCATTCACCTGCCATAGGTAGATGGTCGATAAAGGTGCACCTTACAGCTGCTTTTGCCGCTGTTATCTCACCTAAGGTCGTTGCAAACTCGCTGTTTGTGTAAAAACTTAATAGTTGTTCGCGATTGGTGTGGTTGTCTTGCTCTTTAACTTCACGGCTTTTTGAGTTTTTTTCAAAAGTCGCGCCCATGCAATGATGGCCCTGATATTCAGGAGTAAAATAGCCCTTATGGCAAAGCACGGTCTTTAGGCGTTTTGACTGCTCGCTTGCTTGCACATGCGAGACTTGGCCGCGCACACCAACAATAGGTAGCGCTTGAGTTTGGCTAAACTGGTCACTGTGTTCACCTGCACAATTAATCACATCGCTAAATGGCCCGAAAGTTTGCTCTTTGCTGTGTAGTAACCAGCCATCAGCGGTTTTTTCGAGCTTTTCAATATGGCAATTAAAGTGACTGTCCATTTTATTATTGGTAGTGGCAGTTAACGAATTTGCCGCATTAAATAGTGCTGTAACCAGGGCTGGTGGATTTACCCAGCCGCCTTTTGCAAAGAATACACCTGAGTAGCCTGTTTCTACACCGGCAATTTCGTCACCTTCTTCGGCGCTTACATTACGCATTAATTCAACTGGCCAAAGTTCTTTATCGGCAAGGTTTTGATGTTTATCAGCTAGGCCTTGTTTAACCGCGTGCTGTAATACACCACACCACTGGTGAGGGTAGTCAAAACCATCATCAAGTAATTGTTGGTACAGACGCATCGCATATAAAAAACTATGGGCGAACATTTCACTGTGTGGTGAATTTTTCGCTTGTAAATGCGGATACACAGCCCCTTGTACATTGTGAGAAGCGCCCATGGCAAGCGCTTCGTCTTGGCAAAAAAGCGTGGCTTTTAGGCCTCTTTTTGCCAGTGAATACAGTACACTGCTACTGGCAATACCACCGCCAATAACAGCCACATTACTCAGTTCACTTTGCTGATGAGTAAAATAGGCAGGCCCTGATTGTTGAGCATTAGGCTCAGTGAGCTCGCCAATCAGCATTTCGCGTTTTTTACCATAGCCTTTTGCTTTACTCATGCTGAAGCCTGCTTCGATTAGCCCTCTTCTTACAAAGCCTGCGGCAGTGAAAGTGGCGAGTGTGGCATTTGCTCTTGAGATAGCACGCATCTTGTTGAACAAACTCTGTTGCCACATATCTGGGTTTTTACTTGGTGCAAAGCCGTCTAAATACCACGCATCAACAACCCCTTCGCTTGGGTAGCTCATGGCGTCAATGCTGTCTTGCACGTCACCAAAGTAAAGGTCGAGTATTAGTTTGCCGCCTGCAAATTCAAGGCGATGACAGCCGGCCAAATTAATTGGGTATTGAGTAATTAGTTGCTCACTATACTTGCTTAAACTAGGCCAGGCTTTGAGTGCTTGAGCAAGGTCATCACGCTTAATAGGAAATTTTTCAAAAGAGATAAAGTGCAAGCGGGTAACACTTTTTTTACCACTATGGTCGGGTTGATTTTGAACTTCTTGCTCTGCATGCTGCCTATCAATGTGAGCAGCAAAGTGCTGCCATGTATTTAAAAAGTTAAGCCCGGTACCAAAGCCTGTTTCAGCAATTGCAAAGTGGTCACGGTCATGATTTTGTAATCGTTGCGGGATATGGTTTTGTTGATAAAACACATAATGTGATTCGGCTAAGCCATCGTCATTAGAGAAATAAACATCGTCAAACTGATCGGCGACAGGGGTACCAAGGTGATTAAAATGAATATGTGCGTTTTTGATCATGGTTTAACTAATTAACTACAAACTTTTTTCATTATTTTACGTGTTTTCTTTGAAATAGTCTGGCGTTATTTATAAGCTAGACATTCAGAGTACATGTGTACGCTAGAAAGCTGACCACTTCGAGAGTAATTTCAGCGTAAAATAGAACACAATTTAGTATAGAGCTAAGGTAATTACCCATGAGAAGAGCCGTTATTACGGGCATCGGTGTTGTTTCAAGCATCGGTAACAACAAAGAAGAAGTATTAGAATCATTAAAACAAGGCCGTAGTGGTATCGCGTTCAACCAAGAGTTTGCTGACTACAACCTACGTAGTAACGTATCTGGCAAAATCGATATTGATGTTAAAGAGTTTGTTGATCGTAAAGCAATGCGCTTTATGGGCGATGCAGCGGCATACGCTTATATCTCTATGGCACAAGCGATTGAAGATGCAGGCCTTAGTGAAGATCAAGTTTCAAACGAGCGCACTGGTTTATTAGTGGGTTCAGGTGGTGGTTCATCTAAGTGGCAAGTTGAAGCCGCTGACATTTTACGTGAAAAAGGCGTAAAACGTGTTGGTCCTTACATGGTACCACGTACTATGGCGAGTACGACTTCGGCGTGTCTTGCAACACCATTCAAAATCAAAGGTGTTAACTACTCGCTAAGTTCAGCTTGTGCAACATCTGCACACTGTATCGGTCATGCGGTTGAGCAAATTCAACTAGGTAAGCAAGACGTCATCTTTGCAGGTGGTGGTGAAGAGCTTCACTGGACACTCGCAATGGAATTCGATGCAATGGGTGCATTGTCTACTAAGTACAATGAAACACCAGAGAAAGCATCACGTACATACGATGCAAACCGTGACGGTTTTGTTATCTCTGGCGGTGGCGGTATCGTTGTTGTTGAAGAACTTGAGCATGCACTTGCTCGTGGCGCGCACATTTATGCAGAAATCACTGGTTACGGTGCAACGTCTGACGGCTACGACATGGTAGCTCCATCAGGTGAAGGCGCTGTACGTTGTATGAAGCAAGCAATGCAAGATCTTGAAGGCGGTATTGATTACTTAAATACTCACGGTACTTCAACACCTGTTGGTGATGTGAAAGAGCTTGGCGCTATTCAAGAAGTATTTGGTGGTAACTCACCAATGATCAGTGCAACCAAAGCGATGACAGGTCACGCTTTAGGTGCAGCAGGCGTTCATGAAGCAATTTTCTCGCTATTAATGCTTGAGCATAACTTTGTTGCTCCATCTATCAACATTGATGAACTAGATGAGCAAGCTGAAGGTCTAAATATTGTAACTGAGCGTAAAGACGTTGAACTAAATACAGTTATGTCTAACAGCTTCGGTTTCGGTGGCACTAACGCCACATTAGTAATGAGCAAATATAAAGGTTAAACCTCTCCAGTATTTGCTTAAAGCCGAGCAATAGCTCGGCTTTTTCATTTGTTATAAAGTCTTAGTTGTTACCTATCCGAATACTGATAAATTCGCTACAATAGCGCCACTTTCTGCCTCTCGGACACACAAATGAAAATTCTTGCAGATCAAAATATGCCATTGGTTGAGCAGTACTTTGCCGATTTTGGTGATGTTGAGCGATTTGATGGCCGTAATCTCCAACCCGAGCAGCTAGTCGGGGTCGATATCTTGTTAACCCGCTCTGTTACCAATGTAGATAAAGCCTTACTCACTCAAGCAGATAAATTAAAATTTGTGGGCACAGCAACCATAGGTGTTGATCATATTGATACCGAGTTACTTGCTGAGCGAAATATCGCATTTAGCAGCGCACCAGGTTGTAATGCCGTGGCGGTTGCTGAATATGTTATTAGCTGTTTGTATGGCTTGAGCCAAGAAAATGCCAGTTCATTACAAGGTAAAACCATCGGCATAGTGGGTGTTGGCAGTATAGGTAGCTGTTTACGTGATAAGCTTAGCCTGCTTGGTATGAATGTATTGTTATGTGATCCACCAAAACATGAAGCCGGTGAGCTTGCAGAGCATATTGAGTTAGACACATTACTAGCCCAAGCCGATATTGTGACTTTTCATGTGCCATTGGTTAAACAAGGTCCGCATAAAACCTTGCACATGCTAGACGAAACACGCTTAAAAGCACTTAAGCCGAGTATGACGATTATCAATGCAAGCCGTGGTGATGTGATTGATAACCTAGCATTGCTAGCATTGTTTGAGCAAGGCGCAAAATTAGATTGTGTGCTTGATGTTTGGGAAAACGAACCCAATATACTGACACCTCTGCTTGATTATGTACGTTATGCCAGTGTGCATATTGCAGGGCATACACTTGAAGGCAAAGCCCGCGGTACACAAATGCTGTATCAGCAAGTATGTGAGCTTGAAGGCATCGCAGCGCTTAAGTCTCTGGGCGATTTTTTGCCAGAACCAATTAGCCACTCTGTCACGCTAGGTGAAACCTTTAACCTGGATGATATAGGTCGCTTAGTGCACTTAATTTATGATGTGCGTCGCGACGATGGCATTTTACGAAGTAAATTAGCAAGCGAAGGCTTTGATAGTTTACGTAAGAATTACCCGCCACGACGAGAGTTTAGTACTTTGTCGGTGGCTGCCAACAGTGCATGTGAAGGCGCATTAGCTGCACTGGGATTTAGAATTAACGAATAAAGCCATTTGCTTTATTCAAAAGAGGAAAACACATGTCGCAAAAATTTAATGTAGCCGTATTAGGTGCCACAGGTTTAGTGGGTCGTCAGATTATCGAAACTTTAGAAGATCGTAAGTTTCCGGTAGACCAATTATTTTTACTCGCAAGCAGCCGTAGTGCTGGTGAAGAAATTCAATTTCGCGGTGAGAGCATTGAAGTAATCGATGTTGAAGAGTTTGATTTTAGCCAAGCTCACATTGGTTTATTTTCAGCAGGCGGCAGTGTCTCTGAAAAATACGCACCGATTGCGGCGGACGCAGGCTGTGTGGTAATTGATAATACCTCACACTTTCGTAATGACTACGATGTGCCACTAATTATTCCTGAAGTGAATGCATCAAGCTTAGCGGATTTCAGAAACCGCAACATCATTGCAAACCCTAACTGCTCAACGATTCAAATGCTGGTGGCATTAAAGCCAATTTATGATACTTATGGCATTGACCGCATTAACGTATCAACTTATCAAGCTGTATCAGGGGCGGGCAAAGAAGCCGTTGATGAACTAGCTAAGCAAACAGCAAACTTAATGAATGCGCGTCCGATGGATAATGCCGTTTTCCCTAAACAAATCGCTTTTAATGTGATCCCACAAATCGACAGCTTTGAAGATAACGGTTATACCCGCGAAGAAATGAAAATGGTCAACGAAACACAAAAAATCTTAGGTGATAACAGTGTTGTGGTTAACCCTACTTGTGTTCGTGTTCCCGTGTTCTTTGGTCACAGTGAAGCGATTAATATTGAAACGCGTATGCCAGTAGATATCGAACATGTGAAGCAGCTATTAAACGATGCACCTGGTGTAGAGTTTATTGAAGACTTAGCCGATTACCCAACAGCAGTATCAGACGCAAGTGGTAACGATACTGTATACGTAGGTCGTTTACGTGCTGATATTTCGCACCCACATGGTTTAAACATGTGGGTTGTTAGCGATAATACGCGCAAAGGTGCGGCAACAAATAGTGTGCAGATTGCTGAAGAGCTAATCGCAAATTATTTATAAATCTGATGATTTAGGCTGAGCTAAATTTAAGAAAAGCGGCAATTTGCCGCTTTTTTTGTGAATTCACTGCCAAATTATTGCCGCATACGCTGTAAAAGCGTATAAACTTAACGATAACAATAAAAAAGCCTCTCAGCCGCTATTATTTAAGCTATTTACTATTAAGGTGTTGCAATAGATATTGCAAGGCAACTAAGTTATAGTTTGCAGCTGGAATAGAGCTTGCAAGAAAACATAATTAAGAATCAATTCTGCAAGAATTACTTGATGTTTAAGCAACCAAGGTTGCTGCGTTAACATTTAAAACATAAAGGATCAGCATGCGCGGTTTAGCAACACTCTTCATATTAGCGTCTGCATTGGTGGTAACACCGACATACTCTGATGAAGGCACCACACTTAAAGGCCCTAAAGGTGTCGATTACGGTGCGCAGGGGCGCTCTATTGGTCCAATTAAACCGACCGATACATTATGGCGTATTGCCGCTAAAATTCGCCCTGACAACTCTGTAAGTATTTATCAGGTCATGCAAGCTCTGTATGACAAAAACCCATCGTCATTTTTAGACCAAAACCTAAATCATATGCGTGATGGCGCATACCTAAAAATTCCAACCATTGCAGAAATGCGTGCGGTCAACCCGACATTAGCAAAAGCCCGCTCTGAACAGGATGATGAGCTGTGGGAAAAAAAGAAAAACGGCACGCTGACTACAGCTGAAATTAATGAATCGCAAAAGAAAGTAACTCAAGCCCGTAAAGTTGATGTAGACGAAGCAAAACAAGAACTTAAGCAAGAAATCAACACCATTAAAACAGAACAGGGCACGCAGCTAGTAGAGTTACAAAAGCAGTTTAAATCGTCGGTTGAAAATGTTGAAGAAATCTTAGCTGAGAACAACAAGCTCAAAAAGCAACTGAGCGGTATTTCTAAAGAGCTTGAAACCGTTCGTGATCAACTTGGCCAAGACAGTGAAATTCAAAAGCAACTGAAAGAGTTGATCACTAAACAAAATGAAATCATAGAGCAGCAAAAAGCAAAAAAGATTGAAGAGGACAGTGGGTTTAGTTTTTCGAGTTTACTGAGCAACCCATTTGTTCTCGGTGCATTAATGTTTATTCCTGCATTACTGATCATTGCAGCCGTTGTGATGTTTTTGAAAAAACGCAACAGCGCCAATGATGATACAGATGCCAGCGATGACGATGAATTTTTACCACAAAGCCCAAGTTATAATGCTGATGATGATTTAGAACCAATTATAGAAACTGATCCGCTAGTTCCTGATCCGGTCGAAGACAATGATGACTTGAGTGTGCGGTTAGATGACGACTTAGACCAAGACATGCTGCCTGATGATGACATCATTTTTGACGACAGCATCGATGATAGTTTTGATGAAGATGACAGTGTTTTAAATCAAGATGAACTAGAAGGTTTATTAACTGATGACATCGAGTTTAATGATGAATCATCAGCTACGGCTGGCGACGATGATGATTTAGATGCATTTTTACAGCAAGATTTCGATCAAACCGATGACGATAGTTTAGGTGATGAAATTGACCTAGATAGTGAGCAGTCTCCAGCAGATTCATCGGGTGATATTTTAAGTGCTGATGACATTGATGACCTATTTGATACTGATGAAGATGACTCGTTAGATAACGCCAATGATGAAATGGCAGCGCTTAGTGAAGAGCTTGCAGAAGATGACGCTGAAGATGATTTTGACATTGATAGCTTAATTGATGAGCAAAACAACACGGATTCTAATCAAGATGTAAACCTAGACGATATTGATGACTTACTCGATGAAAATAATGATGCCTCAACAACTAACGTTGAAGCTGAACTCATCGATGAAGATGATTTCGATATCGACAGCTTAATTGATGAAGCGCAAACAGACGAGCCAGCAGCTGAAACTAATGATTCATTAGAAAACGACCATTTAGATGATGCGCTGGATGTTGATGACATTGACTCGCTATTAGATGAAGTTCAAGAAGAAGCGCCGACCGAAGAACCAAGCGCAGACGATTTAATCGACGAAGACGAGCTTGATGATGATTTAGATGTCGATGACATTGATTCATTATTGGATGAAGCGCAGGAAGAGCCAGAACAAGAACCAGTTGAAGAGCAGCCTGAAGAGCTTGCAGAAGAACTTAGTGCAGACGATTTAATTGATGATGATTTGGATGTCGATGACATTGATTCATTACTCGATGAAGCTCAGACAGAGTCAGAGCCTGAAGAGCTTGTAGAAGAGCCAATTGAAGAACCTAGTGCAGACGACTTAATTGACGAAGATGAGCTTGATGATGATTTAGATGTCGATGACATCGACTCATTATTGGATGAAGCGCAGGAAGAGCCAGAACAAGAACCAGTTGAAGAGCTTACCGAAGATCCTATTACGGATGATTTAAGCGATGAATTTGATACTGATGAAATCGACTCACTACTTGATGAGGTTGATGCAGAGTCAGAAGAACCTGAGTTAACAAATGAAAGTAGCTCAGATATTGATGACAATGCTGAGCAAGACGATGAACTCGATGTAGCAGATATTGACTCACTACTTGATGAAGACACTAGTGATGAGCAGGACTCTGACGTTGATGATGAGCTTGAAGAGCTTATTCAGCAAACAAATGAGCTGAAGCAAGACACTGAAGCGCAGATATCAGATTTAAGTCATGAACAGAGTGACAGTGCAGAGCATGATGAGAACCTACAAGAGTCGCTAGAAGATTTAGCCGATGCCGATCAAGCGGTTGATGACATGAATGTTGAATCGATTGCATCAGAGTTGGTTGATGATACGGATGATAGTGACGAAGTTGATATCGATGAAGCGCTTAATCAAGAGTTTAATGAAGATAGCGATGAGCTATTAGATGAAGATGATAGCCTTGACGAGTTTGATGATCCATCACTGAAAAGTGTCGATGAGTTATTAAATGAAATTGGTGAAGAAGATGACTATGTCGAAGCACCAGACTGGTCAATAGATGAACCAGAGCAAGACATAGAAGAAGTTGAAATTGATTTAGGCGATGATCCGCTAGCAGATGAAGACCTAACTGATGAATTTGATTTAACCGCCGACGAAGAGCCATTACAGCAAGATACCGTGACTCCTAGCCAAGAGTTGGAAGAGTATCCAGAGCTTGAGCTAGATGAAGCCGGTTTTGAATTGGATGAATCTGATGAAGACACTTCTAGTGAGTTAGATGAAGATGCACCATTACAGTTAAGTCAGGCAGAGCAAGACCTTGCTAATTCATTAGCAACGGGTAATGAGCTTGATCAGCTAGACGATGATTTTGATGATGAGATCTTGCTTGATAATGAATTTACAGAAGATGATATTCTTGATCCTGAGGACGACTTATCGGATCAATCACAGAGTGAAGGCACAACAGAGTTAACGAGCGAAGCGCCAATTGACGATGAGGTGGCTGATAGCCAAGACGAATTAGAAGGTTTCCCTGAATTCGAATTGGACGATATTGAACTTGATGATGCCCTAGAAGCTGAGCAAACATTAGCTGATATCGAGTCTAATTTAGCTGACGAGGCTGATTTAAGTGAGCTGTCAGACGATGAAATCGATGATGATTTTATGGCTGACCTTACTCAAACAGACTTTGATGCACTGTTAAATGAACTAGCAGAGCCAGATGAAGCTGATATTGCTGATGCAACTGAGTTCGATGTTGATTTTAATGCACTATTAAATGAAGACTTACAGGGTGAAAGCGAACAGCCAGTTGAACCTGAAGTACAGGCATTAGATGCCGAGGAGCAAACTACTTCAACGGATGAGTTTGTAGATATCGATTCATTACTTGAACAAAGTGACGATGAAGCACTCGACCACGAACCTTATGATGAGGTTGATATGGATGTAGGGCTGAGTGATTTTAATGACTTACTAGCGGGTGATAACCCAACTGATGTTGATGCCGAAAGTGGTGGTTACTCAGCAAAACTGGACTTAGCGCGGGCATATATCGAAATAGACGACTTTGACTCAGCGCTGCAAGCCGTTGAAGATGTTATTGCCAATGGCCCTGAGGAAGTGCAAGAAGAAGCACAATCACTTAAGGCTAAAATTAGCGAGTAATAAGTAAAACTCACCAATAATAAACCGAGCTAACTTCAACTAGCTCGGTTTTTTGTATCTAAGCGAAGGTTATTGCTTGTCTTGTAAGCGACGAGCTTTGAAATCAGACTCGGCTTTCCACTTAGGCCAATCGCCGTTATCAGCAAGTTTGGCAGCAATATCAACGATCAGTTCAATATCTTGCTTAACACCGCCCATAGACCAATCTGCTGAATAGTCGTCAGCTTCTTTATGATATTTGTGCGCGATGTAATCAGGATCTGTATCACCTAAACTCATAAATAGTAAGCTAGGAACGCCTTGCTTAGCTAGAGAGAAGTGATCAGAGCGGAAGAACAAACCATTTTGAGGACGCGGGTCCATTTTTACATGACGACCTTGTGCTTTCGCTGCATCTGCAAGGTAGTCTTCCATTTCAGACATGCCTTTACCGTATTGTAATATGTAGTCAACGCCGTCTAGCACGTTCATACCATCAATATTAAGCAGTGCTACCATTTGTTTAGTTGGTACAATTTCGCCAGTAGCGAATTGCTCTGAGCCAATAAGCCCTGTTTCTTCAGCCGTAAAGTTGGCAAAGATAATCGAGCGTTTAAATGGTTTTTTCTTATGTATTTCAGTAAGAATACGGGCTATTTCAACCGTTGCTGCGCTACCTGAAGCATTATCGACAGCACCATTGTAGATTTTCACACCGTCATCAGTTTGCTTGGTGCCAAAGTGGTCCCAGTGCGCACCAATTACAATGTACTCATCAGGAGTTTCGCTACCTTTAAGCGTTGCAACAACATTATGCGATTGCGCTTGAGAGATATCACTTTTCAGTGTCAGCGCTGCTTTCGCTTTTAAGTCGACAGGTTTAAAGTCAGCTTTTAGTGCGTTGGCTTTTTCAGTTTGATAATCAAGGCCTGCTTGAGCAAAAATTTCATTTGCCGCTTGCTCATCAATCCAACCCATTACAGGGATGTCAGAAGCATTCTTATCTTGGTCGATTAAGGTATATTTGCTACCCGTGTTCGAGCTTTCTACAACGCCCCAAGGGTATGCGGCAGGAGCAGTTTCGTGAACGATAAATACTGCTTTTGCACCTTGGCGAGCACCTTCTTCATATTTGTAAGTCCAACGACCGTAGTAGGTCATAGCATTACCGGTGAAAAGCGTGTCGTCTTGGGTGGCAAAACCAGGATCATTAACAAGCACGATAATTGTTTTGTCTTTTACATCAATATCTGCAAAGTCATCCCAATTATATTCAGGTGCATTAATACCATAGCCAACAAACACAACATCAGAGCCATCAATGTTGATCTCAGGGTTAATTTGTTGAGTACGGGCGGTAAAATCACTGCCAGCATTAAAGCTTAAATCACCCACTTGTAAGGTCATGTTTTGATCTGGAGTGAGTTTTGCCATAGTAACTGGCTGTAAAAACTCGCCATTAAAACTACCGCTTAAGCCGAGTTTTTTATATTCATCAGCTAAATAGTTAATAGTGAGCGTTTCGCCTTCAGTTAAAGGGCCGCGGCCTAAGAATTCATCAGAGGCGAGGGTTTTAATATGTGAGCGTACATTGGCAATGTTCACGGCTTCATTGCTTTCAGCACTTGGTTCATCAGTGCTTGTTGTTGGTTGCTCAGAGCAGCCGAATAAACCAATTGCAAGTGCTAAGCTTGCATACTTAAGGTGAGTTGTCATAGTTTTTCTGGTTGATTGCACAGGGTTTCACTATATGGGACGCGAAGGGGGCTGTCCAGAAAGAGTCTACAAATAACTAATTATTCAGGATGAAAGGATAATAATGCACCTTTCATCCTGTCAATTTTACCACCACGCTTTATCAATGGCGGTATCTTGAATTTTAAATACCTCACCAACTAACGGAGTACTCAGTGATACTTGCTCTTGTCCTGCTTTTTTAGCAACACGTTTAAGTGGGTCATACCAAGCATGAAAGGCCAGATCGAATGTTCCATTATGCACTGGCACCATCACATCACCTTGTAAATCGAGGTGAGCTTGTACTGATTGTTCTGGTGTCATGTGAATGTCAGCCCAATCTTTGTCGTAAGCACCGGTTTCAATAAAAGTGATATCAAACGGCCCATAACGATTACCAATCTCTTTAAAGCCAGAAAAATAGCCAGAGTCACCGCTAAAATAAAAGCGCTTGTCATTTACTTTAATAGCCCAAGAGCCCCAAAGGGTTGTATTGCCATCTGTTAAACCTCGGCCAGAGAAGTGCTGAGTTGGGGTAAATACAATTTGGCTATTTGCCATATTTTTCTCTTGCCACCAATCAAAACTATGGACTTTTTGTTCATCAACGCCCCATTTTTTCAGGTCGTTTTCGACTCCTAATGGCACATAAAAAGAATCTGTTTTATCAACAAGCTGTTTAATTGCCGCTTTATCTAAGTGGTCATAATGGTTGTGTGAAATAAACACTTTAGCAATGTTTGGTAGCTCTGCAATGCTGATAGGTGTTGGCTGAAAGCGCTTTGGCCCCATGAATGAAAAAGGCGAAGCGCGTTCTGAAAATACCGGATCAAATAGCCAGTATTCGCCATACACTTTCGCTAAAATAGAGGAGTGACCTAATTTCACAAAATGCACTGTGTCATTAGATAAACGCTCAAGCTGTGCATGAGAAACAGAATGCATAGGCAGTTCACCTTTTGGCTCTGCATCAATTTTCTTTTCTGTAATAAAGCGTTTGAAGATACCTAGCGTTTTCTTAAAGCTGGGTCTTTCTACCTCAGCAGTATTGTGGAACTTGCCATCAGATAATTGCGCAGAGTGGCTGTTATCACTCACGCCTTCAGCGGCTAATTGATTATTCATAATAAACACTCCTATCACGATGCATAGAGTGGCGATTGCGAGCCATTTTAGAAATTTCATATCGTCACCATAAGTAAACTACACGGTGTAGTTTTTCATGGTTTGCTATAAAAGTAAACTATCTAGTGCATTTTTTATTTTTGCGTTACACTAGTAACCCTTATCGGAGGGGTCCATGAAATTATCACAGAGAAAACGATTAGATATTTTGAATGCTGCTGAGACATTGTTTTTTCAGCAAGGTGTTGAGCATACCAGTATGGATCAGGTTGCAAGCTTAGCGGGTGCCTCAAAGCGTACCGTATATAATCACTTTGAAAATAAAGATGTGTTGTTTCAAGCCATTCTAGTGTTTATGTTTGAAAAAGTCCGCCAAGAGCAAGCGGTTGTATTTGATGCTGCTGTGCCAATTGCACAGCAGTTAACACGCATTGCTGAACAAGAAGTGGCACTTTTGACCTCTGAAGAGTTTTTAAAAGTAGCGAAAGTCGCTTTTATGCAGATGTTACAGCAGCCTGATTTAGCAAAATCATTAGCCAGTAATAACATGGGCTGTATGCAAGATCTGGTGGCGTTTTTAGAAGCAGGTGTGAAAGCACAGGTTTTAACTATTGATGATGTTGAGTTTGCAGCAAAACAGTTTGTGTATCAGTTAAAGTCGCTGATCTTTTATCCGTTGCTGTATGGCTTTGAGCGCCAAGAAGGCGACTCAGATAACAAAGTAATAAACGAAACTGTAAAAATGTTCTTAGCGCGTTATGGGCGCTGATATTTTGGAACATAAAAAAGCCCGCTTAATGCGGGCTTTTAAATAATTGTAAAAGTATTACTTCACTTCTTTACCAGCTGCTTGTTGGTCAGCATGGTAGCTTGAGCGAACAAATGGACCACAGGCCGCATGTGTAAAGCCAATTTCGTCTGCATAATCTTTTAAAGCATCAAACTCTGCTGGCGGCACATAGCGTTTAACCGGTAAGTGGTGCTTAGAAGGTTGTAGGTATTGACCTACTGTTAGCATATCAACGTTATGCTCGCGTAAGTCACGTAACACTTCTTCGATTTCGCTAATTTCTTCACCTAAACCTACCATCAAACCAGACTTAGTTTTCACATCTGGATGTGCTTCTTTAAAGCGGCGTAACAACTCAAGTGACCATTTATAGTCAGCACCTGGACGCGCTAATTTGTATAAACGCGGTGCTGTTTCTAGGTTGTGGTTAAATACATCTGGCGGCGTCTCGATTAAGATATCAAGGGCTCTGTCCATACGACCACGGAAATCAGGTACTAGAATTTCAATCGTGATTTCTGGGTTGTGCTTACGAATTTCACGAATACAGTCAGCAAAGTGCTGTGCACCACCATCACGTAAATCATCACGGTCTACTGAGGTGATTACAACATAGCTTAGCTTCATGTCTTTAATAGTCAGCGCTAGCTTTTCTGGCTCAGCTGCGTCTGGCTTTAATGGACGGCCATGGGCAACATCACAGAACGGACAACGACGAGTACAAATAGCACCTAAGATCATGAAAGTCGCAGTACCATGGTTGAAACATTCAGATAGGTTAGGGCACGAAGCCTCTTCACACACTGAGTGTAAACCATGTTTACGCATCGCTTGTTTAATACCATCAATACGTTCAGTTGATTTTGGTAAGCGAATTTTTAGCCACTCTGGCTTACGCAACATTTCGTTTTTTTCAGTCGGTAAAACTTTAACTGGGATCAGTGCCATTTTTTCTGCATCACGCAGTTTTACGCCTGGTTCCATTTTGACTGGTTTATTCATTCGTTTTCAAACCCTTCAGTGTGCTTAACCACAGTAGCATTAAGCTTTTTAATCATGTGTTTTACAAGCCCTGCACCTGCTTGCTCGAGGTTTTGCGGACCGTTAAGATCGGTTGTTTGCACCATGTTCATGCCAGCATAGCCGCATGGATTAATACGTAAGAATGGACTTAGATCCATACTTACATTTAGTGCTAAACCGTGGAAAGAGCAACCGCGGCGAACGCGAAGGCCTAATGAGGCAACTTTGCTGTCGTTAACGTAAACACCGGGTGCATCCGCTTTCGCGTAGGCATCAATGTCGTAGTCTTTTAACGTATCAATAATGCACTCTTCAAGCCAGGTTACTAGCTCCCTTACACCAATGTTTAAACGACGTAAGTTGAATAGCACATACATCATTTGTTGGCCTGGTCCGTGATAGGTAACTTGACCACCACGATCCACTTGGATCACTTCGATATCACCGGTATTTAATAAGTGCTCAGCTTTGCCTGCTTGGCCTTGCGTAAATACTGGCTCGTGCTCTACAAGCCAAATTTCATCTGCTGTGTGCTCATCACGGGTGTCGGTAAAAGATTGCATTTTTTGCCAAATTGGCATGTAACGCTGACGACCTAGTTGACGAACGATTAATTCTCTTTCGCTCACGACTTACTCCGTAATCGGCCTATAGCATGTGACGTACGTCATCGATGTTGCTGATCACGTTATAAATTTCTTCAATGTGCTCTTTACTTGTAACGGTTGCTACAAGCGTTACAGATTCGTAATTACCTTTGCTGCTTGGTTTTACCTTTGGCGCATAATCGCCAGGTGCAATTGGTTGCAGCTTTTCTAGGATCTGATCTGTTAGATTTACGTTAGCTAAGCCCATGATTTTAAATGTGAATGGGCATGGGAAATCTAAATACTCGTCAAACTTAGTATTTTTTACAGGTTGAACCACGACGGTGACTCCTCAAACAGTGAGTGTGCTTAATAGAGGTGTTCTCTGCCATTTCTTGGCGTTAAGCAAACTTAGATTACGACGCACTCGACCCAGCGCGACTGATATGGAGCGCATTCTATCATTTTTCAGACAAAAAAAAACGCCTTGCGGTGCAAGGCGTTTATAAACTTTATGACCAGATTACTGAATTTGTAAACGTAGGTAATCGTAGATCTTGCTAAAGAAGCTGCCTTCTTCCACTTCCTCTAGTGTAACTAGTGGATATTGTGCAATTTCTTCACCTTCAAGCTGTAAGAATAGCGTGCCTACTTTAGTACCTTTAGCAAGCGGCGCTTCTAATGTTTTATCAAGCTCGAAGTTCGCTTTTAAGTTTTTACGCTGACCACGTGGAATAGTAATAGGTGTATCTTCTAAGATACCTAACGATACGTTTTCTTTGTTACCCATCCAAATACGTTGCTCAGCAAAGCTGTCGCCTGCTTTATATGGCGTGATTGTTTCGAAAAAGCGGAAACCGTAGTTTAATAGCTTTTTGCTTTCAACTTTACGAGCACGTTCGCTTTCTGTGCCCATTACTACCGCGATTAAACGCATGTCATCTTTAGTTGCAGAAGTTACTAAGCTATAACCCGCTTCTGATGTATGGCCAGTTTTAATACCGTCAACGTTCATGCTTTCATCCCATAACAATGAGTTACGGTTGTATTGCTTGATGCCGTTAAAAGTGAATGATTTTTTCGCGTATACTTCGTACTCATCTGGTACATCGCGAATAAGTGCAGCACCTAATGTTGCCATATCACGTGGTGTCGTGAAGTGTTCGTTAGTATCTAAACCATGGCTATTTACGAAGTGGCTGTTAGTCATGCCAAGCTTTTCAGCGTGGGCATTCATTAAATCAGCAAATGCGCTTTCACTACCGGCAATGTGTTCAGCCATTGCTACACAGGCATCGTTACCTGATTGAATAATGATACCGTGGTTTAAGTCATCAACACTGATCTGCTTACCGACTTCGATAAACATTTTTGATGATTCAGGAAAATTCTTTGCCCAGGCTTTTTCACTGACTGTAACCATATCAGTTGGTGCAATATTACCTGCTTTTATTTCAGTACCAATTACATAACTGGTCATCATTTTGGTTAAACTAGCCGGTGCTAATTTTGTATCAGCTTCGCCTTCGACAATTACTTTACCTGTGGTGAAATCAACCAAGAAATAACCTTTCGCATTAACTTGAGGTGGGGCAGGGATAATTTGGGCTGTTGCAGAAAATACGCTAGCAGTGCAAACAAGGCCACAAACGCCACTTAAGATTTTATATTTTATAGATTTCATCGTACTCATTAATGGTTAAAGTTAAACATGTTGCGTTGACCTATTCTAAAGGTCTTACTCACTGTAAAGCAAGAACGCGTTCTGAAATTGGTTTTGTTTTAGCTTTTCTAAAACTGCTTGTGCTTCTGCGGCATCTTTTATTGGACCAAGACGTAATCGATAGATTCCATCTTTTTCAACAATGTTTGTTGGCACATGATATTGCTGACGAAGTTGAAACGCGAGCGCTTCAACATTAGCAAGAGTACTTCCCGCTGCAACCTGAATGTAGCTTAAACGAGGGGCAGAATTGGCAAGGGTAACAGCCTCAACCTTAACACGGGCTGTACCTTGTCGGTAATAACCTAATTTATAGGCCGCAGAATAAGATAAATCGATAATCCGGTCATCATGAAACGGGCCTCGGTCGTTTACGCGAACAATTACTGATTTTCCGTTGTCTAAATTTGTTACTCTGGCAAAGCTCGGTAGCGGCAGTGTTTTATGAGCTGCTGTCATCGCAAACATATCGTACACCTCGCCGTTTGAGGTGTGATAATTGTGAAACTTTCGACCATACCACGAAGCAATGCCTTCTTCAGAGTAGCCAGTTTCATCTAACATCGGCGTGTAGCGTTTACCACGGACTTCGTAAGGGCGACTAGCGCTTGCACTTTTAACAACCGGGGTGACTATAGCATCTTGCATTTCCAGCTCGGTTGGTTTTCGAAGCGGGGCTGCATCATGCTCCATAGCATAACGGCCTTGCTGAGATGAAGAGCTACACGCCGCAAGCAGCACAGAAAATAACGCTATAAGTAAGTAATTGACTCGCTGTGTCATTATTTTAAAAGCATCCTTTTATCGGTGGCGATAGACATGATAATGCCAAATCCGGCCATCAAGGTCACCATTGAGGTTCCACCATAGCTTATTAGAGGTAACGGAACACCTACTACAGGCAGTAAGCCCGAAACCATGCCAATATTTACAAATACATAAACAAAGAAGGTGAGTGTTAATGCGCCGGCAAGCAGTTTACCAAACGCATCTTGCGCATTAACCGCAATATATAAGCCACGGCCAATAATAAACAAGTACATACAAAGTAATAAACAAACCCCGAACAGGCCAAACTCTTCGCTCAGTACAGAAAAGATAAAATCGGTATGACGCTCAGGTAAAAACTCCAATTGTGATTGGGTGCCTTGTAGCCAGCCTTTACCTTCAACGCCGCCAGAACCTATCGCAATTTTCGATTGAATAATGTGGTAACCCGAGCCAAGCGGATCGCTTTCAGGATCTAAAAAGGTCAATACCCGTTGCTTTTGATAATCAAGCATCACGTAATGCCAAAAAGGCCATGCTGCCAAACCAACAGTGGCAGATAAAAAGCCAATAAGACGCCAACTTAGCCCAGATAAAAACAATACAAATATCCCTGAGCTGGCAATCAGAATAGAGGTACCTAAGTCGGGTTGCTCTTTAATTAAAATGGTTGGCACCATTACAATCGCAAAGCCAATAATTAAATGGATGATTCTTGGCGGTAAATGGTTACGCCCGATATACCATGCAACCATCATTGGCACAGCAATTTTCATTAGCTCTGACGGCTGGAAACGGGTCACACCTAAGTCAAGCCAGCGCTGTGCACCCTTTGAACTTACCCCAAATAACAACACCCCAACCAGCATTAAAAGCCCCACGCAGTAGAGCGGAATAACCATACTCTTTAATGTGTTAGGCGAAAACTGCGCGAGTATAAACATACCTAAGATAGCGCCAAACATACGTGTTGCGTGGCGTATCATCATGGCAGAGTCTTGGCCGCTAGCGCTGTAAACAATAGCAAGGCTGGCTACCATCATCGTCATAAGGGCGATAAGTAGTGGTAAATCGAGGTGTAGGCGCTGCCAAATTGAGCGTTTTTTATTTAATGGGATCATGGCGCGTCACTTTGGGCTATTTGAATCGGGTTCGCTGAGAAGTAGTAATCCATTAATTGACGCGCAATAGGCGCACCAACTGTACTACCACCACCGGTGTTTTCAACCACCACAGAGACCACAATTTGTGGATCGTTATAGGGTGCAAAACCAACATAGATAGCGTTATCACGTTGGCGCTCTTTAAGTGATTTTGCGTCGTAACGCTCACCTTGAGCAATACTCACAACCTGAGCAGTACCTGTTTTACCAGCTGGGTCGTAATTCGCCCCTTTAAATGCTTTATGCGCCGTACCTGTGACTTTATGTACGGTGTTGTGCATCGCATCTAGCGCAATTTGCCAATGATGTGGATTTTTTAATACTACAGGTGGCTTTTCATCATTATTAATTTGCGTTACTTCGTTTTCTTTTTTAGCGACTTGTACAAGGTGCGGAGGGTGATCGAGTCCGCGGTTCACTAATATGTTGGTAGCATTAGCTATTTGCATCGGTGTTGCGGTCCAATAACCTTGCCCGATACCCACTGAAATGGTGTCGCCGCGCCACCATGATTCTCTAAAGCGGGCTTCTTTCCACTCTCGCGATGGCATAATGGCAGATGTTTCTTCATGAATATCGATTCCAGAAAGTTCGCCAAAGCCAAACTGCGTCATAAAGTCACTGATTTTGGTGATCCCTAAACGGTAAGCAACATCGTAAAAATAGGTATCGCATGACTCTTCAATAGCACGATAAACATCAACATGACCATGGCCCCAACGTTTCCAGTCACGCCATTTGTGCTCCACATTAGGAATTTGGAAAAAACCCGGATCCCAAATTTGTGTTTGCTCGGTTACAAGTCCTTCTTCAAGGGCAAGGATCGACATATGAGGTTTTACTGTAGAGGCAGGGGCATAACGCCCTTGCGTGGTACGGTTAATTAGCGGTCTGTCAGGGTTTAACAACTTTTTGTAATCTGTGCTGCTGATACCATGAACAAATAAATTCGGGTCATAACTTGGGTTAGAGTAGAGCGCTAAAACGCCGCCATCTTTAGCATCAAGCACTACAATGGCACCACGCATATCTTTTAAGGCATGTTGAGCAATTTGTTGCAGGCCAATATCCAAAGTAAGTACTAAGTCGTGACCAGGCTCAGGTGGTGTGAGGCTTAAAGTGCGTATAACTCGGCCACGGTTATTCACTTCAACGCGCTGCGAACCAACCACACCATGAAGGAGTTCTTCGTAATACTTTTCGATACCCAGCTTACCAATGTCGTGTGTTGCACGGTAGTTAGTAGCTTGGCCTTCAGCTTCAAGTTTGGTGAGTTCTTTTTTGTTGAGTTTGGCAACATAACCTAAGGCATGGGTAAGGGTATCACCATAAGGGTAATAGCGAGCTAAACGCGCTTCGATACTAAAGCCAGGAAACTTATGCTGATTAACCGAGAACTTTGCAACTTCGGTTTCGTCTAAACGGGCTTTTAATACTTGGCTTTTAAAGCGGCGATTGTGTTTAATGTCATCTAGAAAGTCAGCTTTTTGTTGCTCAGTTATTTGAATAACTTTTTCAACTTCGCTCAGAGCCTCTTCAAGGTTATCAACTTCCTCGGGTATTACTTCTAAATTATAAACTGGCTTGTTTTCAGCCAGTAATACGCCATTTCTGTCGTAAATAAGCCCACGGTTAGGGGCAATTGGAATAACTTTGATGCGGTTATCGTTCGAACGTGTTTGATAGTCTTGATGTTCGATAACTTGGATGTTGTATAGGTTAGATAACAACACACCAATTAACAGTGTAACAAACACAAAACCCACAAATGCTCGGCGAGCAAACAAGTTTGCTTCAGCCGAGTGGTCTCGAATCGTGGGTCTGTGTTTTCGCATTGGCTTTACTACTCGCGATGATAAGGGTGGTTGTTATTCAAGCTCCAGCCTCGGTATAGGCTTTCTGCAACAATGATGCGCACTAGCGGGTGCGGTAGTGTCAGGTTTGATAATGACCACTTTTGCTCAGACGCTGCAATACACTCAGGTGCTAAGCCTTCTGGTCCACCAATCAATAAGCTAACATCGCGACCATCAAGCTGCCACTTTTCCATACTTTTTGCCAGCTGATGGGTATCCATTGGTTTACCGGTCACCTCTAGCGTTACAATGCGGTTACCTTTAGGGATAGCAGCTAGGGTCTTTTCGCCTTCAAGTTGTAAAATACGTTTGATATCCGCATTTTTACCACGTTTACCTGCGGGGATTTCAATTAGCTCAAGGGGCATATCACGTGGGAAGCGACGTTGATATTCTGTGAATCCGGTTTCAACCCATGCTGGCATTTTGGTGCCAACAGCAATCAATTGTATTTTCAAAATGGTTACCTATGTCCTTGCTAAGGGTTAGCCCCAAAGTTTCTCTAGATCATAGAAGTCGCGAGTTTGGTCTTGCATTACATGCACTACCACATCACCTAGGTCTACAAGCACCCATTCACCTTCGTTTTGGCCTTCGTAACCGAGAGGTTCTTCACCAGCATGGCGTGCTTCTTTAGCAACGTGATCAGCAATCGATTGTACATGGCGTTTTGAGTTACCTGAGCACACTAACATGTAATCAGTAATGTCAGACTTACCACGAACATCAAGCTGTACCACATCACGGGCTTTCATATCATCGACTTTATCAAGGGCAAATGCGAGTAGTTGTTTAGAATCCAAAGTGTTTTCTCAAAAATAAATAATCTTAATTTGTTATTTTATCACGCAGGCAGTATTTATTCATCTGTTTGGTAAAGATGATGCTGCGCAATGTATTGACTTACAGAGGTAGGTAAAAGTTCCGCTATATTATCATTTAAATGCAGCTTTTTTCTTATTTCGCTTGAGGCGGCATTAACTTGTATGCCATTTAAAAAGAATAACTTACCAGCAGGGGCTTGTTGTAGCTGGCTAAGTTGCTCTGTTAAGGCATGTGCCTTATAAGTGGCCAGTTCTCCAGCAACTTGGCAGTGTTGCCCCGGACGCTGGTACACCACAATATGACATAGTTTGACAATCTCTTGCCATTTAAACCATTTATCTAGGGTATTGAATGAGTCCATACCAATTAAAAACATAATCGGCGCTGCTGGGTTTTCTGCACGAAGCTCTTCTAAACTCAGCAAAGAATAAGACGCACCTTCTCGGTTTAGTTCGCGGTAATCAATAGCAAAATGCGGATTGTCGGCAATCGCAAGTTTTAGCATGTTAATGCGATGCTCATCACTAATTCCTGGCTTGGCTTTATGAGCAGGAATAGCACAAGGCATGAAGTAAAGGGTATCGAGTTGGCACTGCTGAACACACTGCTGGGCCATATTAATATGACCTAAGTGAATTGGATCAAAGGTGCCACCAAAAATAGCAATCATCAATTGTTACTCTTAGTCAAAGACCGGGTGGCAAGGTAAAGGTATCGCCACAGGTTGGCAAAACACTAAGCATATTTGCATTAATGCTTGGTAGGGGGCTACAAGGTTGCCTTGTTTATATGCGGCATCAAACTGAGCTAATTGCTTGGTAATTTGTTCGAGTACTTGGATGTTCAAGCGGTTTAAGGCCTGTTGTACAACAGCTTGTTGGTTTTTCCAAATATTATACTTTTTGTATAAATCAGCCATATTGGCACCATTCAAGCGCCCGTGTTGCATTGCCAGTAAGTTAGCGCCTTCTTTATTAATGGCCCAAAAAATACTCATGGCTTCAGTGTTATCGGCAGCCAGCTTAGTCATTACTTTAACTGCTTGTTCGGCGTGGCCATTTAATAAAGCATCACTCAAATCAAAAATATCAAACTTTGACTGGTTGAGTAGCCCTTGCATCACAGCTTGTTGGTCAATTAGCTCACTACCATAAAGCAAAGATAGCTTTTCTAACTCTTGATGACAGGCAAGTAAATTTCCTTCAGTGGCATCAATTAAGCTTTGTTTCGCGTTGTTATGAAGGTTTAAGTTTAAACGGTAGCATTGCTCATCTAACCAGCGGCTCAGGTGATTACCTGTTAATGGGTAACAAGGAACAAATAAGCCTTGCTTATCGAGGGCTTTAAACCAAGCACTGCGTTGAATATCTTGGCTGGCTTTGGCACCTTTTAAAACCAAAATAGTATCGGGATTAGCAAGCTCAACAAGCTGCTTAAAGATTTGACTGCCTTGCGTACCTGGTTTTTGCTCGTTTAAATCAAACTCAATTAAGGTACGAGCGCTGAACAGTGACATACTTTGGTATTGAGCAACAATTTCTTGCCAATCAAAACCCGGCATTAAAGTAAATTTGATTACCTCGTCAAAGCCTTGCTGTTTAGCTGCTTGACGAATTTGCATGATGCACTGAGCAATTTGGTAAGGCTCTTCACCAAAAACCATGTAAAAAGGCGCGAGGCCTTTTTTTAACTGGCTAGGAAGTTGGTTTGCATAACAACGCATTACAGTTGTGATAACTCACGAACAATACGACGACTCGCTTGCTTACGAATTTCGCCTAATAGCAAATCAAGCTCTTTTGCTTTTGCAAGAGCATTGTCTGGGTCGTCTTGGTAGTTACGATACAATTCAAAGCTTTGATTAATCGCTTTTTGTCCAGGGCGCTTGAGGGTATAGCTTACGCTATAGGCAAGTTCATATTCAGCAACCTGACCATTATCAAATAATGACAAGATTTGACGCTCTAAGCGGTCTTTGTGAATCTTTAACTCAGGGTGTTTACCAACTTGGTTAAGCTCAACTTTACTCGCAATCAGTTCTTTTTCGACTAATTCGAATAAGGCTGACTTTTCATCATCACCAACAAGGGTGAGTACTTTCAAGTCGTCAGGCAAGTTAGAGGCTTTCTTTAAGTGAAAGCCACAACTTGTCAGCAGTAAACAGACTAGCGCAAGGGCTAGTCCGTTTTTCAGTGCTTGAAGCGCTGCCATCTTAGTTAGCAACCACGTTAAGTAGTTTGCCAGGTACGTAAATTACTTTACGGATAGTCGCGCCTTCAGTGAACTTAGTCACGTTTTCTTCAGCAAATGCTAATGCTTCAACTTGCTCTTTGGTTGCATCAGCAGGCACTGTTAACTTAGCACGTAGCTTACCGTTAACTTGTACAATGATTAGCTTCTCATCTTCAACAAGTGCTGACTCATCAACTGTTGGCCATGCTGCATCTAAGATGTCGCCTTCTTTGCCAAGGTCTTGCCATAACTGGTGACACATGTGCGGTGTGATAGGCGCAAGCATGATAAGTAATGCTTCAAGTGCTTCGTTAGCAATTGCCACATCTTGTTTATCAGCAAGTGGTGCTTTAAGTAACTTGTTCGAGATTTCCATGATTGCAGCGATTGCAGTGTTGAATGTTTGACGACGTTCAACGTCATCAGTCACTTTTGCAATTGCTTTATGAAGTTCACGACGAAGAACTTTTTGGTCGTTGTTTAATGCTGATTTATCAAGCGCTTGGTAGCCTACTGTTTCTACATCAACAGCGTATTTCCAAATACGTTTTAAGAAACGCATTGCACCTTCAACACCTGAATCAGACCATTCAAGAGTTTGCTCTGGTGGTGCTGTAAACATCATGAATAAACGAACTGTATCTGCACCGTACTCGGCAATAACTTGTTGTGGGTCGATACCGTTGTTTTTCGATTTCGACATTTTGCTCATGCCCGCAGAGAATACCGGCTCGCCATCTTCTTTGTGCCATGCTTTAACAACACGACCTTTGTCGTCTGTTTCAGTTTGTACGTCTGTTGGTGAAATCCAGATATCACCGCCTTTCTCATCTTTACGATAGAAAGTATCAGCTAGTACCATGCCTTGACATAATAAGCGCTCAAATGGCTCATCTGAGTTTACTAAACCAAAGTCACGTAATAATTTGTGGAAGAAACGCGAGTAAAGTAAGTGCAAGATCGCATGCTCAATACCACCAATGTATTGGTTTACTGGTAACCAGTAATTGGCAGCACCTGGCTCGATCATGCCTTCGTCAAAACGTGGGCTACAGTAACGAGCGTAGTACCAAGACGATTCCATGAAGGTATCGAAGGTATCTGTTTCGTGGAATGCAGGCGCACCATTTACCGTTGTTTTAGCCCACTCAGGATCAGCTTTGATTGGTGAAGTCACACCATTCATAACGACGTCTTCTGGTAAGCGAACTGGTAGCATGTCTTCTGTTGCTGCAAGCTCATCACCATTTTCGTCGCTAAGCATTGGAATTGGAGAACCCCAGTAACGCTGACGGCTAACACCCCAGTCACGTAGACGGAAATTAACTTTACGCTCACCTACACCCAGCGCTTCTAGTTTGTCTGCAACGGCATTAAACGCTGCTTCAAACTCAAGACCATCGAACTCACCTGAGTTAACTAACACGCCTTTTTCTGTGTAAGCTTGATTGTCTAAATCAACCGTTTCTTCAGAGCCTGCAGCTGGTGCGATAACTTGGGCAATTTCAAGGCCATAAGCTGATGCGAACTCGTAGTCACGTTGGTCATGTGCAGGAACAGCCATAACTGCGCCTGAGCCGTAATCCATTAATACAAAGTTAGCAACCCAAATCGGTACTTGCTTACCTGTTAATGGGTGAATCGCATAAAAGCCAGTTGCAATGCCTTTTTTGTCCATGGTTGCCATGTCTGCTTCAGCGATTTTCGTGTTTTTACACTCATCAACAAACATAGCTACAGCATCGCTGTTTTTAGCGGCTTCTTGTGCAATTGGGTGACCGGCAGCAACTGCTACATACGTCACACCCATGAAGGTATCTGGGCGCGTTGTATAAACACTGAATGTATCTTCGTTATCAGCACGCTTAAATTCGATTTCTAAACCTTCAGAGCGACCAATCCAGTTGCGCTGCATGGTTTTAACTTGCTCAGGCCAGTGATCAAGTTTATCTAAATCGTCTAGTAGCTCTTGTGCGTAATCAGTGATTTTGATGAACCATTGTGGAATTTCTTTTTGCTCAACAATGGCACCTGAACGCCAACCACGACCATCAATAACTTGCTCGTTAGCAAGTACAGTTTGGTCAACTGGATCCCAGTTTACTGTTGACATCTTTTTGTATACTAAGCCTTTTTCGTAAAGCTTAGTGAAGAACCACTGTTCCCACTTGTAGTATTCTGGGTGACATGTTGCGATTTCACGATCCCAATCATAACCAAAGCCTAATTGCTTTAACTGGTCGCGCATGTAATCGATGTTTTCGTAAGTCCACTTAGCAGGGGCTGTGTTATTTTTGATTGCCGCATTTTCAGCAGGAAGACCAAACGCATCCCAACCCATAGGTTGCATTACGTTTTTGCCTTGCAAGCGTTGGAAGCGTGATACTACGTCACCAATGGTGTAGTTACGAACGTGACCCATGTGGAGTCGGCCGCTTGGGTATGGGAACATAGATAGGCAGTAATACTTTTCTTTGCTCTCATCTTCAGTGACTTTAAATACTTGGTTTTCTTCCCAGTAGGCTTGTACTTTTGACTCAATGTCTTGCGGGTTATATTGCTCTTGCATCTACGATTCCAGACTTCTTGCAAATTAATAAAAAATTGTCGATAAGGATAACCCAAAATACATGCTAATCACAGCGGCAAATAGGCGCTTTTGTTAATTTTCCAATGAAATATATTTTCAGGGCAGGTTAACCTATACTCAACTAGAATAACGGTTGATTTTTCATCATTTTTGAAGGAGTAAACGATGGCAGATTATAAATCTTGGCTTAGCGATTTAAGTGCATGGCTTAAAGACGTAAAAGATCATGAGCTAAAAGATGCAATGGAAAAATTTGTTGAGTCAGAGCAGGCACTTAAAGACTTAGGGCAAGAAAAGCTCAATCAGTATCGTGACTATCTACAACGCGATATCGACCACATTAAAGAAAACGACAGCCACTATGATTCACTCGCATGGCTAGAGCTTAAAGAATCGCTTTGGTATGAGTTATCGCACATTGAAGATAAAACCCAGCTCGAATGGCAAGCCTTAAACCAAGATTTTCAACATAATGGTGTTTATCAAGAGGGAGAATGGATAGCCATGGGCACATTAGTATGTAAAAATTGTCAGCATAGTTACGATGTTTACCATGCTACGCAAATTACTCCTTGTACTGAATGTGGCGGTATTTATTTTCGCCGTAAGGCATTACAACCTTAATCAGTGACGCAGGCTTGTGCTGGGCGTTACCTATAATGCCCAGTCAAGACTGGGAAATAAGAAGTTAGAATGACAAAAAAACTAATCCCTCTACCTATTTCTGCGTTAGCGCCTAAGATTGCCGCAAGTCATGTTGCAACTTGTATGCAAAACCCATATCCAGAAGCGTTGCCATTTATTGGTCAACAACGTGCACAAAGTGCCCTCGACTTTTCACTCGGAATGGAATTACCGGGTTACAATGTTTATGTGATGGGTGAAGCGGCTCACGGTCGTTACACCTTAGTAAAAGACAAACTCACAGCCCATTCAAAAGACCGCCCAACGCCTAATGAGTGGTTGTATGTTAACAACTATGATGACCACCGCGAGCCAATCGCGTTATTTATGCAAGCAGGTCAATCAAAGCAATTAGCTGACGATATAGATTCATTTATCGACGAAGTACTCGATACATTCCCAGCGGCTTTTGATAACCCAGGTTATCAACGCAAGAAAAAGTCAATCGATCGTGAATTCACCGATACTTACGATGCGGCAATTACTGCTGTTGAAATTGCAGCTCTTGAACAAAGTGTGGCACTGATTGAAGAAAATGGCGTTGTTGGGTTTGCGCCTTTAGTGAATGGTAAACAACTGAGCGACAGTGAATTTGCTGCTCTTGATGAGCCACTGCGTATCGAATTTTATGAGGTTATCGAAAAGCTTGAAGATGCGTTAATCGAAGCGCTGATTGAGCTTCCTCGTTGGAAACGAGAGTCATCTGAAAAGCTACGTAACCTTAAAAAATCAACTGCTGAGCTTGCCACTAAGCCACTCATTAAAGCCCTTGAACATAAATACGCGACACACATCGGTGTATTACGTTATTTAAAAGATATTCGTGAAGAAATCATTGATGCGGTACTTGAATGGCTCGACGATGATGAAAACGACGAAAACAAAGAAGACTTTGACCGTAAAGGGATGCTCACAGACTTCTTTGCGCCAAATATTCTAGTCGAATACAAAGAGGGCGATGCAGCCCCTGTGGTGTATGAGCCAAACCCGACCTTTGGCAATATTTTCGGCAAAATTGAATATGCGACTTCGCAAGGCTCGCTTATCACCAGTTACCGCTCAATTCAGCCAGGTGCACTGCATCGTGCTAATGGTGGCTATTTGATTATGGATGCCGAGAA
Source organism: Pseudoalteromonas sp. 0303 (assembly GCF_013349995.1). Lineage (GTDB taxonomy): Bacteria > Pseudomonadota > Gammaproteobacteria > Enterobacterales > Alteromonadaceae > Pseudoalteromonas. The sequence goes on from NZ_JABVXF010000007.1 coordinate 132,881, forward strand.
AGTCATGGCGAACCCACAAGTGTGGGATGGCCTTAAGCTTTCTCTAAAAACGCATCAAATTAAAAACGACTTACCCTATCAAGACAGCTCTGTGGGAAGTAGCTTTACGTTACGTCCGCAGCTTATTCCTCTTGATGTAAAAATAGTGCTGCTAGGCTCTCGGGACCTTTATTACACCATTGGTGAATATGACGAAGAGTTTGCAGAGTTGTTCCGTGTCCTTGCTGACTTTGATTATTACTTGCCAAGTAGCGATAAACTGCAATATCAGTTCATTACCAAGGTGACTGAATATTGTCAGCAAACACTCAATTGCACCGTAAATGAAGCGGCTATGGCGAGGTTATTAAAGTTTAGTTATCGCCAAGCTGAGCACCATAACAAGCTCTCAGCTCGCTTTGCAGATGTATTAGAGTTAGTGGCAGAAGCCAGTTTTTATGCCAAACAAGATGGCCAAACCGTGATTGATGCTCATCACATAGATGAAGCCATTGTTGGTAAGCAATACCGCACAGGGCAAATTTCTGAAACCATGCTGAGTGATATCAAAGAGGGGCAAATTTTAATTGCAACCGAAGGTCACGCAGTGGGCAAAGTAAATGGCTTAACTGTGCTACATATTGGCGATACTTCATTTGGTACACCTGCACGCATAACAGCCACTGTATACGCAGGTGCAGATGGCGTAATTGACGTTGAACGTGAAGCCGAGCTGGGTAAAGCCATTCACTCAAAAGGGGTGATGCTATTAACTGGTTACTTAGGTAATAAGTATGCTCAGCAATTTAGCCTAACGCTCAGTGCCAATATCGCAATAGAGCAAAGCTATGGCTACATCGACGGTGATAGCGCCTCATTAGCAGAGCTGTGCGCGCTTATATCAGCCATTACAAACTTACCTATTAGCCAATCTATTGCACTGACAGGTTCAATTAACCAGCATGGTGATGTGCAATCAATTGGTGGCGTAAACGAGAAAATAGAAGGTTTCTTCAAACTTTGCAAAATGCGTGGCTTAACCGGTGAGCAAGGGGTGATTATTCCTAAATCAAACCAAGTTAATTTAGTGCTTGATGACGAAGTACTCGATGCCGTTGAAAAAGGGCGCTTTAATATTTATGCCGTTGAAACGGTTGATCAAGCACTGAGCTTATTAATGGATAAAGACGCAGGTGAAATGACCGCAGAAGTTTACCCTGAAGGCTCTATAAACGCGCTAGCCTTAGCAAGGCTTGCCAATATTGCAGATATCGTAAATGGCGACAATGATGATGAGAAGGACGCAGAATGATTAATTTAATACTTTTACTGATCATTGGTATTTTTTGTTTTTTAATCTTTAAAAATAGTAAAAAGGCGAAGCTACAAGCCCTTGAAAATGAAAAACTCGCCGCGGACTTTTTAGCGAATAACAGTAAAGCCGACGATGTTCATGAAACCACATCTGGGCTGCAATACAAAATTGAGCAAAGTTCAGGGAATGACACAAAGCCAAGTGCAACCAGTAAAGTAAAGGTTCACTATCATGGCACGCTTATGGATGGCAGTGTTTTTGACAGTTCAGTGGTAAGAAATTCGCCAATTAGCTTTGGTTTAAATCAAGTCATTGCAGGTTGGACCGAAGGATTACAGCTAATGAACGAAGGGGATAAGTTTACCTTTTATATCCCGCCTCAGCTTGCTTACGGCCGTAAACGCGTCGGCAGCATTCCAGCAGGTTCGCTACTTATATTTGATGTAGAGTTGATTAAGATAGAATCTTAAAATGTTAAAAAGGCTTCATCATGAAGCCTTTTTTAATAGTTATTTCTTAACCCTTACAAATACACCCACAGCACTCAGTAATATCACTACTGCCCACACTGGCCAATTGCCGTATTGGCTATAAATACTATCGCCTTTAATCAAAGTGATATTGGCCTCAAGTACATCAGCTTTAAATTGTGGCATAGCTAATTGTGATTTAGCGATAGGGTCGTAAACGGCGCTAATACCATTATTAGTAACACGAATTAGTGGGCGCTGTAACTCTAGGGCGCGCATACGCGCTATTTGCATATGTTGATGCGGGCCATGGGAGTCACCGAACCATGCATCGTTACTCACCGTGAATAAAATGTCAGAGTCACTGCGATAATTACCACGAACCAACTCAGAAAAAGCAATTTCATAGCAAATAGCCGGTAAAATATTTAAACCATTTGCGCGTAAATTGTTTTGTACTTCATCACCACGGGTAAAGGAGGACATAGGTAAATCAAACAGTGGAGCAATTGGGCGCAAGAAGTCCTGAAACGGCACAAATTCACCAATAGGTAATAACTGATGCTTTTGATAGCGATTTTTACCTAAATATTGATAGTGGCCTTCACTGTCATTGTGTTCTTTTTTACCAAGCACTATTAAGGTATTAAAAATGTTACGCGTGTCGTATTGGTAATCAACGATACCGGTAATAAGTGCGGTGTCATTAAACGTTGCTGCACTATCAAGGCCTGTTAAATACTCGGTTGATAAAGCTTCAAGCTCCGGCACCGCAGCTTCTGGCCAGACAATCAAATCAGCATTCCAATGCAGGCGAGTCATATCCTGGTATTTGCTCATAGTCGTCCAAAACTCAGACGGCTCAAAGCGAAGATGCTGTTTAATATTACCCTGCACTAGTACAGTCTTAATGGTTTTGTCTTGGTAGTGTAGCTGGCTGCTGCTTGCAATCGTATATAAGCCAGCTAATAGGGCTACAGAGGCGATAAGAGGTTTACCATCTTTATTTGCTAGGCGATATAAAGCAAACGCAATTAACATACATACAAGCGTAATCCCAAACTCACCAATCACTGGGGCTAAAAAATTAAGTGGGCTGTCTGTTTGCGTGTAACCAAAACTCAGCCACGGAAAGCCTGCTAACAATGTGCCACGTAAGTATTCTGTGGTTGCGATAGCGGCGAGTAACCAACATATAAAGCTATATGGGCCTGTAGCAAGGCGTGTTGCCAGCCAAGTAGCTAATGCAGGATAAAGGGCTAAATAAGCACAAAGCAACACCATTAACGAAAGTGATGCGATTAATGGCATGCCACCAAAGGTCGCTATTGATACATGCACCCAGCTTATACCTGCACCAAACCAACCTAAACCAAATATAAAGCCATATTTAGCACTTTGTTTAGCGGCTAATTTACCGTTTGCGAGAGGGTTAATGCAGTAGAGTAGAGCACCAAGGGAAAGAAAAGTTATAAACCATAGGTTATAGGGTGCGTAACTTAAGGTTAAAAAGAGGCCCGCAACAAGTGCGAGCCAGGCTTTTTTATCTTTTGCAAGGTGACTTAGGTTAGTTAGCAGTTTCTTCACTGTCGTTATCATCAGCCTTTGGAATGGTGACTTGCAATTGTAAGATACGGCGGTTATCTGCGTTAGTGACTTTAAATTGTAAGCCTTCTACCTCAATTGTTTCACCACGGCTTGGCATATGGCCAAATGCATGTAAAACAATACCACCTATGGTGTCAGCATCTGAGGTGCTGTAACCAGTTTTAAAATACTCATTAAAGTCATCAACTTCAGTCAGCGCCTGCACAGCGTAAACGTGTTTTGCAACTTGGCGAATATCTTGTAGGTCTTCACTTTCATCGTGCTCATCTTCGATTTCACCAACGATGATTTCAAGGATATCTTCGATAGTGACAAGACCAGACACACCACCATACTCATCAATAACAATCGCCATGTGGTAACGTTGTTGACGGAACTCATTAAGCAGCGTGTCTACACGTTTACTTTCAGGCACTACAACTGCAGGACGCAAATATTCACGTAAAGAAGGCAGTTGCTCATCTTTGTTGATGATCAGTGGTAATAAATCTTTTGCTAATAAAATACCTTCAACATGGTCTTTGTCTTCACATACCACAGGAAAACGTGAATGTGTTGAATCAACCATCATAGGTAATAGCTCTTCTAATGGTGTATCAACCTCTAAGGTTACCATTTGCGAGCGTGGGATCATGATGTCCCGCACTTTTAGCTCTGATACACCTAGCACCCCTTCAATCATATCCTTGGTTTCAGGGTCGATAAGGTCGCGTTCTTGCGCATCGGCAATTACTTCTACCAGCTCTTCTCTATTCTGGGGTTCCCCTTGCAACATTTGGGCTATGCGGCCCAGCCACGTTTTGCCAGAAGAACCCTGGCTAGTTTGCGAGTTGTCGTCGCTCATTGCGTCTAATTGCTCCGTTAATTTAAATATCGTCTCGATATGGGTCAGCGATGTTCAGATCGGCAAGTAATTGCTTTTCTATGCTTTCCATTTCAAGTGCATCTTCGTCCTTTATATGGTCAAATCCAAGTAAATGCAAGCATCCATGGATAACCATATGGGCAAAATGGTCGTGAAAGGTTTTTTCTTGCTCAATTGATTCGGCTAAAACAATAGCCGGACAAATGATTAAATCACCTACTAAAGGTAACTCAATGCCCGGTGGTGCTTCAAATGGAAAAGATAAGACATTAGTCGGTTTATCTTTGCCGCGGTAATCATTGTTGAGCTGCTGGCTTTGTGCTTCATCGCTGATCACTATAGTCAGCTCTGCATCTTCACGGTAGTTGCTAAGGGCTTTGTCAGCCCATAGCTGGAATTGTTCAAAGCTTGGTAAGTCGTCAAACTCACAGGCTATTTGTAAATCTAATTCTGTCACGAGTTTGCTTCTTGTTGGTTTGCTTGTGCTTCTTTCGCACGTTGCTTCTCTGCACGTTTTAAACGTTCTGCTTCATCGTTACGCTCATAAGCTTCAACGATACGAGCAACAACCGGGTGGCGAACCACATCGTGTGATTGGAAGAAGTTAAAGCTAATTTCATCGACACCGTTTAATACTTCGATTGCATGACGTAGGCCTGAGCGGGCACCACGCGGTAAATCGACTTGTGTGATATCACCCGTGATCACCGCTTTTGAATTAAAACCAATACGAGTTAAGAACATTTTCATTTGTTCTGCTGTGGTATTTTGGCTTTCATCGAGAATAATAAACGCGTCATTAAGCGTACGACCACGCATGTAGGCAAGGGGCGCGACTTCAATCACGTTTTTCTCTATTAACTTTTCTACACGCTCAAAACCCAGCATTTCAAATAATGCATCGTATAGAGGGCGTAAATACGGGTCGATTTTTTGGCTTAAGTCACCCGGTAAAAAGCCTAGTTTTTCACCAGCTTCAACCGCAGGACGAGTTAATAAAATACGGCGAATTTCTTGACGCTCTAAGGCATCAACAGCTGCAGCAACCGCTAAATAAGTTTTACCTGTACCGGCTGGGCCAATACCAAAGGTAATATCGTGGTGCAAAATATTTGCAACATACACGCCTTGATTATCATTGCGCGGTTTAATAACGCCACGGCGAGTTTTAATCACCATGTCTTTGCCATATACACCTGGGTTTTCATCTTGCTCTAGCGCATTTGATTCGCTAATTGCCAAGTGTACGGCTTCAGGTTCAATCTCGCCAATCAGGCCGCGAATAGGTTGAGTTTCAATATAGAGGTTTTTTAGTATCTCAACAGCCGCTGCTGCAAGGTGCAGTTTACCAGTTACTCTGAAGAAATTATCACGGTGTGCAATCTCAACACCAAGGCGGCGTTCAATTTGCTTAATGTTTTCGTCAAACGGACCACATAAAGATGAAAGGCGTTTGTTGTCGGCGGGTTCTAAATAAATCTCTAATGTTTTTAACTGATTACTCAAAATTGCTTCCTATTGATGGGTGCAGGCTGTGCCTGCACCAAGTGTCACCCTAAGGTACGAAAGTAGCAACGCCAATTTCGTTAGGGGCCGCAGCGGCCTCAGCTTCAGCAGCTTTACTTAAAATAGCTGAAGGTGCCACATCACGGCGTAAGTTCATTTCTGATTCTGTACGAATTAGTTCACCACGTAAAGAGTTTGGTAATGCTTCTGTAATACGTACATCAACGAATTGACCGATCACTGAGTGAGGGCCTTCAAAGTTAACCACTCGGTTGTTCTCAGTACGGCCACGTAATTCCATTGGGTTCTTCTTAGAAGGACCTTCAACTAGGATACGCTGTTCGGTATCAAACATTTGGCGGCTGATTTGCTGCGCCATTTGCGTGATACGGTTTTGCAGAATGTATAAACGTTCTTTTTTCTCTTGCTCTGTTACGTCATCTGGTAAATCAGCAGCAGGCGTACCAGGGCGCGCACTGTAGATGAAGCTAAAGCTCATATCAAAACCAATATCATTGATAAGGTTCATAGTTGCTTCAAAGTCCGCTTTACTTTCGCCAGGGAAACCAATGATGAAGTCTGAAGACATGCTTAAGTTAGGGCGAATTTTACGTAACTTACGAATCGTAGATTTGTACTCGAGTGCAGTATGACCACGTTTCATAAGGTTAAGAACACGGTCTGAACCACTTTGCACTGGTAAGTGTAGGTGGTCAACAAGCTCAGGTACGTCTGCGTACGCATCAATGATATCTGGCGTAAATTCTACAGGGTGCGATGTGGTATAACGAATGCGGTCAATACCGTCAATCGCAGCGACATAACGTAATAGATCAGAGAAGTAACAAATTTCACCGTCGTGAGTTTCACCACGATACGCATTTACGTTTTGACCAAGTAGGTTTACTTCGCGAACACCTTGCTCTGCAAGTTGGGCAACTTCAAGTAAGACGTCATCAAGTGGGCGGCTTACTTCTTCACCACGTGTATAAGGAACTACGCAGAATGTACAGTATTTAGAACAACCTTCCATAATTGATACAAACGCAGTAGGGCCTTCCGCTTTTGGCTCTGGTAAACGGTCGAACTTTTCAATCTCAGGGAATGAAACGTCAACTACCGAGCTGCTGTCGCCACTTTGCACTTGCTTAATCATTTCAGGTAAGCGGTGTAATGTTTGCGGGCCAAAGATTACATCAACAAACGGCGCACGTTGACGAATTGAGTCACCTTCTTGCGATGCAACACAGCCACCAACACCAATGATTAACTCTGGTTTGTCATCTTTTAATAGTTTCCAACGGCCAAGCTGATGGAATACTTTCTCTTGTGCCTTTTCACGGATTGAACAGGTATTGAGTAAGATCACGTCAGCGTCTTCAGCTTCTTCAGTTAACTGATAGCCGTTAGTCGCATCTAGTAGATCAGCCATTTTCTGAGAGTCGTACTCGTTCATCTGACAACCCCAGGTTTTAATATGCAGCTTTTTACTCATTGAAATATAGCCTCGTTTTCAATTCGGTAGTGACACAAAAATGTGTTAGAAACAGGATTAAGTGGCAAGTATGCCGACTTAAAGGACGCGTATTTTAGCTGGATACCCGCACAGATCCAAGTATAGTTTTTATCTTTGTGGTGTGAAATCAAACAAGTCACTGTTTTGAAATTCATAAGCAGTAAATGCACTGACACGCAATATTGAATTACGTTACAATTTATCTCGTATTTAAATAGCCAAATGAGCGAATATTAAATGAATAAAAATAAGGTAATTGTTGTCGGTGGCGGCATGGTAGGTGCTGCTACTGCTGTAAAACTGGCTAAGCAGGGTAGGGATGTCACCGTTATTGAAAAGCACCTTATCGATGCTGATCACATTTTAAGCTCAGATAAGGTTGATATTCGCATTTCGGCTATTAATCGTTTTTCAGAGAATTTACTCGATGAGCTTGGTGCAATGCCATTACTAAGACAAAATCGTATCGCACCTTATCAACAATTAGAGGCCTACCAGCAACAAGGCGAAAATTTATTGTTTGATAGCCATGAGATTGGCGAAACGCATTTAGGTCATTTAATCGAAAATAATTTAATTCAAGCAAGTCTCTGGCAGCAATTCGCCAAGTACAACATCGAAGAGATAGAGCAGTTATCAGCCATTACGGATATTACTCAAACGGCTGATTCAATCACCTTACATTATGGCGATACTCAATATAGCGCTGATTTAGTTGTTGCTGCAGATGGTGGACAGTCACAATTGCGAACTAAAGCTGGTTTAGGTGTAACAGGTTGGCAATATGGCCAGCATTGCATGGGCGTGTTAATCAAATTAGATGCCCCACAGCAGGTAAAAACGTGGCAACAATTTACACCAACCGGGCCTGTGGCGTTTTTACCAATGCAGGCGCCTTATGCTAATTTAATTTGTTATCACGATGCTGCGGTTTTAAAGCAGTGGCAAAAATTGTCGAATGAGCAACTTAAAGCAAAACTCATTGACCATTTTCCTGAACTACCGGGCGACTTTGAATTACTTGAGCATGCTGTTTTTCCACTTGCACGCCAACATGCCAATGATTACTCGCACGGACGTTTAGTTTTAGTGGGTGATTCGGCGCACACAATTAACCCGCTTGCTGGGCAAGGTGTAAACCTAGGCTTTCAAGATGTTGTAGCACTGGCAGATATTTTGGCAGATCAACCTGATGTTGGTCAGCAAGCGTTATTAAAACGCTACGAGAAAAAACGCCGCCACGCTAATTTACTAATGATGAGCATGATGGATGCATGTTATTTTGGTTTTTCAAACGAGATTAAACCACTGAGCTGGGTGCGCAGTAAGTTTTTAAAGCTTGCTAATAACACAGGCCCTGCAAAGAACTGGGTTTTAAAGTATGCGATTAGCGGGACATTAAGTTAATCGTAAAAAAATTAATCGTACAAAAGACAAAGAAGCGGGGTAATGAAAATTAGCCCGTTTTTTTTGCTAAAAATTACCGAATATACTTTGGAGAAACTTGAAACTTGAAACTTGAAACTTGAAACTTGAAACTTGAAACTTGAAAGGGAAGTAAGTAGTTGGCTGGGATACCAGGATTTGAACCTGGGAATGGCAGGATCAAAACCTGCTGCCTTACCGCTTGGCGATATCCCAACGCTAAACTTGAGAGTTTTAGTTCCACTTAAGAACATGGTGCGGAAGGAGAGACTTGAACTCTCACAACCGAAGTTACTGGAACCTAAATCCAGCGCGTCTACCAATTCCGCCACTCCCGCATCATTTGTACTAAAAGTACTGGTAGTTATTTTAGACTCTTCATTGAGTATTCTTTATCACTTTAAGAAAGTGGCTGGGATACCAGGATTTGAACCTGGGAATGGCAGGATCAAAACCTGCTGCCTTACCGCTTGGCGATATCCCAACAAAGAATAGCTTGATAGTTTTAGTTCTTATCAAGAACATGGTGCGGAAGGAGAGACTTGAACTCTCACAACCGAAGTTACTGGAACCTAAATCCAGCGCGTCTACCAATTCCGCCACTCCCGCATCATTCGTACTTAAAGTACTGGTAGTTATTTTAAACTCTTCATTGAGCAACAAAAAGAATGGTGGCTAAGACGGGATTTGAACCTGTGACCCCATCATTATGAGTGATGTGCTCTAACCAACTGAGCTACTTAGCCATCTTTTTTGTTAGCACTTCATCGCTGAGTGCGGGGCGTATTATGCTGATATGACCTAAATCCGTCAACACCTTTTTTGCAAAAAAATGCTTATCAGTGTTTGTTTGCATTAAAATTAAGCTAAGTGGCGAAATTTCATTTAAATTGCTGTTTTTTTGACTGCAATTTATGGGTTTAATTCCCAAACGCATCGTAAGAGTTTTAAAACGTACATTTAAAGTTGCTTGATTTTCATACAAAAATCAAGTTTCAAAATTAGTTAGCGTGATCTTTTAGGTGATTTAAACATAAAAAAGCGAAAGCGAATGAATTTATATAGGCTATTTTGTTACTAAGGGGGCTTATTTTTACTTTTAAAATACCCACAATTTGCTAATCGAGCAGTCAACAGTTTGTAAAATGGGGAGCGAGCTTTAGAAGTTCCCCTCAATTAACTGTTGTTATCACTCTTAATAACATAACTCACTGTTCAGCTTGAGTAACATAATACATCACTAAAAAGAGGAAGCAGAAGTATTACTCACCATGCTTTGATGTTTTAGTGAGTTAGTAATATTTAGGCAATAAAAAAGGCTCGTAATAACGAGCCTTTTTTTATAATCGAATGAGCAAATATGCTTATACGTTAAATAAGAAGTTCATCACATCGCCGTCTTTAACGATGTATTCTTTACCTTCTTGACGCATCTTACCAGCTTCTTTAGCACCGCTTTCGCCTTTAAACTCAATGTAGTCGTCAAATGCGATAGTTTGTGCACGAATAAAGCCACGCTCAAAGTCAGTGTGGATTTTACCCGCAGCTTGTGGTGCAGTCGCACCTACTGGGATTGTCCATGCACGTACTTCTTTAACGCCAGCAGTGAAGTAGGTTTGTAATTTAAGTAACTCGTAACCACCACGGATCACTAAGTTAAGACCTGGCTCTTCTAAACCTAGGTCAGCCATAAATTCTAGTTTATCTTCTTCTTCAAGTTCAGATAACTCAGATTCAATCGCTGCACATACTGGAATAACAACCGCATCTTCTGCAGCAGCAATTTCACGTACTTTGTCTAGGTAAGGGTTATTTTCAAAACCATCTTCTGCCACGTTAGCAATATACATGGTAGGTTTGATTGTTAAGAAGTTAAGCGGCTTAATCGCTGCTTTTTCTTCTTTTGTTAGTTCTAAAGAACGTAACGTTAAACCTTCATCTAAGTGTACTTTTACTTTTTCTAAAACAGCATTTTGCTCTTTAGCGTCTTTGTCGCCGCCTTTTGCTTTTTTAGCATTACGAACAATCGCTTTATCAGCACTGTCCATATCAGCAAGTACTAATTCAGTGTTAATTACATCGATATCATCAGCAGGGTCAATTGTGCCAGCAACGTGAACAATGTTTTCGTCTTCAAAACAACGAACAACGTGACCAATCGCATCTGTTTCACGAATGTTTGCTAGGAATTGGTTACCTAAACCTTCACCTTTCGATGCGCCTTTTACTAGACCGGCAATGTCAACGAATTCCATCGTCGTTGGTAAAATACGCTGAGGATTTACGATAGCGGCTAAATCATTCAAGCGCGCATCAGGAACCGGTACCACACCCGTGTTAGGCTCAATGGTACAGAAAGGGAAGTTAGCGGCTTCAATACCCGCTTTAGTTAGTGCATTAAATAGAGTTGATTTACCAACGTTTGGCAAACCAACGATGCCACATTTAAAACCCATAGTAAGATACCTTGTGTAATTTCATTAAAACGGATTAAGGTTTAAATGAATGTAGTCTGTTTTGTGCTTTTAACACACCATCTTTTGCAAGTATTTCCATACAACGAACTGCTTCGTCAACGGCGGCGTCCATTTTTTCTTGATCGTCTTTCGCGGCTTTACCTAGCACCCAGCCTGTTACCATTTCTCGGTGACCTGGATGACCAATGCCAATGCGAAGGCGCATGAAATCTTTTTGGTTTGCCATTTTCGCAATAATATCTTTTAAACCATTGTGACCGCCGTGGCCGCCACCTTTTTTAAGTTTTGCAACCCCAGGATCTAAGTCCATTTCGTCATGAGCAACGAGAATGTTCTCAACAGGGATTTTAAAGAAATTAGCGAGACTACTCACCGCCTTACCACTTAAATTCATATAAGTTGTAGGGATCAGTAATTTAAATTCTTGGCCTTGAATAATCACTTTGCCGGTGAGGCCGTGATATTTAGGATCATGTTTGAGTGTGCAGTTATAACGTGCAGCCAGTTCTTCGATGAACCAAGCACCTGCATTATGGCGTGTGTTTGCGTATTCGGGGCCTGGATTAGCCAGGCCCACAAGCATTTGAATAGAATTCAAGGTGTTTACACCTTAAAAATTATTCTGCAGCGTCTTCTGAAGCTTCTTCTTCAGCTGGAGCTGCTTTGTTAGCTTTAACAGTAACAACTGACTGATCGTGATCAGCGCCTTTAGTTAGCTCAACAGATGCAACACCTGAAGGAAGTTTAAGGTCAGAAAGGTGGATTGAATCACCAGCTACTAAATCTGAAACGTTAACTTCAACGAACTCAGGAAGTGCTTTAGGAAGACACGTGATTTCGATTTCAGTTAATTGGTGAACAACAGTGTTACCAGCTTTAGTTACTTTCTCTTCACCGATGAAGTGTACAGGCACTTTAGTGTGAAGTTTGTGAGTAGCATCTACACGTTGGAAGTCTAAGTGAGTGATCTTAGGCTTGTACGGGTGACGTTGAATATCTTTAAGGATAGCTTCAACTGACTCGCCACCGATGTTTAAAGTAAGGATGTGCGTGTAGAAACCTTCGTCTTCTTGCGCTTTGATCATATCTTTGTGTGCAAGAACGATTGATGCAGCTTCTTTGTCAGCACCGTAAAGGATTGCAGGAACTTTATCTTCACGGCGTAGGCGGCGGCTCGCACCAGTACCTGTTTCTGTACGTAATTCTGCATTGTAAGTGTAAGTTGACATAATGTCTCCAATAATTAATAGTCTTAGGGCCTTTGCGACCAAGGTCCCCAGCCAAAAGGCGCGCTATCATACCACCCCTTTCGGGGAAAATAAATAACGACTACAAAAAAAGCACCTAAGCGGTGCTTTTTTTAGTATTGCAGTAATGTTGATTAGTGTTCAAACATCGCTGAAATAGATTCTTCGTTGCTGATACGACGGATTGTTTCAGCAAGCATATCTGCAAGTGTAAGCACTTTGATTTTATCAATTGCTTTAAGCTCATCAGATAGTGTGATTGAGTCAGTTACGATAACTTCGTCAATAACTGAGTTACGAATGTTCTCAGCTGCATTACCTGAAAGTACAGGGTGAGTAGCATAAGCAAATACGCGTTTTGCACCGTGTTCTTTAAGCGCTGCTGCTGCTTTACATAAAGTGCCACCGGTATCGATCATGTCATCAACGATGATACAGTCACGACCTTCAACGTCACCAATAATGTGCATTACTTGTGAAACGTTTGCTTGTGGACGACGCTTGTCGATAATAGCAAGGTCTGTGTCGTTTAATAGCTTAGCGATTGCACGAGCTCGAACAACACCACCGATATCAGGAGAAACAACAACAACGTCATCGAAGTCGCGTTCTTTCATATCTTCAAGTAGAACTGGGCTACCAAATACGTTATCAACTGGTACGTCGAAGAAACCTTGGATTTGTTCTGCGTGTAAATCAACCGTTAGAACGCGGTCAACACCAACACTTGAAAGGAAATCTGCAACTACTTTAGCTGTAATTGGTACACGAGCAGAACGCACGCGGCGGTCTTGACGTGAATAACCAAAGTAAGGGATAACGGCAGTAATACGTCCAGCAGACGCACGACGTAGGGCATCAACCATAACGATAAGCTCCATTAAGTTATCGTTAGTAGGGTTACAGGTTGATTGGACAATGAAAACGTCAGAGCCACGAACATTTTCATTAATTTGAACACTGATCTCACCGTCACTAAAACGGCCAACAACAGCATCGCCTAATTCAATATACAAACGTTTTGCAACTTTTTGAGCTAGCTCAGGTGTTGCGTTACCAGCGAAGAGCTTCATGTCAGGCACGGTAGGGTTCCTCAGGCACTGAATTTTGGGACTAACAGGCTATGGTAGGCACCAAAGCAGGTTAACATTTACTTGTACGTTACTTCATTTCAAAGTGAGCATTTAATGCTGTATGAGCAGGAGAAAGTGTAGCACTACTTGCAACAAAACCTGTCCATTTTTCTGGTAATTGAGCTAAAACTTGTTGTGCTTGTGCCTCGGTTGAAAACTCAGCAAAGCAGCAAGCGCCTGTACCAGTCATCTTTGACGGGGCGTATTTTAGCAACCACTGCAGGGCTTTTTCAACCTCGGGGCAGAGCTTTTTAACTAAAGCCTCACAATCATTGCCTAAATTTTCTGTTTGCCAGTCTGCTTTTAGCTTAGGTGTGTCGCGCTTTAAATCTGGGTGGGTAAAAATTTTCGCGGTGCTCACATGCTGCCCTGGATGCACCACACAGAACCAACTTTGCGGTAATTCAACATTTTCTAGTTGCTCGCCAATCCCATGCGCAATGGCAGTGTGACCATTTATAAATACTGGTACATCAGCGCCTAATTTCACCCCAAGCTCTGCTAATTCTGTAAGTGATAAATCACAGCCCCATAGTTTATTAAGAGCAAGTAGGGTAGTGGCGGCATCAGATGAGCCACCGCCAACACCACCGCCCATAGGTAAACGTTTTAATAGCTTTATTGAAGCGCCTTGTTGGCAATTACAGTGTTGTTGTAATAAACGGGCTGCTTTATATATAAGGTTATCTGCAAGCTCAATACCGTTTGTATCACCTGTTACAGAAATATCTGGCTCGTTACTAACCGTAAATGTTAAGTCATCACCAAACTCTAAAAAGGTAAATAAGGTTTCGAGTTCATGGTAGCCATCTTCACGGCGACCATTTATATGAAGGAATAAATTAAGTTTTGCAGGTGCTATAAGAGTTAGCGGGGCGGTTGAAGTGTGTGTCATGATTAATTTAACTGCCAATCATTAAGTTGAATTTTAATACGAATTTTATTGTTTTTAAGGCTTAGCTTAACAGGAAGCCAATAACCATCTTGTTTGATGTAATCTGAATAGGTAATCTGCCACTGTTGACCATTGTGAGCTTGCCAAACAAGACTTTTTAAACGGCCTTGCTCATCATAGCTGGCTTGATCGTTCTCGACAGTGCCTTTTAGCCATTTTGCGGCATTATCCAATGGGATTGAAAAACCGGTTAAACGATATAACAACATTGATGCATCACGGTCGGTATAAACATTGTCGTCATACTCAAGTTCAGCACCTTGTGCATTTTGTTTTAAAGACAAAATGCGGGTACCAATAAAACTGGTAAGTACCATGTCACTGTATTGCTCATCATGTTGCCAATTTAAATTGGCTGACTGGCGCTGCTCTGTACTAATAAATGCCATTTTGCCTTGCACTTGCCATTGAGCTTGTTGTTCTAATCGGCTTTTCCAGTCAGGATAAATGTAATCAACTGTTGAAATTTTTTGCGCGCAACCGCCGATAAATAAAAAAAACATGAATAAAATCAAATATTGTTTAATCAAATGTCGTTCCTTACTTTCCATATTCCGCTGATTTTTGGTAAAATTAATGCCTTTACAGCTGGGCTTAGCAATATTTGGTACATATGACCATCGTAGCACTTGGTATAAATCACAAAACCGCATCCGTAGAATTACGCGAAAAAGTCGCGTTTTCGCCTGAGCAAATGTCTGAGGCGTTACAGCAATTAAGTGGTCATGCGCATTTTAATGAAGCGGTTATTGTTTCGACCTGCAACCGAACTGAAATCTATTGTAGCCTTGCCGAGCGTAATTCCCAAACCTTGTTGCACTGGTTAGCCAGTTTCCATGGTTTGGATGAACAAGAACTGAGCAACAATATCTATTACCATGAAGATCACGAAGCAATTAATCACTTAATGCGGGTGTCTTGTGGTCTAGATTCGTTAGTACTTGGCGAGCCGCAAATTTTAGGGCAAATAAAACAAGCCTACCATAATGCAAAAACTCACGATGCCATTGGTGTAACCTTTGACCGCTTGTTTCAAAAAACATTTTCTGTTGCAAAACAAGTTCGTACCGAAACTGACATTGGTGCCAGCGCTGTATCTGTTGCCTATGCCGCGGTTAATCTTGCGAAACATATTTACGGCAAACTAGATAAAACTAATGTACTGCTAATTGGTGCAGGTGAGACGATTGAACTAGTTGCTAAGCACTTATACCAAAACGATCCGCAAAAAATCACGGTGGCAAATCGTACTATTGAACGCGCTAAAACCTTAGCCAGTGAGGTTAACGCGGATGTGATTGCGCTTGCCCAGTTACCTGAGCGTTTACACGACGCCGATATTGTTATTAGTTCAACCGCCAGTACCTTGCCTATTATTGGTAAAGGGGTTGTAGAACAGGCGTTGAAAAAGCGCCGCCACAAACCAATGTTATTTATCGATATTGCGGTACCGCGTGATATCGAAAGCCAAGTAGGCGAATTAGATGCTGCCTATTTGTATTCAGTTGATGACTTACAAGCCATAGTAAGCGAGAATATCGCCGCCCGTGAGCAGGCTGCGGAGCAAGCGCAAGCTATTATTCGCTCACGTACCGATGAATTTGCTATGTGGTTGCGTTCACTCGATTCGGTGGATCTTATTCGCCATTATCGCAACGATGTACAAGATATAAAGTCAGAACTTGTCGAAAAAGCCCTTGGCCAGCTACAAGCAGGTAAAGAGGCAGAAAAAGTAATACTCGAGTTGGCAAACAAACTGACCAACCGCTTGATGCACGCACCTACCCGTGCCATTCAAGATGCTGCTAAAAAAGGTGAAGCAGCGGAGTTAAGCCAATTAAAGAAAATGTTAGGTATTGATCAGGAATAGTCGTTAAATGAAAGAGTCTGTTTATAGAAAATTAGAAACCTTAGTTGAGCGTTATGAGGAAGTGCAAGCGCTACTAAGCGACCCCTCTGTGATCAGCGACCAAAATCGCTTTCGTGCCTTATCTAAAGAATACTCAGAATTAGAAGAAATCGTAAAAGCATTTTTAGCGTACCAACAAGCGCAAGATGATGTTGCTACAGCAGAAGAAATGTTAAAAGACTCTGATCCTGATATGCGTGAAATGGCGCAAGAAGAATACAAAGAAGCAAAAGCACAAATTATTGCATTAGAAGATGAAATCCAAATTCTAATGCTACCAAAAGACCCTAAAGACAATAATAACGTCTATTTAGAGGTTCGTGCCGGTACTGGTGGTGATGAAGCTGCTATTTTCGCAGGTGACTTATTCCGTATGTACAGCCGCTACGCTGAAACTAAAAAGTGGAAAGTAGAGGTAGTAAGTACTAACGAAGGTGAGCACGGCGGTTATAAAGAAGTCATTGCGCATATCTCTGGCGAAGGCGTGTATGGTCAGCTTAAGTTTGAATCAGGTGCGCACCGTGTACAACGTGTACCAGAGACTGAGTCGCAAGGCCGTGTTCATACCTCAGCTTGTACTGTAGCCGTTATGGCAGAAATTCCTGAAGCGGAAGCAATTGAAATTAACCCTGCTGATATCAAAGTCGATACTTTCCGTGCATCGGGTGCCGGTGGTCAGCACGTAAATAAAACTGACTCAGCAATCCGTATTACACACATTCCAACGGGTGTGGTTGTAGAGTGTCAGGATGAGCGTTCACAGCATAAAAACCGTGCCAAAGCGATGTCTGTACTAGGTGCACGTTTACAACGAGCTGAAGATGAAAAGCGTCAAGCGGCTGAAGCGTCAGAACGTCGTAACCTAGTAGGTAGTGGTGACCGCTCTGAGCGTATTCGTACTTATAACTACCCGCAAGGTCGTATTACCGATCACCGTATTAATTTAACACTTTATCGTTTGAATGAAGTGGTTGCCGGTGATTTAGGAAGTGTTATCGAACCTCTAATGCAAGAACACCAAGCTGACTTACTTGCTGCGATGGGCGATGAATAATCGTGCCGCAAAGCATTGAACAAGCAATTGTTGCTGCAACGGCGTTATTAACGCCTAGCAGTGACAGTGCTAAGTTAGACGCACAAGTCCTGTTATTATCCATTCTTGATAAACCTCGTAGCTACTTATTTACCTGGCCCGAAAAACAACTTACCGAACAGCAGCAACTTGATTTTGAACAAGCATGTCAGCGTCGTTTAAATGGTGAACCAGTTGCTCACATTGTTGGTTTCCGTGAATTTTGGAGTCTTCCTTTAAAGGTTAATCCAACAACTCTGATCCCAAGACCTGATACCGAAACGTTAGTTGAATATGCTTTAAGCCTTGAGTTACCTACTACTGCAAACGTGCTTGACTTAGGCACTGGCACAGGGGCAATTGCCTTGGCATTAGCCAGTGAAATGCCTAATTGGCAGGTGACAGGGGTTGATAGAGTGGCTGATGCAGTTGAGCTTGCCAAAGAGAATAAACAACGACTCAATATTAACAACGCCACTTTTGCGTTGAGCAATTGGTTTAGTGCAGTAAGCACACAAAAGTTTGACCTAATTGTTAGCAATCCTCCGTATATTGAACATGATGATGAGCATTTAAGCCAAGGTGATGTTCGCTTTGAACCGCTCTCTGCATTAGTTGCAGATGACGACGGTATGGCTGATATAAAACAAATTATTACTATCGCACGTGACTATTTAGCAACAAATGGCTATCTTTTAATTGAGCATGGCTACAAACAAAGTGTGAAGGTACAAGAATTTTTTGCACAAATGTCGTATAGCCATATACTTACAATTAAAGATCTTGGCGGTAATGACCGTGTAACGTTAGCACAATGGCCTAAATAACAATTAAGTGCACTGTGCGTACATAGCCTTTGAGGATCCCATAGAATGGATGATTTTTTGTTTTCGGATGAAGCACTTGATGAAGTAAATGAGGTGGTTCAGGGTAGTTGGAAAGTCATCGTCGTAGATGACGAGCCAGAAGTACATGCCGTAACAAAGCTTGCGTTGAGTGACTTTGAATTTCAAGATAAACGTTTAGAGTTTATTAGCGCCTATTCGGGTGAAGAAGCCAAGCAGGTTATTCAACAGCATCCAGATGCGGCTATCGTATTACTCGATGTGGTTATGGAAACCGACGATGCAGGTCTCAAAGTCGCTAAGTTTATTCGCGAAACCGCAAAAAATAATCACATTCGTATCATTCTTCGTACAGGCCAGCCTGGGCAAGCGCCAGAGCGTCAAGTTATCGTTAATTACGATATCAATGACTACAAATCAAAGACTGAATTAACAGCACAAAAACTATTCACTGTGGTGATGTCGAGCTTACGTTCTTACCGTGACATTTTATCGATTGAGCAATCTCGCCAAGGCCTTGAAAAAATTATTAAAGCATCGCGAAATATTTTCTCGACTCATTCACTAGAGAGCTTTATTGAAGGGGTGATGCAGCAACTTACCTCATTGCTAGGTACTGTTGATCAAGCTATGTATGCAACAAGTTTAGTTGCCAGTAACCCGCAAGATAACCAAAAGAAGCTTGTGGTTTTTTCAGGGCGAGGTGAGTTTGAACGCAGTGAAGGCAAGGCGATTGAAGAAGTGCTCGATGAGGAGCAATTACAAGCCTGCCAACAAGCACTGAGCGAAAAAACCATCGTCTACCGTGAAAACTATTTATTTGCTTATTGCTGTAGTGAATGTAATCACAACTCGATGTTATTTATTTCCGGTATCCCGAAGCATTTAACCGACACTCAGCGCCATTTGATTGAAATTTTCTCGCAAAATGTACAGCTGGCGTATGAAAATGTGCAGCTACAATCTGAAATTGAAGCAACACAGCAAGAGTTAGTATTTAGACTTAGTGAAGCATTAGAGCAACGTTCAACAGAAACCGGTAATCATGTAAAACGTGTATCGCACATTTGTTATGAACTTGCCATGGGCTATGGTCTATCAAAACGCGAAGCAGAGCTTATTCGCTTAGCTGCGCCACTGCATGATGTAGGCAAAGTGGGTATTCCTGATGCTATCTTAAATAAGCCTGGGCCTCTAACCGACGAAGAGTGGGCCATCATGCAACAGCATGCTGAAAAAGGTCATTTAATTTTAAAAGGCTCAAATCGTGACATTGTTAATACTGGGGCGATTATTGCGTTATCGCACCATGAGCGTTGGGATGGTTCAGGCTATCCGAAAGGTTTAAAAGGTGATGACATTCCAATTGCTGGTCGCATTGTCGCTTTAGCTGATGTGTTTGATGCACTGCGCCATAAGCGCTGTTATAAAGAGCCGTGGTCACTTGACGATGTAGTTAAAGAAATTAATGCGCAACAGGGTAAACAATTTGATCCTAAGCTAATCGAAGTGTTTAATCAGCGTGTTAAAGAAATTGAAGACGTACTTGTACGTTATCCAGATTAATTAAAATAAAATTAGGGGCATATGGATTATTTAGCAGTAAAACATACTCACATGTTATTTGCCGTGTTGAGTATTATCTTATTTTACGTTCGTTCTTTTTCACGCTTAAAGACGGGCGCTCTGGCAAAAAATAAAGTGGTGTTTATTGGCAGCCACAGTATCGACACCTTATTACTTGTTTCTGCCGTGGCATTGATTGTAATGGCAGGTTTTAACCCACTTGAACAATCTTGGTTATTAGAAAAGATAATCTTAGTGGTAGCTTATATTGTACTAGGTATTGTTGCAGCTAAGCAAAGCGCACAAAGCGCGAAGGTTATATTACTTGCTATAACCACGCTTATTTTATTAGCAATTGGTTATTTAGCGTCTGCAAAAACAGCACTTCTTTTATAACAAATCTCTAGGCGGTATTTGATGGCATTGGCTGTTGTACCGCTTTTTTATATCTAATCGCTCAGTATTGGTAACTTAGGGCAAAAGTAGGTAAACTAGCTGTTCGTTTTTGAAAGAGATGTAGCAGTATAAATGACCACCCCTTGGTTTGAAGATCAAAATGAATCCTATCAAGATGAGGCCTTTGACGCATTTTCTTCTAAAGTGCTTTATCGTTGTATCGACGCCGAATTAAAGTGGGACCAACAAGCTGATTTAACAGCCTGTTATGACACCCTTAATGAGCTTGAAAATACGGTAACAGCTCTTTGCGCTGAATTAAAAGAGCCACATGAGCGTCTCGATAAGTTACTTGATACCTTTTATCAGCAATGGCTGTTTAGCTCATCAAGCTTAAAAGTGCCTGAGTATACGTTAAATAGTTTTAGCTACACCATTACCATGCGCAGTGGCACACAAACCACGCTGGCAATTTTACTTTGTCATTTATTACAGCATGCTGAACTAGACGCCACAGTCACGCTTAGTCAGGGAGACGTGCACGTTCACGTTGGCATGAGTGATGAAGAAGGTTATTTAATTGAGCCAAGCACAGGTCAGCAGAGCTGGTATATAACACCAGAGAATGCCTGTGAAGAAAATGGCGATGAGCAAGAACCGCTTGAACTGATTTTTGAAGAAGAGCTGTATAAGCTGTATCTAGCTCAACAAAAATGGTCGTTTATCAGCGAAAGTAAATTTGGCCATGCTTTGCATTGTGTAGAAATGCTGATGGAATTACTTGGTGATGACCCGTATGAGCGTCGTGACCGCGGCTATTTACTTAATCAGCTAGATTGCCCAAAAATGGCACGTGATGATTTGCAGTACTTTGTTAATGAGTGCCCAGATGATCCTGCTATCGAAGTTATTCAGCATCAAATTGCTGAAATAGAAGACAACAATAATACACACCACTAATTTAAAGGAACATTTATGACTGACGCCCACAGTGCGCTAATTACCAATGACGCAGTCGTACTTGGTTTGCTTGCCGTTATTTTGGGGTTTATTTTTAAAACCTCGCACAGTAATAATGCTGCCTGCCAAAAATTTTATAAATATGTACCGGCATTATTGCTTTGCTACTTTTTACCATCATTACTCAATACCTTTGGTATTGTTGATGGCCATTCTTCAAATGTATATTTTGTGGCGTCGCGCTATTTACTACCAGCTTGCTTGATATTGCTTACTATTAGTATTGATTTAAAAGCGATCTTAAACCTCGGGCCAAAAGCATTAATCATGTTTTTAACAGGCACCATGGGTATTGTTATCGGTGGTCCACTGGCTATCTTAGTGATGAGTGCCGTTTATCCAGAAGCGGTGGGTGGTCATGGCCCTGATGCTGTTTGGCGTGGTATGACGACCATCGCCGGTAGCTGGATTGGTGGCGGTGCAAACCAAGCTTCAATGAAAGAAATGTTTGAAGTAGGCGGCGATATCTTCTCTGCAATGGTGACTGTTGACGTAATTGTGGCTAACTTATGGATGGCTGTACTGTTATTAATGGCAGCAAACCATAAGGCGATTGATGCTAAAACAGGCGCAGATACGCGTGCAATTGAAGATTTAAAAGAGCGCGTAGAAAAGTATCACGCTGAGCATGCGCGCATGCCTACCTTAAATGATTACATGACAATTATTGCAATTGCCTTTGGTATTACAGGCCTGGCGCATTTTTGTGCTGACTTTTTAGGTCCGTTTTTTGGGGCTAACTTCCCATGGGCACAAGAGTACAGTTTAAACAGTAAATTCTTTTGGTTAATCGTTATCTCTACCACAATTGGTATTAGTTTATCGTTTACTAAAGTTCGCCATATTGAAGCCTTTGGCGCTTCAAAAGTAGCATCAAGCTTTTTGTATATTCTTGTTGCTTCAATTGGCTTACACATGAATATTACCGCGATTTTTGACTCGCCAATGTACTTTGTACTCGGTGTTATTTGGATGATTACTCACGCAAGCTTAATGCTTATTGTGGCGAAACTAATTAAAGCACCACTTTTTTATATGGCAGTAGGCTCTCAAGCCAATGTAGGCGGCGCGGCATCAGCACCTGTTGTCGCATCAGCATTCCACCCATCACTTGCGCCAGTAGGTGTTTTACTTGCTGTTTTAGGCTATGGTGTAGGTACTTACATGGCTTATATTTGTGGATTAATGCTACAAGCTGTTGCACCTTAAGGAATAGAAATGAACAACCAGTTAATTAAAATTAACGAGATTGAATTAGCCAACGACAAACCATTTGTATTGTTTGGCGGTATGAACGTACTTGAATCACGTGATTTAGCGATGCGTATTGCGGAGCATTATGTAGAAGTTACATCAAAGCTAAACATTCCATACGTGTTTAAAGCCTCTTTTGATAAAGCTAATCGCTCTTCAATTAATTCATACCGAGGCCCTGGTATGGAAGAAGGTTTAAAAATCTTTGAAGAAATTAAATCTACTTTTAATGTGCCACTGATCACTGACGTACATGAGCCGCATCAAGCAGCTCCTGTAGCTGAAGTAGTTGATGTAATTCAGTTGCCAGCATTTCTTGCTCGTCAAACTGACTTAGTTGTTGCTATGGCAAAAACGGGCGCTATTATCAATGTGAAAAAGCCACAGTTTTTAGCTCCACACGAAATGCGTCATATCATTAAAAAGTTTAATGAAGCGGGCAACAACAATGTTGCACTGTGTGAGCGTGGCACCAGCTTTGGTTATAACAACCTTGTGGTTGATATGCTTGGTATGGATGACATGAAACCAATGGCACCGGTTATCTTTGATGCTACACATGCATTACAACGCCCAGGTGGCCGAGCTGACTCTGCGGATGGTCGTCGTGCGCAAGCTGCAGAACTTGCTCGCAGTGGTATGGCATTAGGCATTGCGGGTTTATTTATTGAAGCGCACCCTAATCCGAATGAAGCAAAATGTGATGGTCCATGTGCACTAGCACTAAGCAAGCTAGAAGGTTATTTATCGCAAATGAAAGCGGTTGATGACTTAGTTAAAAGCTTTGCACCACTCGATACCAGCGCAAGCGATTTATAATATAAGTATATAAGTATGAAAAAGGCGACCATGGTCGCCTTTTTTTATTTGTATCGCTATAATCGACGCATAAGAAAAACTAATTATAAGTTTGGTGTTTATGTCTCGTCGTTTACCTCCTTTAAATGCACTAAAAGCATTCGAAGCCGCTGCCCGCCATTTGAGCTTTACCAAAGCAGCAGAAGAGCTATATGTAACGCAGGCCGCGGTAAGCCACCAAATTAAAACCCTTGAAGAGCATTTAGGTTTAAAGCTGTTTTTACGTAAGAATCGTTCTTTGCTGTTAACCGAAGAAGGGCAAGGCTACTTTTTAGATATTAAAGAAATTTTTACCCAGCTGATTGATGCCACAGAAAAACTACTTGCCCGAGGCGCGAAAGGTTCATTAACGGTAAGTTTAACGCCAAGCTTTGCGATTCAAT
This sequence comes from Pseudoalteromonas sp. 0303, assembly GCF_013349995.1. Taxonomy (GTDB): domain Bacteria; phylum Pseudomonadota; class Gammaproteobacteria; order Enterobacterales; family Alteromonadaceae; genus Pseudoalteromonas. The sequence goes on from NZ_JABVXF010000007.1 coordinate 156,680, forward strand.
GGTTAGTACCCAGACTTAGTTTATTTAATGAATTACATCCAGAAATCGACGTGCGAATTAAGGCGCAAGATCAGGATGAAAATTCACTTTCTGACGATGTAGATATTGCTATTTATTATGGTCGTGGCCACTGGAGCGGGGTGCAGACATATAAACTGCACACTGAATACCTAGTGCCTTTATGTAGCCCATTGTTGTTAACGGGCCCTAAGCCGCTTAATCAACCTAGTGATTTAGCAAATCATACCTTATTGCATGATACCACCCGTAAAAATTGGAAAACCTGGATGAAAACGGCAGGTGTACGTAATGTACAAGTTCACCAAGGGCCGATTTTTAGTCACTCATCAATGGTATTGCAAGCTGCGGTTCATGGGCAGGGGGTTGCAATTGGTAATAGCGTTTTAGCAAAGCCTGATATTGATGCGGGCCGACTCGTCATTCCATTTAGTCACTCATTAGAAAGTAAAAATGCTTATTATTTAGTGATCCGCGAATCGCAAACAGAGCTTGGCAAAATAGTCTCTTTCAAAGACTGGATGCTGAGCTTAGTTGAACAAGAACAAGAGTATTAACATGTTACAGTGGTTTAAAAGTGCAACGGGCAAGGCGCGTGCACAGTTTATATTTGCCCATGGTGCAGGGGCAGGCAGTGATTCTGAGTTTATGCAAACAATGGCTAACTTGATTAGTCAGCATGGGATTGATGTAGCCTTGTTTGATTTTCAGTATATGCAAATTGCAAAAGAAACAGGCAAGCGTAGACCACCCGAGCGTGCTCCTAAGTTACTTGCCTACTTTAGTGAAGTTTTAGCCGAGTGTCAGCCAGAATTACCGCTATTTATTGGTGGTAAATCTATGGGTGGGCGTATGGCTTCGATGCTTTGTACTGAGCAGGAGCAAGCTCAAATTGCTGGTGTAGTGGCTTTTGGCTATCCGTTTCACCCACCGGGTAAACCCGAAAAACTTCGCATAGACCATTTTGTTGATATGCCATGCCCTTTTTTAGTCCTGCAAGGTGAGCGTGATACGTTTGGTAATCAGCAAGAACTCGCTGAGCTTGAAATGGTTAATCCGCCAGAAATTAAATTTCTCAAAGATGGTGACCACTCATTAAAACCACGTAAAAAAAGCGGCATTACAGAACAAGAAAACTTACAGCAAGCTGCAGATTATGCAGCACAGTTTATTATGAATTTAGCGGCTGGAGATGCGCAATGATCAAACTATATTTAATGATTGGTAGCTTATTTTGCATGCTTTCGGTAATGCTTGGCGCATTTGCTGCTCATGGTTTAAAAAGCCGCGTTTCTGAGTATGCGATTGGAATTTTTAAAACCGCTGCTGAATACCAAATGGTGCATGGCCTTGCATTGATAGCAATTGCTATCTTAATTAAGTGGGGCATGAACTTAAGCTGGGCTGGTGGATTTTTTATCGCAGGTACCGTGTTATTTAGCGGTAGTTTGTATTTACTCGCACTTACGGGCATGAAGTGGCTTGGGCCTATCACCCCAATTGGCGGTGTTTGTTTTATTATTGGTTGGGCTATTTTGTTAGTTCAAGCAGCACGATATAAGTTTTAAGGGTTATCTATGTCGAGTGTAGTTATTTATTGTCGCAGTGGTTTTGAAAATGATGCCGCTGCTGAAATTACTTTTCAGGCTGCTGAACAAGGCTTTGCAGGTTACGTAAAAACAAAACCAAATACGGGTATTGTTGTTTACGAATGTTTTGATGCAAGCCATGGTGAAGAAATCATCAAAAAAGTAGATTTCAAAAATATGGTATTTGCTCGCCAATGGTTTACTGGCACCTTAGTCGATAACATGCCACTTGAAGACCGCGTTAGTGCTATTGTTGATACTGCCGCTGAGTTTCCTGAATGCGGTGACCTACGCGTAGAAACGCCAGATACCAATGAAGGTAAAGAGCTGAGTAAGTTCTGCAAAAAGATTTCTACACCTCTGAAAAAATCGCTTGAAAAGCGCTCGAAGGTAACACGCGAAATTGCTGAGAAAAAACCAGTTATGCATGTGTTATTTTTAGCAAACGACAGTGCTTATGTTGGCTACTCATACACATTTAATAATTCGCCTTTCTTTATGGGCATTCCGCGTTTACGTATGCCTAATGATGCGCCGAGCCGCTCAACATTGAAACTTGATGAAGCCTTTAACGTATTTATTCCACCCCATGAAGCTGAAGAGCGTATGCAACCTGGCATGCGAGGGGTTGATTTAGGCGCTTGCCCAGGTGGTTGGACTTATCAGCTGGTGCGCCGTGGGATGTTTGTAAGCGCAATTGATAACGGCCCTATGAATGATGACTTGATGGAAACTGGTCAGGTAAAACACTTTAGAGTAGATGGTTTTAAATACCGCCCTGAAAAGCGCAATATTCAATGGTTAGTGTGTGACATGGTGGAAAAGCCAGCAAAAGTGACTAACCTTATGATTGACTGGGCGGTGAACGCCTACGCAAAAGAGCTCATTTTTAATCTTAAACTACCGATGAAAAAACGCTTTGATAGCGTTTACGAATGTTTAAAAATGATTAAAGAAGAGCTTGATAAATATGGCGTAAGTTACGAACTACAAGCTAAGCACTTATATCATGACCGTGAAGAAGTCACGGTTCATTTAAATGTAACTAAGGTGCCACAAAGCCTTTACAGTTAATATTAATTTGAAATTTAAAAGGCCAATAGCTCACACTATTGGCCTTTTTATTAGGTATCAGAAAACCTAAATTTTAACGGTATTTACTACGGTAATTATCGACCCATAATCGTGTGCCACCGCAAACAGCAACGGGCATAACAATTAGGTTTACGAATGGGATAGCTGTTAAAATCATGACAGCTAAACCAAAACCATAAGAAAGTGTTTGCTTTTGCTTTAAGTCGTCTTTCATTTCATTAAAGCTAATTTTATGGTTATCGAATGCGTAGTCTTCGTATTGCACCGCATACATCCAACAGGTGAATAGCACCCATAAAACTTGCCCGATCACAGGTAAAATCCACAGTAAAATAAAAAATCCTATGGCACGTGGCAGGTAATAGCATAGTTTTGTCCACTCACGGCCGAGCATGCGTGGCACATCTTTCATTGTATCGAAAAGGCTATCGTCATTAATTTTTTGCCCAGTTAAGTAAAGCTCGACTTTTTCACTGAGTAGGCCGTTGAATGGGGCTGCTATAAAATTAGTGATAACCGTGAAGAGCATGCTGTAACTAAATAAAATCACCAGCACGGCAATCGGCCACATTAGCCATTCGAGCCAGCTAAGCCATTCGGGTAATAACGAGTTCATATAAGCGAAGCCATCGGTAAGCCAGCCATATAAAAAGAACAGCGAACTACCAAAAAGCAGGATATTGATTAATAAAGGAATAAGTACAAAACGTTTCAACCCCTTTTGGCTAATTAATTTAAAGCCAGAAAAGAAGTATTCCATACCTTGAGTGAACTGCACGAGAAAACCTCATCTTTTTTCTTGTTGTTTGCAGTATAGGGTTTTAACGATATTTGAACAGCTTTTTTCCGTAACAAAGTGTTTAACCCTTTACATGGACAGTCACTACATATAAGTGCTCTTGCAGTACAAAAGTTTTTGTCTACACTTTAGTTACAGCTAATGTATTTCAAATTATCAGTTCAAGGAGTGGACGATGGCTTTAGCAAGGAAGCGGCAAATCTGTTTGTCGAACACCAAATACTATCACTGCGTATCCCGTTGCGTTAGACGTGCTTACCTTTGTGGAGAAGACGCACTCACTGGTAAATCATATGAACA
>NZ_JABVXF010000080.1 GCF_013349995.1 Pseudoalteromonas sp. 0303
TCTCCACCATCTAATTGGATGTAAGGCTGCCCTTTTATATACATCATTACCGTATCTTCATTCTCGGCGACCTTGGCTGAAGTTGGTAAATTCTCAAGCACTCGGTTAATGGGTACCGACCCTGTGAACAAATCTAACTTCATCGTATTGTTGATTAACTCTGACAGTGAAAAGTAACTCATTGTTTCATCAACGACATTCAGCCCATCATGCTTTATATCAGGACCGATGAATTTAACCGCAGTTGGCACTGAAACTATTGAAGGGCTCGGAATTTCGCGCAAACCAGAGAATTGTAGTTTATCACCCTGTAAGGCAGCCCCATGCTCAGGCACAACCACCAGCATTACGTTTCGACCTTGTGCTTTTAACTCAGTTATAAACTTATCGATGTCATTAAATAAGCGCTGTTGTCTAAGCGGATAGCTTTCAAAGCTATTCATACGTTCACGACCAGCAAGTTGATTGCCATCGTGTAAGCTAATGGTGTTGTAATAAAGAGCCCTAGGCTGCTCACTCGAACCTTGCTTTTTCAGCCAATTAGTGAGTATATCCGCATCAGAATAAATCGGTTTGCCATCGAAACCATACTGCGCAGCACTAAACTGGCTAAAATCCAGTTTTGGCACAGAAACACCACCGTATTGTCTGATCAAACCAATAAAGTCATCAAAGTGTCCATCGTGGTTAAGAGCCACACTGGTTTTATAGCCAAGCTCAGCAAGGTTAGTGAATAGCTGACATTGCTCATCAACAGGTTTAAATAGTTGCTCTTGACTTGTTTGCCCGCAACTTGCTCGTAATAAACGAATTGCCGCAGGGCCACTGTACGACGTTGCTGAGTTAAATTGGCTAAACAAAATATCAAAATCAGCAAATAAGTTACGTGGCTCAACACCAATTGCATTTAAATCAGCCGTCGCTAAAGAGCAAATATTTAGCACAACAACATCAAATGGCTGGCCATTAAATACGTCAGGAAACTGGCTTTGTAGTAAATTCTGTTGCTGGTAAAAGTCTTGTAACTGTTGATCCGGTGTCTTTTGGTTTGCTGTATCAGAAACTAAAACGGGTACTTGTTTTTTTGTAGTTTGGTTATTGCTTGCAACTTGAGTTGTAACCTCATCACTCGTAACAGCCCCACCTAACCAAAACGCATACATAAAGCCAATTATTGAAATACTGGTGTAACGCAACCACTTCACAGTAAACCAATAAAAAACCACTAAAGCAAAGAGCGCAAAAATCATATCGAGGCTAACAACGCGCGCTGTGATCTCAAAAAAGTAGCCGATGCTAAAGTCTTGTACATTGCCAGCTTGCTTGGTGAGCCTAGAAATCGGGGGTAACCACGAGTCGTGATACAACAAGGCCACTCCTACCACCATACTCATAGCGTGTTTGATACGAGACAACCAAACATGTTGAAAAGAGATAGCTAGAAAAGCAAAAAATGCTAAGTTTGCAAATAAATCAAAAGAAATATCACCTCGGCTATACAGAACAAACTTAACTAAAAAGTATAAATTCCAAATACCTAATCCTGAAAGCCTCACTTGTTATCCTTCTTGTGTCGTTTTGGCGTATAGGGCGTTAATAATACATGCCTAAATGTTAGTTTTCTGTAGAGCACGACTACTTTATTAAACAATACCTTACCTGTATTACTCAACAAAATGCCGATTAACATTGCGATGATAAAAGTAATAAAAAACTGGTTTAAGCTCATGATAGTTCACCTTTTAAGGTCACTTTAATAGGCTCAGATATAGGTCGAATCACTTTTTTAAATTCCGGTGTCTCTGTATTTAAATTTGCAATATCTGCTGTTTTTGTATCAAAAATATAACTTACATTTTCTTGTAACTGCTGGGTAAAGTCAGTTATTTCAGTATTAGCAAAATGACGTTGCATGCGGCGACATTCTTGCTGAATATAAAAATGATCAGCAATGACATTTTTTGACATAAAAAAGTCGCTTATCTGTAATTTAAATAAATGCTTAATCGCACTTTCAACATCATGCTCTCGACAAGCATGTAGATAAAGATAAACAGCGCCTTCAGCAAAGCTAAAAATATCCCCTTCGCGTTTTACATGAAATAAATGTAATGGGTGTATGGCATCAATACGCGGTAAAAGCTGCAACATAACAAGCACGCCACTTACACCCAGATTGGCGGCTGAGTCACTATGTTTAGCAACCTGCTGTACGAACTTATCTGGAGGCAAATAACCTTTAGCCAATACATTTTCACTGTATTTTAGAACATCATCAATTGATTTCGGTAATGGCCTTGTAAACTGAAATCCTTGAATTGACTGAATTTGTGACAGTAAACGCGAAGGCTCAGAATAACTATATAAAATAAGGTTAACCCCTAAAGTTAAAAATAAGCACTCGTCCTGGTGACGAATAATGCCATCAACATTTTGAATTACTAATTTCAGTCGGCGACCACATTTCTTTCGAAGAGAGAAACAATCTTTGGCTAACGCTTTTAAATCAGTGTATCGGGTAACTGCAAAAACTAACGTCGCTGATTTTTTGGTAAGCCCTTTAGAAAAAAGAGCATCATTATCATCAACTATTTTATAAAACACAGGTAGCTTTGTACCCTCAGGGACAGCACTGCGCGTTAGCCATAC
>NZ_JABVXF010000081.1 GCF_013349995.1 Pseudoalteromonas sp. 0303
AATTGGTAGACACAAGGGATTTAAAATCCCTCGCTGGTAACAGCGTGCCGGTTCAAGTCCGGCCCCGGGCACCATTTACGTAAAATACCTCTTCTCTATTTCATTTATATTTCTTTTTATAATCCCATCAAATTATTTTTTTATTGCCAAAATAGCTTTATAGTTTCCTTAGTCTTTTTAAAACAGCTAACGCGTTTCAAGTTTTAATCAATTAATAGGATTAAGGAAAGATAATGGAGCAATTTAAACGTGGCTTAAACCAGTTTTGGGTAGGCGCCGTATTTGGGCTTTGTCTAGCGATCTCGTTAGTACTCATTCCTGTTGCGATTATTATGTCAAACATTAATGATGTACTGAAAATTCATGAGGTGAGCGTGCTTGTTGATAAAGTATCGACCGTCTTTGATAAATCAGAACAGGCTATTAGTAATGCGAAAGCAGCACTAACCGATTTTGATAATGACGTGGTAATGGATATGCTCACTGCTGTGCAATCTTATCAGCAACAATCGCAGCCATTATTAACCGCAGAGCAAAAACAAGCATTAAAAGCGCAAATTAAAGAGCAGCTTGTTACTGAGCTTGAATCCAAACTTAACGAACAGCAAATCACATTCATATTGTCTGTTTTTGAAAAATTAGCAAATACAAAAAAGGGAGCACAATCGCTCCCCAATTAAGTAATCACTTGGCTTGGTTATTTGCGCCACGCACCTTTAGGAATAGTTTGATTTAGCTTTTTGTTTTGCGAAGGATCGAAAGTAGGCAATTTACCTGCTTTACGTTGTGAGTTGTAATCCTTCGCAAGCCAAATAACGACGCCCGATAACATAAATAAAGCGATGACGTTGACGATAGCCATTAGACCCATCGAGACATCGGCAAGCGTCCAAACTAATGGTAATTCTCCAAGCGCACCAAACATCACCATACCAAGTACCAGTAGTCGGAAGATCAACATACCCGATGCATGGTTATGCTCTAAGAACAATAAATTGGTTTCGGCATAAGAATAATTAGCAACAATCGAGGTAAATGCAAAAAACAAAATTGCAATTGCAACAAAGGTGGCACCCCAGCTACCAACATGTTCTTCAAGGGCAGCTTGTGTTAACGCAATGCCAGTCACACCTGAATCAGGTATAAGCTGCTGTGATAATAAAATAAGTGCTGCAGTTGCAGTACATATAATAATTGTATCTACAAATACGCCGAGCATTTGTACATAACCTTGTGAGGCTGGGTGCGGTGGGTTAGGTGTTGCCGTTGCAGCAGCATTTGCAGCGCTACCCATACCAGCTTCATTAGAGAATAAGCCACGCTTAATACCCTGGATCATGGCCTGCATTACACCATAACCTATTGCACCCGCACCCGCTTGCTCGATACCAAAGGCACTATTAATAACATGCATAAATACGCCCGGTAATAAATCGTAGTTCATGGCACACACATAAAGTGCAACTAACAAATAAGCCAGCGCCATAAATGGCACAACCATTTCTGCAAAACGTGAAATAGTTTTTAAGCCACCAAAAATAATAATACCTGACCCTAATACTAAGCCGATACCTACAACATAGTTTGGAATACCAAACGCAACATCAAATGCAGCAGCAATAGAGTTTGATTGAACGGCATTAAACACCAATCCAAAAGCAAGAATAAGGCACAGAGAAAAGATCACACCCATCCAACGTTTGCCCAAACCATATTCCATATAATAAGCAGGGCCACCGCGAAAGTTGCCATCTTCATCGACGGTTTTATATGCCTGAGCAAGCGTACTCTCGGCAAAACTTGTCGCCATACCTATTAAAGCAATAAGCCACATCCAGAAAATTGCCCCGGCACCGCCTAAATAAAGTGCAACGGCAACACCTGCCATATTACCCGTACCTACTCGCGCAGCTAAAGAAGTACAAAATGCTTGGAATGAAGAAATGCCATCGCCAGAACCTTGGCGGCTCTGAAACATCACTTTGAGCATATGTGGGAATTGAGTGAATTGAATAAAACCGAGTCGAAGAGTGAAAAATAGCCCCGCAGCTATTAAAAGGTAAACCAGAATGTGACCCCAAAGGAGACCACTTATACTATTTATAATGTCTGTCATTTTTCTTGCCTTGTGAGCGAGTGGAAAATCTGCGGCGCAAGTTACCATAACAAGCGAGGAGAGTTTAGTTATTCTGCTAAAAAACACCAGTTATCCACAGATCTTTGTGGGTAACGTGTTTGCACTTGGTGGGTATCTGATTAATTTGAAAATATTCAAAAAAACCTTCAAAAAGTGCTTGCGTTAATTCTTCGCATCCCTATAATGCGCATCCACTGACACGGCGGGCAGC
>NZ_JABVXF010000082.1 GCF_013349995.1 Pseudoalteromonas sp. 0303
AGAAAAAAGAAAATGGCAGGGCTAGACGATGATTATCGCTCAACCCTGTTAGAATCTGGGATTAAAATGCGCTAGCCGTGGTGGTTTATGACAACGATAAGTTTTCAATTGATGTTAGCTCAAACAAAGTATCTCACGTTAAAGGCGATAGCACTCAGGAGGCTTCATACTCTGGTTGCTATTTATTATTAGAGTTTGAAAATGGTACAAGCAAAGTTTGGTATATGGATGAGTATGAAATGCACTCTGCTTTTGATGCATGGCAAAACAAAGTATTTGGGGGTATGGATGTATTCAACAATACACTTGAATGGGCTGGTTTTGCATTAATTCTTCGTGCCTTGAAAACACTGGACATGCAGGATAGCGTAATTAGCCATCCAATCTTACCCGTTTTAAAAAGCCGATTAACTTCATATTACTCTGATTTCTTTAAGTACTACAAAGAGGCTAATAACGATAAGTTTGCTAGCTGCGTAATTACTTCACAGTACGTTTCAACAGAAGGTGGAGAACTTGAAGAAGCATTAAAAAAACTAGATGACATCATTGAACCACCTGCAAATATTATCGTACTAGGCCAACATCACCGCCAAGTGAGTAATGAAGATACCGAAATGAATGAAGCATCAGAAGATCAGTGCGAATTTTACAACCTTGATTTTGGAGTTATCTGAATGATTAAAGTTGAGTCAGAAATTTTAAATAAATTGGGAAAGCGTGAGAACTGGCGTGAAATTGCATTTTTCGCAAGCGATGACGAAACACAGTTTGAAGTTAGAGAGTATTATGGCCAGCAAAAAATAAGTTATATGAAAGAAACGGCTCGCTTGCCATTCGACTGCCTTGGCATTGCTCGAATGAACTACTCTAACATGCTTCGAACTAGGGTCATTGATGGATATGAACCTATCGAGCAATTAAAGACTAAAGTTCCGTGTTTGCCATTTAGCAATTTTAAGCCTCCTATGTATAAGTGTGACTTTGACGTGCCTTTTGCAGAACAGCTTAGCAAAATAAATGACCCTGTTGTTATTCCTGTACAGCAAGGTAAGCGGGCTTATATAAAACTTGGCCAAGAATCGATTAATTCAATACAAGCTGTAGATATTAAAGGTAATGCTTTCACATTAGACAAAAACATTCAGGAAATGCTTGCCTCTAAAGTTGCAATTGGAAGCTTTGAAAGTGGCGTTTTAGAAACGTATATCCTCGATGATGGCTCAGTCTGCTTATACGATGTGATCATGCTAAATGGTACTGAGATTAACTCTAGCTATAAAGATAGACAGAAGTCATTAAAAGGAATGTTTGGCCATAAAAGTGGATTTACTTACCCGGATACGCTTGAAGCAAATACAGACCTTAAATCTCACCCTGGTAGACATTTTATTGTTAAAGACAATAGTGTGTCATGCTTGGATAGCAGAACCTTTGTAATACCAAATTTTTACAGTGTAAAAGTATTGATTGAGGAAAAATATAGCTATAGACCAGGTTATTATAAGGTAATGTTTACAACACCTGAAGGATACGAGTCTATCGGTGATTTATATCATCCTCATGAAGAGTTGTATGCTAATACACAAATTCAAATAGCTTTTAAGAAAGTGGAAAACGGTAAACCGGTTAACTTTTGGTTTAGTCCCATTCAACATAAAAACAAGCTAAATTATGATGAAGACGGCACCGATATTTATCAGATGGCCCAACTCTCAGAGTTCTGGCATGGCTGTTAGTTATTAAGTTAGCTTGGTGTGGGAGAGGAATAAAGTTTCATACTAAACAGTCAAGTAACCCTGTTCGTACCGTTCTAAATGATACGTAACCCAAAAAAAGATTCATACTAATTTCTACAACCAAGTCAGTATCGGGCTGCCACTGCGTATTAAAGTATCATACAGGTTTCTTCATCACAGCCCCAACCAACGCTTTCAAACTCGTTTTTGGACAGAATGTATGGTACGCCCCGTTTTGCAAGTTAATAACTAAAAATAACGGAGATGGTTTGCGCTAATGTATTCAGAGTCTA
>NZ_JABVXF010000083.1 GCF_013349995.1 Pseudoalteromonas sp. 0303
GCCGCTATGGTCAAGGGGCCCTGTGTATTTTTGACTGCCCACTTTTAAGTATAAAACCAAAGCAACAAGGTATGGATATTGGCCTTGCTTGGCAAAACGAGCAATGGCGAATTGATGTTGGTACCACTCCACTTGGCTTTTTAGTCGAAGATATCGTGTGGGGCGTTAATTACAATGGTGATTTAGGCGACTTTGGTTATGGCGTCACGTTTAATAAACGCCCGGTTACCAGCTCTGTATTATCTTACGCCGGACTTGAAGATGTCTTTACCAACCAAGTATGGGGCGGTGTTAGAGCTACGCAATTACAACTTAGTCTATCTCATGACCTTGGCCTAGACTGGGGTTTTTGGGGCAGTACTAACTATCAAATCTTGCAAGGTAAAAACGTAAAAGACAATCAAAGCTACAGCCTAATGGGTGGCAGTTATTATCGTTATATTCGCGAAAGAAACACAGAATTAAGCCTAGGTCTTAACTTATTACACTGGTCGTATAAGTATAATTTAAGTGAAGAAACCTGGGGACATGGTGGCTATTACAGTCCACAAAACTACTTGGGCGCTTCATTACCTGTGATTTTTGATAAGCGAGTTGGTCATAATTTTGTATACCGACTGCGCGCTGGCGTATCTTGGTCAACCACCACCACTGACGACATCGTGTTTTTCCCGAACGACCCTATTTTGCAAGGCCAAGCAGAGGCTCAAACAGCTGTTACGGGTGTTGTACCTTACTTTGAAGGCGATACCAGCAGTGGTTTATCGTATAACTTAGGGGCAAGTTTTGAGTATCGATTCACGCCTCATTGGTTCTTTGGTGGTTACGTCAACTTAGATAGAGCCGATTTTTACGAGCCGAATTATGCTCAGTTGTACTTCCGTTATTACTTTAATCCGGTGTATAGCGAACTGGCTTTCCCGGGTAAACCTGTTGTGCCTTATGCTAACTACTAACTAACCTAACGTATTATTCAGAAAAATTGCCTCTCCAGATGATGCATATGAATAATATAGTTTCAGAAATAGAGCCTATTAATTATAAAGTTGAACACAGGAATACAATATGGTTCCAACAAAAATTTATAGTTAAAAAACAAGTATGTAATTTTTTAAATATAGTGAACAAGCATATGCTTTTGTGATTAACCTGTTATTTTTTCCTTTCATCATATAGTCTTTATAATTGAACTTGCAATTTGGATAAATGTGCTGAAGACTTGAGCAAAAACGAAAATGATTTATTCTACAAAACAAATTTTTCTTGATGTCGTTTACATGGGAGCTGGAATTATAAAGTTTCTTTTGAAAAAGGGACCAACAAGTGCGCTCTAATACTCAACTATTGGTCATTATTCTGACTAGCTTATTACTAACAGCATGCGGTGGCGATAAAACAACAAAAGAAGTCGCAACAGCTCCTGATCAGTCTGGTTTAATTATTTCGGTCGAAAATGGCTTATCAGCTGAATTTGCACAGGGCGATGTCACACTTAATGCAATAAGTAACACGGTTGCGACAGACACCACGTTTACTTACACTGAAACAGCCGCCTCAAGCACAGATATGGAGCAAGGTATTGTCTCGAGTATTCATACCTTTCGCCCAAATAACCTGATATTTGCTGAGCCATTAAGTTTAGCGATTAAATTACCAGATGAACAAACTAACCTTGCCTTTAGCATAGTGCAGTTAGTCGATGAGCAATGGCAAACTCTCAGTACTGAACAAAGCGATGATGGATTTGCAGTCAGTGCTATTACAGAATTTGGTAGTTTTGCTTTAATGTCTCGCACAATTCCTGCAGCCAGTAAAACCATTGGCGAGCAATGTAATGACACAGCCAGTAACCAAACAGTGCGCTTTATTCATGTTGCTGATTTACACGCGCGCTTTGGCTTTAA
>NZ_JABVXF010000084.1 GCF_013349995.1 Pseudoalteromonas sp. 0303
CCTTATTGGTAAAAGTAATTGTCCAATCTCTTTATACCGTACTCACCCCATTTGGGGGAGGAGTCCATACATCTCCTACAAGCATTGCTCTCGTATTTCGCTAACTTTCACCTAGCAACTTGCTATACTTAACGCTTATAAAGCGCTTCAATTGTTGCTGAGTCAAGTGAATAGGCATTAATCATATAGCCTGCTAACGCACCTGATGCGTTTTCTGGTAATTCAAGTTTTTGTGATAACGCATGTAGTGTGAATTGATACCTGTGAGCGCCATGTCCCTCCGGTGGGCAAGCGCCGCCAAAGCCTTTGAAACCATAATCATTTGTGATCTGCACACTGCCTTTTGGCATTGCATTCTTCTTTGTACTGCCCGCACCGCTTGCTAAACTTGATACCGACTTAGGGATATTCACAACTTGCCAATGCCACCAGCCACTCCCTGTAGGCGCATCTGGATCATAAACGGTCAATGCGAATGCTTCAGTTCCTTTAGGTGCATTTTGCCAAGCAAGTTGTGGAGAAAAGTTATCGCCATTACAACCAAACCCTTTAAACTCTTGCGCACTCCCCATAAAGTCACCATGGGCAATGTCTTTGCTTGTTAGAGTAAATGTCTCAGCGAATGTGGTGCCAGATAAACATAACAAAAATAACGGTGTAGCAATTTTCAATGTTGATGATTTCATAATATTCTCCGATTAATAAGAATAATCATAATACCTAGCAAAGACAGATCAAATTAGTACCAAAACTGTCAATTATTAGCCTGCTTCGCTCATTATTGTTTTACGAAGGGCTGTTGGAGTCGTATTAAACAAAAGTTTAAACTTATCGGTGAATCTAGATTGCGACGAAAAACCACATTGCTGGGCAATAGTGCCAATAGATTGTGAGCTACTTTGAATCAAATGTAGTCCGTGACTTAAACGTGCGTTATCTTTAATTAACTGAAAACTACTGTCTTCTGCGGTTAACTTTCTTCTGAGTGTCGATTCGCTCATCGCTAATGTCGCTGCAATACTGTTTGCATCCCAATCACGCGTTAAATCACTCGCGATGATAGTATGTACTTTGTGGGTCAGTGTTGGTGGCTCAATAATTGAACCTAAGTCTTTGAACCCCTGGGAAAATAGCACTTGCAGCAGCTCTTGTCTTCTAATTTGCCATAATTGTGGTGGTGTTACTGCAGCCCATTCAATAAATTGTTTTAAGGTCATTTGAAACAGTGGATCGACTTGCCCAGTGATGAAATTTTTCTTTGTGCTGGCTTGATATTTCAAACACTCAAAGTCGGTGTAATCAAATTCAATCAATAACGCAATATAGCCAAAGTTTTGTGGAATATTGCGCATTGCAACCTGTGGTGTATTTGCCATAAAGACAAAATCACCTGCATTGCAGTTAACTTCTTCTATATCTATTAGCGTTTTGCTGCCAGATAATACAACGACAAGTAATGGGTTTGCGATAGGCACATTTACAATATGTTGTTCATCATTAGCGCAGTAAATCGAAAACGGTAAAAACGGATGTCGCTTTACAGTACTTAAACCTATCTCTATCAATTCATTCATAATTTACAGTGTTTTTTTATTGGACTCGAAGGAACGGATTGGACCATGATTCTGAGTTATTCGACGTTAAAACGCTACCGGCTAACTTTACCCTTGTAACTCGCTAAAGCACGACCTACAAACGCGTTAAAAAACATTAGGCACTAGTACTCTTTCACATATATTTTGATCAGTTGCCCTTACTTAAATTCAGGTAACTGATCTTTTTCAATCAATAATTCAATACTCCTGCTTTTTCCAGTAACTGATGTTATAAA
>NZ_JABVXF010000085.1 GCF_013349995.1 Pseudoalteromonas sp. 0303
TCACTGATGATCACCGTTACGGTTTGACCGTCTTCCACATCGCTCACCGTGCCACGAACGACCATGGCGGCGCTTTCACCGTTGCCATTAATCACGCCGTCGGCGGTTTTATCAATGCTGGTTGTGATCGCTGCGGTGTTATCAAGCTCGACTGCATCTTGTGCTGAAATCGGGTTGCCTGCCACATCGGATACGCTGGCGGAAGCAGTGAGTGTGCCATCGTTTAGTGCGCTTGCATCAATCGGATCGGTGACGTATTCGCCGTTTTGTACAAGTGCCGTGGTTTCAACTTGGTTTGTGCCATCGCTGATGATCACCGTCACGGTTTGACCGTCTTCCACATCGCTCACCGTCCCACGCACGACCATGGCGGCGCTTTCACCGTTACCATTAATCACGCCGTCGGTGGTTTTATCAATACTGGTTGTAATAACTGCGGTGTTATCAAGTTCTACGCTATCTTGCGCGTTTACAGGGTTACCCGCTAAATCTGACACGCTTGCTGTAGCGGTGAGTGTGCCGTCGTTTAATGCGCTTGCATCAATCGGATCAGTAACGTATTCGCCGTTTTGCACAAGCGCCGTGGTTTCAACTTGGTTTGTGCCATCACTGATGATCACCGTTACGGTTTGACCGTCTTCCACATCGCTCACCGTGCCACGAACGACCATGGCGGCGCTTTCGCCGTTGCCGTTAATCACGCCATCGGCTGTTTTATCAATGCTGGTTGTGATCGCTGCGGTGTTATCAAGTTCGACTGAATCTTGTGCTGAAATCGGGTTGCCTGCCACATCGGATACGCTGGCGGTAGCGGTGAGTGTGCCGTCGTTTAATGCGCTTGCATCAATAGGAGTTGTTACATATTCACCATTGATCACGGTTGCAGTTGTAGTCACCGCAGGGTTAACGCCATCGCTTATTGTTACAGTAACTATTTGGCCATCTTCTACATCTTCTACAGTACCGCGTACAACAATGGCTGCACTTTCGCCGCTGCCGTTAATAACACCGTCGGCTGTTTTATCAATGTTGGTTGTAATGTCTGCTAATTTGTCTATTTCAACGGTGTCTCTTGCTGTGTCGGGTCTAAACTCAATAAAATTAGGATCTTCTTCTTCTGTTGTTTCGGTAGGTGTTGTTTCATAGCCTGATTCAGGAACAAGTTCTTGCCCTTGGCGAGCAATAAGTTGATAGGCCACTTGAGCTTCATTAGCATCACTTGAAGATAAAGATGTAACGCTACTGGTATTGCTGCGGGCGTCAAAGGTACTATTTTGGCTTAAATCCGATACAAGCTGTGAAATAATATCTTGAGGTACAACAAGCTGTTCACTGGCTTCAGAAAAAACCAGCTCGTTCCCCTCTAATGCAATGTCGCTGCTATTTAACACAGGTAGGTCGGCAAGTTGCTCTGGTATAGAGTCTACCTTGACCCAATCTCCATTATCCATAACAACCCAGACATCACTTAGTAGTTCGACAATAACAACAGCTTTACTTATATTTTCCAAAGTGAATTTCCTAAATAGTTAATGAGAGTAAATAGCGGCTTAGCCAAAAGGTAGCTCTAATCGTTACAAAATGCAGTCAATGATACAAAAAAATAACATTGAGCAGTACCTTTTTACTGGGTTTTATAGCGGTTAAGTTTGAAATACAGTTATTATTTATAAGATAATATCAAAATTGCAATATAAAACAATTAGGAAAATGTAACTGCTATATGTATACAACGTATGAAGGGGTCACGGCAAGATCATTATAAATTGAACTTATAGAATATGTAGTGATCAGATCAAGGCATAATAATCACCTTGGTCACG
>NZ_JABVXF010000087.1 GCF_013349995.1 Pseudoalteromonas sp. 0303
GCATCATTATCATCAACTATTTTATAAAACACAGGTAGCTTTGTACCCTCAGGGACAGCACTGCGCGTTAGCCATACTTCGTCTTCATCAAAGTTTTGCTCTGTTGGTCGTAACTTTTCATTTGCCTCTTGCTCTATCTCAACTAATGCGAGTAGACCATCATGAAGCTGTAAATTAACCGAACGCCCAGCAATAACTCCTTTTTTATGACACCAATAATCATACTCAAGGGTGCGAATTGATGCTTCTTGAGTCACATAAATAAGACCATCAAAGAAATGATTTAAGGCTAACAACTGACGTCTTAGTTCACTGGCATAGGTACCTGACATTAAAAACACTAAAGTGACATTTTTTGACTGCGACAAAGCATGATAGAGCTTCAGTTTTTCACCAAGCAGCTGCTCACCTAAGGAGAATAAATGTTCTGAATCGACATGTACAAAAACCGTACTGCTTTCCAGTTGTTCATACTGCTTTAATTCGTTAATGATACCACTAGAAAAATGCAAATCTTTTGATATGTTATTATTACTATTTAAATGGAAAGGATACAGTACCTCATGTTCGAACAAAGTGAACAAAAACTCATTATCCTTTCCTTCAAAAAATAGTTCGACTTGTTCAGAAAGCAAAAAAGTTGGGGATTCATGATTGATTAGAATGTGCCTTGTTAACTCTAATAGCTGATTGTCTAAAGGGGCAAGTAAAGCATAACTTGCCCCTTTCTTTAGCTCAGAGAAAGCGCAGTTTAGACCTGTAATATTTAAATGAGGCACCAATAAACCCTTAAATAAGATATTTAAGTACTAGTTTTAAACGCTATTCTATATATAATGCAAATTATGTCCATGGATCGTGTACAATTTTAAGCTAACTTTTCTCACTACGGTTTTTTAGATGAATGACTTTGCAGTAAAAAATTCACTTACTTTAACTCAATATGATATTGAGAAGTTGCTACGTCAATTTGGCGGCAAGGAAACGGATTATGTTGAAATTGTTGATGTCGAAAAAAATCGCAAAACGATTGAAAAGTACCCTTTGCTTAACGATATCGCATTAGCAACAACACAAACACAGAGCACAAAAAAAATTAACAAAAACGCAATAAAGAATCATAAATGAAGCGAATTTTTTTAAAAGGAATTAAAGGCGGGACAGGTACAACATCGATTGTAACCAACCTTGCTTGTGCTTTGAGAAAATCAAATGTGCCTGTGTATGCCATCGATTTAGATCCAAAAGGCGACTTAGGCCTACATCTTGGTCTTGCGTGGGAGCATCAGCTAGGCTGGAGTGATTACCCAAACTTTGCCTCTGCATGTGAGCAGTTTCACCAAGATAACGACGGCGTAAAGTTTTTACCCTATGGCAACCGTTCGAACTTAGGGTTAGACTTTTCATGTATTATAGAGAGTTGTCAGCAGCTTAATGACAGCGATGACAGCTGGTTTTTATTTGACTGCCCAGCCCATGTTGATGTGCACCGCTATTCGCTAAATGAAGACGATATATTCCTTGAGATTATTAATTGTGATGCAATTTG
>NZ_JABVXF010000088.1 GCF_013349995.1 Pseudoalteromonas sp. 0303
GCATCATTATCATCAACTATTTTATAAAACACAGGTAGCTTTGTACCCTCAGGGACAGCACTGCGCGTTAGCCATACCTCGTCTTCATCAAAGTCTTGCTCCGTTGCTTGCGACTTTTCACCAGCCTCTTGCTCTACCTCAACTAATGCAAGTTGACCATCACGAAGCTGTAAATTAACCGAACGCCCAGCGATAACTCCTTCTTTATGACACCAATAATCATACTCAAGAGTGCGAATTGATGCCTCTTGAGTTATATAAATAAGGCCATCAAAGCAACGGTTTAAGGCTAATAACTGACGTCTCAATTCACTGACATAAGCACCTGACATTAAAAACACTAAAGTGACATTTTTTGATTGTGACAAAGCAACATAGAGCTTGAGTTTTTCACCAAGCTGCTGTTCGTTCAAAGAGACTAAATGTTCTGAATCGACATGCACGATAACCGTACTGTTTTTCAGTTGCTCATACTGTTTTATTTCGTTAATAACACCACGGGAAAAATGCAAACTTTTTGATACATTCTCATTATAATGTAAATGGAAAGGACGTAGTACCCCTTGTTCGAACAAGGTAAATAATAACTCGCTTCCCTCTCCTTCGAAAAATAATTCGACTTGTTCAGAAAGCAAAAAAACCGAGTCTTTATGATTGGTTAAAAGATGCCTTGTTAACTCTAATAGCTGATTATCTAGCGGGGCAAGTAAAGCATAGTTTGCGCCTCGCTTTAGCTCAGAGAAAGCTCCGTTTAGTCCTGTAATATTTAAATGAGGCACCAACAAACCCTTAAAAAAGATACTTTAGTACTAGTTTTAAACGCTATTCTATATATAATGCAGATTATGTCCATGGATCGTGAACATTTTTAAGCTAATTTTTCTCATAACGGTTTTTTAGATGAATAACTTTGCAGTAAAAAAATCAAATACCTTAACTCAATACGACATTGACGAACTCATACGTCAGTTTGGTGGCAAAGAAACAGATTATGTCGAAATAGTTGATGTAGAAAAAAATCGCAAAACGATTGAAAAATACCCCTTACTTAACGATATCGCATTAGCCACTAAAACGGCTCCGTGCACAAAAAAATTAACAAAAATCTAATAAAGAATAATAAATGAAAAGAGTTTTCTTAAAAGGAATTAAAGGCGGGACTGGTACAACATCGATTGTGGCCAATCTTGCTTGCGCCTTGAGAAAATCAAATGTGCCTGTGTATGCCATCGACTTAGACCCTAAAGGCGACTTAGGTCTACATTTTGGTCTTGCATGGGAGCATCAACTTGGCTGGAGTGATTACCCAAACTTTGCCTCTGCATGTGAGCAGTTTCACCAAGATAACGACGGCGTAAAATTTTTACCCTATGGCAGCCGTTCGAACTTAGGGTTAGACTTTTCAAGCATTATTGAGAGTTGTCAGCAGCTTAATGACAGCGATGACAGCTGGTTTTTGTTTGACTGCCCTGCCCATGTTGATGTGCACCGCTATTCGCTAAATGAAGACGATATATTCCTTGAGATTATTAATTGTGATGCTATTTG
>NZ_JABVXF010000089.1 GCF_013349995.1 Pseudoalteromonas sp. 0303
GTGAACTACTCGGAGCTAAAGCTCGCGAGCTTCCAAGATAGCAGCCTAAGCCGCTAACTTTTCTTTTTTGACGCTTCGTTGGACACTGCTAGTCGAGTTTTTGGCTCGACTAGTCTTACGATTGCCTCCACGTCCACTATCTGACTTAGTTCTGAGAACTCCATCGTCAGAGAACACCGTTCCAGTGTATAAAATTAGATTAATTGCCCGTTTCTTTATGACCAATGATGCATTGTTGTCTGCATTGTCAGTATTGCCACAGTTACCGCACACAAATAACTCTTGTGATTTACGGTTGTCGGGGTGAGTGTGACCGCATTTAGCGCACTCCTGACTGGTATGGGCTGGGTTTATTTTAAATACCGCTTTGCCTGCTTGGTAGGCCTTGTATTTGGTGTAAGTCTCTATGATGCGCCAGCCAACATTAAGGATTGATTTATTTAGTCCTGCCTTTTGCTTGGCTTTGTTTGACACATACCGACCTTGTTCATCCTGCTTCGCCTTTGGCTTGCGCGTCATGCTTGAGGTTTGCAGTGCCTCGAACACAATCACTTTAGCTTTACTATTAACAAGTGAACGACTGGTTTTATGAGCAAAATCATTACGGATATTAGCTTTCTTAGCGTGATGTTTGCCAATGCGATGTTTGGTTTTGTTTCTTCGGCTAGAGCCTTTTGTCTGACGTGCTAGTTTACGCTGCAAACGCTTAATGTAACGGTCAGATTTGCTCATGTTCTTTTTCTGATTGTCAGAAAAGTCGAACGTTATAGAGCCTGCGTGAACAGGTATGGCAACACCACGATCTACACCAATAGTATGTTCTTCCAGATACTCTTTTGTCGAACCTTGAAGAAAAGACAGGTGTTCATCATTGTCTAACAAACCTAATTCACTTTGGCCGTTTTCGTAGCAGAAAGATACATAATATTGACCTCGTTCTTTTCGCACATATAGCGAGTTTGGGAACTTGAACTTGCTATGCGCCTTAAACGACAAGTAGCCAATATTATTAGTCTTCGTACCGATGAACAGGCGGAGATTGCCATCATCGCAACGGTCAAAACGGAACACTTCACGGGTTAGGTAGATACTTCCTCGGTCAGTTTTAGGTTTGCGCTTAGGTCGCCCACACACACCTTTCATGAACTTTTGGTAAGTCTGATACCAGTTAACTGCGCTGTTTCGTATTATCTGACTAGGGCATTGATACAGCCAAGGCGAAAGCTCTTTTGATTTGAACTGAGAAGTTTTCTGGTCAATTGGGGCATAAGTGCCCGTTGGGTAGTATTTACGTGCAAATGTGCGGTAATACTTTTCTTCATCGACTTTGGCATTCCAAATGCTACGCGCACAACCCATCCACTGGCTAAGTACCATTTTTTGTTGCGATGTCGGGTTAGCACGAAATCGAATACCGGTTAACAAACCGCCCTCTATTTAACTGTATGTATATACAGCACATGATAATCCCTACTCCATTAAAGTCAAGACCGTTCGCCTTAACTCGCAGCTAAAGCAGGCGAGAATGCGGCGAACTTTGTTCAA
>NZ_JABVXF010000008.1 GCF_013349995.1 Pseudoalteromonas sp. 0303
ACCTCCTATTCTTGAAAGGCTGAATTTCGAACCGGAAAAATGGTTAACACTAACAACTCAATTTGAAAACTTATTTCATGGAGCTGTAGGTCGAGTAGATGCAATTGAAAATTATTGTAGTAAAACTGCTCGCAGGCGACGAAGTAACTGTACTAATAGTCGATTATTGTTTGCTAGCTAATTTCTATGTGATTTTTGTAAGGTGGATTTAAGTTCACCGCTTTAGTATGCCTAGAGTTTCTCATACATATTGAAATAGGTCCTAAAATTTAAGAATAAATCAGTACTTTCTAAATAAGTGGTTCTGCAAAGTTATTTTCAACTGAAACTAAGATGAATTTCATTTCAACTCTAAGGCTTTTATTTTTAAGTGACTGTCTTGTTAAAATTTGTCAGCAGAAAGCATTAATCCTAAATAGGGTGGTGTAGGTTGGACTTTAATTTTTATCAACTGGGCGTTTTTTCAGTTACAAACCGTTGAACTAAGCGATAGTATGGCGGTCTGAACAGTACCTATAAAAATGAATATTGAAAACAACAGTAGAGGATCAGACTAATATCCGATATTATTGTTAACATCATTAACAAAACCGACATATAAAAATGGGAGTTTTATGCAGTTAGTCGATTTAAATCCACATGATCCTGAAGTAGTAAACGTGTTTTCTGATATAGACCGACTCATAAACTCATTATACCCTGTTGCTACCGCCCAATCTTTAAGTGTTGAAGAGTTAGCTGAGCCTAATGTATATGCTATAGGCTTAAGAAATGAAGATGGTATCGTTGCATGTGGCGCAATTGTGATGCAAGAAGGCAACCCTCCATACGGTGAAATCCGCCGTTTATATGTAAAACCAAGTTACCGTGGTAAAGGTTTGTCACGTCGAATTATGCAAATATTATTGCATCACGCCGGTGAGCAGCAAATTCCACTAATTCGATTAGAAACAGGTCCTAAGCAAACAGAATCTATTAGCCTATACGAAAACTTAGGTTTCAATCGTTGTGGTCCGTTTGGTAACTACAGTGAAAATCCACAAAGTTTATTTATGGAGTTAGGGCTTAACCAGTAATTTAAGTGTTAGCCATGTTTTAGTGAGGTCACCTTAATTTATAAATACTCCTTAGAAATCATGTGCTTTACTATGGTTTCACTGGTGGCTGCTTGCGGTGAAAAACCGAAGCTATCTAATTTTACTCAAAATAAGCTACCAGACCTTACTATTGGTGCCCACAGGTTCTACTTAAACTCATGTCATTCCCTCACAGGTGTCTTCAATCATGATGGCACCATAAAAACAAAAGTAATTCTCACATTTCCCACTCGTCCTCTAAGTGTTTGCACTGATAAACAATCACAACTGAATTTTGATGGTACTTATCTGACTGTAAAAATTTGCCGCACTGCTTTTGGCGCTGGTGGCTGTGGGGTTGAAAAGTATCGCACTAAAGATTTCGAGAATTGGCAAGAGTATATTGGTATTACGTGGAATGATGAAGAGCAATATGAAGCGTGGAGGCGCTTAGGGTCAAACTCTTCTAAAGCTGATGAAATCACAAAAGTAGTGCCTGTCCACTGAAATGAAGATTGCTTTTACTAACATATATTTTTCTAACGCATACTTTTAAAGTGGCTGTCCATTATAAAATTACTCATTTGCCATTTCGAGTGCCTGTCCATTTAAAAGAGTTTATAGGTTCACAGCTATTTCAAATCCTATTTCAATGGGTGTCTATAAATCTGTTTTTCACATCAAAAATCACTCGTTACGAGTAAAAATTCTTGTTGGACTTGAATCACTATTTTTCTTTTAATGCGCGGCAACAACCCTTGCCGATTTCGGCACTACTAAAATAAAAGAGAAAGATAGATGAAAGAAACAACATCACTAGAACAAGCTCGCACGAGTTACAATGTTCGTCATTGGAGCCAAGGTTTCTTTGGTATTAATGATCAAGGTGATGTGTATGTTGCGCCAAAGGCCCATGCCCCAGAGCAAACCATTGCACTAATCGATATCGCACAGCAATTACAAGATAAAGGCTTAAGCTTGCCTGCGTTGGTTCGTTTTCCACAAATTTTACATCATCGTGTACATAGCTTGTGTCAGGCATTTAACACGGCGATTGAAAATTATGGTTACCCAAAAGACTATTTACTTGTTTACCCAATTAAAGTAAACCAACAGCGCGAAGTTGTTGAAGAAATCGTTGCAAGCCAAGCTGATATTGAAAAGAAGCAATTGGGCCTAGAAGCGGGCAGTAAACCTGAGCTATTAACTGTATTAGCGATGGCTGAAAAAACCAGTGCTGTCATTGTGTGTAATGGCTACAAAGACCAAGAATACATTCGTTTAGCACTGATTGGTGAAAAGCTAGGTCACAAGGTTTACATTGTTCTTGAAAAACTGTCTGAGCTAGACATGGTGCTTAGCCAAGCTAAAGAGTTAAACGTAAAGCCGCGTATTGGTATTCGCGTACGTTTAGCGTCGCAAGGTAAGGGCAAGTGGCAAGCAAGTGGTGGCGAAAAATCAAAATTTGGTTTGTCGGCATCGCAAGTACTCAGTGTGGTTAATCGCTTAAAAGCGTCTGATCAACCTGATCTGATCCAACTTGTACACTTTCACTTAGGCTCGCAAATGGCAAACATCCGCGATGTTCGCTTAGGTGTGAGTGAAGCTGCGCGTTTTTACTGTGAGTTACGCAAGTTAGGTGCACAAATTGATTGCTTAGATGTGGGTGGCGGTTTAGCGGTAGATTATGACGGTACTCGTAGCCAGTCACATAACTCAATGAACTACAGCCTAAGTGAATACGCTAATAACATCGTATATACCATTGGTGATACCTGTAAGTTATATGAGCAGCCAATGCCACGCATTATTTCTGAGTCAGGTCGTGCGTTAACAGCGCACCATGCTGTATTGATCTCGAATGTTATCGGCACCGAAAGCTATGTACCAGAAGACATTCAAGCGCCAGCCGCTGATGCACCACTTTTATTAAAAAACATGTGGACATCATGGCAACAGTTAAGTGATGACAATGACGACCGTGCATTAATCGAAATCTATCACGATAGCCAAGGCGATTTAGCCGAAGCACATAATCAATTTGCACTTGGTTTGTTAGATTTAACAGAGCGAGCATGGGCGGAGCAAGTTAACTTACGTGTATGTTATGAACTTAACAAACATATGGATAACAAAAATCGTTTTCATCGCCCGATTATTGATGAATTAAATGCGCGTTTAGCAGATAAGTTTTTTGTGAACTTTTCATTATTCCAGTCATTACCGGATGCATGGGGTATTGACCAAGTGTTTCCTGTTCTACCATTAAGTGGTTTAACAGAAGCACCACAAAAACGCGCCGTGTTACTTGATATTACGTGCGATTCAGATGGTGCTATGGAGCATTATGTAGACGGTCAAGGTATTGAAAGCACATTACCTGTGCCAGCATTTAGCGAAGAAAAACCTTACTTAATGGGCTTTTTCTTAGTGGGTGCTTATCAGGAGATTTTAGGTGATATGCACAACTTATTTGGCGACACACACAGTGCAATTATAAAAATGGATGAGCAAGGTCAGGCGCAAATCACTGAAGTTAACGAAGGTGATACCGTTGCAGACATGATGCGTTACGTACATTTAGATGTAGAAAGCTTCCAGCAATCTTACGCCCAGCTGGTGGCTGCTAAATTGCCAGAAACTGAGCAGCAAAGCGTTTTAGATGAGCTGCAAACTGGCTTAAATGGTTACACTTATTTAGAAGAGTTATAAGCAATGTCGACATTGTTTGACCACACAGATCATTCATTGTACTCAAACGGCATGACGTTTTTACGTCAGCCGATGGTGCAAAACATCACTGCAATCGATGCCGATGTAGTGGTGTTAGGTTTACCCTTTGATTTGGCGACCTCAGGTCGCCCAGGTGCACGTTTAGGCCCTGACGCAATTCGTCGTGCCTCAGTGCACCTGGCATGGGAAGAAACCAAGTACCCGTGGACTTTTCCGTTGTTTGAGCGTTTAAAATTAGCTGATGCGGGTGATTTTACTTACCCAGTAGGCGACCCAGAATATTTTACCGCGCAGTTAGAGTTAGCGGCTGAGCAAATTCTTCGCCAAGGTAAAACATTATTGGGTTTAGGTGGCGACCACTTTGTGACTTTGCCATTACTACGTGCTCACGCTAAGCAGCACGGTAAAATGGCATTAGTGCATTTTGATGCCCACACAGATACTTACAGCAATGGTTCGCGCTATGATCACGGCACCATGTTTTATCATGCGCCGATGGAAGGGCTTATTGATGTTGATCACAGTATTCAAATTGGTATTCGTACTGACTTTGATCAGAGCAAGCATGAGTTTGCGGTGATTGATGCAATGGCAGCCAATGATTTGCCAGCGCAAGATATCGCAGAGCAAATCAAAGCACGTGTTGGTGACTTACCTGTGTATCTAACCTTTGATATTGATTGCCTTGATCCAGCATTTGCTCCAGGGACAGGCACTCCAGTGTGTGGTGGCTTTACCAGCGATAAAGTACTCAAAGTACTTCGTGCATTGAAAGGCATTAATATGGTCGGTATGGATGTGGTTGAAGTGTCGCCATCTTATGACCAAAGTGAATTAACGGCGATTGCCGCAGCGACCATTGCCAATGAGTTATTACACTTATGGGCTTTGAGGCATAAATACTAAATGAGAGAGACAAAGAGCGCCATTAGGCGCTCTTTTTTTGATATTAGATGAAGCAATTAAGCGCTTCTAACATCAACCTTTAATTTAAGCTTTTGCCCAGGTTGAATGTATTTTTGCCCAGCTAATGAGTTCCATTTAATAATATCTTCTACAGACACATTAAACTTAGCAGCAATGCGCGCTAACGAGTCACCACGACGAACTTTATAGGTAATGGTGCGCTCTTTGATTTGTGTAGCAGCAAGTTGTGACTTTTCCTGTTTATACACAGTTAGCTTTTGACCAACACGCAGTACCGCGTCTTTTTTCAGCTTATTCCATGTTGCAAGTTCAGCTATGGTGACATCGTACTCACGGCTGATATCCCATAGTGTATCGCCACTGGCCACTTTATGACTAAGTTTTTTACGTGTTGCTTTATTCGCTGCCATACGCACTGATTTTGGTAAATGCTGGCTATTAATCTCCCCATCGCTCAGTGGCACAAGTAATTGCTGACCAACACGAATAGTATTCGATGAAAGCTTATTCAGGGTTTTAATCGCGTTTGTGCTTGTTGAAAACTTCTTCGCAATCACAGATAAACTGTCACCGCGTGCTACCACATATTGCTGCCAGCGTAGGCGGTCTTTTTGCTCTGTTTTAGCTAGCTTGTCAGTAAACGCTTCAACTTTATCAGACGGTAATAATAAAAAGTGTGGGCCGTTTGGATCCGTCGCCCAGCGATTGAAGCCAGGGTTCAAACGATAAAGCTCTGTTAAGCTAATACCTGCCATGTCAGCGGCAAGTGCTAAGTCAATTTGACTTCCTACATTAACTGCTTCAACGACTTGAGCATTAATTATTGGCTGCCACTTAACACCAAATTCGTCACTACGCTTTACTAGATCAGACAGCGCTAACAGCTTAGGTACGTAGGCAGTGGTCTCTCTTGGTAAATCAAGTGACCAAAAATCCGTTGGTAAATGCTTTTTACGGTTCTTTTTAATGGCACGCAGTAAACGACCTTCACCTGAGTTATAGGCTGCAATGGCATTTAGCCAATCGCCTTCTAAGGTTTTGTGTAAATATGATAAGTAATCTAGCGCTGCACGGGTCGATTGCACAATGTCACGGCGACCGTCATACCACCAGTTCTGTTTTAAATCGAAACGCTCACCAGTTTGTGGCATAAATTGCCAGATGCCAGAAGCACTGCGATGTGAATAACCAAATGGGTCAAACGCACTTTCTACAATAGGTAAAAGCGCAATTTCGATTGGCATTTGACGCTTTTCGACTTCTTCTACAATAAAGTATAGGTAAGGCTCAGCGCGTTTAGAGATACGATCTAAATAGGCCTGATGACGTGCATAATAGTTACGTTCAGCAACAACTGGGCGGTTTTGTGGCACATCAATCGAAAGCTGATAGCGAATACGCTCCCATACATCATCAAATACAGGAGGCGGCTCATCAATATCGGTTAATTGTTGATATTGAGCGTTAATCATCAATGCATCATTGATATCGCTCGGACTTGCGCCGTCTAATTGTTGCTCAACATTATTGCTTGCAACATCTGTACTTGCTGAATCAGAAGCTGTTAATT
This sequence comes from Pseudoalteromonas sp. 0303, assembly GCF_013349995.1. Taxonomy (GTDB): domain Bacteria; phylum Pseudomonadota; class Gammaproteobacteria; order Enterobacterales; family Alteromonadaceae; genus Pseudoalteromonas. The sequence continues at coordinate 6,307 of NZ_JABVXF010000008.1, forward strand.
GACAGCCACTTAAAATCAGCGCAAGTGATAAAACTAAAGGAGACTTATACATATATACCCATACATCAGGTAAAAAAACTCGGCGAATATTACCTGCTCTGAGAACATATTGCCACTTTATGACCAGTTTATGTCAGCTTATTATTGCAAGATGCTGATCTAAATATACAAAATTGTAACTACCGGCGTTTACGTTTTTTTAAAAGTTATCTTTCCAGGCTCTGAGACCTGCAAAGCGTTGCCAAGGTTCATTCAGATCCAAATTAATTTTTAGCTCATCAGGCAGCTCATCAGTGATTGTTGCTATATTGCTACGTAAAAATGGATTTATTTGTTTTTCCACGCCTAATTGAGTTGGTAAACTTATTTCGTCTTTGGCGCGCAGAGTATCAACTTCATCACTGTAGCTGAGTAAGTACTCATTGTTTGGTTCAACGGCTTTTGCGAAGGCTAAGTTGGCTTGCGTGTATTCATGGGTGCAGTAGATTTTACACTCATCTGGCAGGGCTCTTAGTTTACATAACGAGTGCCACATTTGTTCTGCGCTGCCTTCGAATAATCGTCCGCAGCCAGCACTGAATAAGGTGTCGCCAGTAAAACTTAATTCGTCGTTAATGTAACAAATATGGTCTAGGGTATGACCAGGTGTCGCAAGCACGGTAAAGGTGTAATCATACACAGTGACTTTATCCGCTTCTGATACGCCATGAGTAATACCTTTAAAAGGGCTATGTCTTGGCCCATAAACAGGAATATCACGAAATTCCTTAACCAGTGCACCAACGCCATCGGTATGATCATAATGGTGGTGAGTAATCAAAATACCGCTAAGTGTTAAGTTATGTTCGCTCAGATAGTTTAAAACTGGCTCTGCTTGACCGGGGTCGACGACCCAGGCTGTTTGCTCAGCTTCACTGCTGATGCACCAAATGTAATTATCAGAAAAGGCTTTAATTGCTTTAACTTGCACCATGTTTAATTGCTCTATAAAGTGACAGTTAACACACAGTATAACGAGCTCAGAAAATGAAACCAGCCCTTAGTTTTCAAGAAGGTCCTAAGCCATACACTTGGCAGCAGTTCCCTCATGGTGACTATTTACGTGCTGAAATTGAACGTAAGCTAACGCCATGGCTGCCACGCATGTTTGGCTATCACATGCTCAAACTTGGGAATTTAAGTGGCGAGCTGGCAACCAGTGAAAGTCCTATTAAGCACCAAGTTTGTGTCGCAGAGCAGGGGCTTTTTACTGGTGTTATTGCTGATGTCGATGAGCTGCCTTTTTATGAGCACAGTGTTGATGCCTGCATATTATCGCATTGCTTAGAATATCATTCTGATCCACACCACATCTTACGTGAAGCACATCGTACTTTAATTCCCGGTGGCTATCTGGTGATCACGGGCTTTAACCCGTTTAGCTTGTGTGGCTTGGCGCAGCTTTTACCTTTTAGTCGCCAAAAGTTACCTTGGACAGGGCGCTTTTTTACGCCATCACGAGTAAAAGACTGGTTGAATCTATTAGGCTTTGAGATTATTTCGGACGAGCGATTTATTCATTCATCGCTTGCAAGAGGCAACCGTTTGTCGCGTTTTGCAGCATGGCGGAGTTTTGGTCAACAATATTTAAAGCCAATGGGTAGTGTGTATATGCTGGTGGCTCGAAAACGTGTGGCCCCGCTGACACCAATTAAACCTAAATGGCATGCAAGGCCGCAATTTTCGCCGGTAAAAGGAGCAGGGCTCAGGCAAACATCAAAGCAGCACTGTGAGCGGGATAGCTAAATAGTGTTGTTGCGTGTCTGTTTTACTTGGATACTGACCTGCACGAATATTTAATTGAATAGAAGGGTGCAACAGCTTTGGTACTGCCAAGGTTGCATCGCGGCCTTCCCGAGTCGCAATAAAGCTTTGTTTATCCCCTTTTAAATGAATGTTTTGCTCACGCTGCTCTTTCACTGTGGTTTTGTTCGCAAGAGGGCGGCCATCTGGTTGATAGTCATGACACATCCAAAGTACGGTATCGTCAGGAAAAGCTAAAATTCGCTGTAGTGAGTCATATAACTCACCGGCACTGCCTCCTGGGAAATCACAGCGGGCTGTGCCACTGTCTGGCATAAAGAAGGTGTCACCAACAAATACATTGCCATCAATGTGAAAACACACGCTGTCAGGGGTATGGCCCGGTGTGGCAATCACATCTACTGTGTAATCACCTAACGGAAATTGTGCTTTATCAGCAAATAAAGCATCAAAAGGTTCACCATTACATGGCATATCAAGATTATAAAGTTGGCTAAAGTGTTGTTGCACTTGTGTGATCCCTTCACCCGTGCCGAGTTTACAAGGGTGTGTGTCTTGTAATTGCTGCTTTATGTAACTTGCTGCAGTGATATGGTCAGCATGGGCATGAGTTTCAAGGAGCCATTGTAGTGTCAGCTGCTCAGTCTTTATATAGTTGATGATCTCATTGGCGGTGGTAAAACTTAACTCACCACTTGGCATATCAAAATCAGCTGGCGCATCAATCAGCAAGCACTGTTTAGTGTTTTCGCAACTGACTAAGTAACAGAGGGTGGCACTTTGTTGATGAAAAAAAGAGTGAATGCGCAGAGCCATAATGAATCCTTTATATTTCTTTATAGCCAAATCTTATAACATATAACAAAAATATAAAACGGCCTGCGCCAAGTTTATTTCAAGGGGCTTTTAATTATCGTCGTAACCTGTGTCTTCAAGTAATTGATCGCTGCCAGCTGCTTCGCGGGCAAGATCGTCAACAATCTCATTGTATTTATTGCCGCTATGGCCTTTTACCCAACGCCACTCTACCTCGTGTTGTTGGCAGGCAGCATCGAGTCGTTTCCATAAATCGACATTCTTAACTGGTTTTTTAGCAGCGGTTTTCCAGCCGCGCTTTTTCCAATTTTCAACCCATGACTCAATGCCTTGTTTCACATATTGGCTATCGGTCGTCAGAATGACGTGACAAGAGCGGGTGAGGGTTTCTAGTGCAACGATAGCTGCGAGCATTTCCATCCGATTATTTGTTGTTAGGGTGTAGCCTTGACTTAACTGCTTTTCGTGGCCGTTGTATCGCATCACGATGCCATACCCTCCAGGCCCTGGATTTCCTAAACATGATCCATCGGTGTAAATCTCTACGGTTTTCTGCACTGTTTTACCTTGATATTGTGTACAATAAAGTGAATATAGAAAGATACCAGAGTCAGGCTTAAGACGATATGGCACATAGACAAATAGTTTTAGATACAGAAACCACGGGTATTGACCCAAAGCAAGGCCACCGCATTATTGAAATCGGTTGTGTTGAACTTGTAAATCGCCGTCTTACTGGCAACAACTTTCATGTGTATATCAATCCACAACGTGAAATAGAAGAAGAAGCAATAGACGTTCACGGTATCACCAATGAATTTTTGCGTGATAAACCCCTGTACCATCAAATTGCCCATGAGTTTTTAGAGTATATTCGTGGCGCTGAGCTTGTTATTCATAACGCAGCGTTCGATATCGGCCACATGGATAATGAGTTTGCATTGTTAAATCAAGGTTTTCCGAATACTGCCGATGTATGTACTGTACTTGATACTTTAAAAATGGCGCGTGACTTGCACCCAGGTCAAAAGAATAACCTTGATGCACTTTGCCGTCGTTACGATATTGATAACTCAAAGCGTACGTTACACGGCGCTTTACTGGATTCTGAGATCTTAGCCGATGTTTACCTGTCGATGACGGGTGGGCAAGTAAAGCTGAATCTTAATCAAAATAAAGATGAAGGCTCAACTCAACAAGCTGGTGGTATTCGCCGACTAAGTGCTGATAGAGCACCGCTTGTGGTATTAAGAGCAACAGAACAAGAGCACGCCGCTCACGAAGAGCGTTTAGACTTGGTTGCAAAGGGTGGCCAATGCCTGTGGCGTGCAGAATAAGGTAATAAAATGAGAAAACAACTACTAGCAGGATTAGTGTGTTTAATTCCCTTAGCGGGATTTGCCAACGAGCAAGATAAAATAACCCCATTAGAACGTGATGGGGTGCAAAATGAAATTCCCCTGCTAGAGAACCGTTTTCGTATTGACCATAAAGTCGATAAAGTAACCTTACTTTTCTTTCGTAAACGCGGTGCTCCTGCCGTTGTTTTAGTACGCCCTGACGGCACTAAGTATTACGCTACTGACTCAGTAAACAATGATGACCTCGACTGGCATGATGAACTGAGCTATGACCTGATCACCATTAGCAACCCTATGCCTGGCCCTTGGCAAGTGGTCGGCAGTATCTTGCCAGATAGCCGTATTATGGTGCTAGGTGAAATAGAGCTTAATGTTGATCCACTCCCGCCTATGCTGTTTCGTGGTGAAACAGTAAAGCTGACTGGCCGTGTATTAAATGATGGTGAACCAATAGAAGTTGGTCAGTTTCGCGATGTGATAAGTTTGCACGTTGATTTTGTCAGCACTAATAATAGTGATTACGCAAACTTTGGTGCGGGCACGCAAAGTGTTACTGACTTTAGAGATGATGGCCGCGGCTTTGATGAGCGTCCGCTTGATGGTGTGTTTACCGGTGAGTTTAAGCTGATATTCCCGGCAGGAGAGTGGCAACCAGAGCTATATATAGAAACGCCTATATTAAAGCGTACCGTGGTGCAAAAACCGATAGTCGTGCATGAGCCGCCTTTTGATTATGAAGTAGCGCTTGCTGAGCAAGATGAAGATGACCACATTTTAACGATCACCTTAAATCCTGAAATCGTCAAACCTGAAACCGTGCTCATTCAGGGGAAAATCTATTATCCGAATAATGAAGAGCAAATGTTCTCAATTGATGCGGATAAATCACAAATGCGCGAACTTGCAATTAAAAATTATGACTGGGGTAGATACAGTGTTGAGCTCTCTGTATTTGGTAGCAACATAAATGACCGTGAATTTATGGCGACGTTACCGACTTATAAATTTGAAATTGAGCGACCAATTGAAGCTGTACCAGAAATTGTTCGCCCAGAAATTGATTTAGAAGCGCAAGCAGAGCAACAACGAATTCTTGAAGAAGAACAAAAAGCGTCCACCATGCTCATGGTGACCTTAATTGTTGTTGGAAATTTAACCGTCCTTTTATTAGGTTGGCTGGCAATTAGAATTTTTGTTCAGAAGAAACCGCTGAAATTTAAAATTTCTTTACCGTTTTTAAAGAAAAAAAATCAAACCGAAAATGATGAGCAAGCAACGAATGAAAATGAAGTTGGCAAAAATGGCTCAAAAAATGACAAATCAGGTGAAATTTTAAACCTTTCGATGTCAGATGACTAAAAAACCTGTAAAAATACAAAAAACCCCTTGACGAACCAGAGGGTGATTCGTATTATTCACGCCGCTGTCAGGGGAGACTCAGTCAGCAACGAAAATGTGGAGTGGTAGTTCAGTTGGTTAGAATACCGGCCTGTCACGCCGGGGGTCGCGGGTTCGAGTCCCGTCCACTCCGCCAATTTTCGACAATTTGTAAGTGTGCGCTGGAGTGGTAGTTCAGTTGGTTAGAATACCGGCCTGTCACGCCGGGGGTCGCGGGTTCGAGTCCCGTCCACTCCGCCACTTAAGTAATAACAATGATATCTTTGCGGAGTGGTAGTTCAGTTGGTTAGAATACCGGCCTGTCACGCCGGGGGTCGCGGGTTCGAGTCCCGTCCACTCCGCCATTTGATATCATAAACAAATTAAGTGCATTACCCCATGCACATACCACTGCGGAGTGGTAGTTCAGTTGGTTAGAATACCGGCCTGTCACGCCGGGGGTCGCGGGTTCGAGTCCCGTCCACTCCGCCATTTGTTTTCCTCAAACAAATGATTAAATAAGTCTTTACATTACACCTTATTTTTTACTTATACTGACAACGTATCTCGTATCTCGTATCTCGTATCTCGTATCTCGTATCTCGTATCTCGTATCTCGTATCTCGTATCTCGTATCTCGTATCTTTCATCCTACCTTGCTAATATTCTTCATTATTCCTATTTATTCAGCTTCTTATATCTGCATGAATAGCAAAGAATGGCGGCTCCACAACAAAAAGGAAATGCGTTATGAGTACATTCGGAACACAACTAAGACACTATCGCAGTGAGCTAAAACTGAGCCAACCAGAATTTGCAGAGCAAGTTGGAATAGAACAAAGTTACCTTTCAAAACTTGAGAACGATAAATCAGTGCCTTCAAATGACACATTTCGTTCAATATTAACGGCGCTCAATCTAACAATTTGCGACTTTATGGAGCCATTAAAATATTCTGTAGATAAAGCTCGGTTGATTAATGTGCCTGACATTGAAGCTTGGTATAAGCAACAAAGTAATAAGCAATTCATTAAACAGCGTTCACTCGTCTATATTGCCATACTGTTAAGTGCGCTAGGCTGTGCCATGTTTTATTTAGGGCACCAAGAAAAGCTATTCAATACAAAGTTCTATGAGTACAAATCATATGGTGTAGTGAAAGATAATGAACCAGATGGCATTTTTCATGATTGGCGTACGCTACTCGTAGAACAAAGCCGCGAGAAAATAGATGCTAAACGTCGAGAAATGATCAGAAGGCATGATTTTAAATTTATTATTTCAGCGGACTATAAAGGTATTTCGTTTGTAGAACCTGGCGAGCAAGGCAGGCGTTTATATAGCCTTACTTCAAAAACACCTATTATCAAGCCCCATAAAGGCCATGTGTGGCTTGAGTTTATAGGTATCTTATTGTTTGTAGTTGGTGCAGGTCTCATCACATTTGAGAGTAAACTGACAAGACAGCATTAATGAGTTGTAGAACCTGACGCGTGTTAGCTGGCGTCAGGATCACGAGGAATTAAATGTGCAAATTGCTGCTGGTGGATTTGTTCATATAGGGTAGCTGCATAGCTTTGCGCATCATGTAATCTGCGCGTACTGATGTGTTTTCTAAGATCATCAAGTGCAGCCGTTGCAGGTTCATAACCTTGGCTACTTGCCAGACTTAACCATACCGCGCCATGAAAAACACTGTGCGGTACACCTTGCCCTTTGATGAAAAACAGCCCCATATAAAATTGCGCCCTATGGTTACCTGCCATAGCTGCTAAGCGCATCCATTTTGCAGCAAGGGGAGGCTGTTCATTTTTTAAATAATACAAAGCTTTGTTTAGTACGTTTTCAACAGATTGACTACTTTTATCTGGCGCCGACCCTTTATCGGGTTGGGTAATAAAGGCAAGTACATTATCAAGCTGTTGCTCTAAATCTAAGCCTACTGGCGAATTATCAGACATAGTTTAGTTATTTTCTTGAAATAAAAGACCTTATTAGTTTAGAACATTGCAAGGTAAAATGTCCTCTTATTGAGATAAAATATGATAAAATTAGCCAATTAATCTCAACTTAAAGTTCAACATGTTCGAAAGACTTTTCAAAATCACTGAAAACAACACCTCTGTGCGCCGCGAGACTATTGCTGGCATCACAACATTCATTACCATGGTTTACATTGTATTTGTTAACCCTGCCATGCTAGCAGAAGCGGGAATGGATCAAGGTGCGGCATTCGTAGCAACCTGTATTGCTGCTGCAATTGGCTGTTTTATTATGGGTTTATGGGCAAACTACCCATTAGCACTGGCTCCGGGTATGGGCTTAAACGCCTTCTTCACTTATGGTGTTGTTTTGGGCATGGGCTACACTTGGCAAGCTGCATTAGGTGCAGTTTTTATGTCTGGCTGTATCTTCTTATTCTTAAGCCTATTTAAGGTGAGAGAGTGGATCATTGATGCTATTCCTCTGGTGTTAAAACGTGCCATTGCCACAGGTATCGGTGCTTTCTTAGCCCTTATTGCACTGAAAAACGCCGGTATTATCGTAGCAAGCCCTGCAACCTTAGTGCAGTTAGGCGATATCACAGCCCCAGGCCCACTACTTGCGATTTTTAGCTTCTTTGTTATTGCAGCACTGTTATACCGCGATATGAAAAGCGGCGTACTTATCAGTATTTTATTAGTAACCGCAATTGCCCTTGGTTTAGACCTTGTGGAGTATCAAGGAATTATTTCAATGCCGCCTTCAATTGCACCAACCTTTATGCAATTGGATTTTGCAGCAGCATTCGAAATCTCAATGCTAACAGTGGTTTTTGCGTTCTTATTTGTTGATTTGTTTGATACTTCAGGCACTTTAGTTGCTGTAACGCAAAAAGCAGGTATTGCTGATGAACAAGGTAAAATGCCTCGTTTAGGTCGCGCACTAAGTGCCGACAGTACAGCTACTATTGCAGGCTCAATGCTTGGTACGTCAACAACAACGTCTTATATTGAATCAGTTGCAGGTGTGTCTGTGGGCGGCCGTACAGGTCTTACCGCTGTGGTTGTAGGTATTTGTTTCTTGTTAATGATGTTCTTTGCACCACTTGCTAGCATGATCCCAGCTTATGCAACGGCAGGTGCAATTTTATATGTTGCTGTGTTAATGATGCAAAATTTAAAGCTTGTAAATTGGGATGATATGACAGATGCCATTCCAGTGAGCGTTGTATTATTGATGACGCCGTTAACTTTCTCGATTGCGCACGGTATCGCCCTTGGTTTTATCTCGTATACTGCCGTGAAGTTGGTATGTGGTAAAAAAGATGAAATCAGTATTAGTGTGTGGGTATTAACAGCGCTGTTTATTGTTAAGTTTGCGTTTTTATCTTAATTTGCACAAAGCAAAGAAAAAGTGGTTTACCACTTTTTCTTTGGTGCGAATAATACGTCTAAATCGTCCTGCTCTTGTTCTGCTTTCTTCTTTAGTGACGTTGCATTTGATGCTTTCAACTCAGAGCTAATCGTTTCTAAATAGCCTTCAACTTCTTGTCTTTTCGAGTTTACATATTCATCGCTATAGCTAACTGAGGTCAGTGTTGCTAGAGCTTTTTCAAAATACTGTCTGGCAGAGCCCACCATATTTGCTGAGCGAGCTGAAATCCCGCGCTTAATTTGGCTTTCTACATTGATTCTTAACTGCAATTTTTCAAGGCGTTTATCTTCAGCAACAAATACTTGGCTATCTACTTTGCCTTTACCATGCTCTGAGCGAAGTACTGCTCGTAATTTCTTTATACCTTGAATTAGAGCTATTAATTGTTTGTCGTTATCTGGTAGTGCTAATGCATCGCTATTATTTGCTTCGATAGGAGAGGCTAAACGCTCTTTAGATTCTTTTAGTCTGTTTTTTAATTCTTTTGAACTTGGAGAAAGCTCAACCATTGAAACAAGTGCATCATAAATACGGCGCTGAATAATACGCAGAATATTTTCAGACATGGGGATATTGGCACTGTTAAGCAGTACATCTTCTGCTTCTTCAATGATTTTTTTCTGTTTTGTAAGCTCTTTACGGCGCTCTGCTTCTTGTTTTTCTTTATGTTGTTGCACAGCACTGACCCATAATGCGATCACGATTAATGCAACAATGAGCATGATGATGATAGAAACAATCATTACTAAATCTCAGTTTTAACTATCTAATTTTTTTATCTTACCTTAAAAAGATTAGATCTGAACAGTTTTGCGGTAGTTATCTCGAATAAACTTATTACGATTACTACTTTATAATGAGTATAGCGCTAAACTAGCACCTTTATTGAATATTTTGCGAGTAAACACGGCTACCGAGCAGTAATTTAATGTGTTAGCCTTAGAAACAATCGATATAAATGTATAGCGCGATGAAATATCGCTTGGCATTGCGCTTTTCAGCCTTTATAAATAAACAATAACAACGTTTACAATGCAGCCATGAAACTACAACAACTCAGATATATAGTCGAAGTCCAAAATCATAAACTGAATGTCTCTGCGACAGCCGAAAGTTTATTTACCTCGCAACCGGGGATCTCAAAACAAGTTCGTATGCTTGAAGACGAACTGGGTGTACAGATCTTTGGCCGTAGTGGCAAACACCTTACCCATGTAACCAGTGCCGGTAACGAAATTATTAATATTTCACGAGAAATACTGTCGAAAGTTGAAGGTATTAAAGCGGTTGCCAATGAGCATACCTTGCCTGATCAAGGTAAACTTAACATTGCGACCACTCATACTCAGGCTCGTTACGCATTACCGAATGTTATTCAAGGCTTTATGAAAAAGTACCCAGCAGTGTCTTTACACATGCATCAGGGTACGCCACAGCAAATTTCCGATGCGGCAGCACGCGGTGATGCTGATTTTGCCATTGCGACTGAGGCGCTGCATTTATATTCTGATTTAGTTATGTTGCCGTGCTATCACTGGAATCGTAGTATTGTTGTGGCAAAAACACACCCGCTTGCGCAAAAGGCCGATAATTTAACGGTTGCCGATGTGGCTAAATACCCACTTATTACTTATGTGTTTGGTTTTACTGGTCGTTCTGAGTTAGATAAAGCTTTCAATGCACATGGACTTGAGCCGCATATTGTTTTTACTGCAACAGATGCTGATGTAATCAAAACTTATGTTCGTTTAGGTCTAGGTGTAGGTGTTGTTGCGTCAATGGCGATTGATCAAATAACCGATACTGATTTAGTCTGTATTGATGCAAGCCACTTATTTGAAGCGAGCACCACTAAAATTGGTTTTAGAAAGGGCAGCTTTTTACGCAGCTACATGTATGATTTTATTGAGCGTTTTGCACCGCACTTAACGAAAGAACTGGTTGAGCGAGCAAGCTTATTACGTAACCAAGAAGATGTTGATAAGCTCTTCGAAAACATTGAGCTACCAGTAAAATAGAGATAATAAAGCCGCTTTAAAGCGGCTTTTTATTATGCAGAAAACGTGCTGTAAATTAACACTCGATGATATTAACCGCTAAGCCACCGCGAGCGGTTTCTTTGTATTTTGTTTTCATATCATTACCTGTGTCGAGCATGGTTTTAATAACCTTATCAAGGGTCACTTTTTGCTCGCCAGAACCACGCATTGCAAGGCGTGACGCATTAATTGCTTTAATTGAGCCCATCGCATTACGTTCAATACACGGTACTTGCACAAGGCCGCCAACCGGGTCACAGGTTAAGCCTAGGTTGTGCTCCATGCCGATTTCAGCAGCGTTTTCAACCTGTACTACATTACCACCCATGATTTCAGTTAGTGCACCCGCTGCCATTGAGCAAGCAACGCCCACTTCACCTTGGCAACCTACTTCAGCACCCGAAATAGACGCGTTCTTTTTATATAAAATACCAATTGCTGCCGCCGTTAATAAGTATCGTGTTGCGATATCACGGTCTACTTCTTTAATGAAAGTGTGATAATACATTAATACCGCTGGCAAAATTCCTGCAGCACCATTGGTTGGTGCGGTAACAACACGGCCGCCGGCAGCGTTCTCTTCGTTTACTGCAAGGGCAAATAAATCAACCCAATCCATAGCACGTAATGGGTCGTTGTTTACCTCAATATTTAATTTAAGGTGTAAACTAGGGGCGCGACGCTTTACTTTTAATCCGCCTGGTAAGATACCTTCTGTCCGCATACCACGTTCAATACAGGCCTTCATTACTTGCCAAATATTAAACAGCTCATCTTTGATGTCTTTTTCGCTGCGCAGAGTTTTTTCGTTGTGCATCATAAGCGTTGATACACTGAACCCTGATTCACGGCATAGCTCTAACAACTCTTTTGCCGTGTTAAACGGATAAGGTGCTGGGTTTTCTTCGCGGATTTCGAGTGCTTTTTGTTTTTCGTTCTCGAACTCATCATCACTGACGATAAAGCCGCCACCGATTGAGTAATACACTTTACTGAATAACTTTTCGCCATTTTGGCTGGCAATGATTTCCATTGCATTTGAATGTTTTGGTAATGTTTTACGACGATGAAATACAATCGCACCTTGCTTCGGAAAGTTGGCTTTATGGCTTTGGTTTAAATAAATAACCTGTTCTTTTTCGATTTTTGCGAGGATATCGTCGACTAAATCAGCATCAATGGTTTCTGGATCATAACCGGCAAGGCCTAAGATCACAGCTTTACCAGAGCCATGGCCAATACCTGTTTGACCGAGTGAGCCAAATAGCTCAACTTTAATATCGGTGACGTTTGCAAGTAAGTTTTTTTCTTCTAATTCGTTTACAAATAAACGCGAAGCGCGCATTGGGCCAACAGTGTGAGATGACGATGGGCCAATACCAATACTAAACATATCGAATGCACTGATCATAATTTGCTACTCATTTTTCTATTAACGGCATACTACCTGCCTTTGAACGGTGCCACATGATAACGTTTAAACGTGCCTGTGTAACCCTAAAAGCAGGATAATTAAACTGGTAGGGCGAGCTGTTTTATAAAGTTATTAATTATGCTCGCTGTTGCTCCCCAAAGCAGTCCGTGGGGGGTCATCAAACCTTGCAAAGTAATGGTTTTGCCATTTCTCTGAAAGGGGAGGGGTTGCCAATTTTGTTGATTACTTAAATAAGATAAGGGCAGTAAAAAGCTGGCAGCAACTTCGTTGGGATCTGCTTGCCACGTTGTGCCTTCACTAAGCACACACACAAAAGGCTCAATAGTGAAACCGGTTAGGGTCGCGTACTGATGTAATTTACCGTGGACAGTCACTTGGTGTGTCGCAATGTTAAGCTCTTCATTAAGCTCTCGAAGAGCGGTGTGCAGCAAAGTATCATCTTGTTCTTCATGCTTGCCACCCGGTAAGCAAATCTCCCCCGGGTGATGAAGTAAATAACTAGGTCGCTTGCACAGCAACAAATGCGCTTTGTCGTTAACATCAAGCAGAGGTAACATTACAGCACTGGCTCGCTTTTCGGCATTAAAGCGAATGGTAGCTGGGCGCTCTGTGGTTTGACTTAAACTAAAACGGGCAATTATTTGCTGACTATTCAAGGTAGTTACTTCAACGTTTACTTTAATAAAGGCAGTATTTTATTTACTTTATCGTAAGTTTCTTGGTACTCCAAGTCGACCTTTGAATCAGCCACAATACCACCGCCAGCCCAGCAATAGATTGCACCTTTGTGGCACACTAAAGTACGAATTGTGATACTGGTATCCATGTTGCCACAGGCACTCAAATAGCCAATTGAGCCGCAGTACACACTACGGCGATGTGGTTCGAGTTCTTCAATAATTTCCATAGCGCGAATTTTCGGTGCTCCGGTAATTGAACCACCCGGGAAAGCGGCATGAATTTGGTCAACGGCATCTTTGCCATCCGCTAATTCTGCGCGCACAGTACTTACTAAATGATGTACAGCCGGAAAGCTTTCAATGGCAAATAACGAGGGGACGGTGACACTACCTGGACGAGCCACTTTGCCTAAATCGTTGCGCAGCAGATCAACAATCATGACATTTTCTGCGCGGTCTTTTTCTGATTGCTGTAAACGAGTTGCTTGCGCTTGGTCTTGTTCAGAGTCAGCCAAACGAGGGAGCGTTCCTTTAATTGGCTTGGTTTCTATTTGGCCCTGATTAATCGAAATAAAACGCTCTGGTGAAATAGATAAAATAGCGCCATCAGGGTGATTTATATAGCTTGAAAATGGTGCTTTATTAGCTTCTCGAAGTTGTTTATATGCTTGCCATGTTGAACCTGAAAATTCAGCTTTAAAACGCTGTGCAAGGTTGATCTGGTAGCAGTCACCACTTTTTAAATAAGCTTGAATTTTCTCGAACTTTTCGCTGTAGCTGGCTTGACTCATGTTTGATTGCCAGTCGCTTTGTAGCGCGAACTCTGCACTTGTTGGTGTTTCGTTTAGCTGCTGCTGATATAGCGCTAAGCGATTATGATTTGGCTGACAGACGTAAAACCAGCTTTGCTGTTGCTTATCATAAATAAGCGCATCTGGATAAAGGCCTACAGCCATTTGCGGCATGTTAATGTCGTTTTCGGCAGTACTTGGCATGCTTTCAATCACACGACCTAAGTCATAACCAAAATAGCCAAGCCAACCACCTGTAAAAGGGAGGTTATTAGGGTTAGCTGTGTGATTAAATTCCTGAAGGCCTTTTTTCATCAAGCTAAAACAATCACTTGATTGCGTCTTGCCGTCGACAAAGCATGTATTTTCACGCACTTCTAATTGCATTAATGGTGCAATAGCAATGATATCGAAGCGGCTATTCACATGCTCGCTATTGGCTGAATCGAGCAACACAGCATGGGGCAAATGAGCAAAATGACTAAATAGCGCGATGCAATCACCACTTAAATCTAATTTAATGCACAAATTTTCATCGTTTATCATCTACATTGCCCTGAATAACTAGCCCGAAACGGGCGAGGAGGGTATCATAAGTTAAATTTGATTGGCAGCGTTATGATTTCCTTTATAGTGATGCCATGACTAACCCGTAGAGTAAATCTTCGTCACCGGTTTACTCAGGATCACGTACAGCGCTACGCGATAAAAACTTAAGGAACCCGTAATGAGTACAATTCGTCAGCAAGACTTCATTGATAGCATTGAAGATGCATTGCAATACATTTCTTTTTATCACCCTCTCGATTTCGTACAAGCCTTAGAAAAAGCTTACAACAAAGAGCAAAGCAAAGCGGCAAAAGATGCCATTGCGCAAATTTTAATTAACTCTCGTATGTCTGCTGAAGGTAAACGTCCACTGTGCCAAGATACAGGTATCATTACTTGTTTCGTAAAAGTAGGTATGGATGTTAAGTGGGATAAAACAGACATGACTGTTCAGCAAATGGTTGATGAAGGTACACGTCGCGCATACTTAAACCCAGATAACCCATTACGTGCATCAATAGTTGCAGACCCTGCTGGTACGCGTAAAAACACCAAAGACAATACTCCATCAGTTGTTCATATCGACTTAGTGCCAGGCGCTGAAGTAGAAGTAATGGTGGCAGCGAAGGGCGGCGGCTCAGAAAATAAAACGAAAATGGTTATGCTTAACCCATCTGATGATGTGGCTGCATGGGTTGAAAAAACATTACCAACAATGGGTGCGGGCTGGTGTCCACCTGGCATGCTAGGTATAGGTATTGGTGGTACTGCAGAAAAAGCTGCGGTACTTGCTAAAGAATCATTAATGGATCCGGTTGATATTCACGAGCTGATTGAGCGCGGCGCAGAAACAACTGAAGAAAAAATGCGTATCGATATCTTCGAACGTGCTAATAAATTAGGTATTGGTGCACAAGGCCTAGGTGGTTTAACAACCGTGGTTGATGTGAAAGTTAAAACGGCACCGACTCACGCAGCATCAAAACCAGTGGTTATGATCCCGAACTGTGCGGCAACTCGTCACGTTCACTTCACATTAGATGGTTCAGGCCCAGCTGATCTTAAAGCGCCTAAACTTGAAGATTGGCCAGAAGTTACGTTTGAAGTAGGCGAAGGTACACGTCGTGTTGATTTAAACACACTGACAAAAGAAGACACGCAAGAATGGAAGATGGGCGAAACGGTTCTTCTATCTGGTACTATCTTAACGGGCCGTGATGCCGCACATAAACGTTTACAAGATATGATCCAATCAGGTGAAGGTTTACCTGAAGGCGTTGATTTTGATAACAAGTTTATCT
This sequence comes from Pseudoalteromonas sp. 0303, assembly GCF_013349995.1. Lineage (GTDB taxonomy): Bacteria > Pseudomonadota > Gammaproteobacteria > Enterobacterales > Alteromonadaceae > Pseudoalteromonas. The sequence goes on from NZ_JABVXF010000008.1 coordinate 21,876, forward strand.
ACTACGTTGGCCCTGTAGATGCAGTGGGTGATGAAGCGGTAGGTCCTGCTGGCCCTACAACTGCAACGCGTATGGATAAATTCACTGATATGATGTTAGAAAAAACGGGCATCATCGGTATGATTGGTAAAGCAGAGCGTGGTCCTGCTACAGTTGAATCAATCAAAAACAATAAATCTATCTACTTAATGGCAGTAGGTGGTGCAGCATACCTTGTATCTAAAGCAATCAAGAAAGCACGTGTTGTTGCGTTCGAAGATTTAGGTATGGAAGCAATCTACGAGTTTGAAGTAGAAGATATGCCAGTAACGGTTGCTGTTGATAGTGAAGGCGCCAATGCGCATACGCAAGGCCCTGCTATTTGGAAAGCAAAAATCGAAGAACTTGATGGCAAATTAAAGTAACCATCTTGCAACTCTCTTGAAAAACGGCGCACCTGCGCCGTTTTTTTTCAGCTCTGACCAGTCTCAGCTATTTCTCTAACATCTCTTTAAAAGCCGATTTTACTTGGCTTTATCGGCACATTTTTCTTGTCACTTTTTCTTTACGCTATACTTTACCTTTACGTTCACGTAATAAAGTTAGTAATGTTAATATTTTGTTTTGAATTAACAATGCTTAATGCGTACATTGATTGGTATATTTTTTCCATAAAGCGTTAGTTTTTGAGTTGTTATTTCGGCCTGAGAACTTTGCTTAGTTTTATCATCTCATTTAGTGGCAAGGGAGCAAACGAAGTGATAAAGTCTCGGCACTTTCAGCGCTCACACCCCTTAGGGTAAAAAATTTCGGAGTATTTAACTGTGGCTGTATTTAATAAAGTCGACTTTGATAACCACGAGCAAGTGGTGTTTTGTTCAGATAAAGAATCAGGCCTAAAAGCTATTATCGCGGTACACAATACCAAGTTAGGTCCAGCGGTTGGTGGTTGCAGAATGTGGGACTACACAACTGATGAAGATGCTGTTACTGATGCACTTCGTTTATCAAAAGGTATGACCTACAAAAATGCTGTGGCACGTTTACCATTTGGTGGCGGTAAGTCAGTGATCATCGGTAATGCTAAAGAAATTAAATCAGAGCAACTTTTCCGTGCATTTGGTCGTCAGTTAGAGCGTTTAAGCGGTAGCTACTATTCAGCTGAAGATGTAAACATCACATGTGATGATGTGGCTATCATGAATAAAGAAACTAACTATGTATTAGGCCTTGAAGGTAAAAGTGGTAACCCTTCACCGTTCACAGCATATGGTACATTCTTAGGTATTAAAGCGGCTTTACAACATCAACGAGGTCATCAAGATCTTGCTGGTATCAAAGTAGCCGTGCAAGGTTTAGGTGCAGTAGCATATGGCCTTTGTAAACACCTACATGAAGCGGGCGCAACATTATTTGTAACAGATATCAACGAACAAGCTGTTGAGCGTGTTGTAAATGACTTCAATGCAACGGCTGTGGGTATTGATGAAATCTACGACTTAGATGTTGATGTGTATGCACCATGTGCACTTGGCGCAACGGTAAATGACACGACTATCCCGCGTTTAAAAGCAACAATTATTGCAGGTTGTGCGAATAACCAATTAGCAGAGTCTCGTCACGGTGAGATCATCCGCGAAAAAGGTATCTTATACGCACCAGATTACGTAATTAACGCAGGTGGTATTATCAACGTTTATTACGAAACTGCACCAGAAGGTTATAGTGCAGAAGCATCAACGAAGCACGTTGAAGGCATTTTTGATACGCTAACAGAAATCTTTGCTCGCTCTGAAAAAGAGCAGAAGTCGACGCATTTAATTGCCGATGAACTAGCATTAGAAATCATCGAAAACGGCTTATAATTTAGTAAATCGATAAATTTACAGGTAAAAAGGTGCGCAAGTCGCACCTTTTTTGTCTCTGTTATTTATCGCATCAAGGTGACGAAGTCACGCAGGCTAGGTAAACTCGGTTTTTAAATCTCGAGGGCACCTAATGAAAACTCCATCTTGTGAAATCACACCTATCGATCTAGCTACTTGGCCTCGTAAGCAGCATTTCGCTTTTTTCAAAGAATTTTCTCTGCCATATTTTAATGTGTGTGTTTCGCTCGACATGGCAGCTCTTTACAACAAGTGCAAATCAGAACCGTATTCGTTCTTTCACAGCTATGTTTACCTAACACTTGAAGCATGTCATGACTATGCACCAATGCGCCAACGTATTATTGATTCGTTACCGGTACAACTGTCATCGGTAAGAGGCAGTGTGGTCGAGCTTGCAGAAGATGAAACATTTCGCTTTAGTTATTTTGAAAAACAAGCGTCGATGGCAGACTTTTCAAAACACGCGATTGCTGTGGGTAAAACAAGTAAAGCAAAACCGTTTTTCTCTGATGCATTTGCTGCAACAGAAGGGCAGCCTGATCTTATTCATATCTCAGTACTTCCATGGTTAAACTTTACCGGCTTCTCGCATGCTGTAAGTGAGGGGCATGGCCTTGGTATTCCTAAGTTTGTGTTTGGTCAGTATGACTCACAAACTGGCAAGATGCCGCTTTCAATTGATGTGCATCATGCTTTGATGGATGGCTTGCATGTGGCGCGATTTGTGAAAATACTGCAAGAAAAAATCACGAATTTTTGTAATTGATTGTTGCTAAATGTCATTAAAGTGAGTAAAAATTGCAACTAATGTAGTATTATCTGAAGTTAGGGATGACTTTGGCTTCACAGAGCTACATCACTGAATAGAACGATAATAAATATCAGGGTTTTAGTTTTATGGTGCGGGTAGTTAGTTGTATTTTTCTTTTATTGAGTTTCAGCGCTTTAGCTGATTCTGCACGCCTCTCTTTAAGTGATTACTTTACAGAGACTTGGAGCACTCGCGCCGGCCTTCCTCACAATAGCATTAATGGCGTAACGCAAACCAAAGATGGTTACATTTGGATAGCGACTTGGGAAGGGCTTGCTCGCTTTAATGGTCGCGAGTTTAAACTCTTTACTCGAACAGAAATTCCTGGCTTACCTGACTCAGGCCTACGCAGCCTGATTCCGATGGATAATGGTGATTTATATATCGTGGGTGCCCGTGGCGGTATTGCGCTTCGCTCACAAGGGGGATGGCGAGCATTACCAAGTTCATCAGCCATGGTTAACCATGCACTTGTTACTGAACAAGGTGAGCTATGGCTGGCACTTGAAGGGCAAGGCATTGTTTACCGCGCTTCTGAAACTGCTACTGAGCAAAAACTGCTTGATAAGCTAAGCGCATACCGTCTTTTACAAGACAAAACAGGCGTGATTTGGGCTGCGACTAGTGATGGCCTTTATCAAATAAAGAATAAGCAAGTCAGTAAGGTCAGTGAAAACTCTGGGCTCCCTAATGCCTCTGTGTTTACCTTATTACTAACGGAGTCAGGCACATTAATTGTCGGCACCGAAAAGGGCGCATGGCAAAAGAAAAACGATAAGTTTGTTGCTATTAATCCTGTCCTTAACAACGAATCAATTGCCAGCTTACTCGAAGATGCGCAGGGCGATTTGTGGTTTGGCACCATCAATAAAGGGGTGTTCAGACTCAGCAGTTTAGGCCTTGAAAACTTAGCCGCAGATGATGGCTTACCCAACAACCGTATTTTATCTTTACTGCAAGACCGCGAAAAAAGTATTTGGGTTGGCACGAATGCCGGATTATTTCGCTTGCGTGAAGCGCCATTTACAAACTGGAGTCAAAGCCGTGGGCTTGCATCTGACTATGTGCGTACCGTGTTATCGCATTCTGATGGCAGCTTATGGGTGGGCAGTAGTAATGGCTTAAATCGTATTGAAAATGGCAAGCTCACCACCCTTATTCAAGCTTATGAAAAAGATCCGCTATCCGTATTAAGTTTAACTGAAGATAAGCAGGGCGGAGTATGGGTTGGTACTTACACTGCCGGTTTAATGAAAGTGGTCAATGGGCAAATTTATCCCGTAAAAAACCGCAGTAATGGCCTGATCAGCAACGAAGTTCGCGCTGTGTTTTTTGATAAAGCGGATAACTTATGGATTGGCACCGCCGGTGGTTTAACCAAAATAGACCCTGCTGGGCAAACTGAATTATTCACCACCGAAGATGGCTTAATTGGTGATTTTATTATGGCCCTTGTTGAGGATGACCATGGCAGGTTATGGGTCGGCACGGGAGTGGGTGTGTCCATTTATGACCCAGCTACTAAGCAATTTAAAACTCTCGAGTTTCCAAAGCAGTTCAGTACTGAGTATGCATTCGGCTTTTACTTAGATGGCGATAAAATGTGGCTTGCAACCGATAGAGGCTTAGTTCGTTACAATCTCAGTACAGATAAAATGAGCTTGTTTGGTCGAGACCAAGGTTTACCGGTCGATAAGTTGTTCCAAGTGATTGAGCAAGGTGACTCATTATGGTTGACCAGTAACCGCGGTGTTATTCAGGTGAACAAAGCTCAGTTAGTTGCACTTTTAGATAACCCTGAAAAAGTTCAACCAATGAGTGTTTCGATGCAGCTTTATGATGAAGGCGATGGTATGCTAAGCGCGCAAGCAAATGGCGGTTCAAACCCTGCTGCTGTGCTTCATTCAGATGGTCAAGTATGGGTTGCAACAGCCAAAGGCGTCGCTATTGCGACACCAGAACGCTTAAAAGAAGCCAGTAAACGCCGTTTATCGACCGTTATTGAAAGCTTTGAAGTCGATGGCAAACCCATGACTTTACCTGTTGGTAATGAGGTTTTGAGTTTACCTGCTGGTGTTTCTCGTGTTTCGTTTAATTACGCTGGGCTAAGTTTTATCATGCCTGGGCGGTTAAATTACCAAACTCAACTAAGTGGTTACAATCAACAATGGGTAGACAGGGGGCGCTTGGTCATTACCGAGTACACCAATTTACCACCAGGTAAATATACCTTTAAAGTGCGTGCAGGTTACCCAAATAGTGACTGGCAAAATAATGAGCAAGTTCTGCGTTTTAAAATTGCCCCTTATTTTTGGCAAAAAACCAGCTTTAAGTTATTTGTCTTAGTTGCTGTGCTTTTTGCTGCTTATGCTATTTATAAATACCGCTTATATCACTATAAGCGCATCGAAATTGAGTTAACTGAAAAAGTTGAACAGCAAATGCATGATTTACAAACGCAAGCTGATGCTTTTGCTCATTTAGCGAATCATGACCAATTAACGCAGTTACCGAATAGACGCGCTTTCGATATGTGGCTGTCTGAAAACTTTAATCAGTTTCAGCGTGACAATAAAACGCTTAGTATTGCCATTATGGATATTGATCACTTCAAACTAATTAATGACAATTTCTCGCACTTAATTGGTGATAAAGTGATTTGTGAAATCGCACGCTTACTGCGTATGAATTTCCCTGATGAAGGTTATGCGGCGCGTTGGGGCGGTGAAGAATTTACCTTGTTGTTCCCATACAAAAATGCTGAAGAAGCCGCAAGATTGTGTGAAATTATCCGTTTAGAGATAGCGGGTTATGATTTCTCAGAATTAGCAGATAGTCTTTCTGTAACGGTAAGTTTTGGTGTAGCAGATAACGCGCAGGTTACTGACTATGACCGCTTGTTAGCACATGCCGACAACGCTTTATACAATGCAAAGAATAACGGTCGAAACCAAATTTTTATTTATAATCAAGGCTGTATTACGCTCGATTAATCAGCTTTAAAAATAAAAATGTGTGTAAACAATTGATCTTTTTTTGTTTGCACACATTAAAGTATCAAGATTGTATTTTAGGCGATAGTAATGCTTAACCTGGTTTTGATACTTTTTTTAATAATTTTTGTTGTGTGTTACTGGCGCTGGGACGATATCCGTAATCACTTTTGGCAGAAAAAATACCTTAATAATTCCCTCAATGTTCAGCAAAAAAATCTGCTGTTAAAATATATGCCTATCTACCGAAAGATGACGGATGCCGATCGTGAAAAGCTGGAGCGTCACATCGTTTGGTTTTTAAATGAAAAACGCTTTATTGGTTGTGATGGTCTTAAGCTTAATGATGCAATGAAGCTGATTGTAGCGGCAGATGCCTGTATTTTAGTGCTTAATAAACCGTGGCCATTGTATCGCAATGTAAAAGAGATCCTTTTATACCCAAGCGCGTATTATGCCCCGCAAACTTCTCGTGATAATGCTGGGCTTGTCAGTTATCACAATACCGTGCGTCAAGGTGAATCATGGCCGGGTGGAACCTTGGTATTGAGTTGGCATGATGTCCTTGAGGGGAACCGCTTACCAAGTGATGGTCATAATTTAGTATTTCATGAATTTGCCCATCAGCTCGACCAAGAAACCGGTAAAACCACGGGTACACCACTGCTTTCGAGTAACGAAGATTACCAAAAGTGGGCAAAAGTATTTAGCCGCGCGTTTAATCAACTCAAAACCCATTTAGCTTATGGCATGCCGCATGTTATTCATAGCTATGGCGCGACCAATGAGGCAGAGTTTTTTGCTGTTATCACCGAAACCTTCTTAGAAAAACCCGCTGAACTCAGGCAATTTGACCCAGAAATTTATCATTTACTGGTTGGCTTTTATCAGTTTGATCCGATTGCGTGGCATTAGTCGACTATTTACGTCTGTTTAACACGAATCACTGGAATCTTGCTATGCTATTTGGTGCAATCTTAAAAGTGTGCATATAAGCAAAACAATAAAAAGTGAGATTTCAATGAAGAAAATGCTTCATACAGCGCTCGCTGTATCTATTTCACTTGCTCTAACTGGGCAAGTGGCGGCAGCTGAGCAATCAAATGACGACAAGTGGCAGGTGGACGCACCAAAAGGCCAATTCCTAGACGCTAAAATTAGTGTTGAGCAGGGCACGTGGATGAACGTAGATATTAGCCCTGATGGTAAAACAGTGGTGTTTGACCTACTCGGCGATATTTATACCATGCCAATGTCAGGTGGCACAGCAACGCAATTAACCAGTGATATTGCATGGCAAATGCAACCACGCTTTAGCCCTGATGGTAAGCACATTGCGTTTACTTCAGACCAAGGAGGTGGCGACAATATTTGGGTTATGGATTTAAATGGTGAAAACCAAAAAGCCGTAACGAACGAAACATTTCGTTTGTTAAACAGCCCAGCTTGGAGCCCTGATGGTGACTACTTAGTTGCGCGTAAGCACTTTACAGCAAGCCGCTCTCTAGGGGCTGGTGAAGTATGGCTTTACCATAAAGCGGGTGGTAAAGGTGTACAGCTAACAGCACGTGAAAACGACCAAAAAGACTTAGGCGAGCCAATGTTCTCACCGGATGGTCGTTATGTTTATTTTTCTCATGATGCAACGCCGGGTAAAACATTCCATTACTCTAAAGATTCTGTAGCGGGTATTTATAAAATTAAACGCTATGACCGTGAAACCGGCGAGATTGAAACAATTATAGATGGTATGGGTGGGGCTATTCGACCAACACCTTCACCAGATGGTAAAAAGCTTGCGTATATCAAGCGCGATGATTTCCAAACAAGCTTGTACTTATATGATCTTCACACCGGTGAGCATACCAAGCTGTATGGCGAGCTTGAGCGTGATATGCAAGAGACATGGGCTATTCATGGTGTATACCCAACAATTGCTTGGACACCAGATAACGAACAGCTGGTCTTTTGGGCGGGTGGTACCATTCATAAGCTAGACGTGGATGATAAGTCTGTCTCGACTATTCCATTTAAAGTTGAGACCAATAAGCAAATTCAAAAAGCGGTGCGTTTTACGCAAAACATCGATAGCGATAATTTTGATGTGAAAATGCTGCGTAATGTACAAATTTCACCGGATGGTGAAACGGCTATATTTGAAGCGCTAGGTCATATTTATAAACGTGATTTAGAGTCTGGCAAAGTAAAGCGCCTGACTAAGCAAGACGACCACTTTGAATTATTCCCGCAGTTCTCTCGTGATGGTAAGAAGATTGTTTACACCACATGGGATGATAACGAACAGGGCTCAGTACGTGTTGTATCTGCGCGCAGTGGCCGTGGCGATACCGTTACTAAAGAGCCGGGTAAATATGTAGAGCCAACTTTCAGCCCTGATGGCAAAACAGTTGTTTACCGTAAAGCGTCTGGCGGCAGTATCCTTAACCCAACATGGTCATTAGAGCCAGGCATTTACTCAGTAAGTGCTAAAGGCGGTAAAGCGACGCTAATCACTAAATCAGGATATCAGCCGCAATTTGGTGCAGCGAATGACCGTATTTATGTGATGAGCCCTTGGCCGAAACCAACATTAAGTGTTGTTGAGCTTGAATCAAAGCAAGTTCGTAAACTTTACGAATCAGAACATGCTACAGAGTTTAGAGTATCACCAGATGGCCAATACTTAGCGTTTGCAGAGCGTTTTAAAGTATTTGTAACGCCATTTGTTGAGCGTGGCAAAACCATTAATATTGGCCCGAAAGATAGCCAATTCCCAATTGAGCAGCTTTCTGTTCGCGCGGGTGAAAACATCAGCTGGAGTGGCACAAGCGATAAACTTTATTGGAGCTTAGGCCCAGAGTTATATCATGCAAGCCTAGCGGGTTTATTTGATATTAACCAAAATGCAGAGACTGACTTTAAAGTTAAAAGCGGCGACAACATCGGTTTTACAAAAACCATGGATGAGCCTAAATCAGTATTCGCGTTAACTGGTGCGCGTATTATCACCATGAACGGTGAGCAGGTCATTGAAAACGGCGTTATTGTTACTGATGGTAAGCATATTAAAGCGGTTGGCAGTAAAGACAGTGTTGCTATTCCTAAAGGTGCAGAAGTAATTGATGTAACTGGCAAGACGATTATGCCGGGTATTGTTGATGCGCATGCGCACGGCTCGCAAGGCAGCGATGAGATCATTCCACAGCAAAACTGGAAGAACTTAGCTGGCTTAGCGTTAGGTGTGACAACGATTCACGATCCATCAAACGACACCACAGAGATTTTTGCTGCAAGCGAAATGCAAAAAGCAGGCATGATTGTCGGCCCTCGTATTTTCTCAACGGGTACCATTTTATATGGTGCAAATATGCCAGGTTATACATCGCATATTGACTCGTTAGAAGATGCTAAATTCCATCTTGAGCGTTTAAAGAAAGTAGGTGCGTTTAGTGTTAAATCATATAACCAACCTCGTCGTGAACAGCGCCAGCAAGTTATTGAAGCAGGCCGTGAGCTTGAAATGATGGTTGTGCCAGAGGGCGGTTCATTACTGCAGCACAACTTAACTATGGTAGTTGATGGTCATACGGGTATTGAACACTCAATTCCTGTTGCTAATATTTACGATGATATTCGCCAGCTTTGGTCTCAAAGCGATGTGGGTTATACACCGACACTCGGTGTAGCTTACGGTGGTATTTGGGGTGAAAATTATTGGTACGACAAGACGGATGTGTGGAATCACCCACGCTTAAGTAAGTTTGTACCAAAGAATCAGCTTTTACCTCGCTCAATGCGTCGTGTTAAGGCGCCCGATCATCACTATAACCACTTTAACAATGCCCGTGTTGCTAAAGAGCTGCAAGACTTAGGTGTTTTAGTAAACCTTGGTGCTCACGGTCAACGTGAAGGTTTAGCGGCGCACTGGGAAATTTGGATGTTTGCGCAAGGTGGTATGACACCACTTGAAGCAATTCGTGCAGCAACCTTAGATCCTGCTAAATACATTGGCCTTGATAACAACATCGGTTCTCTTGAGCCAGGTAAACTTGCCGATTTAATTGTTATTGACGGTAACCCGCTAACTAACATTCGTGATACAGATAAAATCGATTACACCATGATCAATGGTCGTCTATTTGATGCTGCAACCATGAACGAAGTGGGTGAGAAAAAACGCGAAAAGTTATATTTTGAAAAAATCTAACATAGCAAAAATCTAAACTGAAAGCGGCCATAGTGCCGCTTTTTTATTGTTTATTTATTGTTTTAAATGAGGAAACAGTTTAATTCCTACTAGTTTTGCTTGGCAGATCATGCCCTCTACAAGCGTCATCAAATAGTGGCTGTGCGAGTCTAGCTGCGAGCTTTCCATGTTTTCACACGCTGATAGACGCAGTTTAATTAACTATTGTACTGCCATTTTATGCTCTTTGCAGGCTTGATTTATCGGGCTTGCAGGATCAGCAAACTCAGCAGCGGTGTTAATAAATAAACAGCCATAAAAAAACCGCTAACGAGTAGCGGTTTTTAAAATTGCTAAGTGTAATTTGATTACACAACACCACGCGGTAAACGACAATCGTGGTCTTTTTCAGCTAGGTTAACAATCCAAAGCTCTTCAGCTTTGTAACCATCATCGTTTGCTGTAACAACAGTGAACGATGCTTTCTTAGCTGTTTTAGCCGGTGCAGCGGTTTTAGTTTTGGTTTTTTTCGCTGGTGCTTTAGGTGCTTCTTCTGCTTTAGGCTCAGCTGTTTTACCAGAAGTGAGCTCTTCAGTCAGCGCTGCAACATCAGCAAGGCGCATATTTTTGCCACCGTCGATGCTATACCAACCAGGTTTTGTTGTGATTTCAGGTTTCTTACCATTCGCTGCTTCGTATGCTGCTTCGAAGGCATTTAACACTTCTGTTTTGTCTAGTTTGCTCATCAGAGACCCTATACGTTGTAAACACAGATTAAGAATATATATTTATACCTATTTTCAGCTTACTTTTCAATTTTTTGCGATTTTCCTTCCATTTTTCACTCATAAACGCCAAAATTTGCACAAAATAGAGGGTTGAAGGACGATTTTTATATGCAACGCAAACAATTTACTCAATTATTAAACGACATTCTTAAACCTGATTCTATCGCTGACTTTTGCCCAAATGGCTTACAAGTTGAAGGTGCGAGCGACGTAAAAAAGATAGTGACGGGTGTCACAGCTAGCCAAGCATTGATTGATGCCGCTATTGCAGAAAATGCAGATACTATTTTGGTACATCACGGCTATTTCTGGAAAGGGGAATCGCAGCCAATCACGGGAATGAAAAAGCGCCGTATTGCAGCGCTTTTAAATAATGATATTAACTTATATGGCTATCACTTACCGCTAGATATACACCCTGAAATTGGTAATAACGCGCAACTGGCTAAGTTACTCGATATTGAGTTCACAGGTGGGCTTGAATCTGGTCCAAATAGTGTCCCGGTAAAAGGGCGTTTAAAAACACCTTTAAGTGGTGAAGAATTTACCGCCAAAATAACCCAAGTACTTAATCGTGCGCCATTAACTAGTTTGGTAAGAAAAGAGAAAATCGAAACCATCGCTTGGTGCACAGGTGGCGGACAAGGGTATATTGATTTAGCGGCTGCTCAAGGTATTGATGCTTATCTTACAGGTGAAGCCTCTGAGCAAACGATTCATAGTTCACGCGAGCAAGGTATAGACTTTTTTGCAGCTGGTCACCATGCTACTGAGCGTTATGGCATTAAAGCCTTAGGCGAGCTTTTAGCTGAGCAGCACGGTTTTGATGTAACGTTTATCGATATCGACAATCCAGTCTGATGTTCTACAGCGCCTCTGGATCAATCCAGCGGCGCACACTCACCCATGCACTGCCAATTTTCTCATGCGCTACTCTGGTAACTGCAACAAGTACATCGTCATCAGGTATGAACTGTTTGTACGTTGGATACTGACTAAAATCTTGAAAGTCGGTTGCCGCTGGGATCACATCAACACCTTGTGCATTAAATAAGTCTTTCGCTCGCGGCATGTGGCTTGCTGAGGTGACTAGGGCAGTTTTTTTATCGACTAAATAAATGGCAAGTCGTTTCGCTTCTTCTGCGGTATCCATAGCGAGGGAGTTTTGTTTAATTCTCGTTGCAGAAATACCTAACGCTTTTGCTGTTTCAAACATGAGCTGGCTATTGGTAGTATTGGCAAAACCGCCTCCTGATACATAGAGGGTGGCATTTGGGTAGTGGTGGGCAAGCTTAACACCTTCAAGTAATCGAGCAAGCGCGCAATCGCCTAACTGGTGGTTTGCTTGAAGGCGCGAGTTGGGCATTATAGAGCAGCCAAGTACCACAATATTATCGAGTTTAGGGTGTTTTGCTTGCTTAAATTGCCATGCAGGGTTATTGCTTGCAGCTATCAGTGACTGACCAATAAATGGCGTGCTTATCAGCATTAAAGTTAAAATACTAACAAAGCCAAAATAGAGTGCTTTGCGTTTATGTGCAATGGCTAAAAATACCATCACTAAAGTAAGCAGCCCCAGCAAAGGCAGGGGCATTAATAATGAGCCAATGATCTTTTTAATTTCAAACATGTATACCCAAGCCTCCTCAAGGTACAGAATTCAGCGTTTCACAGGTGCCTTAATATCAAGGCGTTACTTTGCAAAAATGGCAGCCCCTTTTAAGAAGTAACAACGATGAGAGTAAGCACCTGTGAAGCGCCCAAAGGGTTGGTTTAAAAGCGAATTATACTGCGTTATTGATTTTAACCATAGAACCACTATTGTTTGCAATCAATGCCTTGCCTAAATCGCTTTTAATTCCAACTGAAACTCGCACCTTGAGGTGGTTTGGGTATTAACACTATTGTCTGTAACAGATGCAGTTATGTTAGTTATTTTGCCTTGTTTTAGCGACCGTTATTTTGCTTACACGTATTTAAAAAGTGGCGATAAACTGGGTTATCTTTCATATTCTTTTTCATCGCTAAATACATAGGGCGAGTAAGGCCTAGTGCACCTAACGGAATAGACTTAATGAGCCCTTGGCTTTCATAAGGGGTGACTAGCCAGTCTGGTAATGCTGCAACGCCCATACCTGCACTCACTAATTGAAATATCAATAAGCCTTGGTCAACCGTTTTAAGCGTGCCATCAAAGCGTGCATTTTGAATAAAATGTTTAAAGATGTCTTGGCGCTCACGGGGAATAGGGTACGAAATAATTGTTTCGTTTTTTAAATCAAGGGCGGTGACATAGGCTTTTTTTGCCAACTCATGATCCGGTGCAACGATTAGTTTTAATTTAAAATCAAATAGGTGAGCATACTCAAGCTGATCGGGTTCACGAATATCAGAAGTCAGCACTAGATCTAATTCATCATTAATTAAATCTGGAATGGCGTCGTAACTAAAGCCGCGCTCGTAATCAATTTTAATATCAGGCCAAAAATTATTAAATTCTTTTATGGTTGGGAGCAACCAATGAAAGCAGGCATGACACTCAACGCTTAAACGTAAATTTGAGATTGGCTGGTTAAGGCTTTCTTTTAACCGACATTTTGTTGCCTCAACACGAGGTAATACTTCATTAGCAAGTTCAAGAAGTAGCATACCTTGCGGAGTAAAACGCACAGGCTGTGTTTTACGTTCGAACAGCTGGCAATCTAACTTATTCTCGAGATCTTTAATTTGATGCGATAAAGCCGATTGAGTTAAAAACAACTCACGGGCGGTATTGACCAAAGAGCCTGTTTCTTTAAGGGTCGCTATGGTTTTTAGGTGCTTTATATCAATCATCTTTAAAAAATCTCATGGAAAATGTGAGTCTAACTCAGATTACGAACATACTACGCCTTAGAATTTAATTTTTCAACGTCTAGACGTCTAAAACCTGAAGTTATTTTAACTGCTTTTTTACAATACGCCTTTTTATAAATAATTGACAGCGTTGTCATAGGGTTTTTTGTAGTTTAACTATGAAATTCCATGAATTTACCTCAAGTTGAAACTTGCAGTTTAAATCGTGATACAGCTTGCGATTAGTAATTTGATATTTAATTAAAATTACTGAGAGTAGGGTTTAGTTGTTTGCTAAGATATTATTTTTTAAGGTGTTATTATCTTCTATTAGGTGTAACGTGTTTTTTTAAAGGAATGCTTGTGATAAGTACCGTACTTTTACTCTGTGCATGCTGGGTTTTGCCTGTTTGCGCTGGCACTATTTACAGCCAGTTTCCAACAGAGATTGACCCGCATGGTCACTATGTTTTTTATTCACATGGTTTTATCGTCGAAGGGACAAACCCTAAGCCTGTTCACAAAACCTTTGGTGTTTATGACTTTATTGCAGTAAAAGAAGCACTGACAGATGAGAGCTATCATTTAATCGATAGAAGTGACGTAACTAAGTTTGAAGAAATAAGCATTAATACAGGGCTCTCCCATGGCGCATTTTATAAACCAAAAGATGAGTGGCTGTTACCAATTAAGAAGTGGCTAAAGGATTAACTATGCCTTATTTACTGTTAGTTATTGTGATCAGTGTTTTGGGCGTGAGCGATGTAAGCCATGCTGAGCCGTTTACTTTGCCACGTACTAATACTGTGTTACTTAAAGATAAACATACCAAAAACGAATACCCCATTACGATTAAGTTGCCACGCAGCTACCAAAAGCAAAACCAGAAGCGCTATACAGTTTGCCAATTACCTCTGCTGCTAGTCGCTTTATGATGAATTCGGGGACTATAGAAGAGGTAATTATCGTTGCAGTAGGATATCAAAAAGGTGTATCAGGGCTTAATAGCCGTATTTATGACTATACGCCATTTGAAGATAAAAATTGGCAGCGTAAAACTGGCGGAGCAAGTCAGTATCTAAACTACCTAAAACATACTGTATTGCCTTATATTGAGGCCGACTTCAGAATAACCCAAAAAAGTACGTTAGTCGGTAACTCACTTGGCGGTTTATTTGCGGCTCATACCTTATTCACTGAGCCTTCGCTTTTTTCAAATTATATTATCGGCAGTCCTTCAGTGTGGTTTAAAGAAAACTCAATATTAGCTATGGCTATAAAACCAGCTGCCAACACAACAAAAGTTTACATCGCAGTAGGAGAACTTGAAGAAAGCGAAGGCGAAAAAATGGTGTCGGGCGCAAGGCAATTAGCAGCTAAAATTACTAAACAAAGCGGCGCGCTGGTTACAACAAATTTATTTGTTATTCCTCAGGCACGCCATGCAACTGCATTCCCAACAACGATTACCCAAGCCTTAGACTGGATTTACCAGACTAATAGCAATTAAAGAGCGTGACACTTTTTATATTTTTTGCCGCTCCCACAAGGGCACTCGTCGTTACGGCCAATTTTAATATCTGCAACTGGCTTTATATCACCATCTAGGTAACGCCATAGGCCATCTTCTTTAATAAAACGCGACTTCTCGTGTAACTCACAATACAAGTTTTGATAAAAGTAATTAGCTTTAAATTCTACAAAACCTTCTTGCTCGTTATGTTCAGTATCTAAAACACTTAGCTTGGTAAAACGGCAGCTATTAGCAAAATCTTTAATTTCGCGAACAGGGTTCGCGGCTTGCTGGCTTTGTGCATAAGTACTAAATACATATTTTGCATCTTTTAGCGCGTATGCACTAAAACGAGAACGCATAAGTTGCTCTGGGGTATCAGCTTGGCTTGCACCTGTATGAAAAGGCTGGCAGCAAAGCTCGTAAGTCGATTCGCTGCCACAAGGACAAAGGGAGTGTGTGAGTGATGTCATAACAACTTACCTAAAACTATAAATTGTTATTTTAACAAGCCTATTGTGGCTGCGGTACTAAATTGTTTAATTGAGCGCTTTTTGTAAAACAATAAAATTTTGCAGATGCCTGCTCAAGGTTTAAGTTCATCGAATCAAGTTGATGATTGTTTACAATATCTGTCCATGTGATCACAGCAGCAAAATTACCGTTATGTAATGCTGAACTAAGAACGTATTCAAGATTAACTAAATGTTTTTGTCTGATCACAAGAAGTTTGCTGGTATCAATCGAACACGAATCTAGTAAAGCTTTACTAGGAACATGATCAGGAGCAATTAATAGTGTCCATGCATTTTGGCTATTGTAATGATGCAATACTTTTAATAGCTCAAAAGTTGCTGAAATTTCGTCTTCAATTTGAATTAGATTAACAGACGCTTTGTCGTTATCTTGTTGGTAGCTTTTAACTGTTCTTAAGGTAATTGGCTGTAACATAACTTTCACTCACTGGTTGTTTATACAGTATATGTATACAGTAGTTTATACAGTGTTTTAGCGCAAGTACTTTTTTGCTATTTTTTAACCAATGATTCAGTTTTATTTTAGTAAAAACAATTTAATTGTTATTAAACAGTGGTTTATGGTTTTATTTTGAAGGTTGGAAAAGGTGAAAAATTTACCATTAAATCCATACAGTGTTTTATACAGTACTGTAAAAACTGTTAAATTTTGATTCTATACAGGTGTTTTGCATAAAAAAGCCGGCATAATACCGGCTCTTTATCTTTGCAATTTTGCTACTTATCTAAGTAGGTATTTAAAAACTCAAGGTATGCATTTGAGGCTTTTATGCGGTTTTCTTTTTTAGTAAAACCATGGCCTTCATCATCGAATAATACATATTCAACGGGCACACCATTTGCCTTTACAGCGGCAACAAGTTCATCGCTTTCAACTTGTAAAACGCGTGGGTCGTTAGCACCTTGGATCACCATTAATGGCTTGGTGATGTTTTTAGCATGAAATAGTGGCGAAATGGCACGGTGACGTTCACCGTCTGTCGCTGGGTCGCCCATTTCATCATACAGTGCCTTTTTAAAGCTTTCCCACCATGGTGGAATCGAGTTTAAGGTTCTAACCCAGTTTGTTACACCAAATATATTAATTCCTACTTTGAACTCTTCAGGTTCAAAGGCAAGTGCTGCGGCGGTCATAAAGCCACCATAGCTGCCCCCCATGATGCCAATTTTATCAGCATCAACCCAATCTAGGCTTTGCAGGTGTTTTTTACCGTAAACAATATCTTGTAAATCGTCAGTGCCGTGTTTTTTATCATCTAAATGAAAGAAGGTTTTACCATAGCCTGAGCTGCCACGGTTATTAACTGCAAAAATGGCATAACCATGATTGACTAGATGCTGTTGCATTGCACTATATCCTGTGCGACTTTGGCCGCCAGGACCGCCGTGCACCCAAACTAAAGCTGGTACTTTGTTGTTGCTATTAGCTTGCTTAGGCTTATATAAAACCCCAGGGATCTCTAAACCATCAAAACTTTTAAAGCGCACAATTGTGCTTTCAACCAAGTCATTTTGATCAATTGCATCACTTAATGTGTTGGTTAATTGTTTAGCTTTTGATTCACCGAGTTGCCAAACAAATAGGTTACTTGGCGAGGTATCTGAATTTAAATAAAACGCCATGGTCTTTTCATCAGCTGAAAAGTTCACACCACGTAAATTACCAGCTGGCAGCGATGGCATGGCAATACCTTTACCGGTGGTAGTATCAATTATCGACACTTTAGTGCTTGCGTCAGCATTAACACCGCTTACTTGATAACGGCCAGATTTAGAGAAGTAAATAAAGCTCACATCCCACTCATCTTTGAGGGCAGGGCTGTGCTCGCCGGTCGTTAAGTCATAGCGCCACACTTCTGCAAATTCACCTTTGGCATCGGTTGAGTAATATAATGATTTACTGTCTCTTGAGAAGGTTTCGGGGCCATATTTAGCGTCATCGTCATGACGGGTAATGAGCTCTGGTTTCAGTGTTTTCTTACGCGTATCGAGAATAAATACATCGCTGTCTTTGTTCGAATTGTTTTTCGATAAAGCAATAAAGCGGCCGTCAGGGCTTATCGCACCGACATCTAGCCCCATAGTATTTTGATAAACAGGCGTTACTTCATAGCTGTTAGCATCAACACGATATAGGTCCATAAACTTAGCATCACGCTGATTGCTGGTTATAAAAAAGTGTTTACCGTCTTCTGTGAAGCCTGCAAACCCTGCACGGGTTTCTTCACCTGGCGTAAGATCTTTAACTGTGCCATCTGTTTCGCGAACGTAGATGTGATAACGCTCGTTACCGCCTGAGTCTTTAGTAAATAGTACGCGCTCATCTTTAGGGAAATAAGCCACAGCATAAGTACTGTCTTCAAAGTCTGTTAAGCGGGTTTTTTTGGCGGTTTTTATATCTACTTCATAAAGGCTATAAATGCCGCTTTCGTCACTGCTAACGAGTATTTTGTCGCCTTTCGGTGAAAAGCTGCTGCCCATAATTGAGGTTGTATCAAAAAAGGTTTCAGCATCATACTGTTTAACAGTTTGGCTTTGTTGCACGCTTTCGGTGCTACTTGTTGATGGGGTTGATTGAGAACATCCTGCAAGCGCAAGGCTAAGCGCGCATGCAACGGCAGCTAGTTGAAAACTCGGTTTCATTGTAATTATTCCTTGTTAATTTTTCGTTATCAAGTGTTGCCTGTTCATAATCTAAACGCAAGTTTTACCCGTTCGATATTTGTTACAAATCATGTAAATAAATAGGGACATGAGTGTGCTACTATTTTTTCATTATTAAAGGAATAAACATGATTGAAATTAACAACCTCAATAAGCGCTTTGCTTCAGCCCACGTTTTTGAAAACTACAGTAAGCTATTACAAAGTAAACGAGTTTGTTTACAGGCAGCGAATGGCAAAGGAAAAACAACATTACTGATGATGCTAGCTGGCCTTGAAAAGCCACAATCAGGGCAGGTTTTATATAATAATGAAGCATTAAAGTCGCCGCAAAACGATGTTTCAATTGCTAGCGACCGTATTGCTCTGCCGGATTTTTTAACCGCGCGACAAGTTATTGAACTTAGTTGCAAGGCGTTAAAGAAAGATATGCCTGAGCAACTCATTACTGGATTTAACTTTACAGAGCACCTTAATACTCGTTTTAGTGCTTTATCGAGTGGTAACCAAAAGAAATGCCAGCTTATCACTGCTTTTTTAAAGCAAGCTCCATTTTTGCTATTAGATGAACCGAGTGCAGCACTTGATCAAACAAGTATTCAATTTTTGCTGACCTTACTTGATGGCTACTTAAATGATAAACCTAATGGGCAAGTCATCATTACAAGCCACGAACCTGAGGTGTTTATACAGCATGGTTTTGAGTGTACAGCATTATGATTGAATCTCTTGCTAGCTACGTGTCATTCCTTTCTTATAGATACCTAGCATATACAACCACTCTCAAAAGCATGCTATCTCAGTTAAAGAGTTTTAGCTTGCTGTTCGCTCTGGTACTAGGCCCTGCATTTCTTGGTATGGTTTTGCTGTTGTTTTTAGGTCTTGGGAAAATAGTCGATAGCCATGCAGAACCCGCTTACGGTGCAAAAATAGCTGTGGTTTATCTTTTACTTGAATCGGTGATGTTATGGGCCATGGCATCAGCCATTAAAAATTCGCAAAATAGGACGTTTCAGCGAAGCCTTTATAAATCTTTTTGGCGAGTATCTGCTGACTGCAAGTTACTACTTTTAAGTAATGCTTGGCTCATTGCCAGTTTATTAATCGCAATAGATCTATCGTTAAAGCAGTGGCTACAAGTACCTCATTTTATGCTGTTTATGTTGTTGCAGTGGCTATGTGGAGTATTTGTTCTTTATAGACCGCGTACACTTTTTTATAGTTTATTGCTCAGTTCTGTCTTGGTATTACTGCCCGTTAGTTTATCACCGCTGCAATATTATCTAGGTTTTGTTGCTATTTTCGGCTGTTCGATTTTACTCCCACCTGTAAGAATAAGTCATAAATTAAAAGTACACTCGCTTGCTTTATTTTGGCTTAGTTACTTTATACAGCACAGCTGGAACTTAATATGGCGTGCGGCAATACTGGTTGCATGTTTGTTTGCTTTATTACAACTAATTGCAGTGCGTAATGACTTTAGTGACTTGTTACAGGCTGTGGCTTTTTCAGTATGCGTATTGCTAACGAGCTCGCTGCAGTTTGATTGCTTGGCTGTTTTTCAAAAATATCGGCTGTTCTTTCAAAGTAATAACCAAGACAAGCCGTTTTATAGGAGCCAGTTTTTACCGAGCTTTATATTTTTTGCTGTGGCTTTAATACTCGTTATAAGCATGCTTGGTACTAAAATGATTTACTTCTTCATTGGGGCAGTGTGGTGTGTATTGCAACAATATTTAGCGCAAAAAAAACCAGCGCAATTTGCGCTGGTTTGGTTTTTCATAACAATTGGAATTGTTTTGCTAGCTTAAGCAGCGTCGGCTTTTTTATCGCTCTCGCCGCGGGCAACATTACCTGCAACTAAGTCTGCTGGGTCAAAGTCGTCAACGTTAATAACGTCAAGACGGGCTTTTTCAACAGCAGCTAGTTTGTCGGCTTCAGCTTGGCTTAAAATGCCTGCTTTTAGGCCCATTTGCGCTACTTTATCAAGTTGGAAGAAAGGCAGTTTTACGCCTTTTTCACGGCATACCTTGTCAAACAGAGGCTCAACTTCAAGAATGTCTTTAAGCGTTTGCTCTTGACGACCAACAAGGTTAAGTGGCTCGTTTTTAAGGTAAATGTAGTTAGCTAAACGGTTACGAGTTTCGCTTGGTACTTGTAATAAGTGTGCAAGTTTGTGCTCAAGTTTATCAGTAGGCTTACGTACTGGACGACCGAATGGGAATAACATGATTTTTAGCATCGCACGTAGTGGTGCAGATGGCATGTTATTGATTAAGTCAGCGAGTGCACGTTGGCAGTGGTAAAGGTGATCTTGGCAGCTCCATTGAACAAGCGCAAAATCTTCTTTTTTACGTCCTTCGTCGTTGTAACGTTTAAGTGTTGCAGATACAAGGTATAAGTAGCTTAGTAAGTCACCTAAACGTGCAGAGATACGCTCTTTACGTTTTAATGAACCACCAAATACCGCCATGCTGATATCTGACATTAATGCTAATGATGCACTGAAACGTGACGCAACACGATAAAACTCAGCTGTTTCGTCTTTGTACGGTGTACTTGTGAAGCGAGCATTGGTTAATGCTAACCACTTAGTACGAACAAGGTTCGAAATAGTAAAGCCAACGTGACCCATTAATGCTTTATCGAATACTGCTAGCGCTTCTTCGCGGTCTTCAATAGCACAAGCACCTAGCTCAGTTAACACGAATGGATGACAACGAATTGCACCTTGACCATAAATGATCATGTTACGCGTTAAGATATTTGCACCTTCAACGGTAATTGCAATTGGCGCACCTTGGTAACCGCGACCTAAGTAGTTGTTTGGACCAAGCATGATGCCTTTACCACCATGAACATCCATGCCGTGAATAGTCGCTTCACGCATTTGCTCAGTTAAGTGGTATTTGATAATCGCAGAGACAACCGATGGTTTTTCACCAAGGTCAACAGCCCCTGTAGACATGCTAACAGCAGCATCAGAGCTATATGCGTAACCTGCAAGTTTTGCCATTGATTCTTCAACGCCTTCCATTTGACCAATAGGTAAACGGAATTGACGGCGAATACGGCTGTAAGAGCCTGTTGCAAGCGCAATTGTTTTAATGCCACCTGTTGAGTTAGACGGCAATGTGATTGCACGACCAACAGATAAACATTCAACAAGCATACGCCAGCCTTGGCCGGCCATTTTCGGGCCACCAATGATGTAATCAAGTGGTACGAAGATGTCTTTACCGCGAGTAGGACCATTTTGGAATGGAACGTTTAGCGGGAAGTGACGACGGCCAATTTCGACCCCTGGAGTATCTGTAGGGATCAGCGCACAGGTAATACCAGGCTCTTTGTCATCACCTAGTAAACCGTCAGGATCTTGTAGTTTAAATGCAAGACCAAGCACAGTCGCAACTGGAGCAAGAGTAATGTAACGTTTGTTCCACGTTAGGCTAATACCAACAACTTCTTCGCCGTTCCATTGACCTTTACAAACAACACCGTAATCAGGAATTGCACTTGCGTCAGAACCAGCTTCTGGTGATGTTAAAGCAAAACATGGGATCTCTTGACCACTTGCTAAGCGTGGTAAGTAATGATCTTTTTGTTCTTTAGTACCATAGTGCTGAAGCAATTCGCCCGGACCTAATGAGTTAGGTACACCTACGATAGAAGAAAGTAGCGTCGATTTACTGGTTAGCTTTTGCAGTACACATGATTGTGCATAAGCAGAAAACTCTAAACCGCCAAATTCTTTTTTGATGATCATGGCAAAGAATTTATTATCTTTTAGATATTGCCAAACATCTTGCGGTAAATCAGTTAGTTCGTGAGTTGCGTGCCAGTCATCTAGCATGCTACATACTTCTTCAACTGGACCATCAATAAACGCTTGCTCTTCGATAGTCAGTTTAGGTGCTGGGTATTGGTGTAATTTGTTCCAGTCAGGACGACCACAAAATAGATCCGCTTCCCACCACGTAGTACCGGCATCGATTGCTGATTTTTCAGTATCCGACATCGTCGGGGTTACTTTTTTGAAAGCAGCGAAGATAGGTTTGATGATGTATTGTTGACGAACGCCAGTCACAGAAAGTGGCACAGCGATAAGTAAGAATAGTAGCCAACTAATTGCGCCAAACGCGCCAGCAAATGTGCCAACAAGTAAAGTCGCAACGGCAATACCTAAGCAGGTATTCCAGCTTGCTCTGTGGTAACTCGCAATACTAAGCAGCACGAGTAAACCAAGTAAAAATATGAGAGTCATTGATTATTCCTTAATAGAGGTCAGACCACCTCTTTTAGAGTAGCGCTAGAAAAGCGAATTATCAAGAGGGGAACAAGGATTAAAACGGCTTGTTTGGTGAGTTTTATTATTTTAAAAATGGCTATCAGTGCAAAAACATTTACAGCAGATGAAGAATTGTTGAGTAATTACTTATAATCAGCACCGTGACGGCAGCGATTAGTTGTGAATTGCTCAGATAGTTCTGAAAATCTTAGCACAGCAGTTGCCATCCTTAGCGGTATGTTTAACAATGAGCGCAGGCAGGGATCAGCCCATCATGCCTTCCTTCGATTAGTTTTATAGGTTAAGAGTTCTATGTGTGAGTTGCTTGGCATGTCGGCCAACGTACCAACGGATATTTGTTTCAGTTTTTCAGGATTATTAGAACGCGGTGGTAATACTGGTCCGCATAAAGATGGCTGGGGCATCACTTTTTATGAAGGTAAAGGCTGTCGTACATTTAAAGATCCAGAGCCAAGTTGCCAATCAGAAATTGCCAAACTCGTAAAAGCTTACCCAATAAAAAGTATTTCGGTGATAAGCCATATTCGCCAAGGTAATCGTGGTCGAGTGTGCCTTGAAAATACCCACCCATTTACTCGCGAGTTATGGGGACGCGAAATTACGTATGCTCACAACGGGCAATTATCAAATTATCATGATTTAAAACCAGATTACTATCGACCTGTTGGCAATACCGACAGTGAGCTGGCGTTTTGCTGGCTGCTCGATAAAATTCGCGAAAAATACCCAAAGCGTCCATCAAATATGGCGTCTGTATTTCGCTATGCTGCTAAGCTTGCTCACACATTGCGTGAAAAAGGCGTATTTAATATGCTACTTACCGATGGTGTTTTCGTTTTAGCTTATTGCACCAATAATTTACATTGGATCACACGCCGTGCGCCGTTTGGCAAAGCGACATTAATTGATGCTGATATGGTGGTTGATTTTCAAAAAGAAACCACACCGAACGACGTGGTTACTGTGATTGCAACAAGGCCACTGACCAATGATGAACGTTGGCAGAAAATGGAGCCAGGTGAGTTTGCACTTTTTAAAATGGGCGAAAAGATTTAAATAAAAGATGAAGCGCTACTCAGGCGCTTCATTACTCACTTCATTATTTGTTACGGCGACTGGCGTGGTCACGGTAAATGAATTAAGTTGCACTTCAAATTGCTCTACGCCTTTTTCACCTTTCCACATACGAACTAGCATGTAGTCCATTTCTGGGGCAAACCAAGCGAGTGCTTGACGCTTGTCGTTATCGTATAAACGTTTTACTTTAATCGCTTCTACATTGCCGATGGGCAATGAAATCATTTCTGTGCCGACAACTTCAAAGTTGTAGTTACGTAAATTGCCTTTTTTATCAACCAGTGGGTAAGATAATTGCGTTTTACCTTGTTTTAGCTCTTCGCGAACTTGCACTTGATAAGACAGTGAATCTTGAAATTCATCTGACCAATCAATTTTAAGAGGATATTTACTTTGGCTGCTTTGAACTTGTTTTTGCGTCGCATCAAATTTCAAGCTGTATTCTTTATCAGGCCCTGTGCCTGAGCGCTCCATGGTGTAACTCATTGGAGAAATTTTCTGATCGTGATAAGTAAACATGGATGTTTCTTTTCGTGAGTCCGAAAAAATCATCCATTCGATTTCACTGTGATAGGTGATCACGTAGTTACCGTCAGCGGCTTTTTTCAGCTCGCGTACTGCTTTACCATGGGTTTCGCCCTTACGAAGTACATCGTATTTGGCTTGGTATTGAGTGAGGTCGCCAGCTAAAACACTGGTAGGAAGTAATAAAGTGCCCACACAAGCGAGTAGGGCACTTAGATTTTTATTCTGGGTAGTGCGCGCCGTGTGCAGGAAGTTTCTTTTCGTCAAAAACTGCATAATCTGCTTCCATCTTGAGTCGTTGTTCACTGAACCACTTGACCACCAATGGATAGATTATATGTTCTTGCTGATGAACACGTTGTGCGAGTGTCTCTGCGGTATCGTTTTCGAGTACCGGAACTTTGGCTTGAAGAACAACGGGGCCGCCGTCTAGCTCTTCTGTGACAAAGTGAACACTAACACCATGAACGTCATCTTTTGCATCTATCGCTCGTTGGTGGGTATTCAGCCCTTGGTACTTAGGCAACAAAGAAGGGTGAATGTTCAACATTTTTCCCTTAAATTTTTGCACTAAGCTAGGTGTAAGAATACGCATAAAACCAGCTAATACAACTAGATTTGGTTCAAAATTGTCAATAATGTCCATTAACTCAGCATCATAGGCCTCGCGCGAGTCAAAATCTTTATGGCTAAGTACACGTGTTTGTATACCTGCATTTTTTGCTCGTTCAAGGCCATAGGCGTCGGCTTTATTACTAATTACAGCGGCGATTTCGGCCTTAATCTCACCACGCGCACACGCTTCGATGATGGCTTGAAGGTTTGAACCGCTACCAGAAATTAATACAACAAGACGACAAGGGGTCATTAGTCACGACCACCTAAAATTTCTACTTGCTCTTCGCCTGCTTTCGCATCTTGGATCTCACCGATATGCCATGCATTTTCGCCAAGATCTTTAAGGATTGTTAAGCTTTGCTCAAGTTTGTCAGATGGAACAACTAAAACCATGCCTACACCACAGTTGAATGTACGGTACATTTCGTGTGTTGTGATATTGCCGTTTTCTTGTAACCAGTTGAAAACAACAGGCCATTCCCAGCTATCACCTTTGATTACTGCTTTTGCAGATTCAGGAAGTACGCGCGGGATGTTTTCCCAGAAACCACCACCCGTGATGTGAGATAACGCGTGAACGTCAACCTGCTTGAATAGCTCAAGTAGTTGTTTAACGTAGATACGAGTTGGCTCTAAAAGGTGATCGCCTAGTGTTTTGCCTTCAAGCTCTGCGCTTGTGTCTGCGCCAGATACTTCAAGAACTTTACGAATTAATGAGAAGCCGTTTGAGTGAGGACCACTTGATGCAAGGGCGATTAATTGGTCGCCTGCAGCAACTTTAGTACCGTCGATAATTTTTGATTTTTCTACAACACCAGTACAGAAACCAGCCATGTCGTAGTCTTCGCCGTCGTACATACCTGGCATTTCAGCAGTTTCACCACCGATTAAAGCGCAGCCAGAAAGCTCACAGCCTTTACCAATACCTGTTACAACATCAGCCGCAGTATCTACGTCTAATTTACCAGTTGCATAGTAATCAAGGAAAAATAGTGGCTCTGCACCTTGTACAATAAGGTCGTTTACACACATAGCAACCAGGTCGATACCCACTGTGTCGTGCTTTTTAAGATCGATTGCTAAACGTAGTTTTGTACCAACACCGTCTGTGCCAGCAACCAGTACAGGCTCTTTATAGCCAGTTGGTAGTTCGCAAAGTGCGCCAAAACCACCGATACCGCCCATTACTTCAGGACGTCTGGTTTTTTTAACTACGCCTTTAATACGCTCAACAAGTGCATTACCGGCATCGATATCTACGCCCGCGTCTTTATAGCTAAGAGACTGTTTTTGTTCGCTCACAGGTTTTCCTCAAAAAAGTTGCATGTGGGTTGCTTAGAAACGCGCGTATTTTACAACAATTGCACTGGCGCGGCTAGTTGAAAAATCACTTTAACCGACTTGACAAGGACAGTTGTCCGGTTTTTTGTTTTCAAGTTCCAAGGCAAAAGTATCAGGTAAATGAACTTTTAACCTTGAAACTCGAAACTTCTCACTATTTGTTAAGCTTTCGCGGTTAAAATAGCGCGAAGAGGGGCAGGGTAACCTTCAATGGTTTTGCTGGTGTCATTTGGGTCTAAAAAGTCGACTAATGATTCGTTTTCCATCCACTGGGTTTTACGTTGTTCTTCAAGCGTTGTGATTGCGCAGTCTTTAACTTGTACATCTTTAAAGCCAACGCGCTCCATCCATAGTTTTAATGCCGCGGTGCTTGGGATAAACCATACATTACGCATTTTCGCATAGCGGTCAGTTGGCACTAAAACTGTGTGCTCATCACCTTCAACAACCAGTGTTTCAAGGACTAACTCACCCCCTGGGCGAAGCTGTGCTTTTAATTGCGCTAAAAAGTCGATAGGCGAACGACGATGATATAAAACACCCATTGAAAATACCGTATCGAATGCTTTTAGCTCTGGCAGAGCTTCAACACCTAACGGCAATAAATGCACGTTTTCATCTTGGTGATAATGCTTTATCGCTTGGAATTGGCATAAGAACAAATCGGATGGATCAATGCCCACTACAAAATTAGCGCCTTCACCGCGCATGCGCCACAAGTGATAACCTGAGCCACAGCCAATATCAAGCACAGTGCGACCTTTTAACGGTTCGATATGAGGCAGTAAACGATCCCATTTCCAATCACTGCGCCACTCAGTATCAATTTCGATACCGTGTAAGCTAAATGGCCCTTTACGCCATGGCATCATGCGCTTTAATAAATGCGTTAACTGTTTTTGCTGACCTTCAGATAGCTCATCACCGGTGCCAATTTGTACTTTATCCTGAAGATTCACATGGTTTGTGCTTACCTCAGGTAAGTTTTTCAGCACTTTTTGCCATTTCGGTAAATCACCGTGGCTGGCTTCGAGTTCCCAGTGCTTTAATTGACCTGGCAAAGTTTCGAGCCAGTGGCTAAGCGGGCTTTGTGCAATCGCAGCGTAAAATTGGTTAAACCATTGAGACATGAAATACTCTTTATATCGTTGTGATGATTACTTGATTGCAATCATCGAGCAGAAGTTAAAACATTGATACCACACTTGCGTTTGGCTAAAACCAATTTCACTTAATCGGTTTAAGTGGGTAGATAAATGATCAGGGCGCATGACATTTTCGATAGCCGTACGCTTTTGGCTGATCTCAAGCTCTGAATAGCCGTTGTGACGTTTGAAATCATGGTGTAAATCAATGAGCAAATTATCGCATTGCTCATTTTCACCTCTAATTTTTTCGCTCAGCAGCAAAACACCGCCTGGTTTTAAATTTGCGTAAATCTTTTCAAGCACCGCTTGGCGCTTTTCAGGTGGAATAAACTGTAGTGTAAAGTTCATTGCGACCACAGAGGCATTCTCGATAGCTAAATCGTTGATATCACCTAGTGTAACTGTGACTGGTACTTCAGAGCGAAAACCTTGTAAATGTAATTTACAGCGCTCAACCATCGCTTCTGAATTATCAACAGCAATGATATTACAGTTATCAGTGCGAATATTGCGGCGCATACTTAACGTTACAGCACCAAGAGAACAGCCTAAGTCGTATAGGTTTGAATTGCTTTGCGCGTACTCACCAGCCAGCTTACCCATGGTGCTAACAATAGTTGCATAACCAGGCACCGAGCGCTGGATCATATCAGGGAAAACTTCTACTACATGTTGGTCAAAGCTAAAGTCTTTAACCGCTTGCTCAGTGGCATAAATACTGTCTTTTTGCGTCACGTGAACAGTCTCTTTAAAAAATAATACCGCTATTTTAGCATTTTTAACTGGATAGTCAGTGATAAATTCAGTAGCTTGGCTAGAATTATCAATAACAAGTACAAAAAAGAGAAGTTTAATGACAAAAAGCAAAGTGATCAGTACAGAAGATATCTTATCAACTCTGTGTCATTCAGTGACTGGAGTTCTGTCTTCAGCAAGCGGTAACAGTATTAGTTATTCTGCCATGGTTCAAAAAATCACCCGCACCTGTATGCGCCCAGATATTGGCTGTTTTGTATTGTTCGATGGTGGCTTTACCGGTCTTGTGGTAACAAACTTCACAGCGCAAGCAGCCATGGAAATTTACCATGACTACATGCGTAACATGGGTATGCCTGAGGACGAAATTGCACAAAGCCATTTATCAGATGATGTGGCAAACGTACTCGGCGAGCTGATGAACCAAATCGTTGGTGACTTTACGTCAAAAGTACGCGACCAGCTGCATACTTCTATCACGCAAAACCAACCTAAGATGATGGCGATTAACAAGCAGGTGCAAATCTCTGTTGATACCACCATGGATAGACCACAAGCGCGCCGTGTGACTTTCACTACAGCGAAGCAAAATATCTTCTACCTTGAACTGGCAATGGATAAAACTGAATTTATCAAACTACATGATTTTGATATTTCAGAAGCCGTTGACCCTGATGACATCATCGAAAACGAAGCTAAACAAAAAGCTGAAAAGCAAAAAGCATCATCACAAGCAGACGATGCAGATGATGATTTTATGGCAGAACTTGGTTTGTAACAGCTTACGTAGGTTGGGTAGAGCGTAGCGAAACCCAACGGCATGAGTTGTCAGCCATCAGCTTTCAGCTGTCAGATAAAATAGAGGCGCGGGTCAGACCGCGCTTTTTTAATGACATTTTGCAAAGATGAATTCTCATTTAACAGTACTATTTTTATTGTACTTCAATGTTTTAGTGCATTGTTACATTTCTGGTGATAGCATCAAATAGTTAAATTTTATGAACTTGCTTTACTGGAGTTAGGCAAAGGAATGGTACTTAAACTTATAAAAAATGGCATTTTAATTTATTTCTTGGTTTTTAGTTCAATTACAATTGCGAGCTCAGAGCATAATAGGTTTAACAATTTTATAGAATTAACAATGCAGTATTCGATTAACCAGCTAGATGAAGAAGGTTATTTAAAGTCTGCTAAGAATTTGAAAATTGCAAACATAGACTCTATCCAAGCAAAAGTATTTTATTTTATGGTGTTCAATCACCGTAGAGCGCTTGCTGAAAAGTTAGGCATTAAAGTCGCCGTACATTTAACCGACCAAGATTGGCAAGAGTTAAAAAAGGTTGATGCAGTAATGTATGGTGCTCAAAAGGCAACTTTTGTACAACTACATAACTCTGATGATTTATCGATAGTAGATGCTTTGAAAGACTTAAAAGCTGAATTAATCGCTTTAGACAACAAGCAAGCAATAGCTCAACTTGCAGCTGATCTAGCACAATACTATTCATTATATAAAGAAGATCATCTGTCTGGTTTGATTGAGTATTTATATGCTATTGATAGTTTACCAACCTACGAAAATTCCCTGGCTGGGTATTTATATTCGAAAGAGTTTGCCCTACAAAGAATTATTTCAAGTTTTTATACTATGGGGGCTTACGAAAGCGCCCTAGATTATGTATTGCAGCTTTACGCTTTATCTAATAAATATTTTGAAGTGTTAGACTATTCGACCCCATACTATGAAATGACATTTGTGTTAGCTCACGCAAAGCAATTCAGCAAAGCGTTAAATATCGCAGATTTCTACTTACAGAAAGTACAAAAAGAACGTTTAGAACAGTCATCTCAACTTTACGCAGTAATTGCCAAAAGTGCTGTTTTAATTAAAAGACAACAAGAGGGAGACCTTAAAACTGCTCAATCCTTACTTCTAAAGGCTGAAACGGATCTGAATTCAGATAATTATGCTGTAAAAGCACGCAGCTTAGTAGTTAAAATTTTACTCGATTCCATCAATGGAAAGCTTCCAGAAGCTGAGAAGTCTGTTGATATTCTTAAGGAGTTTATTCAATCTAACCGTTCTATTTTTAGTCAGTCTGATTTAAGAGATGTCAACGAATTACAAAAGCTGGTTTTTGAATTTCTGGGTAAACCTGAACTGGCGAACAAAGCTATGATGGATACATTTGAGTTTGAAAAAGATTTTATGCTTTCTGCTTTTAATAACTCTTTGAATAACGTGGGGAATTACTTACAAAGAGACATAGAAATACTGGCTCTCAAGGGATATAAAGCAGAAACTGAAAAACAAGCTCTAAAAATTGAAACACAAAACCTGCGATTTCTTGTAATGGCTCTCATAATCACAATGTTAATCTTCTTAATTTCATGGTTAATTTGGCGACAGCTTTCTATTAAAAAGATCGCTGAAACAGATTCTCTGACTGGAGTTATGAATCGAAGAGCTATGTATTCTTGGTTAGAAAAAAGAAAGCCTCGAAACTCGTTAAAATGCATCTGCTTATTAGACTTAGATCACTTTAAACAAATTAACGACAACTACGGGCATTTAACTGGCGATGAAGTGCTTACATCTTTTAGTCATTTTGTACAAACTCGTATTCGTAAGACAGATAAATTAAGTCGTTTTGGCGGTGAGGAGTTTTTACTTGTTTTAGACTCAATAGATAAAGAACAAGCGCAAATTTTGATAGATAACATACGTGAGTCATTTCAAAACTATATAAATTGGCATACAACAACTTCTAACTTTTCTACTAGCTTCTCAGCAGGAATCATTGAGGTAAGTGGTGACTTTGAGTTGAAACAAGTGTTAGCTCAATGCGATGTGCTTTTATACAAGGCAAAAGAAAATGGCCGTGCTAGAAGTGAATCAGCTTGCTTCGAGGTTTAAATGGTCTAGCCCACAGCTTATAGCTTTGAACTTAAAGCTCGTTTAAAGCTTACATTCATCCAATTTATGCTTTACTCATAAAGCCTTAAATGGATTTGATGATTGCATGAATTACTTAAAAAACTTTATAACTAAATTTGTTTTCATGATGCAGAAGCGGCCGGGGTTGATGGCAGTGTTGGCTTTTTGTAGTGGTGTGGCAAGCTATGTCTTTGTTGAAAGAAAAGAATCGTTTTCGCAGCTTATCTCTATTTTGTTATTAGTCACTTGGTTGTGGTTGTTAATAGATAACTGGCTAAGAAATAAAGTAGAGGAGCGTTTTGGTGTGGCGGTGTCGCCCAACGTGATGCGCTTTGCGCTGCAAGTTGTGCAGCAAGAAAGTTTGTTTTTTGCTTTACCATTCTTCTTGGCGGTGACTACTTGGGACCATGGTCAGGCCGCGTTTACCGCTTTAATTATTCTTTGCGCGTTCGTTTCTGTTGTTGACCCCCTCTATTATAAAAAGCTTGCAAGGCACAGTGTCTGGTTTAGTGTGTTTCATAGCTTTTCTTTGTTTGTCGTGCTGTCGGTTACCTTGCCTATTTTATTAAAGTTAACGACCAGCCAAAGTTTTGAAATTGCACTGATAACAGCGGTTATTTTAACGGTCCCCAGTCTTGGCAATTTGATGCCCAATGCTAAATGGTGGCGTTTCCCGTTGTTGGTGTTATTGCTTTGTTCATTAGGTGCCGGGCTTTGGCAATTACGTAGTTTTGTGCCACCTGCAGCACTGCGTTTAACCGATATGAGTATGTCATATCAGTTAGATGCACAAGCTCGTAAACCGCTTTCGCCAATAACAGAACTCACTGAGCAGAGCTTACATGAAAACGGTCTATATAGTTTTAGTGCGGTAAAAGCCCCGCGAGGTTTAAATGAAAAAATCTTCCACGTTTGGGTGCATAATCGAAAAGAAGTTGACCGTATAGCCTTGGATATTTCTGGTGGTCGTAAAGAGGGTTATCGAGCGTGGAGCCATAAAACGAATTTCCCTGCAAATGCTGCAGGGAAATGGGTCGTTAAAGTGGTTACCGAGTCTGGGCAGCTAATAGGGCAAAGAAGGTTTGAGGTTTCAGAAGTTTAGCTGTCAGCCGTCAGTTTTTAGCTGACCGAAATGGGGGATAGTTATTAGTGTTCTGAACAACAAGAGCTTAACATTCATTCCTCAGGTTTTATGTTTTTGATAGCTGATAGATTTAATACGGATTCTTCCCTTCACCTACCAGCACACTGAATATTCTTAAATCCAGTTCTAGTTGATGATATTGCGGCTCCATGTGGCAGCAAAGTTGATAGAAGGCTTTGTTGTGGTCTTTTTCCTTAAAATGAGCTAGCTCGTGTACGACGAGTGCTTTGAGAAGTGGCTCAGGAGCGCGAAGCAGGTCGCTATTAATGGCAAGATCGTGTTTTCGGGTTTTACCTTGCATACGAAAAGTATGGGTGCCTAAGGCATTTGTGACCATATCGCCTTGTTTTTTGAATGCAGCACGGCCAAAAGGCAGGGCATTTTTAAGGTAGCGCTTTTTCAGCTCAGTGGCGTAATTGTATAAAGCTTTATCGCTGGTAATGCTATGGGCATCAGGGTATTTGCCCTTTAGGTAGTTAGCAGCTCTGTCGCCATTAAATAGCTGTAACACTTGCTCAATGATGTGAGGCGGGTAACCTTGAAAATAACGGCTGTAATCTTTCATGTTTTCTCTGATAAATCGGGCGCTAAAATAAACTGCTTTGGCTTGCTTCGCGTTCACCTATAAACGGCGCAAGCACGGGGTGATTGTAACCTAAATCTTGGCAGAACTGTCTTGCTAAAAGTGGCGACTGGCGATTATCTGCGGTATGAAAAAACAAATAGGGTGATTTTCCTTCATCAAGCCATTGCTTTACTTTTTTCAGCCATGGCTGGTAATACGACTTGTATTCATGTTCAAGACTGGCAATCACAAAGCGCAGCATAGGCTGATTTCCTGTTGCAATGGCATGCACAGGTAAATAAGGTTTTTTCTTTTGCGCATCAATGAGTGCATCGGTATCGGCGGGTACAGCAAATAAAGCGCGGGTATCCATACTGATGCGATCTATATTATTTTCAATTAACAGCTGATTTAAACGAATCTCAGCATCATCCTTATTAAAAAAGCCGGGGTGACGTACTTCTACACCGTAACTAAGTTGCTTGGGGAGTTGTGCAATAAAATTAGCAAGCAGGGGTAGAGCATCTGGGCCAAAGGCGCGGGGTAGCTGCAACATAATTTGCCCCGTTTTAGCAAAAATTGGCTCAAATAAGTTTAGCCATGCATTAAGCTCACTATTTATATTCGTCAGCTGTAATTCGTGACTAAAACGCCGATGAAACTTAAACGTAAATTTAAAGTCTTCGGGTACCGCATCATGCCAGCGTAATAATGACTCATGACTTGGATCAGCATAAAAACTGGTGTTGCCCTCGACTGAATTAAAGCATTGCGCATACTCACTGAGCATGTCGGCGCTTTTACAGTGACTAGAGAGCAAATTTCCTTTCCATGCGGTGCTAGACCACTGCGGACAACCTAAATACAGCATTAAATCAACCAATAAATTTAAACTTTAGCTAGTGTATCAAAAGAAATGTTTGCTCAGAAGTCGAGGTATATATTTAGCCCCCGACAGGCACTGCTGGCACTCGCATTTTGCGATGGTTTGGGTATAATGCTCTGCCTTAAATGATTACTTTGTATAGTGGCTTTTGCTCTCAAAATAGCGAACTCTTAAGAGCAGGCGGCTATAAGTCTTTAACTGACAGGAATACTATGCGCTCTATATATTGCGGACAGCTAAATAAATCTCACGTAGATCAAGAAGTTGAACTATGTGGTTGGATCAACAAACGCCGTGACCTTGGTGGCCTTATCTTCGTCGATTTACGTGACAGAGAAGGTTTAGTACAAGTTGTTTTTGATCCTGAAGTAGAAGGATTAATGGATACTGCGAATAAACTACGTCAAGAGTTTTGTGTGCAGTTAAAAGGTGTTGTTCGCGCACGCCCTGATAGCCAAGTAAATAAAGACATGGCAACAGGTGAAGTTGAAATTTTAGGCACAAGCTTAACTATCATCAACCGTTCAGAGCCATTACCACTTGACTTTAATCAGCAAAACTCTGAAGAGCGCCGCTTAAAATACCGTTACCTTGATTTACGTCGTCTTGAAATGAGCGACCGTATCAAACTTCGTGCAAAAGCGAGTAGCTTTGTGCGTCGTTTCTTAGATGACAATGGTTTCTTAGATATCGAAACACCGGTACTAACAAAAGCAACACCTGAAGGTGCGCGTGACTACTTAGTACCTAGCCGTGTTCACAAGGGTAGCTTCTACGCTTTACCTCAGTCACCACAGTTATTTAAACAATTATTAATGATGTCGGGCTTTGACCGTTACTATCAAATTGTTAAATGCTTCCGAGACGAAGATTTACGTGCTGACCGTCAGCCAGAATTCACACAAATCGATTTAGAGACGTCATTCATGAGCTCTGATGAAGTGCGTGCAATGACTGAGAAAATGATCCGTGAAATGTGGCAATCATTATTAGACGTTGACTTAGGCGACTTCCCAGTAATGCCATACAGCGAAGCAATGAGTTTATATGGTTCTGATAAACCAGACCTACGTAACCCAATGCAACTTGTAGACGTTGCTGATTTAGTGAAAGACGTTGAGTTTAAGGTATTCTCTGGTCCTGCTAATGACGAAAAAGGCCGTGTTGCTGTATTAACTGTACCAGGCGGTGCTGAGCTTTCTCGTAAACAAATCGACGATTACACTAAATTCATCGGTATCTATGGCGCGAAAGGTCTAGCATGGATGAAAGTGAACGACCGTGCAGCGGGCGTTGAAGGTGTTCAATCACCAATCGCTAAGTTCTTAAACGAAGAAGTGATCAACCAATTACTTGAGCGTACTAACGCACAATCTGGCGACATCATTTTATTTGGTGCTGACAAGCGCAACGTTGTAAACGAAGCAATGGGTGCGCTACGTCTTAAGATTGGTGTTGATTTAGGCATTACTGATCTTGATAGCTGGAAACCATTATGGGTTGTTGATTTCCCTATGTTCGAAGAAGACGACGAAGGTACATTGCATGCGGTTCACCACCCATTCACTGCACCGAAAGGTATTTCTCCTCAAGAGCTTGAAGCAAACCCAGCTGGTGCACTATCAGATGCATACGACATGGTATTAAACGGCTACGAAGTTGGTGGTGGTTCGGTACGTATTCACAATGCAGAAATGCAAGAAACAGCATTCAGAATCTTAGGTATCGAAGCGCAAGAGCAACAAGACAAGTTTGGTTTCTTACTTGACGCACTTAAATACGGTACGCCACCGCATGCAGGTCTTGCGTTTGGTCTTGACCGCTTAGTTATGTTGTTATGCGGTACTGATAACATTCGTGACGTTATTGCTTTCCCTAAAACAACTCAAGCATCATGTTTATTAACAGATGCACCAAGCAAAGCAAATGCAGATGCATTAACTGAGCTTGCAATTGATGTTATAGCGAAAGACGCTGAATAATTCATAATAACCTGAATTATAAGACTTAGTGAATAATAACCCTAAGGTGTATGCCTTAGGGTTTTTTTGTGTTTAAATAAATATTTAGTATGTTCTTCAAGGAAAGAGTATGAATATCAATGCAACTTTAATCGGCCAAATAATTGTTATTTTAATCCCTGTGTTTGCCGCTATCAGCTATTACTTAGGTAAGCGCAAAACCTCAACACCAATCGTGGTGGCCGTTATTGGAGGGTTACTAGCGCTAATTCCATTGTTTGGTCTTATTTTTATTGCAGTACTTGCGCTTAAACAAGATATTGAGACCACCGCGTGATCGCAAGCCATTCGCTTTATTTTGAACACACCTTTGAAGCAAACCTTGCAGGGCAAACATTTTCGCATTGCGAATTTGAGCAATGTGAATTTATCGACTGTGACTTTAGCAATAGTCAGTTTGAAAACTGTCGGTTCATAGAGTGCGAGTTTAAAAACTGTAATTTAGCTGCCCTTGGACTTAGATACACCTCGCTTGAAGAACTAAGCTTTAAACAGTGTAAATTAACCAGCGTGCGCTTTACTGATGTTGATTGGCCGCTACTCGCCAACCGTGCTCCAGTGAGTTTTGTTGGTTGTGAACTTAGCCACAGCAGCTTTTTTGAACTTAGTTTAAAAGCTTTAAAAATGCGTAGCTGTTTTGCCAAAGATGTTGATTTTAGACATGCAGATTTATCTTCAGCTGATTTTACTGATACGGACTTTCGTGACAGCTTGTTCCAACAAACCAACCTCAGTAAGGCTAACTTTATTGGCGCTAGCCACTTTGCTATTGATATAACTGCTAACAATATCAGTAAGGCCAAATTTGAACGTTATGCTGCTTTGGATTTATTAGCAGGGCTCGATATAGAGCTGGTGGATTAAATATTATTGCTACTTAAGGTTAAGGAAAGTTATGGATTTAAGTCCCATCACCTTAGAAGGTCAATTTGTTAAATTAGTGCCGTTAACGCTTGAGCACCGTGATGCTTTAGTTAGCGCCGCTTCAGATGGAAAGCTTTGGGAGCTTTGGTTTACCTCAGTGTCCAATGAAGAACGCGTTGACGATTATTTAAGTATGGCGTTTGAACAACAGTCACTTGGTCGCGCATTACCATTTGCTGTCATCGATAAACACACCGATGAGGTGATAGGCTCAACTCGCTTTTGTAATATCGACAATAAAAACCGCCGTTTAGAAATTGGCTATACCTGGTATGCCAAGCGTTTTCAGCGTACTGGGGTTAATACTGATTGTAAAAAACTGCTGCTGAGTTATGCATTTGAAACACTTAATGTGATTGCCGTTGAGTTTCGTACTCATTGGCATAACCAGGCTTCGCGCAATGCCATTGCTCGCTTAGGAGCGAAACAAGATGGGGTGCTTCGAAATCACCAAATAATGGCCGATGGATGCGTACGCGACACCGTGGTGTTTTCAATTATTGATGGTGAATGGCCTATGGTTAAACGTAGCTTAGAATTCAAATTAGCGCAGTTATAGTATGTTAAATATTAAAAAGGCGGCGCTAATGCTCGCGTTAACCCTTAGCGGGCAAACAGCCTTTGCAAATCAAACAGAGACACTGTTTGATACTGAGCGGGCACGCCATATTCCGGTGACCATTACAGCAGCCGATAGCAAATGCACGATAAAGACAAAATGCCCCGTGGCGTTTATTGGGGCAGGCTATGGTATGGCACATACAGACTATCAATTTGCCCAGCAGGCCTTTCATCAGAATGGTTATTTAACGGTTGAAGTTGCTCATGAGTTAAAAGGTGATCCGAGTTTAAACCCAGAGCCACCATACATGACCACACGCATGGAAAACTGGCACCGTGGTGTACAAACCCTTGAGTTTTTAGCCGTAGAACTTGCAAAGCGTTATCCTGCGTATGACTTTAATCAGCTCACTTTATTTGGTCACTCAAATGGAGGTGATATTGCAGCATTATATGCCGCTATTTATCCCGCTAAGGTGTCTAAGCTGATCACCCTTGATCATCGCCGTATGCTGATCCCGCGAAACAAAAATATTGCTGTACTGACACTACGCGGTTGCGATTACCCAGCAGATGACAACGTATTGCTAACGCCGCAAGAGCTCGCTGTATACCCAGTGACGCAAATTAAGCTTAAAGATTCGCGTCATAACGACATGTATGATGGTGGCCCAAAAGCGCTTGTAGCGCGTATGAGTAAAGAACTTAACGCGTTTTTATCCCGCTATTGATGCTCAGTTAAAACTGAGCATCAATGTCGCTGCGAAAATTAAAATAGCCCATCTCGACAAGGTTGTTATACACACCCTGAATATTCAGTGGTAGCCATTGCTGGTACATTTTTAAATGGCTGTATTGAGGCAGGCTTATTTCTTTTTGTAAGGTCGCAAGGTTCTTACCTTTTAACATGCCATCGCGCACGGCAGTATGTAAGTCTTGAATATAGTGTAAATAAGAGACAACATCATCGCGGTTGCCAGTATCTGCATGGCCACCTATAAATGCAGCAAACGCAGGTTCATTTAGCACCGCTTTGGTTGAATGCAGCATGCCGTTAATATCGTAACCAATCAGGTTTTTATATGGCATGCGGCCAAGCACAATCCAATCAACAACATAAAGTATATTGGCAGGCATAAAACGCATACTGACATTACCTCGGCCATTATTAGGCCCATAATATTTCAGCTGCACGTAACTATCACCTAAATCGACTTTTAGTGTATCGGTAAATGTAAGATCAGGCAGGGCTGTAGGCACTTTATTTAATTTAAGGTCCTCAGCTGCAAACTGGTGAGCAACGACCGTGGTGTTGTTATCGATTAGCTCATTACCGCCCATCGTATGGTCAACATGGCTATGGCTGTACAGCATGTACTTGATTTCGGCGTTAAAGGTTTTCTTGATATAGCTTTTTAAGTATTTTGCGGCATCGCTATTAATAGGATCAGTCACTAAGGCCTGGTTATCAACAATCATAAAAGCGCTGTGGTAATGGCCAGCACTAAATCGATATACGTTGTCTTTAATATTTTCGACTTTATAGTTGGCTTGTTCTGCACAGATGGCCTGATTGGTTACGAGTATCAGCACACTGAAAAGTAAGATTTGCAGATTTTTGAACATTAGCGATCCTTGTGCGTTGAAACGTGTCTAGTTGGTCATACCTAAGTTTAGATGATAGTACATATTATACTACTTAAAGGCTTGTTTGATCTGTATCAAAGTAAAGGAGCTAAGCAAGGTGGGGCGGACATAAGTCCTTATGTTTTTGCCTGTGTTTCTCTATCCTCGCGAAGCGCTATAATGAAGAAATGCTATGCTTAGCACAGACTTCTAGAACCTTATTCACTGGAAAAGACAAATGCAACATTTACCTACCGTTGATTATAAAGCGAGCGATGCGGCCGCTCAATTTGTTGAGTCACTAAGAAACACAGGTTTCGGTGTATTAAAAAACCACCCAATTCCTCAGTCATTAGTTGAGTCTATTTACAAAAATTGGCAAGAATTTTTTAATTCTGAGCAAAAGCACGAGTTTTTATTTTCAAAAGAAACACAAGATGGTTACTTCCCACCATCAGTGTCAGAAGTTGCAAAAGGCTTTACCGTTAAAGATATTAAAGAGTACTACCACGTTTATCCAAAAGGCCGTGTTCCAGCACAGCTAGAAGAAGAAATTCGTGAGTACTACCGTTTAGCGAATGAGTTTGCAGCAACATTATTAAGCTGGGTTCAAGCTGAGGCACCAGAAGAGGTGCGTGCTAAGTTCTCTATCGACCTTAAAGATATGATTGCTAACTCTGAGCAAACACTCCTGCGTATTCTTCATTACCCACCAATGACAGGTGATGAAGAGCCAGGCGCAATTCGTGCGGCAGCGCATGGCGACATCAACTTATTAACTGTATTACCTGCGGCAAATGAGCCAGGTTTACAAGTACAAAAAACAGATGGCGGTTGGTTAGACGTACCATGTGATTTTGGTAACCTGATCATCAATATTGGTGACATGCTACAAGAAGCGTCAGGTGGTTACTTCCCATCAACGATTCACCGTGTGATCAACCCAACGGGTAAAGCGTCAACGAAATCACGTATTTCGTTACCATTATTCTTACACCCGCGTCCTGATGTTGTGCTTTCTGAGCGCTACACAGCAGACAGCTATTTACAAGAGCGTTTACGCGAACTTGGTGTTAAGTAAAGAT
Organism: Pseudoalteromonas sp. 0303; assembly: GCF_013349995.1. GTDB lineage: Bacteria > Pseudomonadota > Gammaproteobacteria > Enterobacterales > Alteromonadaceae > Pseudoalteromonas. The sequence continues at coordinate 61,593 of NZ_JABVXF010000008.1, forward strand.
TGAGTATGAGAACAAAGCGGCATTAGAGCCGCTTTTTTTATGCCTAAAATTAGTCTGCTAAGTTCAGAATTAAGTGTTAGTTTGAAAATAATTCCATGCATTATTGACTATCCTAGGTATAATGCGCGCACTTCGCCGAATCGGCTGAATTTTTTAAAGAGAGATAGTATGAGTTTTGATGGGTTAGGTTTATCACCAGCTTTAGTAAATGCAGTTTTAGAAAAGGGCTATGAAGCACCTACGCCTATTCAATCACAAGCTATCCCTGCGATCATTGAAGGCCGCGATGTTATGGCCGCAGCGCAAACTGGTACAGGTAAAACAGCAGGGTTTACACTGCCGTTAATTGAGCGTTTGTCTAAGGGCCCTAAAGCGGGTGGCAATAAAGTACGTGCATTAGTATTGGCTCCTACCCGTGAGCTGGCCTTACAAGTAAGCGAAAATGTTGAGCAATATGCTAAGCATTCAAATGTGAGCTCATTTGTTGTTTATGGTGGCGTTAAAATTAATCCGCAAATGATGCGCCTTCGTAAAGGTGTTGATATTTTAGTTGCCACACCTGGTCGTTTATTAGATCTACACAACCAAAATGCTGTTAAGTTTGATGATTTAGAAGTGCTGATCCTTGATGAAGCCGACCGTATGCTTGATATGGGCTTTATTCATGACATCAAACGTATCATTGCTAAATTGCCTGCTAAACGTCAAAATCTGATGTTCTCGGCGACTTTCTCTGATGAAATTCGTGAACTTGCAAAAGGGCTCATTAACGACCCCGTTGAAATTTCAGTCGCGGCAAAAAACACCACAGCTAAAACGGTTGCTCAATCTGTTTATGCGGTAGATAAATCACGCAAAACAGCATTACTTAGCCATTTGATCCGTACCAATGATTGGCAACAAGTATTAGTATTTTGCCGTACCAAGCATGGTGCAAACCGTTTAGTTAAGCAGCTTGAACGCGATGATATTGTGGGTGCTGCCATTCACGGTAATAAATCGCAAGGCGCTCGCGTTAAGGCACTCGAAGGCTTTAAATCCGGTGAAGTGCGCGTATTAGTGGCAACCGACATCGTTGCTCGTGGCCTAGATATTGTTGAGCTACCTCACGTTGTTAACTACGATTTACCGAATATTTATGAAGATTACGTTCACCGTATTGGCCGTACAGGCCGAGCGGGTGCATCGGGTCATGCTATATCGTTTGTAACAGCAGATGATGCCGACGATTTATATGGTATTGAGCGCTTTATTGGTGAGCTTATTCCGCGTGCAACCGAAGCAGGTTTTGAGCCAAGCAAACCAGTTGCTGAAAAGCCACTAGATACGCGTCCAATCAAGCCGAAAAAACCAAAGAAACCGAAAAAGCCAAAAGCACCAGCTCAAGATGGTCAAGGTGCAGCAAAACCTGCACAAAAGCCAAAACCTAAATCGCAAAAGCGACCTTCACAAGGTAAGTGGCAGGGTAAGGGTAAAGAGCAGGGCCAAAACCAAAAAGGCGCTAACAACGGGAATAAATCGAATAACACTAAACCAGCAGGTAATAAACCTGCGGGTAATCGCCAGCGTGTATCGGGACCATCTCGCCCAAGACGTAAACCCGCTGCGGATAGTTAATAACAGTTAAAACAAAAAACGCGCAATTGCGCGTTTTTGTTTTTCTAAGCGATTAAACGAGTTTAATGCAATATAAGGTGGCGACACCAATAAAGAGTGTTACGGTGACACTTAACAAAGTGCCCAGCATGACATATTCAGTGAGTTGTTTTTCGCTACTTTCTTTTAAATCACCAAATCGGAAGATAGACTTGGCCGCTAGCAGAAAGCCCACGCCGCCGTATTCACCTAGCAAGATAAAGCTCAACATCAACACTCGTTCGAGCAAGCCAATAAAATGCCCCGCAGCAGGAATACTGCCTTCATTGTTTATCTGAATATTGATTTTCTCTAGCATCATGCGAATAAACACAGAGCTTGGGTTGAGCACCAACAAATAAGCTGCAATAACAAACAAGGTATCGAGGGCAATCAGCTTTTGCCACGCTAAGCTATAAAATTCATTCTTATCACTAAGCCAAACGCTTAGCATTACAATCACAACAAGATGTGCCAACTGGTCGAGTAAAAACGGCACTACGCCTTTACTTGAATACGACTTTGCCAAGTCAATGACATAGTGGCTTAGCATAATCGCAACCGTTGCTAACAATACACGAGAGAACTCTTGCCAGCCGTAAGTGTATTCCCATAGTGTGAGCACAGATAAAGAGGTCACGCCGTGTGTTAATACGTGCAAATAGAGCTTACTGGCACGAAAGTGACGGTTGTTTCTATCGTGCACCCAGCTCATTGGCTGCCAATAAAAGTCTGCAAGTAAGTGGCCCAGTACTAACGCGGTGAGTAATAGAGCAAAACTGGTCATAACAATCCTTTGAGTGTGGTTTGGCTGTAATTTATAAAGCGCTCGATAAGTTGATAATGAGCTAGGTTGAGTAACTTAGTGACATTCTCTCGGCTAGTATTAAGCTCTTTGGCAAGCTCTGCATGGCTGTTGTTCTCGGCGGTTAAATAATAAAACAGGGCATTAGCCTGCTTTTGACTCATTTTTTCAAGCAGGACTTCGACAAGCGCAATATTAAGCGCAAAGGCTTCTTCAAGGGGGGTATTTTCAATATTTAACACTAAGCGTTGCTGGCTCATGTTATCTAAACCACGGCCAGATAAAGTATAAGCACTGCCTGTGGCTGTTTTAATATCGGCGCGTGGGTTGTCGAGTGAGCCAATAGCCAAGCTTTGTCGCAGCTCATAATTGGCTGCCTTCATTTGCAAATACAACAAGATGGCAGCATGACATACCAGCTCAGGCTCTGTTAGCTGTACTTGCAATGCATCGCCACGGTAAATGGTAAAGCTTGCGTTAAAGCGCTTAGCAACAAAGCGTAAGCTTTGATCAAGCTGATAAAGCATAGCGTCGTATTCTTGTTGTGGAATTTTTTGTGATTTAATTAAATCACCGCTGATCACCGCAATCATTATGATCCCTTAGATTAAGTAACTTAATTTAGTTACATCGCGATAAGTAACCAAATTTGGTTACTTTGTTTTATGTAACCAATTTAGGTTACTTTTTCGTAAATATCAACCTAGATATGCTACAGTGGACACAAATCACGAAAGAACAGAAAACTATGTCAGCAGTTGATAAGCCAAGAGTCGGTATTTTTGTAGATGTACAAAACATTTATTACACCTGTAGAGAAAGCTACAAGAAAAACTTTGACTACAATGCCTTTTGGGCACAAATGAGCGAACGCTACCAAATTGATTGCGCCATTGCGTATGCAATATATCGTGGCGATGAAAAGCAATCGCAGTTTCAAAATATTCTGCGCGCAATTGGTTTTGAGGTAAAACTGAAACCTTTTATTCAGCGCAAAGATGGCAGTGCAAAAGGGGATTGGGATGTTGGCATTACCATTGATATGCTAGAGCATGCCAAGCAGCTCGATAAAATGGTATTGCTTTCGGGTGATGGTGATTTTGCGTTATTGCTTGGTCACTTAGCAAATAAGTATCAGCTACCGTGTGATGTCTATGGTGCAGAGTACCTCACCGCTGATATCTTAAAGCAATCTGCTGCTGAATTTCATTGTATTGACGATTCACTGCTACTATCAAAGTAAAAAAATATTCCTATAAAAATAAAATGTTTAACTAAAGTATTATTTCAGCTAAGCTAACATTAGCTACACTTGATGATAAATAAAGGAATAGTCACGCACAACGCATTAAATTATGCAAAAAAGCATAAATAAAGGTGTTATAGGACATTGTTGATGTGGTTTCTAATTTTCTTGTCTGTTAAATAAAGCGTTTTAATTCAATAAATTAAAAATAAATATGAAAGTTATACGAATTTTTATAAAAAATATAATGACAACGCTGTCATTTGTTGTGTAACATTAAATCAACAAAGGTTGAGATGATTTCGCATTCTGATAAGAAAAATAATGCGATTTAGACAAAAACTAAACGAAGGCTAGGGGTCGTTAAATGATGGCGAAGAGTGTGAATGAGGACCAATTGTTTATTGGTATCGATGGTGGCGGAACGAAATGTCGAGCAACTATCTACTCTGTTAAACAAGGTGTATTAGGAACTGGCCTAGGTGGTCCTGCAAATCCATTACATGGTTTGGAACGTACTCTCGAATCAATTATGGTCTCAACACAATTAGCACTTCGTGATGCGGGTTTACCGCTTGAAACCGTTCATCAGCTTTATGCCGGCTTAGGTTTAGCAGGTGTAAACCTACCAAGTTTGTACGACAAGATTATGGAATGGGAGCATCCATTTAAACAAATGTTCCTCACCACCGACTTACACACAGCCTGTATCGGCGCACACGAAGGCAGTGATGGTGCAGTGATCATCACAGGCACTGGCTCATGTGGTTTTTCATGTGTAAATGGTCGCACAACTAACTTTGGCGGTCATGGCTTTGCTCTAGGTGATAAAGGCAGCGGCGCCTGGATGGGTCTTGAAGCAATAAAAGCGACCTTGTTAGACCTTGATGGCCTAGGTGAATCAACAAATCTGACGAACGTGATCACCGAGCATTTTGCAGCTGACAATGCGATGGCGATTGTTGAAAAAATGTCTGGTCAGCCTTCGAGTAGTTTTGCCAAATTAGCCCGCTATGTATTTGAAGCCGCCAATAACAATGACAAAGTTGCGGTTTCGATTGTTAAAGAGGGTGCTGATTACGTTAGTAAATTAGCTCAGCGTTTATTAGAGAATAACCCGCCACGTTTATCTATGATTGGTGGCTTAGCTGAGCCATTAAATAAGTGGCTTGCAGAGGATATTGCGAAACGCGTTGAATCTCCTATTCAACCACCAGAAATGGGCGCGGTGTATTTTGCTCAGCAATCTGTTCTTGAACAAAACCAAGAGGTAAGTTTGTAATGACGATTTATCATGTAAGTTCATTGTTTACCGGTGACGAATTTTTATCTGACGTGTATTTTAGCGTCGAAAATGGTGTGTTTAAGTTTGTTGAAGCAGATGCTAATGCCGTTGCATTAACGGGTTTAGTGGCACCCGGTTTTATTGATGTACAAGTGAATGGCGGTGGCGGGGCGTTTTTTAACGCTGAACAAACGCCAGATTGCTTAGATAGAATAGCCAAAGCACATGGTCAGTTTGGTTCAACAGCGATTATGCCAACCCTGATCACTGACCAAGTCGAAGTCATGGCAAAAGCGGCCGATGCAACTGCACAAGCAATTGCTGAAGGTGTTCCGGGCGTAATGGGGGTGCACTTCGAAGGACCGCACCTTTCATTAGGGAAAAAAGGCACCCACAGCGAGCAATTTATTCGCCCTATTACAGAACAAGAATTTGCAATTTATGCCCGCCAAGACTTAGGCATTAAAATGGTAACCCTAGCGCCTGAAAATGTCAGTGCTGATGATATCGCGCGCTTGGTTGAGTGTGGTGTAAAAGTGTGTATTGGCCACACCAATGCAGACTTTGCGACCACCAATGCAGCACTTGCGGCAGGGGCTGATGGTTTTACCCACTTATTTAATGCCATGTCAGCATTTACATCACGAGAGCCGGGTGTTGTGGGTGCTGCGCTTTGGGATGATAACAGCTGGTGCGGCTTAATTGTTGATGGTCATCATGTACATCCATCATCAGCAAAATTAGCAATTCGTAGCAAACAGCGTGGAAAAATTATGTTAGTCACAGATGCAATGCCACCTGTGGGGACTGATGACATGGAGTTTGATTTCTTTGATGGTCGTAAAGTTATTCGTACTGGCGATAGATTAAATTCAACGACCGGTGAATTAGCAGGCAGCGTGCTTGATATGGCAAGTGCGGTGCGCAACACAGTGAACACATTGGATGTTAGCCTTGCTGAGAGCTTACGTATGGCATCACTTTATCCTGCACAATATTTAGGTTTACATAAAAAAGGTCGCTTACTGAGCGGGTTTGACGCTGACTTTGTGGTGTTAGACGCACAGCAAAATGTACAAGCCACCTTTATTGCTGGAAAAGCGCTATAACAAGCTTCCCTGGTAAAAACCCCGCCGTTGTATCGCGGGGCTTTTTCTATTTAAGGTAATACAATGACAACAACACAACCAACAAGAAAACGTTTGGCATCACTGGATGCACTGCGCGGCATGGATATGTTTTGGATATTAGGCGGACAGTCACTATTCGCAGCGCTCTTCGTTTTAACAGGCTGGACTGGCTGGAAAGCTTTTGAAGCCCATACTTTACATAGCGTTTGGCATGGCTTCACATTTTACGATCTAATTTTCCCATTGTTTATATTCTTATCGGGTGTGGCAATGGGACTAGCCCCAAAACGCATTGATCATTTACCGTTTGATGAGCGCAAAGTGTATTACCGCAAGGCGGGTAAACGTCTTTTACTATTGTGTTTATTAGGTATTTTGTATAACCACGGCTGGGGCACAGGGATGCCGATGGCGTTAGATGAAATTCGCTATGCCAGTGTGCTTGGCCGCATCGCTATTGCATGGTTCTTCTGTGCAATGTTGGTTTGGCATACTAGTTTACGAACACAAATTATTACCGCTGCGGCTATTTTAGTGGGTTATTGGTTACTACTTTGTTTTGTTCCAGTGCCGGGTGGCAGTGCTGGTGACCTTTCAGCAGCAGGGAGTTGGAATGCATGGTTTGATGCACACTTACTGCCGGGGATTAGTTATCAAAACCGTGTAGTAGACCCAGAAGGTGTGTTGTCGAATATCCCTGCGATAGTCAATGCATTAATGGGTGTGTTTGCAGGTCAATTAGTGGCTCGAGCTCAGCAAATTGGCGAGTGGAAAATGACCGCCTTGTTGTTCGCCGCAGGTGTGGTAAGTGTGTGTTTAGGTTGGTTATGGGATTTACAGTTCCCAGTAAATAAAGAACTTTGGACCAGCTCATTTGTGCTTGTAACCGTTGGCTGGAGTGCCATATTGCTCGCCGTTTTTTATGTACTGGTTGATATTTTACCGGGGCAACGCGCTGCGTATCCATTTGTGATCATAGGTGCAAACTCGATTATTATTTATTTAGCGTCAAGTCTTGTGAATTGGGGCTATGTAAGCCAAAGCGTATTTGGTGGGGTGGTTCGAGCTGTGCCAGAGGCGTGGCAACCTCTGATGGCGGTCATTGCGTTATTAGCAGTACAAATGCTGGTATTGCATTGGATGTATCGCCGTAAGATCTTTGTTAGTGTTTGATAATTATTAAACACTAACAGAAAGAGTAATTTTTTATTCACTTTTACTTTACAAAGATAAAACTAGAAGTGATAATGACAGCGTTGTCATAATGGTTATAGCTACTGCATCGTATCCTGGCAGTGGTTTGATCTAAAACCCAGCTCGATTGCACGTGGGGTTGGGTTTTAGGTCCCATTTTTTTCCAACTTATAATTAGAGCTAATCGATATGCAAATAGTGATTCTTGATGATGCAGCCCAAGTTGCAGCGTATGGTGCCAACATCTTTGCGAAACAATTACTAAAAAAACCAGCCTCGGTTCTTGGTCTTGCCACAGGTTCAACACCTGTTGCTTTGTACCAACAACTGATCGAAAAAAATAAAGCTGGCGATATTTCGTTTAGCAAAGCGACAACATTTAACTTAGACGAATACTTAGGCTTAACAGGCGAGCATCCACAAAGTTACCGTTACTTTATGAATGAGCAGCTGTTTAACCATGTTGATATCGACAAACAAAACACCCATGTACCGCCGGGTGATGCAGTAAACCCGCTTGTTGCTTGTAATGAATATGAGCAAAAAATCACTAACGCTGGTGGTGTTGACGTACAACTACTTGGTATTGGCCGTAATGGTCATATTGGCTTTAACGAACCTTCATCTGGTTTGACATCACGCACCCGTGTTAAGACACTGACAAAAGCGACGATTGAAGACAATGCGCGATTTTTTGCTGAGGGTGAATATCAACCACATTTATCAATCACTATGGGGATTGGCACTATTTTAGAAGCCAAAAAAGTAGTGCTTTTAGCAACCGGTGCAAGTAAAGCGGATGCCGTTCACGCCATGGTAGAAGGCCCGTTAATGGCTAAATGCCCAGCTTCAGCACTGCAACTTCATAAAGATGCGGTGATCATCATTGATAAAGCTGCCGCAAGTAAATTAGAAGATTTAGAGTTCTATCAGCATATTGAAGCTGAGAACCAAAAACTACAAGCGCACCTAGCGACCTTGTAAAATTGTGAGAGAGAATAAAAAAGCCCAGTTTGGGCTTTTTTTATGCCTGTAATAAATTGGGTTTATCATCCGCTTATGGTAGTTTTAGCGAGTAAACTATTTTCAAGGAATGCCATGCTGAATTACTCTCAAATGCCATTGGATCGTGCATCAAATCGCCGTAAAGATCCAAAGTGGTTAAAGGCTCAAATGAATTCTCAGAGTCGCTGGTTATTGGTCAATAACAATCAAAGTTTATTTGTTAAAGACAGCCCTGAAGTGTGTTATTTACGCTTATCTCAAGTGGATCATCTCGATTTATCAAAAAGCATTTTATTGGGTTTAGACGACGATGATGTGGCTCATTTTACTTTAGATGTCAGCCATGTTCCAGATTCACTTATTGAGCCTATGCTTAATGGCGCTGAATTTGTAGATATTCGCAAGTTAGGCCCACAAGTTGAGTTAAAACAAGGTTCGATTGCTGCACTGGCAAGGGGCTTGTGTTTTTGGCACGCAACGCACCGATTTTGTGGCCGTTGTGGTCATGAAAATAACATGGTTGAAGCAGGGCATTCACGTTTATGTGAGAACCAAACTTGCCAGCATCAAACTTTTCCGCGAACCGATCCTGCGGTGATAATGATCGTTACTAAAACCTTTTCAGATGGGGTTGAGCGCTGCTTGCTAGGCCGTCAAGCAAGCTGGCCTGACGGTGTTTTTTCAACTCTTGCTGGTTTTGTTGACCCAGGTGAAACATTAGAGCAGGCCGTTGCCCGCGAAGTTATGGAAGAAGCTGGTGTTGCGGTGACAGATATTCAATATATCGCTTCACAGCCTTGGCCATTTCCATCATCAATTATGTTTGGCTTTATGGCCACAGCAGTTTCAGAAGATATTCAAGTAGATAAAGACGAGTTAGACGATGCAAGATGGTTTAGCCGTGCTGAACTTAATGAATTTGGCCAATGGCATGAGCAGGGCAGTCATCTTAAACTAACCCGACAAGATTCTATTTCTCGATTTTTGGTTGAGCACTGGCGCAACCTGTAAAGCACAGCTTGGACAAATTATGACAAAGACAAATAAAAATACCCAAATCGTCTCTGCAGGGCGTAAAAAAGCATATACACAAGGAGTTGTGAACCCTGTGGTGCAACGCGCATCAACAGTGGTATTCGACTCGGTGGCTGATTTAAAAGAAGCGGCTAAGAAACGAGGCGACAAAACGTTATTTTATGGCCGCCGCGGTACGACGACACATTTTGCTCTGCAAGAAGCGATTGCTGAACTTGAAGGCGGCGAAGGCTGTGCGCTATATCCATCAGGTGCGGCTGCAATAAGCAATGCGCTACTCTCGTTTGTAAAAACAGGCGATCATATTTTAATGGTGGATACCGCTTACGAGCCGACCCGTGATTTTTGCGACAAAATACTGGCTGGATTAGGCATTGAAACAACCTATTACCCGCCGGGAATTGGCGCAGGAATTAGTGAGCTTATTAAAGATAACACTCGCGTATTGTTTTTAGAATCACCAGGTTCAATCACTATGGAAGTGCAAGATGTGCCAGCCATGGTTGCTAAGGCTAATGAGCGCGGTGTAATGACCATGCTAGATAACACCTGGGGTAATGGTCTGCATTTTAGACCGCTTGAGCATGGCGTTGATATTAGTATTCAAGCTGCAACAAAATACATCGTGGGTCACTCTGATGTGATGATGGGTGTGGCGGTAGCCAATAAAAAGTATTGGCCAACCCTTCGAGAAAATTCATACCTACTTGGTCAATGTACCTCTGCGGATGATGCCTATTTAGCACTACGTGGTCTGCGTACTATGGCTGTGCGTTTAAAACAGCATGAACAAGCCGCCATCGAAGTGGCTAAATGGCTAGAAACACACCCATTGGTTGATCATATTCGCCATCCGGCTTTTGCAACGTGCCCGGGTCATGAGTTCTTTAAACGAGATTTTGATGGCAGTAACGGCTTATTTTCATTTGTAATGAAGCAGGGTAATCAACAAGCGATTGATGCGTTTTTAGACAGCCTCCACCATTTTAAAATGGGCTTTTCTTGGGGCGGTTATGAGAGCTTAGTCACGGCAAACCTCAGCATGAAAGGGCTTCGCTCTGAAACAGGTTGGTCGCAAGGTCCAGTAATAAGACTTCATATTGGTCTTGAAGATGTGGCTGATTTACTAGCCGACCTTGACCAAGCGCTTGCAGTGTACGAAAGCCACCTCTAGGTTAAAAGTTTATACTTTGTTACATAAGACCCGCTTGTCGGGTCTTTTTTTTCTGGTAATTCAAGCTGTTTCAACTTAGTGTAATTCTAATAATAAAATTCATTAAGGATTATGAGTGACGCAGTTACATCCTAAACGACTTGCACAAATTGCCCAATTTGAGCTGGTACGACTATTTCTAACCAAACGTGGTTTGTTGGCGGTTGCCGCTTTTGCCATTTGTTGGCTACTTATTTTACGCTATCCCATTGCCCAATCTGTGACCTTGATTAGCTCACCTGATTTTGCCGATTTTGCTAGGCAAGCATTTGGCGCCATTGGCATCAGTAAATTACTTGATTGGCCTGAATCTGAACTGGCCGTTTATTGGCTGATTGCCTTATTTAGTTTTCCAAGTTTTTGTTTGTTTTTATGTAGTGATCAAACAGTGGGCGACAGACAGCGAGGTACGTTACGCTTTTTATCACTTAGAGCGACTCGTTCAGAAATTATTATTGGTCGCTTTTTAGGGCAGCTACTCATTTTAGCGGCATTGTTATTTGTTACCTTGATGGCAACGGTTGCAATGCTTGGCTATCGTGAGCCAAGTTTGCTGCTTTCAGGCTTATCGCGAAGCTTTATGTTGTTATTTTATTTGCTTGTTGCGGTTATGCCATTTATTGCCTTGATGAGCTTTTTGAATACGTTTGCCCGTTCATCGCGTCTTGCATTTGTATTGGCTATTTTGTTCTTTGCTGGCGGTAATATTGTGATTGGCTTACTGACGTGGCAATGGCCTGCATTTGAGGTTTTAAATTACATATTTCCCGGCTATCAACTTGATTTAATGGCAGGTCAACGTGCCGGCGTCACACTGGCTCTAGGTTTACCACTTTTACAAACGGCAGTGTTACTGCTTGCTGGAGATCGAATTTTTGCAAGGAGCTCATTATGACCGTTTTAATTCAAGCACAAGGCTTGTCAAAAAACTACGGGGCTAAACGAGCGCTCGATAACGTTAGCTTTGAAATAAAGAAAGGAGCGCCGGTAGCGCTAGTTGGCCCAAATGGGGCGGGTAAAACAACGTTATTCAGTTTGTTATGTGGTTATATTTTACCAAGTTCAGGAAAATTATCGGTCATGGGGCATACCCCAGGTAATGCGGCGTTATTCGGTAAGCTAACCGCGTTACCGCAAGATGCCCAGCTTGATCCTCGTTTTAGTATTGCGCATCAACTTAACTTTTATGGTCAATTACAAGGGCTCAGTGGTGCGGTTCGTAAAAAAGAAACGGCTCGTGTTTTAGAGCTCGTTGGTTTGTCAGAAGTGGCTAAGCAGCGACCGGATGACCTTTCTCATGGTATGCGTAAGCGAGTGACGATTGCACAGGCATTAATTGGTTCACCTGAAATAGTGATGCTTGATGAAGCAACTGCAGGCCTTGATCCAATTCATGCTCGTGAGGTAAGGGAGCTGGTAAGTTCTTTAAGTAACGAAGCAACATTTATCTTAAGCTCCCATGACTTAACTGAGCTTGAGCGATTATGCTCTGGGGTTTTACACCTCGATAAAGGGGTGTTAAGTGAGCATCAAGCCCGTTCTAGCACGCAGGATAATAAACACTTTATTACACTGCAGTTAAATCAACACTATGATGATGTAGAAGCAAAGCTTGCTGGCCTTGCCCACGTACATCATGTTTATATGAGCCAAGCAAAAGAATATGTGATCGAGTTTGAAAAAAACGCTGAGCCTTTTGATATCAATCTTCTACACTTTTGTTATCAACAAGGTTGGCAGTATCGTCAACTGGTAAATGGTCACACACTCGAAAATCAAATTTTTCATAAGGAGAGCTAATTATGGGTTTATTAAGCGGATTAATGGGTAACGCAAGTGAAGTCGATAATGATGATTTAGAAGAGCTGCTTGCCAATACGCTGATTGATGGTGAAGCAGTACAAAAAGCCTATAAAGTCATTCGTGATATGTTCATCTTTACCAATAAAAGATTAATTATTATTGATAAACAAGGTGTTACTGGCTCTAAAGTTGAAATGCTGAGCATTGCTTACTCAAAAATCACCAAGTTTAGTAAAGAAAGTGCCGGGCATTTTGATCTAGATGCTGAACTGAAAATTTGGGTTGGATCAGATCCAACGCCAATCAGCAAAGACTTTAAAGCAGGAGATAACATTAATGAGGTTTATAGAATTATAAGCGAGTTTGCTTTATAAGGTACTGACAAGCTTCATTTTTTCACTAAAAGTTGGTTTAGAGACGCAAGTTTCGGCCAACTTTTTCTTTACATTTGCCGACACTTTATTACAATTAATCAAGTAAAAACAAATGCTTAGTTAAGTTTCCATTCAGTTTTCTCACGTTAGCATGTGCCCAACTTAGCCATCAGGCTAGTTTTCAACAGCAATGAAACAATGTTAATAGGGAAATCTGTTTATGAAAAAGTTAGCAGTTATTATTTCGAGTATGCTTCTGTCAACTGCCGCGACTGCTGCGGATAGTTACCAATCAATCAGCCATTTAGGGTACATGGACACCGATGGCAACGACACAGTAAGTGTTGATTCAACGTATTACTTCGCGCCAAAGAAAACAATGGGTCCATACGACCAGTTTGAATACATCAACAGAACAACCAACGTGTTTGGTTCGTACGCAGATGATGACTTTGGTGATGTAACTAACATCGGTGGTGAATACTTCGTACAAGATTTTGTATTTGGTGCGGGTTACAGCAACTACGATTACGGTTCAGATACTGATTTATTCAATGTGTCTGCAGGTTACTTCTTTAATCCTAACCTTCTTCTTAAAGCGACATTTATCGACGTAGAAGACGGTGATAACACTGTAATGTTCGACCTTAAGTACAATCACCAGCTTAACAGCACTGATTACTTAGGTTTCACATTCACAGCTGACGATGAGTTTGATTACCGTGCAGTAAATGCAAAATACTTCATGGATCTTCAACAAGGTAACTACCTAACAATTGAAGGTACAATCTCAGATACAGACGATAGCGGTAGCTCTTGGGAACTAGGTTCAAACTACTACTTCTCTAAAGCAACGTCAGCATTTATAACGTTTAACAAAGAAGATGACTACAGCTTTGGTGCACAGCACTTCTTTAACAAAAACGTTGGCTTAAAAGCAGGTTATGCAAACAACTGGGATGACTCAGACTACGATGCATACTTTGCAAACGTAAGCTTACAGTTTTAATCATTAATTTGATGACATAAAAAAGCCCGCATTATGCGGGCTTTTTCGTTTTTATCATTACCAACCGCACTGGCGGCCTTCATTTTGCTCATCAAGGTATTTTTGTAACGGTGCAAAGTAATCTAAGATTGCTGTCGCATCCATTTCTTCTTTACCAGTGATCGTCGCAAGAGCTTCTTGCCATGGGCGGCTTGAGCCCATTTCTAACATTGCATTTAGTTTTTGACCCGCCTCAGCAGAGTTGTAAACTGAGCAGCGGTGAATCGCTTCTTCGTTACCGGCAATTTCACATAAACTTCTGTGGAAGTCGAATTGTAAAATGTGCGCTAAGAAATAACGTGTGTAAGGCGTGTTGCCTGGTACGTGATACTTGGCACCTGGATCAAAGTCTGCTTCGCTACGTGCGATAGGCGCTTGTACACCTTGGTATTTTTCACGTAATTCCCACCACGCTTTGTTGTAGTTCTCTGGTGTTACTTCACCTGAGAAAACCTTTCCAGCGCCATTGGTCTACCAATAAACCAAATGGAATAAATGCTACTTTGTCTAATGCCATTTTCATTAACAGGCCAATATCTTTTGACTCATCAGGCACCTCATCTAATAAACCAATTTCTTTTAAATAACCTGGCGTTACAGAAAGAGCAATGGTGTCACCAATCGCTTCGTGGAAACCATCGTTCGCACTTTCTTGATAATAAATAGGCTGCGTGTTGTACGCGCGTTGATAGAAGTTATGGCCTAACTCATGGTGAATAACAGAGAATTCTTCACCTGTGCGTTGAATACACATCTTAATACGTAGGTCGTCTTTGCTATCAATATTCCAAGCTGACGCATGGCACTGTACGTCACGATCTTGAGGTTTAGTGAATAGTGAGCGCTCATAGAAAGTATCTGGCAATGGCGCAAAACCCATTGAGGTGAAGAACTTCTCAGCGCCACGTACCATTTTAAGTTCGTCGTAATCGTGCTCAGCTAATAGTTCTGTTACGTCATAACCAGGATCGGCATTTTCTGGTGCAACAACATCGTAAATGTTACCCCACGTTTGTGCCCACATATTACCTAAAAGGTGTGCAGGGATAGGCTGGTCTTGTGGTACTTTATCTTCGCCATATTTTTCACCTAGCTTGGCACGAACATGACAATGTAATGAATCATAAAGCGGTTTAACTTGGCCCCATATACGGTCGAGTTCTTTTGCAAAATCATCGGCTGGCATGTCGTATTTACTACGCCACATAGCACCTGTATCTGCATAACCTAGCTCTTTTGCACCTTCATTGGTGAGGGCAACTTGTTGCTCATAAAGCGGGCGCATAGGTTTTGAAACTTGACGCCAACCTTGCCATAAATCAAGCAATTCATTGTAATCACGGCTCGTTGCCATTTTAGCGGTCATGTCGCCAAGGCTTAAACAGCTACCATCTTCTTTACAGTATTTACCTTTACCATAAATACCCCCTAGCTCAGCCACTAATTGTGAGAGCTTAGCTGTTTTTTCAGCATCTTGTGGTGCAGGTAAGGTAAGCGCTAGTTTAAGTTTATCGAGTTTACGACGCGCATCGTAATCTAGCTCTAAACTATCGAATTTTGCAGCTTCATTAGCAAGGCGAACAACGGCTTCGGTCATCTTGCGATTTACTTCAGCAGATAGTTCCGCAGTATCATGGGTAATGAAGTTGGCATAAATCCACTCAGCACGGCTTGCTTCTAAATAAAGCGCGCTTAATTCTTTTTCAGTATCGGCGATAAATTTAGCGGCATCTTGTGCTGTTACTTGGCTTGCTTTGACTTCAGCAGTCGTTGTTTTATTGCTCGTAGCGTCATCATTACAGCCTGTAAGTGCTAGTGCACTTGCGACCATAAGCGCGCTGATGCTGAGCTTAAATGGAGTCTTTTTCATAACGTTCCCTAGAAGTTTATTGTTATTTATTGCCCATGCATAATAGCAGTGTCTTAGTAAACAACAAACTGCATCGGTAAAAACAACCTAAGTAAGAGCTGCTTACGTTGTATTTATGGCACGATCAGTCATACTTGAACCAGTTAAATAAAATAAAAGGATTGCACAATGACGACCGTAATCATTCTGTTACTGGTTGCTGTGATTGTAATTTTTGCTGTGAAAGACATTCGCATCAATCTTGTCACACGACCTACGTTTAGTATGTTTAAAAAAGTTTTGCCGCCGTTATCGCAAACAGAACGTGAAGCTATGGAAGCAGGTGATGTTTGGTGGGATGGTGAATTATTCAGTGGTAACCCAGATTGGCAAAAACTGCATCGTTTTCCTAAACCTGAACTTAGCGAAAAAGAACGCGCATTTATGGGCGAGCAAGTCGAAACCTTGTTAGCCATGCTTGATGATTATCAAATTGTGCAAAAAGATAAAGACCTACCAAAAGAAGTGTGGGACTACCTAAAAAAAGAAGGTTTTTTTGCGTTAATCATTCCTGAAAAATTTGGTGGTCGCGAGTTTTCGGCGATTGCAAATTCAACCATCGTATCGAAAATTGCCACTAAGAGCTTAACCGCTGCGGTCACCGTAATGGTGCCCAATAGCTTAGGTCCAGGTGAATTACTTCTTCATTATGGTACTACCGAGCAACAAGAGCGTTGGTTACCAAGCCTAGCTAAGGGTGATGATGTGCCTTGTTTTGCATTAACGGGTCCAGAGGCAGGCTCTGATGCAGGCAGTATTCCTGATACAGGGGTGGTTTGTAAGGGCATGCATAATGGTGAAGAAGTGATTGGTTTAAAACTTAACTGGTCAAAACGTTATATCACCCTTGCGCCAATTGCCACAGTGCTGGGTCTTGCATTTAAAATGTACGATCCTGAGGGCTTATTAGGAGATAAAAAAGAGCTTGGCATTACGTGTGCGCTTATTCCAACTGATCACGAAGGTGTACAAACAGGTGAGCGTCATTATCCGTTAAACATGGCATTTATGAATGGCACAACATACGGTAAAGATGTGTTTATTCCGCTTGATTGGATCATCGGTGGTGAAAAGGGCGCTGGTCGAGGCTGGCGTATGTTAGTTGAATGTTTAAGTGCTGGCCGCGGTATTTCGTTACCGGCACTTAGTACGGCAACAGGTCACTTGGCTTCAAGAATGACATCAGCCTATGCAACCGTACGCCAACAATTTGGTGTGTCGATTGGCCAATTTGAGGGTGTCCAAGAGGCATTGGCACGTATTGGTGGATTAACTTACACCTTAGAATCAGCAAGGCTAATGACCGCAGGGGCGATTGACTTAAAATTGAGTCCGTCTGTGGTTACCGCTATAGCTAAGTACCATATGACTGAAATGGGTCGTACAGTAATGAATGATGCTATGGACATTCATTCTGGTAAAGGTATTCAAGTCGGGCCAAATAACTATTTAGCCCATGGCTATATGGGGATCCCGGTATCGATTACCGTTGAAGGTGCAAATATTCTTACTCGTAATTTGATGATCTTTGGTCAAGGCGCTACTCGCTGTCATCCGTTTGTTTTAAAAGAAATGGAAGCAGCAGCAATGGAAGACCATGATGTTGCCTTAAAAGAATTTGACTCATTACTACTGCAACATATTTTATTTGCTGGCAGTAATGCAGGTATGGCATTTGTGCACGGTTTAACACGCAGTTACTTCGCTAAAGCCCCTGTATGTGGCGCAACCACGGTTTACTACAAACAGTTAAGCCGCATGAGTCGTGGTTTAGCATTTTGTACTGATGTTGCGATGCTAGTATTAGGTGGTGAGTTAAAACGCAAAGAGATGATTTCGGCACGTTTAGGTGATGTGCTTAGCCACTTGTATCTTGCTTCATGTGTACTGAAACGCTACGAAGATGAAGGGCGTCAGCAAGCTGACCTACCATTTGTGCAATATGCCGTTGAGCATTCGTTATTCTGCATTGGTCAGGCATTCGACGGCTTCTTTAAAAACTTCTCTAATCCTGTAATTAATTTCTTACTGAAACGTATTGTGTTCCCACTAGGTAATCATTACCACCGTCCAAGTGATGAGTTAGCCCAAACAATGTGTGAGCACATGAGCAAACCTGGGGTCTTTAGAGACAGATTAACCCACCTTTGTTATGTCGATGAAAATGCAGGGACTGGTGTAATGGAAAATGCCTTTTTAGCCATGATTGATACCCATGAAGACTTTAAGCAGCTTCGTAAATGGCAAAAAGAAGGCACTATTGCCAAAAACCTTGAACTTGAGGGAGCAATTGCCGCAGCAGCAGAGAAAAACTTGATAAACGCAACCGTTGCAGAGCGCATGAATCAAGCCAATGAGCTACGTAAACAAGCGATAGCAGTTGATAACTTTGCACCCGGCGAGCTGTAACTTTTTGTAAAGTATAAATAAACTAAGCCTTGCATTTGCGAGGCTTTTTTATATTAGCTTTATAGGCCGTGAGTGATGACTTTTTCTGCTTCGCTGGCTGGCATGGGTTTCGCTTTTAAGAAGCCTTGACCAAACTTACATTGAGTTTGTTTTAAGATTGCCAATTGTTTTTCTGTTTCAATCCCTTCAGCAACAACATCGAGCTTTAACGATTGGGCTAACGATAAAATGGCATCAACCAAGGGGTTATGCGCTTTATTTAAATGATCGATAAAGCTTTTATCGATTTTTAAAATATGGATAGGTAATTGGTGTAAATAACCAAGCGCAGAGTAGCCAGTACCAAAGTCATCTAAACACAGTTTTACTTCAAGAGGCTCAAGGCCTTTTATGATTTTTGTAGCCAGCTCTAAATTACCAATTAGCCCCGACTCTGTGATTTCTAAGCACAGCGAGCCAAGTGGCAATTTATATTGTTTGTACAAGGCATGAATTTGTGCCACAAAATCGAGGCTCGCAAAATGACGTGATGATACATTCACAGTAATTCTGCCAAATGTTTTACCTTCACTTGTCCACTTTGCTATTTGCTTTGCAGCAAGCTCAAGCAAATGTAAATCTAGATTAATAATTTGGCCGGTGTCTTCTGCTACGGGTATAAAATCATTTGGTGAGACAAAGCCTTTACTTGGGTGATGCCAGCGCACAAGCGCCTCAAAGCCAACAACCTGTGCATCTTGAATGGTAAAAATGGGCTGGTAGTACAGCTCAAAGTCGTCATGCTCAATACCATGCTGTAAATCATTTTCTATATCAGCATGATTTTTAAGTTTTTTACGCATGGTATTGTTGAAAAACTTAACCTTGCCACGACCAGATGACTTAGCTTCATACATTGCAGCATCGGCATGTTGTAATAGCTTATAAGCTTGATCGCGACTGTTTTCACAAAACGCAACACCTATACTGGTAGATGCTTGTAATAGGTGGCCGTCAATATTGAGAGGCTCTGATAGTACCTGTTGAATGCGTTCTAGAGCATCATTAATTTGTTGTTTATCGGTGATGTTTTCCATAAAGATGGCAAACTCATCGCCCCCTAAACGAGCAAAAGTATCCGTATTGCGAATAGTACCTAAGATCAACTCACAGATTTTTACTAAAAAGTGGTCGCCAACCTCGTGACCTAATGAGTCATTGATACTCTTAAAGCGGTCAAAGTCTAGATAGAGCAGGGCATGCTGGTGACGCTTATCAGCTCTTGCAAGGCGAAGGATCGCATGTTTGATGCGTTCAATTAACAATGAGCGATTGGCAAGGCCGGTTAATTCGTCGTGAAGAGCGCGGTGCTCAAGCTCTTGTCTTGATAATTGACGGTCTATCGCCATGCTAATTTGGCGGCTCACATATGTAAGTAAAGCACGGTCATGCTCGTCATAGTGATAGCTTTTACTGTAACTTTGTACGGCAATGACACCGCTTATACGCTCATTTACTTTAAATGGCACACCTAGCCAAGACTCGGCCTGGCGACCAACCATTTTAAAATGGCCCGCATCAATGTGCTGTTGAAATTCTTCTTTAGTAAAAAGTAAGGACTGGTCGATATTTAATAAGTAATAAGATGCAGTATCTTTTAATTGTTCTTTTGATATTTTCTTGTGTGCGTTAGAACGCACACCTTCTTCGATAATATAAACTAAATCAAGTACATCTAGTTGCTTGTCATACAGGCCAATGAAGAAGTTATCAGCCCTCAGTAAAGAGGTAATAATGCCGTGTAAAGATTCAAAGAAGCTATCTAGCTCGCTTGATTGATAGGTTAAGTTAGCAATTTGCAGCATCGAGCGTTCTAGCTTTTGCGCATCGTTTAACTGCATAACGGTTTGCTGTAAGTCTTCTACAGTACGAACTTGATTTATCTTGGCACTTAATAGGTGCGCCACTGTTGATAAAATCTCTAAATGCGCATCGTTGTAGTAATCTTTTTGCGGGTGCTCACAGTCAATGACACCCAGTACTTTTTCTTTGTAAACTAATGGTACGCATAGCTCAGAAAGAGCAGGGCGAGAATCAGCGATATAACGTGGGTCTTCACTGACATCGCCAATCATTAACGGTTTACCAGTGCTTGCGACATACCCCGTAATACCTTGATCAAAGCTGATTTCTGTTCGGTCGATATGATAAGTATCGTGGCTGCTTGCTGTGCCAATAGACGCCATTTCTTTGAGGGTGCGAGTTTTATCATCGGCTAGATAAATAACACACTCTATAAAACCTAGGCGGCTTACCACTTCTGACGTGACATATTCTAACAATTCTTCAACCGTGTCTAACTGCATCACAGAGGATGAGAACTGATTGATAATATGTAGTTGGTCTGTTTTGACCTCAAGTGCAAAAGCAGCGTCTAAACTCTTAGGCATAGAATAAAAGGTAACCGAAATGTTGTATTAATTTATTACGTTAACCTACTATCAAACTATCCACAAAGTTATTTTCAAAAAAAACTGGAACTGGTGTAAACTAGGCACCTGAATATGAACTTGAGTGAATAAGCGAGGTTATTTACTCAGCGTTTACGCTATCCCCCTAACTTTAGCCGTGGAAACCAGCAATGTCAGATTTAAATTCGATGCAAACTCTAACAATTACACGCCCAGATGATTGGCACATTCATTTACGTGATGGCGAGCAACTCGTTGATACCGTTCGTGATGCTAGCCGTTACATGGGGCGCGCGATCATTATGCCGAACCTTGTTCCACCGGCAACCTGCACAGACACTGCTTTATCTTACTACGAGCGAATTAAAGCTGCAGGACCACAAGGTAACTTTGAACCATTAATGGTGCTTTACCTAACAGATAAAACTACACCAGAAGAAATAAAAAAAGCTAAAGCAACAGGTAAAATTGTTGCTGCTAAGTTGTACCCGGCTGGTGCGACTACCAACTCAGATTCAGGTGTAACCTCAATCAAAAACATTTACCCTGTACTTGAGGCAATGCAAGAAGTAGGGATGTTACTGTTAGTACATGGTGAAGTAACCGATTCATCAATTGATATTTTTGACCGTGAGAAGGTATTTTTAGAAACAATTCTAGCGGACGTGGTAAATGACTTCCCGAGTCTTAAAATTGTGCTTGAGCACATCACCACGAAAGATGCAGTAGAGTTTGTTGATAATGCACCAGAGAATGTTGCTGCAACAATTACTGCTCATCACCTTCTTTATAACCGTAATCATATGCTAGCAGGTGGTATTCGCCCGCATTATTACTGCTTACCTATTCTAAAGCGTAACATTCACCAACAAGCGTTAATTGGTGCTGCAACAAGTGGTAGCAAAAAGTTCTTCTTAGGTACTGATTCTGCACCACATTACAAAGACAAAAAAGAAGCAGCCTGTGGTTGTGCAGGGGCTTATACTGCTCACGCAGCTATTGAGCTTTATGCTGAAGCGTTTGAAGAAGCAGGTGCTTTAGACAAGCTAGAAGGTTTCGCGAGCCACTTTGGCCCAGACTTCTACGGTATGCCTCGAAACCAAGATACCATTACATTGGTAAAAGAGAGTTGGACAGTACCAGCAAGCTATAAACTAGGTGATTCAGAAGTAGTGCCAATCAAAGCAGAGGCGAAAATGGATTGGCAAGTTAAATAAGTTTTAGCAAGCTACAAATTGAGAATTAAAAGCCCATCTATTTGATGGGCTTTTTTCATTGATAATTAATTGTTTATAAATAGTACTGTCATATATTTTTGTTTAGGCAGTTGACCTTAAAATTATTTTCGATTAATAGAGCTAAAAGCAATTTAATGTGTTAGTCTTAAATTGCTTTGAGTTTTTGCGTATTGAATTTACGGATAATGTGCGGCTGTACGGTTACCGGTTTGGTTATTGGTTCTTCCTGTACTTTACCCCAAGTTTTTTGGGCATTCACTCAGGGAGGATAGAGCCATTATGGCTGAATTTTAATAATTGACTTACAGGAAAATTTGGTATGTCAAACACGGTTAC
Organism: Pseudoalteromonas sp. 0303; assembly: GCF_013349995.1. Classification (GTDB taxonomy): domain Bacteria; phylum Pseudomonadota; class Gammaproteobacteria; order Enterobacterales; family Alteromonadaceae; genus Pseudoalteromonas. Next base: position 83,708 of record NZ_JABVXF010000008.1, read on the forward strand.
TGGTAAAGTTAAGTTCTTCAACGAAGCTAAAGGCTTCGGTTTTATTGAACAAGAAAATGGCCCTGATGTATTCGTACACTTCAGCGCTATCACAGGTACAGGCTTCCGCACTCTAAGCGAAGGTCAGCAAGTATCTTTCGGCATCAAACAAGGTCAAAAAGGCCCTGAAGCTGAGAACGTAGAAGTAGCATAATTAATTATGCGAACCTAAGCATTTTGGTGAAACAGTTTCTGTTTCACCAAAAATTCATTTTTATCTCCTGCTAAACCCCAAGTTTTAACTCACTATAAATAGTCATAAACTGTACCGAATTTATATTCCTCCAAAGGCATTGTTTAAGACTAAATTAATCAGCCAATAAGCTAGAACTTCGCATTCTATGCCCTAAAAGCTACTCTCCATAACTAAAGTATTATATGCTGTGCCGATAGGATTTATTTAACATGACATCACCCGTTATGTTTAGTTTGTAGTTTTGATCGAACTCGAAAGTGAGCAGCTAAAAAGTTTATAGTTATTTTTCACCAATCTAGAAATAACCCGCTAAACTTAAATTATCCACATGTGGAATAAATGCTGAGTAACTTATACTTGTTTGATGAAATATAATGAAAGTTTGCTAATCGATGAGCATAGGAAACAATATACTTTTGGTAGACGACCACCCGATGGTGGCAACAGCAATTAAAATGGTACTCGCTAAGTCTACATTAGTTAACGAAGTACAAGCTGTTGGAAGTCAAAAGGAAGCATTGCAGTTTTTAAAAAGTAATAATGTAGCGCTGGCAATTTTAGACATTGAGTTAGAAGACTCAGATGGCTTTAGTTTATATAAGCGCGCAGTCAGTAGTGGGTTTACTGGCAAAGTATTGTTTTTATCTGCTAAGCAAGACAAACACATTATTCGCACTGCAGCAAAGCTAGGTGCTCAAGGATTTGTTAACAAGGCCGAAAGCCTTGAAGATATCTCCTCTGCAGTTGAAATGATTTTGCGTGGCTATACTTTCTTTCCACAAGAGCACCTAATAGCGTCTGAAAAAGACATAGACGAGTTACTCACTGAACGTGAACTCGCAGTGATGAATTATCTACTACAAGGCTTATCAAACAAAGATATTGGTGAAAAACTTTTCATCAGTAATAAAACGGTAAGTACATACAAAGCGAAAATATTTGAAAAACTAGAAGTTGATTCAATTATCTCACTCGCTAAGCTAGTTAAAGACCGCGCCGTATTTTAACTCTCTCACCCGTAGCGGTGAGAGATTTCAACTCTCTCATTCTAGTGTTTAGTGTCTGATTTGGCTGCTTTTTGAGCGGTTAGATGTAGTGAGTGCATAAAAATTCTTCAAAACAGATTTTTTAGATGAACAAAGTGAATTTTTTTTTCATTTTTCTTCAGCACTTTCAGATTTCATAAAATGTTACATTTATGTTTAAGGTTGAACCTAATATGAATGCAATGTTCGCCAGTAAAGGGCTATAGAAGTACCACATGAATACCTCTGTTATATTTTTGTTAATTCATTATTTTGGTTATTTTCATCTCAACGACGAGTCACCAAATTTTTCCGATGAAAGCCGAACATCAAGTTGACAGACTCTGAAGCATTTAGCATTATTGGAGAGTTGATATCTATTAAAAGATATCAGGGTTGTCCTCTTCGGAGGATAATTAAATTATAAAAGTAACATTACTTAATTGGTTGGGAACTATGTCTGTTAAAATCAGAAAGAGTCTTGTAGCATCAGCGTTGGTTGGCGCTTTTGCATTTGCAAGCAGCAATGTGATTGCAGATCCTTTGAAAGATGTGCAAGATGCAGGTCAACAAATTCAAAAGGCTGCTGTTAAGTCTCAAACTAAAATTGACAATGTATATGGTCAAACTCAAGAGCTAATCGCTGAGTACCGTAGCATTGTTGACGAAACTGAGCTAATGAAGGTTTATAACGATCACGTAGCACGTTTGGTCGCTGACCAAAACGCTTCAATCGAATCGTTTGACCGTCAAATCGCAACTATCGATAACACGAAACAAAACGTTGTGCCTTTGATGTATCGCATGATCGATACGCTTGAGCAATTCATCAAAGCGGACGTTCCGTTCAATCTTGAAAACCGTCTTGCACGTGTTGAAAGACTTCGTGACATCATGGCGTCAGCATCAGTTACTACATCTGAAAAATTCCGCCAAGTTCTTGAAGCTTACACTGTTGAAACTGCATACAGCTCAGCTGTAACTGCTTCTCAAGGTACTCTTGAGATCGATGGTAAGAGCATCAACGTTGACTTCGGTCGTTTAGGTCGTATCACTTACGTAGCTCAGTCTTTTGACCTTAAGCACGCGTGGGTGTGGGATAACAACACTAAACAGTGGAAAGAATTAGGTGAAGAATACCTAAAACCTGTTAAAGAAGTTATCCGTATGGCGCGTAAACAAGCGACATTAGAACTTGTTAAACTACCAATCTTTGGCGCGGAGTAATCAATAATGAAGAAACTATTTAAAGGTTTTGCTGTTGCAGCAGTACTATCTGTTTCTGCAGGTACCGCGCTTAATGCACATGCAAACACTGATGCTTTAGACAAAATTCTTGAGCAAGTTAAGCAAGAACGTATCTCTGAAGGCAAATTAAACAAGCAACGTGAACAAGAGTTCCTTTCAGCTCGTGCTGACAAGCAAGCGTTACTTAACAAAGCTAAAAGCGACCTAGCTGCTGAAAAAGCACGTGGTGACCGTTTAGCTAAAGAATATGCTCAAAACGAAAATACTTTAGCTGAAAAAGAGCAAGCTCTTTTAAACGCTCAAGGTACATTAGGTGAGATGTTCGGTGTTGTACGTCGTGCAGCTGCTGATGCAATCGGTTCAATCGAAGCATCACTTGTTTCTGCTGAAAAACCAGGGCGTGCTGAAGTACTTCGCTCACTAGCTGCTGCGAAAGAACTTCCAACTGTTCGTGAACTAGAAGAGCTTTGGATTTCTCTTCAAACTGAAATGACTGAGTCAGCTAAAGTTTCAACTTTCGAAACTGAAGTTGCAGGTCTTGACGGTTCTTCTTCTGTTAAGAAAGTAACTCGTATCGGTAACTTCAACTTAGTAACTGACGACGGTTATTTAATCTACTCTCCAGAAACTAAAGCGATTCAACCTCTAGGTAAGCAACCTGATAGCTACATCTTAGCTGGTATCAGCGATTTAGAAGGTACTTCTGCAGATAACTATGCTGGCGTATACATCGACCCGACTCGTGGCGCGATCTTACGTATCAACACGCAGAAGAAATCACTAATGGAATACTACGAGCAAGGTGCTGAAGTAGGTTACATAATCACATTACTATTAATTGTTGGTCTACTTATCTTCATCGTTCGTTTCATTGATCTTGCGCTTACTAGCACTAAGATTAAGAGCCAGCTTAAAAACCTTTCTACTCCGAATACAAACAACCCACTGGGTCGTATTCTTAAGGTTTACGCTGACAACAAGAATCAAGACGTTGAAAACCTTGAGCTTAAACTTGACGAAGCAATCCTACGTGAAACGCCTCGCATCGAAGCTGGTATCAACATCATCAAGATCTTGGCAGCAATCGCTCCATTACTAGGTCTACTAGGTACGGTAATCGGTATGATCCTTACGTTCCAAACAATCACATTGTTCGGTACAGGTGATCCGAAGATCATGGCTGGTAATATCTCTCTAGCACTTGTTACTACAGCGTTAGGTCTAATTGCAGCTCTACCACTTATCCTACTTCACTCAATTGTTGCGGGTCGTAGTAAGTCGGTTCTACATGTCCTTGATGAGCAAAGCGCTGGTATCATCGCTGCTCACGCGGAGAAGGAGAAAGCCTAATGCTAGTCCTGATGGAGATCTGGGAATCTATCAGGGATTTTGTTGGCACAGGCGGCCAGGTATTATACGTGGTCGCGATAGCACTCTTTCTTATGTGGGTTTTAATGATTGAGCGCTATTGGTTCCTACTAGCTGAGTTTCCTCGTATGACGAAGAACATTGTAGCTCAGTGGGATGCCCGCCAAGACACTACGTCTTGGTACGCACACAGAATCCGTGAAGCATGGATTTCTGAAGCGTCTGAAAAATTAGATCAGCGTATGTTGTTGATTAAGACATTAGTAGCTGTTTGTCCTTTAATCGGCTTATTAGGTACTGTAACGGGTATGATCGCGGTTTTCGAAACCATGGCTACTCAAGGTACTGGTAACGCACGTTTAATGGCATCAGGTATTTCAATGGCAACAATCCCAACAATGGCTGGAATGGTTGCGGCACTATCTGGAGTATTCTTTAGCTCACGTCTAGAAGCGAGAGCGAGAATGGCGAAAGCTAAACTTGTAGATAGCATGCCTCATCACTAGAGAGAGAATTAAATATGGCACGTAAACAACGTTTTCGTGAAGAAGAAGAAGCAGCGGTTGACATGACGCCAATGCTTGACATCGTATTTATCATGCTTATTTTCTTTATCGTAACTACATCGTTCGTTAAAGAGGCTGGTATCGAAGTCAATAAACCTAAAGCAGCTGCAGCTACGAAGCAAAAAAATGCAAACATTTTTGTTGCTATCCGCGCTGACGGTGCGATCTGGATTGATAAACAACAAGTAGACGTTGAGCGTGTATCAGCTAAACTTGAAAGTTTATTAGCAGAACAACCTACTGAAGTTGTAATTTTGCAAGCTGATAAAGAAGCAAAACACGGCGTAGTAGTTAAAGTTATGGACCAGATCAAAGCGACGGGTGATAACCTTAAAATTTCAATAGCTGGAGATCAGTAATGATTCGTTTTCTGTTTTCACTGATTGCAGGTGGGGCAGTTACTTTCGGCTTGTTCTACTTCATGGCGTACCTCATCTCCGGTGGAGCTGACCGTGCGACTGAACAAAAAGAACAGATCGTAGTCGAAATTATGACGAATCCGCCTGAATCTAAGGTGCAGGAGAGGAAGCGTGTTCCGCCTCCGCCTCCGCCACCGCCAAAGCAGCCGCCTAAGCCGCAGCCGCCTCAGCCGGAAAACAGCAACCCGAACACTGGTGGTTTGTCATTTAATATGCCAAGCATCGATGTGGGTAGCACAGCTGGTGGCCTAAGTGGTCCAGGTGCATTTGGACGTGATGGTGACGCGACACCTATCGTTCGTATTGAACCAAAATACCCTACGCAAGCAGCGCGTGATGGTAAAGAAGGTTGGGTACAACTTTCATTCACTATCAATGAAGTGGGTGGTGTAGAAGATGTTGAAGTGATCGACGCAGATCCTAAACGTATCTTCGACCGCGAAGCTAAACGTGCGCTACGTAAGTGGAAATACCGTCCGAAAATCATCGATGGTAAACCACAGAAGCAATTTGGTCTTCAAGTACAATTAGACTTTAAACTTAACCAAGGCAACTAAGGAGGCGAGTAATGAGAAATTTATCTAAAGTAACTGCACTTGCGCTTCTTATGTCTCTATCAGGTGTAGCTTTCACTGCACCTGCTTTAGCGGCGCCAGATTACGCGAAGATTGAAGCGCGTAAAAAAGCAAAAACTAAAGTTATGGGCGAGCGCGTTGGTAAGAAAGTTATTAAAGCGTTTGACTTGTACAATGAAGATAAGCTTGATGAAGCGATTGCACTACTTAAAGAAATTGATCCTTCAGATGATTTCGATAAGGCAACAGTTGATCGTTACTTAGGTCAAATGTACGCTCAAAAAGAGCAGTACCAATTGGCTATTAAGCACATCTCAGCGGCAGTTAAACCTGACGTTTTAAACTTTGCTGACCAAGAGCAAGGCTTAAAACTTCTAGGTGATATGTACGCGGGTACTGAGCAATATGCAAAAGCAAAAGAAGCTTATGCATCTTGGATGGACTTCACAGGTGAGGAAGACGACAAAGTTTATACACGTATTGCGCAAGCAAACTACGAGTTAAAACTTTACAAAGACGTACTTCCTGCTGCAGACAAAGCAATCGAATTGGCAAAAGAACCTGCTAAAGCTTCTTACCAATTAAAGCTAGCTGCCTATTTTGAACTTAAACAGTACAAAAACATGGTAGAAGTAGCTGAAGAGATTGTTCGTGTTTGGCCTGAAGACAAAAAAGCCTGGGTTGGTTTAGGTAAATACTACCTACAAACCGAAGACTTCAAGAAAGGTCTAGCGACCATGGAAGTTGCCTACAAAAATGGCTATTTTGAAAACGAAGTTGAATACAAAGTACTCTCTAACTTCTATTCGTTAAATGATATTCCTTACAAAGCAGCAGTCGTGCTTGAAAAGGCAATCAACGAAGAAAAAGTTAAGCGTAACAAGCAAAATATCAGTGCAGTGGCATCTAACTACCACCGTTCTAAAGATATTGAAAAAGCAGCTAAATACTATGAAGAAGCGGCTAAATTTGATGACGATGCAGAGCTTTATCGCAAAGCTGGTTCATTACTTTTACAATCGCAAAACTATAGTGCAGCCGTTGTTCGTTTGAACAAGGCATTAGAGCTAGGTTCTGACAAAAAAGGAACTATCTACTCTGATTTAGCTGAAGCTTACTACTACCAAGAGAAGTACAAGCAAGCTTACAACGCTATCACTAAAGCAATGGATGATCCGCGCACGCGTCGTTTCGCGAAGAGCTGGTCAACCTTCATCAAAGATAAAGCCGCTCGTAACGGTGTAAAAATCTAATTGATGTTGTTTTAAACTAAAAAGCCCCTCTGGGGCTTTTTTTATGGAATTTTAAAATGCTAAGACAGATCGTATTATTAGTTGTCGCAAGTGTGATGCTGATAGCTTGCTCTGAGCAAACATCAGGTTTCAAAACGTTTAGTGAAGGGCAGCAAGCGCTGCAAACTATTAATAATTTATTATCGACTCAAGAACAGCAAAGTGAAGCTGCTAGCTGGCCTTTCTCAGAAAGTTATTTGCAAGCGCGTCATCAAGCTTATCAAGGACTAAAAGCGACTAAGTTAGATGTGTCACAACAGGCGCAATTAAATTATTTAATTATTGCTGAGCGTTATCCTGAGCGTTACTTTGTATGGCCTGTACAACGTGATGTTATTAGCCAAGCTCGTTCATTAGATGACTACTCAGAAAATGCACTAGCTAACTGGCTAGAGTTAGTTGAAACACAGTTAATTGCAGCTGAGCAAAGCAATCTGAAATTAAATAAAATCGAATTAACGCTTTTACATAATATGGTCAAATCGTACCTTGATAATAGCGATGACAGTGTACAAGCAGCACTAAACAAACTTAATCAATATTTAACTCAGTATAAACCGCGTACAAAACTTGGTTTAGTTGGTTTGGCAAACGGTAAAGATTGGTATCAAAGTAAACTTAATTACTTTAGTGGTGAAACTAAGCCACCTTTAAATTGGTTAAGTGAGATACAGGCTTCGTTAAAGCAATCGCAGAGTGCAGATTTTGTATTACCTGTATCAGACTCTCACGCTAAACCATTAGTAATGAATTATTTTGTAGAAAATCATCAGCGCACAGGCCTTGATTGGCAACTTGATTATCTCGACCCGCTCAAAAGTAAGCGTAAATTAACACAAGGCGAGCAATACTTTTGGCAAGTTATGATGGAAACTGACTTAGGTATTCATTATCACACGTGGAGTGAACAGCAAGCACGTGTTAACTTGATGAAGCGTTTAGGTGTAGATCAGCAGCAAGCTGATTGGTTAATTGAGGATATCGTGCTTTATCCTGCGATGAGTTTTATTTTTATAAATTAGTACAGCGCTGCGCTCTATGGAGCGCAACGTCGACAGCGTTGGCTTGCAGGATCTGCAAGTAAACGTTCGTCATCAATTTTTTCTTCACAATCACAGCAATAGCCATACTGCCCAATATCGATTTGGCATAGTGCTGCTTCTAACTTTTCTATTCGAGCAATCAATATTTGATACTCAGAACCGAGATTATTTGCTGTCAGCTCTAACCAGTCTGAAGGGGGATTATCCTTGAGTTGCGATAGCAGTTGCTGATGATAGGCTTGATCAGAATTAGCCAGCATATCGAGTAAACGTTGTCTAACCTGCGCAAGTTCCGCAGATAACTTTGTTTGAATTTCAGTATTGTTCATCGCTTTTCTTCCAAGTGGGCAATACTAGTATTATCAAACAAAATCGATTGGCTAATTATGATTTGTATCAATACTCGGCGCTTTCGCGTACTTTCTTAGTACATCTGCAACTTCATCTTTGGCTTTTAAGCGGCGGATCTCATCAAAAAGTGCGTTAGCTTGTGGGTATTGGCGTTTTAAATAGCCGAGCCACTGTTTAGTACGAGAAGCAAAATACTTTTCACATTTGCTCTCGTCTTGATGCATAGATGAATGAATAATGTGGTATATCACATGCTCCCATAACATCGGAGTGTAATGCTCGTTTTCTGCATGAGATTTTATTTGTTTTGCTAAATCAGGCATCGCTAATGCACCACGACCAAGCATTAGGTCTTGGCAATGACTGCGCTTTTGACAAAGCATGGCATCTTCAACTTGCCAAATTTCGCCGTTAGCAACGACCGAAATATTTTTATCTTTGATCAATGGGGGGATTTTTTCCCAATATGCCGGTGGGTTGTAACCATCTCTTTTAGTTCTGGCATGAATAGCAAGACTTGAAGCACCCGCGCTAACAACAGCATCAACAATTTCTTGGCTATTACTATCATCATCAAAACCAAGCCTAATTTTGGCACTAACTTCATGGCAAGGATCAACAGCATCACGTACGGCTTTAATAATTTCGTACATGTGCTCAGGGTCTTTTAACAGTACCGCACCACCTTTACTTTTGTTCACTGTTTTAGCAGGGCAACCAAAATTTAAGTCGATGCCATGGGAGCCTAGGCGTATTGCTTTAACAGCATTTGCTGCCAAAGCATCGGCAACTTGACCTAGCAACTGAATACGCACTGGCGTACCTGCACGGGTATAGCCACCTGTTTTTAGCTCAGGACAATAGCGATGAAACACGCGTTCGGGCAGTGTGTCTTCAACGACACGAACAAACTCTGTTACGCATAAATCAAATCCACCTAAATCAGTTAGGAGTTGTCGCATTTTAAAATCCACAACGCCTTCCATCGGTGCTAAAACTAGTCGCATGATACCTGTTAACTCATCAAAAATTAGGACGCGTATTCTAGCTGTTCTGGATTGTTTTATAAATCGTAATTTGCATTCTTGGCACTTTCAGAAAATAATTATAAAAATTTTGAAAGTAATTTTTAGTTCTCGGGTCTTGTTTAATAACCCTTTATAAAAAAGAGAGTCATCGAATGAACACAGTTAAGAAAAATTCAATTGCATTAACATTAGGTGCGGTTGTAGTAGGTGCGTCAAGTTTTGCTGCCACAGATGCCAGTGCAAATCCATTTGAATTTCAGCAAATGCAAGCAGGCTATCAACTAGATGCCGCAGAAGGTAAATGTGGTGAAGGTAAATGTGGCGGCGATAAAAAAGCTGAAAAAGAAGGCAAATGTGGCGAAGGTAAATGCGGCGCAGACAAAAAAGCAGCTAAAGAAGGCAAGTGCGGCGAAGGTAAATGCGGCGCAGACAAAAAAGCTGCTAAAGAAGGCAAGTGCGGTGAAGGTAAATGCGGCGCAGACAAAAAAGCAGCTAAAGAAGGTAAGTGCGGCGAAGGTAAATGTGGCGCAGACAAAAAAGCGGCTAAAGAAGGCAAGTTCGGCGAAGGTAAATGTGGCGCAGACAAAAAGAAAGCTAAAGAAGGTAAGTGTGGCGAAGGTAAATGTGGTTCTAACCACTAAACGCTCATTTAGCTTTTAAAAGGGCCGTAAAGGCCCTTTTTAGTAGGAGGTAGTATGTTAAAAGAATCAGTAGCTGATTTTGGGCAGGTTGGTTTAGGTTTGCGCCGAGAAATGCTTGATGAAATGCTCATTGATGTTCCAAAACCCATTGAGTTTTTAGAAGTTGCACCAGAAAATTGGCTCAAACTAGGCGGGCGTTTTGGAAAACAATTTAAACAGCTTACCGAACAACATGCCTTTGTATGCCATGGTTTATCGTTATCGATTGGCTCACCTGCAGCGCTTGATATTGACTTTGTGCAATCGCTAAAAACTTTCTTTAAAGAGCATAATATTCGTTTATTCAGCGAACACTTAAGCTACTGCTCGGGCGAAGGGCATATGTACGATTTAATGCCTATTCCTTTTACTGAAGATGCAATTAAACATGTGGCCTCTCGTATTAGGCAAGTACAAGATATTCTAGAGCAGCCAATTGCCATCGAAAATGTCTCTTACTATGGCGCGCCCGGCCAGCAAATGACAGAACTTGAATTTACCAATGCTGTTTTAGAAGAAGCGGATTGTAAACTACTGCTCGACGTGAATAACATTTACGTTAATTCGATTAATCATGGTTACGACGCAGAGCAATTCCTAGCTGCGTTACCAACAAAACGTATTGCCTATGGGCATGTTGCGGGCCACTACACTGAGGCAGAGGATTTACTGGTTGATACCCATGGTGCGCCAGTTATCGATCCTGTTTGGCAATTACTTGAAAAAGCTTATGAAGTTCATGGGGTATTTCCCACTTTGTTAGAACGAGATTTTAATATCCCTCCTATGAGTGAGTTATTAGCTGAACTGAAAACCATTGAAGCACTACAGCAAACAGCCAACAAACAAAACCAAGCAAGGGTGAAACACAGTGCCTAATCATTTTATGCAAGTGCAGCAAGCGTTTATGGCACATATCCGCGACCCTCAGCAACATGCTAAGCCTAGTGATGTTGAAGAGCGTCGGATGGCGATTTACCGAGACTTATTTTTTAACAATGTGGATGGCTTTGTTAGCTCTGCGTATCCAGTACTAAAAAGTTTATATTCAGAGCAAGCTTGGCACAGACTCGTTAGGCAGTTTTTTAGCCAGCATGATTGTAAATCACCTTATTTTTTAGATATTGCAGGGGAGTTTTTGGCCTTTCTTGCTAATGACTATGAAATGCAAAGCGATGATCCTGCGTTTATGTTAGAGCTAGCGCACTATGAATGGGTTGAGCTTGATGTATCGGTTGCTCAAGAGGTGGCAGAAGAAGTGAGCTTATCGGCTCATCAAGTGACAAGCTCTGCATTATTCTTAAGTTCACTTGCGCGTAACTTGAGTTACAGTTTTCCTGTTCATACCATCAGTGCAGATAATCAACCAAGTGAACCGGCAGCACAACCAAGTTACTTTGTGGTTTATCGTGATAGCGATGACGAAGTACAATTTTTATCGACAAATGCGATGACCGCATTACTTCTTAATATCATAGAATCTCAGTGGGGTGCAGATTTAAATGATGTATGCCAAGCAGTTGCAGAGCATGCGCCTCAATTTAGCCAAGAGCAGCTGTATCAGGGAGCGCTCAATACCTTAAGCGCCATGGCAGAGCGCGGCATTGTGGTGACTAATACATTGGTTTAAAAATCGGCTAAAGCTCTTTATTGATGAGGGCAGTTCGACTATTATGTGCGCCTTATTTTGTCGTGCTTAAATAAAGGTAGTAACTATGTCGAATGATAAAGACTTTAAAGATCCGTTCAATGCAACTTATTTCATTGCGTTTTTAGCTGTATTCGGTGGCATTGGCTGTCTAAACGCTATTCTTGGTTGGATCACTTCTTTATCTTAATCTGCGTAAGCAAATTTAAGACAATAGGCTGCATAATGCAGCCTTTTTTATAGTTGATATTTCTTGTTAAGTGATTAATTTCGAAACTTGCTACCGACTTTCCACTAAGGTGATGTTATACTCTCGAGCTTTGTTAGATAAACTTTTTGAGCAGTATAATTATGACTCAAGCAACTTCAACGCTCATCAAACAGAGCATTGCAACGATCGCTGATTACCCAAAGCCGGGCATTATGTTCCGTGACGTAACAACTTTAATGGCTAATGCTGACGCATTTAAAGCAACTATCGACAGCTTTATCGCAGCATATAAAGACCAAGGTTTTACAAAAATCATCGGTACTGAATCTCGTGGCTTTATCTTTGGTGCACCACTTTCTTATGCACTAGGTATTCCATTCATTCCAGTTCGTAAACCAGGCAAACTTCCTCGCGAAGTGATTTCACAAAGTTACCAATTAGAGTATGGTGAAGATATTCTTGAGCTTCATACAGACGCAATTGTCCCTGGCGATAAAGTGTTACTGGTAGATGACTTACTAGCGACAGGTGGCACAATCGAAGCAACTGCAAAATTAGTTGCTAAACTAGGCGGTAACGCAACTGATGCAGCATTTGTTGTTTCTTTACCTGAGCTTGGTGGTGAACAACGAGTTGCTGATATGGGCATCAAAATCTTAAAGTTGGTTGAATTCGAAGGCGAATAATTAATGAGTTATCAGGTTCTGGCAAGGAAATGGCGACCACAAACCTTTCACGAGTTAGTGGGGCAGTCTCATGTTAAACAGGCATTGGTTAATGCATTAACACAAAATAGACTCCATCATGCTTATCTCTTTACTGGAACCCGTGGGGTGGGTAAAACAACCATCGCACGTATATTCGCTAAAAGCCTCAACTGCGATAAGGGTATCTCTGCTGAGCCATGCGGCCAATGTTCAAGTTGTACTGACATCGAAGCAGGTCGTTATATTGATTTATTAGAAATCGATGCGGCATCACGCACCAAAGTAGAAGATACCCGCGAAATCCTTGATAACGTTCAATACGCACCAACACGTGGTCGTTACAAGGTATACCTAATCGATGAAGTTCACATGCTGTCAAAGCACAGTTTCAATGCATTACTTAAAACATTGGAAGAGCCCCCAGAGCATGTGAAGTTTTTATTAGCGACAACCGATCCGCAAAAACTGCCAGTGACGATTTTATCGCGTTGCTTACAGTTTAATTTAAATGCTTTGTCGCAATCAGAAATTCATGATCAGCTTGCCCATGTTCTTAATCAAGAACAGCTAAGTTTTGATGATAAATCATTGTCTATTTTAGCTAAGGCAGCCGATGGTAGTATGCGTGATGCTCTGAGTCTTACAGACCAAGCAATTGCGCAAACCAATGGCAATATTAATCATCAGGCTGTGCAAACTATGCTTGGTTTGATGGATACTCAATATAGCCAAACCATGTTAGCAGCGTTGCTGTGTCAAGATGGCGATGCGTTACTTCAAGAAGTAAAAGCCGTCGTTAGCCGAAACCCTAACTTTGTAGCCTTACTCGACGATTTAATTGCCCTGACGCATCTTATTCAGCTTGTGCAACTTGTGCCTAGTGCAGCGGCACTTGATGATACTAACCGAGATTTTATTGAGCAGGTGGCACAAACCACTGATGCACAGCAGATGCAGGTTTACTACCAATTGCTATTAAATGGAAAAAAAGATTTGCAATGGGCACCCGATGCTAAACTTGGTTTTGAAATGATCATGTTGCGACTGCTTGCATTCCAGCCTACGCAATTTGCACAAAGCCAAACACCAACGAATACCCAGCAACAGGTTAAGCCAAGTGGTGCCGGTGCACTGCGTGATATATTGAAAAAATCAACGGCGCAACGTGAACAAGCAGCTTCAGAGCAAGCACCAGTTGCACATAGCTCTGCACAGACAACTGCTGTTCCTTCAGAGCCTCAGCCAACACAAGCTGAACCTGTTGAAGCAGAACCTAATCAAGCTGCCAAGACAGAGACGGCGCATAGTCATCAGCCTGCCCAGCAAGTTGAAGCAACTGCAGTAGCACAGCCTGATGCTGGTCAACAGCCTCAGCAACCTGTTGAAACTGCAATGGCCGCTGAAGTTCAACCAGCGTCTCAACAGCAAGAGCAAAGCCACTCAGAGCAAGTTCCAGCAGCTGAGTACTCATCACCAGAGTATTCTTCGCAAGATTACATGGACGATCATGATGCAGAAATGGACTCATCGCTTGCTGCGCAATACGATGATGTGATGAATAGCGCCTATGATCAGGGCTTTACTGCCAATGAAGCATCTGCGCCTCAGCAACAGCAAACAGCACCTGCACAATTACAACAGCAGCAAAGTCAGGCGCAGTCGGCCATTGCTCGTATTTTACAAGACCGCAATATTTCAGGTGCCGGGCGTTTAAGTGGTGCGGCAACGCACACTAATGCTAAAGCAGAACCACAGCCTGAAGCTAAGCCCAAAGCAGAGCCGCGAGCGCAACAGAGCACAGCCACGACCAATATTCAGCCTCAGCAGCAAGCAATGGCTGCTGAAGTAAAAAAGCCCATCCCCCAGCAAACGGGGGAGAGCAGTAGTAAAGTAAAAAAAGTCGACTTTCGAGAAAAGCATCAAACAATCACCGAAAACTTAGCGCCAGAGTTACTTGAGCAGATCAATCCACAAAAAGCGCCAGAGCCAGTAGTTGAAGAAGCCAGTATTCCGATACCTGATGATTTTGAAAGCCCGATCAGCAGTATTAAATTTGCACACGAACAAGACGAATGGGCGTATTTAATTAAACGCATGGGACTGGGTGGTCGCATGCGCCAATTTGCGCTGCATTCAATTTTTACCAAGCAGAATAATCAGCTGCACATTGAAGTTGATTCATCACAGCGCCATTTAGATAGCGCTGTGCTTAGACAAAAGCTCAATGCCGCATTAAGTGAAATTTACGGCCATAATGTTGAGCTTAGTATCGAGTTTGCTGATGGCGTAATTGATTCACCGTATTTGATTCAACAAAAAATTGATGCGGGACGTCATCAACAAGCGATTGATGTAATAAATAGCGATGAGAATATAGTGCAATTTCAGCAGTTATTTAGCGCTATAATCGATGAAAACAGTATTCAGGCATTGTAATTAGTTACAATAGCCCTTATCTTCATGCCAATTAAAGTAGTTTAGAAAGAGAGACAGTTATGTTTAAAGGTGGAATGGGTAACATGATGAAGCAAGCGCAGCAAATGCAAGAGCGCATGCAAAAAGCCCAAGAAGAAATCGCAAACCTTGAAGTTGTAGGTGAAGCAGGTGCAGGCCTAGTTAAAGTAACTATGCTTGGTAACCACAATGTTCGTCGTGTTGAATTAGATGACAGCCTAATGGAAGACGACAAAGACATGATCGAAGATTTATTAGCGGCAGCGTGTAACGATGCTGTACGTCGTGTTGCTGAAGAAACTCAAGAGCGCATGAGCAAAGTAACTGGCGGTATGCAATTACCACCAGGTATGAAAATGCCATTCTAAGTGATTTTGTATGCAACTATCTCCTAGTTTAACACAGCTAATTGAAGCGCTACGATGTCAGCCGGGCATAGGTCCTAAGTCGGCACAGCGCATTGCTTTTCATTTGCTTGAGCGTGACCGTCAGGGTGGTAAACAGCTTGGTCATGCATTAACCAAGGCAATGGATGAAGTAGGGCACTGTCAATCTTGTCGTACTTTTACAGAGCAAGCTGTATGCGATATTTGTTCAAGTGTTAAACGCCAAGATAGTGGTTTATTGTGTGTGGTAGAATCACCA
Organism: Pseudoalteromonas sp. 0303; assembly: GCF_013349995.1. Classification (GTDB taxonomy): domain Bacteria; phylum Pseudomonadota; class Gammaproteobacteria; order Enterobacterales; family Alteromonadaceae; genus Pseudoalteromonas. The sequence continues at coordinate 99,203 of NZ_JABVXF010000008.1, forward strand.
ACCGATGTACTCGCTATTGAGCAAACTGGTCAATACCAAGGTCTTTACTTTGTTTTAATGGGTCACTTGTCGCCAATTGATGGCATAGGACCAAAAGAAATTGGCCTTGATATTCTTGAAAGCAAGTTGCAACAAGGCGGCATTAATGAGGTGATCCTCGCAACTAATCCAAGTGTTGAAGGTGAAACCACTGCCCACTACATTGCTGAGCTTTGTCATAAGTATCAGGTTGGTGCATCTCGTATTGCTCACGGTGTCCCTGTTGGTGGTGAGCTCGACTTACTCGATGGTATGACATTGATGCACGCATTTAGCGGACGACGCGCCGTAAACCAAAACTAATACCGAAAATGGTATCAAAAGCCTGCTTTAAGCAGGCTTTTTTATGTATAGCTCCCCAATTTAGCCGTAAATTTAATTTTTTGTCTTGAAGTTCAAAAAGCCTGCCCCATATAAAGAGTCATAGTGCAGATTAGACACTTTGTTAATTGGAGATTTACACAATGACTGCAGCACAAAAAGAAACATTAGGCTTTCAAACAGAAGTCAAACAACTATTAAACCTGATGATTCACTCTCTTTACTCTAATAAAGAGATTTTCCTACGTGAGCTTGTATCAAACGCGTCAGATGCGGCAGATAAATTACGTTTCCTTGCGCTTTCTAATGGCGATTTATACGAAAACGATGCAGATTTGAAAGTCCGTATCAGTGCCGATAAAGAAGCAAACACGGTCACCATTACTGATAATGGTATTGGTATGAGCCGTGAAGATGTGATCAATTCACTAGGTACGATTGCCAAATCAGGCACCGCAGAATTTTTCCAGAACCTAACTGGTGATCAAAGCAAAGATTCACAATTGATTGGTCAATTTGGTGTTGGTTTTTACTCAGCATTTATCGTTGCTGACAAAGTAACAGTGCGTACTCGTAAAGCAGGTGAAAGCCAAGGTATTGAATGGCAATCTGCAGGCGAAGGTGAGTACACATTACAAGAGATTGATAAACCATCACGTGGTACCGAAATTATTCTTCACCTTCGTGAAGACGAAACAGAGTTTGCTGATGAGTTCCGTTTACGTAGCATCGTCACTAAATATTCAGACCATATTTCTATTCCAGTAGAAATGTATAAAGCAGAAGTACCTGAATCTGAGGGTCCTGACGGCGAGAAAATTCCAGCACAGCCAGGCGAGTGGGAAGGTATTAACCGCGCAACAGCGCTTTGGACTCGCGATAAGTCAGAAGTAACAGACGAAGAGTACAAAGAGTTTTATAAGCATATTGGTCATGATTGGGAAGAGCCACTAAGCTGGGCACATAACAAGGTTGAAGGTAAAACAGAATACACTAGCTTGTTATACATCCCGAAAAAAGCACCTTTCGATTTATGGAACCGTGAGCGTCAATCTGGTTTAAAACTGTATGTGCAACGCGTTTTCATTATGGATGACGCTGAGCAGTTCATGCCAAGCTATTTACGTTTTGTGAAAGGTTTACTTGATTCAAACGACTTACCACTTAACGTGTCACGTGAAATCTTACAAGACAACAAAGTAACGCAAGCAATCCGTAAAGGTTGTACATCGCGCGTACTTAAAATGCTTGAGCGTATGGCGAAAAACCGCGAAGAAGATTACCAATCTTTCTGGAATGAGTTCGGTCAGGTGTTAAAAGAAGGCCCAGCTGAAGATGCGGCTAACAAAGAAGCCATTGCTAAGCTATTGCGTTTCTCTTCTACACATACAGATGAGAGCACACAAAATGTATCGCTTGAGCAATATATTGAGCGTATGAAGCCAGAGCAAGACAAAATCTACTATGTAGTTGCTGATTCATTCGCTGCAGCGAAGAACTCTCCACATTTAGAGATCTTCCGTAAGAAGGGTATCGAAGTATTGCTTCTAAGCGACCGTGTTGATGAGTGGATGATGAGCTACTTAACAGAGTTCAACGAAAAATCATTCCAGTCAATTACCCGTGGTGACTTAGATTTAGGCAACATGGATGACGAAGAAACGAAAAAAGCGCAAGAAGAGTCAGAAAAAGAAGTTGCTGGCCTAGTCGAGCGCATTAAAACAGCACTAGGTGATAACGTTAAAGACGTACGCTTTACGCACCGTCTAACAGACTCACCAGCTTGTGTTGTTGCTGATGAGCATGATATGAGCTCGCAAATGCAAAAGTTAATGGAATCAGTTGGTCAAACAGTGCCTGAGCAAAAGCCAATTTTTGAGCTTAACCCAGAGCATCAGCTTGTTAAACACTTAAATGTTGAACAAGATGAAGACAAGTTTGCCCAGTGGTCACAAGTGCTTCTAGATCAAGCATTACTGGCTGAGCGCGGTACGTTAAAAGACCCTGCAGGCTTTGTAACTCGTTTGAACAAACTTATGCTAGATTTAAGCAAATAAGCGTTTTAGCGCAATGAGTTGGAAAAGGGAGCAAGGCTCCCTTTTTTATTGCCGCTAATATAGGCAATTGGTATAAGTTACTTGAGGTATAGCCTTAGTTGTGGAAGAATTCAGGCTCTAAAAACAAAACTCCACTGATCGACCATTTTTAAGATTAGTATCACACAGAGGACAATGATATGCGCATTATTCTTTTGGGCGCGCCGGGTGCAGGTAAAGGTACTCAAGCTCAGTTTTTGATGGACAAATACGGTATTCCACAAATTTCTACGGGCGATATGCTGCGTGCAGCAATCAAAGAAGGTACACCACTTGGTCTTGAAGCTAAAAAAGTAATGGATGCAGGTCAATTAGTATCTGACGAAATTATTATCGGTCTAGTTAAAGAGCGCATTGCTAAGCCAGATTGCGAAAAAGGTTTCTTGCTAGATGGTTTCCCTCGTACTATTCCTCAAGCAGATGCAATGAAAGAGAATGGCGTGGTAGTTGATCACGTTATCGAATTTGACGTTGCTGATGAAATCATCGTTGAGCGTATGGGCGGCCGTCGCGTACACCCTGGCTCTGGTCGTGTTTATCACGTTGTTTATAATCCACCTAAAGTTGATGGCAAAGATGACATCACAGGTGAAGACCTAATCATTCGTGATGACGACACTGAAGAAACAGTACGTAAGCGTTTAGGTATTTACCACGACCAAACTAAACCATTAGTTGATTACTACCAAGCTGAAGCGAAAGCAGGCAACACTCAGTACCACAAATTAGACGGTACTCAAGCTGTTGAAGCTGTTAGCCAACAACTTGGTGAGCTTTTAGGTTAATAGCCTAATTGTTGACATAAAAAAACCGCCTCTGGGCGGTTTTTTTATGTCTGTCTCACTGCAAGTAAAAATTGCGCTTTACAGTTTCTTTAATGCCGCAATAGCGCCGTCGTAATCAGGCTCTTTTGAAAGGTTATCGACAAGCTGCTTGTAAACGATGTTATGTTCTTTATCGAGCACAAATACGGCGCGGGTTAACAAGCCCATATCTTTGATAATCAAACCATAGTTCTTACCAAAGTCACGCCATACTGAGTCAGATAAAGTCACTACTTTGTCTATATTCTCCGCTTTACAAAAACGCTTCTGTGCGAACGGTAAGTCTGCGCTTAAGGTTAGCATCGCCACACTTGGGTATTCTGAAGCTACTTTTTCATTAAAGTGTTTGGTTTGAATACTACATACACCGGTGTCTAAACTTGGCACAACGCTTAAAAGCACGGCTTGGCCTTGATAGTTGTCTAGTGTGACTGGCGTAAAGCTGCCATCTACTACTTTAAAATTAGGCGCTTTTTGACCAACTTCAACACCTTGTCCTAGTAAAGTGACTGGCTTAGACTGGGCAGAAACCTTACCAGCATCTAAACTATTTTCTGATAAATCACCTGCATAACTAAACGTGCACACTGCACTTAATGCAAATATAAGTGGACGTAACATAATAAGATTCCTTCAAATTAACGCATTTAACATCAGTGTATTATACTCATGAGGTGGCTCCAAGGATTAGTACAATTTAAAATTGTAAATAACCAGTAGTTTGATTAACATGTGTTCGTGACCCTATTTTTTATATATAAAAATAAGAATAAAGTTGCTAGGCTAATTTGCGTCTAGTTAAAAAATACGGATTTAGAGAGAGAGTATGTCAACATCGGTATTAGTTTGTGATGATTCAAAGTTAGCTCGTCGACAATTAGCACGCTCTTTACCTGATGATTGGGATATTAAAGTTGAGTTTGCTGAAGACGGTGTTCATTGTATTGAGCAAATCAAGAAAATTCAGCCTGAAATACTGTTTCTCGATTTAAACATGCCTGAAATGGATGGCTACGAAGTACTTCAAGCTATTCAAGAACAAGACCTTCATGTTCTCACCGTGGTTGTGTCTGGTGATATTCAGCCTAACGCTCACCAACGTGTGCTTGAGTTAGGCGCTATCGACTTTATTCAAAAACCTTGCTCTGCAGAAAAGCTTGCTAATATCATCGAGCACCATGGCATTAAAGATAAAGCCATGCGTGAGCGCCTTGCTAATAAGCTAGGTGAGCAAGTTGACCCTGATGTACGTGACATCTATCAAGAGCTCACAAACGTGGCTATGGGGCAAGCAGGGGACTTATTAGCGCGTCTTCTTAATGTATTCGTAAAGCTTCCTATTCCTAATGTAAATGTATTAGAGGTAAATGAGCTCGATATGGCTTTACGCTCGATTGATGCGAATGCCACTACATCTGGTGTGTGCCAAGGTTTTATCGGTGGTGGTGTATCTGGTGAAGCCTTATTGCTATTAAATGATTCAAGTTTTAAAGAAATTGCGTCACTTATGAATTACGAAGGTGAGCTTAACGATAAAGTTGAGCTTGAGCTGCTGATGGATGTCAGCAACATTCTAATTGGCGCGATTTTAACTGGGCTTTCTAAACAGCTCGATATGCGTTTTAGCCAAGGTCATCCTGTGGTGCTAGGACAGCATTGTGATGTGACCGACTTAGTAAAAGCCAATAAATCTCGCTGGCAACGAACGCTGGCGATTGAGATCAGCTATGGCATCGAAAATCATAATATTAACTGTGATTTGATGTTGCTGTTCACCGAGGACTCATTAAAAACCCTTAAGTACAAAGTAGCTTATTTATTAGAAGACTAAACTATGCCTGCAGCCGATTTTAATATGAATGAACTCCATTGGTTAATGGATATGTTTAATACCGTTGATGTAGGCCTAGTGGTGCTCGATAGAGACTACAAAGTATGCATCTGGAATGGATTTATGGAAAACCATTCCGGCTTATTGCCAAGCGCGGTAAAAGATAAAGACCTGTTTGACTTATTTCCATCAATTGATGAAAAATGGTTTCGCAGCAAATCTGAGTCTGTGTTCATTCTAAATAATCGCTCGTTTACTATTTGGGAGCAGCAGCCGTATATTTTCCGTTTTAAAAATTACCGTCCGATTACCGGTAAAGCGGATCATATGTATCAAAATGCCACTTTTATTCCGCTGACGACCACCACAGGTGAAGTATCGCATATCTGTATCATTATCTATGATGTAACCGATGAAGCGGTGAATAAAAAAGAGCTAGAAGAAGCCAACAGTAAGCTTGAACAAATGAGCCGTACCGATGCACTTACTAAGCTTACTAACCGTGGTTATTGGGAAGAAAAGCTACGCAAAGAATACATGCGCATAGTGCGTAGTGGCGGGTGCAGCACCTTGTTAATGTTTGATATTGACCACTTTAAAAAGGTGAATGATGAGCATGGCCATCGCGGCGGTGATGAGGCGCTGCGTCATATTGCAGACTTACTGCGTAAAACTCTACGTGAAACAGACTTAGCAGGTCGCTATGGCGGTGAAGAGTTTGCGGTAACCTTGCTTGATACTGATCATCAAGGTGCACATATCTTTGCTGAGCGACTAAGAACACTGATTGAGAACTCATCAATTTACTTTGATGGCAAACAAATTCAACTGACGGTCAGTATTGGTTTTGCGTGCTTCGACGAGAAGTTTGATCGCTACGAAAAGTGGGTTGAGGCAGCCGATAAAGCCTTATATCACTCAAAAGAAAACGGCCGTAACAAGATCACAGCTTATACAGATTTATAAACAAACAAGGGGCAAATAAGCCCCTTTTTTATAACAATCCGATTAAGTTTGCGGGTTAAACCCCAAGTGGCGGAAGAACAAGAATATCTGTTTTAAGTAGCTTCATGACTTTTTCAGCGGTATTACCAATTAGATGACCTTTAATACCTGTATTACCCACCGACCCCATAATTACTAAGTCTGCATTTAATTTAGCTGCAACACTTGGGATCACTTGCTCAACCACACCGGCTTTGATTTTAAGCTTGTCTTTTAAGTCGTGCGCTTCGATTAAGGTACGCTGGGCTACGGGTAGCTTTTCAAAGGCGTTAATCACTTGCTCATCTGAAAATACAATACCTAAATCACGTAAAAACGGTGATACATGTACGGTATAACAAGCATAAAACTCGCTGTCGTAGTCTTTTGCATAGGCTAAGCCTGCTTTGATAATTGCTTCGTTTAAACAGTATTTAGTCGCCTTCTCACTGCCTAAATCAAGGGCTGCCAGTACATTGGTATTGTTACGCCACTTGTTATCGGCAGCCAAATAAAGCGGCAGTGGGCTGAAGCGAATAAGCTGCCAGTCTAGCTCTGTAAATTGCGTTTCTTCGTCGATGTGGCGAGTTTTAATCACCATTTCATAATCTGACGTATCAAGCTCATTGGCTAGCCATTGAACTGGACTTTCATGCCACAGGGTTTGCAAAGTATAGCTACCATCATCTAAATGTTCACTGATAATTGGACCAAGTGCTGCACGGACTTTAGCGAGCTCTTTGTCTTGAATAGCGAGCGCTTCATCAGGTGGAATAGAGAATAAAATGTTATTGGTGTCTTCGTAGCTAAAAGCAACAATATCAATATGCTTCACGCCTTTGGCTTTTTGCTTTGCATGCAATATAGACGTTTTAGCATCGGCTGTAGAGTCGATGATCACCAGTATTTTTTTATTCATTTTTGGCTACTCTGTTGTGTGTCGGGTATCACTGCTTGGGCATTCACCCAATAATGAAACTTCACCTGTTGCGGTTTCTTGTTCCAGTTTTACCTTAAAGCCCCATAGCCTGTAAAGGTGTTTTAACACTTCATCTTTGGATTTAGCTAACGGAATATTGTTATGCGGTACATAACGCAGAGTAAGTGAACGATCTCCTCTGATATCAACATTATACACTTGAATATTTGGTTCGTGGTTACTTAAGTTGTATTGTGCCGACAGGGTTTCACGAACCTGGTGATAGCCCATTTCATCATGGATGGCGCCGACATTGAGGGTCGGCTCTTTTTCATGATCAATAATGGTAAACAACTTAAAATCACGAATAATTTTTGGTGATAAAAACTGGCTAATAAAGCTCTCGTCTTTAAAGTTTTGCATTGCAAAGTGCAGGGTTTCTAACCAATCACTGCCGGCATACTCCGGAAACCATTTCTTGTCTTCTTCTGTTGGATTTTCACAAATACGGCGAATATCAACCATCATGTTAAAGCCAAGAGCATAGGGGTTGATCCCTGAATAATAGTTGCTGTTATAGGGCGGTTGATACACCACATTGGTGTGACTTTGTAAAAACTCGAGCATAAAGGCATCGGTGAGCTTACCTTCGTCGTACAGGTGGTTCAAAATAGTGTAATGCCAAAACGTAGCCCAGCCCTCATTCATCACTTGAGTTTGTTTTTGTGGGTAAAAATATTGCGAAATTTTACGCACAATACGAATAATTTCTCGTTGCCATGACTCTAGCAGAGGTGCATTTTTTTCGATGAAGTACAAAATATTTTCTTGTGGCTCTTCTGGAAAACGACGCTCACGTTTTTTCGACTCTTGCTGCGAAGTAGGGATTGTGCGCCACAACTCGTTGACTTGCGATTGTAGGTAGTCTTCACGTTCTTGTTGGCGTTTTTGTTCTTCAAAAAGTGAAATACGTTGCGGGCGTTTGTATCGGTCGACACCATAGTTCATTAACGCATGGCATGAATCAATCAGGTTTTCGACCTCGGTAATACCGTATTTTTCTTCGCACTTGGCAATGTAATTTTTGGCAAATAATAAGTAATCGATAATTGAGCTGGCATCAGTCCAGGTTTTGAATAAGTAATTGCCTTTAAAAAATGAGTTGTGACCATAGCAGGCGTGGGCCATTACCAAGGCTTGCATAGGCAGTGTGTTTTCTTCCATTAAATAGGCAATACACGGGTCTGAGTTAATAACTATTTCATAAGCAAGGCCCATTTGCCCACGTTTATAGTTTTGCTCTGTTTGAATGAATTTTTTACCATACGACCAGTGGCTGTAGCCAATCGGCATACCCACACTCGAATAGGCATCCATCATTTGTTCAGCAGTGATCACCTCAATTTGATTCGGGTAGGTATCGAGTTTATAAATTTTCGCTACCCGTTCAATTTCAGTTTGATACTCTGTTAATAGATCAAATGTCCAATCAGGACCGTCGCTAATACGTTTATCGGCCATACTTTACCTCACTGGCAAGGCTATGCGGCGCCTTGCTGCTGACGATTCTTTTTAAATAATTCACGGAAAATAGGGTAAATGTCCTCAACGCCACGAATGTGTTGCATGGCAAAATTGTCGTGGGTTTGCACTATTGATTGATACTCTCGCCATAAACTTTGATGAGCACGAGCGGTAATTTCGATATAGGCGTAATAGCGCACCGCCTTTAACAGTTTATTACGTAAAATTTCGCCACAGTTTGGCGAGTCATCAGCCCAGTTATCACCATCAGAGGCTTGCGCTGCGTAAATATTCCACTCTTCAGGGTTATAACGTTCAGCGATGATTTCGTTCATCAGTTTTAATGCACTTGATACTATGGTGCCACCGGTTTCTTGAGAGTAGAAAAACTCTTGCTCATCGACTTCTTTTGCTTGGGTATGATGGCGAATATAGACAACCTCTATATTTTTGTAGCTACGAGTTAAAAATTGATAAAGCAGAATATAAAAGCGTTTTGCCATGTCTTTTGTTGCTTGATCCATCGAGCCAGACACATCCATTAAACAAAACATGACAGCTTTGCTTGTTGGGTGTGGTTGCTTTTCATAATTACGAAAACGTAAGTCGTAATTATCAATAAAAGGCACTGCTTTAATGCGGTTTTGCAACTCCTCAATTTGTCGTTCAAGTAAAGCAATTGCCGCCTTGTCTGGCTGCTCTTCAGCTTGTAGCAGAGCGAGCTGACCCTCAAGCTCTGCAAGGTGACGTTTTTTGCCTGCAGTCATTGCCACTCTTCGAGCAAGCGAGCCTTGCAATGAGCGAACAATATCAATATTGCTTGGCATGCCGTCGTTACAAAAACCAGCGCGATGGGTTTTCATTTGCACCAGTTTATCGAGCTGGTTTTGCTGCAGGTTAGGCAGTTCAAGATCTTCGAACAGTAAATCTAAGTATTCATCTTTTGAAATAGAAAATACAAAGTCGTCTTGTCCTTCACCAGAGTCACTGGCTTCACCTTCGCCGCTACCACCACCTTGACCGCCTCCTTGCGGGCGCTTGATTTTGTCGCCCGTAGAGAATTGGTCATTGCCTGGGTGGATCTGTTCACGGTCGCCACCACGTCCTTGATGAAAAATAGGCTCACTGATATCACGCTGCGGAATAGAGATACTCTCGCCGCTGGTGGTATCGGTTACGCTGCGCTTATTAATGGCATCAGATACCGCTTCTTTAATCTGTTTTTTATAACGCCTGATGAACCGTTGACGATTCAAGGTACTTTTGTTTTTTCCATTCAGGCGTCGGTCAATAAAATGCGCCATAACAACCCCCTTAAAACAAACGTTTTTTACTGCGATTTTCTAACGCGTAAATACCATTCAGAAAGTAAACGTACTTGTTTTTGGGTATAGCCTTTCTCAACCATACGATTGACAAAGTCTTCGTGTTTTTTCTGATCTTCAGCCGAGGTTTTCGCATTGAAGGAAATAACCGGCAGCAGATCTTCGGTATTTGAGAACATTTTCTTCTCAATAACTGTGCGAAGTTTTTCGTAGCTGGTCCAAAGCGGATTCTTGCCTTGGTTGTGGGCACGCGCCCGCAGTACGAAATTAACTATCTCATTACGGAAATCTTTAGGGTTTGAAATACCCGCAGGTTTTTCAATCTTCTCAAGCTCTGCGTTAAGCGCAGCACGGTCAAATAACTGGCCGGTATCTGGGTCACGGTATTCTTGATCTTGGATCCAAAAATCTGCATAAGTGACGTAGCGGTCAAAGATGTTTTGCCCATATTCTGAGTACGATTCTAAATAGGCTGTTTGTAACTCTTTCCCGATAAACTCTACATACTGAGGAATGAGGTATCCTTTCAAGTGGCTTAAGTAACGCTCTTCAACATCGGCGGTAAATTGCTCTCGCTCAATTTGCTGTTCAAGAACATAGAATAAGTGCACTGGGTTGGCTGCCACTTCAGTGGTATCGAAGTTAAATACCCGCGATAGAATCTTAAACGCAAAGCGGGTAGAAAGCCCGGTCATGCCTTCATCAACACCCGCGTAATCGCGGTATTCTTGATACGACTTCGCTTTCGGATCAGTATCTTTTAAGCTTTCGCCGTCATAGACCCGCATTTTTGAATAAATACTTGAGTTTTCTGGCTCTTTAATGCGCGAAAGAGTGGTAAATTGTGCCAGTGTTTTTAATGTGCCCGGTGCACAAGGTGCATCATGTAATTCACTGTTTTCAAGAAGTTTGTTGTAAATTTTAACTTCTTCAGAAACACGTAAACAATAAGGCACTTTGACGATGTAAACACGGTCTAAAAATGCTTCATTGTTTTTGTTGTTTTTAAATGTTTGCCACTCAGATTCATTTGAGTGAGCTAAAATCATACCATTAAACGGCAGGGCACTAATGCCTTCTGTACCGTTATAATTACCTTCTTGCGTTGCTGTAAGTAGTGGGTGTAGCACCTTGATTGGCGCTTTAAACATTTCCACAAACTCCATTAAACCTTGGTTTGCTAAACAAAGTGCACCTGAGTAGGCATAGGCATCAGGGTCATTTTGTGCAAAGTGCTCAAGCTGGCGAATATCGACCTTACCCACTAACGCTGAAATGTCTTGATTGTTTTCATCGCCGGGCTCGGTTTTCGCAATCGCGACTTGATTTAAAATAGATGGGAAGCGCTTAACCACTCTAAATTGGCTAATATCACCGTTAAATTCACTTAAACGTTTTGCGGCCCACGGTGACATCACTGTTTTTAAATAACGCGGTTTAATGCCGTATTCTTTTTCTAAAAGTTCAGCGTCTTCATTTGGGTCAAATAACGCTAAAGGGTGGTCGTTAACAGGCGAGCCTTTGATTGAGTAAATAGGTACCTGCTGCATTAAGTATTTTAGCTTTTCAGCAATTGATGATTTACCGCCACCTACCGGGCCAAGTAAATACAGTACTTGCTTACATTCTTCTAAGCCTTGCGCAGCATGTTTTAAATAAGAGACGATTTGTTCAATGGCATCTTCCATACCATAAAAATCGTGAAATGCAGGGTAGCGTGCGACTACGCGATTAGAAAACAGCCTGCTTAAACGCGCATCGGTTGATGTGTCGATAATCTCCGGCTCACCGATGGCCATTAATAGCCGCTCAGGTGCGCTGGCATAAGCTGATTTATCCTTCTTACAGATCTCGAGAAATTCCTCAATACTGTATTCTTCTTCTTGCGCTGCTTCGTATCGTGATTGGTAATGCTCAAAAATACTCATAGAGACCTCCGAAAACCCGCTAAAATGACGTGTAATTAGATTAAGAGAAAAGCAAAGGCTAATTAAAGCTTAGTCACGATTTTGAATTTTTGCGCAAGAAAATTAAGAATTTAATTGAAAAAAGCTCATCTTGATTACGCTTTTTGGCTGAGGGCTTGGCTGCGACTTAGAAGGGGCGTGCACTGGCAATAAAAAAGACGCCGAAGCGTCTTTTTTTGATTACTGCTAGTAACAGAAGATTAAGCGAAGTTAGCGTTCGCGAAGTCCCAGTTAACTAATGCCCAGAAACCTTTTAGGTAATCTGGACGAACGTTACGGTAATCGATGTAGTAAGCGTGTTCCCAAAGATCCACAGTTAGGATTGGAGTAACACCTTCGTCAGTTAAAGGCGTTGCAGCATTTGATGTGTTAACGATATCAAGTGTGCCGTCAGCTAGTTTAACTAACCAAGTCCAGCTTGAACCGAAGTTGTTTACTGCTTTGTCGTTTAACGCTTCTTTGAATGCGTCGAAAGAACCCCATTTAGCGTTGATCGCGTCAGCGATTGCGCCTGTAGGCTCGCCACCGCCGTTTGGAGATAGGCTGTTCCAGTAGAACGTGTGGTTCCAGATTTGTGCAGCATTGTTAAATACGCCACCTTCTGAAGAACATACGATTTCTTCTAGAGATTTGTTTTCGAATTCTGTGCCTGGGATCAGACCGTTTAATTTCACAACGTAAGTGTTGTGGTGTTTACCGTGGTGAAACTCTAGAGTCTCTTTTGAAATATGTGGCTCTAATGCATCGATTGCGTATGGTAGTGACGGTAGTTCAAATGCCATTTTTTATCTCCATCTTCTTGGTTGATAGTCCACTCAGTTATAGGTAATAGCAAGGTAAACCGCGTACTTCCCTATACCAAGTGGTATTATAGTGTTACTATAATTGTTGAGTATTTTACTCAAGTTTTAGCAAACAGCAATGCTATTGCTAAAGACTATTTAAAATTGTGGCTACGAATGCCGATTTTAAGTTATATATCTGAGGCCACAGTGAAACTTTTTCAAGGCCAATGTAGTAAGCCAATGTCTTTTTTGAGGTTGTAAATGGAAACCATCGATAAAATTAAACAGCAAATTTCTGAAAATCCTATCCTTCTTTACATGAAAGGATCACCAAAGTTACCTAACTGTGGTTTTTCTTCACAAGCATCACAAGCACTTATGGCGTGTGGTGAGCAGTTTGCTTACGTTGACATTCTACTTAACCCAGATATCCGTGCAGAGTTACCTGCATACGCAAACTGGCCAACTTTCCCACAACTATGGGTAGAAGGCGAGCTTATCGGTGGTTGTGACATTATCATCGAAATGTTTCAACGTGGTGAATTACAGCCACTAATCACTGAAACAGCAGCAAAGTACAAAGAAAAAGACGCTGAATAATTATATTTAGTGTAGAAAGAAGCCGCTGATTGCGGCTTTTTTTATATCAAATTTTTCAAGCTGGCAGCAAAACATGCACGCTTAATCCACCTTGCTCGCGGTTATGCAAGCTAATTTGCCCGTGGTGCGCTTCAACTATTTCCCTGCAAAGTGCTAACCCTAGGCCACTGCCTGTTGCTTTAGTGGAGTAAAAGGGAATAAGTGCGTTTGCCATTACAGCTTCACTCATACCTTTACCTTTATCACTCACCGTGATGTGTGTGCCACTTGCTTCTTGTTGCACTGTTAAGCTGACATCTTCCGGGTTTGACCCTGACTCATAGGCATTTTTTAATAAGTTTATAAGTAATTGTTCGAGCTGAGTGTGATCAGCATCAGTTGTTACACGCTTATCAAGTGAGACCTCAACTTGCCACTGACTTTTTAATTGCTCAATCAGCGTCGGCCAGTTAATCGTTGATAGTTGAGGGGTGGGTAACTTGGCAAATTTACCATAACCTTGCACAAACTCATTAAGGTGTTTTATGCGGTCTTCAATGGTGGTAAATACCCGTTTTAAGCGTGGTTCATCGACTTCTTTTGTTAAAAGTTGCGCGCTATGAAGCATCGACGACATTGGCCCAAGGGAGTTGTTAAGCTCATGGCTAATAATACGAATAACTTTTTTCCATACCTCTACTTCTTGGCGGCTAAGTTCACGGGTCAGTTGTTTAAAAACATACAGTTGGTGAAACTGATTATTTAGTAATAATCGGCCTGTTGCCATGTGCCAAGTTTGTGATTCTTGATCTGCTTTGTCGAGGGTAAATAAACCATCAACGCCTTTGTGAATCGCGCGGGTTAATTGCTCGCAGCTTGAATCTAATAAGTTTTCAAGCTTGGCGCCTTCAAGGGCTGATTTAGCATCAAGTAAGCTGCGGGCACTGTGGTTGCTATACACAATAAAGCCTTGGTCGTTGGTCAAAAGCACAGCTTGCGGCGAGCTTTGCAGTACTTTGTCGAGCATCAACTCACGCTGATAAATCCATTGTTTTTCTTGGCGAAGCTGTTTTGCGGTTTGGTTATAAAGCCGGCATAAATCACCTAGCTCATCACTGCCATCATAGGCTAATAATGTAGCCAGCTCACCATCTTTAAAATTAAGCAGCCCGGTTTCGAGCGAGTTCATGCCATCAATGAGCGGGGTTGATAATTGGGCAGCAAAAAATCCGCTGATAAAGGTGCAAGCGAGTAGGGCTAATAGGCTGTAAAGCAAGCTTATGCCCGCAAAATAACAAACCAATATAAGCGGCAATGCAGAAGCAGCAATACACAAAGTTATGATTTTATATCGAAACGAAAAACGCATTAGTATTCAATCTTAAATTTATCAAGCCTGCGATAAAGCGCTTGGCGGCTTAAGCCAAAATGGCGAGCCACTTTAGCAATCACACCTTTGTACTCGCGCATGGCAAGTTCGATCTCTTGTTTGTTAGGCTCTGCTCTTGTTTGTGTTGGGCTGTTTGTTTCAACTTGTAAGCCAAAATCAGCAAGCTCAATCACCCCTTTGGGTTTTAAAACGCCAGCGCGTTTACAGGCATTTTCAAGCTCGCGAACATTACCCGGCCAGCTATGGGCGAGCAGGGCTTTTTCTGTACTTAGTGACAGTGTGCGCTCAGGTAAAAAGTGTGCGACCAAAGCTAAAATATCATCGGGGCGATGGGCAAGGCTTGGTAAATTTAACTCAATTACATTTAAGCGGTAGTAAAGGTCTTCTCGAAATTGACCTGCTTTAATTGCATGGCTTAAATCTTCATTGGTTGCTGAAATCACCCGCACATTCACTTTACGTGTTTGTGTTGAACCTAAACGTTCAAATTCACCGGTTTGTAAAATGCGTAATAATTTCATTTGCCCAGAAAGTGGCAAGTTACCAATTTCGTCTAAAAATAGGGTGCCACCATCGGCCGCTTCAAAACGACCAATGCGCTGTTTAGTAATACCTGTATAGGCGCCCGCTTCTGCACCAAATAACTCAGCCTCAATAAGCTCGCTTGGTAAAGCACCCGCATTAACAGTGATAAAGGGTTTATCTGCTAATAATGAATTGGCCTGTATTATTTGCGCAATGCGCTCTTTACCACTGCCGTTGGGGCCTGTGATCAGCACTGAAATATCTGATTTAGCAACTTGAATCGCAAGATTAACAATGTGCTCCATAGCGGTACTTTTATAAACCAAGCCTACTAAATTTGCTTGTTGTACAGATGCGTCACGTTCTTGCTGGTGGCGGGTAAAGGTTTCGTTTTGCTGTTTTGCTTTACCCAGCTCGATTAGGTTATTTACACAAGTAAGTAGCTTGGCATCGTCCCACGGTTTTGGTAAATAATCAGCCGCCCCAGCTTTGACAAGTTCAACGGCAGTAGAAAGCTCCGTCCATGCGGTGATCAAAATAATCGGTAGGTGAGGATTTATGTCTCTTAAGGCATAAAAAAGTTCTTTGCCTTCTTCGCCGGAAGTGGTGTCGGCGGTAAAGTTCATGTCTTGAATAACAAGCGCAATGCGTTGGTATTGTACGGCCTGAATTGCCTCAAACGGGTTACTTGCTGTAACAACACCAAAACCGTGAATTTCGAGTAATAACGACAATGCATCCAAAATGGCTGGGTTATCGTCGACGATAAGTATTTTTTCCATATTTTTGTTTTAGTTACTTTCCTAATAAGAGTGCAAGATGAATGCTACACTGTTAATCCAGTGTAGCATAGGTTGGGAGAACTAAATTGTTCGAGTTGCAATGCTCGGTGAGATATTCGCCGCTCGTTTTGCAGGGGCAAGTACCGCTAATAAACTCATAGCGAACACTGCCAGCGCAGTAGCAAGTACGTAGCTAATATCAAGCTGAGCAATTGAAAAGTGCTGCATCAGTAATTGCCCTAAATACACGGCAGCAATCACTCCAATCACTAAACCAACTATACATATCATGGCGTTTTCAACTAAGAAGTAGCTAATGATGGCAGATTTTCTGGCGCCTAAAGCGCGGCGAGTGCCTATTTGTTTAGTACGCTTACTAATATTGAACAGCGTTAGGCCGAAAATACCCAGGGCCGTCACCAACACTAAAATAGTAATAAGTACAATCAGCATGCGCATCATTAATGTATCTTCAGCCATGTATGACTCTTTATCGTCATCTAAGCCACGAATGCGAGAAATAACACGTTTGTTGTAGTTTTTCAGCATGGCTTCTTCAACACGGTTCATGACCGATTGACGTTGACCAGGCTCTGTTCTAACCACAAAGCGTGCATTTGTACCAGGCTTAATAAAAGGCAGCAGTGCTACGTTATCTGGGCGGCTGTCTTTAAGCCATGGGCCTTTCATAAGATCAATTACACCAATTATTTTCATTGGAATATCACCAAAATAGACAGTTTGCCCTAAACCATTGCCGTCAGGGAACAGCTCATCAAGTAGAGTTTTAGTGACAACGGTTACTTTTGAAAGCTCATCATAGTTATCGGTAACGATCACTTCGTCTTCGGTGTAGTTACGCCCAGCAATGAGTTTTACACCATAAGTATTGATACCATGCTCATCGATAAACATGTAAGAGCTACGCGCTGATTTACTCTCTTCAGGTGCTGGCTTTAAACTAAAATCTGACGAAGAGCCACTGCCCGAAAGCGGTGTATTACTTGAATAAGCAGCATCAACTACACCAGGTATTTGACGAAGCATGGCTTCATCAAGCTCATATTGCTGAGACGGTGACACATCTTTGCCAAACATCATGACATTAAAAACGAAAATGTCTTGTTCAGGATAGCCAGTCTCTTGGCTTAAATAGCTAATTCTGTCTTGAATAATAAACGCTGCGTTACTGACAATCGCAGTGGTGATGGCAATTTGGATCAGTAATAAAATAGCGCCAACTTTTGAGCGGCATAAGGCGTGAAAGATAGGTTTAATTTCTAACATGGGTGTCTTCCTTATTGGCTCTTAAGATAAATAGCAGGGTTGGTTTTACATACCAGCCAAGCAGGGTACAGACCCGCTATCACACAGGTGCTAATTGCAATCACCGGTGCGCTGAGTAGCATGGTCAAATCCATAGTGGCTAAGCTTTGGTAGTAGCTATAGCTTTGACGTACGCCTAATAAGCCCACTTGCGCCAAAATAATTCCGAAGATGCCACCTAAGAAACCTAACATCGCGACCTCAACAATATGTTGAAAGAATATTTGGCGTTTGCTGGCACCTAATGCACGGCGCACACCGACTTCCGGAGCGCGGCGTAAAAATTTCGCTAGTAATAAACCTAAAATATTGGCAAGGCATACTGCTAAAAACATAAAGCTTAGGCCAACCAGAATTTCGTTGTCTTCGCTAACGACATTGTTGTACTGCATCCACTCATTTACATCGCGTAAGGTAGCGGTTAATTTTTCGCGGTTAAAACGACCTAGCTTTTGTTGTTCTTGCATATAGGCCATTAAAAAGTCTTGGTAAGCTTGCTTTTCTGCAGGAGTTTTTAGTTCAACCCAAAATTGTAACCACACCATTTCTGAATTGAGTTTATCGTTAAAGGTATTGGTTTTTTCGTGCTTCCAACCATTGGTATTACCCCAGTTTTCAAGCTCTCGTGCTTTCATTAGGCTAAATGGTAAAAATAGTTGCTCGGTCTTATTAAATGCACCGTTGTTCAGATCATAGTATTTGGTGGTGATATCCCAATCATCAATCACGCCAATAACTTCGTAGCTGGCATCATCGAGGTACACCATTTTGCCGACAGGGTTTTCACCTGCGAATAGTTTGTCGTTTAATTCTTTATTGATCACCACAACAGGGGCCGCATCGGCTTCTTGTTGCGCGCTCCAAACCCCACCGTAAATAAACGATAGGTTAAACATATCGAAAAAATCAGGCGTGGTTAGGCGTGCTTGGCCAATAAATGGTTTAACTTTATCTGAGTCTAAATAAACCGAAAAACCCGTTCTAACCATAGTGACACGTTTACCACCTGCTTTGGCTTGATTAAGGTTAACGGCATCTTGATAAGTTAATTGCAGTGGCATGTTATCGACAGTCCACCACGTACGGCCTTCATCCATGGTTTGTAACTGTACAGAATAAAGGTCGCTACTTTTTTCAGGAATAGGGTCTGCCGACATCATGTGATACACAGATAAGCTTGTCATGGTTACGCCAATACCAATGGCAATGGCCAATACCATTAAAAAGCTCACAAGTGGCGTACGCTTAAAGCTGCGCCAGCTTAAATCTAAATAATGAAGGAACATGGTTACACTCCAGCCGCTTTAAGGTTTTGAGTGCCTTGATACAAGGTGAAGTCAGCGAGTTGGCCATCAACAACTTGGATGTTACGTGGTGCTCTGCGGGCAAGCTCTGGATCATGGGTAACCATGATGATAGTAGCGCCATCACGGTTGATTTGTTCAAGTAGCTCCATTACTTGACGGGCCATTAAGCTATCTAAATTACCGGTTGGCTCATCGGCAAGTAAAAAACGCGGTTCACCAGCAAGGGCTCTGGCAATAGCGACACGTTGTTGTTGACCACCAGAAAGTTGTTGCGGTAAGTGTTTAGCGCGTGAAGCTAAACCAACTTGCTCTAGGCATTGTTCAATTCGGCGCTTACGCTCGGCGGCCTTAATACCACGATAACGCAGTGGTACTTCAATATTTTCATAGAGGTTCAAATCTGGAATTAGGTTGAATCCTTGGAAAATAAAACCAATTTTTTGATTACGAAGATCTGCACGCTGGTTGTCGTTTAGCTTACCCACATCAATACCGTCTAACATGTATTGGCCTTCGCTAAATGGTTCTAACATACCGGCGATGTTTAAAAATGTGGTTTTACCTGAGCCACTTGGGCCCGTTACGGCGATAAACTCACCTTCTTCTACTTGGAGATTAAAGTCACGAAGGGCATGTGTTTGTACCATATCTGTTTGATACACTTTGCTGATGTTGTTCATTGTAAGCATGTTGATTATTCCTTTTATTTGTTAGCGTAAAACCAGTGTGGGTGCTTTTTTAAAGCGATCGTAGTTTGAGATAATTAACTTATCGCCAGGCTCTACACCTTCAATTATCTCAACAGCATTGATACTGCTTGCACCGGTTTTTATATCGATTAAATAAGCCATGTCACCGTCAACTTTATAAGCATGGGTGCCACCTTGTTGTAAGAATGCGCCGCGTTTTACTTGTAATACATCGTCGCGATTCTCTAGTAAAATACGTGCGGTTAAGCGTTGGTTTTGGCGAATGCCAGAAATCTCATTGTCAAAGCGTACGCGGGTTGTGACCTCGCGATTATTTACTTCAGGTGATATAGCCGATAGGGTACCTGTGACATGACGAGCACCTAAAGTAAGCTCAACTTGCATACCAAGACCCAGCTCATTGGCGTAGCTTTCTGGTACTTGCAGTTCTGCTTCAAAGTTACTTAAATCGACCAATGTCATTAGTGGTTGGCTTTGTGTGACCGCTTCTTTTTGTTGCACTAATAAGTTACCCACAATGCCGCTTACACTTGCGGTAATAGTGAGTTCATTTACTTGTCTGAGTAAGTCATCAACAATTAGTTGCTGACGTGCCAGATCACGCTCTGCTGCTTTTAGCTCAAATGCGAGGGTATCTTTAGCTAAGCTGACTTCTTGCTCGGCGTGCTTATATGAAAGCTTGGCACGAGCTAAGTCATCAACGGCTTTTTCTAAATCTATTTGGCTAATTAAATGTTTTTCGATTGAGATTTTAGCTCGGCGGTTTTCTCTATCTGCGGCATTGAGTTCAACTTGCGCTAAATCTAGTGCTTTAGTCAGGCTTAGTTTTTGTCTGCGCGCTTCAAGTTGCTTGCGTTGTAATTCACCTTCTAATCGCGCTAATACTGATTGTTGCTGTTTTAGTTCGTTAGTTAGCTCAGGGCTGGTTACGGTTGCGATCACTTCATTTACTTCAACGCTGTCACCGGCTTTTACTTTTAAATCGACAAAGCCGCGTTCAGGGCTGTAAACCTTTGGCGCATTAGCTGCAACGATTTTACCGCTTGCTGCCACATCTCTGGTGAGTGTCTTTTTGCTTACCTCACTAATTTGTAGGCTTGCTACATCAACCGAAATGCTGCCATCGTTACTGGCGAATAATGCTTGAAAGCCGAGCGCACCAACAAGTATTACACCTGCAGCTATTATTAGTGGCTTTTTAATGGTGTTTTTCTTGGCCACGGTAATATCTTGGGCACTGGTATCCTTAATCATCATAACTCCTTACGATTCTCAAAACACACAATCATGAAGCCAACGGCAAGCATGGTAAGTGGAGAAGCCATAAACAAACTGATAGTGAACATTTTGAAATCCTCAATTTCGCTGATGTCTTATCTATACCAGTAGCGTGCCAGTTTTTAATTTATTGATTTTTAATGATTTTATGTTTGATTGGTGAGTTAAAGCCTGTCCGCGGACAGAAAAAGTGTCCGCAGCGGACACTTTTAGATTGCTGATTGTTGACGCAAGGGTAAAGAAACTCAGTCATTGCGACTAAGGTAGTCTGCTCAGATGCATAGTTTGTAACTATGCTAAAGCCAGTAGTAAATAATGATGCAGTTAGGCTAGCCGAGACCCCGTCAAAAACTGCATTGATATTCATGAGATGAATAATTATTCAAAACAAGTTGCAGTTTACGTTAACGTAAAGAGTCCTGATTTTAGATTGTTTTTTTACAAGTTGTTAAATTTGACACCAGTGTCATAAAAAAATAACGGGTAAAATACGACTAAATGTAAAAAAATAGCATAGAATTTAAAAAGTGCCTTAAGTGAGAAATATTCATGAATATGAATATGTATTCAAAACTCTATTGACTCATGAGGTATTTGGCGATAGTTTTGTTCGTCTGCTAGCACTGTCACAAAAGACTGAACCGCTAGTCGTTGTAGCAAGGGGAGGGGTCTATGTTATACGACTCAAAATTAGAAAAAGATAATTGTGGCTTTGGCTTAATAGCCCAGGTCAATGGTCAGGCGAGTCACCGCTTGATTCGAACAGCAATCACTGGCTTAGATCGCATGGAACACCGTGGTGGTATTTCTGCTGATGGTAAAACAGGTGATGGCTGTGGTTTATTAATGCAAAAACCTGATAGTTTCTTTCGCGCTATTGCCAGCGAACATGATTGGCACCTAGGAAAGAACTACGCCGTTGGCATGGTATTTTTAAATGCCGATCCTGTACTTGCGCAAACAGCTAAAGATGTGTTGAGTGAAGAACTCGAAAAAGAAACCTTGAGCATTCAAGGCTGGCGCGTTGTACCTACTGATGCGTCTTGTTTAGGGCCAATTGCAAAAAAACAACTACCAGGCTTTGAACAAATTTTTGTAAGCGCACCAGAAGGCTGGCGTCCAAAAGATTTAGAGCGTCGCTTGTATGTAGCGCGTCGTCGTGCTGAAAAACGCCTCGAAAACGATGAACATTTTTATATTGCCAGCTTATCTGGTTTAGTTACTGTCTATAAAGGCTTAATGATGCCTGTAGACTTACCTAACTTTTATTTAGACCTAGCTGACATTCGCATGACCAGTGCGATTTGTGTATTCCACCAACGTTTCTCTACTAATACACAACCTCGTTGGCCACTGGCGCAACCATTCCGCTATTTAGCGCATAATGGTGAAATTAATACGATTCAAGGTAACCGCCAATGGGCTCGAGCCCGTGCGTATAAGTTTGCCTCACCACTTATTCCTGATTTGCAATCAGCAGCGCCATTCGTGAACGAAAGTGGCTCTGACTCTTCAAGTTTAGATAATATGCTTGAATTGTTCTTAGCTGGTGGCATGGATTTATTCCGTGCAATGCGTATGCTTGTGCCGCCAGCATGGCAAAAAAACCGTGCTATGGATGATGACCTACGTGCATTCTACGACTTTAACTCAATGCATATGGAACCATGGGATGGCCCAGCTGGTATTGTAATGTCTGACGGTCGTTTTGCAGCTTGTAACCTTGACCGTAACGGTTTACGCCCTGCGCGCTATGTAATCACGCAAGATGGTTTTATTACCCTTGCTTCAGAAGTAGGTATTTGGGACTACGCGCCAGACGAAGTGGTTGAGAAAGGCCGTGTTGGCCCTGGTGAGTTATTAGTTATTGATACTCATCAAGGTAAAATTTGGCATTCAGATGAGATTGACCAAGATCTTAAGTCACGCCATCCATATAAAGCATGGCTTGAAGCAAACGTTAAGCGTTTAACGCCATTTGAACAGTTATCTGAAAAAGATGCGGGTAACCGTTCTTTTGATGACGAAACACTGCTTAAGTATCAAAAAATGTTTGGCTACACCAACGAAGAGCTTGATAGCGTGATTCGTGTTATGGGTGAAAATGGTCAAGAAGCAACAGGTTCAATGGGTGATGACACGCCATTTGCGGTACTGTCAGAGGGTCATCGTTCACTGTTCGATTACTTCCGACAGAAATTTGCGCAAGTAACGAACCCACCAATTGACCCGCTTCGTGAAAATCACGTTATGTCACTGGCAACCTGTATTGGTAGTGAACAAAACGTATTTAACGAAACAACCGGCCATGCTAAGCGTTTACAGTTTGATACGCCGATTTTGATGTACGCTGATATGCAACAGCTGATCAATGCTGACGATGAGCATTACAGCTACTGTAAAATTGATATCACTTACACACTAGAAGAAGGCTTAGAAAAAGCAATCACACGTATTTGTGATGAAGCACAAGAAAAAGCAGCGTCAGGCTGTGTCATGCTTATTTTAAGTGATCGTAACTTTAGCGAAACGCATTTGCCAATCCCGGCTGCGATGGCGGTAGGTTCAATTCAAAAGCGTTTAGTCGATAATAACTTACGTTGTGAATCTAATATCATCATCGAGTCAGGCAGTGTCCGTGATGCGCATCAATTTGCGGTATTACTTGGTTTTGGTGCAACGGCAATTTATCCGTACCTTGCTTATGAATCATTAGTTGCAATGAGCGACAAAAAGACCCTGAACAAGAGCTATTGCGAAGTAACGCTTGCTTATCGTAATGCAATTAATAAGGGTCTGTATAAAATCATGTCGAAAATGGGTATCAGTACTGTCGCTTCGTACCGCTGCTCAATGTTATTTGAGGCAGTTGGTTTATCAGATGCGGTTGTAGAAACTTGTTTTAACGGTGTAGCTAGTCGTATTAAAGGTGCATGTTTCACTGATTTTGATGAAGACCAACGTAAACTTCATAAGCTGGCTTTTAGTAAACGTAAGTTATTAAGTCATGGTGGCTTATTAAAATATGTTCACGGTGGTGAGTACCATGCTTATAACCCAGATGTTATTCAAACGCTGCAAAAGGCTGTGCGCTCTGGGGATTATAAAGACTACTTGGCATATGCTGATTTAGTAAATAACCGCCCGATCACCAATTTACGTGACATGTTGGCGGTGAAAATTCCTGATACTGGTGTGAGTGTTGATGACGTAGAGCCGGCAACTGAGCTTTACAAACGTTTTGACTCAGCAGCAATGAGTATTGGTGCATTATCGCCAGAAGCGCATGAAGCACTCGCGATTGCAATGAACCGCTTAGGTGGTTGTTCAAACTCTGGTGAAGGTGGTGAAGACAAGCTTCGCTACGGTACAGAGAAAAACTCACGTATTAAGCAAGTTGCTTCGGGTCGTTTTGGTGTAACACCACATTACTTACGTAGCGCTGATGTCATTCAGATTAAAGTGGCGCAAGGTGCAAAACCAGGTGAGGGTGGTCAATTACCGGGTGAAAAAGTAACGCCGTATATTGCAAAATTACGTTACTCAGTGCCGGGTGTGACCTTGATTTCGCCTCCGCCGCATCACGATATTTACTCGATTGAAGATTTAGCCCAGCTTATTTTCGATTTAAAACAAGTAAACCCAGATGCACTGATCTCGGTGAAACTCGTTTCTGAGCCGGGTGTAGGTACTATCGCAACTGGCGTAGCTAAAGCCTATGCAGATTTAATTACCATTGCTGGTTATGACGGTGGCACAGGTGCAAGCCCGCTTACTTCTGTTAAGTATGCAGGTAGCCCTTGGGAGCTTGGTCTTGCTGAAACCCAGCAGGCGCTGGTAGAAAATGGTTTACGTCACCGTATTCGTTTGCAAACTGATGGTGGTCTGAAAACTGGTTTAGATATCATTAAGGCGGCTATTTTAGGTGCTGAAAGCTTTGGCTTTGGTACTGGCCCTATGGTGGCACTAGGTTGTAAATACTTACGTATTTGTCACTTAAATAACTGTGCGACCGGTGTTGCAACGCAAGACGATACGCTGCGCCAAAAGCATTATCATGGCCTGCCAGAAATGGCGATGAACTACTTTAAGTTTATAGCCGAAGAAGCACGCCAAATTATGGCAAGCTTAGGTGTAACTCGTTTAACTGATTTAATTGGTCGTTTGGACTTACTTGAAGCAATTGAAGGCAACACAGAGAAACAAAAGAAAGTAGATCTGTCGTCTGTGGTTGCTGTGCCTAACAACCCAACGGGTGAAACACTGTATTGTAGTGCGCCAAATAGCTCACACTACTTAGGTCAGCTAAATGAAACCTTGCTTGAAAAAGCCAAGCAAGCAATCGATGAAAAATCGGGTATCTCGCTGGTTAACCGTATTTGCAATACAGACCGCTCAGTGGGCGCTATGTTGTCAGGTTATATCGCCTCTAAACATGGTAACCAAGGTATGGCTGCAGATCCTGTCTCTATTGAGCTTCATGGTACAGCGGGCCAATCATTCGGTGTGTGGAACGCTGGCGGCCTTGAATTGACACTCGTTGGTGATGCTAATGACTATGTTGGTAAAGGCATGGCTGGCGGTAAGCTAGTAATTCGCCCACCGCTGGGTTCATCTTTCGAAAGCCATAAAGCAACCATTGCTGGTAATACCTGTTTATATGGTGCAACGGGCGGTAAATTATTTGCTGCAGGCTGCGCCGGTGAGCGTTTTGCAGTGCGTAACTCAGGCGTGCAAGCGGTTGTAGAAGGTGTTGGTGACAACGGCTGTGAATACATGACAGGTGGTGTGGTTTGCGTACTTGGCAAAGTGGGTATCAACTTTGGTGCAGGTATGACAGGGGGATTTGCTTATATTCTTGATGAAGGCAATGACTTTGAAAAACGCATTAACCCTGAGCTTGTTGAAATTGTCACGCTTGAAGGGTTGGCGTCACACCAAGAACATTTACGTGGACTCATTGCTGAGCATTTAGAGCTTACAGGCTCAAACCGCGCTGAGCAGATTTTAGCTAACTTCGATTTATACATGCCTATGTTTAAATTAGTTAAGCCAAAATCTAGTGATGTAAAAAGTTTACTCGGGCACCGAGCGCGCAGCAGCGCAGAGCTTCGTGTTCAGGCTCAGTAAGGGGGTAGTATGAGCGAAAATGTATACCAGTTTATCGATGTACAACGTGTTGATCCGCGTAAAAAGCCAATTTCAGCACGTAAACAATCTTTCGTAGAAATCTACGAGCCATTTTCTGAGACACAAGTTAACTCACAGGCGGATCGCTGTTTAGATTGTGGTAACCCGTACTGTGAATGGAAATGCCCAGTACATAACTATATTCCACAATGGTTAAAGCTCATTCGTACTGGCCGTATTTTAGAAGCGGCAGAGCTGTCTCACCGTACAAATAGCTTACCAGAGGTGTGTGGTCGAGTATGTCCACAAGATCGCTTGTGTGAAGGCTCTTGCACACTTGAAGAAGAGTTTGGTGCTGTCACTATCGGTAATATCGAAAAGTACATCACTGATACGGCATTTAAAATGGGCTGGAAACCAGATATGTCGTATGTGGTATGGTCTGACAAAAAAGTGGCTATCATTGGTGCAGGCCCAGCTGGTTTAGGTTGTGCGGATATTTTAGTACGTAACGGTGTTAAGCCTGTGGTGTTTGACCGTCACCCAGAAATCGGTGGTCTTCTTACGTTTGGTATTCCTTCATTCAAACTTGAAAAAGAAGTAATGCAAAAGCGTCGTGAAATTTTCACTGAAATGGGTGTCGAGTTTCAGCTAAACACTGAAGTTGGCGTTGATATTACGCTTGATGAAATCTTAGCAGAATATGATGCCGTATTCTTAGGTGTTGGTACTTATCAAAGTATGCGTGCAGGCCTTGAAAACGAAGATGCTGATGGTGTGTTTGATGCACTGCCGTTCTTAATTGGTAACACAAACCGAGTAATGGGCTATGCAGAAGATAAGCAAGCTTATATCGATATGGCGAACGAAAAAGTCGTTGTGTTAGGCGGTGGTGATACAGCAATGGACTGTGTGAGAACCTCCATTCGACAAGGTGCTGCAAAAGTAACCTGTGCGTATCGTCGTGACGAAGAAAACATGCCAGGCTCAAAGCGCGAAGTTAAAAATGCCCGTGAAGAGGGTGTAGAATTTACCTTTAACGTTCAACCTAAAGGTATCGTGGTTGACGAGCAAGGTAAAGTTGCTGGCGTTAAGATGGTGAAAACGCAACTTGGTGAGCCGGACGAAAATGGTCGTCGTCGTGCTGAAGAAGTAGCAGGTTCTGAGCATGTTATTGAAGCAACCAAAGTGCTCATGGCGTTTGGTTTTAAACCTCATAAAATGGATTGGCTAGAACCGTATGGTGTTGAAATCAATCACTGGGGTGGTATCAATGCACCAGAAAAAGGTGAATTTACTCACCAAACAACTAACCCGAAAATCTTTGCTGGTGGCGATATTGTCCGCGGCTCAGATTTAGTGGTAACGGCTATTTTCGAAGGCCGAAATGCCGCTGAAGGGATTATGGATTACTTAGACGTTTAACTCTAAAGCGCCATTCAACATTTTTAAAAGCAAGCTACCGAGCTTGCTTTTTTGTTGCCTATTTTTTAGCTGTTTTGAGAATCAAATTCGAGTGCTTTTTATAGAAGTACTCAGATTGCGAGAGGTCATCAAGCCTGTGAGCAAGGTTTGCTAAATTATAAAAATTAGTGGCAACTAGTTCATAATTATCGCTGTTTTCTAATAACGCTTGTGCTTTTACTTGATGATGCATTGATTGTTCAAGATCATTAAGCGTGTCGTATAGTGAACCTAAATTGCTATGGCTTTGTGCTTGTAGGTTTTTGTCTTCAAGCTCATTTGCAAGTGCTAAGGCTGCCATATAATGATTTTTTGCTTCTATTGTTTTTACTTGGCGACGGTAGTTGATCCCTAGCTCTTTTTGAATGTGGTATTGGTCTTTTTTACTCAAACTAGCAAGCTTTTGTAATGGCGATAGCAGTTCTATCGCCTCGTTATAATGACCTTGTTTACGTAAAAGAGGCGCTTGTGCCATAGCAATTTCGGGGGTCGATGTAGCGGTATTATTATCTTTGTATTGCTCAAGAATAGTGAGTGCTTCACTGAGCTTGCCTTGGTTCTCAAGGTCAGTGACTTGATTTAATAGAGTGCTTGGCAGTGAAGCTGCTACACACAAGAAAGACAGTAAATACGTAGCAATAAGTAAAGAGTATTTCATTTGCAGTCAGAATAAGCTTAATGTGTGCTTATACTAACCAGCAAATGTGTGCAAATTATGGAGCGGCTACCAACAGCCTGTCAGAGAGCTTTTCACTCTATTAGTGTGCTGTTTAAGCAATAAATAACTAATACCAACAAGTAATGTATGGCCTATTGCAAATACAATTAACCATGACGAAAAGTCGAGTGTTAATTGATTAACAGCTAGCATGCTAATTAACATTAATACTAAAGATGAATTTAACACAGTTTGTAGTAACTGCTTAAAGCGTAAATGCTTCCAACGACTCCAAATAACCAACAAAAATGCGGTAGTCGGGAGGGCAATTAAAATACATTCAAATAAAATAACGATTAATTGCGCACCTTGATAAGCTGAATCAGCTGTTGAACCCTGTGAATGGTTTGAACTCAGCGCAATCAAGCCAAGCACTAAAGCGGTAAACATATTTTTAATATTCATTTCTAAACTCTAAACAACTTAAACTCTCAACAGTATTAATTATCAACTTATGCATGTGCGCTAATAAGCTCTTTGGCATTCGCTCGTGCCATTTTACTAATGTTGTCGCCAGCAAGTAGTCGGGCAATTTCATCGATACGGCCATCTTTTGAAAGTTTATTCATTTGTGTAAAGGTTTCGCCGTTTGCAATTTCTTTGGCTACAAAAAATTGCTGATGCCCAGAACTTGCAACCTGTGGCAAGTGAGTTACACAAATAACTTGGGTCGATTTACCTAGCTGGCGTAATAGCTTGCCGACTGCAGAAGCAGTAGGGCCTGAAATACCTACATCAACTTCATCGAAAATGAGGGTCGGCGTTGTAACACGCTGAGCAATAATTACCTGAATAGCTAAACTAATGCGCGATAACTCACCACCAGAGGCCACTTTAGACAGTGCTTGTAGCGGTTGACCCGGGTTGGTCGATACCAAGAACGACACAGTATCAAAACCCATTGCACTTGGTGCTTTATCGCTAGCTTGTTGAATATCAATAGCAAACTTGCCGTTTTCCATCGATAAATTCGCCATGCTATCACTAATTAACTGATTAAGCGTATCTGCATAACTATGGCGGCTTTCACTTAATAGTTGAGCTGCTTGTTTGTACTGCTCAAGGGCATCGCTGATTTCGCTTTCAAGTGCCACAAGGCGGTCGCTGTTATAACTAATTGATGCTAATTCTTCAGAGATTGACTGGTGAAACTCAACAAGCTCTTCTGGCTTTATGTGATGTTTACGGGCAAGATCCATAGCACCTGTTAAACGAGTTTCAACTTCGTCTAAGCGTGCTGGGTCTAAGTCGGTAACATCAACATAGCTGCGTATCTCGCGGCTTGCTTCTTCAACTTGAACGGCAGCTTCACTCAGTAGTGATGCTATGCTAGATAAGCTCTCATCGTAGCTTGCTAGCTCTGCAAATTGTTGAGCACTATGTTGCAATAATGAACACGCACTTTGCTCATCACTTTCGTATAAGTGTTGTAGCTCACGTTGGCATGACTCTAAAATAGTCTGGCTATGGCTTAGTTTATGATGCTCAGCTTCAATCTCTTCAAATTCACCCGGTTGCAGAGCAAATTCATCAAGTTCGGCTACTTGATACTCAAGTAATTGCTTTTGAGCTGCCTGTTGCTGCTGTTGTTGTTCAAGCTGGTTAAATTCTTTGAGTAAGGCTTGGTAGGCTTTAAAGCGTTCTTTAACATCAGCTAATAACTGATTGTGGCCGGCATAGGCATCAAGCAGATGTAGCTGGTGTTCAGCTTTTAATAAATGTTGATGGGCATGTTGCCCGTGAATAGAAATTAAGTACTGACCTAACTCTTTTAACTGTGCAGCGGTAACTGAGCTGCCATTAATATAGCTTTTGCTACGGCCATTTTTGCAAATAACACGGCGTAGTAAACATTCGCCTTCGTTGTTTGAGAGTAAATGTTGCTCTAAAAAGTGTTGGGCAAGAGGGAGTTGGCTAATATCAAATTGTGCGCATATTTCTGCACGATCAGTACCAGGGCGAACGGCACCAGCATCAGCGCGTTCACCTAAACATAAAGAGAGGGCATCAATTGCAATTGATTTACCCGCACCTGTTTCACCTGTAATGGCTGTCATACCATTGTGCCACTCAGTACTTAAATTACTTACAATGGCAAAGTTTTTAATTTCTAACCCGATTAACATACTGTTTATCCATCCAGCTAATTAACTGTTAATTTATACAGTGTTTTCGGGTTTTGCAAATTAAATTTTTAAGCTTTGCTTAATTCTGACAATTGATTTTCTGGTGTGGAATCATCTGACGCTTGTGTGCTCTGGGCTGGCGGCTGATCGTCTTGTAAATCGGCGGGGGGCTGATATTTAATTACTTCAATGAGTGATGGAAGGGACTCTTGGTAAAACGCTTTGTTATATTCAATACCATTGTAAGGTAATTCAGCCATGAAATACTGTAACCTGTCTGCAAGCTGATCAATCTGTTCTGGGCTTTGTGCTTTACTGGCTTCCATAATGATTGTGTTAAGCAGTAAATCACTAATGTATTCAAGATATGTGAGGTTTTCTTCGTTATGGGCTTGCACAACAAAGTAATTGCTAGTGATCATGCTCAAACGCGAGATGTTCTTCGGACGAATGATTTTACTCTCGCTGAAATCAATTAACTTATCTTTAAAATCATTATTGATTTCTTTTACTCGTTGATTAAAACGTTTTTTTTCAGCTTCAATAGCCTTGCGACGGTTGCTCTCAACCATCCAGTAACAACCTAGCAAGGTGATCAGTAATAACAGAGCAAGAAAAACGATATAGCTCATTTCGCCTTAGAATCCTTAAAATAATACAGCATTAAGTTTGATTATTTTGCGCTATTCAATGTGCCTTGGCAATCAATTGAGATAAAAAAGCCGCTTAAAATAAGCGGCTTCCCCAGTTTAATTTTTTTCTTAATACATTGTAGTAAGAGTATTCTTTAGGGTGGATCAAGCGCAGACGCTTATCTGCTTTTTTTATCACCACTTCATCGCCAGGTAATACAGCTAAAACCACATGGCTGTCACAACTGACTTGCAGGCTATCAGTATTTTCAAGACTGAGCTTTAAACGCACTTCGTTATCAGCATCAACCACAAGAGGGCGGCTTGATAATGTGTGCGGGAACATAGGCACAAGTGAAATCGCATTAAGCTCTGGCGTCAAAATCGGCCCGCCACCAGATAATGAATAAGCAGTTGAACCAGTTGGGGTTGAAACAATTAAACCGTCTGAGCGTTGCGAGAATACAAAGTCGTTGTTGATAAAGGCCTCAAACTCAATCATGTGGGCAACTTTATCAGCATGAAGTACTGCTTCATTCACTGCCAAGTTTGCACTTTTGAGTTCGGCATGGCGATATACTTCAACTTCAAGCAAGAAGCGTTTTTCTTCGAGGAACTGGCCACTTAATACTTGTTCAAGGCTGGCTTCGAAACCTTCTGGGTTTAAATCAGTTAAAAAGCCTAGATTACCACGGTTTACACCAATTACGGCAACATCAAAACGCGCTAAAACTCGAGCTGCGCCAAGCATATTGCCATCACCGCCGACGACTATGGCTAAGTCTGCACGTTCACCTAAATCGACCAATTTAACAAGGTTTTCTCGGGGAAGATCTTCAAGTTGGCGGCCGGTGCGCTGTTCTACTAGCACTTCAAAACCCAAGGCTCGCAAAAATGTGTGCAGGCGAGCAAGTGTGGCAGCTGCCCCGCTGTGATTAGGTTTGCCAATTAAACCTATGGTTTTAAACGGTGAATCCATGTTATTTGCACTTAAACTTTCATATCGCTAGATTACATTAAAAATTAATGCTTTGAAAATAACTTGAAATAAACTTGCGGCGCCCAAATATCCACTGGCAAGAAGCAAGATGTATAAATTATGAAATTAAATCCGCGTGACCAACAAATTTTTTCAGCTGTAATGAGCCTTTACTGTAACGGTGAAGGCCAGCCTGTTGCCTCTACCCGAATTGCCAAACAAAAAGGCATGGCGGTATGCTCGGCAACGGTTCGTAACGCAATGGCACGACTTGAAAAAGAAGGCTTGCTTTATTCGCCACATACTTCTGCTGGCCGCGTACCTACCAATGCTGGGTTTGATTATTGGCTTACTGAGTTTTTTGCTCTGCCTGAAATTGCAACATATTGGCAGCCCGAGCAAGCACAATTAGTTGAGCTCGCCCATGGTTTGAGTCAGCGCTATAAAGTGTGTTGTTGTGTGGGCTTACCTCAAGTCAGCTCACAGCTGGTCTTTCGAGTAGAGGTGCTTGATTTTGATGGTAGCAATTGGCTTATTCTACTGATCGATAGAGCAGGGCAAAGCCATAACATTTGCATTACCAAACCTGAAGATTCATCGGATGTCGTTCGTTACCAGTTTGCTACTTGGCTTAATACCGTATTTAGCCAGCAAACCTTAATGGAAGGCTTATATCGAATGCAGGCAATGGCAGCCACTGCACCACATAATTGCCATGACTCTTTAACACAATGGACTCGGCAATTAAGTCAAAAGCTTGGTTCCGATAACAGCATTGTGGTAGGTGAAAACTACCTTTACCGCCAAGTTGATTGCCAAACCAGCTTAAATATTGGTGTATCGTTTTTAAATTTTGTTGAAGACAAACTCGCATTTAAAAATGGGTTATCGGTGTTAAACACAGAACAATTGCCATTTACAGACTGTAATGAGTTGATGGTGATCAGCGTTCCTTATTTCAATAACCATGAATACCAGAGCCGATTTTGCGTAATTTGTCCAAAATCAGCGCAAATAGAAGCAATCATCCAAGAATTTAAGTTAATCGGCTCATCAGCCTCTTGAATCTTTTAATTCAATCCCCATAATTACCGCAGTTGTAAAGAATTGGAGCATGTAAGCTATGTCTGAGCAGACAAAATCACCAGAGCAAGAAGTTGAACTAAACGAAGAATTTGAACAAATGCAAGCTGAAGTAGAAGCTGCAGAAAAAGCGGCTGAACAAGTTGACGGCGAAGAAATGAGCCCTGAAGCTGAAATCGCACTACTACACAGCGAATTAGAAGCGGCTAAACAAACAATCAACGATCAAAAAGACAGTGTTGTTCGTGCTGCTGCAGATGTTGAGAACATGCGTCGTCGTGCCGCTCAAGATGTAGAAAAAGCGCATAAATTTGCACTTGAAAAGTTTGCTAACGAATTACTACCTGTTATCGATAACCTAGAGCGTGCGATTGAGTTCTCTGATAAAGAAAATGAGCAGCTTAAGCCTGTGCTTGAAGGTATCGAAATGACTGTTAAGAGCTTTAATGATGCGGTATCAAAATTCGGTGTTGAAATTGTTAACCCACAGGGTGAACAATTTAACCCTGAATTCCATCAAGCAATGTCAATTCAGCCAAGCAATGATGTAGCGCCTAATACGGTTCTTGCAGTAATGCAAAAAGGTTATACATTAAATGGCCGTTTATTACGCCCTGCAATGGTTATGGTATCGAAAGAAGCTGAATAAGCTCTAAAGAGATATAAAAAATGCCTGTTAATTACAGGCATTTTTTTTATTACAATTGTGTTCAATATTTAAGTCGATTGGTATCGTTTTCGATGCCAAAGCTGTACAAGTAAGATCAGTATCAGTGCGCTGAACATCATAGCAGAAAATGGAATCGCACTTTGTGGGTGAACAAAAGCAAGGATAGGCCCAACTAAAGCGCCACTGCCGAATCTCAGGGTACCAATAACAGCTGTTGCAGTGCCTGACTTTTCCTCAAATTGCATCAGTATTAATGAGTCTGCATTACTCGCGACAATACCCAAGCTCATCATCAGTGGTGCGATGGTAGCAACGATAAAATACAGCGATAAATGCATCACACTGAATAACAACAATGCCCCGCCAGACACAAAGCCAATACCTAGCCCAATAAATAACAGTTTACGAGAACCTAAGCGCGGCACTAAACGTGTATTCATAAAGTTACCGAACATTAAAGCCAGCACGTTAAAGGCGAATAACACACCGAACAATTGTTCATCTACTTTGAAGAAATCGAGATATACATAAGGTACCGATGTTAAAAAGCAAAAGAATGCAAATGAGGCAAACATTGAGCTGGCAATATCGGCAAGGGCACTACGACGAGAAAATACCGTTTTATAACTATTAAAGAACAGTGCCAAACCACGTTGCTGACTCTTAAAGATTGGAATATCGATTAAATGAATTTGCACCAAAGCTAAAATGGCAAAACTGTAAGCAGCTAATGCAATGAAAATAACCTGCCATGTTGAAATTCCCATGATTAATGAGCCTAGAGTAGGCGCAATTAACGGGGCAACCATCATAATCATCGAGACATAAGACATGCCCTTGGCGGTGTTCTCTCGGTAAATGTGGCGAATAATACCTGGCACTACGACTGTCGCAGCGGCACCTGTGAATGCTTGCACGGCTCTTAAAGACCAAAATAATTCGATGTTGGTACAAAATGCCAGTGCTAATGAGCTGATCCCAAATAGTGCTAAGCCCACCTTTGCGAGTAATCGTCTACCAAGTTCATCGGCTATCGGGCCAAAAAACAACATACCCAGAGCATAACCCGCCAAATAAATACTGAGCGAGATTTGCACATTTGGCATGGTAGTTTGTAAGTCGTTGGCAATCACCAACATTGCCGGTAAATATAAATCAATTGCTAAAGGCGTAATTGCGACAATACTTGCCAGTAAAGGTAATAAAATGCGTTTATTTAAAGTCTCAGGGGAAGGCATTGTTTACTCATTCATCAAACATTAGGTCACTATTGTAGCAGTGTGAGTCACTGTGGTGAACTTAGTTTGCCTGCTAAGTAAAAGAATTAACTAAATGATAACAAGTGAGCGGGTGATTGTTCATTTTCATATAAAATTAAGCAATGCTTTGCTATATTAGCCACAATTACACTAAGTATTTGAAGGACTAGTATGAAAAAGTTAATCATGGCAGTGTTAGCCACCGCTGTTTTAGCTGGCTGTAAAACCTCTCCAACAGGGCGTACACAAATCGCGCTTTATTCAGACCAACAAATGAGCCAAATGGGTCAAGCAAGTTTTGCTGAAATGAAAAAAACACAACCTGTTAATACCGATCCTGGCGTCAATGCTTATGTGAAATGTATTGCCGATGATGTTATTGCCGTTTTACCTAACGAGTATGCAAAGCAATCGTGGGAAGTAGTCGTGTTTGAAGAAGACTCAGCAAACGCATTTGCATTACCGGGGGGTTATATTGGCGTTCATACAGGTTTATTAAAAGTTGCTGTAAATCAAGATCAACTAGCAACGGTACTAGGTCACGAGGTTGCACACGTTATTGCTGAGCATTCTAATGAACGTGTATCACAAAATGCATTGTTACAAACAGGTCTGCAAGTTGGTGGTGCAGCACTTGATATGGGTAATGTGCAATATCGCGGTGAGATCATGCAAGCTTTAGGTTTGGGGGCACAGTATGGTGTTGTCTTACCGTTTAGTCGCTCACATGAATCAGAAGCAGATATTGTTGGCTTAGATTTAATGGCAAAAGCAGGGTTTAACCCAGAGCAATCTGTATCGCTTTGGCAAAATATGAGTGCTGCGGGCAGTAGCGGTACTCCAGAATTTATGTCGACTCACCCTGCACCGGGTAACCGCATTAAAGAGCTTCAAAAGCACATGTCGGATGCATTAAAAGCCCAACAAGCCGCTAAAGCAAAAGGCAAAACCCCACAGTGTAAACTGTAATTAAATCTTCCCAGAGCTGCTTATGCAGCTCTTTTTGTTTCATTTTTCGTCGATGTCTATTATCATCAAATAACTATCTGATTTAATAATAAAAACAATTAAATGGAATTAATATGAAGTATTCTATCCCTACTTTTTTGCTATGTACTTTAGTGTCTTTAACCGCCTGTAAAAGCACCAAACAGCAGCAAACTCAAGCAATTGCCTTAAAGCCTACACCTCCTATAGCGTTAAATGCAGTGCATTTTGCCCTTGGAGTTGAAGCAGATAAAGTTCAACGTGATTGTGTCATGCTTGATAAGTTAGCTAATTCAATTACTGATTCAGCAAAAAATTATTTAGTAACATTAGTTGAACAACAAGAAAAATCCAAAGCAGAGTATGTCGTTGAAGCGAAATATATTGAAATAAACTCGCATAGATGGGTTTTTCCATCGGTGAGACCAAGCTCATCAGCAACATTACATGTGCAACTTAAAAAAGGTGATGAGATTATAGCTAAAACAACGAAGGAAATTGGTTCAGGAGTTGCTTTTGGTGCCTGCGACCGTTTAGAGAAAATAGCTGTTGCAGGTGGTCGCTATGTGTCTAAATGGACTTCTAATCAATTTAATTAAAACAAAGCCCGTATTCTAGCTGACTATACAGGCTTTAATTTTTTCAGCTTTCAGCTTATTAGAACGTCCACTCAACGTGAAGTTGTGGTACTGACTCAGTTGTGTCTGTACCTAGCTTGTTGTGCCAGTATTGCCACTCAAGGCCTAGCAGTAAGGTATTTTCTTTCATGCTCATTGCGTGACCTAAATCCCACGTAATGATTGGCTGCGCTAAAATCCACGCTTTAACATCTTCGCCAAATTCATTTTCACGCTCTGCAATGTATTCTACATGGCCTGTTACGTTGAACTTTTGTGAGCCAATAGTAAATGGGTAGCCCCAAGCAACATCAATCATCCAGCTGTTTGTTTCAGTTGGTGCGCCACCGCGTGCTACGCCTTCACTGTCATCGATGTAAGCGGTAAATAAAGTAGATAAAAAGCTAAAGCCCGGTGCTTGCCAGCTAAGCTTTACACCAGGTAAATACTTAAGAACTTTCGAGTCACCTGCGGCATTAAAACCTGCCGTTAAACCCACATCAGCAATTGCGCCGTATGAGAAATCACTGCCAGAGATTTTTGATAAGCTAAATGTTGAATACCACTCACCGTAAAAGTCTTTATCTTGATAGCCATCTTGACGGTCGTCGTCGCTGTAATCAATAAAAAAGAAGTTGTCGCCATAGTCATAACCAGACGCATGCTGTAGTGATACAACCGTGGTGTTTGACTTAGTTAATGAAAACGGGTTTTTGTGTTCACCGTTATTAACGTGTAATTGCGTAGAGCTCCAATTAGCGGCATAGCCAGAAGTACTTACTGCACAAAGCGCAGCAACAGAAAGGATCTTTTTCAAGTTCATATCTCAATATTGATGGTGTAAAGGGGGATACAAAGGTTGGATTATAGCAGATACGCCCATATTTGGGCGTATCTTAAGAAAAATTATTTAAGTTATGCTTTATTTCGGCGTAAGCAAATTACTGCAACGGCAGTAAAGGCAAGAATAAAGCAGTAGTAAGAAGAGGTAGAGACTTCCCATGGGCTAATTTTGAATGTTGCGCCGAGTAGAAGTGCTTGTGCGCCATACGGCAATGAGCCTTGCGTAACACAAGCAAAAATATCAAGTAAGCTTGCTGAACGCTTGCCTGTAATTTCGCCATCATCTGCTAATTTTTTAGCAATTGGGCCTGCAACAATAATAGACACGGTATTATTGGCAATACATAAGTTACTAGTCATAACCAGTGCAGCAATACCTAATTGATCTGCTACTTTACGGTGCCATTTTGCAATGATTTTTGTAATTGCCTGAATTTTGTTAGCAATATAATCAAGACCACCATTAATACGGATAAACTCTGAAAGACCGCCAATAAACATCGATAGCAAGAAAATTTCCTGCATGTCAGTAAAGCCTTTATAAACATCTTTAACAAAACTCGCACCTTCATAGCTGCCAGTAAAGCCCATAAGTGCAGCGAAGATTATACCGCTAAACAGCACCACGAATACGTTAAAGCCCATTACCGCGAGCACTAAGATAAAGGCATAAGGTAATACTAGTAAGATATCGAAGTCTTGTGTCTCTACAGCTTCTGCAGCAGGCGTTAAGAAGAATAACAAGCCGATAGTTAATGCCGCAGCAGGTAAGGCGATTTTTAAGTTCTCACGAAATTTATCTTTCATTTCACAGCCTTGCGTGCGGGTTGCAGCAATAGTTGTGTCAGAGATGATTGATAAGTTATCACCAAACATGGCACCTGATACAATCGTGCCTGCCATCAGGGATGGATCAATGCCTGTTTTTTGGGCGACGGCATAAGCAATCGGGCCAATCGCACCGATAGTACCCATTGAAGTACCCATCGCAGTCGACACTACCGCAGCAATTAGAAATAACCCAGGTAGTAACAGAGCAGGTGGAATAAGTGATAAACCGGCATTAACTACGGCATCAACACCACCGGTTGCACCAGCAACCGCAGAAAATGCACCGGCAAGCAAATAAATCAAACACATAGTGATGATGTTGCTATGGCCCGCACCTTTAATAAAGGTTTCAACACTGTGGTTGATGGTATTTTTATTTAAGATAAACGCCAGCATGATAGCTGGCAAAATTGCCACTGGAGCAGGCAATTGATAGAAGGCGTAATCGACACCTTGAGACTGTAAGTATAAGCCAGCGCCTAAAAATAAGCCGACAAACACCAAAAGCGGCAGCAAAGAAAGCTTTGCTTTTGTTTTATTAAATGATGGCTGCATCATATTCCTCGTTAGATAACCAATAACACAGCCAAACACTTCTTTTAGCTGTATTTAGTTGTGTCTAAAAGACATCAACAGCGCCCGCAAGCCAAAGACCAAATCGGCGCAAAGGAAGAAGTTTAAATGTATAGATGGCTAAATGCAAAGACTATCTGTTATTATTGTTGTTCTATTAATAAATCTAAAATTAGCTCTGTATTTTTTATAAGCTAACCTGACTATTACATGAGTTTTCGATAAAATCCAGCCAGCTAAGAAGAATAGATAAGGTAACTATATGAACCGCATAGGTGTATTTGGCGCAAACGGCCGCATGGGACTTGCACTTTTAGAAGCTGTCTCAAAAAAAGATGACGCAACATTAACGGGCGCGTACGTCCGTGATAACTCGCCACTTTTAGATATTGCGGTTAATCAATTGAACAGCGCTGCATCATCAGATGTAACATTTAGTAAAGAAACTGACGTAAAAGATGCTGATGTATTGATTGATTTCACTTTACCGGCAGGAATGCGCAACCATTTAAAAACAGCGGTCGAAAAAAATATCGCCATGGTAATTGGTACTACGGGCCTTAACCAAGATGATCTTGATGCGCTTAATGAAGCGGCGAAACACATTCCGATTGTTTTTGCCCGCAACTATAGCGTAGGTGTGAATTTACTGCTTAACTTAGTGCAGACTGCGGCTGTGAAGTTTGGCGATGACATGGATATCGAAATATTTGAAGCTCATCATCGTCACAAAATCGATGCGCCATCAGGAACTGCATTGGCAATTGGTGAAGCTATTGCCGAGGCAAAAGGTTGGCAGCATGATGAGGTCGCGCGTTTTGATAGAAGCAATGACGAACACGCAAAATCGCAAAATGAAATAGGTTATTCAGTCATGAGAGGCGGAGATATAGTAGGTGAACACACCGCATATTTCGCAACTTCTGGCGAAAGGCTAGAATTAACTCATAAAGCAAGTTCAAGAATGACCTTCGCGTTAGGTGCCGTAAGAGCTGCGGGCTGGTTGAAAAATAAACCAGCTGGACTTTATGACATGCAAGATGTGCTTGACTTGAAGTAGTTTAGTTTCTTTTTTGGCAGTTTCAGTGAATTTTTAGTTAATAACGCTTATTTTTACTATTTTATTAATTAAGATTAGATCTGAAAGCTAAATTACTGTAGAATAGCGCCAATTTGCCAAAAATTCATAAATGCGTGTTTCCAATCGCTATAAACGGGCAGTAGAGCAAATGACTTTACTCCCGTTTTTTACTGTTAGGAGGTTAACTTGACTAAATCCGCTCTGTTAGTCCTAGAAGACGGCACAGTGTTTCGCGGTACTGCAATCGGCGCTGACGGCATGTCAGTCGGTGAAGTAGTATTCAATACGTCTATGACTGGTTATCAAGAAATTTTGACTGACCCTTCATACGCGGAACAAATCGTAACTTTGACGTACCCACATATCGGTAATACGGGTACTAACAGCGAAGACGAAGAAGCGGGTCAAATCTGGGCTAAAGGCCTAGTGATCCGTGATTTGCCACTGCTAGCAAGTAATTTCCGTAACGAGCAATCGTTAAGTGATTACTTAAAAGAACGCAATATCTTAGGTATTGCTGACATCGACACTCGTAAATTAACACGTATCTTACGTGATAAAGGCGCTCAAAATGGTTGTATCATTGCAGGCGACGAGTTAGATGAGAATAAAGCGCTTGAAGCTGCGCAAGCCTTCCCAGGCTTAAAAGGCATGGATTTAGCAAAAGTTGTCTCAACCAAGGAAAATTTTGAGTGGCGCGAATCAAGCTGGACGTTAGGTTCAGGCTTTAAAACGCTAGAAGCAGCAGACGAGAAGTTCCACGTTGTTGCTTATGACTTCGGTGTTAAACGTAATATCTTACGTATGTTAGTTGACCGCGGTTGCAAATTAACCGTTGTTCCTGCACAAACATCTGCAGAAGACGTACTGGCATTAAACCCAGACGGTATCTTCTTATCAAATGGCCCAGGCGATCCTGAGCCGTGTACTTACGCGATTGAAGCAATTAAAACTTTCCTAGAAACAGACACGCCAATCTTTGGTATCTGTTTAGGTCACCAATTACTTGCACTTGCTTCAGGTGCACAAACGGTGAAAATGAAGTTTGGTCACCACGGTGGTAACCACCCAGTTAAAGACCTTGACCGCAATGTTGTAATGATCACAGCGCAAAACCACGGTTTCGCAGCTGACGAAGCAACATTACCAGCGAATTTACGTGCAACTCACGTATCATTATTCGATGGCACGCTACAAGGTATTCACCGCACAGACAAGCCTGCATTTAGCTTCCAAGGTCACCCTGAAGCAAGCCCAGGTCCACATGATGCGGCACCATTATTTGACCACTTCATCGACCTGATGCAAGCACGTTCTAACTAATTTAACCGGAGTAACAATGCCAAAACGTACCGACATAAAAAGCATTCTTATCTTAGGCGCAGGCCCGATCGTAATCGGTCAAGCTTGTGAATTTGACTACTCTGGTGCACAAGCGTGTAAAGCACTACGAGAAGAAGGCTTTCGAGTAATTCTTGTAAACTCGAACCCTGCAACTATCATGACTGACCCTGAAATGGCGGATGCGACGTACATCGAACCAATTCACTGGGAAGTGGTAGAGAAAATCATTGAAAAAGAAAAGCCAGATGCAGTACTGCCTACTATGGGTGGTCAAACAGCATTAAACTGTGCACTTGATTTAGATAAGCACGGCGTACTGGCAAAACACGGTGTTGAGCTAATCGGTGCAACTGCTGATGCAATCGATAAAGCTGAAAACCGTGAGCGTTTTGACGAAGCAATGAAGAACATTGGCCTTGAGTGTCCGCGTGCAGAAATCGCTCACTCAATGGAAGAAGCACACGATGTACTTAGCCGCATCGGTTTCCCATGTATCATTCGTCCATCATTCACTATGGGTGGTACCGGTGGTGGTGTTGCATACAACCAAGAAGAATTTGACGAAATTTGTGAGCGTGGTTTAGATTTATCACCAACAAATGAACTTTTAATCGATGAATCATTAATCGGTTGGAAAGAGTACGAAATGGAAGTTGTTCGTGACAAAAACGACAACTGTATCATCGTATGTTCTATCGAAAACTTTGACCCTATGGGTGTTCACACTGGTGACTCAATCACGGTTGCACCAGCGCAAACACTGACTGACAAAGAATACCAAATCATGCGTAATGCATCGATGGCGGTACTTCGTGAAATCGGTGTTGAAACAGGTGGTTCAAACGTACAGTTTGGTGTGAATCCAGTTGATGGCCGTATGGTTATCATCGAGATGAACCCACGTGTATCGCGTTCTTCTGCATTAGCATCAAAAGCAACCGGTTTCCCAATTGCGAAAATCGCTGCAAAACTAGCAGTAGGTTACACCCTTGATGAGCTACAAAACGACATCACTGGCGGTAAAACACCAGCGTCTTTCGAGCCGTCAATTGATTACGTTGTTACTAAGATCCCACGTTTTAACTTCGAAAAATTCGCAGGTTCAAACGACCGTCTTACAACACAGATGAAGTCTGTGGGTGAGGTTATGGCGATTGGTCGTAACCAACAAGAATCACTGCATAAAGCACTACGTGGTCTTGAAGTAGGCGCAACGGGCTTTAACCCAATTGTTGCCCTTGATGATCCGAAAGCAAAAGAAAAAATCATCCGTGAATTACGTGAGCCAGGTGCTGAGCGTATTTGGTACGTTGCTGATGCAATGCGTCACGGTATGAGCGTAGAAGACGTATTCGAATTAACTAAGATTGACCCTTGGTACTTAGTACAAATCGAAGACATCTTAAAAGACGAAGCAACAATCAGCGAAGTAGGTATGGCTGGTCTAAATGCTGAGTTTTTACGTAAGCTTAAGCGTAAAGGTTTTGCTGATGCGCGTATCGCTGAAATTGCCGGTGTTTCTGAAGCAGAAATTCGTAAGAAGCGTCACCAGTTAGATATCGTGCCTGTATATAAGCGCGTTGATACGTGTGCTGCGGAGTTCAGCTCAGACACAGCTTACATGTACTCATCTTATGATGAAGAATGTGAAGCGAATCCATCTGAAAAAGATAAAATCATGGTAATCGGTGGTGGTCCTAACCGTATCGGTCAAGGTATCGAATTCGATTACTGTTGTGTTCACGCAGCATTAGCTTTACGTGAAGACGGCTATGAAACAATTATGGTTAACTGTAACCCTGAAACTGTTTCAACTGACTACGATACATCTGATCGTTTATTCTTCGAGCCAATCACGCTTGAAGATGTATTAGAAATCGTACGCGTTGAAAAGCCAAAAGGTGTTATCGTTCAGTACGGTGGTCAAACACCACTGAAACTTGCTCGTGAACTTGAAGCGAATGGTGTGCCAGTTATTGGTACTTCACCAGATGCAATCGACCGTGCAGAAGACCGTGAGCGTTTCCAACAGCTTGTTGAGCGTCTAGATCTTCTTCAACCAGAGAATGCAACGGTTACTTCTTTAGAAGAAGCGATTGTTAAGTCTGCTGAAATCGGCTTCCCACTGGTTGTACGTCCTTCTTACGTACTAGGTGGTCGCGCAATGGAAGTAGTTTATGATGAAGACGATTTACGTCGTTACATGACTGAAGCAGTATCAGCGTCAAATGAAGCGCCAGTACTACTTGACCACTTCTTAGATAACGCAATCGAAGTTGACGTTGACGCTATCTGTGACGGTGAGCAAGTAATCATCGGTGGTATCATGGAGCACATTGAGCAAGCAGGTGTTCACTCAGGTGACTCAGCGTGTTCATTACCAGCTCACTCACTAACTGCTGAAGTACAAGACGTAATGCGTAAGCAAGTGACTGATATGGCACTAGAGCTTGGCGTAGTAGGTCTGATGAATACTCAGTTTGCTGTGAAAGACGGTAAAGTTTACTTAATCGAAGTAAACCCACGTGCTGCACGTACAGTACCATTTGTTTCTAAAGCGACAGGTATTGCACTTGCTAAAGTTGCTGCACGTTGTATGGCGGG
Organism: Pseudoalteromonas sp. 0303; assembly: GCF_013349995.1. GTDB lineage: Bacteria > Pseudomonadota > Gammaproteobacteria > Enterobacterales > Alteromonadaceae > Pseudoalteromonas. The sequence goes on from NZ_JABVXF010000008.1 coordinate 142,656, forward strand.
TCAGTCGCTAGCAAGCCAAGGTATTACAAAAGAAGTAATCCCTCCTTACTACAGCGTAAAAGAAGTGGTACTGCCATTTGCTAAGTTCCAAGGTGTTGACCCAATCCGTGGCCCAGAAATGCGCTCAACGGGTGAGGTAATGGGTGTTGGTGAAACTTTCGCCGAAGCATTCGCTAAAGCACAATTAGGTGCAAGCAACACTTTACCACGCGGTGGTCGCGCGTTACTATCGGTACGCAACAGTGACAAACCACGTATCGTTGAACTAGCTAAAACTATGACTGAACTTGGTTTCGAGTTAGATGCAACAGGTGGCACTGCAAAAGCACTTGAAGAAGCTGGCATTGCAGTTCGTCGCGTTAATAAAGTATACGAAGGTCGTCCTCATATTCTTGATAGAATTAAAAATGGTGAATACAGCTACATTGTAAACACTACTGAAGGCCGCCAAGCGATTGAAGATTCGAAGGTGTTACGTCGTGGTGCGTTACAGCATAAGACTAACTACACAACGACTCTGAACGCGGCATTTGCTAACTGTACTGCAAACCAAGCAGACGACCGTAGCAAGGTGACGTCAGTTCAGGAACTACATCAGCGAATGAACTAAGGAAATGTGCCAAGGGCGAGGCAATCGCCCTTGGGATTAAGTGAGAATAATATGCAATCAATTCCGATGACAGTTCGTGGTGCAGCATTACTGCGCGAAGAACTTAACGAATTAAAAACAGTTACCCGTCCAAAAATCGTTGCTGATATCGCTGAAGCACGTGAGCACGGTGATTTGAAAGAAAACGCTGAATACCATGCTGCTCGTGAGCAACAAGGTTTCTGCGAAGGCCGTATTCAAGAAATTGAAGCGAAGCTTTCAAATGTGCAAATCATTGATGTAACTAAAATGCCTAACACAGGTAAAGTTATTTTTGGCACAACGGTTACTATCGTTAATGTTGAAACCGATGCTGAAGTAAAATACCGAATCGTAGGCGATGACGAAGCAGATATCAAAAACAATCTGATCTCTGTTAACTCACCAATCGCGCGTGGTTTAATTGGTAAAGAGGTAGATGATGCCGTTATCATTAAAACGCCAAACGGTGAAGTAGAGTACGAAATCATTGAAGTTGAGTATATTTAGTAGCTTAACCAAGCATTGAGAAAAACCGCAGTTCATACTGCGGTTTTTTTATGCCTGTTTACAGGCGTGGATTTATTCGGTACGTTGGCTACAAGACTGTTGCAATGAAGGAGTAATAATGGCGAAAATTCAGTATCCTAAACCGCTTGAGCAAGGTGATAAAATAGCCATATGTGCTTTTTCATCAGGTGTTGATAAAGCCTTTCATGAGCGCTTAGACATAGTACTTAATGGCTTAACAGCCAAAGGTTTTACTGTTGTTGAAGGTGCCTGTTTACGACAAGAGCATAATAGCGCTAAGCAACGTGCTGATGAGCTAATGCAGTATTTAACTGATGATTCAATAGCAGCCATTATGCCGCCATGGGGCGGTGATCTTACCATGGAAATTTTACCTCTTCTGGATTTCAATGCCATAAGTAAAGCAAGGCCTAAATGGTTGGTTGGCTTTTCAGATATCAGCACGTTTGCATGTGCATTAACAACTCGTTGTGGCTGGGCAACTTTGCACGCTGCAAATTTAATGCAAATTCATCCTGACGATCCCGATGTTTATTTAGCAAATATATTCAGTGTCATGTCACTTGAAGAAAAACAGCAACTACATCAAGTCGCGTCGCCTTTTTATCAGCAAAAGCCTATTGATTATAAAGCTAAGCCTGATGCTCAATTTGACTATACCGCTCCAAGCCAATGGCGATGTATTAACTATAAAGATAAACGCCAAATTGAAGTGTCTGGACGTTTAATTGGCGGCTGTTTAGATACGTTAGGTCTGTTGTTACCCTCAAATTACTATGCATTGCATGAATTTAAAAAGCAGTATGCGCCTGAGGGGTTAATTTTATACCTAGAAAATGCAGAGCTTAGTCCGATGGCCCTTGCACGTTGTTTGTTATCGTTAAAGTTGAATGATGTTTTTACTGATGTAAATGCGGTGGTATTTGGCCGCAGCCCTGCAATTAATAACGACTGCTACTTTGATGAATACCAAGCAATAGAGCTCGCATTTAAAGGTAATTTATTCCCAGTTATCGTTGATGCCGACATTGGCCACGTAGCCCCAAATTTAGCACTAATAAATGGAGCTGTTGCCATAATAACAGCAGATTTGTGTGAAGGTATGGCGAGTAATGTGGTTGTGAAGACTGATCTAAAATAACAATTATGCAGGCCAAGCCTGCATAATCTTTAGGCTTTAAACTACAGTAATCACCGCATCTTTATCTAAGCGCGATTTTGGTAATGCAGCATTATAATCTTGCTCTGGCTCGTGATAACCAATAGCGAGTGCCACTTCACATACATAACCATCTAACTCATCAGCGAATAGCTCACCGAGTAAGTCTTTATCGACACCCTCCATCGGTGTTGAATCTAAACCTAAACGAGCCACTGTATGCATGGTATTACCTAATGCAATGTAGGTTTGAGCTTTAGTCCAAGCGGCGTTAACACCTTGCTCATCTGTATTTAAATCAACAAAGGCGAAGGCACCAAAAGCCTGCTCTTTGTTTTCAGCTTTTGTCCGGCCATTAGCAATATCGGCATCAATTACTTTTTCATAATCAGCACGTTTATAGCTTGGGTTATAAGCAAATAAAATGGTGTGTGATGCCGCTTTTGCATGAACTTGGTTAAATTGAAACTTATTTGCAAAACTATCATGCAGACGCTGTTTACCTTGCTCTGATTCAATTACCACAAATTTCCATGGTTGAGAATTAATAGACGATGGCGACAGGCGTAATGCTTCTATAATTACAGCTAAGTCTGCTTGGCTAATTTGTTTTGAAGCGTCGTAACGTTTACTTGTATAACGGCGTTGTAAGTCAGAAATGATTGGGTGTGTCATGATTTGCTCCCGCATGTATAACAATTAGGTGCAGTTTACGCCTTGCATACTTTACGATAAAGCGCATAATCGAATAAACATTATCAAAAATTTTTAGTTAATATGTTGGTTGAAGATCTCAAATTAATCCTCAAGGTTGCTGAGTTTCGTAGCATTACAACCGCAGCAGCCAAATTAGACATGCGAGCCGCTACCGCCAGCGCTGCAATTAAACGTGTTGAAGCAGCGCTGGGTGCTGAGTTATTTGTTCGTACAACTCGTCATTTGCGCTTATCTGCGGCTGGGGAGCGCTTTTTACCTCAGTGTCAGCAAGCCGTGCTCATGCTTGAGCAAGCCACACTTGCGTTAAAAGGTGAGCATGATGAAATTGAAGGGGAGCTCAGGGTTGCACTATCTTCAGACTTTGGCCGCAACATCATTATCCCATGGTTAGATGAGTTACTTGATGAGTATCCAAAGCTGAGTATGCGCCCGCATATTAGCGATAGTAATGTCGACTTTTACCGAGACTCCGTTGATTTTGCACTTAGGTATGGCTCGCCATCTGACTCAAATTTATATGGCTTTAAAATTTGTAATGTTCCGCGGCTGTTATGTGCAACCCCAGAGTACATTGCCGAACATGGCGCGCCGACACATCCAGATGAATTAAATCAGCATCAAGGTCTATTTTATCAACTACAAGATATCATCAATAATGTTTGGGAATTTACCGATGGAACAGAGCGTTTTAAAGTGAAAATGCAAGGCCGTCGAGCATCTAATGATGGAGATTTGGTAAGGCGTTGGTGTGTGGCTGGTAAAGGCCTAGCGGTTAAATCATGTATTGATATCAGTGATGATTTACTAAGTGGGCGGGTAGTGCCAGTGATGCAAAATTATCCTCACTTATGTGCAGAGCTTTGGCTAATATGCCCAAGTCGACAGTCCATTACACCCGCGGTTCGCCTAGTGCGTGATATATGCCGAGCAAAAACCAAGGCAATCCTCAATCAACTGATTGAAAAAGGCATATTAGATAAGCGGGTACTCGATAACTAATTACTTTAGGTATAGAATAGCTTGGCTTATTCATCTTATTGATTAAGCAACATTCTCAGGGCGGGGTGAAATTCCCCACCGGCGGTATACTTTAAATTTAAGTGAGCCCGCGAGCGCTTTAACTTTGGTTAAAGGTCAGCAGATCTGGTGAGAGGCCAGAGCCGAGGTCTTATACCCAAACCACCTCAATATTCGAGGTTCAGTTGGAATTAAAAGCGATTTAGGCAAGGCATTGATTGCAAAGAATGGCTATTCCCTTGTTAAAATCAATAACGCTGAATAAATCGCTTTTAAACCAACCCGAAGGGCGCTTCTCAGGAACTTACTCTCTGTGTTGTTACTTTTTAAAAGGGAGTGCCATTTCTACAAAATAACGCCTTGATATTAAGCCCCTGAGAAATGCTGAATTCTGAATATTGAGGTAGTTTGGGTATATTTGGATGAAAGAGAACATAGTTTATCTATAAAATAGTAATTGGCTGCCTGTGGGTGGTCTTTTTTGCTGTGCCTTTCAATGTCCTGAATCTTTTCATATTTAATTTAATAGGTATTAAAAATGATGATTCAGTCTTCTTTACTCAGCCAATTTGGCGAACCACTTGAACGCGTTGAACGTGCGATTGCTGCTTTGCAGCAAGGTGAAGGCGTACTTGTGGTAGATGACGAAAACCGTGAAAACGAAGGTGATTTTGTGTACTCAGCACAGCACCTGACCACAGAGCAAATGGCCATGATGATCCGTGAAGGTAGCGGTATTGTGTGTCTTTGCATGGGCGATGAGCGTGTTAAACAGCTTGATTTACCACAAATGGTTGAGCATAACACCAGTCAGAACAAAACAGCGTATACAGTGACCATTGAAGCTAAAACGGGCGTGACAACTGGCGTTTCAGCGGCTGATCGTGTAACCACCATTAAAGCGGCAACAGCTGACAATGCAAAGCCTGAAGACTTATCTCGTCCAGGACATGTGTTTGGACTGCGAGCACAAACCGGTGGGGTATTAGTGCGCCGTGGCCATACCGAGGCATCGGTTGATTTAATGCAGTTAGCGGGTTTAACACCGTTTGGTGTTATTTGCGAATTAACGAATCCAGATGGTTCAATGGCTCGCTTGCCTGAAGTTAGCAAGTTTGCCAGTGAGCACAATATGCCCGTTGTATCGATTGAAGATTTAGTTGCTTATATCCAAGCAACGCAAAAACAAGCATGTTAAAAGCTTTAAGCTATAAGCTGTAAGTAAAAAGTGAGGCCACTCTTGTGGCCTTTATTTATTGTAATTTCTCAATCGCTTGTTTAGCACTTTCACTGTCAGGATTAAGTTTTAGCGCACTTTTGTAACTTGCTAATGCTTTTTGTTTATCACCAGCTGCTAAATATGCTTCACCTAAACTGTCAAACGTATTTGCTGATTCTGGATAAGATTGATTATTGAGTTCAAACACCGTGATTGCGGCGTCTAGCTCATCCATCTGCATTAATTCATAGCCAAAGTAGTTTAGCGACCTTTCTCTAGGCGTATTACCCTCACTCACCATTTGCTGATAGCTATTCTTCAGTCCTGCAATACCTTCACGTTTAAATGCGTTATAAAGTTTACTATCTACATGCTCTGTCGCTTTTTCGTAGGGTTTGCCATAGTAGATTGCAAGTAAGCCATTAGTCATGGGTGTGAGTGGCGCACCACCGGTGTTATTTAAAATGACAACCAGTAATTTGTCTTCGATTATTCTACTTATAAACGCATTAAAACCATTGATGCCACCGCCATGTTGAATACGGGTTAGCGGTTTTCCGTAGGTGCTTTTATCAAGGTTTGTAACTTCCCAACCAAGTGCATAATTTCTTTGCTCAGAAATTTGATACATCTGTTTTTTATATTCGTTGTTCAATAACTTACCTGTGTAGAGAGCTTGATCCCATTTTAGTAAATCTCGTGCTGTTGAATACATTGACCCAGCAGCATACGGGATAGACATATCTAAATAATCAGTATTGCTATAACCTGCTAGGCCATTGTCGTAACCCGATACGCGAAATTTAATGATTTTATTGTGAGAATCATAGCCTGTACTCTTCATATCGAGTGGATCTAAAATATTCTTCTGCAATACGTCTTGATATTTTTGACCTGTTACCTTTTCGATTACCGCACCCAAAATAAAATAGCCAGAATTGCTATAACGAAATTCAGTGCCAGGCTCGAACACTAGATCATCACTACATAATAAGCGAATAAATTCATCAACACTGTAAGGGTTTCGGCTGTACTCATCACGAAAAGATTTTGCCTGAGTATAATTTCCAAGACCAGAGGTGTGATTAAGTATTTGGCGAAGGGTAATTTTAGTGGCTATATCTTTTCTGTAATCAGGGAGGTATGTTGCAAGGTGATCATCGAGTTTAAGTTTTCCATCTTGTGCCAATTGCAGAATTAACATGGCGGTAAATTGTTTGGTAATTGAACCAATTCTAAATTTACTTTTATTACTATGTCTTATATCCCATTCAAAGTTGGCATAGCCAAAGCTTTGTTCAAACAGTACGTTTCCATCCTTAGCAACTAATACATTGCCATTAAACTGCTTAAAGTTATGAAAGCCACTAATAAAGTCAGCCATCTCTGCTTGCATGTTTTGGCTATGTGCGAGGCTTGAAATTACGACTAAATAAAAAACTACAAGCAACCTTAGTTTATTAAAGAATATGTTCATTGCTGTCCTTGTTATTTGTTGGTTACATTAATCGATGTAAAACCTCATTGCGCATGGCTTGATTAATAAGGCTTACCATTCTGGTGTGGTTCAAATTACTGTAATGCACTATGGATACACTCTTATTTTGAAGTGCTTGCCAATAACTAGCGGGGCTTATTGGGTCTGCGTTACTAACATAGAGTGTGGTTCTATTAGCTGATTGTTTGCCGTTCAGTAGGGCGATTAAATCAAGCTGTGTTTCATCAATACCACTGTTTTGAATTACATTTTTTGCTGCATTTTTAAAATCATTATCCTTGACAAAGTAGCTTAAGGTTGGGTGATAACTTTTAGCTACGGACATTAATGCGGTGTCAAAGTGCATCATTGGTGCAACCATTATCTGTTGCTTTACATTAGACATCTGCTTTGCAAATTGCATAGCAGCAATACTGCCCATTGAATAACTTAAAATATCAATTTGTTGGTATTGGTTGTTATTTAAATAATGTTGTAATACATCTAGACTATTTAGACCAAACTTGAATTCATTATACTGATTGCTCGCAGGCATGAGGATGACATCTTTGCCGGTAAAATGGCTAAGCCAACGGGCTTGAAAGCTGTAACCCATGCTATTTACACCGTAACCAGGGAATAGCACAATTACATTTGAGGAGTTTGAGGTTGCTTGATTACTCAAATCCAGTTCAGATTTAAACTCTTCCCTTTTATTGTTACTCTTTAAAACTAAACTTAAATTGAGATTGCCCACTTCCAAAAAATGCTTATTTAAGTCGCTTTGTGAAAATAATCGAAAATCTAGGCATTGCAAATCGTTGATACAAGAGTGTGTTGGGGCTCCGGAAAATATGACCATGTTTTCCATACCGTCAAATGATACTTCTTGTGCCGGTTGAGTGATTTGATAAGCAATAAAACTTTGACAACCACTGAGGACTGAAATATAAAAAATGCAGAGGATAAAGCGCATAATTCCCTTTGTTGTTATTGTAGTATTTCCATTAATCACAACAACTTACCAATCACGGCTAGCGCATTTTAATCCCAGATTCTAACAGGGTTGAGCGATAATCATCGTCTAGCCCTGCCATTTTCTTTTTTCT
>NZ_JABVXF010000090.1 GCF_013349995.1 Pseudoalteromonas sp. 0303
ATAGTGTAAGTCATAGTATTTGCAATTGGGTTTGCACCAGCAGTATCACCTGATGCAGTTAGTGCCTGACCAAAACCGTCTGCTGACTGAAGATTAATTTGCTTTGTGCCTATATCATCAGCTGCAACACTTGATAATGAAACACTAATTGTTTCGTTAGCATTAGCACCTACTTGAAAGGCTTTTGTCCCAAATGAACCATCTAGCAACTGCTGACCACCAAAGGATGTTGTCTCTGCGATACGCGTTAACTCAGTTTGCAGTGCTGTTACTTCTTTTTGTAGAGCAGTTCTGTCTTCGTATGAATTAGAACCATTCGCCGATTGCAATGCAAGCTCACGCATACGCTGTAATATATTGGTAGACTCTTGCATCGCCCCTTCGGCGGTTTGCGCCATTGAAATACCATCGTTGGCATTACGCTGCGCTACGGCTAAGCCATTAACCTGTGAAGTTAAACGGTTTGAAATTTGTAGGCCTGCTGCATCGTCTTTTGCGCTGTTGATACGCATACCTGACGCAAGGCGCTCCATCGAGGTTGCTAGACCTTGACCTGAACGAGAAAGGTTACGCTGAGCGTTTAATGAAGATACATTTGTATTTACTGTTAAAGCCATGATAAAACTCCTGATTACTTTCGTAATATATCTGTTTTGATTTAACCAAGAACTTTCACAAATTGTATGTTCAAGCTCCGTACTGATTAAGTTAACGGCAGCTGAGAATTTTTCTTTAGGCTTTTTTTTAAAAAAAATGGATTTTATTTGAGCTTTCCAGATTAACAAACTGATTTTACTCATTTTTTATTTTAAAAAATTCTACTTTTTCCTCTTACGTCATATCACCCCCTCATTTATTTCTCATTTTTTCTCTCTGTGTAAAAAGGTTTTAGGTGAATTAGTTACAAAGAGGTTAAGAGGCGCTATGCAATAAGAAAATAGCGATAAAAGAGCACTGACCAAATTACCGCCCAGCTATTTTAATGTTACGCAACAAAAAAGCGCAACCTGTGCGCTTTTCGTATATAAAACTATAAATTTAATTAACCACCTAGCAAGCTGATAGCCGCTTGTGGTATTTGGTTTGCTTGCGACAAGATTGATGTACCCGCTTGTTGCAAGATTTGGTTTTTAGTCATATGTGCTGTTTCTGTTGCAAAGTCAGTATCTTGAATACGACTACGTGAAGCAGAAACATTCTCAGATATACTTGAAAGATTACTGATTGTGTGTCCAAACCTGTTTTGTACTGCCCCTAAGTCAGCTCGCTGGCTATCTATTTGTGCTATGGCAGCATCAATAATCGCTAACGCATCTTGTGAGCCGGTCTGAGTTTTGATATCAATTTCACTTACAGCAACCGTATTACTAATTAATTGATTATCAACATTCGCAGCTGCAACTAGTGCATCATCATTACCTGTAACTGTAAATGATTTAGATGAATTTAGCTGTATAGCACCTAAAACACGAGTAGAGTCTG
>NZ_JABVXF010000091.1 GCF_013349995.1 Pseudoalteromonas sp. 0303
CAATGCCAGTCAGTTAAGCTGACTGGCATTTCTTTTTTTATGTGGGTACTTTGATGGCTTAGGCTTTATCGCTCTTGGGTATCGCCTATCTTCTTTTCTAGGTGGCAGTTTAAATAGTCTCAGCGTACCTAATAGATGCTTCCAGTGAATTGGAATATTACCGGGGCTCATAATTGATATTGATGAGAAGTATTGAATAACTGCCATCGAGCAGCTTGAGAAACTGAGTTGGTTAGGCCATATTCCTTCAGCTTTTGCTGCTAGGGTCATCAATCTTCGAATTAAATTGTATGCGAGGAGGATCCCCCATAGCTCCTGCCTGACCATATCAGGGCGCTTACTCCGAAGATGGTATGTGCTATCTAGCATTGTTTGCTTTATTTCTCGATACCCTAATTCTATTTCCCAGCGATGGCTGTATAAATCAACTATTTCGCTACTTGGAAAACGAAGTCTATCTACCATCGAGGTTAATATTCGGTAATTTTTACCTTTTATGGTTTTACTAACCAATCTTGCTTTAATAACTTCGGGAACATCGGGGAAATTCTTTTGAGCATGCTTAGTGGTTTTGAGCTCAATTATTAGGTCATTGTTACCAACCTTAGAAACGACTTCATATTGTAAATCAGGTCTTGCAGGTATTAGCCAATGCCTTTCTTCTCCAGTACTGTGCCATCGATTTAACAAGCCCAGTGAATAGTATCCTTTATCAAACATGGTCAACGAGTGGTTAGGTGTACGCTCAATCAGTCGCTCAGCAAGCTTCATTTCATTCGTCTTATAGTTATCAAACTCACTGCTTATCAGTTGGTGACTGGTTAGTTCCATATGACAAACCATGCGAATTTGTGGGAATCCTGTATCACCATATTGGTTTCTAGCCGATGAGAATGCTTCACGATTCTCATCTGAATCGGCCGTACGCCAAACAACGCCATCAACCGCTAATAAGTTTAACCCAGCCCACGTTTCAAACTCTTCTGTATGGTACATATTATCAGCAGCTTTATTAAAGACTTGCTTAACGGGGTCATCACCTAATCGCTGGCGAGCTTGAACCATGGCACTCGGGGCGACTAACTGATTTTTGCCAGGCAGCATAATGTCTAGTTTATTCGCAATATTCCAGACAGATTCTTTACGAAATAATGCCATGCCAATAACAGACCAAAGCACAGCTTCTAAAGGCAACCTGCGCTTTCTAACTGTGGCTACTCCTGCTTGTTGAAAGCCTTGTTCAATCAGGTCAGAAGATAAAATTTCAGATAATTTTTCAAACGTGTGGTAACGAGTGCTTTCTTCGAAAGCAGAATGAAGAGCTTGTTCTATATTCACAAAAAATCCGTAGTTAGTTGCCTAACTACGGATTGTGCATGATCATTCTGATCGGTCAACTGATCAACTTCTTAACTGATCAGCATTA
>NZ_JABVXF010000092.1 GCF_013349995.1 Pseudoalteromonas sp. 0303
CGCAGTAATGAAATAGGTGGTACTGTTACAGTAACGGTGACAGATAATGATGGCACCGTACAAACACTGACCGCAACTGTTGACAGTAATGGTGATTGGCGTGTTGAAGTGCCTAATGGACTCGCCGAAGGTGATTACACCGTGTCAGCAACAGTGAGTGACGTGGCGGGCAATAGTACAACAATCAGTGCCTCAGGTAGTATTGATACGGTAAATCCTACAGTCGTTGTGAATGATAATGGCTTAAGCAATGATAATACCCCAACAATCAGCGGCACTTCTACCGAGCCTGCGGGCACAATTGTAAATATTATAGTTACAGACAGTAATGGCGATAATTATAGTTTTACAGCTGTTGTAAGTGCTGCAGGCACATGGCAAACAGACGCATCAGAAATACCTGATGGTAACTACACAATTACTGCAACAATCACAGATGCTGCAGGTAATACAGGGAGTGATACAGGCTCAGGGGCGATAGATACTATAGCGCCTATCATTACAATCAATAATCTAGGTACAATTAACACTGCAACACCAACCATTAGTGGTACATCTTCGGAGCCAGCAGGCACCGTTATTTCACTTGTATTAACAGATACCGGTGGTGATGAAATCAGCTTGACCGCAACTGTTGATGGCGCTGGTAATTGGTCTGTGACCTCTTCATTGTTAGCGAATGATGACTACAGCGTGGTTGCTACGGTAGAAGATGCTGCAGGAAATAGCGCCTCAGCAACAGAGAATTTCACCTTGAATACCAGTGCGCCTAGTATTTCAATTGATGCTATAGGCCAGACGAACGATACAACGCCTACTATTTCAGGAACAACAAGTGCTCCTGATGGAAGTACGATCACAGTGACTATAAATGATGGCATCAATCCAGTTGAAACACTGACCGTAAGTGCCTCAGGTGGTATTTGGACTGCCACAGCTAATAATGCATTAACTGAAGGTGATTTTACGGTTACTGCTAGCGTTACTGTAGGTGGTGTTGAAGGCACAGACTCTGCTGTAGGAACAATTGATTTAACCTCACCCATCATTGTAATTAATGAGGTTGCACAAACAAATGATACCACGCCAACAATAAGTGGTACAACGGATGTGCCGGCAGGAAGCACAGTCACAGTGCTCATTACTGATTCACAAGGCAATCCACAAACTTTAGTCGCTACGGTATTAGCGAATGGAAGCTGGTCAGTTGCTGCAGCCACTATACTGGCAGAAGGTAGTTTTACTGTTAATGCTTCAGTCACTGATGCGGCAGGTAATACCGGCACCGACAGTGCCACTGGTGAAATAGACATCACCGCACCGACCATCACTCTTGATACCTTGGCCGATAGCAATGATGTGACACCGCTCATCAG
>NZ_JABVXF010000093.1 GCF_013349995.1 Pseudoalteromonas sp. 0303
CGCAGTAATGAAATAGGTGGTACTGTTACAGTAACGGTGACAGATAATGATGGCACCGTACAAACACTGACCGCAACCGTTGACAGTAATGGTGATTGGCGTGTTGAAGTGCCTAATGGACTCGCCGAAGGTGATTACACCGTGTCAGCTACAATTAGTGATGAAGCGGGTAATCCAACGACGGTCAATGCCAGTGGCTCTATCGATACGACAGCCCCAGTGGTGGTGGTTAACGACAATGGTTTGGGTAATGACAGTACGCCGCTTATTACGGGCACTTCTACTGAGCCAGCAGGGACGGTAGTGAGCTTATCTATTGTAGATAGCAACAGCGATACACAGACCGTTACAGCCACAGTGCAAGCCGATGGGTCGTGGCAAGCCACAGCACCGAGCTTACCCGATGGCGCTTATACAGTAACGGCCACAATTATTGATGCGACAGGCAATGTTGGTACTGATACAGGCAGTGGCAGCATTGATACATTGCCACCTAGCTTAGCGATAGACAGCTTGGGTACCACCAATGACGATACTCCAACAATCAGTGGTACCAGCAATGAGCCTGCGGGCAGTGTGGTTAACTTAAGTGTTTCAGACGGCACAAACACCTACACCTTTACAGCCACGGTACTGGGGGATGGCACATGGTCAGCGGATGTGCCAAGCCCACTAAATAATGGCAGTATCAGCATTGACGCCAGTATTACCGATGCTGCGGGTAATGAAACAACCGCCAATGACACCGCGGTGCTTGATACCACCGCACCGAGTATCACCATTAATGCCATTGGCGAAACCAATGACACGACACCGACCATTAACGGCACCAGTGATGCAGTCAATGGTAGTTTAGTGACCGTGGTGATTGACGATGGTATCAACCCAGTAGAAACATTAACGACCACGGTTAATGGCGGAACATGGGCAGTCACAGCAAGTAGTGACTTGGCTGAAGGGGACTTTACAGTCACCGCGACCGTGACAGAAAACGGCATTGATGGAACGGCCACACGAACAGGTATTATCGATACCACCATGCCAGCGATTGACATTAATGCGTTAGCTGTCACCAATGACACCACGCCGACAGTCAGCGGCACAGCCAGTGCACCGCAAGGCAGTACAGTCACAGTGGTCTTTACCGATGCAAACAACAACAGCCACACAGTGACCACTTTAATGCAAAGCAATGGTACCTGGTCAGTGGCGGCGAGTACACTGCTAGCGGAAGGAGAATACACGGTTACTGCAACAGTAAGCGATCAAGCAGGTAACCCAGCAACAGCCAGTGCGACGGGTGAAATAGACATCACCGCACCGACCATCACTCTTGATACCTTGGCCGATAGCAATGATGTGACACCGCTCATCAG
>NZ_JABVXF010000094.1 GCF_013349995.1 Pseudoalteromonas sp. 0303
AGCTGATAGCTGATAGCTGATAGCTGATAGCTGATAGCTGATAGCTGATAGCTGATAGCTGATAGCTGATAGCTGATTTTCTCGAATAAAAAACAACCATCATATAGCAATGTGGTTCAAGTGCTGGTATACTCCCGCGTCTGCCACGTTGCGTTCTATTGCCAGATATTAGTTTAGCCTCTAATTGATGGCTCAAAGTCTTAAACTCGAAGGGGTTAAAGCATTCAACTTAGAGCGGTAATTAATAATAATTACCTGTGGTTTTAATTAAAAAACATTGGATTTTAATAAATGAAAACGTTTGTTGCTAAGCCAGAAACAGTAAAACGTGACTGGTACGTAGTTGACGCTGAAGGTAAAACTTTAGGTCGCATCGCTACTGAAATCGCTCGTCGCCTACGCGGTAAGCATAAAGCTGAATACACTCCTCACGTAGATACTGGTGATTACATCATCGTTATCAACGCTGAGAAAGTTACTGTTACTGGTAATAAAGCAAAAGACAAAATGTACTACGCTCATACTGGTTTCCCAGGTGGTCTTAAGTCTACTACTTTCGACAAGCTTCAAGCTGCAAAGCCTGAAATGATCATCGAAAAAGCTGTTAAAGGCATGTTGCCACGTGGTCCTTTAGGCCGCGCAATGTACCGTAAACTTAAAGTTTACTCAGGTACTGAGCACAACCATGCTGCACAACAGCCTCAGGTTCTAGACATTTAAGGAGCACTATCATGGCAAATCAATACTACGGTACAGGTCGTCGTAAAAGTTCAAGTGCTCGCGTATTCTTACGCCCAGGCACTGGTAACATCGTAATCAACAAGCGCTCTCTAGAAGAGTACTTCGGTCGTGAGACTGCTCGCATGGTTGTTCGTCAAGCATTAGAGCACGTAGAAATGACTGAAAAGTTTGACCTACACATCACTGTTTCAGGTGGTGGTACTACTGGTCAAGCTGGTGCTATCCGTCACGGTATCACTCGTGCACTTATGGAGTTTGACGAGTCTCTACGTCCTACACTTCGTAAAGCAGGTTTCGTTACACGTGATGCACGTAAAGTTGAGCGTAAGAAAGTGGGTCTTAAGAAAGCACGTAAGCGTCCACAATTCTCAAAACGTTAATATTTACGTTTATCAGAATACCAAAAACCCAGCTTCGGCTGGGTTTTTTGTTTTTTAGAGCTGCCAGCTTTCAGCCGTCAGTTTTTAGCTGATCGAGAGGTGGCTTAGTTATTTATGTTTTTTAACAATAATAGCTTTACATTGATCTCTCAGGTTTTATGTTTTTGATAGCTGATAGCTGATAGCTGATAGCTGATAGCTGATAGCTGATAGCTGATAGCTGATAGCTGATAGCTGATAGCT
>NZ_JABVXF010000095.1 GCF_013349995.1 Pseudoalteromonas sp. 0303
GGTGGGTCGTACTGGACTTGAACCAGTGACCCTCGCCTTGTAAGGGCGATGCTCTCCCAACTGAGCTAACGACCCATATCTAAAACAACTCATTGCTGCGTTGTTGTGGGGCGCTATTATAGATAGAGTTGTAATTGTGTCAACACTTGAATGAGTAAAAATGTGTTAGATGCAGCTTTTATAAACAATGACATGGCATTTAAGCATTTTTTGGCGAACAAATATGCAATTTATATTCATAAGCTTATATTTAGACTTGGATCTATAGCTCTATGACCTAGGTAAATCATTCCAAATGATATGAATACAGTAAATTTTTAAAACAGTTTTTTCATACCGATAAATTTGTATCAGTTAATTGCATTCTAGTTAGCACTATTAAAACAAAGCAGGGAAGGGGGAAGTCGTTTTATTTAAAGCTTTAAATAACGAATTTTATTTTGCATATAAATGTATACCTTTTTTTAGAGAGTAAACTCAAAAGCAGAGAGTCATTGATAACAAACCAGCGATGCAATTAGCCCAAAATAGCTAATTTGATAGCACTTTGTATAAAATACCTCCGCAACGGATTGATATTTAGTCAGCTTGTTGAAATTTAAATCATTTAAATAAACTTAGATAAAAAACTGTTGACTTTATTTGGGGGGCTGCATAGAATGCGCCCCGCACTCAGCGATACACAACCAACATTAATTGGTGGTGTGTATGCAAGTCGGGGCTATAGCTCAGCTGGGAGAGCGCTTCGCTGGCAGCGAAGAGGTCTGCGGTTCGATCCCGCATAGCTCCACCAGATTTGCATAGTGTTTGTCCTAGGGTTGCAGTTTTCTGCGTCCCCATCGTCTAGAGGCCTAGGACACCGCCCTTTCACGGCGGTAACAGGGGTTCGAATCCCCTTGGGGACGCCACTTACTCTTAGTAAGTGAGCAATTGCCAAGAAAATAAATATGTCAGTCTCGAGTACTTGCATGTTATTTTAGTAACCTTAACTCCGATATGAGTCAAACTATCATTTAATGTCCTAGTGACACATTATGTGTCCCCATCGTCTAGAGGCCTAGGACACCGCCCTTTCACGGCGGTAACAGGGGTTCGAATCCCCTTGGGGACGCCACTTATTTAAGTAGGTTATGTGTAGTGGGGCGGTGAACACCGCGCAATCTATGCACGACGTTATCAAGAGTACGAATCTCTTGGGGACGCCACTCACTTTAAGTGTTGTGTTATTAAGAGCTCGTCTGAATCGAGCCTAACTATTCAGTTGTCCTAGTGACACATTATGTGTCCCCATCGTCTAGAGGCCTAGGACACCGCCCTTTCACGGCGGTAACAGGGGTTC
>NZ_JABVXF010000096.1 GCF_013349995.1 Pseudoalteromonas sp. 0303
AGATAATTGGACTCCCCCAACCACCGAAGGTTGGACTAACATTTAAGTTAGCAGACCAAAATGTTATGGGAGTCCATTATGAATAAGATAGTAGTTGGTGTTGATTTAGCAAAGAATGAAATCCAAGTTTGTGTTACCAAACACAATAAAGTGCATTCCAATGAGGCAATGACACCTCGTGATTTCAAAATATGGCTTGCTAATAGCGACACAATGACCATCGTATTCGAAGCATGCAGTACTTCTAACTACTGGAAACAGCAAGCGATAGCGTGCGGTCATGATTCTCGTTTGATTTCGGCAAAGCTTGTTGCTCAAATTAGGCAAAATCAAAAGACTGACAAAAATGATGCATTAGCTATCGTGCAAGCTTCACAACTTGCCAATGTCGATTTTGTTAATGGAAAAAGTAAAGCCCAACAAGCGCTTCAGAGCCTTGTCCGTTTGCGAGAGCTTGCCATTAAGCAAAAAGTAGCTTCATACAATCAATTAACTGGATTACTGCTTGAATTCAATATCAGGGTAGCGGGTGCTAAAGGCGGCATCACTGAAGTTGTTAAGTCGATACTTGAAGATGCTGACAATGATTTTTCACCCGAGTTTAGACATGCGCTTAATATTGCCTTACATCATTATCAGAGTCTTTTAGAAGACATAGCTCAGTATGATATGTGTATAGAGAAAGCGGCCAACCAACATAAAACATGTAAATCATTAATGGCGATAGAGGGCGTTGGCCCACTTAACGCTATAAATCTATACATATCCTTAGGTTGTGGAGAAATAGGGACATTCAAAAAAGGGCGTGATGCAGCAGCCTGCATTGGGTTAACACCAATACAGCACTCTTCTGGGGGAAAAGTGAAGCTTGGCTCGATAGGTAAATATGTCAAAAACAAAACGGTTCGCAGTTATTTGGTAAGTGGTGCGATGTCAGTAGTTAATCAGGCAACTCGTCGAGTAGCTAAAACCAAAAAAGAGTTATGGATACAGCAATTAGTTGAACGAAAAGGTAAGCGCTGTGCTGCAGTCGCTTTAGCAAATAAAACGGTAAGAACAGCCTTTTCTATGCTAACGAACAAAACTGAATATAAAGCAGAGTTACTGTCTGCTAAATGAGTTCCACAATAGTAATGCTCAACGTAAAGATAAAAATCAGCTCGTTAAGTCAGTGCTTCGCTAAGAGCAAAAAGCTCGCTCTAGAGATTTGACAACGAGTTCGCGTAAATATCAGTGAGCCAGAGATAGCTTCTCTAATAGAGCTCGTACATAAGCACGCATTTATTCTTTTGATTGTAAATTATTGTTGTTGACAAGGGGGAGTCCACATAAGCG
>NZ_JABVXF010000097.1 GCF_013349995.1 Pseudoalteromonas sp. 0303
CGTTAATTAGATGGTACGCCCCACCCATTAGCTAAACTCATAGAGTTGGCTATTACAGGAGGAAACCATCATGTCATTTGCAAAAGTCATAGGTATTGATTTAGGTAAATCAACTTTTCATTTAATTGGTCACGATTATGCTGGCCGTGAAGTCTTTCGTCATAAATATTCCAGAGCAAAGTTAGTCGATTTTCTATCTGTCCAAGAATCAACAACCATTGCGATGGAGGCTTGTTGTGGTGCTCACTGGCTAGCAAGGAAATGCAAACAATTTGGTCATGAGGTCAAACTAATACCAGCTCAATACGTAAAGCCTTATGTTAAGTCCCATAAGAATGATTACATTGATGCTGACGCAATTGCAGAAGCTGCGACAAGGCCTAACATGCGATTTGTTTCAGTCAAAACAGAAGAAGCTCAACTAGGTATAGTTATTAGACGTGTTCGCTCTGGCTATATTAAAGAAAGAACCGCCTGTATGAACCGAATTGGCTCGATACTATTGGAGTTTGGCCTTAGCTTTCCAAGAGGCCATCATCAAATGAAAAACTTGTTCCAATGGATAGCAGACCAAAATGAAGTGTTACCACCGCTATTAATTGCAGAGCTAACCACTCAATATGAATATTACAATCAGCTAAACGTGTGGATTAAAGCACAAGAGGAAAAGTTATTAGCATTAAATAAAGAAAACTATGTAGCTCAGTTATTACAAACAATTCCAGGTGTTGGGCCTATGACTGCATCGTGCTGTATCTCAGCAGTTGGCAGTCCACAGGATTTCGACAATGGTCGTAATTTTGCAGCATGGCTGGGGTTAGTGCCATTTCAATATTCAACGGGAGGAAAGCCCAGAATGCTAGGTATTTCTAAGCGAGGGAATAAGGAGCTTAGAGAGTTATTTATTCACGCAGCTCGTGCCGTTATGTGGCGAGATAAAACAGCAGAAAAGTTCTTTGGAACATGGTTGATAGATTTAAAATGTCGAAAGCCGTTTAATGTGGCGCTTGTAGCTTTAGCAAATAAAATAGCAAGAATAGCTTGGTCTGTAATGACCACGAAGAAGCCTTTTGAAATTAGAGTTTAAGTCAGTTTGCATATGATAATTAATGATGACAAAACGGTTAGACCACCAGATTGAAGACCTTGTGGACAGTTCAGCAAGAAAAATGCTTTCTCGTTTTTGAGGACAATCTGGCGCAGATCTCATCGTAGAGCTGGGACTAATGTTAGTCTCTAATAGACTCTGAATACATTAGCGCAAACCATCTCCGTTATTTTTAGTTATTAACTTGCAAAACGGGGCGTACCATACAT
>NZ_JABVXF010000098.1 GCF_013349995.1 Pseudoalteromonas sp. 0303
TTTTTGTCTTCAGGGTCATAAAAGCTGAGTGTTGCAGGGCCAAAGTCACTGCTAAAGCCTTGCTCAGGGTTGTTAAAATTCCATACTGTGACCGCATCATCTGCTTTACACGCATTAAGTATGTTATCGGTATCGATATATAAACATTGGCTGGTGCGTGCTCGCGCGTAGTTATCAAGTAGCCACCAACTTTCAGCGACCAATTGTGCTTCTAAGTTTGGCAGAGCTGGGAAGAACAATTTGCTATTTAGCGCTGGGCCTTTAAATAGAGCAACGAGGTAAGTGCTTGCATCATCAATGTTATCTGGCACTAAAGAGACCCATTCTGGCTGGCTTTCGAGCATTCTTTTTAACTGGCTGCCAGTCACCGAAACTTGATAAATTGAATTAAAGCCCGGGGTATTCGATGGTTGGCGTTCAACCTTAAACGCGGCATGAAAGTCTTCTTGGGTTAATGTACCCGGTAGCCAACGATCTTGTACTTGGCTTGCATCAAGTAAAGCGGCATCAATAGCAGGGAACTGCTGCATAGTCGCTTTGGCTGTAATCGTGGCGAGTTCTTCTGCAGTAGGGTAATTTTCTGAAACAGCAATTTCGGTGTTTGCATCTGGAGCATAACGTCCCATGATTTCATCGATGGCGGTTTTAGTGCTCTCATCTCGGGTCGTGATGCTGGTGGTTGGTACTGTATTGTAACCAACATCTGCAAGAGTTTTGTCTTCAAGGTTAAAGGTTAAGGTAAGATCAGTTAGGCCTTGTGCAAAGAAGTTTGGTTGAATAACAATGCTACCGTTATCTAATGTTTGATAGCTTTCACCGCCATGGGTGTGCCCACCAAGGACTAAATCAATCCCTGCAACATTTTGTGCAATACGGGTGTCAGTGCCTTCACCTAAGTGACTCACCATGACCATGTAATCAACATCTTGACGGTATTGGTTAACAATCTGCTCAGCCACTTCTTGCCACTGCCAATTCATTTTGAAATTAGCGATAAAATCAGGAATAGGCTCGTCTTCAACTGGTTCATCAAGTTCATTCCAAGGCACTGAAGTCATGCCAAAAAAGCCTATTCGGAGGCAACCTACTTGGACAACCGAAAAATCGACACCGGCAAACGGCGTCTCACTGTTACCATCATAGTCGGTGTTACTTGAAAGCACGATGGCATTATCGTCATCAGCAAAGTCCAACAGTTGCTCAGGTCCCCACGCATAGTCGTGGTTACCAATCACACGTACGTCAAAAGCCATGGCTTT
>NZ_JABVXF010000099.1 GCF_013349995.1 Pseudoalteromonas sp. 0303
TTTTTGTCTTCAGGGTCATAAAAGCTGAGTGTTGCAGGGCCAAAGTCACTGCTAAAGCCTTGCTCAGGGTTGTTAAAGTTCCATACTGTGACCGCATCATCTGCTTTACAGGCATTAAGCATGTTATCGGTATCGATATATAAACATTGGCTGGTGCGTGCTCGCGCGTAGTTATCAAGCAGCCACCAACTTTCAGCGACCAATTGTGCTTCTAAGTTTGGCAGAGCAGGGAAGAACAATTCGCTATTTAGCGCTGGGCCTTTAAATAGAGCAACGTGATAAGTGCTTGCATCATCAATGTTATCTGGCACTAAAGATACCCATTCTGGCTGGCTTTCGAGCATGCCTTTCAACTGGTTGCCAGTCACCGCAACTTGATAAATTGAATTAAAGCCTGGGGTATTCGATGGTTGGCGTTCAACCTTAAACGCGGCATGAAAGTCTTCTTGGGTTAGTGTACCCGGTAGCCAACGATCTTGTACTTGGCTTGCATCAAGTAAGGCGGCATCAATAGCAGGGAACTGCTGCATAGTCGCTTTGGCTGTAATCGTGGTGAGTTCTTCTGCAGTAGGGTAGTTTTCTGAAACGGCAATTTCGGTGTTTGCGTCTGGAGCATAACGTCCCATGATTTCATCGATGGCGGTTTTAGTGCTTTCATCTAGGGTCGTAATGCTGGTGGTTGGAACTGTATTGTAATCAACATCCGCAAGTGTCTTGTCTTCAAGGTTGAAGGTTAAGGTAAGATCCGTTAGCCCTTGTGCAAAAAAGTTTGGCTGAATAACAATGCTGCCGTTATCTAAGGTTTGATAGCTTTCACCGCCATGGGTATGCCCACCAAGCACTAAATCAATTCCAGTAACATTTTGTGCAATGCGGGTGTCAGTGCCTTCACCTAAGTGACTGACCATGACCATATAATCAACATCTTGACGGTATTGGTTAACAAGCTGCTCAGCCACTTCTTGCCACTGCCAATTCATTTTGAAATTAGCGATAAAATCAGGAATTGGCTCGTCTTCAACTGGTTCATCAAGTTCATTCCAAGGCACTGAAGTCATGCCAAAAAAGCCGATACGAAGGCAACCTACTTGGACAACCGAAAAATCAACACCGGCAAACGGCGTATCATTGCTACCATCATATTCGGTGTTACTTGAAAGCACGATGGCATTATCGTCATCGGCAAAGTCCAACAGTTGCTCAGGTCCCCACGCATAGTCGTGGTTACCAATCACACGTACGTCAAAAGCCATGGCTTT
>NZ_JABVXF010000009.1 GCF_013349995.1 Pseudoalteromonas sp. 0303
GGGCTAGTTTTGACGATGAATTCAGGGCTGAGCTTATCTTTGGTTAATACTTGTTAACAAAGTATGCTCTCACCCTGCTCTATACCCCAATTGTACTTTACTCTTGGTACTCCTCGAGCATCCATTATAATAGTAGAGCGAGACTGGATATTGTGATACTGAAAGTTTAAATATTCGCCTTGAGCCTGGTAAGGTTCGAACTTTATAAGTGAACGGCCTGAGTGTGAAAGTTCAAACCCTTCATCTACTTTTTTTCCATAAAGATTATATTTTTCTTTTAGATATGAGAATGGTACGTATATTTCCCCGTTTTGTTCAATTCCCGTGATTTTTGTGTCTTTATTTTCATGGATAGTTATAGAATCAGCAGAAACTTTTAAGGGTGATAATAGAACAATTGAATATAATAAAGCGTGAAGCTTCATTCGTTAACTCCTTTTACTTTTGTGTTATTGCAGTGTAGCTTTAATATTTGTAACTTACAAAAAAGACCTTAGCATAACTATGTTAAGGGGTAAAATAATGAGCATTTTTTTGATAGCGCCAGACACTTATTAGGCTTACCCAGCGAATGTACAACAAAAAGAATAACCTAACCACATTTATAACTAAAAATACTAAACAATTTTAAATACAACGACATCTAAACCTATCAATGAAAAGCTATTTGATGCTAACTGGGAGAAGCTTTAAATTGCTCACTTCTGCTATCTATTTTCTCAATTGAAGCAAAATACAGTAAAGAAAATACAACTATTTGAAATGTATTCATAAACACTGGATTAGTGAAGCTATAAAGTATAAAGAGAATCATCAAAGGATAAGCCCCATTACCTAATTTATAGCCCGAAGGAAGTAATTTAGAAGAGGTTATGAAGATTACAAACGCAACATAAAACAGTAAGCCAATGTAGCCAAACTCACCCAGAATACTTGCAAAGTTGCTATCATAAATACCATCTTTTTCTATAAAAAAGCGACTATTATGAACACCTAGATAAGCATATACATCACTATCATCAGAACGCACTGAACCAAATGTTGCGGCTCCAGTACCCATCGGAAAATTTTCATTTGCAAGTTCAAACGAAAAATAAAGCATCATTCCTCTGATATATGCGCTTTTTTGCGGCTCTTCGATACTCATCTCTATATTCTGCTGCGTAATATAAACAAGCTCATCCGCATATTTTGTCTTACTGAATAAAAATATAGCAGGGATTATTAACACCAGTAGAATCGAAGCCTGCTTTAACGAATCTTTAAAAAGCCAGAGCAATACGATAGGGAACGCAAGCATCGCGGTTCTGACACTTGTCAGAAAAACAACAATGAGACAGATCGAAAAAAGGACAAACCATAAATAGTTACCCGACCTAACCTGAAAGAGTATATACACACTGTAGAGTGAAAACAAAAATCCTAATGTACCTGTATGTGCTTGAATCCCTATAGGTCTTATTACTCCACCCCGCAATAATATATCCACACCAAAGAACTTATGTAGCACGCCAGGAAAAAGTAGATCGAAAATTAAAAATAGAACGCTAATCAGCATAAAGGCCGTAATTAACTTCTTAATTCGGCTCACTTCAAAAAATATAAATAATGCCGATATGTAAAGTACATACTTTGTATGAACAAATATTTGAAATGCTACATTAACTATTCCTCTGTGTGACAGAGCTTGAATACTCAGTAAAGCCATACATAGACTAATTAAAAGGTAGAATTTTAGAACATACCTAGCAGATTCATTTTTTATTGAATATGCAATAATCCCCAATAAAAATATAAACTGAATAATTTCGTCTAAGATTGTAACTGCAGGTATTATCGATATCACTGCTACTTGAAATAACAAATAGATTATTGCAAGGTAGCGGATAAGGTCACTATAAAACTGGAATAACAAAGGCTTGTGCATCTACCTTTCTAGCCTAGCAATTCTGAATGTAAGTAACAATAAAGTGCAAAACGCAGTACCGAACAAAGTTATTGCCAAACAAATAATTGAGCGCCTTGGAGAGCTCTTTTGAGAAGCTCTTAATGGGTTATCAATAACCTTTAAAGCATACTCCGTTTTTGTTTCTGCTAGCGCTAATTTTTTAAGCTGCTCCTCTAGCAGTTGCTGAAGTGCCAAGCGAATTTCAGAAACCTGTTCACGATTAAGTTTATCTTTTAAATACTTAATAGTCAGCTCAGCTTCCTCTTTTTCTTTATTTTTCATGAACATGTTAAAATCTGAAATCAATAAGGTTAATGTTTCTTTTGCAAAATCAGGTGAGTATGAAGATAGGGTCACAGTTATTAACTTTGTTTTTCTGTCATATCCTACAACTAACGACTCTTTAAGTTTTTTTGCCAACTCATCAATCGCAGGAATAACTTCTTGAGGATATTTAACCTCGCGAGTCCATTCACCTAAATTAGAGTCATAAATTGATTCGTCAAAAACAAACTTTTTAGTCGATGGATCAAATGACTCAGCTGCAAACAATATGCTGCCTAAGTTATTCTCTTTAACAAAGTTACCCAAAAATGAATTACTCACTAACGACTCTTTTACAACTTCAGGGCTCATCTCTCCACCACCTAGCGAGATACCTGCCATTGAAGCAAGCCCCCCCAAGCTGCCACTAAGTTTTCCACCTTCATTAATAGTAGAGCTAACAACTATCCGAGAAGTATAAATATTAGGTAGACTTAAGGCATAAAACACTGAAACTGATGCAAAAATCACAAACAATATCAATATTTTATATTTATCAAGTAAAACTAGTTTAAATATATTTTTATAATTCAAGACGTCCATATAAACCTATTAAAAACCTATTAAAAACCCATCAAATTTCAATGGTTATGACAATATCATAATTGTCGCATGTAAAGCTTAGCCAGCTCTTGCGCACCAAATTTATTAAGGTGATTAGAATCCCGATACAAGGGGATATCACCAATGTTAGTATTACAAATACCTTTTTTACAAATAATTGTATTTACATCAACTATATAAACAAAATCTAATGTGGATAACTTACTTTTCAAATCCGCACTAAAATCAACCTGCTTCTCGTTTAATTGAAAATTACAATTACTATTTGTAAATCGAAGCTGCTTTAGGTAACAGTGACTTAAGTCCTTCTCGGGACGAGCAACCGTTGTAAAGAAATATACCTTACTAACCCCAAGTTGATGAACATTATTAAGAGTTTTGACAATGCCATCTATGATTTTTTGCGTATTTCGAGCAGTAGAGTGTTCACTTATCTCGGATCGAACATAGCCAAACCAAGAGCTGGCGATAAATAAATTATCTGGGCGCTCTTGCTCTATGTAATTTAGTACTTGGCTATTCTTTTCTAAACACTCAGATTTTACACTACTAACATAAGTGGATGCATCTACTATCGCAGGGCAATTACCCATTGTTGTGTCTTTAACTTTTAAGTGAGTGCTTTTGGCATAAACATCTATAAATGGAGCAAAGTGACTTGCGTGAGAGTCCCCCCATAAAAGCCCACTTAGATTACTATTTGTATCACCTAAATAACATTGCTCTCCCTCAACAAAATACTTTGAATGGCAAATTTCTCGGCCCATTTCAGGTGCTGACTTCGTCATTGACTCAGCTAAAACAGCTTGTTGAGAAAACTTACTAGGAAGTAAAGAATGAAATGACACAAAACCCATAAGGACCACAGCCGGAAGTGAATACAATGCTAAAGCCACTTTACTATTTTTAGAATAGACACCATAACGGAATGGTTTTTCAACGTAGTAGTAGCTAATTGCAGCAAAAAAGAGTGATACCATCACTATGGAAAGCTGAGTGTACCAATAAAACTCAACTTGCATATACTTTAATAATGAAACTATTGGCCAATGCCAAAGGTAGATTGAGTATGACAATAGCCCAATCCAAACAAACAAACGATTACCCAAAACTTTATGGCTAATGCAGTTTTCATTTAGGCCAACATAAATCAATAGAGCAGTAAAAAGGCAAACTATAGAGGCTATATAACCAGGAAAATCCCCTTTTGAAGAAAGCATAGTTGAGACAAGGAATATTCCTAATATTGATAAAACAAATAATAGATTTGATACAAAAGTAGATGGAGTAATTTTGTTGGAGAATTGATTGATTATTACGGCAAGTAATGTTCCGAATAAAAACTCGTGAATTCTGCTTGGTACTAAAAAATAACTTAGCCCTTGATTAAAGCTCGTTAAAAAGGCACTTACGAAAATAGAAAAAACTAAGCCCCCGAGTAAGACAGCAAAGCGAATCTTAAAACTTTTGATTTTCATCCAAAGAATTAATGACAAAGGCATGATGAGATAAAACTGTTCTTCAACAGATAATGACCACGTATGTAGCAAAGGCAACTCATGGACAGACGTTGAAAAATAACCGCTATGGTTAAATAAGAAATAAAAATTTGAAACAAATAAAGATGAAGCAAGTGCACTTTTAAAAAAGTCAAATAGCGCAAGTGGGGCTAATATGTATAGGCTAGCCAATAATGTTATGACGAGCATGAACAAATAAGCAGGTAAAAGGCGGGTAGCCCGACGGATATAAAACTTTTTAAACGAAAAGCCTGTAGTTTGCACTTCGCGCAAAACTATGCCTGAAATCAAAAAGCCTGAAATTGTAAAAAAGATATCGACACCGATGAAACCTGCTTTAAAAACAACAATATCAACATGAAAAAAAAGGACGAGTAATACAGCGATTGCTCGGATACCATCTAAATCTTTTCTGTACTTATTCACTTAATAAAACCCACTACGACTAGTGCAATAAAAATTATAAAAATTAATCACTATAGCCCTGAAATAATCTAAATTAATTTATCAGCAATTGGCTAATCAACTACTAAACTGTTTACAATATGTTTTTTTGCCCTCACATTACGTGTAATAAAAGCAATACATATAACAGGGAGTAAGAGGTATATAGACTCTAAAGCAATAGACTTCATTACAACTACTGACAGAACAGACAAAGTAGCAACTAAAACCATTAAGTTTAACTTTGCAACTACCCCTTCTTTATCATGCAAGCTCAACGTCGTGAGATAAATAAAACCATATTGTGAACAAATGAAAATAACCATTATTATTGTTGAAATGCTTAAAGCCAACTGCCATGGAACTTTTAGAAGAATTAAGTATGAACTAGCAACAATAAGACTAATGAAACAACTTACTAAAATTATTTTGGTGTACTTCTGATTAATAGCAAAAACATCAGAAACTAATATATCCTCAGCCCCCAATATAGGTAAAGATTTATTTGCCTGTGTTCTAGGTATTAACATTGCAATTGAAAAGCATGAAATGCACAAAGCGACATAAGAAGCCATATCTGCATCAAGTATCTCTTTTGCACCATAAGGAAAGCAAAAAAGTGCAAATATGCTTGCTGAGGTTGAAATAGCAATGTTAAAAACCTTTTTCAAAGGTGGAGTTTTTTTATTGAAGCTCCGCCCCTTTACTGAGAAAAGTAATAAGATAAGTAAACCTATCAAAGAAGCTATAACATAAACCAAATAAGGTGCATTTACTTGGGTTATATGCATCTGACTCAATATAATCGGCGCGATTAAGCAAATAAGAGATATCATACACTCTGATAAAGCTAGAACAAAAAAGCCTGATTCAGCAATTCTTTGAAACCTGAGAAGATAATAGAAATGTAAAATAACTAATAATGGTAGTGTATAAATTAGGTTTGACACTACCCCTAAAGAATTCAAAGAAAAAAGGAGTAAAATTGCAACAAACAGCCCAATTATAGATTTTTTTGAAAGCGCAGAGAACGAGTTTGCGTAGTCTTGTTTTAGTAAGAAAAATCCAAAACTTTGACTAAACATAGTATTTATTAGCATTAAAATAAAAAAATCACTACCGAAAGAGGCTGTATTAGTAGCACCTAAAAAGAAAATACATGAAGATAACAAAATGACTCTGGAGGCTCCAGGCCCTCCAGTGGCAAGCAAAGGAACAAGATAATTCATAAACCAATGAATTATAGGATGGCTCACTTTACCTGTATGGAGATATTCTAAACGATACCTTGCTAACCGCTCTAATTTTTGCGTAAGCGCATGCCTAACTTTCAGAGAGAGCAGACCGTACTGCGTGGAGTGAAATAACTCTAATAATGAAACTTTCTCGCCGGCTATTTTTTTTCTATAAAAAGCAAAGTTTTCCCTATTGCGAGTAGACATTATAGATCTGTGCTTCTTTTCAAATAAGTCTATCGCTTGAAGCTTATTTGTCACAGATGAAATGCGTTCTAATTCTTGATCATCATTAACAATATAAAGCTCTTTCCCCGTACGATACGCACTCCCATATTTAGCAATTAACCTAACCCACAGATCATGATCTTGCAATGCCGGTAATTTTGCATCAAAACCTCCAACATCTAGCAACCTTTGCCTTTCAACTAGAATTTGATTAGAACACTGGTTTAGATCTAATGCATCTGAGAGCGAAATTACTTTTGATTTAGAAAATAAAGATTTTTTTTGCACTCCGTAATCCCAAATATAACCACTACACACAAATGCATAGTTAGGATCATAAACTTTGAGCAACTCTTCTAAGCGATTTGGTAAAAATATGTCATCATCATCAAGGCCTGTTACTAACTCAGTATCCAAAGCTGCTATTGCTTTATTACGCGCTCTACAAGCCTTTTCAGAAATTTCATTTCTTATAAATGAAACTCTAGAATCATCAATAGAGGTCAAATATTCAAAAGTCCCATCTGATGAGCCATCATCGACTATTAAAATTTTAAAATTCTGATAAGTCTGCTGCAGCACAGAATCAACAGCTTTTTTTAATAACTCAACGCGGTTTTTTGTTGGTATATATACACCAATACACGGATTCTCAAGCATTTAAGAACCCCTTAAGTTTTTATATATAGATAAGATCCGCTCAGTTACATAACTAAGAGAATATTGGCTAGTTGATGATGAAACACGATGCGATAACTTAACATATTCATTTTCATTGAGTAAATACATACGCTGAGCTAGGGATTTTAAATTTTCTTTAATTTTCCCTTCTTTTACTCCATCTTGTTCAACTAATTGTTCGCTATTTTTAATCTGTGCTATTGAACCGTCTGTTAGTGTTGCTATACATGGCACACCACATGAGTGAGCTTCTGTTATCGTCAACCCAAAAGACTCATTTCTAGACAAAGAAAGTAAATATTTAGACTTGCGAATAACGTTAGCTAAATGCTCTGGCGATTTACTTCCTAAATAATTAAAGTTACTAAAGCGTTTCGAAGCTATTTTAACCTCATTTTCAAGAGGCCCCTGACCAACAAGAGCAAAGCGGCAATGTGGTAGTGCTTCAACAAGGTATAACAGCCTATCCAAACCTTTATTGTTATTCAATGTTCCGATTTGTAGGAAATCATAAGATTTATTCATGTAAGAGCATGAAGCTTCATTCAAATAAAATAATCTATCATCATATCCAGCACATAAAACCTCTGAATTAGAAACCCTTCTGAAATAACGTTTCTCTAATTCAGATGAAGTGAAAATCCAAAAATTAACTATGTTTGATAGCTTTTTATATAAATAACTTGGGGGATCATAAGAATAAATATCGCTGCCATGGCACGTCACTACTACTTTGACATTTTTGTCTTTTAGAAACTTGTACAATGCAACTAAAATGATTGTAGGAAAATAAAAGTGAACATGTATTAGATCATATTTTTCTTTTTGCAGGATGATGTCCCAAAAGAAACATAGAATAAAAAAAGGATATTTAAACAATCTACAAAGTAAGCTGTCTGTATTCCACTTTATTTTATAGTATTCAATCTCATTACTTTTGCCTTGCAACACTTTTACTTGGTTATCCACAAAGAGTCCCTGTAAGGGTGCAGACTTCTTTGCGGACATATTTGATACAACAAGGACTTTCATTACAGCTTCTTTAGAAGGTAAAGATGAAGAAACTTTAATAATTTTAATTGCCTAAAAATACGCTTAGGCTCTTTTGTCAAGCGGTAAAGCCATTCTAAGTTAAGGTTCTGCCAAGCTTTAGGGGCACGCTTAACGTTGCCAGTTAAAACATCGAAGCTTCCCCCGACCCCCATATACAAGGCTTTGTTATGTATTAACCTCATTTTAGCAATTAATTTTTCTTGTTTTGGCGAGCCTAAGGCTACAATAACAATATCTGGTGATGTTTTTTTAATTAAATCAAATATCACATTTTCACTCTCAAAATAACCATTTTGATAAGAAACCACATTGACATTTTGACTAGTTAATATCTCGTTACAACGCTCAACTACTTGCGGCTTTGCGCCAATGAGAACAACCTTAGATTGGTGTGCTACAGAGTGATTTAATATGTCTAACCAAAGTTCACAACCAGCAATCCTGATACACTTTTTACCTGTCTTTTGCTGTAATGATTTAACAACACCAATCCCATCAGCATAAGGAAGTGTTGCTTGTGCTAAAATTTCTTTGGTTTCTGGGTCATCTAATGCCTTTAGTACTTTCTCTGGGTTTATAGCAACGGCCATACCAGGAATAACCTTGCCATCAGGAGAAATAACATCAGCGAGAAGCTGTTCAACACTTTCATACGGGTTTACTGCAACACCACCCACAAGCACAGGGGCTTGGTTATTTTGAGACATATTAAAACCTAAAATTTCGACCTATTTACGTCGATTATTACTAACACCTAAAAAACGACGAATTCGAACACTTATGCGCCAAATTTTTTGCATGATCATAAAGTAAATGAATGTAACAATGAGAAATGAAAAGAATGATAGCCAATCTGGTATACCAATAAGTTCAGCGAAGATACCTACAGACGCAAACACTATAGAGATAAAACAAATAAACATCAAAGCTTGTCGGCTAGAAAAACCCAACCTTAGTAATATATGATGTAAATGCTCTCGATCAGGCCTGAATGGTGAATGCCCCTTTTTTATACGTCTGCTGATTGTTGATACTGCATCAATAATAGGTACTGCAGCTAACCAAAGAGCAGTAATAGGGCTAAACGATGCTCCCTCTGGAGACTGTGACCCCTCAAGTAATAACCAAATTACGGTAAAACCGATAACTGTACTTCCTGCATCGCCCATGAAAATTTTGAAACGTTGACCAAGAGGAATTCCTAAATTCATCAATATATAAGGCATAATTGCGAATACAATTACCATACAAAATGCGGCTAATGCATATTCAGAATTCAGGTAAAACAACAAACCCATCGAGCTGAATGTAATTGTTGCCAAAGCCCCTAATAAGCCATCTATTCCATCAACCATGTTAAAAGCGTTAATGGCTCCTACAACAGCAACAGCAGTTAATAGGTAACCGAAATAAGAGATTTCAAGAGTGCCAAACCCAAAAACATTACCAACATGAGATAAAAATAAGTCACCAAAAGTCATCATTAAGATAGAAATAACTATTTGAAGTAACAACCTAAAACGGAAGCTAATATCATATAAGTCATCTAATACACCTACAAATAATAATGTACTTGCACAAAACAGATATAACAATGACGACGAAATAGTATGAGGAAAAATAAGCAAATACGAAAAAACAACAACAAATACAGCCAACCCACCCACTAGAGGGACAGAACCGCTATGGTGCTTTCTTGCATTTGGCTGATCTACCAAGTTTATAAGAATAGCAAATTTACGAAATACTAAGAGGCTCAAAAAAGAACATAGAACCAATGCAATAGTTGTAAGAATCACAAAGAGCCAACCTCAATTAACATAAAAATCCCAAATCTATCCTTAAAAGCGAGCCTGTAATACAAATTGAAGTCGCATAATTTAACACACTTATGGCAGTAAGCTTAGTCAAAGGAAGAAAATTAACCAGTACTTTTGCTTCAAATAGTAATGCTTTTGTAATTAACCAAGTTTTAAGCATAAAAACTTAAAAATAAAGGAACAGAATGATATAAGAATATTAAGCTTCATACAAGAAGGATCCAATGAAATAACAAACCTACCCACAGAATAATGACCTTAATTGAACTCAGTATTAATTTTTATGGCAAACCTCTTTAAGTTAAACAGTTTTTACTATCTGGCCGACTAAACTTTCATAGTAAAAAGCTACCTTTTTAGGGTTAACAGTAAAGAGGTTGTTTAGATAATCCCCTTGAAAATACGCTGCCACGTCTGTTCAGTTTCGTACTTATAAGACTTTGATATTTCGATTAAGGTAGAATGATATTTGTCACGACATTTAAAAACTTCTAAGAATAGTTTCTGTAGTGATTCTTGATCATGATTCTCTTTTAATAACATTGATTCACAACGATAGTCTTTAAAAAGCTCTTGGTATTTATGGCTCCAGCCAGTAGCAATGCAAGGAACACCTTGCGATAAAGCGCTCACACAACCATGAAACCTTGAGCTAACTACCATTTTCGCTAATGAAATTATAGCTTTAACTTCGAGAGCATTAGATGGCTCAATAACCTCGATAGCAAATGAAAAGTTGCTCTTTAATCTTTCACATAGAGCTTTGTCTTCTTTTCCACTATGATTAAGAAGAATAACATTTTCACCCTTGCTATAGGCTAGCTCAGCTATTGTCTTAAACGTCTTTTCATAATTTTTATGCCACCACGTTTGTTTGTTTTTTGAGCTTAGCATTTTAGAGTTAGGTATTAAGACTATTGAATTTTCATATTCCTTTAATTTAATAGAGCTGACAGGCTCAATTAGGTTTGTAAAATCAGGTGACTTATAGACATGCTGTTGATCTCGAACTAGCTTAACCACATTATTATAAGAAGGAAGCTCACGCGCAAACACCAAGGTTGCATTTTCAAAAGCTATTTTTGCATGTTTTTTATTCGCAGCCCTAGTAAAAGGGCCAAGAGACTGAGGCATAAAAATATATTTTTTCCCTTTTTTCTTAAACCTTTTTACCTCACTGGATGTTTGTTTGAGTATTGTATCAGACCATTGGTCACCATAACTAAAGCCTGATGCATCTAACAAAACGTCAACATCAGCCTCTGATACTATTCCAAACCTATTTTTTAAATATAATCGGAATTTTTTAGGAAAAAGATAAAAAACAAAATTAAGGTCTAAAACATTCTTTTTTAAGCTAATCTTTTGGTAAGCATCTACTTTAACTCTTTCTGAATAGGGTGAATTAACATTGTGTTCTAAACAAAGTTCAAAGTTTGGAAACTCATTTTTTAACTTGAAAAGAATAGCTTGAAGCATGAGTTCTGCACCTTTATTTTCAAACTGCACACCTTTAATTTCAATCATCATCGTAATTTTTATATCCGTAAAACCCTAACTCATAAGCTTGTAAAGTAATTAAGTACTCTTTTTCTAATTTATTGTTGCGAATTCTATCTATTAATTGATGTTTGTTACGCTTTGTAGAAAAAGAACCAAGATTGGCACTTTGACTATCGCTGAACGATTCCACAATA
This sequence comes from Pseudoalteromonas sp. 0303, assembly GCF_013349995.1. Lineage (GTDB taxonomy): Bacteria > Pseudomonadota > Gammaproteobacteria > Enterobacterales > Alteromonadaceae > Pseudoalteromonas. Next base: position 11,515 of record NZ_JABVXF010000009.1, read on the forward strand.
TAATCTGTTAATTCTTTCATGTTATCGATGGATAAAAAATCAGCTATTTTTTTTAGCTCAGCCTGTGTATCAAGTATTAAGTTCTCATAACTAACTTGTATACAGTCACTTAACTTTAATGATGGTTCAACTATTGCACTTATTACCCCTTGTAAAAACCCCATTTGATAGAAAAAGCACTGCTCAAAGAGATCATCTTTGATTACTTTTAGCTTTTCTAGCGTTTGAAGGTCAAACCTACGACTGAAAAGCTCTTCCGAACGCCAGTTTAGCGCATCAAAGCTTTTAGCTATTGCGTAAGGACAACGCTCTAAATAAATAACTTTAATGTCGAACTTGCCTTGAAAATAATCGAGGCAAAGTGGGTTTATTTCTTTAATTAGTAACTTTCTTTTTATCGTTGGATCTAACCAATCATTTTTATTATGGAGCACACTATTAAAGTAGTTTAATTTAGCCGTGAAAGCATTCGTTACAGCTTGGTCATGTGCAGTATGATTCAAGCATTTATCTGGTATGAAAAAGGAAACTGGCTCGAAAGCAGATTTCATATATACACTAGTGATTGGTTCACGCAAATATCTAATTGAACGACTCTGTGCGAGCACTTCACCAAGCCAACTTGAGCCGCTTCTTGGCATCGAAAGAAGCAATACCGGTTTATCTTCTATCGCAAAGTTACGATTCCAATTTGTCCAAAGGCGAGGGTTCTTTAATAACGCATTGAGCTTCAAAACTAAATGTCTATATTTATGTGGGAATATAGATAAAACCTGTTTTTCCATCACTTCGTATTTCCGCATAAATAAATAAGCTGCTTAGCTAGTGTTACTGAGCTATCCAGTGATAATGCCTTTTTAGACCACCCGGAAGCAAAGCCGCATTCGTTCATCCTGTAGTAGACAAGAGCCAAGTGAGCATATGTGACAGCTTGTAATTTTGGCCTTGTTTTGGTTGCCCTGATTGCTTTATGACCTAACTTTAAAGCATCTTTATAATATTTTAGATCAATGAGAATTGTAAGTAAGCCAACTAAATTCGACTGCCTAATTATACCTTTTTTTAAGTCATCATTATATGCTTTCAAAAAAAGTTCTAAAGCTTCCTTTTTTTCTCCTGCTTTAGCAAGCTCCTTAGCGTAACTGCTCATCGCTCGTGAGCTACCTGGATTAACTTCATACTCGTTTTTATAAAAGTCATATGGCTTTTGCCATAGCATCACTCTGTTTGCTGTTAAGTATGAAAATAAGGCAAAAATTATCAAAAGCATTTTCAGCTTTAGTATCTCTTTTATATTTACCTTATCAAAAAAGATATTAAACAAAGTAAAGAATATAAAAATCAAAGAAGCTGATGGTAAGTACATCCTATGTTCAAAATACAGATCTTGTATTGGAATAAAGCTAGACTCTACTGACATAGAAAAGTAAAAAAACATCAATGCTAGTATCAAGTTCAAATTATTCTTTTTCTTGGCTATGTAAATAACAGTAGAAATAAAAAAAGTATGGAACACTAATGAAATATAAAAAATTAATGAACCAAACTTAACCAGGGCCACGCTCGATTCAAGTGTTAAGTTTATTGGTATCAATAATTTAGAAATATAAATAATTATTATATATAATTGTGTTGAAAAGTAATCAACTCTTGAGTAAGAGTTAGTTTCTCTTGTTAACGTATCTATCTTGCCTAATAATTCAGGTGAAAAGTAAAGTGATAGAATGATTGCTGTTATCATTAGGGCAAAGAGCAGTATAGCCCTCTTACTTTTACTAACAATAAATATAGCCACAGTTAAATAAATTGGAAAAAAAGCGGCACTTTGTTTACTAAATAGCGCTAACAAAAAGAATATAGCAATCATAGTAAAATAAAAAATACTACGACACCAAAAGCTAGTTTCTTTTAGCTTACTTTTCCCATTAACTTGCCAATAACGTAAAAATAAAATAAATGAGATAAAACTTAACAATAACCAAAATGTAGCTACTAGTGTAAAACGCTGACTAATATAAACAACAGCTTGGCTATTTAATGGGTGAATTGCCCATACGACCACGACAAATAAAGAAAGCCACCTATTAACATTTAATAAATGCAATAATAAATATATAAGCAGTGTGTTTAGAATATGAATTGAGATGGAAACACTATGTATTGCAAATAAGCTCCCGTTATAGTGCTTACTTATAAAAAAGGACTTTAAGCCTACGTATCGTAATTGCAACCATCTAAAAAAATCAAAAGGCACGTCTAAGTTGTATGCTTGGTATAATACAACCCTATCATCTAAATAATTAGGAACAGAAAGGCTTAAACAATAAATTAAAATAATAGTAAGCGTTAAAATAAAAACAAATAGCCGATATTTATAATCAGTTTTACTCATTGACAGCCTTTTATAAATCAAAAAAAAACGAGGCATAAGCCTCGTTTTTAACTATACAAAAATTATCGAAGGTTGTTGTTACCTTCTTTACCTTTGTATTGATCATTGATGATAACACCACGGTCAAGCTCTTCTTTGTGCTTGTACGCAGCGTAAACACTGATGTCTTCATCTGGTGCGTTAACAACGATATCTACAGAAAGTTTACCACTGTCGAAACCTTCAGCTTGAAGAGCTGCAGTCATAAGACCTGCAACCTTAACCATTTCTTTTGGACCAATGCTTGTTAGCATCACGTTATCTAACCAAACTTTACCATCTTCACCGATAGCAGTAACAAATACATCACCTGCTTGCATACCGTGGTTTGTAACGTAGATGATTTGCTGAAGCTTACGTTCTGTAACCGCTTTTTGTACATTATCATAAGGTACATATGGTAGGTTGATGTTTGCGCCATTCAGCTCCCACTCACCAGCGTATAGGTCGCTAGCTACAGTTTCTTCAACTGTATCAGATTTAGAATCAACGTATTCTTGTACACCATCAATAAAGAATGTTTGGCTTTCAAGAGATACATTATCTAAAGAAGTAAATTCAATAGTATCTGTTGTAAAGTCAGGACCATACGTTAAAGTAAGTGCGTCTTTAGCAGCGCTAAGAGTAGGAGTCGCGCCATATACAGACGTAAACTGAGAACTCGTTAAACCTGTGAAATCACCTTTGATTGTAAGAGTTACATCTTGCTCAGTAACTTTATTTACCCAAGTATCTAAAGTTGCTTCTGGGATCTGAGGGTGGTTAATAACTAAAGTGTCAGTAGCACCACCAGTGAACAATTGACGCATTTGAGTTACATCGATAACTGCGTCAAAACGTACAGGACCAGTTGTAACGTCTAAAATCTGATCTTTAACTTCAGCAATTGCTTGTTCACCTGGATCAAACTCACCAATAACATCAGCAATACCATTTGCTCGTGCAATGCTCTTTATTTTAATAGTTTGGCCAGCGTCTAATGCAACAACAGCTGCACCATCAACATTTAATGTACCAAAAGTTGCCTTAGCACTACTCACGCCGTTTTCAGAAAAAGAAGTATCAACATTGGTTACACGATAAATGGCTTCTGAACCACCACTAAGCAAACCAAATGTTACACTGTTGCTGGCACCAACAGAACCAACATAAGCTGTTACTGTACTAGGAAAGTTTACGAATGAATCTGGTAATGCTCCACCCGAAAGTGAAAAAGTTAAAAGATCCCCGTTCGCATATTCTTTCTCTAGCTGTAGTTTTACTGCTTGAGACGTTGTAATCTTTCCTACACTGACAGTACCTTGCTTAGAATAAGTTGTAGTTAGGTCGTTGAAATCTGCTGCCTGTACGCCGCAAACTGCAGCTACAGAAGCAGCTACTAGCGTAGACTTCAATAGTTTTTTCATTTTATATCTCCAAGTTTCATGAAACTGGAATTCGGCTGGAGACCTCATTCCATTGTTTTCCTTAAACGAGCAAAAGCTCAGTTGTAAAGCATGTTAATTGTTTATGAGTTTTTATTGTTTGTCAACCCATTAGGTTTGTCATTTTGTAATCAGAAATCAATATTTTCAACCCCTTTTTTAAAGTTTTCTTTTATGTTGATCCATTGATTCTGATCATATATAACTCTTGGTGTTACAAGTATAACTAACTCTGTTTTACTTTTAGCATTACTTTTACCTTTAAATAAGTTACCAATCAAAGGGATATCCCCTAAAACTGGAACCTGTGTATCTATATCTGAATTGTTTTCAGAGATCAAGCCCCCAAGTAAAATAGTGCTACCACTGTTTGCAACAACTTCTGTTTTAATTTCGCGATTTAAAATCGATTGATCACTACCTGCGACTTGGTTTGAAATTTTTTGTTCAATTTCCATTATGACCACCCCTTCAGTGTTGATCGTTGGGGTAACCGCTAGTGTAACACCTGTTTGTCGACGCTGTACATTAGTTCGTACTACATTTGTTTCATCATTTGTATCTGTAGAAGTTACAATAGGGATTTCATCACCAACAGTTATTGTAGCAGCAGTGCCGTCTCTAACTAATAATGTTGGGTTTGACAGAATGTTAACAAGATTATTGCGTTGTATAAACTTTGCTTGTAAAGAACTAACTGAACCCGCTATGTTTAATACCCCACCGGCAATGTCATTTAGCCCTAACGCTCCTTGAGTAGATAGCGTGAATTTACCATCTTCTAAAAAGTATTCAACGCCATACTCAAACTCATCGCGTAATGTCACTTCTGCTATCGTTGCTTCTAGCAAGATTTGTTTTGGCATTACATCAAGGTTCTTAATTAGAGGTAAAATGGCCTGGTATTCACGACCTGTTGAATGAACAATAACAAAATTAGCACGCTTATCTATAACTATATTAATTTCTTCATTACCCATCCTTTTGTTATTTTTATTCAAGTCAACTTTGTTAGCTACAGCTGACTGTGTATCTCTTGATGTGTTACCTGCTTTATTTGATGTATTAGCTAAATTTCCAAATAAAGGTGCTAAGCTTTCACCTAAGTCTTGAGCTCTTGCAAACTTAGGTCGGTAAATGAAGTATTGTTTAGTATCACCAGAAGGGGCTTTGTCTAACTTTTTAGCCCAAAACTCAACTCTATCTAAAAACTCTTGCTCGCTTGCGAAAATAGCGACAGCACCAATTTGATGAAGTGGAATTAAAGCTAAATTGCGCTGTCCGCTTACTTTCATTCCTGTTGGCACTCCCTCACTATCAAGTAGTTCTTTTACTGTTTTTATGAACTCTTCAATCGGAATATAGTTTAATTGTAAAAAGCCGATATGCTTTCCTTGATGGGCAGGCCTATCTAAAATATCTATTAGGTCAATAACCTGTAACACTTCATCTCTCATACCTTTAACAAATACAGTACTTTGCTCAGGGTCAGCGCTAACTTGGGCCTTAGAAAGCTGTTTTATTGTTCGCTCTAAACTTATATTAACACCATATTTTAAGGGTATAATTTGTAATATCTCACCATTATAAGCAGGCACAGATTCTGCTGTTCGACCTACATTTGATATTATCTTACTGTTCTTTTTTGCAATCTGATAAACATAAAAAGTATCATCTTTAAATTCAATGTCGATTCCTTTCTCAGACAGAATCTGTTTAGTATTGATGTATAACATCCTTGATGAAATAGCATTATTGATGTTTAACGTAATCGTTTCATTTGACTTAGTAATTTTATCTTCAATTACATAGTTTGCCTTTAAAACCTCTCCAAAAACCTGATGAATAAACTCTTCAACTTTTAGGCTGTCGAATGCTGCCAGCACTTCATCATTGTTTTTAAACTGTATGACATCCTTCGCATGCGTGTTTTTGTGTTCAGCTCTAGCAATACTTCCTACATCTTCTATTTTTGTAGGTTTGATAGTATCTTCATATTCTGTGAAAGAGCTATCTTGTTCATCTACCGACTGTTCATGTAATAAAGCTGACTTTTTAATAACGTATGGCGTTTGCTCTGTTGAAGCACAACTTATCAATGTTAACGTCAATAACGTTATAGACATACTACGAACACAATGTACTTTGTTCAATCTTGTAGACATTTTTTACCCTTCAACTTTAATACTTTTATCTTTAAAAATAGGTAACGTGTGGCGCTTGCCACTTATATCAAGCGTGGCACCTAAAGGCGAGATATTAATGACTTTCCCTCCTGGAAATCTTTCACCTTCCTGTAAAGTATATAATTTTCTGTGTTTTTTTTGCATCAATACTTCGAGTAGAACTGTTTTATTATTATTAACGTAGGTTGTTCCTATCACTTTAATAAAGTTAGGCGGCACTTTTTCGGGTTTTTTCTGTTTTGCTAGTGCTTTCTTACGCTTTAGCTTTTCTGCCGCTTCCTTTTCTTCTAAACGTTTTTTTTCTTGTTCCTCAACAAGTGATACAAAATTTTCTTTTAAAAACCCATCTATATCAAATTTTTCTTTACTTGAAGGTTTATAGTCAAAATTAGAAATCGTTCGTTCTTTTGTATTTTCTATTCCAACATAAATACGATTAAAAAAATCATAACTAACTATTAGTATAGAAAATAAAAGTGTTATAGAAACTCCTGCCTTCATATATCTTCCACTCTAAATAATACACTTAGCACAACCCTAGAAGTAGACATATTCCTCGTTTTTTGTAGCTTTAAATCATTACGAGCTGACTCAATAGTGAAAAACGGTGCAAGATCAGTAATTTCTTTTTGTGCTTTTATAATATTCAATAAATCTGCACTAAAAGTAACAATTAAATTACCTTCTCTTAAAAAGGGGTATGCTTCATTTCTCTTTATTTCTTCCCAGTTAAAACTATCTATACTTAAATTTAAATTTGAAGCTATCACTTCTAACCTTTGCTGTGTTGATAATTTTGCTTGCGCTTCACTCGAAAAAGAAGGGATTTTTTTTTCTAACTCTAAAAGAGCAGTGTTAATCTCAGTTTGCTGACTTTCTAGAATAGCTTTTTTTTCAATTATGCTTTCCATCTTGTTGTTTTTTATTACAACATTTTGTTTTTCTTGAACTAGACTATCCTGATAATCAAAAAAAGGAATTAATAAAAACTTTATGCAGGCTAACACTAAAATAAAATAAATTAGAAGTTGTTTATTTTGCATTTGTCATCTCGATACTAACTGTAAAATCTTCAACATTATTTCGCTTATAAACATTGCCAACAAACTGTGCACTGCTAACTGATTTTATCTCTAATAAATCAGCCAATATTTCACTCGCAGCTTTACCCGAGGTTCTTGCCCGTATAGTCACTTTTTCTGATTCTAAAAGATTGAAACTTAATATGTCTATATTTTCATCTAGAAAAGGTTTTAATACAACCCATACACTGACACCCCAGCCAGTGCGATTATCGAAGGAGGAAAGTGTTTTTACTAACTCTTTACCTTCTTGGTTACGATTTAATTGATCAAATAAAGGGTTTAACTGTTCATTTAGTTGTACAGTCTTTTGCTGATGATCCCGAAGAGATAACTCTAAATAAGCTTGAACGCCAATCAAATAAACAGAAAAAACTAGTACAACTGTAAAAAGAGGAAGCTTCCAATTAATTTTAATTTGCTCACCAAAAAGCTGCTTTGGGGCAAAAAGACCAACCACCTTCGGTCCTAATAAACCTTTTATGAGAGTAAATGATATTAAATTATTATTTAGCCACCTGAGGTCTTTATTTATAACTTTCACATTTGATGACACACCTGCACTTGCGTATATGTCATCTTTAGTCTGTAACAAGCCAGATAAAGCTAAGACTGTATGTTCATACTCAGATGGAAAGAATATATATCTAGTCTTATCATTTTCAACCATTACAAGATCTTTTTTTATCTGTTCTGAAATAAGCCAAGATTCAGGATATAAGATTTTCGCCTTAGGTAAATATGGCAAAACATCTTCTTTAATAAAAGCTTTAGTAACTTGCCTTTGATTATCTTTGTAATCAGATATTCGATATAAAAACGGTGTATCACTACTTTGTTGTTCAAGACGAAGAATTTTATGTAAATCTACTAAGCTTTTAAGATGATAGCTTTCTGTAACCTCACTATAATTTTTACAACCTAAAATTAACAGTAATGACTTTTCTTTCTTCGTTGGCTCTGTTGTATTTTCAACGCTATTGATCAGAAAAGGACGTTCGCGAAAAACAATAACAAAAGAATGAATAGCTCTTTGTATTAAAACTTCACTTAATTGTCTTATTAATCTTTTTAGTTTATTCATTTTCACTCATTTGATGCGATAGAAACATTATTGGTTCATGTGGAGTGGATAACTTTATTTTGAATTCAATTTGTTCAGTCCATACAGACTCTCCAACCTGTGAACGCAATATAACACGAAAGTATGGGCCAGCAATGACTGAGTATGAATTTAACGAATCATCAAGTAAGTATTTCTCAAAAACTGTATTTAGTGCATCTACACCGGCACCCCGCACTTTTAAAAACTCTTCGGCAGTGATTTCTCCCATCCTCGCAACTAAAGATTCTTTTGGCGCTAATGATGGATTAAAGTTACCAACATTATGCCTTGTAATATTTTTATTTAGGCAAATTTTGGTTTTGTGATTTTCTTTTTCTGTAAACATTTCTAATCGCTGTAGCCTGTCAATAGGCATTATTGATTTTCCGTCATGCTTTAAAAGCACTTTGCTCGCGACTGTTGAAACATCAACTTGTTTAACACCACATAACCTTAGTAAGTTTTCCATTGTGCTCGGAGCAATAAACCCATATAAAGAAAAAAGGCCACGGAGATCTTGTATTTTTACATCACTATTCTCAATAAAAAAGCTCTCATTATAGAATTTCCAGCCTTCATTTTCTAGCTCTCGTATTGGTCTGGTTAATAATTTGAAGAATACTTCTGCCTTAGCATTTTGTACGTTATTAAAAGCTTTTGTTTTATCTTGTAATCTTTGTGCTATTTTTAATTGATGGCTCGATTGCTTAATAAAATTTAATGTAATTATAGCCATAATAGCTGAGACGAATAGCATCATGACCATTGCAATGCCTTTTTGATTACTCATAGATCAAAGCCTGATTTTTCTGTTAATGCTTCCCCGTTGCTAAGTCTAAATGAAATTATTGTTTCACCAGATTGGATTACTATACTCTCCGGATTTAGACTTGTTGTAACTCCATCAAATTTGTTGTAACAGCTAGGTGCCTGTCGCGTGATTGAATCTATATCTGCAAAGCGTTGTTTGAATCCGCAATATGAAAATTCAATATTGCCTTTTGATACCAGCATCTTAACTCGATATTGGAAATTCAATTCTTGATCTAAGTAAATAAGGGGTGTGCTATCTGTTAAAGGCGCTTCTTCATACATTAAGCGATACCCTTTTACATCTTTCTCTTTAAACACCCGAACTACTGCCTTATTACCTGTAAAAATTGGCGACTCTGTAACAAAAGTCATCCCACTTTCATCACCTAAAAAGTAGTAAACTTCAGTGTAATCACCATTTTTTGAAGTCAAAACGGTTTGTGGGTACCCTGAAACAAAGACATCCTTTAATTGATTTAGTAATTGATATCGAACACGAACATTTTCAAAATGCCCCGTACTTTTATTCCAAAAGCGATCAAAATGCATGATAGAATATGTTGAGAGGGCAATTAAAGTCGAAAATATACTCAAAGATAATAGTAACTCAATGAGAGTGAAGCCTTTATTGGAATCTTTTAATACCATACGGTTTCCTTGTATGTAAAAAGCCTATCACTTTCAGACATATAAACTCTAATACTTACCTCGAAAACTAGAATCGTTTTTTTTACAGTCCCCTCATCCAAGGCCTGAGTTTTTAAAAGAGATTCTTTTAACTTTCTTGACTTCCATTCGTAGCTAATTTCTCCAAGCTTTCCTTGTCCCGTCATATTTTTTTTATTTAAGTTATTATTGAGCTCAATACTGACTCTAGGGACTATTATTGGTATTGCGGCATTAAACTTTATAGATTTTTCCGCACTCTTAGTATTTATTAATGAGTGTGAAAATGCTTCGTAAACTAAAGATAGTGCTATAAATAAAATCACCCCAGATATTAGCACTTCAATTATTGTAAAGCCTTTATTATTTTGCATATACATATTCAAACTCTTCGGGAAATAAGACCTCAAAAATATCTATCTCTTCTAAAGAGTCATCTTTTTGATATCGTAAAACCCTTCTATCTGGGTAACCATTTCTATTAAATTTAACAATAAATTCGTTTTTAAAACTCAATTTTTTCAATTTGATTATTTTGTTTAAACTGTTAATTTTAATTTCACTATTTCGAAAAGAAATATCATTTACGCTTCCACTGGAAAAACTATAGTTACTTACATTGATGAGTACTCTTTTTATTTCTAAGAGGTCTTTTTTATACTGAGCTCTTTCAACTTGTTTAATCCCGACTGGCGCAACAAAACTAAGTAACGTCGAAATAATAACAATAACTATTAATATTTCAATCAATGTAAATCCAAAGCTCTTTCTCATTATCATAAACCGACATCATTCGCTGATGTGATGCTCAACATTAAAGTAACAACCACCCCCCCAACGATTAAGCCCATAAAAAGTATCAAAACCGGTTCAAGTAAATTCAAAAATTGTGCTATTTTGCTATCAAATTCATTACGACTACGAGACACGATTTCCGTAAATACGCTATCTAATTCAGCTGTTTCTTCACCAACTTCAATTAATGAACGGTAAAAATCCGGAAATATATCAGATGAGGCCAATGCGTTATTTAATGAATTACCTCGCTTCAGCTCCTGAATCGAAAACTCAATCTGCCTTTTTAAATCAAGACTCTGTATGGAATCGGTTGCATTTAGTAACGCTTGATCTATCTTTAAGCCACTTTTCAGCATTAGACTAACAGCTGATGTAAAATTAACCCTTTCGACTTCTATCATTAATGAACCCAAAAAAGGTAATTTAAAAGCTATCTCTTGAATTAAATCACGATACTTATTATTTGAATACCCTACCTTGAGTAGATACCCCAGAAAGAAAACTATGGCTATTAAATAAAATTGATAATTCTGCAGCCAATTACTCAAGTTAAGTATTATTTCTGTATATATAGGAATGGTATCCCTTCCTTCAAATATACTTGACATACTTGGCACAACAAAATTAAAGATAAAGAGTATTGAGGCGATACATACACACAATATTGCTGACGGATAAACCAACGCTTGAGTTATTCTTTTTTTCAGTTCTGCTTTAAACTTTAAATCTTTTGCAAGCTCATAGAATACTTTTTTTAATTCCCCGGTTTTTTCACCTATCTTTAATAAGTTTAAGTATAATGGTGAAAAATATTGTGGGTAGGCAGAAAAGGCCACATGAAGAGAGTTACCTTTCGAAATAGAGTTTGAAAGTGAGTTAATTAGCTCTCCAGCCGCAGTATGAGACTTTGCTTTAGCAAGCATTTTAAGAGCTTTATCTAATTTAATACCGTTACCTAGCAAGATGCTCAGTTCTGAAGTTAAAAACTCTAAGTCTTTTAGTGTTACTTTTCCTGATTCTAACTTTGATGTATTTAATTTTGAAGCTTTTATTGATACAACTAGCAATCCATCTTTTTTTAGTTTTTCTATAGCTGAAGTTGTGTTTTCAGCTTCAATATGGCCTTGTATTGAATTTCCAGCTTTTGAGATACATTTGTAAGTGAATTGCATTAACCGGCCACTCTTAATACTTCTTCAATAGTTGTTTGGCCTTTTAAAGCCTTTAAAATACCATCTGCAAGCAAGTTTCTAAACCCATTTTCTTTATTTAGTTTTCTTGCTTTACTTAAGAACTTAGCATCTTTATCAAGTTCAGCTAATTCTTCATTACATTTTAAATATTCTATTAATGCAACCCGCCCCTTATAACCAGTTCCACTGCAAAAATTACAACCAACAGGCTCATGTAAACAACTATTTTTTAAGTCTAAGTTATATTCTTTAATAAGTTTGCTTATTACTGGCTGCTGTAATTTAAGTTCTGCATTTTCATCTGGTATTGAACAATGCGAACATAATTTTCTTGCCAAGCGCTGTGCAACTATCGATATTAATGCAGCCTCTAGTAAGAACTCATCAACACCTAAGTCGATTAGCCTAGTATAAGCACTAGCAGCATCATTTGTGTGAACGGTACTAAATACCAAATGACCTGTCAGCGCAGACTGTAATGCAATTTGTGCAGTTTTTTTATCTCGAATTTCACCTAGCATAATAATATCAGGATCTTGTCTTACTATACTTCTGAGGCCATCCGCAAAATCAAAACCAATATCCGTATTTATTTGAACCTGATTTATATTTTCTAATTGGTACTCTACTGGATCTTCAAGAGTAATAATTTTGACTTTTTCACTATTTAATTTACTTAAGAATGAATAGAGTGTTGTTGTTTTACCACTTCCTGTAGGACCTGTTAGTAAAACAACGCCTGAGGTCTTTTGAATATCTTTTTCAAGTTCTTGTTGTGTATCAGCTTCAATGCCAAGGCTATTGAGATCGTATGCTAAAGCTTCACTGCGTAAAAAACGCAGTACAAAGCTTTCACCGTTAGCTAGTGGTAAGCATGATACGCGTAAATCAAGCTCTTCGCCTGAAATACGCATAGCAATCTTTCCATCTTGAGGTCGTCGCTTTTCTGCAATATCCATATTGCTCAAAATTTTCAACCTTGTAATTAGAGCCATCTGTAAAGAACGAGCTATTTTCTCGTCTATCTTTAAAACCCCATCCACGCGATACCTAACAATCAAATCACTATTAACAGGTTCGATATGCATATCAGAAGCACCAAGCTTTAAGCCTTTTTGAATTAAGCTATTCAGTAAGTTAACAACTGGAGCTTCTAAAGCAGCCTCTTTTAGCTTATCTAACTCTGTATTTGTGATTTCGTTATATATATCATCATTCTTATCCTTACTAATATGTTCAATATCACTTCTTTTAGTAATATAAATTGTTATTTCTTCAGGATTAAGGTTTGATATATAGTTGTTGAAGCTTGATTCAAATGGCTCTGCAACAAGAAAAGTATCATTTGTTTCAATAAATGATAATTTGTACGCTTTTCCTTCTGATATTTTGCTTACAGAATCAGCGTTATTTAAAAGCTCATCGATTTTATCTACATCAATTAGAGGTAGATCAAAGTATGTCGCATAAATTTCTGCAACAACGCCCTCATCGATAACTCCCATGTTTTCTAATATCAACTCTAGCTTTCCACCAAACTCATCTTGAAAGCTTAATGCTTTGCTTAAGTCTTGATTATTGATACCAAATGAATTAACTAACAAGGTTTCTAGCTTGGTCATTGTAGGATTATATCCTCATCTTCGTCTTCCCCACCTTCAGCTCCATCTGCAGCTAAGGATTTAAGAATAAAAGGTTTTAGTTTATCATTTGTAGTCTCATAACTATAACTATTACCCCAAGGATCTAATGGCACGTCTTTAGGTAAATATGGACCGTCCCAATTGTTGACTTCACTTCGTCTCAACTCCGCTAACGCTTCAGGCAATCTACCTGTATCTAATCTATATGCACTAATTGCAGTTTCTAACATTTGCATTTGTGCTTCTGCTGCTTTTCTTTTTGATGAGCCTACTTTAGAAAACATTTCAGGGGCTACAATTGAAACGAGTAAACCTAAAATAACTATAGTGATCAACAATTCAATAAGAGTAAAACCCATATTAGTCTTAGTTTTTCGCATGACTCTGTCCTAAACATAATTTAATTGATGTAAGTGATGATACTGAAATGAAATAGTAAGTTAAAGCTTTATGTTGTTACTGAGCCATGGTTTATTTAAGCTTAAAAAGGCTCTAAACCTGAAAGCAAAAGCTAAGCTCAAACTAACTGTATACATAAGCTCAGTACTTTTCGTACTCAAAAACAAAACTAAATACGAAGCTGTTAAATAGGCGAAGATAGTAGCAACTGTTGCACCAAGAGCACCATATGACGGTATTAACCAAAGGTTGAGAATAAGATTGGTTATAGCACCTAAAAGGTGACTATAAACTGATAACATGAACTGTTCATGTATTATAAGCCACTGACTTACCAAGACTCTTAAGGCGATAAAAACTGTTGCAATTATATGCAACTGCAATATTAAAATAGAATTCACATAACTTTCACCATAAATTACAGTAATAATTAATTCTGCAAACAAGTTAACTGTAACGACTACACATAAGCCTAACAGTAAAGTCTTATCCATAAGGAACTGTAGTGTTTTGTTAAACAACACTGAATTCTGTAACTTTATTTTCAGTAAAACAGGAAAGTAACGTGCAAGCAGTACAGTTGGAATAAAAATCCACGCTTCAGATACCCTTGAAGCTGCGCTATAAATTCCAGCTTCATACGTAGAATGTAGTTTTTCAAGCATGACCACATCCATTTTTAAATAGATAACGGATAGAAAAGCAGAGAGCATCAATAAAAATGATTTTCTCAACAACCTAAAGCCTTGTTTCAGATTTACATTGAAAGTTAATGCAAAGTCTGATTTTTTAAAAAAGACGACAAGAATCATTAATTCAACGGTTAATGTCTCGAATGCAAATAAGCATAACACTATTGATACTTGTGGATATTCAAGAACAACTAAGCACTTTAGAAATGCAAAAATAAGTGTTATTAAAGCTCTAAACTTACATATTAACTTAAATTGCTCTTGATACTGCAGCGATAACTCACACAACTGAAAAGCAAGGAAAGCTTGAGAAAAAATGAAAAAGCTAAAAGCCAAGTTATTGAAATAAAAATGAGTAAGAAGACTAAGGGCTAAACCAAAAAAAAATCTAAAAAAAACAGCAGTAGTTAATAACTCTCCTTTGGATTGAGGTTCATTAATATCTGATATTTCTTTAATGATTAACTTATTCATCCCGAGGGATGCTAATGGAATAAAAAGCGCAGCAATTGCAAGTAAAGAATTGAGCTCACCGAAGTTATCTACGCCTAAACTTCTTGCAATTATAGAGACTGCGACTAACCCGCTAATTATTTTTACAATTTTATCAAATAAAATATAAAAAGAGTTACTTTTGAATACAGCAGGTATATTATTCATTTACAGTTAACGACGTTGAAGAATCTTTTTTTTGTGAATAAGGGACCCCTCCACTACAATCAGCTTTTCCAACAGCAACTAACATAATTACTCTCTTGTATGTAGGTAGGTTTAAAATACTGTTTATCTCTTTATTCTTTTTGTCATTCTCTGGCCAGTTAAGAACACAAGTATTAAAACCAAAATTTTCAAAAGCCAAAAGTAACATCATAGAAGATAAAGATGCATCTATGTAAATAAGATGCCTGTCCCTTTCCAAGTAATAACCAGAATAGTCACCAATAACAACCATCAGACTTGGTATATTATCAGCAAAGCCTGTTACACCACCTGGTAACTTTAGTAATTTAGCTAACAAATCCTTATTATCGACGAAACGATATTCAAAAGACTGCCTATTACACGCACTGGGCGCCTGCAATGATATATCCACAACCCTCTTTACAATGTCTATTGAAGGAGAACTGTTTTTTTCAAACCATCTCACAGAGGCTCTTTTATAAACTAGCTCCTCAAATTCAGAGCGGTGCTCAAGATCTGGTTTAGCTTTATGTAGGTAGGGTATTTTACTCGAGGATTTAGGGAGGTAATTTATACTTTGAAATAATTTTAAGCTAGATTGGATTTTTCTATGGTCTAGTTTTACAACTCGAAAGTACTCCGTTAACACACTAAAAGCCCAGTCTAGCTCTGAAGTAGCAGATTGTGAACTAGATGAACACCCTTTAAATGTCTCCACCGTTTCTTCAATATAATCAGTAGCGAACTCAGGCTTGCGAGGTTGCATAATCAGCCCTTTTTCTAGCCTATGAATATTTCTCCTAAGCAAAGAGTTAGATTGTTTCTTCTTTTTAGCTATCAAATTAAAGCGACGCAGCCCCGACAAAAGGGCTGTTTGTTCAAATGTGTAACTTCTGCTAAAAAGAAAATAAAATTTTGCTAAAACAAAGTTAAAACTGCAAACGTTTAAAATAAAACGCTTGCAGGTTGACTTTAATTTAGAAAGCTTGTGCTTCATGCTTACAACGAGCTTATCGCAGCAACAGCAATACCTAATTGATATAATATTTGAGTTGCTGAACTCCAAAGAGTCAAGTTATCAATGTGGTCAGTATTAAGTGGCACCACGATCGTATCACCAGGGGATAGCTGCACCTTATTTTCAACAGCAAACCATGACGAAGTTTCAGGAATTTCAACTAAACCACTTGCTTTAATTATATAAATTTTTTCTTCATCAGCTCTTTGCTTAAGGCCACCACTACGGTTTATGTAATCATTTAATGTAAGCTCAGAATCATATAAATGAGAACTAGAGAAGTTAACTTCACCTACTACATTAACACTTACACTTTTACTCGGAATGTATAGTGCATCACCATTCTCCAATGCTAAACTTTTCTTTCCAGCTAAGATGTCAGGCAAGTCAATAACCAGTCTTCCAACAGCCTTAACTTTTGATAAATCCTCTATTAAGTTGTTCATATCTTGGTACGATAAGCTAGCTTCTGTGATAGAGGTATTAAAACTTTTTGCCGCAATATCACGCCTTAACTCTTGAGAAAGTTTAATTAACTCTTGCTGTTGCTTATTCTGTATTGATAAACGGGTGAATACAGCTGAATTAGGGCTTGAAAATTGAGTTAAGCCACCGGCTCTATCAATAAGTTGAGAGAGTGATTCACCTTTTTTTATGCTATATGTACCAGGAAAGCGAACTTCTCCAAAAAGTTTAACTTTGATATCTTCTTGCCAATTTGGTTTTGGAAAGATATTAATACTATCTTTACTAATTAACTGGAAACCTTCTCTATCTGCTTTAGTTAGCTCTGATAATAGCTCTATATTAATATGCTCAACATCGTGATCCTGCCCATAAACCAACCTTGTTATTTCTGAGCTTTCTAAATAGGCTGACTCTTTAAGCCCACCAGCAGCAATGATTGCGTTACGAACAGAAGTATTCTTAGCTAGTGGGTACAAACCAGGAAAAGAAACTTCTCCACGAATCGTAAAAGTATCCACTTTATCGCCAAGCAAACTTTGTTCTTTTAGTTTTGCAATTATTGGCTGAAGCAACTTTGTTCTACTAAAAAAAGCTAAATCGCTCTCAGGCAGATTTTCTTCTTCGCCAAAACTCAGCCCACTAAAGTTTGAAGCAATTTGATTTTGCTCCTCTTCAGCATCTTTTACGTTCTTTTTAGATAATGACTCTAAACCAATAAAGTCATAAAACTTTCTTTGCTCAAATGCATTCCACAACTTAAGCTGTTCTTTTCGCTCTATTTGCTCTTGAGTCAGTGCAGCGTTTGACATTGCTAGCTGCTCATTTTCTCTAGATAAATAGCGGCTAAAAACGAGTACTTTATCTTTAGATTGTAATGCTAGATCATGCTCTAAATCACCATTCAATGCCTTTAATAATGAGAATTGATAAAGTTCAATATCGCCTTTTTCATTTATCTCACGTACTAATAATGAATAATCATAATCTGCTATTGGTAATACATCTGTTTTAATCGAATTAAATAGATCACTAATTCTTTGGCCCTCGTTCCAAGCTAAGTTACCTGGGTACGTTACAGCACCAATTAAAGTAACAACTTTGTCTAGTTGTTCACTTGAAGAAGGTATATTGATTACATCACCATTCTGAGGGGTATATTGATTGGCCATTGCAAGGTTTATCTGTAGTACTGTTTTATCACTGTTTCCTGTATACCTTTCAATTACAGTACCCTGGGGGTAAGCTGACGCATTTAATCCACCCGCCATCTTCATTAAATCTTTATTAGACTCCCCACCTTTTAATTCATAAATTGCAGGACGTCTAACGTCACCTTTAATTGTCACCTGTTCACCTACGGCAGGAATAAAGACTACATCTCCAGGTTTAAGCATGACATCATCAGTGCTATCACCTTGAATTAATAGATCATAAAGATCTAATGTTTTTATCGTTTTACCAGCACGTTTAAGTTGAACCTTCCTCAAAGAGCCTATTTCAGAAATACCACCACTAACAAACAGTGCGTGTGTTATTGATGATAGTGATGGAACTGTGTAAGCCCCTGGCTTGTGTGCCTCACCCAAAACCATAATACGAATGGTACGAGTTTTACCCATCGACACAAAAACATCAGTACCGATCATTTCATTTTTAACTTTAGCTTTAATTAAGTTAACAACATCACGGTACTCCATACCAGCGACGGTTACAGGCTTAAGATTTGAAATACTAAGACGGCCTTCACGATCAATCGTTACTTCTTCAGATAAAGTCTCTTTGCCAAAAAAGTTTACACTAACAGTGTCTCCAGCCCCCACTATATAACTATCAGGAACAAGAGCATTCTCAGGTGGCGCAAATGAGGTTGGTTGCCCAGAAAAAAGTTCATAGCCAAATGGCTCAATGCTCTCTTCTTTTGGCTTATAGCGCTCCTCTTCAATGGTAAATTGCTCTTGTGAGGTTGCAAACGGATCTCTTGGTAATACTGATGGCTCATCAGTGACAACTTCTGAAGAACTACGATTACTATCGCTCAGAAGGCTCATATCTAAGCCATACTTCTTAGCAAGCACTTGCTGCTGAGCTTTGGGTAGCTTTTTAAATTGTTCAATTTGTTGTTTTGTTGGGGATACAGATTGCGCATGAGCAACTGAATATAAAAAAGAATTGAGCAAAAATATTGCCATCAACAACTTAAAAAACTTCACAAAGTTTCCCTTCTAAGAAAATAAAGATAACCGCGGCATACTACATCATTTTTTGAGCAAAAAAAATGGGTAAACAAGTTTACCCATTTATAATTAACTCAAAAATTAAAAACTATACACAAGCGTTAGTGACGTTTCTGTATCTGTGTTTTCTTTGTCATCAGCAACATCTGAGTTGTGAGTGATGTTGTAAGCTACTTTCATTTGTAGTGAGCCGTTGATCTTAGCAAGGATTGCAGACTCTGAACGTGTTTTAGTATTGGTATCACCATATTCAACTGATACTAACTGAGTAAAACGTGCACTGTCTGAAATCTGCCAGTTGTAATCTACTTTACCTAGTGCGATTGCTTCACCTTCGCGCTCACCTGCAAGTGAGTTACCGTTGTCATCAACCTCAGTGCTGTCGTCTGGATATTGGAAGTACTTATAACCTGGACCGATTTCAGCATTTAGCCACATGTCAGAACGGTCGATTAAGCGTAAACCGTAACCCGCTGAGATTACTGATTCATTACGATATGCACCAAAGTAATCAGATACGTGCGAACCGTAGATGAATAAGTGTGAGTGCTTTTCGTTTAATTTATAGTTACCTTGCGCTGAAATTGAGTACTTTTCGTTAGTACGCTGTGTTTCTTTTACACCTTGGTCGTTTTCGATCTCATCTTCTTTGTAGATGCCGTCTAACTTGTACTCGTTATTCCAGTTTTCTAGGTTATGTAATACCTTGATACCACCTTTAAGTGTGGTTGTTTCAGTGTTACCGCTTGTTACGATAGCACCTAATTCACTGGTTACATCCCAAGTTTTGGCTTCATCTGCTGCGAATGCGCTAGTTGCAGCGCTTGCTGCAACTAGAATTGATAATGCTTTTAATTTCATTAAAAAATAACCTTTACTACTTGTACGTTAGACTTAATTAGTCTTCTTTGTGCAAATGAACATCCATTTGCGGGAATGGGATTGTGATGTTGGCATCGTCTAGTGCGATCTTAATGTTTTCCATTAAGTCGAAATACGTTGGCCAGTAATCAGCTGAGTTAACCCAAGGGCGAACTACAAAGTTTACACTTGAATCTGCAAGCTCAGATACCGCTACTGTGTATGCTGGGTCTTTTAATAAGCGCTCTTCTTTATCTAAAACTGATTTAAGTACTGCCTTTGCTTCTTTAAGATCTGCATCGTAACCAACACCGATTACTAAATCGATACGACGAGTTGATTCACGAGAGAAATTTGTAATTGGGCTGCCCATAATTGATGAGTTAGGCATGATAATTACTTTGTTGTCTGGTGTACGTAATTCTGTAGAGAAAATTTCGATTTTCTTAACTGTGCCCGCTTTACCACCTGCTTCTACATAGTCACCTGATTTGAAAGGGCGAAGTAAGATGATTAAAACACCTGATGCAAAGTTAGATAATGAGCCTTGTAATGCTAAACCTACTGCTAAACCAGCCGCACCTAAAATAGCAATGAATGATGTAGTTTCAATACCAAGTTGAGATAGTGCCATTAAGATTGTTGCAGCAAATACAATTGCATAGACAATGCTAGCAACAAATGAACCTACAGCTTTATCGACTTTCTTTTTATCAAATGCTTTTTCAGTTAAGCCTTCGCAGAATTTAGCGATGCGACCACCGATGAAGAAAATGATTAGCGCTAGAACCGCCTGAACGGCGTAATGTATGATTAAACCTGAATTCTCGTTGATCCAGTTCATTATTGTATCCATGTTCTCTCCTGAAGTTCATTTTTAGCATAACGCTGTACAAATTATATATGATCTTTGGTTAAAAAATCATTAAATTACGCATAAAACTACGAAATGAGTATTTGCTCAATTACAAAAGTCGCAAGTCTAATCTGCGAAACTGAACGCGAGCTGACCATTGATAGTTTTCTGAATTTTCTGAAGTAAATAAGTTTTTTTTACTTTTTTCAATTTAGGGCTTCACAAGCCAACCTTAATTATGTAATATGCGCGCCACACCAAACGAGGTGTATCTCAGTGGCGGCTGTAGCTCAGTTGGTAGAGCCCCGGATTGTGATTCCGGTTGTCGTGGGTTCAAGCCCCATCAGTCGCCCCACTTCTCCCCCCTTTGTAAATTCCTATATTTTCTTAAATATTTTTTATTTTGAATTTCAAGATTTAGTTTTATCTTCAATACCTGTTTTCAATTCGAAAAGCCGTCAGCTTTCAGCTGTCAGTTTTGAGCCGAACTGTGTTGTTTGTGGGTACCGTATTGATTTGTCGTCTGGGTGTTGAATGTAAGACGCGCCAAGCAAGCGTGACGCCTACATGGTAAGATGCGTTTTAACGCCGAACAGATCGGACCTAATCACGGCTAAAGCCGTTCCCACGAGATGCGAAATATTGTAGGTGTGAAATTTATTTCACGCGAAAGCCTAGCACCTAGAGCCTATCCCCTAATACCTAGCGCCTAATTTTTCAAACCCCAAACAAAAAATGCCACCTTTCGGTGGCATTACACACGGGATTATTTCTATTTACTAGAAATGCTTTTCAAAGTTCAAGGCGGTGCGCTTTTCACCCAACCTCAAACTCATAATTACTTCCAACTTTTCATCTTATGACCTTTAACAGCATAGAAAAGTATGAATAAATAACAAGGCAACATCACAATATAAGCCATTTGTTGTGCTTCTGCGCTTTTTACGCCGCCACTTGCCAGGCCCCAAAATAATGGACCAAATGCGCCACCGGCTATGCCCATAACGAGCAGACCAGAGCCTACACTAGTTAGCTTGCCTAAACCAGATAATGCTAACGGCCAAACTGCAGGCCAAACAATCGCGTTTGCAAAGCCTAGCACAGCAATGAGCAATAAGGTATCAGGTAGTACCGATTTTAGGCCAAACAATGTTGATATAAATACAGTTTCATTGCTACCTGTAACTATCGCTAGAGTTAACACACAACCCAGTACCGCTGAAATTGTCAGCGCTGTTTGCTGCGATAAGACTCTTGGAATAAGTAAAATCCCTAAAAAGTAACCTAGCACCATACAACCCATGGTGTACGATGTCATAACACTGTATTTTTCAACACCTAAAGACAACGCAAAGCTACCAATGGTATCACCTGCGATAACCTCAACGGCTACATAAACAAAAAGTGCCACTATTCCTAATGCAAGGCTCGGATGGCTTAACGCTTCTTTTACTTGCCCTGGTTTTTGTTCATCAACGTCGTCATAAATTAACTCTGGTAATGGCATTTTAGTAACTGCAAAGCCGAGTATACCAATAAAAATAGCCATCCCTAAATACGGTAATATTAAGCCATTGGCCATGGCATCAATATCAGCTTGGCTAAGCTCTTTACCTACAAAGCCTTTAAAATCGCTGAGTATCAGTGCGGTAAACACAATCGGCGCAACAACACCTGCACCTTTATTCAATATACCCATAATACTAACGCGAGCCGCGGCTGATTCTTCTGGGCCGATTCTTACTACGTATGGGTTAACCGCTGTTTGTAATAACGTTTGCCCTGCTCCCATAACAAGCTGCGCGAATAAAAACAGTGCAAAAACTTGCGTTTTTGCAGCAGGAATAAACAGTAAACCCGCCACCATCATGGTCGCCATACCCAGCGCCATACCGTTTTTATAACCTACCTTTTTGATGATCATCGCCGAAGGTAGGGCCGTAAAAGTCACGGCGATATAAAACGAGAAAATAATCAGCGATGCCTGAAACGGTGAAAGCTGCAAAATTTGCTGTAAAAATGGCATCAGTGAACCATTTAACCATGTAGCAAAACCCAGTATAAAAAACAGCGTTGCAACAATCGCCATAGGCACAACACTGCTTTGTTTATTCATTTCAGACATAACATTTCCCATAACAGCACAGTTCGACTCTACAGCGCTGCTGATTCAGATGATTATATAAAAGTGATATTAAACATTTATAACACTATCGCAACAAAAATGACAGCGCTGACATATTTCTTTTAAGTGGTTTCTAGGAGCCGTCAGCTTTCAGCCGTCAGTTTTGAGCCGAAAGGTGTTGAATGTAAAACGCGCCAAGCAAGCGTGACGCCTACGAGGTGCGGGGTATTGTAGGCGTGAAGTTTATTTAGCGCGAAAGTAATTGCACAAAGAGGAGTAAATGAGAAAAGAATGAGGAAACCAAAGGAATATTTATCTCTTAAGCGAAGCGCCTCTTAGCCTCTTTGTGCGATTAGTTATCTTTAATGTAGGCGTGAAATTTATTTCGCGCGAAAGTAATTGCACAAAGAGAAGTGAATGAGAAAAGAGTGAGGAAACCAAAAGAATATTTTTTACATCCTCTAAAGCGCAGCGTCTCTTGGCCTCTTTGTGCGATTAGTTATCTTTAATGAAGGCGTGAAATTTATTTCGCGCGAAAATATATTCACAAAGAGAAGTGAATGAGAAGAAAATGAGGAAGTAATAATAGTGCTCTTTTTCTGTAAGCGTAGCGCTCTCTTATCCTCTTTGTGAATATAAGTGGCTTAAAACAAAATATGACGCCTACACTTTGCTGTAGGCGTCACATTTATTCATCGCAAAACATTACTCACCAACAACGGTCACGCGGCTGGTTTGCTGTGCATTTAAACGGGTGCGTAGCGCAACTTTTGCATTGTTATCAACTTTTACAGGCTCGGCATAAGTTTGCCAGCTTTGGCCGTTGTCTAGGCTGTATTCAATGCTCAAATAAGCAAATGCACTGTTGGCAAATAACTTACCATTTTCAATCACACCGCCTGGTACTGGTAAATGCAGATTGATGCCATCTTTGGCTAACTTATCAAGCTCTTTTAAGCCTACAGCACTTGAGAACTCAGCCCAGTCTTTTACTTGTTTTTTACTATCGACGTTTTCGCCTTCCCAATCGGCTTTATGCCATGCGCGCTCTGCAACAGACAAAATACGCGGGAAGATCATTGCTAATACTTGCTCTTCAGTACGGATTGTTTCTGACCATACCTGACCTTGCATGCCCAGAATGTTCTCTGGCTTTTCAAGTTTAGGTAATGGGCGACCCACCAACGCTTCTAAATTAACAATTGGCTCACGAGTGCGGGTGTAATCGGCATTGGCATACACGTCATCAGGCATGTAATTAAAGGCTTTTTTAGTATCTGTGTAACGAGTGGCCCAGTAATAACCACGCTCTTCAGGGCTTGCTTCGTATGGGTGGTCAAAGTACAAATGCGTACCGTGTGATAACACCACTTGATAACCGGCATTTGCTAGGCGGTATGCTCTATCGGCAACACCCCACTCCCAAATGTTATCCCAAGTATTTACGGTAAAGGTTTTGTTAGGGAACTCATCACGTTTAAACGAGTTTTCACGGTCGTACATGATGCCATCTTCCCAAATCCCCGGAGAAATACCGCGTTTTTCAAGTAAGATTGCAACACGTTGTGTGAAATAAGGTTTTAAATCAGCCGGGCCAGCTACACCGTTATTAGGATCAGCAAATAACGCCTGACAGATTGGCGAGCCTATCCACGAACCAGCACCGACTTCATCACCACCAATATGCAGGTTCTTTAACTGCACACCTGCTTCGCGGTACATCTGCTGAAGTTCATAAGTTACTTTATCTAAAAATGCGTAGGTTGAGTCCATACACACATTCATTGAGTTATCTTTGTAGTTTTGTACGGTCATGTACACAGAGGTATCTTTTGGATCAGTAAGCAAATATTGCGTTGCTGGCCCCATATCTATGTGTTGAATTTCTTTGTTTGCCGAGCGCGTTTTAATGTTGTTTTTAGCGGCTTTCTCAGCTTCTTCTAACATGTTGTGATAACGCGCTTCCATCGCTTTGATTGAGGCACGCGCATGGCCTGGCCCTTCAACTTCTGGGATGATTTGAATGTGGCGGTCTTTCGCAAACTTTAATAGCTCAACAAACTCATCACGTTTCAGATAACCATTACCTGAGCCTGATTTAAACGGTCCAGTGCCAAGCTGAGTTAATAAGCACTCGCGCTCTTCTAAATCAAAGCAGCGATAGCCACCAACGTCGGTAAGCTCTGGTAGGCCTGGGATCTCAAGTCGCCAGCCTTCATCTTCTGAAAAGTGCCAGTGTAGCTTATTCATTTTATAGCGAGCCATTTGCTCAACCAGCTTGAACATTGCCTCTTTGCCATGATAGTTACGACCATTATCGTAATGCATACCACGCCAACCATAACGCGGTGAGTCTTCAAGTTCTAACTGCGGTAAGCTGGCACTGCCTTGGCTATTTGCAGGAATGAGGTTCAATAAGCTTTGCATCGCATAAAACACACCTGCGTTATCGCTACCTACGATATTGATCACTTCATCATCAATCTCTAGGGTGTAGCTTTCTGCTTTTGCATTATTGAGTTTAGGGTCAACTTTTAAGCGAATTACTTTGTCTTTGCCAACATTGATATGATCAGGCTGTGCTTTAAGGCTAATGCCATAGTCATCTTGCAAGTCTTGCATAAACACCATAACTTCGTGCTTAAGCTGACCTTGATAACTGATTTGCCAATTATTGTTTAACGTTGCGCTGCCACGGTTAAAATCAACTTTACGAGGCTTCGGAATAATACGCTTTAAAGCATCGTCTTTACTGATCGACACCTTATCTGTGCTATTACGCTCGAAACGTACTTTTGCCGTTGCTAAAACCGATAAATCTTTTGGCTCATTGTAACGGCGTAACTGATTTTCACGGGTAAATGGCGTCACAAACTGTTTAAAGTCTTCAGTGTCGGTGTTGGCAAATACGGCTGGTTTATTCTTATCTGAAACAAAAAATGCCCGTGGCATAAAGTCACTGTAAGCTACAATCCATACTTGCGCATCAAACGGCAACGCTAAACTTTCACCTGCACCTAAACCTTTAAACGAGCTCGTTGGTACGATGCGATGAAGGTCACCATTAACGTGTTCAATGTTTAGGCCCGCAACATGCTCGGTTGAGATTTTACGAACTGAGTGAATATAAAGCTGCCAGTCGCTCTCGCCTGCAGGTAACGCCACATCAGAGCCATTGTTGAGGGTAATTTTTCCTAAAAAGCCCGCATCTTTATTACGAAAGTTATCTTCTACCGAAAACAGCAGTTCGGTACCTTTCGCAAACTGATCAACTTGCGATTGAGTTAATGCTGCACTAGCCATTAAAGGCGCAGTCGCTAGCATTACCGCGAATAGTGACTTCTTAAAATCCATTACTTTCTCCTCGTTTAAGCCCTGAGTGTACGGTATTTCTGCGTACTATTTTTCATTTTTGTTAATAATTCGTTCCTATCATATAAAAACTAAAATGACAGCGCTATCATTTTATGAAAAATAAAGATGAGGAGTTAGCTATCAGCTATCAGCTATCAGCTATCAGCTATCAGCTATCAGCTATCAGCTATCAGCTATCAGCTATCAGCTATCAGGCTGACGGCTGACGGCTGACGGCTGACGGCTGACGGCTGACGGCTGACGGCTGACGGCTCAAACCTTAACACAAAGATACTTCTCTTCTAAATACTCATCTAACCCTTGGTGACCGCCTTCTCGGCCTAAGCCAGACTGTTTAACGCCGCCAAATGGCGCTACTGGGTTTGAGATAAGGCCTTCGTTAATACCTATCATGCCGTATTCGAGTGCTTCGCTTACGCGATAAACTTGCTTGATGTTTTCACTATAAAAATATGCAGCTAAACCATAAGGTACGTCGTTCGCAAGTTGAAGTACTTCTTCTTCATCATCAAAAGCGATTATGCTGACTACAGGGCCAAACACTTCATCATGATAGATATCCATCTCTGGGGTCACATCGGTTAAAATTAATGGCGCTTGAAAGCTACCTTCAAGCTCGCTGTTGTCACCGATTAACGACGCCCCTTTATCAACCGCATCTTGCACAAGCGTTTGAACTTTCTCTTTTGCTTTAGGGTAAATTAATGGGCCGATATCTACCCCGTCATCTAGACCATTACCTACCTTTAACTCAGCTACTTTGTCTGTGAGTTTCTCAAGCACAGTTTCAAGCACTGAGCGCTGAACAAAAATTCGGTTAGCGGCAACACAGGTTTGTCCTGCGTTTCTAAATTTAGCCCCCATAAGGCCAGCAACAGCCTCATCTAAATCGGCATTATCAAAGATAATGAACGGGGCATTGCCGCCGAGCTCCATTGACGTTTGTTTAATTGTTGAGGCACACTGCGATAGTAACTGCTTACCTACACCGGTTGAGCCAGTGAATGTGAACTTACGAACACGCTCCGACTCGGTCATGATCTCACCCACCATTTTTGCGTTTTCAGAGACCACCACGTTCAGCGCACCTTTTACAAATCCGGCTTTATCAGCAAGATAGGCTAAGGCAATAGCGCACAATGGCGTATGCTCCGAAGGTTTAATCACAAAACTACAACCCGCGGCATAAGCGGGTGCCACTTTACGGGTGATCATGGCAATCGGGAAATTCCAAGGTGTAATACCAGCCACTACACCAATTGGTTGCTTTATCGTTGTTAAACGATGTTTGCTATCGGTAGCAGGAATTGTGTCGCCATAACTACGCTTTGCTTCTTCACTAAACCATTTAATAAAGCCTGCACCGTATTCCACTTCGCCCAAGGCTTCTTTTAAAGGCTTACCCTGCTCTTTAGTCATCAATTCAGCAAGTTGTTGCTTGTGCTCAATAACCAACTCATACCATCGGCGCAGCGTTTCACTACGTTCGGTTGCAGTTGTTTGCTTTAGTTTGCTAAATGCCTCGTCAGCACTTTTTAAAGCCTGCTCAACACCAGCTTCATCAATATCAGAAACCTGAGTAATTACCTCAGCGGTTGCGGGGTTATCTACACTAAAACGCTGGCTCGTAGAATAAAAGTCACCGTCGATAAACGAATCAGAAAAAACCAAATCAGACATAGAACCTCCAAGTAAAAGCTATCAGCTATCAGCTATCAGCTATCAGCTATCAGCTCTAAAAAACAAAAAACCGCTGTAGAGACCAAGCAACTACAGCGGTTTTTACGAAATCAAAGCCGTTAAAAATTAATGCTCTTCATTAACGATATTGAGATTATACTTTGGAATTTCAACCACTAAATCTTCATCTTTGATCACCGCTTGGCAACCAAGGCGTGACTCTGGCTCAAGACCCCATGCTTTATCTAGCATATCGTCTTCAAGCTCATCACTCTCATCTAAAGAGTCGAAGCCTTCACGAATGATTAAGTGGCATGTAGTACACGCACATGATTTTTCACAAGCATGTGGAATGCTAATACCATTTTTTAGTGCAACATCTAATACCGTTTCACCTGTAGGAGCTTCAATAGCAGCGCCTTCTGGGCATAACTCTTCGTGTGGAAGAAAAATAATTTGTGGCATACCTTACCTCGTTAAACTTCGTCTACTGACTGCCCTTGCAGCGCTTTTTTGATTGATGCATCCATTCTGCGAGCAGCAAATTCGCTACTTGCATTGTCTACAGCTTCAATCGCTGCTTTAATTTCTGCAGGTGTTGTTGCACTTTCGCGTACGGCAACAAGTTTAGCAATTTCTGCTTTTAACGCACCTAATTCTTGTTCATCAAGTAATGCACTGTCGGTTGCCAGAGATGCTTCAAGCGCTTCAACAACACGTAACGCTTCAACTTGCTGTTCTTTCAGCATACGCGCTTGCATATCGTCTTTTGCATTAGTCATTGATTCTTTTAGCATGTTTGCAACTTGATCATCCGATAAACCAAATGATGGTTTGACCTGAATTTCAGCTTGCACACCGGTTGATTTTTCCATTGCCGATACACTTAATAGGCCATCAGCATCTACTTTAAAGGTTACGCGAATATGCGCAGCACCAGCAGCCATGGCCGGAATACCTTTTAAGCTGAACTTAGCCAGTGAACGACAATCGTCAACTAACTCACGCTCACCTTGTAATACATGCAGTGACATAGCCGTTTGACCATCTTTGAAAGTAGTAAACTCTTGTGCACGTGCAACAGGGATCGTAGTGTTACGTGGAATGATTTTTTCAACCAAGCCACCCATGGTTTCAAGACCTAGCGACAGTGGTAGTACGTCTAATAGCAACATGTCTGAATCTGGCTTATTGCCAACCAATACATCTGCTTGCAGTGCTGCACCGAGTGCAACTACGCGATCTGGATCGATAGAAGTCAGTGGCTCTTTATCAAAAAATGCAGCAACTTGAGAGCGTACAATTGGCATACGAGTCGAGCCGCCAACCATTACAACTTGTAGTACTTCTTCGTTCTCGATACCGGCATCTTTAACCGCTCGGCGACAAGAGCGTAGTGTTTTCTTAACCAGGCTAAGAGCAAGCTCATCAAACGTTTCGCGGGTTACTTCAACTTTGTGGCTTTGACCATCAAACTCTAAACCTACATTCACAGTTTGGTATTGGCTTAGCGCTTCTTTACACGCTTTTGCTTTATTGATGAATAAACGCAATACCGATGCAGAAAGCTCGCTCACACCCGTTTGCGTTTTGAAGTAATCAACTAAAAGCGAGTCAAAATCATCACCACCAAGGCTTGAGTCACCGCCAGTCGCAAGCACTTCAAATACACCTTGGTGTAAACGTAAAATAGAAATATCGAAGGTACCGCCACCTAAATCGTATACGGCGATAATACCTTCTTGGCCTGAATCAAGGCCATAAGCAACAGCCGCAGCCGTTGGCTCGTTTAATAAACGTAAAACCTTGATACCAGCAAGCTCTGCGGCATCTTTAGTGCTTTGACGCTGAGCATCATCAAAATAAGCTGGCACAGTAATAACTGCGCCTAAGATGTCTTGGCCTGCAAAGCTGTCTTCTGCACGTAATTTTAATGCTTTTAAAATTTCACTCGATGCAGTAACAGGGCTAATTGCACCCGCAACCGTGCTGATTGCTAATGAGCCATCATGCTCACAAAATTCGTACGGCAGTTGACCATAGCTTTTTTCGATTTCAGCCTGAGTTTTACCTAAAAAACGCTTAACCGAGATTAGTGTGTTTGCAGGGTCTTGAGTTGCAGCTGCAGCCGCTCGTTCACCAACCACAATGCTATCTGCTTGATATTGAACAACCGAAGGTAGCATCGCATTGCCTGCTAAATCAGTCAGTGTACGCGCTTCGCCGCTTTGCACTGTTGCAACTAACGAGTTAGTTGTACCAAGGTCAATACCGACTGCTAATTTGTGCTCATGTGGTGCCGCGCTCTGCCCCGGCTCAGCAATTTGCAATAATGCCATAATGCTCTTTTTAAACTCTTAAATAGCTGTTGTATAACAACTAACGATTAATCATCAAATAAACTGTCTTCAATACGCTCTAGTTCATCGCGTAGCTTATAAACAAACTTCAATTTACGAATATTATCAGCGGCAGCTTGCCATTGTTGCTCATCATTACTTGCCAGCTGAGCGGCTAATTCACTGCTGTATTGTTTATCGAGCTGTTTAATTTGCGCTTCAAACTGGGCAATTGCTGCATCAGGATCTGCGGCATTTTCAAGTTCTTCTAATTCTTCACGCAGCTCCATTTGCTGCATTAAGAATAGCGGGTCTTGTAATGTTTGTTGCTCGGCGCGAATATCAACACCAAGCTCGCTTAGCATGTACTCAGCACGTTTTACCGGGTGTTTTAAGGTTTGTAATGCATCATTGATTTCTGCTGCATTTTGCACAGCAAGTAATTTATCACGGCTGCTAGAGCTTGCGTGGCGATCTGGGTGAACTGCACGTTGCAGCTCAAGGTAGTGTTTATTAATAGTCGCTAAATCAATGTTGTAATCTACTGGAATTGCAAATAACTCAAAGTAACGCATTACATAATCCAACTCGGTAAACAGGAAAGAACAAAGCCCTACATAGGCAGGGCTTCAAGCAAAGAAAGTTTTATAAGCTTAAACGGTGAAGCTTTCGCCGCAACCACACTCATCGGCTTGGTTCGGGTTGTTAAACTTAAACCCTTCGTTCAAACCTTCTTTGGTGTAATCAAGCTCAGTACCATCAATGTAGACTAAGCTTTTAGCATCAACGATTACTTTCACACCACGGCTTTCAAAAATTTCGTCGCCGTCTGCTAACTCATCAACAAATTCAAGAACATAAGCAAGACCTGAACAGCCCGTCGTTTTAATGCCAACGCGTAGGCCAATGCCTTTGCCGCGATTTGCTAAAAATGATTCTACGCGGTTTGCTGCCGCATCTGTCAATGTCACTGCCATGAATTTATCTCTTACTTCGCTTGTTTGCTTTTGTAGTCAGCAATTGCTGCTTGAATCGCGTCTTCTGCTAAAATTGAACAGTGAATTTTCACTGGCGGTAATTCAAGCTCAGCACTGATATCAGTGTTTTTGATTGTTGCAGCTTCATCTAATGTTTTGCCTTTTACCCACTCAGTTACAAGTGAAGAAGAAGCGATTGCGCTACCACAACCATATGTTTTGAATTTTGCATCTTCAATTACACCTTCTGGTGATACTTTGATTTGCAATTTCATTACGTCACCACATGCTGGTGCACCCACCATACCTGTTGCAACTGACGGATCATTTTTGTCTAAAGCACCCACGTTACGTGGATTTTCAACATGATCGATTACTTTATCACTATAAGCCATAATACTATCCTCACTACCTGCTAGCGGCGGCGATCACTGATTAGTGATGCGCCCACTCAACTGAATCTAAATCAATACCTTCTTGATGCATTTCCCATAGAGGAGACATCTCACGTAAACGGCCGATCGAGTTTTTGATTAGTTCAACGGTGTAATCAATCTCTTCTTCAGTCGTAAAGCGGCCAATGCTGAAACGAATTGAGCTGTGTGCCAACTCGTCATTACGGCCTAATGCACGTAGTACATAAGAAGGCTCTAAGCTTGCTGAGGTACAGGCTGAACCTGATGAAACAGCAATGTCTTTAACAGCCATTAATAACGACTCACCTTCAACAAAGTTGAAGCTGATATTTACAATACCTGGAACTGAGTGACTTGGTTCACCATTGAAGTAAACTTCGTCCATATCAGCCATGATGCCATCAATCAGACGCTTACGAAGTGCGCTGATGTGTGCATGGTCTTTTTCGAAATCTTCTTTAGCGATTCTAAATGCCGCACCCATACCAACTAATTGGTGAGTAGCTAGTGTGCCTGAACGCATACCACGCTCATGACCACCACCGTGCATTTGTGCTTCTAAACGTGCACGTGGCTTACGACGAACATAAAGTGCGCCTACACCTTTCGGGCCATATACTTTGTGGCCAGAGAACGACATGAAATCTACTTTTAACTGTTGCACGTCGATAAGTACTTTACCTGCGCTTTGTGCAGCATCTACGTGGAACATAATTTTGCGCTCACGGCACATTTCGCCGATTGTCGCGATATCTTGGATTACACCTAGCTCGTTATTTACGTGCATTACGCTCACAAGTACTGTGTCGTCACGCATTGCAGCTTCAAGCTTTTTAAGGTCAAGTAAACCGTTTTCTTCAACGTCCATATAGGTTACTTCGAAACCTTGACGCTCTAGTTCACGACACGTATCAAGCACTGCTTTGTGCTCCGTTTTAACAGTGATAACGTGCTTGCCTTTCTTCTTATAGAACTGCGCAGCACCTTTAATTGCTAGGTTATTTGATTCTGTAGCACCTGAAGTGAAAACAATTTCACGCGGGTCAGCGTTGATCAGATCTGCAATGTCTGTACGCGCTTGATCAACTGCTTCTTCTGCTTGCCAACCAAAACGATGTGAGCGTGATGCAGGGTTACCAAAATTACCGTCCATAGTCAGGCATTGCATCATTTCTTTTGCCACACGTTCATCAACAGGCGTGGTTGCTGCGTAATCTAAATAAATCGGTAACTTCATTTCTCTCTCCGCTTTCGTCAAGCTACAGTTGACAGCTTACTTGAATGTTTTCCAGTTGCTTAATTGCATTGTTGATGCTGTTATCTTGGCGCGATGCGACTTCTTTCACATCAGACTTTTCCACCAATTCAGCAAGGGTAATACTATTTAAAAACTCTTCGATACGTGCGCTTAAGTCCGACCATAAGGTATGAGTCAAACAACGCATGCCGCTTTGGCAGCCACCCGTTGCATTGTGGCAACGTGTTGCATCAACAGACTCATCAACGGCGTTAATCACATCGCCGACAGAAATTTCGTTCGCTTCTCGACCTAGTAAATATCCGCCACCTGGGCCACGCACAGAGGTCACAAGGCCGTTTTTACGTAAACGGGCGAATAGTTGTTCAAGGTAAGATAACGAAATCTCTTGGCGTTCAGAAATATCGGCAAGAGGCACTGCACCCACATTTGTATGTAGTGCAACATCCAACATGGCGGTTACTGCGTATCTGCCTTTTGATGTTAACTTCATGGAGCCCCCGATGTTACTGCACGCTAAGGTGTGCAAATTTTAATTACCAGACCAAAATAGTCAAGTATTATCACTTGATAAAAATTGATACTTGCCATTGATAAAACCGAATACTTGACAAAAACAGTCAAGTACTGGACACATTGTAATTACCTGAGTAATATAGTCAAGTATTATACTTATA
Organism: Pseudoalteromonas sp. 0303; assembly: GCF_013349995.1. GTDB lineage: Bacteria > Pseudomonadota > Gammaproteobacteria > Enterobacterales > Alteromonadaceae > Pseudoalteromonas. The sequence goes on from NZ_JABVXF010000009.1 coordinate 44,912, forward strand.
ACCTGTGATTATTTAATAGACTTATTAATAGAGGTAAGAATACCGCGTAAAATGTTCATCTCAGCTTCTTCTGGACGTGCGCGGTTAAATAAGCGACGTAGTTTAGTCATCACCATGCCAGGGTGTTGCTTGATGATAAAACCTGTGTCGTTTAGCGTTTGCTCTAAATGCTCATAGAAAAGCTCAGTTTGCTTCGCATTTGGGTAGGTTGCTTCGTCTTCTTCTTGTACTTTTGGCTGTTTATTTAAATATGCCATACGTGTTTCATAACACAGCGTTTGCACGGCCATTGCTAGATTTAGTGAGCTGTATTCAGGGTTTGCAGGAATACATACGTGGTAATTACATTGTTGTAGTTCTTCGTTCGTTAAACCACTATTTTCGCGACCAAACACGAGTGCAACAGGGCCATGTTCAGCCTCAGCTACTAACTTTTCACCACATTCACGCGGCTCAACCATAGGCCAAGATAAAGTACGTGAGCGTGCGCTGGTACCAATTGTTAAGCCACAATCAGCAATCGCATCTGCCAATGTATCAACAACTACTGTTTTACCTAAAACATCAGTTGCACCGGCCGCAAGCGCACTCGCATGACTATCAATTTCACAAGCAGGATCAACAAGATATAAATTTGATAAGCCCATCGTTTTCATAGCACGTGCCGCTGAGCCAATATTACCAGAATGTGATGTGTTAACTAATACGATACGAATATCATCAAGTGTCATTGCGTTGTTACTTACTGAAAGTCAAAAATTGCGGGGATTATAACATAGCTATCAGCTATCAGCTATCAGCTATCAGCTATCAGTCTGACGGCTGACGGCTGACGGCTGACGGCTGACGGCTGACGGCTGACGGCTGACGGCTGACGGCTGACCACTAACCCCTTCTTCTGAAATTAAATCAACAACAAAATCAAAACTGTACAAAAAACAAACTAATTTATTCGAGTTTATTGTTTACTTTACGCTAGAAATCGCTAGAATACGCCGGCTTAAATATATTCGTTCTTTTACAACCCAAAGGTAATGCTATGCATCCAATGTTAAACATTGCGGTTCGCGCTGCGCGTAACGCAGGCAAAATTTTACTTCGCGCAAGTGAAGATTTATCAAAAGTTGATGTACAACAAAAAGGCACTAACGACTTAGTGACTAACATCGACAAAGAAGCTGAAGCCGCAATTCGTGATACCATTTTAAAATCTTACCCTGATCACACTATCGTAGGTGAAGAGCTTGGTGAGCATAAAGGTAAAGATGCAGATTACCAATGGATTGTAGACCCTCTTGATGGCACAACTAACTTCATCAAGGGTATCCCTCATTTCGCAGTATCTATTGCACTTAAAGTTAAAGGTCGTTTAGACCAAGCTGTTATCTATGATCCAATCCGTGGTGAATTATTCACTGCTTCTCGTGGTCAAGGCGCACAGCTTAACAGCAAGCGTTTACGCGTAACTAAAACTAACGAGTTAGCGGGCTCTGTACTTGCAACTGGTTTCCCATTCAAACAAAAGCACCACTTAGACGCATACTCTGAAGCGTTTAAAGCACTTTTCGTGCACACTGCTGATATCCGCCGTGCAGGTTCTGCTGCATTAGATATGGCTTATGTTGCAGCGGGTCGTGTTGATGGTTTCTTTGAAATTGGCCTTAAGCCATGGGACACAGCAGCAGGCGAGCTTTTAGTTAAAGAAGCTGGCGGTATGGTTGTTGATTTCGCAGGTGGTATTAACTACAACCAAAGCGGCAACATCATTTGTGGTGCACCTAAGTTAACTCAAGCAATCATTCGTGAAATTCGCCCAGTGTTAACTGAGTCACTACTTCGCTAATAGCGGGTTGTAATGTAAAAATGCAAAAAAGGAGCTAAGGCTCCTTTTTTTGTGGCTGAAAATAATCGTTGTCGAGTTTTATCTCTATGACTTCACCTTCTTTAAATGGCAACTTAGCCAAGTCTTCAGCAAAGTAACTGGCAAATAACTGTTCAAATTCGCCAGTGCTTTTCATCACCTTGAGTCCTTTTAACAGAGCTTCTGCCAATTCAGGCTTGTGGTTACTGACAAAAAAGTAAAATGCCGTTGGATAGCTAATATAAAGGTCAGGCACTATAGCCAGATCGTCACTTTTGATTTGTTCCATTTCAGAAATGACCTCAATGAACGAACGCGGAAAATAATCAACTCGCCCTCTGATCACTAAGCTAAACATTGCCTGGTAATTTGCCAGCGGTCTGACTGTTAAGCCGTTTTGCGCAAGGATTTTAGTATCGGGCCAATCATGGCCTTGAATGGCACTAAACTGCGCTAAATCTTGTTTCGTTTTTAAATCTTTAAAACGCGGTAAAAACGCTCGCTTAGTTAGTAATGCGCGTTTACCAATGTAGCCTTTAAACAAAGGTACTTTAACTGCTATTGCAAGGTGTTCTCGCTCAGGGCTTGTCATACTCCAAAACACATCGGCTTGCTTTTCATCGAGCATCAGCAAGGTACGTTGTTGATGAGGGTGAACCAGAACTTCGTTAATTTCTGCTTGATAATTACTGGCGCGTAAAGCCGCTGCCAGCAATTCATGAAGATAATAATCGCGTTTATACAGTGGGCGTTGTTCAATCGCTAAATTGACCACATTGTTAGCTTCTGTGGTAAGGCTGTATCCTAGGCTTAGCAATACTAGAATTGCACTACATAGTCGCTTCATTGTTATTTTTGTTTATTGTGTTTTTTTTAAGCTACACCCAGTTAAACAGGGACACAAGTAAAATTAAGCGAACTTAAAATTTCTTCATGAACTAATAGGGAATGCTTCATCTTTTTGGCTGCTTAAACGCACCACTGCGGGGGCTGGTCGGCTACGTTTACATACAAACAAATGACTACTCTGATAACGCTTGGCCTCTTTTTTCGCATCAGTTGCCAGCGCTGCAACTTGGTGGCTGTTAATACATAACTCTAAATCAGGCTTAACTAAACCGATTGATAATGTAAGTAGTGGCACAAACTGCTTTTTACCTTCTCGATTGCTTGCCCAATAACCCCCTTGCTCAATATGTTCTGGGGTGAAAAAGGCGCGAGACTGCAGCTCAAACTTACTAATGATGTCATGGCAAACTTGCTCTGCATCATTTTTATCGAACACCACCATAAAGTCATCACCGCCAATGTGCCCGACAAACCCTTTGCTAGTACTACAGGCCTCTACGATGACTTCTGCAAGTAATTTTATAACGCTGTCACCACTGGCATAACCGTACAGGTCATTGAACTGTTTAAAGTGGTTTAAATCAACGTACGCGAGTGAGAACGGATAATTATTACGAAGCCTCAGCTCAATTGCTTCGTTAATCGCGACATTACCCGGCAGCATAGTCAGTGGATTGGCATGTTGTGCATGGCGGATTTTTTCTTCGGTAATGTGTTTTAATATATTACGCAATGGCGCCAAACCTAAGTATTCACCACTTCGGGTGATAACAATGTGGCGTCGAATATCAAACTCAAACTCAGTAATTTGCTGACTCACCGTATCGAGTAACTCGTTTTCGTCAACGATTAACGGCTGTTTATCCATTAAAGAAGTAACTGGCTGCTTATCATAAAGTGCATGGCCATAGGGAGCGGCAAACACTTCAGTGAGTTGATCTCGGTGTAATAAACCAACAGGAATATTGTGTTCAAGTACTGCCAAGCTCGTTAAGCTTTTATCTTGCTCAAAGATACTGTGAGCGTCTTTACAGCGGGTTGTTGCTTCAATGCTGGCGTGCTCGACTGCCAACCAACCAATCGCCATAGACTGCTCAAATGCATTGCTATTATCTGATGACTCTAAGTGCTTTAAGCAGTGGATATTAATTTCGTAACTTGGCTGTAAACTCGGCCTTTCGAGTAAAAAGCCTTGCGCATGTTGTACGCCTAAACTTTCGAGTAAACGAAGCTCCTCTGCCCGTTCTATGCCCTCTGCGATAACTTGCGTATTAGTGGCTTTTGCAAGCTCAATAATTGACTTTAAAAACTCTTTTTTAACCACACTCTGATCGCAGTGGTCGATAAAGTAGCGGTCTATTTTTACAAACTCAGGGCATAGCTCAGACCACTGCTTTAAGCCCGAATAGCCAGCCCCTAAGTCATCAATGGCAATCGAAAAACCTAACTCACGATAATGAGCAATGGTCTTTAACAATAAAAAGCCATCATCGACTTTTTCTTGTTCTGTAACCTCAATAACTACCCGGTTAGTTGCAAGGCCAAAGTGTTCAACTAGGTGTAATGTTTCACCTTTAGGATGGCAAGGGTCAAGTAAGGTTTTAGGACTTACATTTAAAAATAGCTTGCCTTCTAGATTGAGCTTAACAAAGTTCTCAATTGCTCTACTGCGGCAAAGTAGCTCTAATTCAGAGATCTTATGACAAGCAATAGCTGCACTGAATAATGCACTCGGCATTTCTAACTCAGACCCTTTCGGGCCGCGGCTTAATGCCTCATAACCCAAAATATGTTGATTAGAAATATCAAAGATAGGTTGAAACAAGGTCTCAATTGCACTGTTATCTAAGATCTGCTGTAGTTGTGCGTTCACCTTACACCTAGCGTTAGTAATACAAATTGGTGGGTAAATTATCAACCTTGTATGACAATTTTATGGCAAGGCTATGACGAGTGCAGATTACTCAATAGCGGTGATCAGCTCAAGCTGCTTAATGCGGGCAAAATTATCAGTCATTTTTAATTTAGCCTTTTGGTAATCACTCTGTGCTAAATCAGCTTGTTGCGCAAATTTATAAACTGCGAGCGGATTAAGTAATAACTTTTGTGCGTGATAACAGCTTGGCGCAGCAAACTCAGGTAGTTCAGGCTCTACATTAATTGTTATTACATTCTTCAACGCCTCTGTATCATCACTTTGTTGTTGCTGAAACTCTGTAGCGTCTGCCATCGCTTGCAAGCTTGCCTCACACTCTGGCAGCTGTGCTTTTAGATTCAAAAACAAACCTGTTGATGAAGTAATTAGCTTAAGCGTCAAGTCTTGTAATTGCTGAGCAGTTGATTGGTTTTGTAGTGCTTCTACAACTTGCCAAGCCAACCCTTTATAGCTGTCGAACTGCTGCTTAAGTGTTACCTCAGGTATTTGCTGCACATTAGTCTGTTCTGGCTCAGGCTTATCGTCACAAGCACTAAGCATTAAAAGTACAAACACGCAAAACATCAGGTGTTTCATAATGTCTCCGGGAGTATAGTTAGACTCGTTTTAAGAAATCATTAACCACTGTAAAACTGTCACTTGTTACCAATTTAGTAAGCTTATTCATACCAAAACTTACCTCAGCAACAGTGCCTCTGCCGTTAATTCATTTGTAATGAGACTATTGATCATTCCTGATTCTATCGCTCCAGCAATGGCTGGCACTTTACTGTCACCCGCTGTAATCCCAACTACTCGTTTATCATTAGTTGGAGAAAGTACTGCACTCGTCACGCGATTATTTATTTCTGATTCAACGAGATGACCTTCACTATCGTAAATCCAGCTAATTACTTCACCTGTTGCACCAATAGCGTCAAGCGCAGCTAGTTCATGTCGAGTAACAAAGCCGTCTAAATGAAGGGGAGAATTTATTCCTAAATCACCAACGCCCACAAATGCAACATCAGCTTGTGATGCCAGTTGATGTACATTTTTAACATGCGTTAATTGCTGCCAGCCTGCTTTATCAGCTTCAGATCCTGCAATAACAGGAACTGGCATAGGGAAATGTTGCGCACCAACCCTTTCTGCAACATGAATTGCAACTTCATAGCGACTTGCTGAGCCATCCTGAGCAATATTTCCAACTAAAGATACAATACGATGGTGTGGGCATTGCATCGTAGGGAGCTCCTCTGCGCATGCACGCAACACTCTTCCAGTACCAAACGCAATGATTTTTGCATGGCGCTGCTTTAGCTGCCTTTCAATTTCTGCGGCACCCGCTTGAGCCAAGCCAATGGTAGAATTAATATCGTTACTCTCGCTAGGCACCACTTCACAACTAAGCAAACCGTATCGATTTTGTAGTGCATCAGCAAGCTCCATGCAACGTCGAATTGGATGCTCTAATCGTACTTTTATTAACCCCTGCGATACTGCCAAAGCCACAAGCCTTTGCGCAGATTGGCGAGACGTATTAAGTTGCTTGGCTATCTCATCTTGTGTTTTACCAGCAACATAGTAGAGCCAGCCTGCCCTCGCTGCTTCCTCTAATTTTTGATTATCATTGCTAGGAATTGAAGCCATTTTATACGCCTGTTTGAACAATAAATGAGGTAAATGATTAGCAAAATCAGCTATTCAGCGGCTATTCTATACATAATCTGTCATGAATAACAATTTTAGGGTTCACACTCTCAACTAAAAAAGCACCTAACTAGATTTGTTTCAAAATTAGTGAGGTGCCTATGTATTTCATAAAGTGTTAATAACCGCAAGCCATTCGCAACTGCATGAAAAAGTCGAGCACTTGCTGACAAATAACGTCAATTTAAAAGCTTTAGCTAAAAATTTAAACTCAGCTGCAAACCCGCAATCATTGCATTCTCAGCATCATTATCACCATTAGGGTCGATGATATACTGAATATTAGGCATTAACTGTATTGCTGGGGTAACAACATAATTATAATTTAACTCAATCGGGTACTCATGCTCCCTTACGAGTATTTCATCATCTGAAAAATTCGCATTATTGACTAATTTAGTTTTATCTAAACTACTGCGGACAACGCCAAACCGATAATCTCCATCTAAACCATTCTTGTATTGGCGTTTATATTCCAGCTCACCGACCAAGGTCGTTCCGTTAACATCACCTGATGTTATTAATTTTAACCCTTGATTTAATGACATAGCTGCAGGGTTTGCATCATAACTGCCTAGTTTAAATAGCAAATTATCAGTGACTTTGTATGTTAGTTGCCCCCCTAGTGCACTGAGAGGGTCACCATACCAACTACTACTCAAATAATTGGATGAGCCGCCACTGCAAAATGTCAGGTGCTGAAAAGCACAACTCATGGCAAAAAAATCAGCACCTGGGTAAATTCGACCCACTTTAATACTCAGTTGATCTTCAAATAAATGTTGAGTTAGAGAGAGCTGAGTTAAACGCGTGACATTGCCTCGTCCATAAATTTGTTGCGATTGCAGCAAAACTGGCAGATTTGCTTTTTCATTAATAAGTTCGCCATTACGATTGGTAAGCTCAACCTTAAATTCAGCACCCGACCAATTAAGCAATTTTTCTAAATCAAAGTAGCCACCGACAAAAAACTGATCAGCATAGGCTGTTTCTGTGCTTTCTCCTCCTTTTAAGTTATGCGCCGTTTGGCTGAAGTAGCTTAAGCGAATATCCACACCTTGCTCTGCTAGATTATCTCTTGCCCCTAGCCAATCGCCACTTAGGTGGCTGTGAACATCAAAAATATCATCTGCATAACCTGACTGAGAATACAGCAACATAATGGCTGCAATAGATTTACGCCAATCTACGTTTAAATAGCGTTCACTGCTCCATTTCCATATACGGCAAAACTTAGGTTGTAGATTTATTTTCATATGCGTGTTCTCCATTTTAATTTGTCCTAGCTTGATCAACATCTAGTATTCAACGCCCAGAAAAGGGCAAATGACAACTGCATGAGCATATTCCTAATGCAAACACATTTGTCAACATCAAAAAATAGAGCTCGAATTCTAATGAAATGGAATTAGAATTGGTAAAAGAGAAATTAAAATGGATAAAACTAATCCTCTTTTATGTGAACGGCTCTTTGAGACAAAACAAACATAAAATAAGACATTGATGGAATTAATTAAAAGATAACAACCTTACCAAGCTTAATTTAATGAGGTTTAAATTTGCTAAACTAGTGCAATCACTTCGACTTATTAATGACAACCCGCCGATTAAATAGACTGATTCATCAACATTGACAAACAATAAACAGAATAGGATTATGCCCACTAAGCATAAATTTGCTCAAAATAAGCATTTACTTTTATGTAAATGATAAATGACAACAATCATGGGCGTGTTGAATTTTGAAATTTTCTATTTATTTAATAAAAAGTTTTAAGTGTTAAACAATGAACACATAAATAAAGATGCAGTTAAGCTATTTGCTTACAAATCAGCATGCCTAAAAAGCACTGGGATCGTTACTTATGAATACTGATCATAAAGACCTAAACCACATAGAAGAAGAGCAATTACCTATTGCAAAACATAAGCTCAAAGGATGGAGACATTTTTTAGGTTTATACGCAGGTGAACATGTTGCTGCTACTGAGTTTGTATTTGGCGCCACCTTTGTCGCACTTGGCGCAACCATGACGGATATTCTGCTTGGCTTGCTAATTGGTAATATTCTCGCCGTGCTGAGCTGGACACTAATCACAACTCCAATCGCTGTTGAAACACGCCTGAGTCTATATACTTACCTTCAAAAAATAGCAGGAAACTCAATGACCCGGTTATATAACTGGGCGAACGTCATAATCTTTACAGTAATATCTGCTGCTATGATCACCGTCTCTGCAACGGCTGTTCGCTTTGCACTTGATATTCCCGCGCAATTAAATTGGTATCCAACAAACGCATGGTTTGTCATGGTCGTTCTTGCCGTTGGCATTATCGTTGTATTGGTTGCCATGTATGGTTTTAACGCTGTATCGCAATTCTCCGGTATTTGTGCTCCGTGGTTATTTGTTATGTTCATCAGCGGTCCATTAGTACTCATGCCTGAACTTGCCAATTCGGTCATTGGTGAAACCTCAGTCTCGAGTTGGGGAGACTTCATGCACATTGGCAGTGTCTCCGTATGGACTGGGTTAGATGCCAATGGTGAGCCAGGTATAGGGCTATTAGAAGTCATCGGTTTTTCTTGGGCTGCGAACACCATCACTCACTTTGGTTTAATAGACATGGCTTTGCTACGTTACGCGAAGAAAAAAAGCTATGGTTTATGCACATCAGCGGGGATGTTATTTGGTCACTATATCGCTTGGATCTCTGCTGGTATTATGGGTGCGGGCACAGCTGTCCTGGTGAAAAAGTCTATTACGGAGCTAGATCCTGGTGATGTTGCGTTCCATGCTCTTGGGTTATCTGGGTTAGTTATTGTTATTGTTGCAGGCTGGACAACAGCAAACGCAAACTTGTACCGTGCAGGTCTTGCTGCACAAGCTATATTTAGTAACCTTTCGCGTACCAGAACGACATTTTTAGTGGGTATAGTTACTGTTTTAATTGCCTGCTTTCCATTTGTATTTACTAAGTTACTGCCACTTCTTACATACGCAGGGCTTTTAGTCGTACCTGTTGGCGCTATCGTTTTTGCTGAACACTTTTTATTTCCAAAAATTGGCCTAACTCGTTATTGGGTTACCTACAAAAAGCTTGAGCATAGCTCTGCGGCTGTTATTGCATGGGCACTTGGCCTAGTGTTCGGATTTACATTAAACGCAATCAATATAATCCCATTTTACTATCTTTTCTTACCAACTTGGGTATTCAGTATTGTCGTATATATTTTATTAGCAAAACGAAATGGAGCTGCGCAGAAGTATCCTAAAGAAGAAGCTGAACTGACTAATTTTGATAAAAAAGTAGAAAGATTTCACGCCGAGCAAGCAGCCAATGAACCAGCATTTATTCTTGATCAACGTCTGTTGACCAAAGTACTCACTGCGGTTGCTTGGTTAAGTTTAGGTATAACTGTCGTGCTAGCAGCAAATGCTATGTTCAACTCACCAGATGTTGCTTCCTATGAACACAATAGAACATTATTTTTCAATAGTGGATTCGCTTGTACCATCATTTACTTCGCGAGTGCGTATTGGGCTATGCAGCGTAGAAAACAATTTTCAGCCGTTTAACTGCTCGGGGGCAAAACATGAGCGCACTTTCTTTAAATAACTCAACACTGAGCTCTTTTCCTACATCTATATCAGTGCCGCGTTATAACCGACAATCACTAAAAGCCAGGATTGTCCATGTTGGTGTGGGCGGATTTCACCGCTCTCATCAAGCTTTCTATACTGATAACTACATCAACCATACTGGCGATCTAAGTTGGGGCATATGCGGTATAGGATTACGCGAGACTGATCGGGCTATTAAGCAATCTCTAGCAGCACAAGATTATCTGTATTCCCTATTGGTAAAGCACCCAAATGGCAAAACTGATGTGCAAGTAATTGGCTGTTTAACTGATTTTCTATTAGCGCCAGATGATCCAGAAGCTGTTATAAATAAAATGGCCGCTGAGGAAACCCAGATTGTTTCATTAACAATAACCGAAGGGGGTTATAACTATGATCCATCAACCGGCGAGTTCGATTTTTCAAACCCCGATATACAACATGACTTAGCAAACCCAAACAAGCCAAAGCTGATTTTTGGTTACCTTGCTGCTGCTTTAGAGCGCCGCAGAAAGAGTGGACAAAAACCGTTTACAGTTCAGTCTTGTGATAATGTTCAACACAACGGTGATGTGATACGTAAAATATTAGTTACTTACATTAGTTCATATGACTCAGAGCTTGCTGATTGGGTAGCAAACCAAGTTAGCTTTCCTAATGCAATGGTCGACCGTATTACCCCTGCAACCACTGATAAAGATATTGCTCTAGCAGAACAGCTGGGAGTGATTGATTCATGGCCTGTCACTTGCGAGCCTTTTCACCAATGGGTCATCGAGGATAAATTTTGTCAACAACGCCCAACTTGGGAGAAAGTAGGTGCGCAAATAGTCAATGATGTTACGCCTTATGAAACCATGAAAATTCGCTTATTAAATGCAAGCCATACTGTTTTGGGAATACTCGGGTCTTTGCGTGGCTATCAAACCATAGAGCAAACAATTTCAGATCCCTTATTTGCAACAGTGGTAAGCAGCTTCATGGATAACGAAGTAACACCGATTTTAGATGACGTGCCTGGTATTGATCTGAGTGATTATAAGCGAACGCTGATAACTCGATTTGCAAACCCTAACATCAAGGACAGCCTTGCAAGAATTTGCTCTCAAAGCGCAAGTAAAGTCTCCACGTTTTTAGTACCTACGATTGTAGAAAACCTTAAAATTGGTGGTAATAGTGCGATTGCTAATTTAGTGATTGCAGCTTGGTGCTTATACAGCGACACGCATTCGTCTCAACAAAGTCAGCCTTTAGAAGTTATCGATGATATGGCTGAAACATTACAGCAGGCAGCTCATGCATCACGAATTTCACCACTTGCTTTTCTTGAGCAACCGAGCATTTTCGGCTCAATTATCGAGAACGAGTCATTTTGTAATGAATATAAATATTACATCAGCAAACTTTATGCAGGAGTGGCAATTGAGCACATTATGGAAGCGTTGTTAAATAATTATAAGGCCAAATAGTATCAGGCAAAGTAAGTTTAAAAATAAAGAAACCGCCCTAATTAGGGCGGTTTCTTTTTGTATCACTTATTAAGGCATAGGATCGAGATCCGCACCTTCTTTTTCAATTACTTCTGGAATTAAGTCTTCTTTACTTACACCCATTGCAATTGCTACAGCTGAAGCAACATAAACAGATGAATAAGTACCGATGAACACACCAAATAGTAATGCCGTTGCGAAACCGTGGATCGTTTGACCACCCCAACCAAATAACGCAATCAATACTAGGATAGTGGTGATTGATGTTACTAGGGTACGGTTTAACGTTTGCGTTAATGAGATATCGATAATTTCAATCGTGTCATCAATACGCACTTTACGGAAGTTTTCACGGATACGGTCAGATACAACGATGGTATCGTTCAGTGAGTAACCTATTACCGCCAAAATAGCCGCAAGAATCGTTAAGTCAAACTCTAGGCCAAGTACTGAGAATAAGCCTAGTGTGATGATAACGTCGTGTAATAGTGCCGATACAGCACCGATCGCAAAACGCCATTCAAAACGAAACGCTACATAAATTAAGATACAGATAAGCGCAGTTAACATGGCAAGGCCACCCTGCTCTTTTAGATCTTCACCAACACTTGGGCCAACAAATTCGATACGACGCATTTCTACTGTCGACTCTACTTTTTGTAATGCCGTAATGATTTGGTTACCAATTACTTCTGCTTTCACGCCAGGACCTTGCGGAGCAAGACGCACTAAAATTTCTTTACTTGAGCCAAACAGTTGCACCGAGAAATCTTCAAAGCCACTTTCAGTGATTGCATCACGAACGTTTTTAAGATCAGGTGCTTGTGTAAAGCCTACCTCAACAGCGGTACCGCCAGTGAAGTCAAGACCAAAATTCAAGCCTTTAGTAAAAAACGACACGAAAGAAGCCAAAATCAACAAGGTTGATAATGTCATGGCAAACTTTCTTAACTTCATAAACGGGAGTGTTTTACCACCAAGTTTTAAAATTTGCATGTTGACTCCTAAATCGACAACTTATCAATACGTTTACCGCCAATGAATAAGTTGATTACCGCACGGGTACCAACAATGGCTGTAAACATAGAGGTGATAATACCAATCGCTAGCGTTACTGCGAAACCAGCAATAGGACCAGTACCCACTGCAAATAGGATCACTGCTGCGATAAGCGTTGTGATGTTAGCATCTAAAATTGTGCTAAATGCGCTGTCGTAACCAAAGTGAACGGCTTGTTGTGGACTACGGCCATCAGCAAGTTCTTCACGAATACGCTCGAAGATAAGTACGTTGGCATCAACGGCCATACCTACGGTTAATACGATACCAGCAATACCCGGTAGCGTTAACGCTGCACCTGGAATAAGCGACATCACACCCACAATTAATACTAAGTTTGCGCCCAGTGCCAAATTTGCCACCATGCCGAAACCTTTGTAATAGAAAAGCATAAATACAAGAACAAATACAAAACCAAGCACAACCGCTGTCATACCTGCTTCAATGTTTTCTTGGCCTAAGCTTGGACCTACTGTGCGCTCTTCAACGATTTGAATTGGCGCTACAAGTGCACCGGCACGAAGTAATAGGCTTAGATTATGTGCTTCAGCTGGGTTATCGATACCAGTAATACGGAATGAACGGTCAAGACGCGCTTGAATCGTCGCTACGTTAATCACTTCTTCAACTTTAATTGGTGGAAGTGTTTTACCGTTTTCATCTGTTTTACCTGATGGCTTGTATTCAATGAATACCGTTGCCATGCGTTTACCGATAGCACGCTTAGTGAACGCATTCATTTTTGCGCCACCTTTGCTGTCTAGCGTAATACTAACTTGTGGACGTTGATACTCATCCATACCTGATTGCGCGCCAGTGATGTGGCTACCTTCAAGAATGATGCGTTGCTTAAGTACCACAGGGTAACCTTCACGCGCCATGATCATTTCTGTACCTGGCGGTAAACGGCCTTGCAGGGCTGCACTAGCATCTGCATTTTCGTCAACTTCGCGGAACTCTAGGGTTGCTGTTGCACCCAGAATCTCTTTAGCACGCGCTGTATCTTGTACGCCCGGAAGTTGCACGATGATACGCTCAGCACCTTGACGCTGTACGTTAGGCTCTGCAACACCGATTTGGTTAATACGGTTACGGATAATTGTTTCGTTTTGTTTGATAGCGTAGTCACGAATTTCTTTAAGCTTTTGCTCGCTCATGCTGGCATAAAAAGCATTGTCGCTGCTGCTATCATCAACGTAAACGTTTAATGGGTAACGTGTTGATAAGAAACGCTCTGCTGCATCTTTATCTTCTTCGTTACGCATTTCAACACGTAATCGCTCACTGTTCGCTACACGGCGAATGGTGCGATAACGCAATTTTTCTTCACGTAAGTCACTTTTGAAATCTTGTTCCATTTGCTCAAGCTGAGTATCAACCGCCGTCGCCATGTCGATTTCCATAGTAAAGTGAACACCACCGCTTAAATCTAGGCCTAGTTTCATTGGGTTACCACCCAGTGACTTTAACCACTCTGGTTGAGCAGGTGCCATATTGATTGCAGAGATATAATCTTCACTAAGGGAATCACGCAGTAGATCTTGCGCTTTTAGTTGGTCTTCAACATTCTTAAAACGAACGAGGATTTGTCCGTCTTCAAGTTTGCTTGATTTAACAGTAACGTTATGTTCTTTGAGAGTCGCATTTACTTTATCGAGTACGCTGAGGTCAGCATCAGTACCTTTAGTGCCCGATACTTGTATGGCCGGATCTCGGCCATACAAGTTAGGAGAGGCATATAAAATACCAACGACTAACACTACTAGAACAAGTAAATACTTCCATAATGGAAACTTGTTTAACACGTGTGAGTCCTTATTTTTATTGTTATAGCGACTTCATAGTGCCTTTTGGCAATACTGCAGAAACAGCTGATTTTTGTACTGTTACTTCTGCTTGGTCGTTTAATGAAATCACGATGAAGTCTTTGTCATCAGCGATTTTAGCAATCTTACCTACTAAACCACCTTGCGTTAGTACTTCGTCGCCTTTCGCCATTGCGCCCATTAGTGCTTTATGCTCTTTTACACGCTTAGCTTGTGGACGGTAGATTAAGAAATAAAATACCAGACCAAAAATACCCAACATGATTAGCATTTCCATGCCACCACCTGCTGGTGCTGCACCTGCCGCACTTGCGTGGGCGTTTGAGATGAATAAACTCATTTCACTTCCTCTTTAATTTTTCTAAAAATTTAATCTGATGTATCTGCAAGCTCTGGCACTTCTTGGCCGCGGCGTGCATAAAAATCTGCAACAAATTCGTCTAGTTTGCCATTACTGATGGCATTACGTAAGCCTTCCATCACGCGTTGATAATAACGTAAGTTATGAATCGTGTTTAGACGTGCGCCTAAGATTTCATTACATTTATCAAGATGATGCAAGTATGCACGTGAATAGTTTTTACACGTATGACAATCACACTCAGGATCCAGTGGACCGGTGTCTGTTTTATGTACTGCATTACGGATTTTAACAATGCCGCCAGTTACGAATAAATGACCGTTACGAGCATTCCGTGTAGGCATTACACAGTCAAACATATCGATACCACGGCGAACCGCTTCTACTAAGTCTTCTGGTTTACCAACGCCCATTAAGTAACGAGGCTTGTCTTCAGGCATTTTGTAAGCACAGTGGTCAAGAATATTGATCATCTCGTTTTTCGGCTCACCAACCGATAAACCACCTAATGCATAACCATCAAAGCCGATTTCTTCTAGGCCTTTTTGTGATTGTGCACGAAGCTCAGGGTACATACCACCTTGGATAATACCAAATAGCGCAGCTGGGTTATCACCATGACCTTCTTTTGAGCGTTTAGCCCAACGAAGTGATAACTCCATAGAGTCTTTAGCTTCTTTTTCTGTCGCAGGGTATGGCGTACATTCGTCAAAAATCATCACGATGTCAGAACCTAAATCACGCTGAACTTGCATCGCTTTTTCTGGCGAAAGCATGATTTTTTCACCGTTAACTGGTGAACTGAACATCACGCCTTCTTCAGTGATTTTACGCATTGCGCCTAAGCTGAATACTTGGAAACCGCCTGAATCAGTTAGAATTGGACGATCCCAATTCATAAAGTCGTGTAAGTCACCGTGCTGCTTAATGATTTCTGTGCCAGGACGCAGCATTAAGTGGAAAGTGTTACCTAGGCAGATTTGTGCTCCAGTATCTTTCACTTCGTCAGGCGTCATACCTTTAACAGTACCGTAAGTACCTACCGGCATAAATGCTGGTGTTTCTACAACACCACGTTCAAAAATCAAGCGGCCGCGGCGCGCTTTACCGTCAGTGCGGTCTAATTCAAATTTCATATTATCCTCAGTGTCGGAAAAACAGTCCAACAAGCTATAATTTAACCGCTCGATTCTACCCTGTTTTCGGGTTTATTACTATAAATTGGGCTAAATTCGAAAATAAAAAGCCCAGTTAAAAAACTGGGCTTTTTATTGGGTATAAACTATTTTCGTTATTTGCGCGTTAAGAACATCGCATCACCATAACTAAAGAAGCGATACTGCTGCTCAATAGCCGTGTGATAAGCTCCCATTATGTTCTCTTGGCCTGCAAAGGCACTGACTAACATGATTAACGTTGATTCAGGTAAGTGGAAATTTGTCACCATGGCATCAACCACATTGAACTGATAACCCGGGTAAATAAAGATATCGGTATCACCAAAGTAAGTATCTAGTTTGCCGCCGTGCACTTTAGCAGCTGACTCTAATGAGCGAACTGAGGTAGTACCTACAGCAATGACACGCCCACCTTTTGCTTTAGTTTCGGCTACCGCTTTAACCACTTCATCTGGTACTTCGATGTACTCTGAGTGCATAACATGCTCATCAACTGAGTCAACGCGCACAGGCTGGAATGTACCTGCGCCCACGTGCAAGGTCACAAAGGCCATGTTAATGCCCTTGTCTTTTAAGGCTGCCATTAATTTATCATCAAAATGCAGGCCAGCTGTTGGCGCGGCTACGGCACCTGGCTTTTCACCATAAACTGTTTGATAGCGCTCACGATCTGACTCGTTATCAGGACGGTCAATATAAGGTGGTAATGGCATGTGACCGATGTCGTTTAGGATATCGAGTACATTTTCGTCTTTGGCAAACTCAAGCTCAAAAAGTTCGCCATGACGCGCAACCATGGTTGCTTCGGCTTTACCTTCAAGAATGATTTTTGAGCCTGGTTTTGGCGATTTACTAGCTCGCACATGCGCAAGCACACGGTGTTCGTCGAGTACGCGCTCAACTAGCACTTCAAGCTTACCGCCTGACTCTTTTTGCCCGAACATGCGAGCAGGGATCACTTTGGTGTTATTGAAAATTAATAGGTCATTTTCATTAACGAGCGATAAAATATCACTAAATACTTTATGCTCAACTTGGCCTGATGGGCCATCAAGCGTCAGTAAACGACTGCTAGTTCGATCTGCTTTAGGAAAACGAGCAATTAATTCATCAGGAAGGTCAAAGCTAAAATCAGCTACGCGCATAGAGCATATCTCTCATTAATAAAAACGCGCCAAGTTTACTCTGATACGCCCACCACCTCAAGCAAAGCCCTGCGTCAACTTGGTACTAGCTTAAAGGATTACAAACTTAAGTACTTATTAACCGCTTTTGGGTAAAGTTTGCTTGTAGATTAGGCAAAATGTCATTATTCTAGCTTATTCACTAAACATGGGTTAAGTAAGAGGTAGTAGCGCCATGGCAAAGCAGTTAAAGCTGCTAATTTTGAACGCGAGCGTTGCTGAGCGTGAAACAATTAAGACCACATTAAACAAGCTTAATGTCTTCACGTTTATCGAAGCCAGTGACTCTCAAGATGCGCTTAAAATTCTTAAAAGCCACCCGGTGGATATTATCATTACAGGCCTTGAGGTCGGTAAGATTGATGGTTGGCGCTTTTCGCGCATGATCCGTTCAGGGTTATTAAAAACACCAAAAAACACACCAATTTTACTTACCCCGCCAATCTATTGTGAACGTATAGCCGAAACCACGGCTCGCAGCTATGGCATTGATGCCGTATTGCCATTTGAGCGCCAAGATATGCTGCCGCAAGTGCTAGCCAACGTGTTATCAACTCACCTTGAAAAAAGTAGTCGCCTTAATTTATTACTACTTGAAACCGATAACCGTAAAGCAAAAGATATAAGCGAACAGCTAAAACTTAGCTTCGCGATAACCCATACCACGTCAACAAAAGCAACGCTTGCGACCTATCTGCAGCAAAAATTTGCCATTGTATTGATTGACGCCACCGAATCTCATTCTGATACCGCTGCTGGGCTAATTAGCGAAATACTGCAGCACAACCCAAAGCAAGCGATTGTAACCATCATTGATAACAATGATGCAGATTATGCAGAGCAGTTGTTGCTATCTGGCGTAACTGATTTTATTCGCGCCCCGTACGATCACTCGTTATTGAGTAAAGTGTGTGACCACGCTGCCCGTCGTGAAGATTTCATGGTGAGCTATGCAGAGTTTGCGCAAAAAGTAGAACAACTAAGCCAAAGTCAAAGCCGCTATAAAGAGTTGTTTTCTGCCCACCAACGTATTTTATTACACCTAAATACTGTGGTACTTGAGTTTAACCAAGAGGGTAATATTCGCTTTATTAACCCTGCTTGGGAGCATTTAACGGGCTATGGCATTAAGTCTAGTTTAGCAAAGTCATTAACTGACTTTTGTTTACCTGAGTGTAAAACAAAGCTACAAGATACTATTCAGCGTATTTTGCATGGTGGTGAGCAACAGCAACAGGTAGAGATCCAACTAAAACATAAAAATGGCAATGCCATTTGGGTTGAGTGTCGCTTACAGCTGATTAAAAACAGCCAAAACTCAGCAACTATTACCGCCACCATAGATAACATTCATGAGCGTAAGCAGGCAGAGCTACAACTTCGTCACTTAGCCTTGCACGATACGCTCACAGAGCTGCATAACCGTTATTACTTTGACCAACAATTACAACGTATTTGTAAAGCACAATACACCAGTAACGATACAGAGCACGCGCTGATTTATATCGATTTAGATCACTTTAAAATCATCAATGACAGTAAAGGTCACCAACAAGGTGACATTGTTTTAAAAGAAGTTGCCCAGTTATTCACTGCGAATATTAGTGATGAGCACTTAGTGTGCCGCATCGGTGGTGATGAATTTGCCGTGATCTTAAAAAATACTAACTTACTCGATGCACACTTGGTGGCAGAAAGTATTTGTATGGCGATTGAAAAGCACCGC
This sequence comes from Pseudoalteromonas sp. 0303, assembly GCF_013349995.1. Classification (GTDB taxonomy): domain Bacteria; phylum Pseudomonadota; class Gammaproteobacteria; order Enterobacterales; family Alteromonadaceae; genus Pseudoalteromonas. The sequence continues at coordinate 63,697 of NZ_JABVXF010000009.1, forward strand.
TTTCATTCAGAAGGTCAAGAGTACTCAATTAGCTGTTCAATTGGTTTAACACAAATCACCGAACAAAATAACGACCCAAGTGAGTGTTTAAAACAAGCTGATATCGCCCTTTATGTAGCAAAAAGCTTAGGCCGTAACTTAGTACACTGTTATTCAAAAGAAGATAGTCATCACAATAGTTTACAAGCAGGTCTTGAATGGGGTCATAGTATTCGCCAAGCATTACAACATGATGCTATCGAACTGCACTATCAACCGATTTGGGACTTTAAACGCGGTCACGTCGCCTACTTTGAAGCACTACTGCGCTTAAAGCTTGATGATGAGCTTGTCTACCCTAATCAGTTTATTCCTGCTTTAGAGCTTTTAAACGACACCTTTTTGATGGACCAATGTGTTATTCGTAATGCCATTAAGAGCGTTGCCGAGTACCCAGAGCTTAACCAAGTCGCAATTAACTTATCAGCACAGTCGTTTTTAGATGAACGTTTACTGCCGCACATTGAATCGAGCTTAAAAGAATACAATGTTGAACCAACACGCATTATTTTTGAGATCACCGAGTCTGCGAGTATTAATAACCTAGTTGCAACCCGTGCCATGATCGAGCGTTTGAATGGCTTAGGCTGTCACTTCTCTATTGATGACTTTGGTACCGGCTTTAGTACCTTTAATTACCTTAAACAGTTACCGGCTCAACACGTAAAAATTGATGGTTCATTTGTTCGCGACATGTTGAACGACCCAATCGATTTAGCGCTTGTAAAAGCGATTAATGATATTAGCCGTTCGCTTGATAAGCGCTCTGTTGCTGAATATGTTGAAAACAAAGAAATCTTTTTAGCGCTAAAAGAAATTGGTATCGACTATGGTCAAGGCTACTTTATTGCCCGCCCAGTACCGGTTGAAAAAATTAGCGACGAGCTGAAAAAAATATCTGAAAATAATCTTTTTAACTAACAAATATCTAGCCTTAAAAAGCCTAAATTTAATACATTTTTAAACATTTTTTCTTAGTTTTTAAACTTCCATACTGACAATACTCATCTATACTTAAATCCACAGCAAGATAAAATGTCGTGTTTTTATAGTGATTATCTACAATAAACATGACATTACTTATTACATTAAACATACTGAGTATGACTTAACATCGTTAAGTCCATCTATTAGCGGTATAAAGGAGAAAAGTGATGACACAACTAATCGTTTTGTTGCTGATTGTGAATCTAGGGATAGCGTATCAATGTTACCGTAATGCGACCTTTAAGGGGTATCCAGTAAAAACATTTACAGGGCTAGGTTTAGTACCTTACTTTAATTTAGTCGTGTGGGTTTACTTGTTGTTTTTACCCGATTTAAAACCATTTTCAATGAATGAAAAGCAGCCACTTTAGGCTGCTTTTTTAGTTGGGAGAATTTAAAAACTATAAGTTGATGCTTTTTCGAGTAATTGCGCGGCTTTTATATCGCCAACCACACACTTTTTAATGTCTGACTTTTTAAATACTTTTACTTGCTCAGTTTTACCTTCGCTAACACCACGGATGATAAAGCTGACATGTTCATCGTTAGGCAGATTTCTTAAACCGCTACCATAATCACATAAAGTCAGTGATAAGCTCTTATCTACTTGCTTAGCTAAAGAAGCCAGCTGTTGCTTTTGCTCTTTAACACGAGCTTGTTTTTTCTCGGCTAACTCTTTGCGCATTTGTTGCTGCTTTTGTGATAACTTTTGCTGCTGCTTTTCAAGCTCTTTAATCGATGCTTGCAATGCTTGTTTGCGCTTCTCGAGCTCTTGCTCTTTGGCATCTTTATCGTGGCGACGGTCAAATTCAAGGTCGCGCTTTTCACGTTCAAGGTCGCGAATTTCACGGCTCACATCGCGTTCTTGCTCAGCCACTTCACGTACTCGTTCTGCGCTTTCGCGCATTACTTCCATAGCTTGCTGATAGGCTTCTTGCGTTTTCACGACTACTGCATCGCTGATCACTTGCACATGTTCGCCTAACACTTCGATTTCAGTTAGTTCTTCAAAGTCGATATCAGGCATAGGTGGCAGCGGCGCATCGGGTACAGAAGCAAACACTGTAGACCAGCGCGAACTGCCTCGTACATCAAAGCTAAACACCACACCTTGATGCTGCAAATAACTCGAAGACACATTTCTTACCTTGTTATCGGTATCTTGTTTTAACGCCGCTGAGAGGATTTTTTCCATAATCCCGACTTCACGCTGAATTTTATCTAATTCATCACTTGCTTGTGCCTGTAAGCTTACTGCTGTGCAAAGCAATAAGGCTGCCGTAGTTGATTTGTATTTTGACATTTTAATACTCCAAATTGTTGGCAACGGTTGGCAATGGTCCGCCGTCCACTTGCTCTGCTAAATCATTTAACTGCATACGTAAGTACGCTTGGTCTTGGGCGCGCTGCGTTTTGATATATGCAAGTACGCTGGCAATATCTTCTTGGCGCTCGACTCGCCCGGTTTTAATTGCTTCTTTGGCCAGTTGGTACATTTGTTGTTGCTGCACTTCGTTTTGCGCAGTAATGATGTTTTGCAACTGATCAATTTGCTTTTGTTGTGACTCTAGTAAATTGGTTTGCTTGGCCACTTGCTCAAGTAACTGCTGATTTCCTTGCTGTGGATTACTAACAAAAACCCATGCGCAAAATACAATGGAAGCAGCCACTGCCCACATTCCAGCACCAAAAAACAGACTCGTTTTTTGCACTTTCGGCATCGTAGACTCTCGATCCCAATTTGGTACGGGTACCGTTTCATAATGTTGACTTTGTTGTTGCCACTGCATTGCATTGTTCATCATTGATGCATACTCAGCATTGGCTTGTAGCAACGCAATTTGCTCTTCAGTGAGGCTTTCGCCTTCTAACCATGCGGTAAATAATGAATCTAAATTAGCCACCTACGGCCTCCAAATGCACTTTTAACTTACCAAGCGCACTGTATAGTCTTGATTTAGCTGTATTGGTCGAAATACCTAATTGCTCAGCGATTTCTTCAAACGTACAGTGCTGAAAAAACTTTAATTCCACCACCAAGCGTTGCTCCCAGGGTAAATTGTTCATCATTTCTTTGAGTTCATGATGCTGCTCAGATTGCAGTTGATTGGTTTCTAACTCACTATGCTCGCAGTTTTCTTCTGGTATACCATCTAAACCTTGATGCAGCTTACGGCGGCGGTAATATTCAACACTACGCCGGTGCACAATTTGATAGAGCCAAGTATTAAAACTCGATTCACCACGAAAGCTCGGCAAGCTTTTATAAACAGAAATAAACACTTCTTGCATTAAATCCATTGCATCATCAGGGTGACTTAACATCCTTAGGCAATAGTTATATACCTGTGTTTCGTGCTGCTTGACTAATTTCAACCACGCCCGTTTATTGCCCTGTTGCGCTTTAGCAATTAGTGTCTCAAGTGATTGAAAAAACACGCTAGCCTCGTCATCTGATCTGCCTTTAATGGTTTTGTTATTATGTTAGTCGAGGGAAGGAAAAAAATAGTTTGCTTAAATAATAAAAAACCCCAAATATTTTTTATTTGGGGTTTTTTTGTTCATTGACCGTCTAAGCTACACTGCTTATTAAGAAACAGCTCTAGCTGCTGGCTAAACAGCCTAAAGTCTCTGATCCGGCCTGTGGTTTTACGCCACACAATGCCAATATCTCGGTATGCATCGCCTTGTGATGGCGTAGCAACCATATCTTTTTTATCTAAAATACCGGCATTAATAGCCATTTGCGGTAAGAAAGTAACACCAAGCTGGTGTTCAACCATACTTAATAAGGTATGTAAGCTTGCCGCTTCAAATGGATTAATACAGCTTGAGCGATTCAAATGGCAGGCACTTAACGCGTGGCCTGTCATACAGTGCTCACGCTCTAGTAAGAACACACTCGCATCTGGTAATAGGTTAAAGTCTTCCACGCCATCTGCTGGTGTGTAATCTTTATGGTGCACTAGGCTGAACTGATCTTTAGCGAGTACTTGGGTATGAAACTTTTCAGTGTCATAAGGTAAAGCAAGTAATGCCATATCAATTTGGCCATGCTCAAGTTTATCGAGTAGCTTGTCACTGGTGTCTTCAACCAAAACTAACTCTAACTCGGTAAAGGTCTGTTTGCAGAAATGATATAAAGGCGCAGCAATAAAGCTGGCAATCGTCGGAATCACACCAAGCGTTAGTGTGCCACTTAAAGGCGTTAAAAAGCTTTTTGTCAGCTCTTTAAGGCTAAGGGTGTCGTCAATAATCTTACGTGCTTTTTCGACAACCTCTTCACCAATTGCGGTAAACATTAAGCTGCGGTTTTCACGCTCTATAAGCTGGCAACCTAAAGTTTCTTCTAAGTTTTGAATTGCACTACTTAAGGTTGATTGACCGATAAAACAGGCGCTTGCTGCGCGGCCAAAGTGTTGATGTTGGTGGACTGCTAATAAATACTGTAGTTGTTTAATACTTGGTAAGTTATTCATTCTCTACCTGCAAATAAAAAGACCCCAATACCTAAGGCATTGAGATCTTTTCAAGCTAAAAGTCTTTTAGTACTTTTTTATACCCCGAAGGCAGTTCTCAGTACATAGAAAATAACAATAGCAAGGGCTGCGCCAACTGGCAATGTAATTACCCAAGAAACTACAATGTTTCTTACAACACCCATGTTAAGTGCGGCAATACCGCGTGCCATACCTACACCTAAAACCGCACCTACAAGTGTTTGTGTCGTAGAGATAGGTAAACCAGTACCTGATGCGATAACAACAGTAGAAGCAGCAGCCAGTTCAGCAGCAAAACCACGGCTTGGTGTTAAGTGCGTGATACCTTCACCGATTGTTTTAATTACTTTCTTACCTAAAATAGCAAGACCAGCAACGATACCTAAACCACCTAGTGGTAAGATCCACCATGCGATAGCCGCTTTCTTAGCGATTTCACCGTTGTGCTCAACAATGTTTACAACAGCAGCTAGTGGACCAATTGCGTTAGCAACGTCGTTTGAACCGTGCGCGAAAGCCATACAACATGCCGTTAGTACCATAAGTACTGCGAACACTTTCTCAACGTTGTTGAACTGCATTGCTTTGTCAGCCTTAGGGTCAATTTTAAGGCGAGCAATCGCAATCTTACCGATGATAGCAACTACAACAGCAATCGCGATAGAAAGGGCATAACCTTCAACAGCACCTAAGTTGATACCAATGTGCTTTAAGCCTTTCTTGATTGTTACAAGCGACATGATGAAGCCCGCTAGGCCCATATAGATAGGCACGTAACGCTTAGCATTTTTAAGAGGTGCATCAGTGTCAAAAATTAGCTTTTGCGCACTCATGAAAATCAAATAAGCAATAAAACCAGAGATAGCAGGGGTAACAATCCAGCTACCTACGATACCCATTACCTTGTTCCATTGGATTGCTTCACTACCTACTGCAACCAATGCGAAACCAATGATGGCACCTATGATTGAGTGAGTCGTAGATACTGGCCAGCCTAAGAAAGAGGCAATTAATAACCAGCTACCTGCAGCGAATAACGCGGCAATCATACCGAGTATCATTAACTCAGGTATGTCCATAAACGGCGTGGCATCGATAATCCCTTTACGGATTGTAGATGTAACCTCACCACCGGCAAGGTATGCGCCAGCGAATTCAAACACCATCGCGATGATGATTGCTTGTTTAATTGTAAGTGCTTTTGAGCCTACTGATGTACCCATCGCATTGGCAACGTCATTTGCACCAATACCATAAGCCATGAAGAAACCGACTGCGGCGGCAGTTAAAACCAATAACGTGCCGTAATTTGCAATGATATCCATTGTGTGAACCTTTAATTTTTTTCGTGTTTGAACTGATTTTTAATTAACGAGCTAACATCAGCTCAAGACGAGAACCTACGCGCTCTGCAATATCTGCAAGCTCGCCTACCCACTCAATGATCTTGTATAAGAACATCACGTCAACAGGGTTAAGTTCATTTTCGATGGCGCGCAATTGACGGCGAATTTTGATCTGCATGTCATCCGTGTCTTGTTCAATAGCGTCCAATTCAACGAGCATTTTTTCAACTAAAGTCACTTCGCGACCTTTGAAGCCCGTTTCAAGCAGCTCATCTAGCTCATTGATTGCTTTTGACGCTTGTTTAGTCGCATCAACACAACGAGTTACATAAGCAAGGAAATCTGTTTGGATTTCGGTAGGTATGATCATCTCACGACCAACTACACGACCTGCGATATCTTTTGCTTTGTTAGCAATTTTGTCTTGTTGAGTAACAAGCTCTAGCAAATCGGTACGCTCAACTGGCATAAATAAGCCACGAGGTAGTTGAAGGCGGATGTTACGTTTCATTTCATCAGCTTCACGCTCTAAATTACGAATGTTTAGACGGATTTCTTCCGCTTCTTGCCATTCTTCTTTAAACACGTGATTAAAGAAAGGGATCAATGCTTTACTTGCTTGATGTACTTTCTTAATGTGATCTTCCATAGGCTTAATAGGTGATTTAGCAAAAACCCCTAAAAATGCATTTGTAGGCATAACTGACCCTTTATAAATTAGTATGCTTTGGCAGCTGCGAATTTTACAGCATTGTGTTCGATTGTGAACGCTTTTTCTGCCTTACATCACCAATAATAGACAAAGCGGCCAAAGGCCGCTCGGTTTAATAATGAAAAGTTGCGGTTAAATTTACAGCGACTTTTCGATATCTTCTTGAGATGTATGACGAATATCTTTGCCGTTAACAAAATAGATGATGTATTCAGCAATATTCTGGCAACGGTCGCCAATACGCTCTAATGAACGAACTGACCACACTAAATCCATAATTTTCGGGATTGAGCGTGGATCTTCCATCATATATGTCATAATTTGACGGGTAATTGCTTCGTATTCGCGGTCAACTTTGGCGTCTTCTTTATGTACTTCAAACGCACATTGCACATCCATACGTGCAAATGCATCAAGTACATCATGAAGCATTTTTGATACTTGGCGACCCATGTTTTCAATGTTCACCAGTAGGTCTTGCTGATCTTTAGTGAATGAGTCCAGCGCAACTTTAGCAATACGCTCAGCTTCATCACCAATACGCTCTAAATCGGCAATTGTTTTTGCAATAGCAATTACAAGACGTAAGTCACTCGCTGCCGGCTGGCGACGAGCGATAATGCGTGTACATTCTTCGTCGATGTTCACTTCCATTGCATTTACTTTATAGTCGTTTTCACGAACTTTTTGTGCAAGATCGGCATCACCATTACTAACAGCATCCAGTGCACTGTTTAGTTGTTGCTCAACTAAACCACCCATGTTTAATACATGGTTACGCACATTTTCAAGCTCTTCATTAAAGCGGCCCGAAATGTGTTTATTGATATTATGTTCCATTGTCTACCTCTATAAATTTCGTTTACGGTACCAAGTGACTTTATTGACTAACCGTAACGGCCTGTAATGTAGTCTTCTGTTTTCTTCTTGCTTGGTGTTGTAAATAACGTATTGGTATCTGAATACTCAATCAACTCACCCATGTACATAAACGCAGTTTGGTCTGATACACGAGCAGCCTGTTGCATGTTGTGAGTAACGATTACCACGGTAAACTTATTCTTTAAGTCGTTAATTAGCTCTTCGATAACTAAAGTAGAAATTGGATCTAGTGCCGATGTAGGCTCATCCAGAAGTAGTACTTCAGGCTCGATAGCAATTGAGCGAGCAATAACAAGACGCTGTTGCTGGCCACCCGATAGGCCAAATGCACTATCGTGTAAACGGTCTTTAACTTCATCCCATAACGCCGCGCCACGTAAAGATTGTTCAACCACTTCGTCTAGTTTACGCTTTTCTTTAATACCTTGTAAGCGTAGGCCATAAACGACATTTTCGTAGATTGATTTTGGAAATGGATTAGGACGTTGGAATACCATCCCGACATTTCTTCGTAGTGCAGCAACATCTACATTCTTATCATAGATATTGTGACCATGTAGTAAGATCTCACCATCGATACGACAGCTATCAACAAGGTCGTTCATACGGTTGATACAACGTAAAAGTGTTGATTTACCACAACCCGATGGACCGATAAATGCTGTTACCTGACCTTTTGGGATGTTCATATTTACGCCGCTAAGCGCTTGTTTATCACCGTAGTATAGATCTAAGTTTTTAATCTCTAACGCTGTTTGTTCTGCAGTTAGGTTATCTAAATCTAGCTTTGCCGCGCTTTTCGCTTGGTTTACTTGTGGTGCAACTGTAATCATCTCTGTCTACCTATAAAAATTCTGTATTAATGCTCAAGAGCTCTAAACTTTTCGCGTAAGTGGTTACGAATACCAATCGCGGTGATATTCAGGGCGATAATTACTGATACCAGTAAGAATGCCGTGGCATATACCAGCGGACGTGCCGCTTCTACGTTAGGGCTTTGGAAACCAACATCGTAAATGTGGAAACCTAAGTGCATAAATTTTCTATCTAAATGTATGTATGGGAAGTTACCGTCAAGTGGCAGTGTTGGCGCCATCTTAACAACACCAACAAGCATTAGTGGTGCTACTTCACCGGCTGCACGTGCAACCGCTAAGATTAAACCTGTCATAATCGCTGGGCTTGCCATCGGAATGATGATACGCCATAGCGTTTCTGCTTTTGTTGCGCCAAGTGCTAATGAACCATGACGAACCGTACTTGGAATACGTGATAAACCTTCTTCAGTCGAAACAATAACAACAGGAAGCGTTAAAATTGCTAGCGTTAAAGCAGACCAAATCACACCTGGCGTACCAAATACTGGGCTTGGCGATGACTCAGGGTAGAACAATTGGTCAATACTGCCACCTAGCATGTATACAAAGAAACCTAGACCAAATACACCGTATACAATCGAAGGTACACCCGCAAGGTTGATTACCGCGATACGGATCATCTTAGTCACGGCATTTTTTGCTGCGTATTCGTGTAAGTAAATCGCTGCAACAACACCAAACGGCGTCACAATCACTGCCATTAGTAATACCATGAACACGGTACCGAAAATTGCCGGGAATACACCACCTTCAGTGTTAGCTTCACGCGGGTCATCTGCTACAAACTTACCAAGCTGTACAAAGTAGTGACCAAGCTTAGCAAAGAAGCCCATGTCATTAGGGAACCACACATCAAGAACTTGATACAGAGGTAAAGTAACCACTTCACCACGCATGTCTCTCACAGTTACTTGGTCACGCTTTGCTTGTTTACGAAGCGCAAATAACTGCTTTTCTAACACTGTGTACTCAGCACGTAGCTCAGCACGCGCTTGTGCAAGCTCAGCAACACGCTCATCGGTTAGTTCGTTATCAAGCTGGTATGCTTTTTCTCTTAAGCGTAAACGCTCAAGTTCATAGTTAATATGACCAATATCACCATTTTGTAAGTCTAACGCTTGGTCATTCAGGTCAACAGCACGGTCGACAAGCTCATAAAGCACGTCGATTTTGTTATCTGTGATAACTTCACCGTCTTTAATAACCTGCTCTACATAACCGTAGAAGTTACCGTTTTTACTACGCTCGAATACAGCAAGCTCAGCTGGCGCAGTACGCGATGTGATGTCTGTCTCTAGTACCCAACGGAAATCTAGAGCTACGTACTCACGGTTACCTGTTTTAATCAATAAACGCTCTAGTTGCTCTTTATCGTAATTAGATAAATCAACACCCGTCGCCTCAATAAGTGATTTTGCAACTAGTTCACGGTCATAAATTTCACCGATAACTGTTTGTTTTTCAACTGAGCCTTGCAGCTCAAATTGCACTACTTCTGATGGCCAGAAAAAGCTTAAACCTTTCCAAGCAATCATGGCTAGTAAGCCAAGAACCGAGATTAAACTGATGCTTACCGCACCGCCGGTCATCCAAATCCAAGGAGAACCAGACTTAAACCACTGCTTTACCATGTCGTGTCTCTCCACCTACATTGAACTGTATTTATCACGCAGTTGCTGTCGTACAAACTCAGCCACTGTGTTGAAAATGAATGTGAATATGAATAATACAAATGCTGCTAAGAATAGAATGCGATAATGCGAGCTACCTACCTCAGACTCAGGCATTTCTACCGCGATATTCGCTGCAAGTGTTCTCATACCCTGGAAGATACTCCAGTCCATAATAGGTGTATTACCTGTTGCCATTAGTACAATCATTGTTTCACCTACAGCACGGCCTAGACCCATCATTACTGCTGAGAAGATACCCGGGCTTGCTGTTAGTAATACTACGCGAACCAATGTTTGCCATTGTGTTGCACCTAGTGCTAATGAACCGTTTGATAAGTGCTTAGGAACACTGAATACCGCATCTTCAGCAATTGAGAAGATAGTTGGAATAACAGCAAAGCCCATCGCAATACCAACAACTAGTGAGTTACGTTGGTCAAACGTCATACCCAGTTCATTGGTTAAGTACTGACGCACATTGCCGTCAAACATCCAAAGCTCAATTGAGTTACTCATCGCAAACGATAACCAGCCGATGAAAATAACCACTGGAATAAGTAAAATTGAGTGCGAACCTTCAGGAATACGGTGACGAATTGACGCCGGTAGCTTATTCCAACCAAATGCGGTTAATAAGATACCAATTGGCAGCAATACTAATAATCCGACAATCGCTGGTAAATGTTCTTCAATTAATGGTGCTAACCAAAGACCCGCTAAGAAACCTAGGATTACCGTTGGTAATGCTTCCATGATTTCTACAGTCGGCTTAACCACTTTACGTAATTCACTCGACATAAAGTACGCCGTGTAAATTGCCGCTGAAAGCGCAATTGGTACCGCAAATAACATTGCGTACATTGCCGCTTTAATTGTACCGAATGAAATTGGCACTAATGAGAACTTAGATTCAAAGTCATCACTTGCAGACGTTGACTGCCAAATGTAGCCCGGCTCTGGGTAACCTTCGTACCATACTTCTTGCCACAAGGCAGACCAAGTTACTTCTGGGTGCTCGTTATGAATTTCAATTACTTTTAGCGCATCATCAGCAAGAATAAGTGCCGCATTTGAACGTGGCGCTATTGCAAAGTTTTGAATTGGACCTTCGCTTACTTTACCTTGCCACAGTTTGGCATCGCTAGTTGTGTAATAAATACCTAGCTCACCGTTAGCGCCTGCTGTGAAGAAGGTACGACGGTAGAACTCTGTAAAAATGTTTAGTTTCGATTGCTTGCTGGTTTCAAAAGCACGGATCTTTTGGAACTGGCGACCATTTTCAGTGTTTACTTCAAACCACTGTGAAACTTCGCCATTATCGTTAGCAAGCATCAGTGAGTTGGCACCAGCCAATAGCTGAGTTGAAACTAGGTTCGCGTTTTCTTCGTTAGCTGCAAGCAGTTGGATTTGCTCAACTTCAGAAGGGTAACGAGTATCGTATACGTAAATTTGATTTGCTGAACGCACGAATGTACGTGTTGTATCTGGTGAGATTAATAGCTCATCAACACGACCTTCGATATCAAGCTCAGTACGCTCAACAACCCACTCTACTTCGCCGGTGAACATGTTTTCTTCACCCACAAAACTGCTGAATATAACGCGCTTGTCAGCCGTTAAAGCAACAACAGCTGTTTTATCTTCGTAGTGGCTAAATGCAAATTTAGTGATTGCCGCACCTTGCTCATCAACTTCAAGCGCCATATCACCCAGCGGGTAATCTAAACGTGGTGTTAATTGGCGTTGATTGTTCGGGAATGTCACTAGGAATTTTGGCGCAACCACAACCACAGAGCCATTTTCTAGGCCGTATGCGTATTGCCCCTGAAACGGTGCAGAGCTTGCGAAGCTGCTTACATCGCTTGGTAATTCTGTATTAAGAGTGGTGATCTTTTTACCAAATTGCTCTTTTTCAACATTGTAAAAGTCCACATTACCTTTTTCACCGAGTAAAAAGGCAATTTCTGTTTGTTCTTCAATGCCAAGACCCACAACTTCTGACGCATTTTGTAGTTTTACACTGTTACGTGTATCTACTTTTGCTGACTCAAAAATAGGTTGAACAACATAAAGAAGGTAAAAGAATATAAGTAGCAGTGCTACTAGCACCATTACGCCACCTGCGGAAATACCCCACTTGGCAAACCTGTCTTTAAATAGACGGCTTCTATCCGTATGAAAGGTAGGTTTATTCGGATTGGAAGTCATCAAAACACCCTTAAATCTTAACGTTGCGCGCATTATATTTCACCAAGATGACAGTAATGTTACAAACGTCATAATTCAGTGTAATAAAGCAAGTATTTCAGGGACGTATTTTAAAGTTAAAAAATGACCAAATTGCGACATTGCTCTGCGTATTTATAACGACCAAATTGACAAGCTAACAAACTGTTATAACTAATTTTTTATAACTATATGGAAAAAATTGGACAAACAATAAAACTGCATCAATACTCAAGATGACTTATTTTTTTCGACAATAAGAATCATTTTTAACCAACGCCTCCTTCCTTTTATTGCATTTTTCAGAGGCATTTTTATAGAGATATAAGTATGAAGCAGTTAGTAATTACTATTTTGGGGCCAGATAAACCCGGCCTAGTTGAAGACCTTTCAGCCACAATTTTAAACCATCATGGTAACTGGTTAAGCAGTAATTTGAGCCACCTTGCAGGTCACTTTGCAGGGATCATTGAGGCAGCAGTGCCTGAAGAGCACCTGCAAGAGCTGCAAGACGCATTGCATAGTTTGCCGTATTTAGAAATCAGAATTGAACGCGGCGCCGAAACACTTTCAGAAGAAAAATCTGAACAAATCAATTTTGTCATTACTGGCAACGACAGACCTGGCATTGTGCAAGAGCTTGCCAGCGTTATTCGTCACAAAGGGGCGAATATCACTCACCTAAATTCGAAACAACAAAGTGCACCAAACTGGGGTGTGCCAATTTTTAGTGCTGTTGCCACCGTTGCTTTGCCAATAGGCATGAACAAAGACGAAGTAATCACGGCACTCGAGTCTATTACCACAGACTTAATTGTTGATATTGAGGACGCATAACAAGCAAGTTTATAGGGATATTTAAACTTAAACTAAGCTTTAAAATTAATGACATACATGTCACATAACTGACATGTATGTCATAAAAGTGATAAATACGTCATATAAACGTCATCTGCATCCTCTATATTCTAACTAGCTATAAACGTTGGAAAACCAGATGAACGCATCACATTCTTCTTCTCAAGCCGTTAATTACTTTGCCAAAGAGCTAAGTTGGCTGTCTTTTAATGAACGCGTGCTGCAAGAAGCTAAAGATAAATCTAACCCGATTATTGAGCGCATGCGCTTTTTAGGTATTTACTCAAACAACATGGATGAGTTTTTCCGTGTTCGTGTTGCCGATGTAAAACGCCGAATATTACTTAATAAAATTCCTGATGCGAACTTTGAAGAAGACGAAATACTACTTCATCAGATCCAAAGTAAGGTGCTGCAGCTTGGTAAAAAGTTTAACCAAATTCATAAAGACATTTTAAATGACTTAAACGAGCACAATATTCACGTTGAGTTACCTGAGGAGCTATCTGAATTTCACTTGAGTTGGCTGAAAAAATTCTTCCACGACAATGTGCTGCAACACATATTGCCGATTTTACTCTCTGAAAAGAAAGACTACTCAGATCAAATCAACGACACCATGACCTATTTGTTTGTCGAGATGACCAACCAAAAAAGTCATTATGCCATGATGGAAGTGCCAACCGACCGCGTATCTCGTTTTGTTATTTTGCCACCAGAGAAAACGCGCCGTCACAAAACCATTGTGATGCTTGATGACATTATCGCCTACTTTATTCGCGATGTGTTTAGCAGCTTTTTTAGCTTTGATGATATTCAATGTTATGCCATCAAATTGACCCGTGATGCCGAATACAACTTAGATGACGAGCTTGAAGAAGGCTTGCTCGATAAAATGTCAAAAGGTCTAAAACAACGTATTTCTGCAGAGCCTGTGCGCCTTGTTTATGACGAGAGCATGCCAGCTGAGATGCTTAAAGTGATGAAAAAGCGCCTTAATATAAGCCAACATGATGCGCTGATCCCCGGCGGCCGTTACCGTAATTTCCGCGATTTCATTGCCTTTCCGAATGTTGGCCGTCAGTATTTAGAAAACAAACCACTGCCTGCATTACAAAGTACGGCTTTTAACAATCACTCAAGTGTGTTTGATGCCATTTCAGAGCAAGATATTTTACTGTATTACCCCTACCACACCTTTAACCACTTACTTGAATTTGTACGCCAAGCAGCATTTGACCCAGATGTAACCCAAATTAAGGTCAATATTTATCGCGTTGCGAGTCAGTCTCGACTTGTCTCTACGCTTATTAATGCCGCCAAAAATGGCAAACACGTAACCGTTATGGTTGAGCTGAAAGCGCGCTTTGATGAACAAAACAATATTGAATGGGCAAAAACCCTAAGCAATGCCGGTGTTAAAGTGATCTTTGGTATTCCTGCGTTGAAAGTTCACAGTAAGTTATGCGTTATTCACCGTAAAGAAAAGAACAACATAGTGAAATATGCCCATATAGGCACGGGTAACTTCCACGAAAAAACCGCCAAAGTCTACACTGACTTTAGCTTATTCACCAAGTTTGAGGGCATTAGTGAAGAGTGCGATAGTGTGTTTAAGTTTATCGAAAGCAGCTATAAACCATTTCAATTTGATCATTTGATGATTTCGCCAGTCAACGCACGACAAACTATTATGTCGCTAATTGATGCTGAAATAACCAATGTAGAACATGGTAAGGCTGGTAGAATTACGCTAAAAATAAACAACCTTGTTGATAAAGAGCTGGTTGATCATCTCTACTTTGCCGCAAGACGCGGCGTGAAAATTCGCATTATTGTGCGTGGCATGTGCTCGTTAGTGCCTTCTGCCGTTAACGAAAATATTCGCATTATTAGTATCGTTGACCGCTTTTTAGAGCACCCTCGGGTGATGGTGTTTCATAATAATGGCGACGAAAAGGTTTATATTTCATCGGCAGACTGGATGACCCGAAATCTTGATCATCGCGTTGAAGTAGCCGCACCGATTTATGATGAAAAATTAAAACAGCTTATTATTGATATTCTTGAGCTACAGTTTAAAGATAGAACAAAAGCACGCATAATCGATAGCGAACAAAAAAACAGCTATGTGCGCCGCGGCAATCGTAAGAAAATTCGCTCGCAAATTGCCATTTATGACCACCTTAAGAAATGGGAAAGTAACTATAATAATGAATGATTATCCCTCAATTGCTGCCGTTGATTTAGGCTCAAATAGTTTTCATTTAGTGGTGGCAAGAGAGGTCGATGGCTCTTTGCAAATCTTACACAAAGAAAAGCAGCGCGTTTACTTAGCTGACGGTTTAGATGATAAAAATCATTTAAGCCAAGAAGCAATCGAACGCGCGCTGGCAATTCTTAAGCAGTTTGCGACTACCTTGCAGGACTTCCCCTTAGAGAACGTTAAAGTGGCGGCAACTTACACATTACGCCGCGCTAAAAATATTCATTCGTTCTTAACCCAAGCAAGTAAAGTGTTTCCTTACCCAATTGAAGTAATATCGGGGCAGGAGGAAGCGCGTTTAATTTATCAAGGTGTTGCCCATTACATTCATCACGATGAAAACCGCTTAGTCATTGATATCGGCGGCGGCAGTACCGAACTCATCATTGGCAAACACTTTAAACATAAATTACTTACTAGCCGTAATATGGGCTGTGTTAGTTACACCAAGCAGTTTTTTGCAGATGGACAAATCACTGCTAAGCGCTTTGCCAAAGCTGAAGTTCGCGCAGAGCAAGAACTCGAAGTGATTTTCGCCAACTACTTATCGGCTGGCTGGCAATCTGTGGTGGGAACATCAGGCACTATTAAATCTATCCTTGCCATGATCAATGCTAACGATGCCGAGCAAGAGCTGATTACATTAGAGCGATTATTAGAACTAAAAACTCAGTTTATTGCAGCTAAACAAATAAAAGCGCTACAAATTGAAGGTCTTACACCTGAGCGGCAAGTGAGTATTTGTGGTGGTTTAGCTATTTTAATTGCGATATTTAGGCTGTTTAAAATCGAAGCGTTGCAATACAGCGACTTTTCACTTCGTGAAGGCCTGCTACATGAAATGCAGCAAAAGCTCGCCCACAAAGATATTCGCACTAATACCATCGCGAACCTATCTGAGCGTAACGCCATAGATAAAGAGCATGCTAACCGCGTCTCGACAACTGCAAAGTGGCTGTTTGAACAAGTAAAAGAGGCATGGCAACTTACCGATCCTGACTACATCAACTTGCTGGATTGGGCCGCGCAGCTGCATGAAATTGGCTTAGGGGTTAATTCATCAGGGATACATAAGCACAGTGCGTATATCGTTGCGAATAGCCAATTACCTGGCTTTACGCAGCAACAACAAACCTTGCTTAGTTGCATGATCCGTTTTTATCGTAAAAAAATTCGTTTAGAAGAGTTTCCGGCACTGCATACCATGCAGCATTATGAAATATTGCAACTTATTGTGATTTTGCGCTTAGCAGTACTGCTAAATCAAAAGCGTATTACCGATCAAGGTTTTAAACTTGAGGTAACAGCCAAGCAAAATAGTATGTTCTTAAAGTTTCACAATAAGTGGCTTAAAGAACATACCTTGCTTTTAGCTGACTTACAGCAAGAGCAAAAATACCTTAAAAAGGTCGGCTTCTTACTCGATTTTCATTAAGCTGATTAATAGATTAATAGATTAATCGATTACATATCCATATGGCGGTTTGAGCTTTGCATCATTTGCTTAAGGCCTTGATGTTCAAGCTCAAGTAAACGTTCGAGCTTTTCTTTACTTTGCTCTGTATCAGCTCGCGATACCAAGTACTCGTATAAGTCGATTACTTTTTGGTGTTGCGTGGTTAAGTAAACCTGAATCGCCTTTTCATCAATTTGCTGATCTGTGCTGATATCGTTAAAAGTAATTAGCTCTGGGTTTTCAGCAAAATACTCATAGCAATAGGTATCAAGCGTGTTTATTTCAGTAATGGCTTTAAAGCCAACGAGATCTTCTGCTAGTTTCTTCTCATATTGCAGATAATAGTCCACCAGCATTTGATTATGCTCGTCCAGTAAGTCTTTAACACTGTGGAAGTTAGCTGCCATTTGAGTATGAAATAACACGGTCCAATCATAAACTTGTTGTATTGTTTTAACTTGCATGTGCATTCCTTATTAAAATCAATTTAATATGATTTTGCATAAATCACACCAGCAATAAAACCTTTAATTTTCAGCACTTTAAAAATAAAGTGTGTAACTTGCAGCAAGTAAAAGCGTACAAGTTACACAGTGACTGTAAAATTTATAGGTAACGTTTACGCCATATAAAATAAAGCACAGGTAACACAAGTAGCGTTAAAACTATGGCACTGAGCATCCCGCCGACCATAGGCGCTGCTATTCGGCTCATCACCTCACTGCCCGTTCCAGTACCATAAAGTACTGGCAGTAGACCAATGATAATGGTAGCAACTGTCATCATCACGGGCCTAACCCGAAGGCCCGCACCATTGATGATTGCTTGGCGCAGCTCTGTAACCGTGAACTGCGACGATTGCGCTTTGGCATCTTGATAAGCTTGGTTGAGATAAACCAGCATGATCACGCCAATTTCCACAGCAACCCCAGCTAGGGCAATAAAACCAACCCCAACAGCAACCGAGAAGTTAAAGCCTTCAAGGTACATCAGCCAAATACCGCCTATCATAGCAAGCGGTAAGGTCAGCATGATCATTGCCACCTCAATAAAGCTTCTAAAATTGAGGTATAACAGCACCACAATGATTGCCAAGGTGAGTGGCAATACATAACTGAGTTTGGCTTTTGCGCGCTCCATATATTCATATTGCCCCGCCCACGTAATTGAGTAACCAGCAGGTAGCTCAAGTTGCTCATGCAGCGCTTGTTGCGCACGCTCAACATAACTGCCGATATCACTGCCTTCAATGTCGATTAAGCTCCAGCCATTAATGCGGGCATTTTCACTTTTAATACCCGGCGGGCCATCTTCGATAAAGACATGAGCTACATCGGCCAATGCGATACGCTGTCCGTTTGGTGTCACTATCGGTAACAACTTAAGCTCTTCAGGCGAGTCGCGATAAGCTTGTGGGTAACGCAAGTTAACCGGGTAACGCTCTTGCCCTTCAACCGTTTCGGTCACATTCATACCACCGATAGCAGTAGCCACAACCTGTTGTACATCAGCAATGTTTAAACCGTAACGCGCAGCCTTCTCACGGTTAATATCGACTTTGATGTAGCGACCACCAGCAACGCGCTCTGAATAAACCGAAGCCGTGCCCGGTAAATCTTTTAAGATGACTTCAATTTGCTCACCGATTTTTTGAATTTCGCTCAGCTTTGGCCCTGCTACTTTGATCCCCACAGGCGTTTTAATCCCAGTGGCAAGCATGTCGATTCGGGTTTTGATTGGCATAACCCACGCATTGGTAAGCCCTGGGAACTTAACCAGATTATCGAGCTCTTTTTTCAGTTTCTCGGTTGTCATACCCTCTCGCCACTGTGACTTTGGCTTTAACTGAATAAAGGTTTCGATCATGGTCAGCGGCGCAGGATCTGTGGCAGTGTCTGCACGACCTACCTTACCAAATACCGATTCGACCTCTGGCACACTGGCAATTAGCTTATCGGTCTGCTGTAAGATTTCACGGGCCTTACCAATTGAAATACCTGGGTAAGTAGTAGGCATATACATTAAGTCGCCCTCATCAAGGGGAGGAATAAACTCACTACCAATTTTATTAACCGGGTAAAAGCCAATAGCAGCCAACACTAATGCCAGTACCAGTGTTGTTTTCGGCGCTTTTAATACCGCATTTAACAAGGGTTTATAGGCTGCCACCAATAAGCGGTTTACAGGGTTTTTCTGCTCCGAAATAACTTTACCGCGAATAAAGTAGCCCATTAATACCGGCACCAGTGTAATCGCTAAACCAGCCGAAGCTGCCATCGCATAAGTCTTTGTGTAAGCCAGAGGCGAGAACATGCGTCCTTCTTGTGCTTCAAGAATAAACACAGGCATAAAGCTAACAGTGATGATCAATAAACTAAAGAATAACGCGGGCCCGACTTCTGCGGCTGAGTGCATCACTACTTGCCAACGGTTTTCATCGGTCAGTGGGGTTTTCTCCATATGCTTATGCATATTTTCTATCATCACGATAGCACCATCTGTCATTGCACCAATAGCAATCGCTATCCCACCAAGCGACATGATATTAGCGTTTATACCTTGCCAATACATAACCACAAAAGCCGTTAAAATACCCATTGGCAACGTAATAATGGCTACGATCGATGAACGTATATGGAATAAAAACACCACACACACTAAGGCCACGACGATTAACTCTTCAATTAACTTTGAGCTTAAGTTATCAAGCGCTTGGGTAATAAGGTTTGAGCGGTCGTACACAGGGATGATTTCAACTCCCTCAGGTAGGCCTTTTTTGAGCGACTCTAGTTTTTCTTTTACTAGTTTGATGGTTGCTTCGGCATTTTCTCCAAAGCGCATCACTACCACCCCACCGGTTACTTCACCCTCGCCGTTTAGTTCGGCAATACCACGGCGCATTTGCGGCCCAAGTTTTATATCAGCCACATCACGTAATTGCAGTGGCGTGCCATTGGCATTAGTACCCAGCGGAATGGCTTCTAAATCTGCGACACTTTTAATATAACCTGTGCTCGATACCATGTATTCGGCTTCAGCCATTTCTACCACTGAGGCACCACGCTCTTGGTTACCTTGCTTAATTGCTGTTTGAATTAAACTTAGCGGAATACCATAAGCACGCAATTTATCTGGGTCGACATTCACCTGATACTGCTTAACCATACCGCCTACAGACGCGACCTCTGATACGCCCGGCACCGTTTGCAGCTCAAACTTTAAAAACCAATCTTGCAAGCTTCGTAGCTGGCTAATATCGTGCTTACCGGTTTTATCCACCAGCGCATACAAGTAAATCCAACCCACCCCTGTTGCATCAGGGCCAAGTTCAGGCCTTGCTGAGTCAGGTAAGCGAGCACTTACTTGACTCAAATACTCTTGCACCCGACTACGAGCCCAATAAAGGTCGGTGTCTTCATTAAAAATAACGTATACATAAGAGTCACCAAAAAACGAAAAGCCCCTTACCGTTTCAGCTCCCGGCACCGACAACATGGCTGTAGTGATAGGAAACGTTACTTGGTCTTGCACCACTTGAGGCGCTTGTCCTGGGTAAGACGTTTTTACAATAACCTGTACATCAGATAAGTCAGGCAAGGCATCAACTGGGGTATTCTTTAAAGAAAAAACCCCAAAGCCCGCCAACATTAAAGACAGCAGTAATACAAAGAAGCGATTACCGACTGACCAACGGATCACGGCAGCTATCATTGCATTTCTCCTTGCATAGGGTGGCTCATGGTCATGATGTCAAAAATCACAAACTCACCGTCTACCAACTTAAAGGTAAAATGCACTTCATCATCGCTTTGTAAACTAGACATATCGATACGCGGCGAAAAATGAAACTCCATGGTTGCAGCCTCGCGTCCCCACTTAGGGATAGCCTCACGACTGATCACAGCAGTGCGAGCTTCGCGGTCAATACTGTTGATCACGCCATTCACCATTGCGCTCTCACTATCCGGTTCTTGCATACGCATAAAGTCAGAACTCTTACTTGATTCGGAATCTATTAAGAACTGCGCTGAAACCACTACGTTATCGTCTTTCAATAAGCCTGATAAAATTTCGACATCATGATTATCACTACGGCCTAGCGTCACAATCACTGATTTAAAGCGACCTTCACCTAAATCAATCACGACACGGTCTTGGCTACCTGTGCGGATCACCGCTTCTTTGGCTATCACTAATTGCGGCTCAGTTGGCTTCGTAGTAATGCTCACTTCAGCAAACATATTCGGTTTTAAGAAGCCATCTTGGTTAGCAAAGCGTAAACGCACGCGCAGGGTACGGTTTTTCTCATCAAGGGTTGGGTAAATATAATCGACCTTGCCTTGCCAGCGTTTGCCCGGTAAGTAATCTAAGCTCATAGTAACTGGCAAGCCTTTATGAATAAGCCCTGCTTGACGCTCAAAAACTTCAGCCTCAACCCACACTTCTTCTAGGTGAGCAATACTCATCATGGTTGTGCCCGGTTTCACAAAGAAACCTTCGCGGATATTTAACTCATCCAATACGCCACTTTGCTTGGCATAAAAGGTAATGTTTTGTCTGACCTTTTGGCTTTGCTCTAATCGCGCAATAAAATCGTCAGAAACATTCAGTGAGGCTAAGCGTGCTTTTGCTGCACGTATTAGCACCGCATTATTACGTTTAAGGGCAAGCAATAGCTCTTCTTGTGCATTCACTAGCTGTGGAGAATACAAGGTATAAAGTGGCTCGCCTTGCTTAACTTGGTCACCAGCGGCTTTTACATATAAGGTTTCTATCCAACCTTCGACACGAGGGTGAATGTGCACGAGTTGGTCTTGGTCGTATTGCACATAACCAACCGTATCAACCGTCGTTTGTAATGATTTAAAGCGAACGGGCGCTGTTCTTACCCCTAAGTTATTAACGACTGCTGGTGAGATTCTCACAGTACCAGGGCTGTCTTCAGCGCTACTTTGATCCTCATAAACGGGGACTAATTCCATACCCATTGGTGATAAACCCGGTTCATCACGGCGGTAATTACTGTCCATAGGCGCCACCCAATATAGCGGCTTTTTCTCCGCGCTTGGCATAGCTTCATGATCTGGCTCAGCTAGTTTATTTACAGCCGTTGCCAATGCCGCACCTACCGCCAAGGCGATAACTAATTTCACTGTATTATTCATTGATAGCTCCTTGGCTTTGTGCTGCATTTATTTGGTTATCTTTTGCTGCTGCGTAATAGTTAAGGCGAGCGAGGGTAATTTGTTTGTCTATTTCGATATTCAATGCATCAATTTTTGCGTTAAGTTCGCTGATGCGTGCACGCATCACTTCTGAAAAGTCACCATCATCGTTGGTGTAAGCATTTAAAGTCGCTTCGGCTTGCTCCGCCATTTGCGGTAAAAGCTGCTGTTGATATAGCGCTTTGCGCTGAGCAAGTCGGCTTAGTTGGCTAAGCTCTTTAAAATACTGACCTTGCAGTTTTTGTAGGGTAATAAGTTTGTTGGTTTTTACCGCCTCGGCATTAGCTATTGCCGCATTGACTTGTTGATCTTGACGATTATCAGTAAACAGCGGTAAATCAACACTTACTCCTATAGAGAATAAGTCAGCGCGAGAGTCACCCATCGGGGTATCATCACGATAGCCATAGCCTAGGTTCATACCAAATTGCGGCTTATACGCCTCTTTAACCACTTGCACTTGGGTGTTTTTGGCACGCATAGCATGATCAATAGCGATAATTGCCGGGTGATTCATGAGCACTTCAGTCACCCCCGATGGCGCAAGCTCTTGATAGGGCATTAGTGCAGCCACCTTGGTATTTTCATCGCTCACTGCACCGTTTAGCATTTCAATAGGTAGCCATTGAGCTAGTCGCTTTTTGGCACTATCAAACTGTTGCTCTAACATCACCAGTTTATCTTCAAGACGAGTCAGCTCTAGCTGGGCGCGAATAATATCCTGCTGGCGAGTCGCACCAAGTGTATTGGCATAGCTTGCCTCTGTAATATCAATAAGCTGATTAAATAAGGCTTTATCTTGGCTGATCAGTTGAATGCTTTTTTGCGCGCGATAGGCATTTAGCCATGCTTCGCTAACAATGGCTTTAACCTGTGCTTGGCGGTCTGCTCTAAGCCAAGGGTATTGTTCAGCCGATTGTTTTAAAGCTTGTTGCTGTAAGGCAAGACTATCACCTCGGCTAAATTGTTGTGACAAGCCCACTTTGAATTGCGTCATACCCTCTTGGTCAAAGGCAAAGCCATCGGTTGGTAAGTTCATGAGTCCAACGGTTAACACTGGATCTGGCAAGGTACCTGCCGCAATGCTTTGCGCTTCTATCGCCTGTTGCTGGTATTTATTTGCCTGTAACCAAGGCTCGTGAGTCAATGCATAATCAATTACCTGATTGAGCGCCAATGGCTCTGCTTTCACTAAACTTGAGGTTATCAATACTGCGCCTAGAGAAAGCGCCTTAATCAATTTGCTGTGAATCATCACATGCTCCAAAAATCTTAAAAATGGTTAAAAAACAATAGATTTTGGTTGCAGAATAAGGATTATTTCAGCGTTTTACTGAATTTTAGACAGACCTATCCTGCTTAAGCAGTAATAGGTGGACGATATAAAGAACTTGCGTGGAAACTAAGCTGGCTGGCGCCTAACACGGTGACTTTTTCTGATTGCTTAATTGATTTAACAACTAAATCATTTAGCGGCAGGAGTGAGTGAGCTGTACAGGCATTGAACGGACACGCACAATCGCTGTTATCCATTACGTCTTCATGGCAACAATCCATATCACTCATGTCGTTGTCAGCATTCATATTAGCATGATGATCCATTTGCATGCTGGCATGTGGCATATCACACACCATAGCAACAGACGCAACTGACTGACCCACAAAAGTGAGCAGTATCATAGCTATCAATAAGTAGCTTGAAAGTCGCGTCATCATCATACCTTAAAAATTAATTGCCCAAATTGTAGCCCGAAATTTACGCGCTCGACAAGGGTTTATCTATTTTTATGCTACTGCTGGCAGCAATAGCAAACAGGCAATAACCAGTAAAATACCAAAAACCATCACCTAATTCGGCATGCATTTTGATTAGCTCGCCCATTTGCCCATCGGCATTACCTGCTAAATAGGCCACGATCAATGCAATCACAAACACATCGACCATGCTCCATTTACTTAGGCCCTGTATGAGTTGACCGAGCAAATGCTTAAATCTATTCGCAGGTAAAAAACAATAAAGCAATTGCATCAGGAGTTTTAAAGTGGGAATAACAATCGAGAACACTGCAACAAGCGCGGCAACAAGGTAGTTTTTGTTATTGGCTAGCTCATTCACGGTGCCCCAAATGCTGCGTGTTTTTTTGTAGGCATCTATTTCACCTTCAAGTTTATCAAGCCCCAACATGCTTGAAGCCATCATTAACACGCTACGGGTATTGCGATCGCCTTCATCCGCAATCATTTCAATACCTGTTTTGGCAAGCTTAGATTTATCGATTTTTCCTTCTAGGGTGAGCACAGGCTGGGTTACACCAGGAATTAGTAACGCCAAGGCAATTAAAATAGCCAGTACTGGAAAAACAACACGCATTAGTTACAAACCTTTTTAATACTCAGAGCCCGCATAATAACGAACTCTGCGCTTTTAGTCTGTAACCGATGATAAGCTTGCGAACACTTCATCGGCATAAGCACGGGCATCGTACATAGCTTGAAAAACCACATCCATCTTTGACGCAGGGCGGATCATCATTAGCAGCTCATGAGCAGTTTGCCATTGCTCTTCTTCCATCGCCTTAACAAGTTGTAAGCTCGCACCTTGCATGCCATTAAAGTTTAACAATGCGCTCGAAAGCTCACTACCCAGTGAAAACTCTTTGGCAATGATATCAAGCTCCATATCTAAAATTGCATCTAAAACAGAGAGTAAGCCAACTAAATAACCTTGCTCAGCTAGGTCTTTACCACCAGGTTCAAGCATCAGCGCAATAAATTTAGCTCTTGTTAAGCCCAGTTTCGTTAGCTCTTGCGGTTTATCATTGCCTAACTCGCTCAGCGCTAATACCCGTACAAATTGTCTAATCGCGTCTTCACCAAGGTAAATAACCGCTTGTGAAATCGAACGAATTGTTTGCTGACTATTGCTGATCCGCGCATTAACTAATTTTAAAATGCGTGCTGTAAGGCCTATATCTTTAGCAACCCGTTGTTGAATTGCGTCAAAATTTAAATCTGTTTGCGCAGTACAGTTAAGTAATTCAAGCACGGCAACTTTTGATGGTTCAACATTACCAAAACTTAAAAGCTCTGGCTTGGCAAAAAAGTAGCCTTGAAACAGATCGCAACCAGCCGCTTTTAGTTGCTTAAAATCTTCATAAGTTTCAATGCGCTCCACTATGATAGTGGTTTCTGGGAAGCTGCGTTTAAGCTTTTTGATCATCATGTTGGTTTTGATAATCGGCTGCGTGACTTCAAGCTTAATAAAATCCATCAAAGGCAAAACATCTTGCCATTTATCTGTGCCATCGTAATCATCAAGCGCGAACAAATAGCCTTCTTGTTTTAATTGCTTAACGCGGTTTACTACTTTTGGAATACTAGTAGCCCGCTCCACTATTTCGATAACCGCACTGCGTGGTTGCAGCAACTTAGGAAAGTCATCCAAAATAGCGTCAGTCGATAGGTTGATAAACGCAGGTTGAAAACCCGTTAGCTTCTCGAGTCCCATCAACATTAACGCGTTAAAAAACAGTCGCCCCGTTGCTTGGCCATCACTTGTGCCTACTGGAAAGACATTATCGCTCGATTCTCTATACAATAATTCGTAAGCATATAAACTTCTATCAGCATTAAATATTGGCTGCCGGGCTATATACTGAGTCATGCTCTGACTTTTGTTACCTTCCATACTTAATTCTGACATTCTACTTCTCACTTAGATGTGGCTAACTCCACATTACTATTGTTGTAAGTATAGTGAAAGATGTTTGCCTTGCTAAATCATTATATTCATACCCCTACAATGACTAGGGATATTCCGCTTTGGACCTGCTTTTGCTATAATGCGCTCTGTTTTTCTTACCTTGTTAACTAAAAAGAGCCTCCTATGAGCATTGAACAAGCCCTAATCGAACGCAGTAATAACCAATGTGAACTTTGTGCCGCTACAGATAACCTGTCTGTATACGAAGTGCCGCCTGTTACAGAGGCTCATTCTGATAAATGCATTTACGTTTGCCAAACTTGTAAAGATCAAATCGAAAACAATGCTGATTTGACTGCAAATCATTGGCACTGCTTGAATGACAGCATGTGGAGTCAAACTCCTGCTGTACAAGTTGTGGCTTATCGCATGTTAAAGCGCTTAGCTGCTGATAACGGCTGGGCACAAGATGCACTAGATATGATTTATCTTGAAGAAGACACGTTAAAATGGGCGCAAACAGCCCTAGCTGAAGATGACGATATTAAGCACATCGACAGTAATGGTGTTGTACTTCAAGCGGGTGACACTGTGACACTTATTAAAGATCTTGATGTGAAAGGCAGCAGCCTTGTTGCCAAGCGTGGCACAGCAGTAAGAAACATTGGCTTAACGAGCAACCCAGAACATATTGAAGGCCGTGTTGATGGTCAACGCATTGTTATTCTAACCAAATACGTGAAAAAATAACGAGCACTAAATTTGCTTTTTAAAGCGAATCCGTAATTAAGAAAATGGGCCTAGTGCCCATTTTTTGTTAATTAAGCTATGATTAAGTCAGCGAACTTTATGCTTATTCAATTACAAAGACGCATAACCCTAAAACGCAAGGAAACAATCATGGCTTCGGATACCATCTCATCTTTCAAACGCGCTTCTCTATGCAGTTTAATGATCTTAGGGAGCAGCTTAGTATTAACAGGTTGTGGTGAAGACTCTGCCGCACCACAAGCTGAGCAATCAACAATGAAAACCCTCAATACTCAGGTTATTTATTTAGACCGCAGCATGCTGCCACCGGGTTCAGTATTAAAAGTACAACTTGCTGATGTATCAAAAATGGATGCCAAAGCAGAGGTTATCAGCGAACAAGAAATTGAATTAAATGGTGCACCACCATACAACGTGGCACTTGAGTATGACGAAAGCAAAATTGCTGACCGTCACCGCTACAGCGTGAGTGCACGCATTGAGAATCAAGGTAAATTACTTTACATCAGCACCACTCATAATAATCCATTTGCCGAAGATGCCTCTGGTGATGTGTACAAGGTGACAGTGACAAAAGTATCAGCGAAAAAGCCAGACGTGACATTGACCAATACGTATTGGAAAGCAGTTACAATCAGCGGTGAGGCTATCACCGTTGAAAATAAAGAACCTTTCGTACAGTTTAAAGACGATGGTTCAACCAATGGTCACTTAGGATGTAATAACTTCTCAGGTAGTTACGAGGTTAACGAGCAGACGCTTACATTCAACCCATTAGCAAGCACCAAAAAAATGTGTGTATCACAAATGGATATTGAAGCGGCCATGTCTGCAGCGCTTGCGGCAACAGCTAAGTACTCTATCAATGGTGAACAGTTAACCTTGTTAGATGATAGTGACGAACCACTTGCGACCTTCGCAGCGACTTATATGAATTAACACCAGTTAAATAAAAAACGCCCAGCAATTGCTGGGCGTTTTTGTATTGCAGAAATTATTCTTCAACTAACTGTTCACTGCGATAAAAACCACTGCTATCGCTTAGTAATGAAACAAGCTCTGGTAATACCGCATCCATTGTTTGCTTTAGTTTCCATGGCGGATTGATCACTATCATACCCGATGCTGTCATACCGTGAACGTCGGTGTCTGCCTCTGTTGCAAGCTCGAAAAGCTGAATGTTACGCATACCCGATGCGATTAAACCCGCTTCCATTCTGTCAATTCGCTCACGATCTACAACCGGATACCAAATCATGTACGTTCCAGTTGCAAAGCGTTTATGCGCCTTAACAAGAGTATTAACAACCGTATCGTAATCGTTTTTAATTTCGTATGGAGGGTCAATAAGCACACAAGCTCGACGTGATGCTGGTGGTAATAAACCAATTAAGCCTTGAAAGCCGTTTTCACCACGTACGCGAATAGAACGCTTACCTTTCACGTTGTCTTGCAGTAACTCTAAGTCACGTGGATGCAACTCAAAGAACCAACCGTTATCTTGGCGACGTAAAAAGTGCTCTGCAATTTTTGGCGAACCGGGGTAAAAGTCTAAATTACCATTTGAGTTAAATGATTTAATCAGCTCAATGTACTCATTAAGTGCATTGTGTTCACTGTTATGCTGCCAAAGCTTAGCAATCCCATCTAAATACTCTTGTGTTTTTTGTGCATCACTGCCTGCAAGTTCAAAAAAGCCAGCACCTGAGTGGGTGTCCACATAATCAAGCGGTTTGTCTTTAATTGTTTGGTATTTAAGAACTTCAGCTAGAACAAGGTGTTTTAGCACATCAGCAGGGTTGCCTGCATGAAAAGAGTGTCGATAACTAAGCATATTTATAAATCGCCAAATGCAAATCTGCATTAAAAATGAATAGCCATATTGTACATGATAAACAGAAAATGATCCTAGCATCTGGCGCTTTGGTGAATCATAAATGAATAAAAAAGCCGCTACGCTGAATTACACCTTAATAATAAATAAAAATCCTCTAAAACGGCCGTAAATGCTGGCATATCAAGACACTTTCCTTTACATTTGCATGACAATAATCACAGTTTTATGAGCGCATTTATGAATAACGAAACTCTTTCCCAACTCGAACAACTGATCGACAAGTTAATTCTTCGCAACAGTGAACTTGAAAGCGAAGTTAAAAGCTTACAAGAGCAAAACTCTAAGCTTTTAGATGAGAACGAAACTCTGCAACTAGAAGTACTAGAAAACGAAGAGAAACAAAAAGACACAAGCAGCACACTAACTGGCCTGCTTGAGAAATTACAAAGCGTTCAACAGGCTAGCTAATGAGCGGCCCACAAAGTCAGCGGGTCACCGTAGAGCTACTAGGTAAAGAACATGAGTTCTCTTGCCCACCTGGGCAAGAGCACGCCCTAGTTGCTGCTGCACAAAATTTAAATGACTTAGTGGAGCAAATGAAACAACGCTCATCGGTTCGCAATGACCAAAAAGCGTTGCTGATGGCAGCATTACATTTAAGTCATGAATTGCTTGAAGTTAAATCGCAACAAGCAGAACAAGAGCAACAACATGACAGCTTAATAGATAAGCTCAGCCAGCACCTTAGTATTTAGAAAAAAGCGCATCCTGCGCTTTTTTTGTTTACAATCAATTGTACTAACCACTATCAGAGCGAAACACTATGCGATTTTGTGCTTTTTTGATCTGTCTTTTCGTAAGCTATAGCGCCCAAGCAAGCGTTAGCTGGCATAACATCACTCCCGAAATCCAATTTCTACAACAACAAAATAAACTACGTTTTTACGATTCGAATCAAGTGCTATTAGAGGGTAAAGAATGCGCATTAATGTTTGATGCCAGTGGTAACTTTGCCGAAGTAGAAAAGCTCGCAGTGCAGTTAAAAAAACGCTTAAAAACACCATTATGTTATTTAGTAGCGAGCCATTATCATGATGATCACCTGCTAGGCTTGGCCGTTTTACAGGCTGAGTTCCCTGAAGCTAAACTTATTGTGCATCAGCAGATAGCGACTGAGTTTGTGGCAATGCAGCAAGCATTAACTGATAAGTTAGATGGTTATGAAAAAAGTATTGAATTGAGCTATCAACGCCTTGCCAGTCAACCTAAAGATCAACAAGCTATTTGGCGCGACAAACTTGAACTTGCTAAAAAACGCTTATTTCGCTGGCGAGAGCTCACCTTAAAGCCACCGGCGATTAGCATTATTGAATCAACAAAGCTAAACCTGGGTAACTACCCCATCGTTATTACACCGTATCAGGCGCACACTAAGGGCGATCTTACTTTAAGTGCAGATCAAGGTCGCGTGCTGTTAGGCGGCGATATAGTCGACAGCTTACCCTACCCAGGGCATGGTACGTTTTCTAGCTGGATAACCGCGCTGCAAGGTATCCAAAAAAATACCACACTGACAACTATTTTACCGGGCCACGGTAAGCCGCTCACACCTGCTGAACTTGCGCTCCCTTTAAGGTTTTTAACAACCATTCAAGAGATGACAAATTCCTCGCCAGATAAGTCAGTTAATGAATTAATCCCGCTTTTTCCTGCAGAGGTAAAGCAGCAATACCAACTTGATGAAGTGGGCGAAAGAGCGTTTTCTATGTTTCTAGAAGCTGGACTTAAACAGAGCAAGTTGTCAAAATAGAGCTAAAATAGTAAAAGGATTTTATTATATGGCTCGAGTAAGTTTGAAATATTTACTTTTGCTGAGCTTGTTTATTGGCTTACAAGGATGCCAAGTAACTCAGCAAGAAACAGAACAACAACGGGCAAGGCCGGAGATTTTTAGCCATTATGAGCCCGATTTAACAACCCAACAAGCACCTAGTGAGTTTGTCGATTCAACAGCTGTTGAACCACGTCCTGTTGCTGCGCCCATAGCAGTCAATAATACCCCGCTAGCAAAGCCTCGTTCGAAAGATCTATGGCAGCATATCGCCAACAATTTAACGCTGGTATTTCAAACCAATAAACATACATCTGCACGAGTAAAGTGGTATTTAAAACAACCCAATTACCTGATTAAAGTAAATAAACGTGCGGCACCTTATTTGTATCATATCGTCACACGTATAGAGCAACAGAAGCTACCGATGGAGCTGGCCCTATTACCCTTTGTTGAAAGTGATTTTAGACCAACAATACGATCATCAGAGCAAGCCGTTGGTGTTTGGCAGTTAGTCGGCGCAACGGCTTATCATTTTGGTGTGCAAAGCGACCAAT
The DNA here is from genome assembly GCF_013349995.1 of Pseudoalteromonas sp. 0303. GTDB lineage: Bacteria > Pseudomonadota > Gammaproteobacteria > Enterobacterales > Alteromonadaceae > Pseudoalteromonas. Next base: position 94,444 of record NZ_JABVXF010000009.1, read on the forward strand.
GGTATGACGGCCGCCAAGACATACTCGCTTCAACCGATGCCGCTTTAGCTTATTTAAGTTACTTACATAAACGCTTTGATGGTGACTGGCTGCATACCCTTGCAGCCTATAACAGTGGGGAAGGACGCGTTAAAAAAGCTATCGAAAAAAATAAAAAGCTTGGCAAAAAAACTGACTATTGGTCATTATCACTACCAAAAGAAACCGCTGAATATATACCTAAACTTTTGGCACTTAGCTATTTACTAAAGCATCCTGAACAAGGCTTAAAGCGCCCTAAATTAGCGAATAAAGCACTCACCACAGAATTTGATGTTGGCCAGCAATTTGATTTTTCGGTGATCGCTAACTTATCTGGCGTGGGGCATAACCAGCTCCACAAATTAAACCCAGGATATTTAAAAAACCAAAGCTCGCCAAATGGTCCACATACTCTGCTTTTACCTATGGAGCGCCGCACCTTGTTGCATAGTAAACTGTTTCGCAACAACTTTGCCGGTGAGTATATAGTGCAAAAAGACGATACCCTTTATGGCATTGCCAGACGCTTTAATATGTCTGTAAAGGATCTGAAAGCGCTTAATAGCAAAACAAGTAACCTGATTAAAGTCGGTGAACAATTGCGATTATCACAGCCCCAAACCATGCCTGAATCATTACTGGTTGATTACAATATTAGCCCTTACCTTGAACAGCATGAGGAAGTTATCGCAACCATTGCGGTTGATTACCTCGTCAAACCAGGTGATTCCATTTGGAGTATCAGTCAGCTATACGACGTGCCTCATAAAGACGTTGCAACATGGAATAAACTCAGTGCCACCAGCATTTTAAAACCAGGCACCATTTTGACATTGCACCTACCGCAAGCAAAACCCGCTGAGCCGCAAGTACCGGCCAGTGAAGCTATGTTGTCAGGCATCGAAAGCTCGTTGAAAAAGCCTTGATTGCTCACTCTTTGTGGTTAGCGTAAAATCAGCGCCTATATTTAAATTCTAAAGAGAAATAACATGCAGATCAGTAAAGACGCAGCGGTTGAGTTTCACTACACACTTAGTGAAGCAGGCGAGCAAATCGAATCAAGTAAAGATGGCGAGCCACTTTCATATATCCATGGTACTGAAGGCATGCTTCCTGGTCTTGAAAAAGCCCTTGAAGGTAAATCGGCTGGCGATAACTTTAGCGTAACACTTGAGCCTAGCGAGTCTTACGGCGAGCGCGTTGATAACCTTATTCAACGTATTCCACTTAAGCACTTACAAGGTAACACAAAAGTGTGGAAGCCAGGTATGACTGCAATCGTTCATTCAAACCAAGGTCGTCACCAAGTGACTATCGTTAAAGTGGGCCGTTTCAATGCAGATTGTGATTTAAACCACCCATTTGCTGGTAAAACACTAACGTTTGATGTTGAAGTGATTAATGTTCGCCAAGCAACTGCCGAAGAATTATCACACGGCCACGTGCACGGTGAAGGCGGTTGTGGCCACAGCCACTAAGGGTAAATGATGACAAACGTTGCAATTGTCACTGGTGGCAGTAAAGGTATTGGCAAAGCTATTGTTGAGCGTTTAGAACGTGAAGACTACACAGTATATAACTTAGATATCACCCCGTCTGAGGGCAACTATCGCCACTGTGACGTTAGTGATATTCAGCAAGTGAAGTCGGTTATTGCCGAAATTATTGCCGAGACGGGCCGCGTTGATGCCTTAATTTCTAATGCGGGTCGTCATTTAAGTGCCAACATCGAAAATACCGATGAAGCAACGTTTGATGCCCTGTTTGCGCTCAATGTGAAAGGTGCCTATGCTGCAATTCAAGCTGTATTACCTAGCATGAAAAGCCTGCAAGGCGGCAGTATCGTATTGGTTGCCTCTGATCAGGCAATCATTGGCAAACCAAACTCGTTTGCTTATAACCTCACCAAACATGCGCTAGCTTCAATGGCAAAAACGACAGCACTCGATTATGCCGCGTTTAATATTCGTGCTAATGCGGTTTGTCCGGGTACGATAGAAACACCACTGTTTCATAATGCGATTGATGCATATTGTCAGCGCAGTGGTGCCGATAAAGCAGAAATTGTTGCTGAAGAAGCCGCACTGCAACCGCTAGGCCGTTTAGGGCAACCAGAAGAAATTGCTGCTTTGGTGAACTTTTTAATAAGCCCAGAAGCAAGCTTTATTACTGGTAGCTTACAAAGTATTGATGGTGGATACACCACGCAATGAGCGACAAAATTATTGACCCCCATGTGCACTTTTTTAACCTCACTGAGGGTCAATACACTTGGCTACAAGGTAACAATCCCCCCGCTTGGCCAAATCTAGATAAAATAAAAAAGCAAATTACTGCTTCAGAGCTTAAAGCCGCTTGCCCATTTCAACTAGAAGCACTGGTGCATATTGAAGCTGGCTTTGATAACCAAGCGCCAGTGAATGAGCTTAATTGGCTTGCAACGCATTTAAATGACATTCCCTATCGCGCAATCAGCTACAGCGCGATTGACGCATCTAGCAAACACTTTGAAGCGTCACTCAATGAGTTAAAGCACTCATCTTTGGTTGGTATTCGCGATATAACCGAAGGTGATGAAGCAAAGCGCTTATTAACTCCTCACTGCCAAGATAACCTAGCCATGCTCGCAAGCGAAAACTTACACTTTGAAGCACAGTTTGAAATTGAAAACATGCAGGTAACCGAGCAGCTTATTAAATATTGCACCGCACTGCCGTCATTACGTGTGGTAATTAATCATTTAGGCTTTATTAGTAATGAGCAAAGATGGCTCGAAGCAATCATTAAACTCAGCCGCTGCGATAATATCGCGATAAAGTTCTCAGGCTTAGAATTCACGCAAATAGCTGTAAACAAACATCTTTGGCTGGTTAATAATTTAGTTAAGTACTTTGGTGAGCATCGCGTGATGTTTGCCAGTAACTTCCCTGTTTGCCAAATAAATACCAGTTACACAAACTGCTGGCAGCACTATCACTCACTGTGCTCGCAGTCGAGTTTATGGCATAAACTAAGCTATAAAAACGCCCGCGAAATCTATCAAATTGTATAAAAACTAGCTATATTTAAATAAGTTAAAGCTTGTAAAATGAACAAGCATCAAGTCTAAAACCTGTTTGCTTGCTCAGGAGTATTAATGAAAGCCTCTATTACCAGCCTTTTACTAATTAGTGTTTTATTTGGCTGTAGCTCTAAGCAAGAACCCACTCCAAAACTTCAACATGCAAGGCTAACTGAGCCGCAAAACGAGCTAATAGCACTTGGCATTGCAAGGCTAATGCACAGTAAACCAGTTCACATTGCTGAAGATGCGTTTACCAAAACCAGCATACTTGTTATTGAAACCTTGAATGAAATTGATATTCAAGGGCAACTACGTAGTGGTTCATACCCTAATATGCCAGAACGTTTTGAGCTGCTGATTAAAAATAAAATGTGTTTTGTGCGCCATTTAGATAGTAAAGCGACTGAGCCATTACCTTTGGTAAAGTGTAAACCGATAAACTAACCTAAACTAAAAAACAGATATAAAAAAAGCCCTTACGGGCTTTTTTTAAAATATATTAGTGAGTATTACTTAATCTCAACACGTTGTGAGCGCATAACGACTTCATCATTTAATTCAATACCGATACCTGGCTCTTCAGATACTTGGAAGAAACCATTTTTAGGTTGTGGATCTTGAATACACAATTCACGGTTCCATTTCTTAATAGCATAGGTATGATGTTCGTGAATTAAGAAGTTAGGAATTGCGGTCTCTAAGTGTAACGAAGCTGCAGTTGCTACTGGACCGCCACACACGTGAGCTTGAATACGCACATCAAAGATATCTGCATAATCACACACTTTTTTAGTTTCAGTGAAACCACCACACAGGCCTAAGTCTGGCTGTAGCACATCAATACTTTGATCTTCTAAGTATGGACGCACACCCCAGCGGTTATACAAACGTTCGCCACCTGCAATTGGCACCGCTACTTTGTCAGCAACTTTTGCATGTAATGAATGATTTAAGTAATTCACAGGCTCTTCGTAATACATACAATCGAACTCTTCAGCAATTTCACCAATTTGAATTGCTGATGTCGCGCCTGGTAAACTGTGACATTCAAAAATAATGTCAACTTCGTCACCGACTGCTTCACGAATAGCCTGCATACGCGCACGGTATAATTTCATTTCTGCACGAGAAATAATATTAGTGCGATCGTAATAAGTATTGCCGTTTTTATCGTACTGAATTGGGTCAACTTTTACCGCATCATACCCTTCAGCCATCGCCTTAAGCGCTGCTTCTGCGTATTCTTCTGGGTGCACTAGCGCTTTAAATTCGCTGTCCCAGTCAAACTGTAATTGTGATGCATAAGTACGCAGCTTATCGTTAACTTTACCACCTAATAGCTGGTAAACAGGTAAGCCTAATGCTTTGCCTTTAATATCCCAAAGTGCAGTATCAATGGCGCTCATTGCTGCATACACAACAGGACCGCCACCTAAACCCCAAAAGCTTTCGCGTAGCATTCGTGACCACAGTTTTTCTGTTTGAAATGGGTCATGACCAATTAAAAAGGCATCAGCCATTTCTTTGATCATTGCCGCAGCTGCGCTATGACCTAAATCATAAGCCAGACCCGCTTCACCCACACCGCTAATACCTTCATCGGTGTGAATACGCACAAAAACAGGTGTCCAAGCAGGTCTGTCTGGACAATGAATATCGAACACTTCGACGCGATTAACTTTCATGGTTACTCCTTACTGAGCAAAACTAGGATCAAGACGATAAGCTTTACGCAACATGGCTGGCCAAGCTAACTGGCCACCGGTGCTGCCGCTATGCACGACATTCGCTTGATTATAAATATTATCGATAATAGGTTGTGGTACTGGAATTGCCGTTTGACCACTGGCTTGAATAGCCAATTGAATTTCACAGGCACGCTGCAAATCATAAAATCGCATAAAGGCATCTCCCACTGTTGGGCCAACAGTTAAGCCACCGTGGTTAACCAATAGCATGTGATTAGTAGTGCCTAAATCATCTTGCAAGCGCTTTTTCTCATCACTGTTTACCGCTAACCCTTCGTAGCCATGATAAGACAATGATGGCAATGAGAACATTGAGTATTGGCTAAGTGGTAACAGGCCTTTTTCTTGCGTTGCAACGGCGATGGTTTCTTTTGTGTGTAAATGAATAACACAGTGAGCGTCATCACGAACTTCATGAATAGCGCTGTGAATAGTAAAACCAGCCGGATTAATTTTAAATGGCGTGTCATCAAGAATATTGCCAGCTAAATCCACCTTTACAAGGTTAGATGCCGTCACTTCATCAAAACTAAGACCAAATGCATTAACTAAATAGTGATCTGTGCCCGGTAAACGTGCCGATAGGTGGGTATAAATTAAATCCCCCCATCTAAAGTGCTCAACTAAACGGTAACATGCTGCTAAATCAACACGAAGCTGCCATTCTTGTTCAGATACTTTATTTTTTAAATCGAGTTTTGGTAAGTCAAACATGGAAAACCTTGTATATGTGACACTGCACAAATAGATGTATAGAAGTCTAAATTACTATTAATAGATGATCAATAGGTGATACAAAAAGGCCACATCAATTGATGTGGCCTTTTCACGCTAAAATGGTGTTTATTTTACTTGTGATAAGTAATCAGCAATTGCAGCCATTTCTTCTTCAGATACGTTTGCAACCATTGCTTTCATCGCAGCAGCCATACCGTTGCTACGCGCACCTGACTTAATGTCTTTCATCTGTGCTAGTAAGTACTCTTTATTTTGACCATTTAATTTAGGGTACTGAGCCATGATAGGCGCTTTACCTTCTGCACCGTGACAAGTTTGGCAAAGCTTAGCTGTGTATAGTGTTGCACCATCCGCAGCCATAGTGTTGAAAGATAGGCTTGCAGCCATTGCAATGCCAGCCCCACATAAAATTTTCGTGATCTTGCTCATTTGTATCTTCTCTTTTTTGACGGGTTATTAAACATTTTCTTTAGTGTAGACCATGATTTAACAATATTGCACCCGAAAATTGTAACGGCAATAGAAACAGTCACTACCAAATTAAATCATCAGGTACTTCAAAATCAGCATACGGATCATCTTCATCCTTTTGCTTATCTTCAGGCTCAACATGGAACACTATGTAATCTTCGCTGACTTCAGCGACTTTTCGTGCTGGTTCGTCTTCCAGTACAAAAAATTGGCCTTCTAAAACACAAATTGCTAAGCGGCCACCAGCTAGGGCCTTTTGTGTTTTTTCGTTTACTTCGAGTTCCTTCACTTTATTTTGATAAGTGAAGTTAAATGTACGATCACCACGGATCTCATCTTGGTTGTGGTGCTCTAAAATCTGTTTAACGCGCGCTACTTGCTCACGTTGCTTTTGCTCTTCTAAACGCGCTTTATTAAGCTCATCGGCTTTTTTCTGCTGCTCAAGCTTAGTTTGTTCAATATGTTTTTGCAGATCGCTAGGATTACTCGTGGCGCCTTTCTTTTTCTTCTTTTGCTGTTTGCGCTTTTCTGTTTTGGCTACTTTAGCTTTATGTGCCGTAGTAAGACCAGCTTTAAGTAATTGATCTTGTAATGAACCCATGACGAAATTCCAATTTATTAATGCGTATTAGGGTTATTTTAATCAGCTCTGCCAACAAATAACAGTACTGAGCCCACTTGATTCACAGCAATCGAGTATATTGATGTGAGATTAACACGCGATGAAATCATGACATATTGATTTAACGCAAGATTTATCATTTTAGTCGCCTTTGAACTTGTAAAAAAACCTGTACCCGATAAGCTAGGGCTTTTCCTCTTGGGAGCTAAAAATGCAGCTGCGACATTTGTTACTTTGCTCTGTGTTTATTTTCTTTGTTTTATACGCCCCACAACCCTTACTTGGATTATTTGCTAGTCATTTTTCTGTATCGCCAGCCACTGCTGGTAGCTTAATGACCGCAACTATGTTGCCACTAGCCATTGCTCCTTTAGTGTATGGCTTGTTTTTAGCTAAGCGAAACCCACTAACAATTTTAAAGATTGCTATGCTTGTGTTAGCAATCAGCTGTATCGCTTTTACTTTAGCACCAAGCTTTGAGTTGCTATTACTGGTTCGTTTTATACAAGGGATCACCCTACCCGCAGCGCTCACCGCTATGACCAGTTATATTGGTGTGACTTTTCAGGCTGACCAATTGCAACGTAATATGACGCTTTACATTGGCAGTACCATTGTTGGTGGCTACTTCGGACGTATGCTCGCTGCTTTGTTTACTGACTTTTTAAGCTGGCAAAGTTTTTATTATGTGATTGCGCTTGGCTTAGTACTGTTTGCACTCGCCATTCCTAAATCAAACAAAGGCGCGAGTATTCATGCTGCAAAGTCGCCGCTATTGTATCTAAAGCAATTAAAAGATCCGCTGGTATTAAAGCTCTACGGAGCGGTGTTTTGTATGTTCTTTTGTTTTGCGGCACTGTTAAATTATTTACCTTTCATTCTGCAAGACAGTTTTGCTATCACTAACACCCGAGACATCGGACTGGTTTACAGCGGTTATTTGCTTGGTGCACTAGCTTCTATAGCCACACCTTGGCTGTTACGAAAGTCATCAACACCTTGGCGTTTACTAACCTGGGTTTTTGTATTCTATAGCCTGACGATGGTGCTATTGATGAGCCAACAGTTATTACTTTTTGTTATTGCTTTTACTGGCTTTTGCGGTGCAATGTTTGTTATCCACTCAAGTGCCGCTCCACTGGTAAATAAAATCAGCAGCGCACCTGCAAGTGTCACCAATGGCGGTTATGTATCGTTTTATTATAGCGGTGGCGCATTAGGTTCATTATTGCCAGGGCTGGTATATCAGCAACACGGCCAAGTTGCCTTTATGACCGTGCTACTTTTAGTCTGCTTAGTAGGTTTAAGCTTAGTTTATTTGGCAGGTAGAAATACGATACGCGGTTGATGCCCGGTACTTTCAAAAAACAGCTCTAAGTCGCCTTTTTTCATCAGCCAAGTAGCGGTATTTTCAAAAAACAGCTCTAAGTCGCCTTTTTTCATCAGCCAAGTAGCGGTATTTTCAAAAGGGTGACAATGAAAAAGCTCGTTAAACCAAATTTCTTGGTCTAGCCAAAGAGTGACATTATTTTGCTTATCGTTTAACAGTGCCAACATAGAAACACAGCCCGGTGGCACTTTAAGATAACGCGCTAATCGCTCATCGGATGCAAACCCTAAACGCGATAACCCCTGCTGCTGAGCAATGGCTTTTAAGTCGAGCTGCTTATCGTGAGCGGTGATCACTAAAAAGTGGCGCTTACCTTCGTTATCTCGTAAAAACAGGTTTTTTAAACGTGTGCCCGGTCTATCGAGCATAAACTTATCGGCATCTAAGCTGCCGTGTAATGGTGGATGCTCAATCACATCATAATTAATATCTAATTGAGCTAGCGTAGCAGCTAACTTGCTTTTATCTGCATACATTTACAAACAACGTCCTCGTAATTGCACACTTAAATCACGCCATAATACTTCGTCAATAACGTGTTTATCGTCGCAGTATTGTCGTTCTTTAAGCTCTTCATTTAATAATTCAACCGCTTGGTCTTCGAGCATAAGTTTTAAGTTGCTCGACTCTTCAAATACTTCTTGCTCGGCAAAATCTTTAAACTGCCTGCGTGTCATTGGCTTATCAAGGTTAATCGGGCGTCTGCCCTGTGCTTTAACTGACACCACATAGGCAAAGATTTTATTGCCTTGCTCATCATTTTTTTCGTAAAACTGCTTATTATTGATTTCAAAAGGAGGCGCTTCTTCTTGGCTTGCGCAACCGGCAAGTAAAACAACCAAAAGCCATGCTATTTTTTTCATTATTGGATAAGCCTTGAACAGTGAATGCGCTTTAGTCTACCAAAAATAAAACAACAGAGTAAAAAATCGAACATTTTAAAAAAAATACTTGACCACAAATGCAAAAATATTTAAAGTTCACCCCGCTTGAGACGCAAGACTTAAGCATCCTGTATTTAGGAATGTGGGGCTATAGCTCAGCTGGGAGAGCGCCTGCCTTGCACGCAGGAGGTCAGCAGTTCGATCCTGCTTAGCTCCACCACCTTCCTACCTCTCTTTAGGCAATCTGCCAAATACTTAATAAAAACCAATACAATCTAAATTAAAGCGACTTTATTAGTCTTTCTGCCGTCTTCGTTTTATTTTAAACACAAAAAAACCGAGCAAAGCCCGGCTTTTTAAGCAATTACTTTTTAGTGATTATTCACGAATTTGGCCTTCGCCATTCACTAAGTATTTTTCAGTTGTAAGTGACTCTAGACCCATAGGACCATAAGCATGTAGCTTAGTTGTCGCAATACCAATCTCAGCACCTAAACCTAACTGTGAGCCATCAGAAAAACGCGATGACGCATTGACCATCACCACTGATGCATCCACGCTGCGTTGGAATAACTGCGCTGCAGCTTGGTCTTTAGTACAAATCACTTCGGTGTGGTTTGAACCAAACTTAGCAATATGATCAATGGCACCAGCAAAGTCAGGCACAACCTTAATTGCGATCTCTAAATCTAAATATTCTTCACCAAACTCGTCGTCAGCGAGTACTGTTGCATTATCAAAGTACTCGGCAGCTTTCGCATCTGCATTTACTTTTACGCCTTCTTGACGAAGAACAACTGCACACAGGTTTAAAAACTCATCAGCGATATCTTGGTGAACCACTAAGCCTTCTAGGGCATTACACACACCAGTACGCTGAGTTTTACCATTTAATAGTAAGTTGATTGCTACATTCAAATCAGCGTCTTTATCGACATAAAGGTGACATACACCTTTAAAGTGCTGAATCACTGGAATAGTGCTGTTTTCTGTTACAAAATTAATTAAACCTTCACCACCACGCGGAATGATTAAATCAATTGTTTCACGCTGTTGCATCAGCTCCATGAGTAGACCACGGTCTGGATCTGGGATCACTGAAATCAACGCAGCAGGTAAACCATGCTTTTCAAGTACTTTATGCATTACACTTGCGATTGCTTGCGAGCTACGAAGTGCTTCTTTACCACCACGTAAAATAACACCATTACCCGATTTAAAGCATAGGGCGCCTGCATCAGCCGTCACATTTGGACGTGCTTCATAAATCATACACACAACACCAAGTGGTACGCGCATCTTGCTGATCTTAATACCATTTGGACGCTCTGAAATTTCACGTAATTGACCTACAGGATCATCAAGGCTAACAATTACTTCGATACCTTCGGCCATTGCTTCAATACGCTCATCGTTAAGCGTTAAACGGTCAATCATCGATGCTGCAAGGTTGTTATCACGTGCTGCCGCTAAATCGCTTTCGTTCTCTTTGATGATAAAGGCTTTGCTTTCGCGTAGCGCCTCTGCCATCTCAGTTAACACTTGATTCTTAGTAGCAGTATCAAGTAAAGCTAACTGGGTTGCAGCTTTTGCAGCTTGACTCGAAATATCCGTAATTAAACTCATGACTTCTCCAATAATGCGATATCTTTCTCTGAAACAACTGGGCCGATTGAATCTTGCATTTTTTCGCTAAATTCACTTTGCTCGTTGTCAGCAATAAAATTCAATAAACAGCTACTGTAGTTCGCTGTTGCTTTTGCTAGACGCGTACCATCATCACTACGAACTAATATGGTATCGCCTACGCCAAATTCTCCGTGTACTGCAACGATTTCATCGCTACGAATACAACCGTCTTCATCTGTTAATGATTCATCGAATGAACCTTCAACGACAACCTCACCTTGCTCATTAGCGGTGTGAGTCATCCAATGCACTGCTTCTTGCATTGGTTTTTCGTATGGTGTGAAGATAGTACCTGGGTTGTCACCCGCAAGCAGTCGGTTAAATGTCTCTTCTTTAAAACCATTTAAAATAAAGGTTGTAATACCATGTGAAGTGGCTTTTTCAGCCGCTTCGATTTTCGTTTTCATACCACCTGTACCAACGGCACTGGTTGCACAACCGGCCATGGCGTAAATTGATTCATCGATGCTATCAATTTCAGGTAATAGAACTGCATCTTCATGCAAATTCGGGTTTTTGTCATAAAGACCATCAACATCCGAAAAAATCATCAATGCATCTGCGTCCGCCGCTGCGGCTACCATTGCCGACAAGTTATCATTGTCGCCAACTTTTAAATCGTCGGTAGTTACCGTGTCATTCTCATTAATGATAGGTAATACACCATGCTCAAGTAAGGTGAAAACGGTTTCACGGATACTTGTGTAACGCTCACGGTCACGTAAGTCACCATGAGTTAATAAAATCTGTGCTGATGGGAAATCGAAGAAGCGATCCCACATTGCCATCATTTCTGTCTGACCGGCAGCAGCCATTGCTTTTTTCATCGTCACTGAACGTTTTTCTTGTTCAGGGAATAAATGCGAACCAGCAGCTACCGAACCCGATGATACTAAAATTACTTCGATACCTTGCGCTCGACAGCGAACGATGAACTGTGCAATGGTCAGTAAATAACGAGAGCGACACCCGTCTTGTTCGGGTGCGATTAATGCGCTACCTACTTTTAGTACTATACGTCGCCAATTTAACTTTTGCATAACTGTTCAACTTTCCATTTTACTATCTGTTCAGTGCCAATTTGCCACTGATTAAAAGACTCGCGCTTAGCTTTACTAAACGCACTGACTATTATCACTTTGCCAAACCACTTATCTATGCACACGACTACGCCACGCAAGTACTGCGATTAGATATAGCACAACTTTTATTCAGTCAGTAGACCAAACGGTTATAAACCATAAGTTGATAAAAAAAGATAAGTGTTGTTTATGTATCGCTGTAAAAAGCTGTGTGCGGCTTTTATTAATAACAACATACATAGAGCCTATACAATCTGGTACACCAACAGATAGGGTGTAGATTGTATGACCGAGATTTAGCTGCCACGATGGGAGCTAAACATTGACCAGATAATGAACTTATATTCTATTCAACACGTAATAAATATGCACTGAACAACTTAGAGCTCATTTCTATTTAATTAGAAAACAAAGTGTATAAAACACTAATAATGTCGCAAACAAGTATCTTTTCAGAAAGCTAAGCTATAAAGAGTGTCTCTAAAGCTAATAACTATTTAGATATCAAATTGTTTGAACACGAACTATAATACGGGAAATCAGGGGCAAAGATCAAGTGCAAAAAGTAGTCATAACTTTTATACTTACCATAAACATAGAAAATACACATTTATTAACAGTACCTTAGGCGCGCAATTTTATTGTGTAATAATTTTTAACGACCCTAGCAGGGTTTAATTTCATAAACACACCCAAAAAGTATTAATAACGACTAAAATCGTATTTGAAGCAACGAGTTTGCTTGTATCCATGACGGTGAGTAGGCTTTAATAGGCAAGCATTATTTTAATAATGTCAGCAACTAATGACGCGATTATCTAAGGCGTTGGCATTTTAAATTGTAGTAACTAAAGGATAATTCATTCTATGTCAGCAATTTTTATAGCAGGGATCGCCTTGTGCTCAGTATTAGCACAATGGGTAGCTTGGGCGTTTCGTGTACCGGCTATTTTATTTTTACTACTAACAGGTTTAATTCTCGGGCCTTTTAGTGGCGTACTAGAACCAGATGCATTGTTGGGAGATTTATTATTCCCAGTGGTTTCTTTAAGTGTGGCAGTGATTTTATTCGAAGGTTCACTCACTCTGCACTTTCGAGAACTTAAAGGGATTGGCAAGGTAGTTCGTAACCTTTGTTCAATCGGAATGATCACAACATGTTTGGTGATAAGTTTAAGTGCCTATTGGATCCTAGAACTTAATTGGCGTGTTGCCGCTGTACTTGGTGCGGTACTTGTTGTAACAGGCCCTACGGTTATTGCACCGTTATTAAACTCTATGAGACCAAACCAAGACATAGACCGCATTTTACGCTGGGAAGGCATAGTAATAGACCCTATTGGAGCCTTATTTGCTGTATTGGTTTTTGAAGCTGTCATGCTGGTAGGCCAAGGCGAGGTACTAAGTCATACCATTATCGCGTTATTTAAAACTCTCGGTGTAGGTTTAACCATTGGTGTGGTTGCAGGCTGGCTTACAACGCTGCTTATTCGTAGAGAGTGGCTGCCGTTTGAGTTACACAAGTTTGGTATTCTTGCCTTAGTACTCATCAGTTTTACGGTTTCAAACCACCTAAGCCATGAATCTGGCCTACTCGCCGTTACCGTGTTTGGTATTTGGCTTGCCAACCAAGACGAACTTGAAATTGACTCTGTACTTGAGTTTAAAGAAGACCTTTCGATGATCTTGATTTCATCGTTATTCATCTTACTTGCAGCCCGCCTACAGCTATCAGATTTAATGATGTTACATAGCGATGTGTTTATTTTCTTAGCCATCGTGCTTTTTGTGGCTCGCCCAGCGTGTATTGCAATATCGACTTTTAAAACCGACTTACCTATCAAGTCTCGTTTAGTGCTGGCTTGGATTGCTCCGCGAGGTATTGTTGCAGCTGCGGTAGGCTCTGTATTCGCGTTAAGTATGGTGGAAGCTGGCATTGCCGATGCTGAAAAAATGGTACCACTCATATTCACGGTGATCATTGTCACTGTAGTACTACAAAGCTTAACGGCAACACCATTGGCAAAGCTGTTAAAAGTGCGCCAACCTGCACCAAATACAATTTTGATTATTGGTGCTAACCATGTAGCAAGAGCCATCGCACGCGGTTTAAAAGATCAAAACATTCCGGTGCACTTGTCTGATCCTGCATGGGAGAACTGCAAAATGGCACGCATGGATGGCTTACCTTGTTACTATGGTAATCCGCAGTCAGAGCATGCTGAGCGTTATTTACCGTTAACGACGATTCGTAGCGTACTCGCGCTTTCGCCTAACCGTCACCACAACGCATTAGGCGTGCAGTATTTCTCGCATTTACTTGACGAAAAAGATGTATTTTCACTGCGTTCTTCAACCAACCACGCTAAAGCAAATAAAGACAGTGCGACCTTCTTATCGCGACAAATTCTGTTTGGCGACAATGGCGCTTATGCGCGCTTAAGTAGCTTAATTGCCAAAGGCGGCAAAGTCAGTGCAACACGTATTTCAGAAGAGTTTAGTTGGGAGCAATACAAAGACGTTAATAGCGAAGCTATCCCGCTGTTTATTTTAAATGGTGAGAAAAGTGATGATGACGATTCACCTATTAAAATTCGCCCGTTCACTACAAATATGGAAAAAACACCTCAAGTAGGTGAACGTATTGTGGCACTACAGCCACCTAAATTATCGGTACTAAAAGACCCGAACAGCGGCAAACCAAAAGAAACTAAAGAAGAGAAATAAAAAAAGGTCAGCATTAGCTGGCCTTTTTATTTGCATGTATTTTTATTTGCCTACATAGGTAAACGGGCGCGTGCAACGACGCTGTCTGGCATTTTTTCGGCAAGCTTAGCGAGTAAACTTTCGACTTTCTTGTGAGTTGCTTTATCGGCAACCATTGAATGAAATAACCAACGGTAGGCATCTTCATAATCGCGCGGGCTGCCATAACCTTGATTAAATAGGTTAACCAGTCGCATTTGTGCCTTTAAGTTGCCTTGGGCTGATGCTTCTCGTAAATAGGTTACCGCCATCGCTTTATCTTGCTGCACTAACTGGCCTACATCGTAGTAGCGACCAAGTTGCTCTAATGCCGCGCCTAGCCCTTGTTGAGCAGCCTGACGCATGTAATAAACCCCTAACTCTACATTGCGGTCTACACACACTGCATAAGCTAGCATATCGCCATACAGGAACTGATATGATGGTAGTGCCATTTTATTGGCTCGTGCCTCGATATCTTGCACTAACTGGCAATCATCTGCCTTTACACGTGCTAGGTGTGCATTTTTATTGATCAAGCCAATTAACTCGCTCTCTGTGTACAGAGGCACTGCTGTTATAGGCTCTTCAGCCATGCTTAGGCTTGAGAAGAGTAATGTTAAAGGCAATAAAACACGCATCAAAATCACTTAAATAAAGTCAGTCTTAGCAAATAATATACAATTATCATTCCAGAGTGAATTTTGGGCACAAAAAAAGCTGCCGAGGCAGCTTTTTCAGTCACTATGACGATTATGCAAACGGGCTGCGTAATACCATAGTTTCTACACGATCTGGGCCAGTAGAGATGATATCAACTGGAACACCAGTGATTTCTTCAATACGTTTGATGTAATCAAGTGCCGCTTGCGGTAATTGATCAACTGACGTAGCACCTACTGTGTTTTCTGACCAGCCTGGCATCTCTTCGTATACTGGTGTTACTTTCTCGTAACCTTCAGCTGCTAATGGTGTAACGTTCGTTACTGTGCCATCTTCTAACTGGTAACCAGTACAGATTTTTAATGTTTCTAAACCGTCTAAAACGTCTAGTTTAGTTAAACAGAAACCTGAGATGCTGTTGATTTGCACTGCGCGGCGCATTGCCACTGCATCTAACCAACCTGTACGGCGTAAACGACCTGTCGTTGCACCGAACTCATGACCTTTATCACCTAAGTGCTTACCAACTGGATCTTGTTTATCAAGACCGTCGTAAAGCTCTGTAGGGAATGGACCAGAACCTACACGTGTAGTGTAAGCTTTAATAATACCTAGCACGTAATCAAGGTGTAATGGACCAAAACCAGCACCTGTTGCTACACCACCAGCCGTTGTGTTTGATGATGTTACGTACGGGTAAGTACCGTGGTCGATATCAAGTAATGTACCTTGCGCACCTTCAAATAAGATGTTGTCGCCCGCTAAACGCGTTTGATCAAGAAGCTCAGTAACATCAACAACCATTGCTTTTAAGATATCTGCGATAGCCATTGCATCGTCAAATGTCTTTTGGAAGTCAACTGGTTCAGCTTTGTAGTAATGCTCTAATGTGAAGTTATGGTATTCCAATACTTCTTTAAGCTTGCTAGCAAACTGTTCAGGGTTGAATAAGTCACCTACACGTAAACCACGACGTGCTACTTTATCTTCATAAGCTGGACCGATACCACGACCTGTAGTACCAATTGGCTTATCGCCACGTGCTTTTTCACGGGCTAAATCTAATGCAATGTGGAAAGGTAAAATTAATGGACATGCTTCGCTGATTAATAAGCGCTCACGTACTGGTACGCCACGCTCTTCTAGCATGCCGATTTCTTTCATTAATGCTTCTGGTGATAAAACAACACCGTTACCGATCACACACTTAACATTGTCACGTAATACACCCGATGGAATAAGGTGTAAAACCGTCTTTTCACCGTTGATTACCAGAGTATGGCCTGCGTTATGACCACCTTGATAACGAACTACTAAAGATGCTTTGTCTGTAAGGAGGTCAACTACCTTACCCTTACCTTCGTCACCCCATTGGGTGCCTAGTACAACAACGTTTTTACCCATTGCAAATTCACTTAGAAAAAATTAGGACGAGATTTTATCAGAAAACGAGGTGAAAGATCACCCCGTTTAGCTTATTTTTTCTGCGCCTGAATTTATATCATCTTAATTACTTAAACAACTACATGCAGAACAGGGGTTTATAAAATAGTTAAGGATAAAAATTAATCACGTGCAGAAACAAAAAAAGCCCTACAAACTGCAGGGCTTTTTATCACACAAATATTAATTACTGTGCTTTTGTACCTTTCATATAATTAAAGAAGTCGCTATCAGGTGAAATCACCATCACGTCTTGCTTATTTTTAAAGGTATTTTTGTACGCTTCTAGGCTGCGCATAAAACCAAAGAATTCTGCATCTTTGTTATAAGCGTTAGCATAGATAGCTGCGGCATCGGCATCACCTTGACCACGAACAGTACGCGCATTACGCTCAGCGTCTGCAAGCATTACTGTTACACGACGGTCGACTTCTGCACGAATTGTTTCAGCTTTTTCTTGACCTTCAGAACGGTGCTCTTTTGCAACCGCAGTACGCTCAGCACGCATACGTTGGAAGATTGAACTACTCACTTCTTGTGGTAAGTTAATTTGCTTAACGCGTACATCAAGTACTTCAATACCTAGCTCTTGTGCACTTTCAGACGCTTGAACTAATGCTTCTTCCATCAGCTCACTACGCTCACCAGAAACGATCTCTCTGATAGTACGAGAACCGAAATTAGTACGCAGACCGTTGTTCACCTTTTGCTTAAGTAGTGTTTCAGCGTATTGCTTATCACCACGGGCACGCAGGTAGAATGCACTAAAGTCATTAATGCGCCACTTAACGTAAGAATCAACGATTAAGTCTTTTTTCTCACTTGTTACGAAACGGTCAGGTGCACCATCTAGCGTTTGAATACGTGCATCTAAACGACGTACTTGGCTAAAGAAAGGCACTTTTAGGTGTAAACCAGGGCCGTATACTACAGCCTTATCATCACTGTCTTTTTCAACTTTGCTGAATAACAGTACGATTGCCTTCTCGCCTTCTTGCACAACAAAAATCGCTGAGAAAGACAGCACAACTGCAAGGGCAAGTATTACTAAACTAAAATTTTTCATCTTGCTTATCTCCCCTCATTAAAACGGTCAGTTGCGAAACGGTCATTGCTTGAATTTACCGTGCTGTTACGCGACGTGTTTATTTTATTGCGAAGGTCTTTGATATCACTTGAGCTTGGTAATGCAACACGTGTTGCTGTACCTTGCTTTTCCATGATTTTATCAAGCGGTAAATACATCATGTTATTACCACCTTCAACATCAACTAACACTTTAGAGCTGTTGCCTAACACTTCTTCCATCGCATCGATGTAAAGACGCTTACGAGTTACCTCTTTAGCAGCTTGGTACTCAGGTAATAGCTTTTCAAAACGCGCTACCTCACCTTGTGCTTCTAATGTAATACGTTCACGGTACGCTTCTGCTTCTTGCGTCATACGAGTAACTTGACCACGGGCACGAGGTTCAATTTCACGAGCATAGGCTTCTGCTTCACGGATGAAACGCTCTTCATCTTCTTGTGCAGCAATAGCGTCATCAAACGCGTCTTTTACTTCACCCGGCGGACGTGAATCTTTAAAGTTCACATCGCTTACAATAATACCTAGATTGTATGGCTCGATGATTTTGTTAAGCTCATCCCACGTTTGTTGACGCACTAACTCACGACCTGTTGTTAGTACTTGGTCCATTTTTACGTGGCCAATTACATAACGTAATGCACTATCAAGTGCTTGTTGTAAGCTGTGGTCAGCATCAGTAACGCTGAACTTGTAAAGATGTGGGTCGATAACACGGTACTGTACTTCAAACTCTACATTTACCACGTTTTCGTCTTCGGTAAGCATAAAACCTTTAGCAGATAACGAGCGTACCGCTTCGATATCAACAGGGATCACGCGTTCAATGAAGGTCATTTTCCAACGTAAGCCAGGTTCTGCAATGCGATCGTATTGCCCAAATTGTAAAACAATACCGCGCTCAGCTTCTTTTACCGTGTAAATACCACTTAATGCCCATACAATGATGGCAATAATAAGGATGAAAGAAATGCCTGCGCCACCAAGTCCACCGCCGTTTTTACCTGGCTTATTACCACCAAATAAACCGCCAAACTTGTTGCCGAACTTACGCATTACCTCGTCTAAATCAGGTGGGCCTTGATCTTTTCCGCCTTTATTATTCCACGGATCTTTATCATTGCCATTATTACCCGGTTCATTCCAGGCCATAGCTATACTCCATTGTTATCTAAATGAATTAGGTTAAATCTATCAAATCTGCAGCATTTCTCATACTAAAAAAGACAAATGCTGGTGATTTTTAATCAGTCACTACGAAAGAGTCGAGGTCTTGTCCCATCTCTTTTTTCAAGCGATTCCATTCTGCCATTGGCAAGCGTACCGATAATAACCAGTTTCCTTGCTCATCAAAACATTCTTGATGAACTGCATTTAAGTTGAATAATGCTGCGCGAATACGACCATGTTGTGGTGGTAATTTTAGCTCATCAGCAAACATCTTTTTGGCAAGTAACTCATTAATTGCCTCACTTAACAGTTCACAACCAACGCCAGTGCGCGCCGACAACCAGACTCGTACCGGTTGACCTTCGTCGTTTCTATCTATACGTGGCGCAACGTCATCTAGCGCATCAATTTTGTTATAAACCAATAATTGCGGCACTTCATCTGCTTCTATTTCTTTTAAAACAGATTGTACTTGCTCAATATTTTCTTTTCGACGAGGGTCTGCCACATCGATAACATGTAGCTGTAAATCAGCTTCACGAGTTTCTGTTAAGGTTGCTTTAAATGCTGCAACAAGGTCGTGTGGTAAGTGACGAATAAAACCTACCGTATCAGCTAAAATAATTGGACCTATATCGCCGATATCCAACTTACGTAAGGTTGGATCTAGGGTTGCGAATAGCTGGTCAGCAGCATACACATCTGAGTCTGTAATACGGTTAAATAACGTTGATTTACCCGCATTGGTATAACCTACCAGTGACACAGTTGGAATTTCATTGCGCGTACGCGCACGTCGTCCCTGCTCACGTTGAACAGCAACTTTATCTAAACGGGCACGAATGTTTTTAATTCTTGCGCGCAGTAATCGTCTATCGGTTTCGAGCTGGGTTTCACCTGGGCCACGTAAACCTATCCCGCCTTTTTGTCTTTCAAGGTGAGTCCAACCACGGATCAATCGAGTAGAAATGTGGCGTAACTGAGCTAACTCAACCTGAAGTTTACCTTCGTGAGTACGCGCTCGCTGCGCAAAAATATCTAAGATCAAACTCGTACGATCAAGAACGCGGCACTGGCAAACGCTTTCTAAATTGCGTTCCTGTGACGGGCTAAGTTGATGGTTGAAAATGATGACATCTGCATTGTGGATTTTGACAGTTTCAGCTATTTCTTCTGCTTTTCCGGTCCCGACGAAAAGTTTCGGATGTGGTGCTTGACGACTGCCTTGCACAATCGCCAAACTACTAACACCAGCAGAAGATACCAACAACTCTAATTCGTGAAGATCTTCGCGATCCCCCTCTTTAGGTAAGTCGATATGAACTAAAACTGCCTGTTCGCCGGCTTCATAACGGTCAAACAAGCATTACGCTCCTAAGTTTAAAAATTTCCAGATTCTTGCTCTTCTGAATCATCACTTCCTTGAACGCCTTGGAAGTTAACAGAACGCGCTGGAACAACAGTTGAAATAGCGTGTTTATACACCATTTGATTTACGGTGTTTTCAAGTAAAATAACAAATTGGTCAAATGACTGGATTTTACCCTGCAATTTAATGCCATTAACCAAAAAGATTGATACTGGAATGCGCTCACGACGTAACGCATTTAAAAATGGGTCTTGTAACGACTGGCCTTTTGCCATGTTATTTTCCTTCGTTCTAGGTGTTATTATAATTAAGTAGCTGAACTAATTTAACAAAGCTAAAAAACTTCCAGCTACTACTAGCTTAGCGAACTTACTACACGTTGCAAGTTTTCTTCATCACCCGTGGTCAACCAAGTTACTTCAGGCCAACCTCTTAACCAAGTGAGTTGTCGCTTGGCTAACTGCCGTGTGGCTGCAATACCACGAAAGACCATTTCATCATAGTCAATTTCGCCAGCAATGTAATCCCACATTTGTCTATAACCCACACAACGAATCGAAGGCAGGTCTGGGTGTAAATCCTTACGTTTATATAGGGATGAAACTTCATTTTCAAACCCCTGGTCGAGCATTATTTTAAACCTTTTCTCAATTCGCTGATGTAATTCACTGCGATCATCAGGTGCAATGGCAAATTGATGGAAAGTATAAGGAAGCTCAGGCTGCTTTTGTTTTTGCAGCTCAGTCATTGTTTTGCCTGTAATACGATACACTTCTAATGCACGATTAATTCTTTGCGAATCATTTTCGCTCATTTTGTTCGCTGCATCAGGATCGATTTTCACAAGCTCTTTATGCAAATGTGGCCAGCCAAACTGCTTTGCTTCCTTTTCAAGTTCAGCACGTACTTCAGGTGATGCCTCTGGTAGCGGTGATAAGCCATCAATAAGTGACTTAAAATACATCATTGTACCGCCAACCAATACAGGTACTTTACCTTGCTGATGAAATAGATCAATCTTTTCAATTGCATCACGGCGAAAATCTGCCACTGAATAACTATCTGCTGGGTCGATAATATCGATCAAGTGATGCGGCGCACGAGCAAGCTCTTCGGCATTTGGCTTTGCTGTGCCGATGTCCATATCTTTATAGACTAATGCTGAATCAACACTGATTATTTCTGTGTTTAAATGCTCACACAGCGAAATTGCTAAATCTGTTTTCCCTGCAGCGGTTGGTCCCATTAAAAAAATGACGGGTAAGTTATTCAAGCCTAAATACCTTGCTTAGTTTAAAAACTGAGATAGTTCTATTTTAACTGCTTTTTGACGTAAACGTTGCATAGTTTGTGGATTATTTTCTAACCGAGCCACTTGCTCCAAAAAGGCTTGGCTTGCGTAATAGCGTGCTGGGATTTGCTGAGCTAACCAAGCTAACCATTCATCGAGTGAACTTGGTGAGGCTTTACAGCCTGCAATAAGTCGCTCAATAGCATCACTTACATCAAGTAAATAGACACAAGGCGGAAGCTTTTTCACCATCACAAACTGTTTTTCAATGACTAAATCAAAACCAAGTAAGGTAAACCACGACTGCTGAGCATTTAACGCGCTAATATCATCAGCACTTGCATTTACTCGCACAGGTAACAACAAGGCTTTGCCATCAAGGCTACCTGCTTGCTCTACGTGCGCTTGCCAGTCGAGTGCTAATGCATGCTTAAAGTGCGCAGCAAAGAGTTGGTTGTCTTCACTAAATACGCACTCACCTTCTCGTACATGAATAAGCTTGGCAAGCTTTGCTTGCTCTACAACCGGTGTTGTAACACTTGGTTCTGGGCGTACTTGGTCAAAATGCGCAGCATGTTGCTCGCTGATCCCTTGATAAAATGCATTGACATCTTGGTGCGATGTTTTACTGCGACCTTGGCTGTCACTACTAAAACCACCGCTAGAGCGCCCTGCTCCTGTTGCCCCAGAATAACTCGCTGAACGTGTCGGCTGTAATTCAGATTTAGGGTAATCATACTGCTCTGTTGGCGCTGATTGAGTAAAACTTGGCTGTGTGCTGCTTGAGTGCGTCTCATCAAACGGAGCATGCTGAAAAGCAGTGTCATTATGCTCTGTAAAACCAGCTTCGTGCTGAAGCGGCACCACCACTTGTTTTATTGCCTGCAGGATAAAGTCATGCACTAAACGGCCTTGATGAAAACGCACTTCATGTTTTGCTGGGTGCACGTTTACATCGACCTGACGAGGGTCAATATCAATATAAATGACAAAACCGGGTAGCTCTTCTGAGCCTGCGACTTCTTCAAAGGCTTGGCGGATTGCATGCAAAATGAGTTTATCGCGCATCATGCGATTATTCACATAGGTATATTGCGTGCTATTCGTTGAGCCCACGGGTAATACCCAACCACGCAGCATCAAACCAGCTTCACCTGATTGAATATGCAGCCCCTGCTCACTAAATGCTTTGCCAGCAACTTGAGCAACACGCGCTATTGCTTGCTCAGGGTTTGGTTTAGCACGGTATTGACGGACAACTTTGCCATTATGAGTCAGGGTAATAGAAACATCAAAACGACTCAGCGCAATACGCTTAATAAGCTCATCAATATGTGAAAACTCGGTTTTCTCGGTGCGAAGAAATTTACGTCGCGCAGGGGTATTAAAAAATAAGTCTTTCACCTCAATGGTGGTGCCATCAGGGTGTGCGGTTGGCTTAATCTGCACCGCCATATCACGACCTTCAGCAAACGCTTGCCATGCAGCCTCTTGCTGCTTTGGCTTTGAGCTTAAGGTTAAGCGAGAAACAGAACTAATTGATGCCAACGCTTCACCACGAAAACCCAATGAACAGATGTTCTCTAGGTCATCGAGTGACTTAAGCTTACTCGTGGCATGGCGCGACAAGGCTAATGTTAGCTCATCTTTATTAATGCCAGAGCCATTATCGCGAATGCGAATAAGCTTATGACCGCCACGCTCAATATCTATTTGAATGCGCGTTGCGCCAGCATCTAAACTGTTTTCTACCAGCTCTTTAACAACGGATGCTGGGCGTTCAACCACTTCACCCGCAGCAATTTGGTTAGCCAATCGCGCGGGTAGTATTTCTATACTCATAGTGTTCCTAACACGAAAATTGACTAGCTTTGAGGAATATCAAGCTCTTGACCAATAAATAAGGTATTTGATTTTAAGTTGTTGGCCGTTTTTAGCTTACTCACAGAGGTGTTATATCTGCTTGCTAAAATACTTAACGACTCACCAGGGCGAACTTTGTGTTTAGTCGGAAACTGCGACTTTAACTTAGCGAAAAGCGAGTCATCTGGCGGGTTTTGCATATAGTAATTTTTAATCGAGGTGAAAATTGCTTTAGCTAAGCGCTCCTGATGCTGCGCCGTTTTTAGCATTCGCTCTTCGCGTGGATTCGAGATAAACCCTGTTTCAACCAAAATAGAGGGAATATCAGGTGACTTTAATACTGCAAGGCTCGCCGCTTGTGGGCGTTTCTTATGCATTTTAGCCACTTTTCGTAATTCGCTAACCACTTCTTCTGCGACACTAAAGCCTGTTTTCATCGAGTGATCCATCGACATATCTAGCAGTGCTTGCGCTAAATATTTTTCGCTTGCGGTATCTTTTAATACCCCAGCTGCACCACCTAAAAGCTCCGAGTGTTTTTCTTTATCCTCAATCCATTTACCAATTTCTGAATTTGCACGGCGCAGTGATAACACCCACACAGAAGCACCGTTTGGCTGCGGGCTGGTAAATGCATCCGCATGAATCGACACAAAGAAGTCAGCTTTTTTCTTACGGGCAATGCTAGTACGAGTGTTTAGATTTACAAAGTAGTCACTACGGCGCACCATCCGCGAAATCATGCCTTTTTCAGCATCTATCATTCGCTCTAAGCGCTTCGCTATTTGTAGCGTAATGTCTTTTTCATAAGTGCCCGATGGACCAATTGAACCAGGGTCTTCACCACCATGACCTGCGTCTATGGCAATAACTATATCGCGCTCTTGATGAAGCTCGCGTTTTTTCACACTGCTATTGGTCGAAGCAACAGGCTCTGCCTTCGGTGTTTTATCAACAAGGTCAACCACTAAACGATGCTTGTATGGGTCGGTAGGTAGCAAAGCAAACACAACGGGTTTGCTGGCACGGGCTAGCTCAAAAACAAAGCGCACACTTTTGCTATCTTTAGGTTTCGAGTAACGTAGTTTAGAAACAATCTGATGCTTTTTAGGAATAGCGGGCAAGCTATCTAGTTTGTCGGTATTTTTTAAATCAATGACTAAACGAGCTGGATTTTTCAGCATGAAATAGCTGAAATCAGGTTTATCGTTTAAATCAAAGACCACACGAGTGCTGTCAGGTGAAGGCCACACACGTACGCTATTAATAGTATTTTGTGCAAGCGCAATTTGGCTCACAACCAATAACATCAAAGTAGTTAATAGTTTAAACGTACAACGACCCATTTTTACTAATACACCTTTATTTTTATATGTTTATTCTTGCGCACTCTTAAGTTGCTGAACAATTGCCTGACCACGCTCGGTTAAGCTGTTAATTGCAATAGCACGTGCCTCGCCTTCATAGCGTAGGGTGATATCAAGATCCGGTGTTGGAATAAATTCGCCGCCTTTTTCAGGCCATTCCACAACACAAATAGCCTGTGGTGAAA
Organism: Pseudoalteromonas sp. 0303; assembly: GCF_013349995.1. Lineage (GTDB taxonomy): Bacteria > Pseudomonadota > Gammaproteobacteria > Enterobacterales > Alteromonadaceae > Pseudoalteromonas. The sequence continues at coordinate 119,335 of NZ_JABVXF010000009.1, forward strand.
AATAGTCACGAATTCCCATATATTCAAGTTCTTCAGGGTCACCTAAGCGATATAAATCAAAGTGATAAACATCAGCTTTAGCTAATTGGTAAGGCTCAACCAGTGTATAAGTTGGACTCTTAACCTTACCTTGATGACCGAAACCTTGCACGATACCACGGGTTAATGTCGTTTTACCGGCACCTAAATCACCATGTAAATAGATGACTGCTCCTTGCTCCATTAAGGTTGCAAGTTGCTTACCCATATTAACCGTTGCTGCTTCATCAGCGAGTGGAAAACCAACACTGTCGGTCATTATTACCTCATGAAAAACTAAAAACACATTACTTTGTTAATCATACCAGAATAATTTTGTAAGGCGAGAGCCGCTCTTATGCCTAGTTTGACCAAAAAAAGCCGACAAAGTGATGTGCGCTTTTTTTATTGCTTTGATAAATAGGAGCACTAGTAATGGCTATGGTTACTTGCAAATCCCCCTTCTCAAAGGTAAATATTTTAAAGCTCAAAGTGACAACTATAACTGCTATGCTATTTCTTCTTAGTGTATCTTTTTTTGCACTTGGCATTTTTTGTAACAGCTTGATTTATAAAAATAAAATCTTAATTGCCGAGTTCATGCATTTTGGCTTTTATGAACCACCGACTCTCATTCAGATGGCTTTAAACTGGCTAACTATCTTAATAGTTATCTTGCTACTTTCTTTAAATTTCATCATTGCTTCAGCCCCCTTCAAAGCAAGAAAGCACTTTAAAACTAGTTTTATCGATAACTCATAGCTTAAGGCTTAAAGCTAAATACTTTTAAAAAGGCAAATAGATTTGCGCGCTGAGGCCTCCCTCTGGGCGATTAAGTAGTTGTACTCGGCCGCCGTGCATATCGACAATACGCTTAATTATCGCAAGGCCTAAGCCACTGCCTTCGCTACCGCGAGCGGCATCACCTTGTTTAAACGGTTCAAATACAGTTTCAAGTTCGCTTTCGAGAATACCTGGGCCGTGATCGTTAACCACGACCATGGCAAACTTTTTATTACTGCTCACGCGGGTTTCAACCTCTATATCACCATCTGAATAGCGAATTGCGTTTTCAATCATATTAGTAACAACACGCTTTATTGCTACCATACTCACTGGCACTTCGCTTAAGCTCGGGTTCTCTTTAAAGGTAATAGTGCGGTGATGTTTTTGTTCTGCTTCGACAACTTCTGAAACAATCGCGTTTAAATCTTCTAACTCAAGTTCTTCACGTTTGTGGTGGCGTAAATATTCAATGAATTGGTCAATAATGGCATTCATGTCTTCAATATCATGAATGATCCCTTCACGCAGGTAATCTTCATCGTCCGACATCATTTCGGTGGCAAGGCGAATACGTGTAAGCGGCGTGCGCAAGTCATGAGAAACACCAGCCATTAATAACCGACGGTCGTTCTCAAGAGCTGCAATACCTCGCGACATTTGATTAAACGCTCGGGTTACTTCAATGACTTCAGTAGAGCCTTGCTCTTCTAGCTTGGTAGAAAAGTCACCCACCCCTACTTTCACAGCTGCTTGTTGCAATGCTTTTAAAGGTCTATTTAGATGGCGGGCAAACAACCAGCCACCGAGTACACTTAAAAAGCCAATACTCGATAAATAAAAGGTTAAGAACTTCAGGTTGTTTTCTTGCAGGCCGGTGAGCGGCACGCGCACCCAATAACCCGGTGCTTGCGGTGCTTCAACCCAATAAACAAGTGGATCGGTTTGGCTAATACGTACTCGAGCAGAGCCATTGAGCTCTTTCGACATACTGCGCGATAGCATGGAGTACTCACGAGTTTCAGCTAACCCCTCACTCATCGCTTGGCGCTGGGTCATCACTTCGATGCCGGTGATCTCAAAAAACTTGTCTGAGGCTTCCTTGCTTACCTCAACCCCTTCTTCCCATTCGATAAACACGGTTTTCACCTGTTTCGAAAGGATCAGGTTTACTTGCTCTATAGTTGGTTTAACAACATAAAAACTGACCGTGATATAAGAGACAATTTGATTGATTAACAGCAGGGCTGCAACCAAAAATACCGTTTGTCCAAACGCACTACGTGGAAACATGCCCATTACTGTTATTTTTCACCGTCTGGCACAAATACGTAGCCTAAGCCCCATACTGTTTGGATGTAACGAGGATTAGCAGCATCAACTTCGATCATACGGCGTAAGCGCGAAACCTGAACATCGATACTGCGCTCAAGCGCACTGTAATCTCGGCCACGCGCTAAGTTCATCAGTTTATCGCGACTAAGCGGTTCACGTGGATGAGTCACTAACGCTTTTAATACCGCAAACTCACCACTGGTTAACGACATTGTTTTATCACCATGGCTCATTTCACGGGTCGCAAGGTTTAGTGTGAAGTCACCAAAACTAATTTCGTTTTCTTCGGCAGCAGGCGCACCTGGCACTTCTTTAGCACGACGACGTAAAATTGCTTTAATACGCGCTAACAATTCACGTGGGTTGAATGGTTTAGGAATGTAATCATCAGCACCAAGCTCTAAACCGATTATACGGTCAACTTCATCGCCTTTGGCTGTAAGCATTACAATTGGAATGTCATTTTCTTTTTGACGTAAACGACGGCAAATTGATAATCCATCTTCACCTGGTAACATTAAATCTAATACAATCAAGTGGAAGTTCTCGCGCTCTAATAAGCGGTCCATTTGCTCTGAATTTGCTGCTGAGCGAACAATAAAGCCTTGTTCTACAAGGTAACGCTCTAGCAAACTACGTAAGCGCATATCGTCATCAACAACCAATACTTTTGTCGTTTCGTGTCCCATAACTTTCATTCTTTTTGTAATATGTTACTTATTAATATAAATGAAAAAGTTAAGAATAAAAAACGAATTACGCGCTTAGATTGTTACTGAACATTTCAAAATCCGACTCGACAAAGGTAAAAGACTTTTATACCTTGCGGCTGGTTTTCTTTTTAGGCTGAATAAAATGGCAAAGACAAATTTAATAACCCGAGAAGGGTATCAGCAATTACAACAAGAACATGATTACTTATGGCATGAAAAGCGCCCTGAAATTACCAAAATTGTTACTTGGGCAGCAAGCTTGGGCGACCGTTCTGAAAACGCCGATTATCAATTTAATAAGCGTGTTTTACGACAGATAGATCGCCGTGTACGCTATCTTCGTAAACGCATGCCAGATCTTAAAATTGTTGACTACAACCCACAGCAAGCGGGTAAAGTGTTTTTTGGTGCTTGGGTCGAAATTGAGAATGAACAAGGCGATACAAAGCGCTTTCGTATTGTCGGCCCCGACGAAATTTACGAGCGCAAAGATTACATTTCGATTGATGCACCTATGGCTAGAGCGCTACTAGGCAAACAGGTAGATGATGATTTTTCGGTGAACACGCCTGAAGGCGCAAAAGAATGGTATATCAATGAGATAACTTATCCGGACGCGAAATAACTTTTGCCAGAAAATTCAGAAAGCGTTAATTAGTGATTGTTTAGTCTAAAAATGTGATCTATAACTAAAGGTACTCAAGATAAATCATTACTTGAGTTTTAGAAGGTAGTAAGTATGTCAAACGCAATACAACGCATAATGAGTAATGCCATTGTATTCGCACTATTAATTAGTGTGAGTTTGATATCTTACGCCAGTGATATTGAAAGCCATTCAGACAGTGTTACGCCAACCGCTCACTTTATTGCGTGTGATAGTGCAGACCCTGCCAACTTAGATACCGACCTCGATAAACATACACCTGCGTTCGTTGCTAATGTAGCCCAACCACTGCCAGATGCACGTGTGGTTTCGTATGTTCACCCTTGTAATAAGGTGTCTGTTTATAGCGCGCACCAGCGAGGGCCACCAGCTTTTTAATTAACTCAAATTTTCTATTTCAGTTTAATTAAAATGTATGGTGACCAAAATGAATAATTTCAAAGAATTACGTCTTCAAGATATCTCTAATGGCGCATTATCTAATGCAGTGAATGAAGTTGAGCCAACACTCGATCTCACTTCTTCAGCTTTAAAAGTACTTAATAGCTTTACTAAAAAAGACCCTTTACGTGCACATTACGGCACCACTATTGTTGATGCTTTAAAGCAAACAAATAGCTGTTGCTCAGATTTTATTTTAGTGGTTGATAGCGAAGATAAACTACTCGGCATCACCTCTAGTGCTGATCTGCAAAGCTCAAAAATTATGATCCTTGCACAGCGCTTGAACTTACACCGTGACGAAATTACTTTACACGATGTAATGACGCCACTTAGCAGCTTAGCTGGTGTGAGCCTGCAAAGCATCAGCTACGCAAGTATTGGCGATGCACTGCAAACCATGGAACACCAAGGTATGATGTTCTTATTAGTAACCAGTGCTAAACAAGAAATATGTGGTTTGATTTCAGCTCGAGAGATCGCTAAAAAATTACATATCCCTGTTAATATCAACCCAATTGCTAATGGCTTTAGCGAAGTATTACAGCAGGTTGATCACCCGCACTAAGCGTTAAAATCTGCGTTGTGTAAGACTATTTTTGCAGGCCTTAAAAGCAGTGCTTTTAAGGCCTTCTTATTGTGATATTATTCAGGCAATTAATCTTCAGTTTTACTGATTTTCTATTTTTAAAAAGGTTTATGCATGAGCAATATCTCTGCACGCTTAGCAACAGAGCTAAGTGCCCAGCAACCACAGGTTGTTGCTGCAATCAAATTACTTGATGAAGGTGCCACAGTTCCTTTTATCGCCCGTTATCGTAAAGAAGTAACTGGTGGCTTAGATGACACGCAACTACGTTTACTTGAACAGCGCTTATCGTATTTACGTGAATTAGAAGAACGCCGTAGCTTTATCCTTAATACTATTGAAGAGCAAGGCAAGCTAACAGCCGAACTAAGTGCTGATATTAATAACGCTGACAGTAAAACTGAGCTTGAAGATTTATATCTGCCTTTCAAACCTAAACGTCGTACAAAAGGGCAAATTGCCATTGAAGCGGGTATTGAGCCGCTTGCCGATGCGCTATTTAACAACCCAAGTCTCGACCCTGAACAACAAGCAAGTGACTACATTAATGCTGATGAAGGCTTTGCAGATAATAAAGCGGTGTTAGATGGCGCTAAATTTATCTTAATGGAACGCTTTGCTGAAGACGCCAAACTGCTAGCTAAATTCCGAAGTCATATCGCACAACATGGTCAGATTGAAAGTACTGTAATTGCTGGCCAAGAAAATGAAGGTGTAAAGTACCGCGACTACTTTGAGCATCAAGAACCGCTTAAGAAAGTACCATCACACCGTGCACTTGCTATGCTGCGTGCTCGCAATGAAGGCGTATTACAACTTAGTATCAACCCAGAGCCAAGCGCAGAAAATCCGGCGCAAGTGTGTGCACAAATGATTGCCGATCATTATCGCTTAGATGTTAGCAACTCTGCAGCAAGCGCTTGGTTAATGGGCGTAGTGCAATGGGCATGGAAAATTAAGTTAAGCCTTCACCTTGAGAATGAATTTTTAGGTGCAATGCGCGAAAAAGCAGAAACCGGCGCAATTGACGTTTTTGCTAAGAACTTAAAAGATTTATTAATGGCCGCTCCAGCAGGTCCACGCACCACGTTAGGTCTGGATCCTGGTTTACGTACTGGTTGTAAAATTGCCGTTGTAGATAGCACAGGCAAGCTGTTAACAACACAAACGATTTTCCCGCACGCACCACAAAATCATTGGGATAAATCGCTTCGTACTCTTGAGCAATTATGCCGCCAGCATAAAGTTGAGCTAATCGCTATTGGTAATGGTACGGCTTCACGTGAATCTGACAAATTAGTAGCTGAACTGATTAAAGCCAACACTGAGCTTAAACTTAATAAAGTGATGGTTAGTGAAGCAGGCGCTTCTGTTTATTCGGCATCTGAGTTTGCCGCTAATGAATTCCCTAACCTTGATGTTTCACTACGTGGTGCTGTGTCTATTGCGCGCCGCTTACAAGATCCACTTGCTGAGCTGGTAAAAATTGAGCCTAAATCAATCGGTGTAGGTCAGTATCAACACGATGTATCGCAAAGCCAACTTGGTCAAACGCTAACATCAGTGGTTGAAGACTGTGTAAACTCAGTAGGTGTAGACCTAAATATGGCGTCAGTGCCACTACTTACCCGCGTATCTGGCTTAAACAAAACGTTAGCACAAAACATTGTTAGCTACCGTGATGCGAATGGCTCATTTAGCCAACGCTCTGAACTTAAAAAAGTTGAACGTTTAGGGCCTAAAGCCTTTGAACAAGCTGCCGGTTTCTTACGTATCAGCACAGGCTCAGATCCTCTTGATAACTCGTCAGTCCACCCTGAAGCCTACCCGGTTGTTAAGCGCATCTGCGAGAAGAACAGCTTAGATGTAAACAGCCTAATTGGTAACTCTGATATCCTAAACAAGCTCGTTGCAAACGACTACACAGACGAAAAATTTGGTTTACCAACGGTTACCGACATTATCAAAGAACTTGATAAACCGGGTCGTGACCCGCGTCCTGAGTTTAAAACAGCTGAATTTAAAGCCGGTGTTGAAACCATTAACGACCTAAAACCAGGTATGATTTTAGAAGGTGTAGTGTCTAACGTTGCTAACTTTGGTGCCTTCGTTGATGTGGGCGTGCATCAAGACGGTTTAGTGCATATTTCTGCGATTACTAACAAGTTTATTTCTAATCCACGTGAAGTGGTTAAAGCTGGCGATATTGTAAAAGTAAAAGTAGTTGAAGTAGATGCTGCACGTAAACGTATAAGCTTTACCATGCGTTTAGACGATGATGTTGATACCAGCAATAAAGCCGCACCAGCTAGCAAACCTAAGCCAGCTGCGAAAGCGAAAAGTGCACCTAAGCAAAAACGCGAGTTTGGCAATGTTGCCATGGGTAATGCCTTTGCAGATGCATTTGCCAATGCAAAAGTGAAAAAATAATAGGCTGTAGGCATAAGTCGAAAAAAGCCGCGTAAGTGTAAACTTACGCGGCTTTTTATTTGTATAGCAACTTAATCAGTCTCGTTGCTATGAAAGGCTCAATAAACTGAGCCTTTATCGCTATTACTTACGACGGCGAAGTGCAAGTAATGGCAGGAGTAACACAATGAAGTGACCTAATGAGCCGCTTGAAGAACTCTTAGTTTCAGGTGTTACTTGTGAAGCGAATTCACAGCTACCATCATCTTCATTCGCAGTCGCATCATAGTTAGTTGCAGCAGCATCAGTACAGCCAAGCTCAACACCATCAGACTCAACCATTAGTAAGAATTCTTTGCTTACTTTGTCTGCTGGGTTTGCTTCGTCTTGCACTGTGACTGTCACCATTGTTTCACCATGGAAATGTGCATCTGGGATTAAGTTAAACGACATTCCGTCAACTTCAGCCGTAACATTCTCGCCGGTTACCACTAATTCATTTGGCGACTGGTCTGCATCAACAACCATCACATCAACACCATCGATACGGCCATTTTCTGCTACCGTCATATCAGCGATGTCGCTCATTTTCAGGTTGCTTTGTACGCCGATCGAGTGCATTAACATACCACCTTCTTGGCTACCTAGTTGGTAATCAAGGGTGATATCTTGCACTGAACCTTTCGCATCAGGCATAACCGTAGCAGTAAAGTTAAACTCAACTTCACTTTGCTCTGGGCCAACATAATCAAAACAGATCACTAAATCATCTTGTAAGATCTTGCCAAGGTCGTCATAACCAACCACATTGCTTAATGCACCGTCTTTAAAGCCGGCAGTTGTAGAGTAAACACTATCACCACCTTCAATAAAGATTGTCCCTTCATCAACACCTGCGCCTAGGTTATCGTAAGCAAAAATAGCTTCGAACATACCTTCATGGTCATCGATACCACTACGTAAAATCACTTCATAGTCAAACGTGTCGCCTGTATTTTTATCAGTCACATTATCGAATTCCATAAATACGAGATCACCTAAGTCAGGACGCTCTTCTTTATACTGAGAAGCAATCGTTAGACCTGTTGGATCCGTTGGATGGCGAAGGTTTTCGATTTCAAACGAGCCACGCCAGAATGGTGCAAGCGCTTCAACTAAGAAACCAGGACCACGGTGTGCACTCATCATCCACCAAATAGGTGTGAACTGCATTGCACCTGTTGGGTGTAAACGTACTTCGTTATTATTTACTTGGTTGTAAATTTCAAACTTCGCACCTTCTTTATAGAATAACCAATCAATTGGCACATCAAAGTACACATTTGAACCACCTTCATACCAAGCAGCTTCAGGTTGAATGCCAAAATCACCCCATAAATCGATATATCCCCCTGTCGAGAATTCATCAATCATTGGCGTTTTACACATCTCATTAGTGATGTTGTTAGTTACCACATAATCACGTTGTACGTTACGCGTTGCGTCTTGTGTACCTTGGATAGTTAACGTGTTGCCTTCTACAACTAACGAAGCTTCAACTTCTTCATTGTTTGAAGTTAGCGTTTCAGGCCAAACTTGCATGCCATCAGGAATCGTCAATGACAATGAATAGTCACGTGCTTTAGATTCATAGTTGGCTTTAAGTTTTACATTAACGTTAACTAGGTCCATAGCGCGAGCAGTGTCTTGGTCAACATTTAAGGTAAGTGCCTCTGCATCACGCTTTAAATTAACCGATGTGAAACCAAGGGTGCCTTCAGCTCCCTCAGCATTACCTAATGCAAAGCCGCCATAATAAACATCATTCGGTTGCGCATCTGGTAAATCCCAATTTACAGCAATTTCATAGTTACCATTGCCGCTGTGCTGCTGTGGCGCTGATACACTGAATTCACCAGTATTTTGCTCTTTAACAATGGCGTAATGCGTCACTGTTTGGTAACCAACATCACGTAAACCTGCTAGAGCTGCGGTCGCAAACCAATATTTACCAGGCTTAGGGTCAATAATGTTACAATAGTTATCTTCAACACTACTTGAAGAATAACAAATCATTTCTTCATCAAGGGCTTTTTTAACTGCATTGGGATCATCAGCTATGGCATCATCAGACACCATGAATGAGCCACTTTCATTAGCATCATAACCCACTATTAAGTGTGCTTTTTTCATTTGCCAACGAGGTTCAACAAGGTCTGCTAAATCTGTAGTTTGCTCTGTAGATGCAACTTTAACCATTAAGCGTTTTGTACCTTCAGGTACTTCAAATGCTTGGATATCCCACGCTTTTTCAACACGGTCTTTTGTCACGTAAGGAGCAACACCCAAGATATTTGCAGTAACTTCAGTTGGTTTTACAAGACCATAATAAGTCGGCGTAAATTCACTGTAGCTATCGGTATTAACAACGATTGATTCTGATGCACTGGCACGTGCCATATCGATATCAACCATAGTTGGTAACTCATCAATGACGTTTTTCGCAACCAATGTGAAATGAGCATCAGGTGAGTCGCCATCAGTGTTCTTAAATAACACTTTACCGTTGAACCAAGCATCTTTATTTAAGATATTGTCCCAAGGCGCACCTTCTTCATCAGGATCAAGTTTAGACTCGATGATATTTGGTAACTTCATAGTAACCATCACATCTTGTGTTTCACCTGCTTGAAGTGTGAAATTACTTGGTGTTACACTAACTTCTACACCGAAGCTTTCTTCTTCACCTTCAACAGCCCAACCATAAGCCGTTGCATCCCAAGTACCATCTTTTGTTGCTTTAACTGTACGCATCCACGTACATTCAAGCTCGCAGTCTTGATTAACTAACGAAGGAAGGTTTAACCACTCGACTAAACCACCATTGCGCGGGTTCGCATCATGATAGTTTTCAATAGTCTCATCCATGATAAGACCCGCATTGGCAGCTTGTGCTACGTCAATCGCACCGCCACCAGCCATGAAGTTGTAGTATGGGTCAATTAAAGTAACGCCGTTAGAAATACGTACTTTATTTGCCGTCATCATTAGCGCTGATTGAATTTCTGCTGGCGTCCAATCAGGGTGCATTTGCATAAGTAGCGTCATTGCACCTGTAACATGTGGCGTAGCCATTGAGGTACCACTCATGAAAGTCCAATCAGATGCACGAGGACTAGCTGTAAATGGCTGGTCATCGGCATTCGCTGCGTAAATATCAACACCCGGTGCTGTTACATCTGGAACTAGATTATTAATGTAATAACTTGGCCCCATAGAACTAAAGATCGCAAGTTCATTACCTGCTTCTTCATCAAATGAATAATGATTTTCTGGTTCACCTATTGTCGCAATCGCTGCGCCATCAGGGTTAGCATTAACCCAGTTACGAATTGTATAGCGTGCGTTTGATGGTAAGTGAATACCTGGGATCACATAGCTATCAGCAACAATATTTTCTGCCGAACTAATGTTTTGTAAAATGAAGCCACCTGCTCCACCAGCTGCCACGTTCTTAGCTTTGTCGACACGCGCAATGTCACCACGTAAACACACTACAATTTGGTCAGATGTAAACGTGCCTGCTGGGAAAGGGGCATTACAACTTGCTGCATCGTAATCATCATTTTCGTTCGGGTCGTCGTAATTTTCGGCAAGTACAACTTCACCTGTGATACCGCCAGAGAAACTCTTACCTGAATACTCACCAGCATAAGGCGTGCGCGTGCCTTGGAAGTTATTGATGGTTTTAGAACCTAAGTCCATTACACGATCATGGGTTGATGCGCCTACTGTAGTTACCCAAGGCGAAGTATGATCCGCAGACATATAATATGGGCCTGAGTTACCCGCTGCTGCTGCTACTGAAATACCTGCTTCACGCGCACTTAAGAAAGCCATTTCCATTGGGTCTTCCCACGGGAAGCTTTCACCACCACCAATCGAGAAGTTGATTGCATCTACACCATCTTCAATTGCATCTTCAAATGCGGATAAGATAGCTGACTCAGGACAGCCAGAATATAGATCACCCGAGTTTCCTGCATAACATACTTGGTACGAAATAATGTGCGCACGAGGTGCCACACCACTGGTACTGTCAAACGTAAATGGTAAGCTTTCACCATCACTTACTTTCTCACCTGTTGCAGCTTGAAGCGGTGTGTTTTCGATGTAATTACCCGCCGTAGTGCTTGCTGTGTGAGAACCGTGACCATTGTAGTCTTCACCATTTTCAGGACGGCGATCTGCACGTGCAAATTGATAATCAGCATTCATTGCAGTGATTTCTGGGTATGAGCGAACACCAATTAGCTTGTCATTACATAGCTCAGGTTCTTCCTCACAGTCGCCTACGAAGTTACCTGCGCCTAGTGGATTTTTCTCACTGTATTGCTGGTCGCTTGCAAATGCTGGATGGTCTGTATTGATACCTGTATCAATAATACCCACAACCATACCTTCACCTTTAACACCTACTGATGAAGCCGGTGTTGCACCCTGCCATAATTGATCAGCACCAATAAACTCAGGACCACGGTCTGTGCGTAATTCAAAAATACGGTTAGGAGTAATACGCTTTACGCCTGATTGTGTCGCAAGTAGCTCTGCATCAGCTTGTGTCATTTCGACCACTACCGCGTTATTTGCAAGAGTAAATTGCTTTTTAATCGCAATATTGGCACCTATTGCACGCGCCTTACTTAATACTGCTGATTGACGTTGCTTTAAAAAACCTTGATACGCGCGCACACTTTGCGACGCTGTATCAATACGCTCTTTAACCATTAAAGAGCGAGATTCAGTAATAGCTGTAGCGCTGAAACCTTGAATATCACCTTGGTAACTTGCCACAGGCTCATCATGCATTTGCACAATGTAAGTTTGAATGCCTGTCACCCCATCTTGAGGTTGAAAAACATGTTCCGGCTGCTGACTTTGATAGTGCTGGTTTAAGCGTTGAGCACTCCCTTTGAGCAAGCTTGGATGATCTTCGATTTGTTTTTCTTGTTGATAATTCGCGATATCTTCAGCTGTAAATGTTGGCTGATAAAAGCCTTTATCTGACACTTTGTTAAAGCCAGGCTCTGCCGCAGCATAGCCTGTAGCGCCGACATACAAGGCTGTAAGTACGGCGACTGAACTTTTCTTCAAGTGTGCGATTTTCTTATTGCAAGGTTGCATATGATTCCCACTGATTTAATTCTAAACAGCTCATAAATTGCTTGAGCTGACACACTAAATTATTTAGCAGGCAAACATATACAGAGGGGGGGTTACATGGTCAAACCGACCTGTACACACTTGAGACACAAAGTTAACACTAAATAAACACCAGAGCGGTAAAAACAAACGCATTGCAGGATATTTATACAAAATGTAGCGTTTTGTACAAAATACGATTACAGAAACAAAGTAAGTAGTGAAAACAGCTAGGGAAAGGCATCCCTAGCTGCTAAAAAATTAGAAGTTATAACGAACCGAAAGTGCAAGGTCTGAGTAATCATTTGCATCACGATAGCTTGCGCTGACAAGCCAAGCTGGTGTAAAGGCATAGTTAGCCCCCACATGAAATACAGCATTATTTTCGCTCTCTTCGTCGTGCAAACGCTCGTAGCCAACGCCAGCGTTGATCTCAAATGAATCAGTTAATAGATGTCTGATTTGCGCGTTAGCAGACAAAATATCTGCGGTTTCTGAATCAGAACCACTCTGTGAAAAGCTATTAAAAGTTTGATCTTGATATGATACGACTTCTTTAAAGTCAAAATCTGATTCTATTTTTAACTGGCCAATCTTTGCAGAAAAATCAACTTTAGTGCGATCTGATAGCGAATAAATATAGCCTAAACCAATTTCGTAACGGGTCATATCGATATCATAGTCGTAAGAATAAGATACGAGTGTGTCACCTAAATAATTATTATTGCTATCGTAAACACCCGAACCACTGAAATCGGAACGTGATGTTAAATCGTCATTTAAAATTGAATAGTGGCCTGTTACATACCAGTTCTCAGCAAACTGTTTACTGAAGCTAAAACCAAAGCCTTTCAGAGATAACTCATCGATATCATCAATTTCTGTCTTTTTATATCCAGCTTCAACATAGTCATAGCTTAATGGTGAAGTGTTTTCTGCCATTACAGCAGTAGAAGCAAGTGACAACGCGCAAGCAAGAAGAGTGAATTTCATTGTTTAATCATCCTAATTATAAATCGTGGACAATCTACCAAAGCGAGCAAGGACCCGCAATGGAAACAATATTCGTTTTTGTAGTCTAAATGTAAGAAACTGTTAGAGTCATTAAAAAATTAAGTGAGTAGTTATGTAGTATTTAAACTTCGTTAGCGACAAGTTTTAACCACAAAGTGATTAACTGATACTGTTAATTAATATTAGTTAAATAAAGGCAGAGAACTGGTTTTGGTTCGTGGGCGAGGTAGCCGCTTGATAAAAATTAGCAATACGTGCGGCACGCTCGTCTACTTCAACATCACGCTTTGCTGTTTTGGTTTCGCTGGTTTGAGTAGCACTATCTTCGGCATACTCACTGTTTATTTTGAAGGTCGATTTGCCTGAGTCAGCATCGTCATCAACTGATTGACTGGCAAGCTCAGCTTGCGCTGCCATAAGCTTTTGTGTGGCATCGGCAGCAATTGAGCGATCAGCACTTGAAGGCTCTTGAGGTGCAAGCGCAGCTGCACGCACCGTCTGCATTTTTTCAATTGTAGCTTTTGGGTCACCTTTAATTTCAGCAACATCAATTTGCACCTCGCCGCCCACGGCATAGTTTGTACCATCTGGGCCGCGTTGATACTCATAGCTTGGTGAGCCAGCATATTGCCCTCCTACCGCTGCATGCGCTTGTTCATGAATACGAACTTCGGTATCGCGGGCTTTTAGCTCTTTAATCTGCTCAGTGTCTTGTTGCTCTTGCTCTGCAACCTTTTGCTCTTTTTGCTGCTCTTGTTTAGCTTCTTGCTGTTCTTGCTCTGATTGTTCAGGCTCGCCTTGTTCGCTACCTTGTTGGCGCTCTTCAATCACTTTGTCTTCAGCTAGACGACCTTTAGCATCATACGTACCAGCTTCAGAACCTGGCTGCTTGGTTTTGTCGCCATCATTCAAGGTTTTATTTTCTGCGTTACTCGGCTTGGTAGCAGCAGGAGGTGGGATCACTTCACGTAACTGATTATCACGGCGAGCACTTTCGGTGTGCACATTCGCTGTGTTGATATTAACCGAAGGAAACGGAGTGACGATATTCATAAGTACTAAACTTTAATATCTATTAATGTACCCAGCACTTCATCAGCAGTCTGAATCGTGTTGATATTAGCTTTTGCATTAAACTCTTCAACTTTTAAATTAACAAGCGACTCATCGATTGGGGCAGGTTGTGAAACTGGCGGAGTTACAGCTTCATTTGGAGTTGCCGCTTGTAATTGGCGTTGTTGAGCTAATTGGGCATCATCTTGCTGATCAATTGAGGCACGGCTAATCTCAGCGCTCGCCTTTTCGATACCTTGGCTTGCACGGTTATAACCTTCTACCGCATTATTAAAAACAGAACTGATTGGCATAACACCCTCCAACAGTGAGATCTACCCGTTAAGTATCGCTCATAAAACGAGCAAAATAAAGCTAAATCCCGCTATTTTTCTGGCCTCTCAGCGAGTTTTGCTTAACACATTGATTTCAGTGCTGATATAAATGCCGCTTTATGTGAAATAAAAGGCGCGTGTGAGGCCTTATCTAAAACTTCATATTCAAACTGAGGTTGTAAGGCATGCATTTTTTCAATCGCTCGATAAGGTACTAATGAATCTAAGCGACCGAAAATACCACGCACAGGTACGCTAAGGTTAGCGAATAGCTCACGTAAATCATCCTGCTGTAAAATGTCTAAGCCCGCACTTAAAGCTTGCTCTTGAGGCGCTGGGTATTGGTTCAAAAGTGCTTTTAATTGCTTAATGTCATCTCGCGCTGATTCACTGCCCATCGCTTGTATCGCCAAAAACCGTTCTATCGTTTTTTCTCTATGGCTAACCAGCTGATCTTTAAATGCATTTAATACGTCAGGTTTGATACCCGGCCATTCGTCGGTTTGCGCAAAAAAGGGGGTTGAGGCAACCAATACAACCTTTGCGACTTTGTCAGGCCAATGTGCTGCAATATACAAGGCAAAAAGCCCGCCCAACGACAAGCCAACAAGAATAGACTTTTCATTTAGCTGTGTACTTAGTTGCTCAGCTGCAGCGTGCAAAGTGTAAGGTGTGGGAATAGACTGTGCGTTACCAAAGCCAGGTAAATCGAGGCAACGGACTTCACCATCATGAAAAAACTCTAGCTCAGGTTTGATCACTTGCCAAACCCCTTGGTTCATTCCCCAGCCATGTAATAGCACCATCTCATTTTGCATATTTTGTATTTCCCAACCACACTTAGCGCTCATAATAGCGTTTAAAGGAATGAATGCAATGTCTCACTTACCTCACACCTTAAAACTAGGGCTAGACGCACTATTCCCCAACTTTTGCATTAGCTGCCAGAATCACATACAGACTGATCAAGCTTTGTGTCAGTATTGTTTAGATGACCTCAATTTATTTGACCTTACACACCATCCAAACCTGTTACATCGACCTGATATCTGTGATGCATTTCCTGATAGTAATTTTGATCATCTAATTGCCTGTGCTTGGTATCAAGCGCCTTTTAAACTTTGGCTCAAGCAATTGAAGTTTAATGACCAGCAGTATTTTCGTGTGGCGCTACAACAAGTAATACAGAGGCAGCTGCAATTAGCTCATCAAGTTAATTCAAGTTGGCCCGATCTTTTTATTGTGCTACCACTACATAATCAACGCTTTTTAGCGCGCGGCTTTAATCAGGTAAGCCAAACTTGGCTGCCTGTTTTGAAAAACCAGCAATGTACTGTTAGCTCAGCTCTTTACAAGCAAAAAGCAACCAAAGCGCAATCACAGTTAAGTAAAGCGAAGAGAGTTAAAAATCTACAAAATGCCTTTGTTTGTCAGCAAGATTTAACAGGAAAAACCGTGGCGATTATTGATGATGTGATGACCTCTGGCGCAACCATAAATGCTGCGACAGAAGCCATAAAACATGCAGGGGCAAAGCAAGTATGGGCTATGCTCACTTGCCTAACGGGGTTAGGCAACCTGCATTATGATTAATTGTGATTACTTATCACCAGAGGCATGAAAGGCATTACCAAAAAATAAGGCATTGCTTAGTAATCGACTCGTGCCGTACCAGTAACCACGGAATACAGGGTTATCTGTCATGCCTATCACACTGCCTTTGCCATATGAATGCGCAATGAGGCCTGCCGCGCCCGCGACTTGCTCTACATTTACGTCATCAGTAAAGCCAGCTAGAAGCGGTTTATCTGTGTAAGTAAGCACATTAACAAATGGGGCATCTGACTTCTCAAGTAGCCAAGTGCTATTCTTAAATACAGGTAATGTATTACGGTTAAGCGAATACGTAAGTGGATGAGATAAATCCACTGAGGTATTAAAAATTGCACCGGCAATACGCTGACGACCTGCTAAGTCATCTTTATCAGCATAAGTAAGTCCTGTTGTATCAAAGGCACTGGCTACATCGCGGCGAGATAAGTAGTTTGCTTTTAGTAGCTGCTGATCAGCTAAGAACTTAGCACCACCTTTATGACCCCAAATAACACCGCCTTTACGAACCCACGACTTAATAGCCACTTTAGTCGCATCATCAAGGCGATTGAAATTTCCGTGCGCTAAAATAATATGGCTGTAGTTCTCAAGGTCGATGTTACCTAAGCGCTCCATTTCGATAATGCTTGGCGCGGTGCCTACAAAACGATCTAAGTAATACCACACTTCACCAAGCTCATACTGGCTAGTTCCTTGACCACCCACGAGTAATACTTTAGGCGCTTTCACAACCGCCATTGCACGAGAACCTAAATCAGCACCTTTAACCGTTAAGCCCGAACTAATTGGCGTAATTTCAATGCCAAACTCATTCTGTGCTTGGTTTAAATAACTAACCCAGTTGCTATCAGTTTGCAGACCAGCAGGAACAAGAATACTACCTGGTTCAAACGCTATTTCACCTGATGGTGTTTTTGCTGTGAGTGGACTTAATGCCACGCGTGCTTTCACACCTTGCTCGAGTAAGCTATTAAGCATTTTTGGTGCTAGGTAATCATCCCATTTAAATGCATAGGCATAGCTTTGCGGTAATGCTGCAAAGCTTGACTTAACACTTTGCTGCCAAGGCATTTTTGCCACATTTAAGCCCCAGTTGCTGCTTACCTTTGCAAATTCTAAATTAAAGGCATGAGCAAGTGTCCAGCCAGATACATCATAAAACGTATTATCAACAAAACGCTGTTGCTCACTGAAAATCGCTTTAATTAAACGAAATTGTGGCTGTGCTAATGGCACATAATAGCTCTGCTCAGAAAAGCTTTGACCGTTTACTTTTAGCGGCTCTTCTAACATGTACGCATTGATTTGATGTTGTCTAAGTAAATCAAGGAAGTATTGCATGCGGCTTTGATCAGCGCCGCCTTTGACAACATACCCTTTAAAGTCTTCATCACCAGCAAGATCAACTGCTTTGTTGTAAAATTTTGCTTGATAATCAAGTAAGTCTGTACGGTTATCAATCGCCGCTTGGAACGTCGATAAGCTTGTTAATAACTGATTTTTAATCGTAAACGGGAAGCTTAACGGGCCGTTAATAGTTTCTTGTAAGTGACCACGCGAGCTCGCTTGTTCAAATAAGATGCCTACACCGCCATTGACGTCTGGGTAAGTTGAGCCTTTACCATAGTAAAAGTCATCAAAGCTTTCTTCTGTGAAGTAAAGTGCATTGTGCTCATCAAGTGTTTTTGCATGATAGTTTGCAATTGCTTTAGTCAGCGTGACATTTTCTTCAGGCGTAATTGGGTGCTTACGAGTTGGGATCCCTGGTTGGAAAAAGTAAGTGCTGTTTGGGCCCATCTCATGGAAGTCAGTTAGGATATTCGGTTTCCATTGGTGAAACTGTGCAATACGCGCACGCGATTCAGGGTGCTGCAGTAACAACCAGTCACGGTTTAAATCAAACAAGTAATGGTTAGTACGACTGCTTGGCCAACTTTCGATATGCTCGCGAGTTTGTGGATCTGATGATAACTTCATGCCACGGTTGCTGTTTGCCCAATTTGCAAAACGCGCTAAGCCATCTGGGTTTAATGATGGGTCTAGTAAAATAACCGTGTTGTTAAGTAAGGCGTCGATTTCTGGCCCCTGTGCAGCTGCAAGGTAATACGCAACGAGAAGCGATGCGTTGCTGCCTGATGATTCATTACCGTGAACACTGTAACCCATCCAAACAACCGCAGGCTGTTTGCTTGAGTCACTTTCCCCACCATTTAGGCGAGCTAAATGCGCCTTGCGGATTTGCTCAACTTGGCCAAGTTTGTCGGACGCTGTAACCGTTAGCATCACCAGTGGACGCTGCTCATGAGTGCGACCGATTACTTTAAAATTCATTCGGTCACTTTTTTCAGCAAGAATTTGCATATATTGCACAAGTTGATCGTGACGTACATGCCACTCACCCACTTCGTAGCCTAACACCTGCTCAGGAGTCGGAATACTTGGGTCAAATTTTACATCTTGTTCAAAGTAATAAGAAAGAGGTTTTGCTAATGCGCTGACGCTCACTAGCATGGTTAATATTGTTATTATGAAACGCATAGATAGCACCTGTAATTATTTGATGTTTTAACGCTACCATTCGATAAAATAGATGCAACTTTTTACGCTCAACACTGGCGACAATACGATGAGCGGAGTATGATACACAGTATCCGAGTAATTGAGAGCGTGTTGACCTTTCAGGATTAGAATTTGTTCAACCTAGGAGCGCCTTAATTACGGCGCGAGGACTGTAGCATAGTAGTTCTATGTAAAGTCCGAGCAACACAGAGTAAGGCGCTCCTAGGCAGAACCCTGTGGGCAGTGCGTGTTTGGTATTTATACTGCGTTATCGCACGACTCATGTAGAAAAACTACACTTCGCGTGCTCCGCCTTGTCTAAATCCCAAACTCGCTGCTGCAAATCTAATCTCGAAAAGTAAACGCGCTCTAGAAAGTATAGTCCGTTTTATGATCTCTATTTCTGAATCTGCACAATCTCATTTTGCTAAACTTTTAGCAGACCAAGCTGAACAAACAAACATTCGTGTGTTTGTAGTAAACCCAGGTACTTCGCAGGCTGAGTGTGGTGTTTCTTACTGCCCAGAAGACGCCGTTGAAGCGACTGATATTCGTCTACCATTCAATGGTTTTGATGCCGTTGTTGATGCAGAAAGCGCCCCTTTCTTAGAAGAAGCTGAAATCGATTTTGTAACTGACAAAATGGGTACTCAGTTAACGCTTAAAGCGCCGAATGCAAAAGCACGTAAACTTAGCGACGATGCATCACTGCAAGAACGTGTTCAACATATGCTTGAAACCGAAGTGAATCCACAGCTCGCTAACCACGGCGGCCAAGTTAGCCTAGTAGAAATTACTGCTGACGGTATCGCGGTGCTGCAATTTGGCGGTGGCTGTAACGGTTGTTCAATGATTGACGTCACACTAAAAGAAGGCATCGAGAAAGAAATGATCGCCAAGTTTGACGAAATCAACGGTGTAAGAGACATTACTGATCACCAATCAGGTGAGCACTCTTACTACTAACCGGTATATTAAGCATGCTTAAAAAATGGGTATTTCGCTTAGGCAGCGACCCCAAGTTAAGCTTAAAACGCTTTCTTCGCGGCCTAGCACTGTTTGTGCTAGCCGTGATTTTTATTGCCATAGGTTACTATGGACCCGCACTATTTCAATTAATTGGCCTAGTCATACTAGCTGTGGCTTTATTCTTTGCTGGTTGGGGCTACTTAGGTATTTTTGCCAACCGCTTTGCGCAAGTTTTAGAGCGCTCGTCTCCCAAAAATCACGACCCTGATTTGTGGAAGTAATTTAATCTAATAATTGCTGATTATTGACAATTTTACGGTAGCGAAACCACAACGTTAACCCGCGCATTAGCATAAAGCTGGTCATCGCAAACCACAAACCATGATTTTGCCAGCTACTCACTACCCAAAACAGTCCAAAAAAGCCCACTAGAGCACTAAATAGCATAGTATTACGCATGTCTTTAGCACGGGTTAAACCGACAAATACGCCATCAAATAAAAAGCAGCCCATTGCCGCGATAGGCAATATAATCACCCAAGGAAGATAAACCGTTGCAAGGCTGATAACTTCAGGCACATCGGTAAGTAAGCGAATAATTGCCTCGCCAAATAATAAAAATATAAGGCTATAAAACACCGCAAATAACCCACCCCAAAACAAGCTCAAATTAACCCATAACTTAATCTGCTTAGCGCTGTGCTCACCTTTCGCTTTACCGACCTTTGCCTCACTTGCATAAGCAATACCATCAAGCGCAAAGCTCACCAACATTAAAAAGTTTAGCAACACGGCATTAGCCGCTAAGGTTGTTTCGCCGATACGTGCGCCATAAAAAGTCATAAAGCTAAAACATAGCTGGAGTGCTAATGAGCGAATAAAAATATCGCGATTTAAGCTTACTAAATCAAGTAACTTAGCAACACTTAACCAGGCTTTCACAGCAAGGTTAACACCTTGTTTTTTAGCTAGTTGTGCAACTAACATAAGTGCAAAAGCAAGGGCGATATAATCAGCGATTAAAGACGCCCACGCAGCTCCAGCCACACCCCAATCAAGAAACACCACAAAATAAATATCAAGCACAATATTGGTTATATTGGTGATAAGTAATAAATAGAATGGCCCGCGGCCATAATGAACACCTAGCATCCAACCAAGTAAAACCAAGTTACACAAAGCAGCGGGTGCACTAAAAATACGAATCGAAAAATAGCTATTTGCTTGTTCTAAAACAGCTTCATTCGCATTTGATAAATATGCCATTAAGGATTGAATAGGTATACTCAGCGCTATTAATAACAGCGCTACCGCTGTTGCTAGTAACAAGCTGCGCTTTAATAGCTCAGCAAGTAAGGTGTGATCGCTTTTACCATAGGCCTGGGCAACTAATCCTGTGGTGCTCATGCGCAAAAAGCCTGCTAGCCAAAATAATAACGAGATAACTGCTGAACCGAGCGCTATACCAGCTAAATAGTGAGCGCTTCCTAAGTGGCCGATTACAGCAGTATCAACTAAACCTAACATTGGCACGGTAATATTTGATAAAATCATCGGACCGGCTAATAACAGTAAACTTTTATGGTGTGCCTTATGACGTTTAAGAAAATGTTTCATTTAGTATTTGCAGTCCTGTTATGTTTATCTTTGCGTGCCCATGGCGCAGTCATTCTACAGTATCACCACGTCAGTGAAAGCCTTCCTGCGGTAACCAGTGTCAGCAGCGAAACATTCACTGAACACATGCAATATTTAAAAGATAATAACTTCAACGTTATTCCACTAGATGAACTCATTACCTCGTTACAAGCAGGCCAACCGCTAACAGATAAAACCGTCGCAATAACCTTCGATGATGGCTACAAAAATAACTATGAAGAAGCTGCGCCCATCTTAGAAAAATTTGACTATCCGTACACTATTTTCGTAAATCCCGAGCTAATTGATGAAGGCAAAAGCTATGTAATGACGTGGCAGCAGTTAAAGGAGCTATCGAAAAAAGGCGCCTTAATTAGCAACCACACACAAGTTCATAATTACTTACACCGCAAACAACCAGGCGAGACTGAAGAAGTATGGCTTGCACGTACTAAAAAAGATATTTTATCTGCCCAGCAGCGCATTAAAGAAGAAATTGGCCATGATTACAAATACCTTGCTTACCCTTATGGCGAGTTTAATAATTCACTGCAACAACTAGTAAAATCGCTAGGATTTGTTGGTATAGGTCAGCATTCAGGGGGTGTAGGTATCCATTCTGACTTTACCCGGTTACCACGCTTTCCGGCATCGGGCTTTTATTCAAAGCTTGATACGCTTGCCACTAAACTCGACTCTCAAGCATTCACTATCAAACAGCTCACCTATTCAGATAGCGTGACGGACGAAAACCCGCCAAGTTTAAGCATTCAATTTGATATGCAGGACTTTCATAAAAGCCAGTTTGCTTGTTATGTCTCTGGTATTGGCCAAGCAGACTTAACTTGGCTTAGTAAAGATACGGTGAAGATCACATCACCTGAAAAGCTGAAAAAGGGCCGCTCTCGCTTTAACTGCACGGCCCCTTCTATCGCGAAGAAAGGCCGCTATTATTGGTTCTCTCAACCTTGGGTTATTGTATCTTAACGGCTTGTTTTAGCATTTGCGCTGTGACTTTATCTAGGCGAACCACTTCATTAGCCGCATTAAGCTCTACAGCGGCTTTTGGCATGCCCCATACCACTGACGACAATTCATCCTGTGCTATGGTGTAAGCTCCTGCTTGATTTAATGCTAATAAGCCTTGCGCGCCATCGCTGCCCATACCGGTCAATAACGCCGCTACTGTCGCTTTAGGGCAAGCAACAACGAGGGAGTTAAATAGCACATCAACTGCTGGACGATGGCGATTAACCAGCTCGCTCGAATCAAGCTGGCAAAACAAGCCGCCTGCTTTTTTTACAACACTCAAATGCTGATCGCCCGGTGCAATATACGCCCAGCCTGGTTGTAGCTTATCACCATGCTCAGCTTCTTTTACGTTGATTTTGCACGTTCTATCCATGCGCATTGCAAACGAGGTACTAAATACTGGAGGGATATGCTGTGTAATAACAATCGGTGGGCAGTTTTCTGGCATACGCACGAGCACTTCTTTAATTGCTTCTGTGCCGCCTGTTGAAGCGCCTATGGCAAGCACGCTGTTTGCCTTAAATTGCAATGCTGTTAAAGAGCTGTCGTCTTCAACTTTTGTTTCTTTAAAAGCGCGCACTCTAGCGCCAGCTGCAGTACGCACTTTTTGATGTAATAGATGGGCATAACGCTGAAGATTTTCAGTGACATTGATGGTTGGCTTAGCAATAAAGTCAACAGCACCAATTTCGAGGGCTTCTAGTGTGATTGGTGAGCCTTTTTGAGTCAGTGTAGAAATCATCACAACTGGCATAGGACGAAGGCGCATCAAGTTTTTTAAAAAACTTAACCCATCCATTTTCGGCATTTCGATATCTAATGTTAAGACATCGGGATTAAGGCGCTTAATTAAATCTCGGGCTTGATAAGGGTCTTCTGCCGCACCAACGATTTGAATGTCTTGCGCTTGCTCGAGAACTTCCTTGAGTAAACCACGGATCAAAGCAGAATCATCAACTATGAGTACTTTGATCATATGCTCTCCTAAAATAATTCAATATCCGTTTCTGCATCTTGCTGCTCAATATCGTGTAGGTATTTAATTTCACGTTTTTCGAGTTTATCAGAGTGCAGTTCACGCATTTTTTTGACCTGAGCCTTGCCTGTTTGCGGATCAAACATCACCTTACGTGGCCAAGGTCCGCCAACATCATGGGATACTAAGTCCAAACCCTCTTCAAGTATATAGGCATTTGCAAAACGAATGTTGCCAACACCAATATCTGTCATTGAACGGATTATTTTCCCGCCGCCAAACAGTTTTACTTTGAGGTTGCGCCTAGAAGCACCATTTTTTAGGATTTCATTGATCAAGTATTCCATTGCCCAGTTACCATAACGACAGTTAAGGCTGTGTGCGTTGCTCGCATCAACGCCTTTTTCTGCTGGCAGCATAAAGTGATTCATTCCACCAATACCTAAGCCTTCATCGTAAATACACGCAGCAATACAAGAGCCCAGCACCGTTGTAATTAGCTCATCAGACTTGGAAACATAAAACTCGCCTGGTAATACTTTAGCAACCACTTTATGGCGCTTGCCATCCCAAAACCGTTTAACGTGCTCAAAACCAGACAATACAGGTTTAAAATGACTACTCATAGACCACCTTTTTGATAGATAGTTTGGCCTAAATTCTTAAACTCTTTGTGGTCCTTACCCAGTGTTTCGGAATGCCCCAAGAATAAATGACCTGAATCGGTCAACAAATCGTAATAACGCTTAAATAGAGTATCTTTCGTCGGTTTATCAAAATAGATCACTACATTGCGACAAAAAATAACATCAAATGGCCCTTTCATAGGCCAGCTCTGTAATAAGTTTAGTCGTTTAAAGAAAATATTCTTTTGTAGTTCAGGTTTTACTTTATATAACTGACCATCATGACTTTTTAAAAACCAGCGCTTAAGTTGGCTTTTGTCTAAACCATTCACATTAGCTGCGGTATAGGTGCCAGCCTGTGCTTTAGCGAGCACATTTGAGTCTAAGTCAGTAGCTAGGATTTTCACATCCCAATCAGATGGAAATAGACTACTCAAGGTCATAGCAATGGTATAAGGCTCTTCACCGGTTGAGCAACCAGCAGACCACACCCTTACGCGCTTTTGTTTAGCATTACTAACTAGCAAGTTGGGTACTATGGTATTTTTTAAATAACTAAAGTGATGTGGCTCACGAAAGAAAGAAGTCAGGTTAGTGGTTATGGCATTAATAAACTCACTAAATTCTTGCTCTTTATTCTCTTCAAGAAAGTCTAAATATTCTTTAAAGTTCTTAAGTTTATGTTGGCGAATACGTCTTGCTAAGCGCGAGTAAACCATCTCGCGCTTATGCTCAGCTAAAACAATGCCGCAAGCATCATACACTTGTGACGAAATAGCTTTAAAGTCACTATCCGTTAGTAAAAACTCTTTCATGTGCTTGACCCTGCAGCTGTAGCATTAGATGCAATTAACTAGTTAGAATTTAATTGGGAAGAGTTTTAAAACTCTTCCCACTCATCACTAGGATCAACAAAGTTATTGCCTTTTGGCGCTGAACGCACTGGTGAGCTTGGCTGTTTATCTGCAGGCGCAGAGCTTGCGCGGCTAGTAATATCCATCTCGTTATTTGATAACGAGAAGAAGTTTAATAAGCGGCGCATATCATTCGCTTGCTCTGCCATGGATTCACCCGCGGCAGATGCTTGCTCAACTAAAGCAGCATTCTGCTGGGTCATTTCATCCATTTGGGCAATGGCTTTATTGACCTGCTCAATACCAGAGCTTTGTTCTTCAGATGCTTGGGCAATATCAGAAATCATTGCAGTAACTCTTTGTACTGCAGTAACAATTTCTTGTAATGTTGAACCTGATTCATTAACGAGTAATGTACCATCTTCAACTTTGCCAACACTATCTCGGATTAATTCTTTTATTTCTTTTGCTGCAGCTGCTGATCGTTGCGCTAAGTTACGAACCTCACCAGCAACAACCGCGAAACCACGACCTTGCTCACCTGCTCGTGCAGCTTCGACTGCCGCATTCAGCGCAAGTAGGTTTGTTTGGAAAGCAATTTCATCAATGACACTGATGATGTCTGCAATCTTCTTACTTGATTCATTAATTGCCGACATACTGGTTACAGCGCGATTTACAACTTCGCCACCTTTTTGTGCTTTAGTACGTGTTTCTTCAGCAAGTTCATTCACTTCTTTAGCATTATCAGCATTTTGACGAACCGTACTGGTCATCTCTTCCATGCTTGATGCTGTTTCTTCAAGTGATGAAGCCTGCTCTTCAGTACGTTGACTTAAATCAGCATTACCTTGTGAGATTTCTTCTGCACCACTAGCAACCAAGGTTGCTGAGGTATTAATGCGATTAATTACTTCTGTAAGCTTATCAGCCGTGGCATTTGCATCACGTTTTAGCTTATCGAATGAACCTTGATAGTCTTGCTCAATACGTTTTGATAAGTCACCGTTCGCCATAGCATCAAGCATATTGCCTGTGTCTTTTACTGCATCATCAACGATGCTGACAAGACTATTCAAGCCCTGCGCTAGACGTAAGAAGAAACCTTGTTTACCCGCTTCTTCAACACGGGCTTCTAAGTCACCATTCCCCGCTGCAGCAACGAGACCAGCAATTTCTTTTTCAATCGCCACTTCAGCAGTTCTGTCTTCCCACTCAACAACCGTACCAATACGTTCATTCTCAGGGGTAAAAATAGGGTTTGCGACCAAACCAAAAGTACGACCGCCAACTTGAATTTCAGTGCTGTAAGTACTGCTTAGCTTAGCAAGCATATTGCGTTGATGTGCTGGATTCTTGTGGAATACATCGATATTTTGACCCACTAGATTATTACTATTGAAGTTAGGTAAGTCTTTACGTAAGTCACTTTCAGCAATTTTCATCATGTTCAGAACAGCGTCGTTCATGTAAATGATGTTGTTGCCAGAATCTGCAATCATGGTATTAGTTGCCACGCGGTCTAACGCGCGTCGAACACGAAGATTCTCTTCTGCTTCACGTTTTTCAGCTTCCGCTTTATTTACGCTATCAGTAATATCTTGCCACTCAACAATAGTACCTAAACGCTTACCAGATACGCTCACCCAAGGTGTCGCAATCAAGCTAAAAATAAGCCCCGCCAAACGCAATGTGGTTTTGTATGGTTCAGATAATGTTTTTAGTAATTCACGTTGGTGTGATGGTTGTTTATGAAAATCATCAACACACGTACCCACTAAATTCGCCACAGAGAAGCTAGGTAGCACTGTTTGTAACGCTGATTCGCGAGCTTGCAGCATTTGCTTTACTTGCTCATTAACGAAAACAATTTTTAAATCGTTATCGGCAATCATCACATTAGCTTGGCAAACACGCAGTGCATTAGATAAATCAGCATCACGCTTTGACTGACGTTCAAGTTCTTTTTGTGGTGTGATGTCAGTCGCAAATTTGATAACTTTAGTAACATTACCATTACTATCAATAATTGGGTTATAGGTACCTTGGATCCAAACTTGTTTGCCATTTTTACCGACACGCTTAAATTCATCAGTGAAGAACTCACCGCTGCGTAATCGCTGCCAAAACTGTTGATATTCTGGGCTTTGTGACTCTTTTTCAGCAACAAACATAGAGTGGTGTTGCCCTTGGATCTCTTCGAGTCGGTAACCCATGGTGTTTAAGAAATTAGCATTGGCAGTAATGATCTGCCCCGACGGTTGAAACTCAATCATCGCTTGCGACTTTTTAAGTGCCGCAATAACTAAATCATTTTCCGACTCAACATTTTTAGGACTGCTAAACCATCCCATACCCTTCACCTTCTTGTTAATCTACCCAGTTAAATGTCCATTGTTTTTTGTAGGTCAAGTAATGCGACCATTTTCTCACCCACATTGACACGGCTAGCGCATTTTAATCCCAGATTCTAACAGGGTTGAGCGATAATCATCGTCTAGCCCTGCCATTTTCTTTTTTCT